>JANNBB010000029.1:0-124290 GCA_031385005.1 Bacteroidota bacterium
TCGTTTTGAACTAAAAGGAGAATCATTAAGAAAAAAACAAAACAAAAAATAATTTAACTTCGAACCATCAAATCCAATCACCCTAAAAGGGGTGGGTCAACATGGCCGGAATGGGTGGGTCAGTATCGCCGGAATAGTCAGTAAACTGGTCCGTTTCAATTATTGATTTCAATGGTATAGAATTCGACTTTAACAGATAATCATACCAATTGCCGAATTTGTGGTTCACAAACAATTTGGTATCCACTTCCAATTTCGAATTGAAATAATATTTTTGAACTCCGCTTTTGCCATTTAAAATTAATTCGTCACATGGATAATCCAAAACTTTCGTCACGCCTTTGTTTACTTCAGATTTAAGAATTTCATCTCCTTGTATACTTGCGTCGTTCCAAAAAGCGGTTTCGGAATTAGACATTTTATTATAAAACTTATTATCTTTATTCGTGTAGAGTTGCCATTGAATCAAAGTCCCATTCACAATTGATTTATAGTCTCCTCCCTTTATAAAATACTCTTGCGTTGAGCCCATCATTGAAGTCCATTGTTGGTCTGTCATTTGAGGGTTTTTGCTTTTATATGTATTTGTATAGGTAACCTTCCCTTCAAAAGATTGGCCAAAAATGATTGTTGTAATAAAGAGAGAAAAAATTATAGTAATTATTTTTTTCATGTGCTAAATGGTTTTGTTTGATGTTTAGTCTTTAATGCTATAAAGTATTTTTTGAAAATCAGCTTTAAACTTATCTTTGCTTTCCAGTGTTCCCCAACAAAGGAGTTTATAATAGGTGGTCGGCGTTTCCACTATTCCAACAAAATAATAAATATCTATTTTGGACTCCTTTTCATAATAAGAAACATCACACTCTAAAAAATTTGTTTCGCCTACTTTTTTACTTTGTGGTTTAGATACGGTTCTTTTTTCTTCGTCATTAAGAAAGTCCTTTATAAATTCTTCGTAGAATTCATTTATGGATGTATAGTTTAATTCCGCTAAACGCAATTGCTCCTTATCGTCTTCAATAATAATTCCCGCCACATCTTTTATTGTATTTTTAAATTGAATTGTAGCGGCCGAGTTTAGTCCAGTTGTTTTAGTCATGTATTCGGGTAGGCTTACATTGAAAATATGTCCTGCTTTATAATCCTTAAATGCTGTTTGAGCAAACAATGTATTACCAATTAATATCATTGCAATTGCAAAATAGTTTTTTGAGTTTTTCATCTTTAGTATTGTTGTTTATTAATAATTAAATTGGTGATTGAATTGTGGCCTGTTGTGCCTGTTTTGAAGCGAAAAATAAAATTGTATTTTGCTAAATTAAATAATTATTTTGCATAATCAATACCATTTGTTCAACGGTTTCATGAATATGTATTTCGATATTTTTTACGTTTTTTAAACTTATAAAATTCATTTTAAATAATTGTTTGAATTATAATACAAAGTTGCGACAACAAACTATACTTGTCGTTGACATATGTAAAGAAAGAAAAAGCTGGAAGTGAATCGGAAAGAATTAACTTTTTTTCGCAATGCCTTTTCGAATGCGGCTTAGCGATTCGGGTTTAACGCCCAGGTATGTTGCTATTAGATACTGAGGAATACGTTTACAACAGCCTGTTCTTATTGCTTAATTTATTTTATCAACTGAATGTATTTTTCGCGATTCTCAATAATTACCCAAAGCTCTATTCCAAGCAGTATAAGTATAATGGGGAGCCCTGATGGTGCAACTAGAATATGGGTTAAAAGTATTCCTACAAGAACAGGAAAAATAATTATCGCTGCTAATGCTCTGAATTTAGGGATGATGAAAAGTATTCCTCCAACAATTTCGGCAATTGCGATGAGGGGCATAAGCCAACCTATTTCCACAAATGAACCCATTGCCTTCATAAGGTCTATGGGTAGATCTTTAGGCATGGGCATGTAATTAAAAAATTTATTTAGCCCCGAATTAATAAACATTAATCCAAAAATGAGGCTTACGCCAAATAGAATTTTACTTTTCATTGTATATATCTTTTTGATTCAGCAAAGATAGTTCTATTTGCTTTCTAAAGTATAACCGTTGCTTAAAAGTAAATAATAAGATTAAAACAGCAGTTAATACCAAAGTCCTTGTTAAAGAGTTGAACGATTTGGATGAGCGTGAACTAATCAAGAGAACCGTCCACGATTGTTATCCGGTCTTGATTGAATACACAACAACAGATTATTTTAAATCGCTGGATAAGGTCATTAAAGAATTACACCTTTGGGGAATCAACTACCGTAAAACAGGTGTTGCTCATATGCTAAGGAGTGCAAAAGTAGTTGCCGGCATGTTCGCTATAGTCGTAGTAAAAAATTGTCCTTGTTGAAAAAGGTGTTCTGATAAGTATATGCTGTGACGACCACTTTGTTTAATGCCTGTTTAAGTGCATCAAAACTGCTCGGTTTATTGATGTAAACATTTGCGCCGTTAATAAATGTTTCTTCAATATCGTTTTCGGAAAGCGAAGTCGAAAAAATGGCGATGGCAATGTCAATCAATTTGTCGTTCGCCTTAATTTCTTTCAAACATTCAATACCGTTTTTCTTGGGCATATTCAGGTCCAGAAAAAGTAGCTGGGGTAATACGTTGCCTGCTTTAGTAAGGTATTCCATTAGTTCAACGCCATCATTTACGGTCTGTACAATAGTTTTTGTTTTCAATTCATTTAGCGCATCAACAAAAAGTAAACGATCGTTTTCCTCGTCATCGGCAAGAAGAATATACAGTGGTTTATCAAGCATTATTAGTTGTTTTGAAGTATTAATATTAAATAAAATATATTTTGCGCTTAGTGTTCGTCTTGTTTTATCGTTCGCCTTTTAGTAATAATTCTTTGAAACGCAGTTGGTGTTAGTCCTGTTACGCTTTTGAATTGATGGCTAAAATGAGCCGTGCTGCTATAATTAAGTTTCCAACCAATTTCTGTAATGTTCAATTCATTGGTAGCTAATAATTGTTTTGCTCTTTCCGTTTTTTGCATTATAATAAATGTTTCAATAGATGTATAGGTTACGCTTGAAAAAAGATTAGAAAGATGTCCATACCTCTGCTTTAGCTTATTCGATAAGTAGGTTGATGCCTTTAAAGGTAATTTCTCTTCCATGAAAATCATTTCGACAATTGCCTCTTTTATTTTTTGAACCATTTTGCTTTTTTTGTTTTCAACAATTTCAATGCTGTAGCTATTTAATAAAGCATGTAATTGATTTAATTTTTCTTCAGTTATGGATTCTCTTATTTCTACTTCGCCTATACTTTTGAAGGAATACTTCAAGTCCAATTTGTCCAGCTGGTCCTGAAGCATTTTTTTGCAAATTGCGTTAATGTCATAATTGAAATAAAGTGTCATTTTGCTTATAGATTAAATATTTTGATTCGTCGGTATGTAAATATTAAATGTTGCCCCTTTGTTTAGTTCGCTTGTGGTTGTGATGAAACCATTGTGATTTTCAACAATTTTTTTTACGATCGCCAAACCGATTCCTGTGCCTGAAAATTTTTGTTTATCGTTTAGTCGTTGGAAAACCTCAAATATGCGATCTTTGTATTGTGGTTCAAATCCAATACCATTATCGGTGACACTGATGTGGTAGTATTCGGTTTCGGTTGTCAGATCTGTTGAACCTTCCTGCTGGTTTAATTTTACAATTCTGCCATTGATTATAATTTTGGGCGGTGTATCGGGCTTTGAAAATTTAAGTGCATTGCCAATAAGATTGTGCATCATTTGCTGAAATTGAAAAGGAATAACTTTTATATCGCACAATTCATCTACTAGTATCGTCGCATTTTTATCATCAATGATTTCAATAAAATCTTTTGTTGCTTCATCAACAATTTGTTTAAGTTTAATAGTTTTAAATTTTCTTTCTCCTGTTTTGGCTTTTGAATAAGTGAGCAAATCTGTAAGAAGGGTTTGCATTCGTTTAGCTGCATTACTCATTTTCTCAAAATAATTTTTGCCCTTGTCGGATAAGTTTTGTTGTTCAATATCAATGATACGGGAGGCAAAATTTTGTATTTGTCTGAGCGGCTCTTGCAAGTCGTGGCTTGAAATATAGTTAATTGATTCGAGTTCTTTATTTGCTTTGATAAGTTCTTGATTTTTTTCAAGAATCGATTCATTGATTTTTGTTAATTCATTTTTGCTTCGCTCAATATTCAATTTTAGTCTGTCTGATATTCTAAGTTCCCGCATAATTTTAAAATACGATGCAAAAAGAATTACAATTGAACCAATGATTAAAACAATAGTAAATAATGGGGTAATAGCCGTGGATTTGTTTAATGCGGTAGAACGAATTTGTAGTAAATTGTCTTCTTCGATTTCCATTTTATCAATCTGCTTAGCCACGGCATCCATTAATGCTTTTCCTACCAAAAATCGTTGTATATCTATGGTTGAATTTTTTGTGTCTTCTAAAACCCTTTGAATATATTCCAGTCTTTTGAAAACAATAATTCTCAATTCTTTTACATTTTGTTGCTTAGATGGGTCTCCTTTAATAAGAGAGTCAATTTTATCAAAATGAGAAATGAGTTTCGCTTGGGCTTCATAAACGGGTAAAAGAAAAACGGTGTCCCTGGTAAGTATGTATCCACGCTGGCTTGATTCAATTTCTTTAAGGGATGAAAACGTTTTATTAAGTTCTAGCTTTACTCTCTGTGTGTGGTTAACTAATTCTGTTTCTGATATGAGATTTTGAATTCTTACATAAGACATGAAAGAAAGTAAAATTAAAGCAATTATTGCAATAAGGAAAATTAATTTAATTCGGTTATGCTGTTCCTCTTTAATCATTCAAACAGTGTTATGTGATTGGTAAGCCTAAATTTTTTGAATTGTTACTGAATTTCTCATCTTACTTCGAGAACAAATATAGATTCAATTGACTTTTCCAATAGCCGGTGAGTTGCGGGTTTGCAGATGTAGCTGTTTGCTCCTAAAGAATGACTAGTTTCGTCCGCGATTTCGCCGGCGGTTGTAGAAAATTTGATGCTGGAAATATTTTTCTGTCTACGTAATATTCCTATTTTTTCTAAATATTCAAATCTATTTTTCTTTTGAAAAATAAAAAAACAAAGTAGCCGCAACCAGACTGTCACATTGAGGTTTACTTGGGTCTTGAAATTTCGATGCTGGTACTATCCTTGGATATATTCACATTATTCTTTTTCGAGCCGTCGTTATTTTCAATGCTCATGCCCTCATCATTCACTTTTATTGTTGTACCGTCTTTCTGATTTGGGTCAACGACCTCTGTCTTTTTTTCCGCTGGAGTAGGTGTCTCGACTGGAGGAGGAGTCTCGGTAGAGTCCTTTTGATTACTATTGTTTTGGCAAGAAGCCATGGCCAGCATAGCCAGTGTTCCGGATAAAATGATTTTTATTTTCATTGCTAATTTGTTTTTTGTTTTTAATATTCTATAAATATACTTTTTTTTCTTTATGAACACCAAATAAAATCAAGGACCGATTTTCAGAAAATATATTGATTAAAACCCTTTATATAAGTGGTACAAATCAGGAAACAATATAAACAAAATAATTATGCTGTTGCGAAAAGTGTAAGCAATAATAAATACTCTTTGTTTTATGATAAAAACACCGTTTAATAATTGCTAATTGTAAATCAGGGATAGGACAATCAAGAAACTGTAAATCAATATCGGGAGTAACTTACTAAAAACTGAAAACTTTTTCAAGCCGAGTTAGTTCCGTGCGAAACAAATAATTCGCTTGTGTTACCATCAGAGATTAAATCGTCCCAACATCCCTCGCCTTCAACAGAAATTTTGTTTGTGATTTTGTAGTTTGATTTTGTGTTAGCACATTGCAAGCAAAATTTGCTTCAAGGTAAATGCAAGAGATAATTATTGCTGCTTTTTTATTTGTTAATAAATTAGTTTGTGAAAATTATTTTGGTTCAATTGTTTCTTTTGAGTTTACCGCTATCAATATGGAAGGAAATACAATCAGCAGTAATGGAAGAGCAACTACTAAACCTCCAATGACTGCAATTGCTAAAGGTTGATGTAGTTGTGCTCCTGCTCCAATGCCTAATGCAAGTGGAAGCAATGCTGCGATTGCTGCGCAAGCAGTCATTAGTTTTGGTCTTAGTCGGGTGGCGATGGAAAAAAGAATGCTTTGTTCTTTGTTTAATGTTTTTCGTGCTTCAATAAATTGCCAATAGGTGAAGATTGCGTTTTCGCCAATGATTCCGACTATCATAATGATGCCTGTGTAGCTGCCAACATTTAGCGGTGTGCCTGTGATGAGTAGTGAAAATAAACTTCCTGCAACACCAAGTATTGCAATGAAAATAATTATGAATGAAATTTTTATTTGTCGGAATAAAAACAGTATGACAATAAAAACGAGTAATGATGCCGTAAGCAATATCATTAATAATTCTTTGAACGCTTGCTGTTGTTGTGCGTAGCTTCCTCCGTATTCAATGTGATAACCTTGTGGTAAGGCAATTTTTGTTTTGAGTATTTGCTGAATGTCTTTGAGTGTGTTGCCTAGGTCGCGGTTGTTTAGTCGTGCTGTTATAACTCCCATCATCTTTTGATTTTCGCGTGTGATTTCTGCAACTCCTTTTCCTAATTGAATTGTTGCAACGGTGCTGATTGGTTTGAACATCCCGTTTGGTAAAATAATGGATGCGTTGTTAAGTGTATGCACAGAAGTTCTTTGTGCTTGCGGATAAATCATTCGTATGTCAACCTGCTGCTCCTTTTCTAAAATGGTGCTGATTACACTTCCTTCAATTTGTGTTTGCAATTGGAATTGAAAATCTCTAGGCGTTAATCCCAATTGTGCAAGTTTTGAAACATCTGGTTGGATATTTATTTCAGGTCCTGCAATTACAATTCCGTCAAACACATCGGCAGTTCCTTTTACTTGTGAAACTTCTTCTGCAATTTGTTTAGAGAATTCTTCAATTTTATTTTGGTTATCGCCAAATACTTTTATTTCTATTGGCTGTACACTGCTCATTAAATCTCCTAACATATCTCCAATTACTTGTCCGAAGTCAACTACAAGTTGTGGTATGCTTGTTTCTATTTGCAGACGGATTTCGTCTGACACTTCATCCGTAGTTTTGTTTCTCTTCTTTTTGAGTTGAATTAAATAATCACCATAGTTTGGTTCGGTGATAAAGAATCCCATTTGTGTCCCTGTTCTTCGTGAAAATTTTTCTACTTCGGGTTGATGTTTTAAAATATCATCTACCTTTTGCAACATGTGATTGGTTTCTTCCAGCGTTGTTCCTGCCGGACTTGTATAATCAAGCACAATACTTCCTTCATCCATTTCGGGTAAAAATCCTGAATACAATTTTGATGGCACTAACCAAATGGTGATTCCACAAAGAACAATGATAATAAAACTGATAATTGGACGGTGTATAAAAAATGAGATCCATCTTGTTGAATGTTGTGTGCTTGCTTTTTGCTTTTTCTTTTTCAAGGGAACGAAAAGAAAAAGCATTGGAAGAATTATCCAACTCACAAAAAAAGATGCGGTGAGTGTGATAATCATTGTGTATGCCAAAATTTTAAAATATGCACCTGCAACACCACTCATCAAAATAAATGGAATAAAAATTACAATGGTGCTTAGTGATGAACCCACCATTGCAGGGAGTAAATATTTTATTGCTTTGCTGATGATGGAAGGCATTGGTTCATCAGGTTCTTCTTCGCAGCTTCGGTGAATTTGTTCTACTACAATTACTGCATCGTCAATCATTAAACCAATGGCGGCTGCAATTGCACCGAGTGTCATAATGTTAAAAGTGTAACCAATTGAATATATTATGATGAGTGTTAAACTAAGTGTAACAGGAATGGTAATTAATATCACGGCGCTTGTAGATGCTGAACGCAAAAAAATAATTACAATAATAGTTGCAAGTAATAAACCAATCCATAGCACATCACGAATACTGGTGATGCTGTTGTTTACAAAATCGGCTTGCTTGTAATAAGGAATGAGTTTAATATCTTTTGGTAAAATATTTTTAAATTCCTCTATGCGTTTTTCAATGCCTTTGGTAACATCAATTAAATTAGCATCGGGTTGTTTTAGGATTGCAACAAGTGGAACATCTTTTCCGTTTGCATTTATTTCTACATACTCTTTTGTTTCGTGAAATTCTACACTTGAAACATCACTTAATTTTATAAGACGATTGGGAGTATTTATCAGCACTAAGCTTTGTAATTCTTTTAAATTGTCAACTGCATTATCGGTAAGCGTTAAATACAAACGGTTGTGATCGCTGATATAACCGTTAGATTGGAGAATGTTAGATTGTGTTACCGCAGTTTGAATTAATTGCGGTGTTATACCAAGAGCAGATAGTTTTTCGGGTTGCAAAATGATTTGATACTCTTTTGTTTTTCCGCCTATGATTGCAATATCTGCAACTCCGGGCGTGGCTGCGAGATAAGGTTTTACCTGATAAATTGCAATTTTTTTAAGTTCTACCTGTGAACGATTTCCTTCTAAAGAATAACCCATGACAGGAAGAATAGAAGGATTCATTTTTTCAATAGTGATAGAAACGCCTTGCGGTAATTTGTTTTGAGTTTGGTTGATGAATGATTCTATCTGTTGTTTTGCAACATCAATGTTGACATTCCAATTGAGGAAAATAGAAATTTCACAACTGCCCCGTGTAGTGGTGCTGCGGATGTAGTCCAAACCCTCGGTGCGCTTGATGCTGTTTTCAAGCGGAACGGTTACGGTGGTCATCATGCGGTCAACAGGAAGTTGTCCCGCATCGGCAATTACTTTTATTTTAGGAAATGTAATGTCAGGAAATAAACCTGTTTTGATACTGGTGTAACTGAAATAACCAACCACTAAAAGCAATGCAGCTATTGCAAGTAAGGGGAATTGAAATTTATGGTGGTGCGTTTGATTCATTATTTATCAAAGATTACAAGTGACGAATCAGCCAAAGCAAAAGCTCCCTGAAAAATAATTTTGTCGGCAATGGAAATTTTATCTGATATAATTTCAGTTATTGAATCGTTTTGCAAGCCTGTTTGCACTTTAATCTTTATTGCTAAAGAATCATTCACGATTTTCATTACCCAAAATTCTTTTTGCATTTCATCCGTTTGAACGGATGCGGTTGGCACACACAACAAATTGATTTTTTTCCTGTGTGGAATACGAATGGTAACATTCAAATTTTCGGGTAGTGATTCGTTTGGCAAGCGAATAAAAAATGTTTGTGATTGTGAAACAGCTTCTACGGTTGGCATTGCGCCTGTAATAGTTGTGTGTATTGTTTTGCCGTCAGGCAAAATAATTTCGCATGATTTACCGGCGCTTACATATTGATTGTATTCATACGGGACATTTACCTGCACAATTAAAGAAGATGGTTCGCTGACATTTGCCAACACATCGCCTTCGCTTACATAATCGCCCTGCAAGACACTGATAGTTATAATGATTCCAGAAGCATTTGCCAAAACGGAAAGCGGTTTTTGAAATTTATTTAAGGATGAATCAAGCGACGAAATATTTTTAAGTGCTCCCTGTTCTTTTGTTTCTATGGCGCAAAATATTTGCCCCGCTTTTATGAAATCGCCTTGCTTGAATTTTAGTGAAGTGATGTGGCCCGTGTTGGTGGAACGGATATTGTCTTTCTTTTGCAATAGAGTAACGCCGTTTAGCTGAATGTATTCTGTTATGCTTTGAAAAGAAGGTTGCACCACACTTACCAATGTTTTTACTTCTGCTGTTTCGGTCGCTGCTTCATTTGAATTATAGCAGCCACAAAAAAAGGTAAGTGATGAAAGCAGTAACATAAGGGAAATTAATTTATTTATTTGCATCATAAGTATTTACCAGTTTATGTAATTGTATTGATTGATAAGTAACCAAAGATTTGTTTGCGATAAAATCCTATTTTGATTGTTTGTGGCAAAATCCTTTAAAGCATTGAGGTAATCGGTAACAGAAATTTGCCCTGTAACGACTTTGTCTTTGAGAATAAGCAATAAAGTTTCCTGTGATGATAGTTGCGAATTGATTAAAGTAACGGACTGCTGTGTTAAAGTTATTTGTTGCTGTAATGAGGCTAAATTATTTTCAACTATAATTGAATTTTGATTTTGATACAATTGCAAATTGTCTAGGAGTAATTTGTTTTGTTGAACTACGGTTTTCTTTTGTCCCCCGTCATACAATGGAATTACCAAATGCAAACCTGCGCTTACGCCTATGTTGTGAGGAATGTTGGCTGCATCGATTGCGTTTATTCCTGTATTGCCAAAAGCAACAAGTTGCGGTTTATACTTTGTATTGAATACTTGTTGCTGTGAAATGATGTTTGTGCTGTCCAATTCAAATTTTAATTTGTAAGTAAATTGTGCTGATTGTTGTGTTTGTAGTATGGATGGCGTTTGCAGTTCAAACACTGTCGTATCGCTAATTCCACAAAAATTATTTAGTTGATTGAATGCTGCAGCTATGTATATTTTTAATTGTTCCACATCGTATTGCCGTTGTTTGAGTTCAATTTCTAAAAGCAAATAATCACTTTGTTGCATCAATGCCTTAAGCACTAATGCTTCAACAATTTGTTGGCGGTCTTGCACTAAAGCAATCAGTTTTTGCTGATAGCCTGCTTGTTGTTGCAGTTGGTAAACTGCAATGTATTGGTCAGAAACGCTTTTATCTAAGTCGTGCAACAATTGAGTGTTTTTGTTTTGCAAGAGTTGGTTTTGAATGAAAATTTGCCTCTGATATGTTTTAATCACCCCCCCTGTGAACAATGGAAACGAAGCATTGAATTGTGTTGCATATAAACCACCATTGCTTAAACCAACATCATATCCATAAGCGTTCTTGTCAGGGGTTGTGGTAATGGCAATAAATTTTCCATTATTATTAAAGAAGGGAGCAAATAAATAATCGGTTGTAATGTTTACTTGTGGCTTGCTGTATTGAGCAAGTGTTAAATTGTTTTGGAGATTATTAAAAAGTTGAATGTTACTGTTTTCTTTTAGTGTTGGGTTGTTTGCATGTGCCTGTGTTTGATAAAAAAGTAAATCGCGCTGCTGTGCGAAAGCGGAATGAATTAAAAAGATGGGGCAAAAAAATAGAGTGATTATTATAACGCGCATCTTGGTTTAATTTTTCTATTTGACAAAGGTAAAAGTAAGCACCGTTAAACGGTGCTTACTTATTAAGAGATATTAAATGTTTGATGAATTATTCAATTACGGTTGTTCCGTCTTCTTTAAAGGCAAGTGCTTTTTTCTTTGTTCCTGATTTAATATCAGCTTCGTAAATCCTTCCGTTCTTTGCGGTTTCTGTTTTGTCCGCTTCGGTAATTTTCCAATTGGGATATTGTTTTTGTATTGCATCAGAAACCGCTTTTGGTAATTGTGAGGCAGAAATTTCTTTTTCTGTTTCAACCCATGCACCATCAGCGGTAAAGTTTGCAGAAACTTTACTTCCGTCTAAAGTGAATTCGGCTTCCCATTCTTTTTCATTTTCTTTTCCCCATGATACTTTAGTTGCTGTTGGGAATTTTTGAGAAAATGCTTTAGTAACTGCGGCAGGCGGTGTGCCTGCAAATGAGCAACTGTAAACGAATGCAATGCTCACAATGATTAAAATTATCCTTTTCATTTATATTTCTTTTTAAAATTGTTAAACTAATGATTCTTTCCTCCGAACTTCCATTCAATTCCTGGTCGGAACATGGTGGCATTGTTGTCGTAACTTATGCCTAAAGATCGGAGTAATTTTTTCTTCAAATAATAACCGTAGCCAAATGCACCGACTGATTCACCTCTTGAAATTCCAAACCAGTTCAGACTTCAAACTGTCCGGGATATAATGGTTTGGACTCTTCGGTTTCCAAAACCTGCGCAAATATTATGCTTGGCAGTTGTAAAGAATAAAAAATAAATAGTAGTTTAACCTATCGGGGGACGGAAAACAGAGGAAAGAAAGTTTGAATAATAATTTGCCTCTTCGTAAACAGGAAGCGAAACCTGTATGATTGCAATATGACTTTCAGTTACTTTAAACTCATGAGTTAAAAAAAAACTCTGTGACTGCTGATGATGGAACTGAATGGGTGTGTGTGGTTTTTGTTCGTCTCCGTTTTCGTGCTCGTCAAAAAGACAATCAATATTTAGTAAATGATCGGTGATGAAATCAATTGGTGTCATGTCTTTATGCTCTGTTGCCTTGCAATGCTGATACATTGCAGGTAAATCATTCAAGGATGAAAAATCTCCCAGAGGCAAACACAAAGTTCCGAATGAATAGAATGCTAAAAGAAATATGTAGGTAACTTTTTTCAAAATCAAGTAGTTAACGGTAAAGGTATGGTTTTTTTTATCATGATAAATTAGTTTTCTATGAAGCAGATAGGGCGAGGTGGAAAACACGCTTTCGTTTTTTTCGGGTTGGTTTTGTGGGCTGAAAAATAATGAATGTGTGTTTTGTGCGTTGGCATATCCTTTTTGTGGGTGGTCTTTTTTAAATAAAAATTTTTTTCGTCGCTTTACATTCACGCGCACTAACAGAATAAGTCTAAGCGATGTGGGAAATGAAAGTCGTAGTCCGCGCGAACAAAATTGCTTGCCATGGAAGGATAGATGTTACTCGCGCTTAGTATCTACTCCTAGCGGTGTCGTTTTAAGCAGCGAAGAGCAAAATTACAAGTACGGAATATGTTAAAGTTAATTTTTTCATTGTCATCACCAATTGGGTTTATTACTCTGTTTCTCGAATCTATTTCTCCGGCAGGTTGCCCGCAATTTGTAAAAAATTACCGCTATCAAAAAAACTTTTAATTACCCAATTTAAATTATTCTTTTAATTTTGTTTCGAGCGTTTTAAAATCCTATACCTATTGATAAGAAGGGGTGAATGCTGTGATCGTATTTATAGTTTGAAAGTTCTGTTATTAAAGCTCCACCTCTGACGAAAATTTGTCCTTGATAAGATTGAAAACGATATGCAAGGATTCCCAAAAGTGATGGATTTGAATTATTAAAAACAACCCTTGTCATTTGTGCAATTTCCAGACGGTGTTGTTGCTTTCCAATAACACATCCTAACGAAACCGGAATAATATACTCTTTCGAATATTTCATTTCGCCTAACCCGATACTGGTTGATAGGTTAAGGCTTTTATTAAATTCCCATAGATGGTCGTAAAATATTACGCTCGTCATTTTTTTTGAAAATTGAAAATACGCCGCATTATTGGACAACTTTGTATTGTTTGGAGAAAAGGAAAAACGAGGATTTAGTTTTGGTTGATCTGTGCTTTTTTTTGTCGAGTCGATGCCGGTTGATTCAACTAGTGAAGCAGAATCCGCCTTAGGTAATTCAACAGGTGAAAATACACTAGGTTGCCAGCCCTTATTTATAATATACTTGGGGTTATGAATAAGAAATGCGCTTGCCGCAAAAACAGTAATCGATCCACTTATTATTAAAGCTTTTTTAAACTCTTGCAAGTCTTCTTGATATTGTAGTTGTTGATTAGGGTCTTCGGAGGACGGATAGGGGTGTAATGCCGCTATCAGAAATGTAATGTGAGCGCCCAATACCGCTACGGTTCCGCCTATTGTTTTTACTATAACCAGTCCGGGGGAAAGCTTTTCGCGTATAAATTGAATGGATTCTAGAGAAACCTTGTTGCGGCCAACCAAAATTGAACTGTCGTTTATTTCATTTAATCGACCCCCTATTCTGTAATCAATCCCGCTCACCCAAATTTTAATTCGGTCCCCAATTTCAAAAGTTGCGGTATCAGCTTTCGCACTGTTTATTAATAACAGCTTTTTGTTTTGAGAAAAAGCGTTATAATTTCCTGTATTAATAAAGATAAAAAGACAGATAAAAATTATTTTCATGTTTTAATTCTATCGTTGATGCTGATTGAAGTGGGAATTTCGGGCCTGCATAAATCAGATTCGGGAACTTCTAAGTGAAATTACGTTAGTTACGTTTAAGATACAAGTTACTTTTTTATCGCCTTCATTTCCCTCTTCCGTCATTTGTCTTACCTTTGTGAAATACAACATTCTTCATCCTAATTTTTATTTTATATGTACCGAGTTATTTCATTTCAGATTTCAGATAGCGTTGATATCAAACAATTCAAATCAATTTTTACCGCTCAGCCGGTTTATTCTGATTCCGACGAATTGTTTTATCAAATCCAACCCGATCAGTTTATTTATGTTTTTAAATACGGCGTCGTTTGTTTTCTGAATCACGACGATATTAAAATCGCCGAATTCATTAAACTGATTTCTCCTTTTTGCAAAAATTTTTTCGAATACAAATTGCGCGAAGAGTATCTCATCGAGGTTAATTCCAAAGAAAATAAAATCGGCAACAATAAAATTGAAATCGTGAAGTCCGATCATGAAACATTTCGTGTGATCATGCTCAATGTTTCACAATCTGTCGCTCTCGATTATTACTCCGATCAAACTAAATTATTGCTCGAAGAAACAAATCAGTATACATTCAATCTCGAAAAAACAGGAAAACTTAACATCTCCGACAACCGACTTAAAAGATTCATCGGAAAAACACTCAACCTGATGAATCGCATCACGGAGAATCTATACATCTTCGATTCCGCCACCAGCACCTGGGAAGACGAAACACTTGATAAAATTGATATCGAACTCAAAAAAACTTTCGACCTCCAGAGCCGATACAGAAGTACTCACGAAGAACTTTCTATCATCAAAGAAAATCTAAATCTCTTCAAAGACATCATGCATCACCGCAAAAGCAGCCTACTCGAGTGGATCATCATCGTGCTGATTTTAGTTGAAGTGATAAACCTGATTTTAAGCAAAATATTTTAGGACTATCGACTCGTAAATTTTTCAATTTTATTTTTTACCGGCTGCAATGTGCGCAGATAATCATACATAGCAGCAAGGTCTTCGTCGGGCAGCGCCTGAAACTGTATCCAAGGCATTACCGTTTGGTTTTCTCCTTGTCCTACAGATTTATTTCTTGCTGCTTCTTGTCTGTAAAAACGAAACTTGTCCAGAAACGCTTCCTTCGTTAACAAACCTATTCCTGTTTCGTTGTCCGGTGTAATGTTTGCCGAGGTTACGCAATTTCCTCCGGGTATACAAAAACGAAATCCTCCTGCAAATTCTTTTCCCGGCTCTATCTGACCTTTCTCCAACTTCGAATGACAATCCATGCAGGCCGCTGCATTCACCAGGTATTTTCCATAAGCAATGCTGTCTGACTTATCCGGCATCATCGGAAATTTTTCAGGCGCATTCATCGGAATTGTACTCACAATTAAATTCATTGGGAAATTCAAACTCCTCTCGGGAACCTTATTTTCTATCGGCTTTAGTGAGCGTATAAATGCAATTACCGAATAAAGATCTTCCTCACATAATTTACTATAACTCATAAAGGGCATCAAAGGAAATTGTGCTTGCCCGTCTTTGTTTACTCCTGTCGTAATCATCCGCAACAGCTCGCCATCTGTCCAGTCGCCAATACCCGCCGGCGTAATGTTCTTTGCATAAATAACTCCCGGTATGTTTGCCATGCTTTCATTAAATATCATTCCCCCTTTTCCTTCCGTTCCCTCAATTAACGGTCCGCTATATTTTGTCCAATCTCTATCAGAATGGCAATCTATACATCCCAATAAATCATGTGCCAGATAGCGCCCTCGCTCAAGACGCTCCGGTGTAATCTCTACCTTAATATCTTTCGCTTTATCAACGGCAGGGAACTTCGTCTTAAAATAAATCAACCCGCCGGACAATAATAGTACAATAACAAGAAGCAAAATTTTGAATATCTTAATAAGTGTTTTCATGATAGTGTGTGTTTACTATCAAAATTATAAAAAAAATTAATTTATTCAATGTGTTAGCGATTAAATGAATTTTGTACCGCTGATTTTATAAAAAAGAGCCATTCCTCATGGTCTTGCCGGAAAATTTTTTCTGTTTAGGTGGTTTTTCCTAATCCGACTTCAAATTTGCCGGAATAATTTGAGCTAATAATTTTGGTTTTTGGCTTAAAAAATCCGGCCAACTTTTCGCTTCTGACTCAAATAAGTTAACACAACATGTCGGTAAATCTACCAATGGAGCTCCGGTTAGATTCGCAACCACTTCACTTATCGTCGGATTGTGTCCGAATAAAAAAATGTTTTCATACGGTTCGACTATTTTTTTAATAACCCGAAACAAGTCTTCCGCTTTTGCTTCGTAAATCTCCGGAGCAAATAGTATTTCTTCTTTTTTATAACCCAACTCCGTAGCAAATATTAGTGCTGTACTTATTGCTCGAACAGCGGGGCTGCTCACAAATATTGTTTTATCAGAAAAATACTTTTTTAGAAACAGGCCCATTAAATGTGCATCTGTGTACCCTCTTTTGTTTAATGGTCTGTCTATGTCTGTCAGCCCTTCTATCGACCAATCTGACTTTGCATGTCTAATTAAAAATAATTTTTTCATTTCAATTTAAATTGGGCATTCGAATAATTAATATAAGCGAGCTTACCAGTAGTATAGCCCAGAGAATTGCACCCTGGAGAAGCGGACGGAAACCTACCAACCGAAGTTTTGCAGGCGATATTCCAAGGCCAATCAGAAAAAGTGTTAAACTGAAACCGGTTTTGGATACTATCAAAATATGGTTTTTTATCTCCTCCGGAATGTTTGTATAAGTATTTATCAAAGATGTAAAAATAAATAAAAGAATAAACCAGGGAAAAGATGACGCTCTGCTTTGTTTGTTGAAAATAACGGAAGTAATTAATGCCAATGGAACAATCCATAAGGCGCGCGCCAGCTTGATCGTCGTCGCAATCATCAACGCTTCATTGCCATAATTGGTCGCCGCTCCCACAACAGAACTCGTGTCGTGTATTGCAATTGCCGCCCATAAACCAAATTGCACTTGTGTAAGCCCCAGCATTTCACCTATTGCAGGGAAAACAAATAATGCAATGGCATTTAAAATAAAAACGGTTCCGATTGAAACGGAAACGTCGTTTTCATCAGCATCTACCACCTGACCAATAGCCGCTATGGCACTGCCTCCGCATATTGCTGTGCCCACGCTTATCAAATAAGAAATTAACCGATCTACCTTTAAGAGACGTCCGATGATAAAACCCAAACCAATGGCCGTACCAATAGTCAATAACGTAAATACAAAACCCTTTTCTCCCACTTCAATCACTTGAATAAAATTCATTCCAAAACCAAGTCCTACAATTGAGACTTGCAGAAAAATACTTGTTAGTCGCTTCGACTGTTGTTGAATAGGGTTATTTAAGATGGTTGTCAAAGCAATGCCCAACAACAACGCCACCGTTGGCGGCCATTGAAATAAGATTATCAAAAGCACAAATGCAACAAAAAAAATTCCGCTCAGTCGATTTATTCCCTTATTTGTAATGTCTTCTTTCACTTCCGAAAGTTCGGTAAAAAAAGGATGTTATCCCCGTTTCAGAATCAGGAATTCTACACGGGTTATTTGCCAAAACAATCACTCGTTGGCGGCATCCCAAACGATTTTGTATCTTTGCAGATCACAACTCACACGCTATGTTCGTTCAACAACTTTATACCAATTGCCTGGCAGAAGCCGCTTATTACATTGAGTCAAATGGCGAAGCTGCTATCGTTGATCCGATTCGTGAAATCGATTCTTATATTGCTCTGGCCGAAAGTCGTGGAGCAAAAATTAAATATGTTTTCGAAACACATTTTCATGCTGATTTCGTTTCCGGTCACATCGACTTGGCACGCGCCACAAATGCAACTATCGTCTTTGGTCCCCTGGCAGAAACCGCATACGATGTTCATCATGCAATAGACGGCGAGGAATTTAAAGTAGGACACCTTACCATACGCGCTCTTCACACACCCGGACACACTCCTGAATCAACTTGCTATTTGTTACTCGACAACAGCTTTCAGGAATATTGCGTGTTCACCGGCGACACACTCTTCGTCGGCGACGTTGGCCGCCCCGATTTATTGGATGGAAAAATGACAAGCGAAGAACTTGCTTCTATGCTTTATGATTCGCTTAACAATAAAATAAAAAACCTTCCAGATGAAGTGCTAGTATACCCCGCTCACGGACCCGGCTCTGCTTGTGGAAAAAATATCGGCAAAGAAACATGGAGCACTATCGGCCATCAGAAAAAATTAAATTATGCCTTGCGAGATATGAGCCGAAAAGAATTCATCGAAACGGTTACAAGCGGACTCGTGCCTCCTCCCGCATATTTTTTCGACGATGCGAGAATCAATAAGCAAGGTTACGCTGATATAAATCTGGTCATCAAAAAAAACAATAAATCTTTGTCCGCAGAGGAGTTTCGCTCAACGATAAATTCCGGCGCCACCATTCTCGATACGCGCGCTGCAGATGATTTTGAAAAAGGATTCATTCCCGGATCCATCAACATCGGACTAAACGGCATGTTCGCCATTTGGGTCGGTACAGTTTTAGAAATTGAAAAAAAATTAGTCCTCGTTTGCGACAAAGGAAAAGAAGAAGAGTCTGTTATCCGTCTAGCCCGCGTCGGATTCGAAAACATTTCCGGTGTGCTGAACAATGGAATCGAAACATGGACTAATGCAGGATTTCCAATCGAAACAATTTCCTCTGTCGAGCCAAATGAATTTGTCTCTCGGGTTAATTCCGGAGCTGCTGTTCTTGACGTCAGAAAACAAAGTGAAACAGAATCCGGTCATGTTAAAAATGCATTAAACATTCCGCTCGCCGACCTTGAGAAAAACACAACGCTAATTCCAAAAAACGAACCGGTCTACATACATTGCGCAGGAGGTTATCGATCGATGATTGCCTCTTCCCTGCTTCAGTCTAAGGGCTATAAAAACATCATTAATGTTCACGGCGGGTGGAACTCCATAAAAGAAGCGGGTGTTCATGTTGCAACAGGCATTCCCGACAATACCGTTGTCGGTTAATTTCCTATGGAAAAAACAATTGAGGAAGTCGTTTCGGTTCACCCTTTCGTGTTGGTCGATTTTTATGCTACGTGGTGCGAGCCCTGCAAATGGGTCGTTCCTGTTTTGGAAAATGTTCAGCTTCATTTCAAAGAAAAATTATCCGTTCAAAAAATTGATGTCGACGAACATGCCGAAAGCGCTCGCGAATTAAAAATCATGAGCGTTCCAACGTTGGTTTTATTTCATCACGGAAAAGAAGTTTGGCGAATGCGCGGCTTCGACACTGCTCCAAAACTTATTCGGATTTTCGAAGAGATCATCAAATAAAAAAGGCCGCAATCGAAGGTTTGCGGCATTTCTTGTCTTTTCAAATTATATTATTATTTCCCAGGGAAAATTTAGTTCAAACAATAGACTACGAAATCAAATTAGAGCGTCATTAAAATTACCTGTTGAAAAGTAATCTCCATGAAAGGGCAACGAATCAAAACGTAATCAATAATCGAAGAGGTGCGAAGGCCGTCCACGCACCGCGCGGCGATGGCATCGTCAGAAGCCACAAAGAGTGGTTTAAAATCGAGCCGATGCCGGAGCTGTGCGTGGGGTCTTTTTTCTTTTGCTTACTTTTCTTTTTGGACAAGCAAAAAGAAAAGTAAGGATGCTAGTACCGAATTATGTTATGCCGGACAACAGTGAAATTATATCTTATCTCATCACATAACTTCCCGCTCCGCTTAAGTTGCCATCGATATACACTTCTATCAAATATGTTCCTGCCGGGAATTGCTTGTCTTCCTGCTCTTCGTAATTCATACACAGGTTTTGTTTGGCTCCGGTAAATTCAAAAACCATGGTGCTCGCATACAACACCTCTTCTCCGGAAGATGTCTTGAATGTGCTCGATCCCGTACTGCGATTTCCGATTGGCTTTCCTCCCGGCTCTGTAATTTTCAGATAAATTGTTTTCTCTCCCGTTTTTGCGATTTTGTTATCCAACACATCGAAACAAATCTCCAGCTTATGTGTTCTTTTCGAAAGCGCTGTTTCAACAAATTTTCCACTGCTCTTTCTCTTAAACGATTTTACTCTCAGATATTCTGATTTTAACACGGATGCCGTTGCAACGGTTGTCTCCAGGTTCTTCGAAAGGTTTTCAACATTGCTCGTAAGCTGCTGCTTTTCCGAAACCAATTGTTGATTAGCTATCAGCAAGGAGTCTATTCTGCCTAAATATTCGTCGCGCAACATCTGAAGGTCTGCAAGTTGTTTTTTCAACGCTTCGTTCAGCGATTTTATGTTCTTTTCACGCGATCCGATTTCCTTGATTTTCTTTGATTGCTCATCAATCTTCGCCTGGGCCTCATTAAGTAAGCTGTCGAGATTGGCGGAAATGCCACGGTATTTTTCGAGTTCGGCTTTCGTGTCGGAAAGTTCTTTTTCAACATTAACGCGCTCAACAACAAGGGTGTCTACCTTTTGTTCATAGGTGTTTACAGTCGTTGTGTGGTTGCGCCATTGATAAACGTTCAATGCGCCCGATAACATAAATAAAATAAGCCATAGCTTGTTGCTGCGCTTTGGTTCCTGATTGGTTGTTTCCATTATATTCTGCTATTTAAAATGTTTAACGGTGGTAAAATTAGAATTTTTTTGATAGTAGGGCTTTGTTCCGGTTAATTATTAGGATGTCTTTTTAGAAAATTGATTGAATTTTGGGTTCGAAATTCAATTTACCCGAACAAGTTGCTATTCTGAACGATTGCTAACCGGCAATTGTTACTAACGATGATTAAAATATTAAATTGTTGATGTTTATTGTAATCAACGGATACTACTTTTATGGTTATTAACAAGCGAGCCCCGGTGGTTCAAAAACTATGAGTAAAAAAAATAAAAATGACGATGCCACAAGAACTTTTTTAATCGGCGAAGTTTACAAGGTTCTTAACAATCATCCGCATAAAACATTCAACTACAAACAACTTACACGCTCCGTCAAGCCGGGCTTCGTTGCTTTTGCAGAAGAAAATCCCGGACTTAAAATAGACGCCGAGGCCATCGAAGGAAATCTGAAAACGGAAGTCGTTTTCATCCTCGGCGAGCTTCACGACAGAGGAGAGGTCATCGAAGTTGATTACGGCAAATTCAAACTCAAGCCCAAGCAGGCTTATATGGAGGGCGTGATCGATATTACCTCCAGCGGCGCCGCTTACATTCTTAGCGAAACAAATGAAGACGACATTTTTATTGCTCCTAAAAATGTGAAGAATGCCTTGCACGGCGATCGGGTAAAAATTTATCTCCTCGCCCGTCATAAACACAAGCGTCTCGAAGGCGAAGTTGTCGAAATAGTAAAACGGGCAAAGACAGAATTTGCCGGCACCATTCAGCTCTCCGGAAAATATGCCTTTGTTGTTCCGGATAGCTCGAAAATGCTTGTCGATATCTTTATTCCTCAACACCTTATCAACGAGGCCAAGCACGGACAAAAAGTAATTGCAGAAATCTCTGATTGGCCAAAGGGGGCAAAAAATCCGATTGGTAAAATCACTCAGCTTCTCGGATGGCCGGGCGATAACGATGTAGAGATGAATTCCATACTCTCCGAATATGGTTTCCCTTTACATTTTCCGGCTCGCGTAGAAGAGGAGGCCAAATCTATTCCCGAAATTATTCCCGAAGACGAAATTAAAAAGCGTCGTGATTTCAGGAATATTACCACATTCACCATCGACCCTGCCGATGCAAAGGATTTTGATGATGCCCTATCTATACTCAAACTCGAAAACGGAAACTGGGAAATTGGTGTTCATATCGCCGATGTTTCTCATTATGTAAGGCCGTCTACCCAACTCGATAAAGAGGCTTACTTCCGGGCGACTTCTGTCTATCTCGTCGATCGCGTAATTCCCATGCTTCCCGAAAAACTTTCGAATGGCGTTTGTTCTTTACGCCCTCACGAAGATAAGTTGTGTTTTTCGGCTGTCTTCGAAATGAATGAAAACGCTGAAGTGATTAAAAAATGGTATGGAAAAACGATTATTCATAGCGATCATCGGTTCAGCTACGAACAAGCTCAGGAAGTAATAGAAACCGGACAAGGTCCTCTTACAGAAGAAATATTAAAGATGGATGTGCTTGCAAAAATACTTCGCAAGGAGCGTTTCAAAAATGGTGCTATTGCTTTTGAAAAAGTAGAAGTGCGTTTCAAACTAGATGAAAAAGGAAAACCCCTTGGTGTTTATCTCAAAGAAAGCAAAGACGCCAATAAACTTATCGAAGAATTCATGTTGCTTGCCAACCGTTCCGTTGCCGAATATGCGGGACGCAAACACGCTGTCCTTTCAGAAGGAAAAAAGAAAAACAACAATCAGGAAGAGGCGGAAACGATGCGTGTAGAAAAAAAACCTTTTGTCTATCGCATCCACGATGCACCATTAAGCGATAAGCTCGAAAACTTTGCCGCCTTCGCGGGAAAGTTTGGTTACAAAATAAAAACCGGTAACGACCGCGAAATCTCCAGCTCTTTAAACGGGCTCATGAAAGATCTCCGCGGAAAAAAAGAACAAAACGTACTCGAACAACTTGCCGTTCGCACCATGTCGAAAGCCATTTACACGACGGACAACGTCGGTCACTACGGACTCGCTTTCGATTTCTATACACACTTCACTTCTCCTATTCGTCGCTTTCCGGATATACTCGTTCATCGTCTGCTCGAATTTTATCTCGCCGGAAAATCCGGTGTAGATCTCGAGCTTTTAGAGGAACAATGTAAACACAGCACCCAAATGGAAATCAAGGCCTCCGAAGCCGAGCGCGCATCCATCAAATACAAGCAGGTTGAATTCATGCAGGATAAAATCGGCGAAACATTCGACGGACTCATTTCCGGCGTTACCGAATGGGGCTTGTATGTGGAAATCATCGAAAACAAATGTGAAGGCATGGTTCGCCTCCGCGACCTCGACGACGATTTTTATGAATTCGACGACACCAACTACTGCGTTATCGGCACACGCACCAAACGTAAATACACGCTTGGTGATGCGGTAAAAATTCAGGTTATGCGTTGCGATCTTCTCAGAAAGCAAATGGACTTCAAAATAATTACCGATGGAGCACCGGTGCCGGCTTCATCTCCCGCAAGAGATAATAGAAAAGGAGGAGATAAGCGGTTCGGGGGGAAGAGAAGGTATTGAATTTGTGAAGGGGTGAAGTGGGGGTTTTTTGGGGTGCAGGAGATAAGTGGTTTATTGAAGGGGGTATTATTCTTTCGTATATGTTGGTGTTAGCGGAAATGGCAGGGGGACAGTGCAAACTTGAACGGTAGTACTAAAAATGGACGACAAATTGCCAACGCTTCGCAAAATTAAAAGAGCTGCAACGCCTCCCAAATGCCGACACAAATTGCAGCACATTTTATTTTGCCCAACCGCACAATAAACAAGCTTTATGGCACAATCAAGACAAACTGATGCCTTATTTTGCTGTTTTATAAAAATAAACCTTATATTTGCAAAATATTTTCAAAAACGACATTTATTATGCTTATACAGTTCTCAATAAGAAACTTTAAGACCTTCAAAGAAAAGACGGTCTTAAATATGGTGGCATCTAGCTACGACAAGTCCACAAGAGAGAAAGAAAATGTCACTCGACAGAATGACTTCAACTTACGGTTATTGAAAAGCTCTGTGATATTTGGTGCAAACGCCAGTGGAAAAACTAAATTCATAGAAGGACTGATGTTCATGAAACAGTTTGTCATTCGTTCCTCAAAAGACAGTCAAAAAGGTGAACCAATTGAAGTAGTACCATTTAAACTTCAAACTGATTCAGAAAAGGATTCAAGCGAGTTTGAAGTGATTTTTCTTTATAAAAAAGAAATGTTCAGATATGGCTTTGAAGTAACTAATGAAAGAGTTGTTTCAGAATGGCTATACCATCGTCCTAAAACCAAGGAGGTAGAAATCTTTTATCGTGATAAACAAAAGTTTGAAATTCATAACAGAAATTTCAGCAAAGGAGCAACACTTATTAAGGAAAAGTTAATTCGTGATAATGCCCTGTTGATTTCTGTTGCAGGACAATTCAATGATAAAATTGCCGGAAAAGTGATTGAGTGGTTCAAAGGATTTAAAACAATTTCTGGCTTAGACGAAAGTGGATATAAAGGATTTACTATGGGTAGAACTAAAGACCCTAAACATAGGGCTAAAATACTTGAGTTATTAAAAGTAGCAGACCTCGGTATTCAGGACATTTCACTTGAAATTCTTGATGTTAATAAACTACCAAAAGATATGCCACAGGAATTGAAGGACATTATTTCCAAAAAAATGAAAGATGAGGATGCCGAATTTATTTCAGATGTTCTTACAACTCACAAAAAATTTGACAGCAACAAGAAACATATTGGAGACATCAAGTTTTCTATGGATGAAGAAGAATCATCTGGAACTCGAAAATTCTTTTACTTGACTGGTCCAGTTTTGGATTCACTTGAAAATGGAAATGTGTTGATTGTTGATGAACTTGATTCTAAACTTCACCCCAACCTTGTTTGCAAATTAGTTTCGCTTTTTAATTCAGTAGAACATAATCCGAACAATGCTCAATTAATTTTCAATACTCACGATACAAACTTGTTAGGTTCAGGTTTATTCCGCAGAGACCAAATTTGGTTTACTGAAAAAGACAGAATTGGAGTTTCAAAATTATTTTCTCTTGCTGATTTTGCTGTTCGGAAGAATGAAAATTTTGAGAATAATTATATTGAAGGCAAGTATGGAGCAATTCCATATTTGAATGCATTTGAAAATCTTTTTAACTTCAAAAAACTGCCGAATAATTAAAATGAAAAATAAGAAAGCAGGTCAAATTGAAGCTAAAGAAAAACATCTTGCTTTAATTAATGCAACTAAAAAAAGAAGACGAGAAGAACCAATTTTAGAAAGAGGTAAGCCAACAAAAAAAGAGAAGCCGACTATTCTGATTGTTTGTGAAGGTAAGAATACTGAACCAAGTTATTTTGAGCAGTTCAAATTATCATTAGCTACTATCAAAACAGTAGGTAAAGGATTTAATACGGTTTCATTAGTTAAGCAAGCTATAGCTTTGAGCAAGAATGGTAATTATGAAAAAGTTTGGTGTGTATTTGATGCTGACCCAAAACCAGACAATCCAAAGCAGTCACAAAATTTTAATGCCGCTGTGAAAATGGCGACAGCCAAGGGTTTTGGTGTTGCTTACTCAAACCAAGCATTTGAATATTGGCTTATACTACACTTTGAAGACCATCAAGGCGGTTCAATGAACCGAAGTGATTACGATAAGAAAATCAATTCCTACATTAAAAAGTTAGGAGCAAATTTTGATGGAAATGGTGATAAAATTGTAACAGAGGATTTTTTTGATTTGCTTATGGCAATTGATGAGAAAGCAAAAACTGAAAGAATCGTCTTAGCTATAGAAAGAGCAAGTAAAATTCATACAAAATGTAAACATAAAGTTCCATCAGAAAGAGAGTCATCAACAACAGTATTTGAACTTGTAAAAGAACTTATTAGCTATCAATAAATCAACGCATTTGCAAGCACATTTTATTTTTTCCAATCACACAATGCCAGCTCTAAAAAATAAAAAGAGCTTGCAAGCAAACGCACAGGGAGAGTGCAAACTTGGCACGACAGACCTTCGACCGAAAAGAGCCACATCCGCTAACACGGGTTTGGCAAAAGTGGCGGTTCAATGCTCCGCAGACACATTTGTGGTTAATCAAAGTTTGGTTCTCCGCATCAACATTTGTGGTGAAAATCGCCACCTTCGCCAAGCCCGAAAACGCTAACAGTAATTTTATGATAGACCAATTGAAAGTCGACAAACCAAAAAGGAGAAGTGACCTAAGGACGTTTTTAGGCAAAGAATTCTTTATTGTGAAGCGACAAATTAATTGGCTGTTTGGCGACAACAATTTTGCAAAAGTTGACGATAAAATCAAATACGACAACTCTTTAATAAAACACAAGTCCTTTTTGTTGCGACCCTTGAAAGATGTTGAAATGTATTTACAACATAACAAAGTTACAAATCTTAAAATAGCCATTAGCCATTTGGACAAAGTTGTAGTAAAGCCCGGACAGACATTTTCAATTTGGCGACTCGTAGGCAGACCAACAAAATCAAAAGGCTATCTTGACGGTATGACATTACATAATGGTAAAATCTCCAGAGACATAGGTGGTGGACTTTGCCAATTAGGAAATTTACTTTATTGGATGGCACTTCATACTCCGATGACAATTAAAGAGCGCTGGCGACACGGTTATGACGTGTTTCCCGACATCAACAGGACAATTCCTTTTGCTTGTGGTGCGACCTTATCTTATAACTACATCGACCTACAATTAGAAAATAATACAGACAAATATTTTCAAATTAATTTGTGGCTTGACAACGAATATTTGAACGGCGAAATTACTTGCAACACAGACCTAAAAACAAAATATGACATTTACGAAACAGACCATTTGTTTAAGCATCAATGGTGGGGCGGCTACACAAGACACAACAAAATTTGGAAAAAAACTACTGCACTTGTTGACAACAAAATAACAGAAGAACTTGTGACAGAAAATAACGCAATAATGATGTATAGCCCACTGCTTAACAAATGACAAAAGCTACTGGTAACAACAAATTTGCCATAGGCCGGGTTTTGTTCTCCGCATCAGCATTTGTGTTGAAAAGCCCGCCCATCGAAAATCTGCGAAACGTTCTTCTGCAACTTATCGACAATTAAATGACAAAGGACTTAGCAAATAAAAAAGAAGCATCAAGAAAAAAATCACTTGGTGAATTAGGGGAGTTATTTGCCTTAAAATCTCTTGTTGACAAAAAGTTTGATAAAATAAGGAACCTGAATGATGATAAGCTGAATGAAACATTCGCTGACATATCTTGTGAAAAAGATGATGTAAAATATATTTTTAGTGTAAAGGCTAGAAATAAATTTCAAAAAAATGGCAAACTGAATACATGATATAATCTCGGGAAAGACGTTTATGAAAAAGCTTTGGCTTCCGAGAAGAAATATAAAGCGAAGGCTTGCTGGTTAGCTATTCAATTTGACCACAACTCATTTTCCATATATTTTGGACAACTAAATGAATTAAATGGTAGTAAGGCAATACCGGTCGACAAATGTGAAAAAGGAATTATCGGTGAGACGTGGGTGCACAACAAGCGCCATTATTTCGACTTTGATTATTATACCAATAGAGGGAAATAATAAATGGCAAATCGCTGGGGCATACCGAAAAATGTTGAAGAACTGGTTAAGAAAAGAGACACAAACTGTGTTTACTGCGGAATTTTATTTTCTAATTCCGTCGTTACTCACAAGACGAGGCCGACTTGGGAACACATTATTAACGACATTAGAATTAACGGAGCTAACAACATTGCGATTTGCTGTGGATCATGCAATGCGAGTAAAGGAACAAAATTGTTGAGTGACTGGTTAAATGGCAAATATTGCGCGACAAAAGGAATTACAAAAGACAATGTTGCGAAAGTAGTTAAAGAATATCTAAACAGACAATAAATCCGACCGCATAACACGGGTTTTGTGTTGGTGTGCGGTCAGTGCGAATAGAAACATTTGGGTAATTAATAAACTTTGGTGCTGGAAGACAATTTCCGGTTTCAAAAGCCAACCACCGCAAAGCCCGAAACCGTAATGCCTCATGCTTGGTCGACAGTTCAACTCCGAACATTTCTGCATAAAACGAACTGACAAAACCAATAATTTCCAACACCTTTCCGTATCTTTGAAACATGGCTTTGGGACTGAAAATTTTAAATCAAGATTACTTCAACGACTACAAAACGCAACCGAAAGTTGATGTTGAATCTGAATTTGCGACATTGGATAAACAACCGCAAAGCTTGGAAGATTTTAAATTCTATCTTGCTAATTCTGCCGTTCACTCATCCAACATTGAAGGCAACACGGTAAGTTTTGACACCTACTTAAAATCAAGCGAATTCAATCTTCACCTCAAGACAAAGGAAATTAAGGAGATTGAAGACCTGATTGCTGCTTACCAATTTGCGAGAGAAAATGAGTTGACACTTGACAACGCTTTGAAAGCTCACGAAATTTTGACGCCGTCCTTTCTTATAAAAAAAGAACGAGGCAAAATCAGAAAAGTAAAGTGGGTGTAAGAAGTGAAGGGCGATTAATTTATTTAGCGACGGAACCGGAATTTATTAAACAGGAATTGGAAAAACTTTTCGCAGACATTTCCATTTTGCGAAAATCTAAATTAACAACAGCCGAAATTTTTTATTATGCTGCCTTCATTCATTTAGTGTTTGTAAACATCCCCCCATTTGTTGACGGCAACGGTAGAGCAACACGACTAATTGAGAAGTGGTTTTTAGCAAAGATGCTTGGCAACAACGCTTGGTGCATCACTTCAGAAAAAAACTACCGGGACAACAGGCCGACATACTACAAGAACTTGCAAATCGGCGTGAACTATTATGAAGTGAAATACGAAAAGAGTGTACCGTTTTTATTAATGCTTCCTAACTCTTTAATAAACGCTGTATGATGATTCTCAGAAACCTTCATGAAAGGCGGAAGTTCTGTTCTCCGAATAACGTTTAGTGGTTCTAAACCCCGCCATCGCACCCGCCCTAACCGTTGAGTGCTATTTTAGCACAGCAAACCATTAACAAGCAACACAATTAACATTTACAAAAAGCGTTAGGACTTAATGGCAAAATTGAATTTTCTAAAAATATACATACTGACATTGCTGGCCGTTTTGTTTGTTGAAACAGCTTTTCCTTGCAGTATGTATAAAGTAACTGTCGGCGGAAAAACAATGGTTGGCAACAATGAAGACAGTTGGGGGCGAGATTCAAGAATATGGTTTGAGCAAGGAACAACCGGAAAATTTGGAGTTGTGTGTGTAGGTTATGCGCGCAAACAACCACGCCCCGACGGAGCAATGAACGAATTTGGGCTTGCATTTGATGCCTTTACAATGCCCAGAAAGGCCAATGTGCCGGAAAAAGACCCGAACAAAAATGATTTTGCTTACGGTCTTTTAAAAACAATAATGCAAGAATGTAAAAATGTTGACGACGTTCATGCTTTTCTTAAAAAACTTAATTTACATATTCTAAATGGTAGTCCTATTTTTAATGGCGGAATGCTCTTGTTTGTGGATAAAACAGGAAAATATTTGGTTGTTGAAGCCAACAAAATGACTTTGGGCAATGACGAAAAATTTGCTTTAGCAAATTTTAGTGTTGCTGACATCAAAGACTTAAGCACCATAAAAACGGAACGATATTGCAAAGGCGTTAAATTTTTGAACAATAAATTTTTAGACACAAGCCTTTCTTTTTGCACAGCATTGTCAGACACAATGAGTGTTAGTAGGGCAAAAGTTGGAGATGGTACACTTTACACAAACATCTACGACCTTGAAGACGGACTAATCCATCTTTACTTTTTTCACGATTTTAACAAGCGTGTAACCTTCAACTTAAAAGAAGAGTTGGCAAAAGGCGACCACGTATACAACTTAACTGATTTGTTTCCGGATAACAAGAATTATCAAAAATTCCTTGTTTATAGAACCCCGCAAAACAGCACGACTCTTTTAGTTTTCATAATTGTCTGCGGTCTTTTATTCCTTTTTTCTTCCTTGTTTTTCCTGATATCGTTTTTCAGGGCACCAAATATCAATTACAAATTTTTAAAACTTGGAATGTCTGCATTAAGTATTGCAATGTGTGTATATGCTTTTGTTCTTGTAATGAACGAAGGCATCTTTTATTTTCCTTCGCCTTATGATTCCGGTCGTTCTCTCTTTGTTTCGCTAAGTTCTTATTTACCTTTTGTGTTAGCTTTGGCTTTTATACCGTTGCTTGTTATTAGTGTAAAAATATTTCGCCAAAAAGCCTGGGGTGGCCTTGCTAAATGGTTGCTGGTAATAAATAATTTTGTATACCTCCTGCTAATCGGACTGTTTACTTATTGGAAACTGTTTGACATATTCAACTAACCCAATGAAACGACAAAATGCACCCGCTGAAACGGACACACCCCTGTTGTATTTTTGTTGTTGATTTTGATCCACTGTTAATTACTCTTCGTCTTTCAATGCCTCGCTTAAACTTTCAGCGATTAATGAATATTTTTGGGTTCAAACGGCTAGGAGAGTGGATGAATAAGCTGTTTTTGTTGGCTTGTCTGGCAAGGCAGCATGAGGGCATAAAAGGGTCAAATATCCTCTTCAATTTTATTGTGGGTCACCGGCCGTAGTGGTATGAAAATATTTTTTACTTTTCGTTTTTGCAAGAACAGACGTTGTCGGTAATGGAATCAAACTACACAGCAAAAAACAAACTAACTTCAAACAACAATTAAAAATACCGAATTATGACAGAAGAAAAAAAATCACTTCCAAAATGGATTCTCATCGTCTCCGGACTTATTGCATTAATGGAAATTATGGTAAGCATTTCGTTGTGCTTTTCACCGCAATCGGTTTTAGAAACTGTTGACCTTGGCGCAAAAGGTGTTTACTACGTCATTTGTATGTGGGCTGCACGACAATTCGCACTAGGTTTTATTTTTGGTTTTGCCACGTTTAAAAAATCAATTCCCATGCTAACCATTGCTTATATTTTCTTTTTAGTAATGTTTGTCGGCGATCTTCTTATTGGTATTTCTCAAAAAGAAAATCCGCTCATTGTTTCTGCTATAGTAATGTGCGTTATTTCATCGGGAATGCTATTTGCATTAAATAAAAGAAAATAATTTATTCTTGTTAATCTCAACATGAATCACATGACATATCATAAAGCTACAATCGACGATATTTCAACATTGGTTGAGAATCGAGTTTTGTTTGGGCTTGAATTATCCGGCGAACAAAAAGAAGAAACCATTCGCTTAGTTAAAAACCATATGGCCGTCTATTTTTTAAAGGCAATTACCGAAAACACCTGCATATCATTTATTGCAAAGTGTGATGCTCTTGTTGCCGGAATCGGGTCCATGCACATTCGCGAAATGCCCGGCCATTTCAAAAACCCAACAGGTAGATGGGGGTACATCATGAACATGTACACAATCCCCGTTTTCAGAAGAAAAGGTATTTGTAAAAACATTCTGGAATTATTGCTTAATGAAGGAGAAAAGCTTGGCATCACGGCTTTTGAATTACACGCTACTAAAGAGGGGGAATTTGTTTACTCGCAAAATGGATTTGAGGTTCACGGAGATCGCACCTATAGAAAATTTATAGGTAATATTAATTAACAGCATTTTTGATACATTTAAGAATTTAGAAATAACATGAAAAGAGTTGTAGTGTATTGTGGATCAAGCCCGGGTACTGATGATGTTTATAAATCACAGGCCACTTTGCTTGGTCGCGAATTGGCCAAGCTTAAGATCGAATTGGTTTATGGAGGGGCAAAGGTTGGACTCATGGGCTTCATTGCAGATGCCGTCTTAAGCGAGGGCGGAAAAGTAATTGGTGTGCTGCCCGGCTTCCTCGGATCAAAAGAAATTGCTCATGAAAAATTAACAGAATTAATCCTTGTTGAAACCATGCACGAAAGGAAAACCATAATGAATGAGCTTTGTGACGGAGTAATTGCTTTGCCCGGAGGTTTTGGTACATTAGAAGAGCTTTTTGAAATGCTTACGTGGGCTCAGCTCGGGCTTCATAAAAAACCAATTGCTCTTTTAAACGTCAATGGTTTTTATGACTCGCTCATTAACCTGGTTAATGTCATGGTCGAAAAGGGTTTTTTAAAAGATGTAAATCAACAAATGCTTTTAGTGAGCGATAATATAGGCGGCCTTCTTGAAAAAATGCAAAACTATGTTGCGCCCACTGTTGGAAAATGGATTAGCGAGGAGACTCTTTAAAATGAAATTAATCCTCCACTTGTTTCTTATATTGCTATTTTCTCTTTTATTTTGCGGGGCCGCTGCTGCGCAGAAAATACCAAAAGAGTTTTGGTTTACCTTTAGGTTTGGTTTTCATGCTAAAGATGCAACTTTGTTCGACTCTAAAAAGAAGAAGTTAATCGTTCAGGGATTAGACACCGTTATGACCTTTAAATTAAAACTAACAAACAGGGAAAAACAAACGATTTATAATGAGCTTCAGAAAATAAATTTTATCGAATATCCGGAAAAATATATATATCAACACGCTGATACTTCAAAGGCTTATATTAATAGCCCTTGCCGGCACTACTTTTTAACTGTAAACCTGAATAACAAACTAAAAAATGTGGAGTGGGACAATTGCATTCAATCTTCAGAAAAAGACGAAAGGCATGCTGCTCTAATAACTCTCGGGAAAGTTATCGAGAAAATAATTTGGGCCGGAAATCCTTTGAAAGATTATCACCCATCCCGAGTATTAATTGATCCAAATTAAAAAGTAGTAATGATAAGCATAGAGATTAAAAAAATTTCGAAAAACGATATCGTCCAATTACAAAACGTTGGGCGACAAACTTTTTACGAAACATTTTCTGAGGGTAACACCGAAGAAAACATGAAAAATTATTTACGTGAAGGGTTTTCAGTTGAAAAGCTAACAACAGAACTTGATGATAAGAATTCCGAGTTCTACTTTTCAATACTTAATAATAAAGCAATCGGTTACTTGAAAATAAATTTCGGAAAATCCCAAACAGAATTACAGGACCAAAACGCAGTTGAAATTGAACGAATTTATGTTTTAAAGGAGTTTTACGGAAAGGGCGTGGGACAAATTCTCTACGACAAGGCCATTCAAATTGCAAAACAAAAAATGGCCGATTATGTCTGGCTGGGTGTCTGGGAAAAAAATTCGCGAGCAATTAGTTTTTATAAGAAAAACGGTTTCGTTGAATTTGATAAACACATTTTCAAGCTTGGCGACGATGAACAAACAGACATTATGATGAAGCTAAAGTTAGAAAAATAAGTGGGTCGGGCCATTGTTGTTTAAAAACCCGCAAGTCCCACGAAGTTGCTTTTAGAAAAAAATTATCTTTGAGTTGTGTTTATCCAACCGAGAACAACCGACTGGTTTCCCTTCTGACAAATCAGTCCAAAACCGTCTTCATTTAACATTGAATAATTGCCGGTATAAATTTTCTTGTCGTTTAAATAATAGTTTAATTCGACGCCGTTTCGTGCGACTTCTATAACATCATACTGGTTGTTTCCTAAAAGCAGGTTGGTGTTTTTCCAGTCGTCGGTTTGAATTATTTCCCGGCCATCTGCTTTGTTTCCTATTCTAAATTTTCCGTCTGACCGAATCATGAAATAAGAAAAATTGTTGTCATCTTTATAGTCAAAGACCATACCGTATCCCGCTTCGGGCTTACCGGAATCTTTTTTAATGCCAATTCTAAAACTAAAATAGCTTTTTGCATTTAAAGGGATATCGACAATTGCTATGGCATCTTGTTGTGAATTGTTATATATGAACATTCCGGTGTCCTGCATAATGTAACACTTAAGCCCCTCGCCCACTGGCATTTTCCAGTCGTATGGGTTTCCGGTAGCTTGAAAGTTATCATAAAAATTATCGTACTTGACAAATCCCATACTAAAAAACTCTCTCTTCTTGTCGATTATAACCCCTTGTTTATAATTGCCTTTTATTTTATAGTTTCCGTTTTCATAAAAAGTAGCATACTCGCCATCAAGAGCTCCTTTGTCATAATGAGCAATTGACTTTATCACTCCGTTTTCATACCAGGTTTTTTTCTCGCCTTGTAATTTACTATTAACATAATTTGACTCTGTAACTAGTTGTCCTTTTTTTGAATACCATCTTGCAACACCGTTTGTCGAGTCGCGGTGAGGGTCTATCGTATCAACATATAGTTTTGTGGCCTCGTATTGCACCTTGCCATTCATATAATAGTCTCGCACAAGGCCAATTGGTTTATTGAATGAGTCGTAATTAATAATACGATAATATTCCGCTTCTTTACGATCAAATGTTTTCGTCCAATTTTTTTTGAAATAAAGTGTGACGGATTTTTGTCCATAAGATGAGAAGAGATTAAAAAATAGAAATAAAAAAATTGCAGATATTCTGATCATATTTAAAATTTTTTATTTAAAAAAAACGGTTTTTTAACAATTGAATCTTACGTTTTTTCTATTCGTCTTAAGATTCTTTATTATTCTCCACCCGGCGGCACCGCCTCACTGTCAATTTTTTTCTCCACCCCACTTGCATAGGTAAGTTTTACAACCTCCGCGCCTCCTTCATCATAAATAGTCCAAACACCGTCCGGAAGCCCTAAGCGGAAATTTCTTACTTCACGTAATTTTCCCGATGGCCAATAATATTTATGTGTGCCGCTCTCTTCTCCTTCAATATAATCTCCTTCAAAAGCCAACACTCCATTTAAATAATATTGTTTCCAGATGCCATCTTCTTTTCCCTCTACAAAAGACCCTTGCGCCACGTATTCTCCAATCCTGTATTTCCAATCTCCCTCTTGTAACCCATCAACATAATTCCCTTCTGCCATTACACCGCCGTCAACATCGTATTCTTTCATCTGGCCATCTTCTTTCCCTTCTTTATAGCTTTCTTCTCTGCGCAAACTCCCGTTTGGATAATACCAGGTCCAGGGGCCATTCGGCTTTCCGCTTACATAAGCACCGGTTTGCTCGAGCGAATCGTTCTCATAAGAAAACTTCCATACACCCTCTCTTTTACCATCAACATAATTTCCAATCGCGCGCAAGCGTCCGCTTTCATAAAACTCTTTCCACTCTCCCTGCTCTCTTCCTTGATTGTCCATCCTTCCTTGTCGCAACAACCTCCCCATGGAAAAAACCTTTGCGCTGTCAATATTTCCCTTGTCGTCATACTGACGAAAAACACCTTCGGGTACACCCTTCTTATATGTCCCTACTATTTTCGTTGCTCCTGTCGGATAATATTTTCTTTTGATTTCAAATTTATCTTTGTCCTCCGCAGTGGTTTGAATTAACTCCCCCATTCTATATTCTTCTTTTTTTATCACCCTTCCATCCATCGAATACTCTTTAAAAATTCCATTCTTCTTGTCGTCCTTGTAAGTACCGTCTGTTTTTATCTGATCAATTTCATAATACTCTCTATAGACACCCTGTCTCATTCCGCCTTTGTCTACTCTGTTAATTTTTTCTTCTTTCTGAAAGTATCCATTCTTATAGTTCGTAACCGTAATCAACGTTCCACTCGAATTGTATTCTCTCGACAATCCGTTTTCAACACCATTTACATAGGGAACAAGACGAATCAATCTCCCTTCTTCATCGTAAGATTTAAACGGTCCGTTTTTCACACTCATCGAATCCGTTTCTTCTGTTTGCAATATTCCATTTGGATAAAAAGTTTTTTGAACACCGTCTTTTAATCCTTCCTTGTAGTTATATAAAGCGGTTACGACTCCCGAATCACTGTAAAACTTCCACAGACTGTCTAATTTAAAACCCTTTCTGTTTCCTTCGGATTTTTTTTGTCCGGTTTCATAATAACTAATCCAGTATCCATCCGGCTTGCCTTTTAACAACGACCCTTCGCTGGAAATTTTTCCATTTGGAAAATAAAACTTCTTATAGCCGTCTTGTTCGCCCGCTTTAATTACCGGGTCCTGAGCCGAAGCATTAAAATAACTTGCCAATAAATAAATGATAATTTTAAAATACTTTTTACAAACCATGCTGTTTCGATATTTCTAACATTTTCCTTATTGGCTTCAACGCTTTAATACGAAGTTCTTCCGGCAAATTAAGTTCGGGCTGCTCATATTTCAAACAAAGATATAATTTCTCCAGTGTATTTAGTTTCATGTGTGGACAATCGTTGCAGGCACAGGAGTTATTCGGTGGAGCAGGAATAAATGTCTTATCGGGTGACGCCTTAATCATCTGGTGAAGAATTCCTGTTTCCGTCGCAACTATAAACTCCTTGCCTTTACTTGTCTTCGTGTAATTTAATAAACCGGTCGTTGATCCAATAAAATCTGCCACATCTAACACCGGCTGTTCACATTCCGGATGCGCAATAATTTTAGCATTTGGGTTTCTCGCTTTTAGTTTAGTGATTTTTTCAAGCGAAAATATTTCATGTACCATACATGCTCCATCCCATAACACCATATCTCTTCCCGTCTTTTTCGCAATATATCTTCCCAGGTTTCTATCCGGTGCAAATATTATCGGCTGTGACTTTGGAACACTTTCAACAATTACCGCTGCATTGGATGAAGTACAAATAATGTCACTCATCGCTTTTATTTCCGCCGAACAATTGATGTATGAAATAACAATGTGATCCGGATGTTTTAGTTTGAATGCTGCAAACTTTTCAGGTGGACAAGAGTCGGATAAAGAGCAACCGGCACGTAAATCCGGCAAAACAACTTTTTTATCCGGATTCAATATTTTCGCCGTTTCTGCCATAAAATGAACACCGGCAAAAACAATTATTTTAGCTGTTGTTTTTTCCGCTTGTTGAGCAAGGCCCAAACTGTCTCCGATAAAATCGGCCACGTCCTGTATATCAGCGTCCTGGTAATAATGGGCAAGTATAATCGCATTTTTTTCTTTCTTCAGTCGTGCAATCTCGGCAAATAAATCCAATCGCGGATCAATCTCCATTTCCAACCAACCCCTCTTTTCAATTTCAACATCATTCATATTAATAATATATTTTTTAATTTAAATTTAAATTCTACTACTATTATTAGCCTGTTGGTATTGTTGGTAGTATTCAGTCAAAAGACTTGACTTTACCTTTATACACAAAAGACGAAGAGTAATTAACAAGTTATAAAATTACAAAATATTGAAACAGAAACGAATTCCCTTTTTAATGAGCTTTGTGTATAAGATATCAAATGATAACTTTCTTTCTTTTTGGCGTTAACAAGTCAGTATTTATTGTTTGAAAGTAAAAATTGAAAAAGACAAGTTTGTCTTGCTTATCTCAGATTGTTACCCATACTGCCGGTTTATCAACAAAGCAATAAATTTTTATCAGTACTTAGTAACAGCAGGAAACGATATACACCCTTTTTCTGTTCATAAACTGTTTCTTATGCGACTTAAAATCAGTGTGAAAAATTAGAAACAATCGGCGATGTTGAAAACAATTTAAGTACATTTGTTTCAGTTTAACATACTTAGATGAGCAAAGCTAAAATAGCTCTTGGATGCGACCACGCCGGTTTTGATTATAAAGAAGCCATAAAGAGCAGGTTAGAGGACGCCGGTTATGTCGTTAAGGATTATGGGACGTTTTCAAAAGACTCCGTCGATTATCCGGATTTTGTTCACCCTGTCGCAAATAGCATAGAAAACAAAGAGAATGATTTAGGTATCCTGTTTTGCGGTAGCGCAAACGGTGTTGCCATTACCGCTAATAAGCACCAACACATTCGTGCCGCAATTGCCTGGAAAAATGAAATTGCCGAACTCGCAAGAAAACACAACAATGCCAATATCCTTTGCTTGCCATCCCGGTTTATTAGTCTGGAAGAAGCAAATGAATTTGTTTTTACTTTTTTAAGTACTCCTTTTGAAGCCGGCCGTCACGCCCTTCGCGTGAAAAAAATATCCATTGGCTAATATTACATGCGCTACTGTCTTCTTGTTTTACTTTTTAGTTCACAATTTTGTTTTTCACAAGATGCTCGTCTGTTTTATTCACAGCAGATATCAGAGGATACTTTAAAAAAAACAGTATTCATTCTTGCGTCTGACTCATTAGAAGGCCGGGAAACAGGAAAGAAGGGTCAAAAAAGAGCGGCTCTTTTTTTGGCTTCTATATATAATGAACTTCAATTAACTCGCATGGGAGTAGTCGGGGGATCGTCGGATAACAGGAGTTTATCCGGGTCTTTTTTTCAAAAACACCCCATAACCCTTAAAAGTAATAAAAGCAGAAACCTATCAATTAACGGAAAAAATTTTCTCTTTGGAAAGGATTTTTATTATGATCTCCCTGGTGCGGACACCATCTTGTTTTTTAATTCAATCCTGTTTGTGGGGTCCGGTGATTGCTCTCAAACAGATCGCATTTCAAAAAGATTAAAAAACAATGAGAGGCCGAACGTTATGTTTTTTGAAGTAAATAAAGATAAAACAAATTGCCTGCTTAACGAATTAGACAAACAAAAAATTCGTCCCGCAGTCGTCTTTATTATTTCTCCAAACGAAAACATACAAGAAGATTTCATGAAAGACTCCGGATTAATCCCCCGGCACAACTTTCTTGTTCTTAAGGTTTCTAAAACAGCGGCGGAAGAGTTTTTTCAAAAAGGAATCCTCACCAAGTTGATAGAAAAATCAACAAGAAAAAATAAGCGGATATTTAAAAACCGCGAGTGCGAATCGTCCTTAGCTCTGCTGGACAATACCGACGAGTTGTCCGGACAAAATGTTATTGCACTTATTCCCGGTACAGACACACTAAACGAAACGGTCGTCATTTCTTCTCACTACGATCACCTCGGAATAAGAGACTCTTCAATTTATTTTGGCGCAGACGATAATGCCAGCGGAACATCAGCCGTAATCGAAATGGCGAGAATTTTTACTGAAGCAAAAAAGAATGGCCACCCCCCGCGACGCAACATCTTATTCTTAAATGTAAGCGGCGAAGAAAAAGGACTTCTGGGATCCTCCTGGTTTGTAGATCATCCCCCCATTCCATTAAAAAACATGGTCGCTAATGTAAACATTGACATGATCGGTCGTACAGACCAACACCACGACAGCATAGGCGAAACCGAATATGTTTACATTATCGGGGCTGACATGACCAGCAGTGAATTGAAAACTATAAACGAGGAACAAAACAGCATTGGACCCAAGCTCGTTTTGGATTATACATATAACACCAAAGACGATCCCAACAGGTATTACCAACGAAGCGACCACTATAATTTTCTAAAAAATCAAATTCCAATAATCTTTTATTTCAATGGCGCCCATGTAGACTATCATCAACCAACCGATACGTCGGATAAGATTAATTTTAGTCTGTTAAAAAAGCGGGCACAACTTGCATTTCTAACCGCTTGGGAGTTGGCGAATCGTGAAAAAAGACCGGTAATTGACAAAATAGATGAATCGGGGCAATGATAAATTATCTATTTTTGATGTGATGAAAACAATCTTACTACTATTTCTACTTGCAATATTTAACACGGCAGTCCCGGCCCAAGATGTGAAACTCAACAAAGACTCGCTTGAAAAATATTTTAATAGCAGCTCAGTAAAAATGGATCCCATCGAAGGAATCTGGAATGTTTCAACAACGCAAGAGTCTTACCGTTACGACACATTGTTAAGCGTCACTGTTCCGGCTATCGAATCTGTCGTTGCCATAGTCAGAAAGGAAGATCGGTTTCAGTCATATTGCATCTCCGGTGAGCAGCCAACCGCTCAGTTTTTTGCCACAGACGTTGCCGGTGTTTACATGTATCAGAATTATTTTCCATCATTTGATCTCTATACTAAAAAACAAGCCCTTATTTGTAAGGCAAACGAAATCGAATACGTGTTTGATCTTCCTGCCGACTACATTAAAAAAACACAAGGCGCAAATTTTAAAACAGGAACCCGCATAGTAAATATTCTTAAATGGACGAGAGTTCGGCCGGAGTCAAAAAACTAACAATACATAAATGAAAATTTCCGGCACGCTTATACTCGCCTTGCTTTTTTTTGCAAGAGCCGGAGCGGTAGAAAAATATTGGATAACGTTTACAGATAAGCACGACGTTAGTTTTGATCCCCTTCTTTATTTTAGCAAAAGAACAATTGACCAACGACTGTTATATAATATCCCCGTTAATGACAGCTCAGATTATCCGCTAAACGAATCCTATCTTTCACGCATTTCCGGACTTGTAGACTCCGTTTCTTTCGCAAGCCGCTGGCTGAATGGAGTTGCGGTTTATACCGATGAAGTAAAAATCAAAACGATAAACGATTTACCTTTCGTGAAAAGTGTTTCATCAATGTCGAATACAAAATTGTTTATCAGTTTTTCAAAAAAGAATTCACCCGGCTATAAAAGCAAATATGAAAAAGAGCTGCTGAAGTACCAGCTCCTTAGACTCGAAGGCGACTCGTTTATTGTAAAAGGATTTGATGGCACCGGCATTCGAATCGCCGTTTTTGATGCCGGCTTTCCCAATGTTGACAAACACCCCGCCTTTGAAACAATCCGAAAAAACAAAAAAATTATCGCCACTTACGATTTTGTAAAACACACAGAAAATGTTTTCAAATTTCACTGGCATGGAACCGCCACGCTTTCTTGTATCGTGGGTAAAACTGACTCTGCCAATATCGGCCTGGCTACCGGCGCCGAACTCTTGTTAGCCCGTACAGAAAATGGCGCCAGCGAAAGGTTTTCAGAAGAAGAAAACTGGCTCGCCGCCGCGGAGTGGGCCGATAAGTTAGGGGCAAACATTATTAGTAGTTCATTGGGCTACACAGAATATCGTTATTTCAATAATCAAATGGACGGCCACACAAGTTTGATTGCCTGGGCAGCAACCGTTGCCGCATCAAAAGGCATACTTGTGGTGAATGCTGCAGGTAATGAATGCAACAACAACTGGCATTACATCGTTACTCCCGGTGACGCCGACAGTGTTCTTACTGTTGGCGGAACCGACCCGGAAACAGATTTTCACATTTCTTTTAGCTCACTTGGACCATCCAGTAATGGCAAGTTGAAGCCAAACGTAAGCGCCCCCGGCCATGTTGTTGCAGCATATAAAAACAAACTTGTACAAGTTTCCGGCACCTCTTTTTCTACACCCCTCATCGCAGGTTTTGCAGCATGCGCTTGGCAATCGCACAAACAATGGACTAACATGGATCTTTTTAATGCCATCGAAAAATCGTCTCATCTTTATCCTTATTACGATTATGCCCACGGATTCGGAATTCCTCAGGCAAGTCGGATTCTTGCAACTCCAATAGAAACAGAACCAACATTCGATTTCGTAATTATTAACAACGATATTAAAGTTGTTCTAAGAGAACAATTTTCTTATCCGGATACAGAAGAGGCCCTTGGATATACAGCCCACAGAAATTTCTATTATAAGGTAGAAGATAAAAACGGATCCATTTTGAGATATTCCACCCTTTTGGCTGAAGGTAAAGAAATGTTACACCTCCTCGAAGAGCAGTTTCAGAACGGAGACGTGCTGACCGTTCACTTTGAGGGCTACACAAGAGCACTTAATTTTCCATTAGAGAAATAAACACACGAATGAAAACACTATTCATCTTAATTTTTGTTTTTTGTTTTGCCTCCGCTCAGTCACAAACCGTTCTGCTCGACGTAGATCGAAAACAAGAACAGCGCCGGCCGGAATCCGGTCCAAACACAAAAACGTTTTCACATGCTTTTTTTCGTTTTGGTGCTGTCGCATCCGGCGATTTTGAGGGCGCACGTATCGCTTATGGAAGTTCTTTAAATCTTGCCGTCGGTGCCAGAAAAAAATATAAAATAACCCGGGCAATATCTGCCGGTTATGATCTGGAAATTAACTACACCGATTATAAACTACTTCAGCGAAAAGGAAAAATTCTTCCCGACACAATTCTCTTCAACAAATCCGAACGCCTCGATTTTGCCGGCCCCGGACTCGGTTTCTTTACCAGAATAAATTTTGATCCCCAACGCGGCAATACGCTTGGAGGTTATCTGGACATAGGAATCGTCGGACTGTGGAATGCATCGATCAAAAGAATTACTAAAAACAAATTGCCCGATGGCACACTGGTAAAAACCGTTATAAAAAATCTTACTTATGTAAACGACATCGACGCCAAGCTAATTGCCCGAATTGGAAGAAATCACTTTTCTCTCTATGCATCATATAGACTAACCGAATATTTTAAACCATCTTTTAATTACCCCGACCTGCCAAGAGTTGTGATTGGAATCGAAGCCGCCGCATTTTAAATTCGACACTTTTCGGTTATGAACACTAGCGGTTAATAACCTCAAACAATACTTTAATTGTTAGGAAACCTTTCAGCCCTCTAATCGGTTAAATTTGATAATTACACTAACCGGATCATCATGGCCCTGTCAAAACTACAGAAAGGCGAATTGGATCGACTGAGTATGAAGTTAAAAAAACTCGAAAACCAACTAAACATCAACAACATTGATCTTGATGTGTTTATGTCCGATTACACGGAAAACGGATATGAGATTTATGCAACAGAAAAAATCAGCATGGATCCCCATAAACGAAAACAGATTTTCGAACAAAGCGAAAAAATAAAATCAAAAAACACAATCAATAAGACATAGCCACAACCATTTGGCAGCGATAATCAGCCCCTGTATTATTGGGGCTTTTTCATTTCGATTACCATAGATTATTTCTATTACAATACATCCAACCTTGTCATTTGTACTATATAATTATACTTTTGCCTTCGCTATTTAGTAAATGATTCAACTCGCCTGGCTAATACTTGTTTTTCCGCTTGCCGGATTTTTTCTGATTAGTTTCGGAAAGTCAATAATGAAAGGTCAATCCGCAGGAATCGTGGCCTCATTAACGGTTTTCGCTTCGTTTATACTTTCCGCCCTCATTTTCTTTTCTCTTCCGGAAAAACCACAAACCATTCACCTGTTTAATTGGATACAATCCGGATCGCTGACTATTCCATTTTCAATTCTAATAGACAGAATTTCTATCATCATGCTCCTCATTATTACAGGAGTAGGTTTTTTAATTCATGTTTATTCAATAGGATACATGAAGGGCGACGAGGGCTATAGCCGCTTCTTTTCATACCTGAACCTTTTCGTGTTCTTTATGTTGATACTCGTAATGGCCTCTGATTATGTTTTTCTTTTCGCCGGCTGGGAAGGTGTTGGGCTCTGCTCTTATCTCCTTATCGGTTTCTGGTTTAAGAATACCGAATATAACAAGGCCGCAAACAAGGCATTCATAATGAATCGCATAGGAGACCTCGGTTTTCTATTGGGCATATTCCTGATGTATGTAACATTTGGATCAACAACATTCGAAAATGTTTTCACCGCAGCCGGCGGATACAGCTCCAATCAGGGAGTAATAGTTGCAATTACGATGTTGCTTTTTATCGGCGCCATGGGAAAGAGCGCCCAAATCCCCCTTTATACATGGCTTCCCGATGCCATGGCCGGGCCAACGCCCGTTTCTGCTCTTATTCATGCCGCAACCATGGTTACTGCCGGTATTTACATGATTGTCAGATCAAACATTCTATATTCTTTAGCACCATTTACCCTGGATTTCATTGCAATCATCGGAACCGCAACCGCTGTTCTTGCCGCACTCATTGCCATGGTGCAAACAGATATTAAAAAAGTCCTCGCCTACTCTACCGTTTCTCAGCTCGGGTATATGTTTGTCGCATTGGGCGCCGGCGCTTACACATCTTCATTGTTTCATGTTACCACACATGCATTCTTTAAAGCGCTGTTATTCCTCGCAGCAGGAAGTGTAATTCACGCCATGAGCGGAGAACAAAACATTAACCGAATGGGCGGCCTTCGCAAAAAGTTACCCATCACCTACTTTGTTTTTTTAATCGGAACACTGGCAATTGCCGGAATTCCCCCATTCGCCGGATTTTTCTCTAAAGACGAAATCTTATCAAAAGTATATTTGCAACACCCTACATTATTTATTGTTCTTGCCATTACTTCTGTCTTAACCGCAATCTATATGTTCCGGGTTTTCTTTCTCACTTTTTACGGAACATTCCGCGGCACACACGATCAGGCCCATCACCTCCACGAATCGCCCCCGGTAATGACCACACCATTAATAATTCTCGCCATACTATCTACCCTGGGCGGATTTTTAGGAATGCCCGCCGTTTTTGGCAGCACAAATAAGATCGAACATTTCCTTCATGAATCGGTTTCTTTCCCCGTTGCCTGGTCACAACAAGAACCGACACATGCATTCGAATGGATTCTCATGCTGACTTCCGTAATAATCTTAGCCATCATAATAATACTTACATACAGACGATTCGCCACTCAACAAATATTGGTTTCTGATAATGAAGGCGAGCAATCGACATCCGTTAAACTTGCATATAGAAAGTTTTATGTCGACGAATTGTACAACTCCATCATCACAAAACCGCTGAATGCACTAAGCGGATTTTTCTATAAATCTATAGACACAAAACTCATTGACGGTTTTGTCAACTCCATCGGAAAAGGAATAACTTCGGGTTCATCATTTCTTCGCTTAGCACAAACGGGTTATGTGGGCTTTTATATTTTTGCCATGGTTTTCGGACTCATTGCAATTTTGCTTTACAACCTCGTCATTAAATAATTTCAATGCTAACTCTCCTGATATTCTTTCCACTTCTGGCGGCTATTGTTGCGGCATTTTCCGGAAAATCGGCCGGGAAAATTGCACTGGTTTTTGGAATCGCGGAGTTTGCCATTTCTATTTGGATGCTTTTGGCTTTTAACCCCAATGGTGGAATGCAATTCGGACAAGACTTCTGGTGGATAAAAAATCTGGGCATCAGTTATAAAGTGGGACTTGACGGGATAAGTCTGTTAATGGTTTTGTTAACCACATTCCTGGTGCCATTAATTATACTCTCTTCTTTCGGTCGCGAGTATAAAAATCCGGCTCTGTTCTATTCACTGATTCTCATCATGCAGTTTGCCCTCGTCGGTGTTTTTTCCGCTCTCGACGGATTTTTGTTTTATGTTTTCTGGGAGCTGGCCCTCATACCCATTTACTTGATTTGTCTTCTCTGGGGTGGCAAGAACAGTCTGCGCATAACACTCAAATTCTTTATTTATACGCTTGCCGGAAGCTTGCTCATGCTCGTCGCACTCATTTGGCTTTGGCAACAAACACCCGGAACACACACATTCGACATAGCTGCATTTTACAACCTTCAACTCACTGCATCACAACAGGGTTTTGTATTCTGGGCATTCTTTCTTGCCTTTGCTATTAAGATGCCGGTTTTTCCATTCCATACCTGGCAGCCCGATACATACGTTGATTCCCCTACTCCCGGCACCATGTTGCTTTCGGGTATTATGTTAAAGATGGGCGTGTACGGTGTCATTCGCTGGCTACTGCCTATAGCACCCGCCGGAATTGAGGAGTGGGGTTTTACGGCAATTGTTCTCTCTGTAATCGGAATTATTTATGCTTCCTGTATTGCCATTGTTCAAAAGGACTTTAAGCGTCTGATTGCCTATTCTTCTATCGCTCACGTCGGACTAATTTCTGCAGGCGTATTTAGTTTGACATTCCAGGGAATACAAGGCGGAGTATTGCAGATGATTAGTCACGGTATTAATGTAGTCGGATTATTTTTTATTGCCGAATTGATTAGCAGAAGAACACACACCAATGAAATGAATGAGCTCGGAGGCATACGAATTCACGCCCCACAGTTTGCCACATACTTCATCATTATATTACTTGCTTCAATTGCATTGCCTTTAACAAATGGTTTCGTTGGAGAATTTTTATTGCTCAACGGAGTGTTTCAATACAACTCAACTCTTGCTGCTATTGCAGGGCTTTCAATAATTCTTGCTGCAGTTTATTCTTTACGGGCATTTCAAAAAATATCCTTAGGAGAAGCAAACAATCGAACGATTAAGTTTCCGGAATTGACTTTACAGGAAAAATGTGTTTTGGTTCCGCTAATAATAATGATTTTCTGGATTGGAATTTTTCCGGACACCCTACTGTCGATTGCAGGACCATCAGTCGAAGCATTACAACACTCAATTACCCGTTCGGCCGACATGACGATGATTAAAAACTAAAGAAACGTGAAGACACTTGTCATACTTTGTTCGATTGGCCTCCTTGGTCTGTTTTCTGAAATATTTAATTTCAAAAAATACTTCATTGGCATCGTTTTTCTTGGACTTGCAGCATCAATCTTTTTTCTCATTGGAGACTGGAACATGAATCAACCGTATTTCAACAACATGATTTTGTTGGATAACTACGCCCTTTCATTCACGGCTCTTTTAATAGCACTTACTATCGTCTGGTTTATTCTTGCTCCGACATACGTCGAAGACAACTCGCATAAAATCGATATTTATTCATTGATTATTTTTTCTCTGATTGGAGGCATGATGATGGTTTCTTACAGCAATCTAATTATGTTATTCCTTGGATTGGAAATTCTTTCCATATCCATGTACATACTTGCAGGCAGCAAAAAAGACTCTCTCGCATCTAATGAAGCGGCGCTAAAGTACTTTCTCATGGGCGCCTTTGCAACATGTTTTCTGCTTTTCGGAATAGCGCTTATCTATGGCCACACCAAGTCGTTCGACATGGCGACAATCGCAAACGCTGTTTCCGGAAGCACAGGAACAGAGCCCATGCTTGTGGCGGGGGTATTGATCGTTATGTTTGCAATGCTCTTTAAGGTCTCTGCGGCTCCTTTTCACTTCTGGGCCCCCGATGTTTATCAGGGTTCTCCTACGATTGTCACCGCATACATGTCTACAGTTGTAAAGACGGCAGCTTTCGCAGCATTGCTTCGCATGTTTATTACTCTCTTCGGAAACCTGGAAGAAGTTTGGTCTGCATCACTTTGGATAATAGCGGCTGCAACTATTCTTATTGGCAACATAACGGCTGTTTTTCAAACCAACATGAAGCGCATGCTTGCATATTCAAGTATTTCACATGCCGGCTATATGTTACTCGCCGTTCTGGCCATGAATCAGTCTTCGGCCGGTTCGCTATTGTTTTACACCATCGCTTATTCCGTTTCTTCAATCGGTTCTTTTACCATTCTGCTTTTAGTAAACAAAACACTTGGAAATGATTCTATTGACTCCTTTAATGGCCTGGCTCGTAAGAACCCCCTCTTGGCCGTCTTTACGGTAATTGCCATGTTGTCTTTGGCCGGAATTCCACCAACGGCCGGATTTTTTGCAAAGTATTATATATTCTCAGCAGCCATTCAAAACCAACTTACCGGATTGGTTATCATAGCTGTATGTGGTTCTTTGATTGGTGTTTTTTATTATTTTAAAATAATTATTGCTCTTTTCAAAGACACAGAAACGGTTCTTATTCCAATGAATGGGAGAGAAAAAACAGTTTTAATATCCACATCTATAATTGCTCTAGTCTTGGGAATTTTACCCGGACTAATTGCGGGATTAATATAAAGGAGCTAAATTGTCCTCTATTGCAATTTTTGTGTCATTTCCTTCTCTAAAAGCAAATAATAAACACTGATATTTATACTACGTTTTGAATTTGAACGGAATTTCATATTATTGTCGTCCCGAAAAATTCCAACGAGGAAATTTTTCTAAAAAGATATCGTTACTACTCAATTTAACAACCCTATTTTAACCAAATCAAAGTAAACAATTATGAGCACAACAGACTCAAAAGGCAGCAGCGGCCTCCAATCTCTTTTCGCATCCCTTGTTATTCCTATTGCAATCGTAATCGGATTCGTCATTTGGAAGTTTGTAATGGGAGACCCATCAGGTTTTGAAGGTGGAGACCCGGAAAAAAATCCATTGCCGAATAATATTTTGGCCACCATTTATAAGGGAGGTTATATTGTGCCAATCCTTATCGGATGCTTTATCACAGTAATAACTTTTTCAATTGAAAGATTTATTACCATAGGAAAATCAAAGGGCAACGGACGCATAGAAGTTTTTATTCAACGCATACGTCAACACATGACAAGCCACAACCTCGACGCAGCTAAAGCTGAATGCGACAAACAAAAGGGCTCTATAGCAAACGTTGTTACTGCCGGAATTCAAATGTACCGTCAGATGGAAAACGATAAAGAACTCGATAAGGAAAGAAAAATCCTTGCTATACAAAAAGAACTTGAAGAAGCGACAACCCTTGAGCTTCCAATGCTTTCTAAAAATCTTGTAATTATTTCTACGATTGCTTCGATTTCAACACTCCTTGGACTACTCGGAACAGTAATTGGTATGATTCGCGCCTTCTCTGCTCTTGCAACTGCCGGCGCACCTGATGCCGTGGCTTTATCAACAGGTATTTCTGAAGCCCTTAATAATACAGCTCTTGGAGTAGGTACATCTGCCCTCGCAATTATCATGTACAATTTCTTCACCAGCAGAATCGACAGCATCACTTATGGTATTGATGAGGCCGGCTATTCCATTGTTCAGTCATTCGCTGCACGCACGAAATAAAAATCTTTTTCCCTTTATGGAAAAAGAAAACGTTGAGTATCTCAAACCAAAGTAGCAATGCCTAAAATCAAAGTTCCAAAGAAGAGTCCATCACTGGATATGACCCCAATGGTCGATCTGGCATTTCTTCTTGTTACCTTTTTTATGCTTACAACCAAGTTTCGTCCCGACGAACCCGTCATTGTTGACCAGCCCTCATCCGTAAGTGAAATTTCTCTTCCCGACAAAGGCGTAATCATGCTTACAATAGATGCAAAAGGAAGAGTGTTCTTTAATGTAGAAGGACAACAGGTTCGAAAAGATATTCTTGAACGAATTGGTACTCAATTCAGTCTTACTTTCGACGAAAATCAAATCAAACGTTTCTCCGTATTAGCTTCTGTAGGAATGCCGGCCAACCAGCTCGGCGCTTATCTTAAAGCCGACGAAGACCAGCGCAGAACCATGAATACCGCAACTCCCGGTATTCCACTCGATTCACTCAACAACGAATTGGCAATTTGGATTAACTCCGCCAGAAAAGCGGCACCCCGCTTTAGTATTGCAATTAAAGGTGACAAAGACGCAGATATACCTACTGTAAAAAGAGTAATATCTATTCTTCAGGATAACAAAGCAAACAGGTTTGCCCTTATAACCAATCTCGAAGGCGCACCGGAAGAGAAAAAAGAAAATTAACCGAACAGACATCAGAATATAAATGGCAGAAGTTCAACAACAGGATGGCTCCGATAAAGGAGGGAAACACAAAAAGCTAAGAGCTAAAAAGGCGTCGACTCATATCGATATGACGCCTATGGTCGATCTCGCTTTCCTGCTGCTTACTTTTTTTATTTTAACCACTACTTTTTCCAAACCGAAAACGATGGACATCACCATGCCGGTAAAAGACAAAGTTGAAGACAAAGACCGAACAAAGATTAAAGCATCTTTAGCTATGTCGGTTATCCTCACCGAGAATGATAAAATCATCTGGTATATGGGTATTGATAGCGCTGGCATGCCACCTCAAACCAATATTGCAGATTTTTCCGTATCCGGATCAAAGAGCATTCACAAAATCTTTCTCGAAAAAAACAAACTCGTTGCAAACCAGGTTAAACTTGTTGAAGACTCCGTAAAGCGCGGTCTTATTCCCGATAATCCGGAAGAAATTAAAAAACACAAAGCCGCCGTTAAAGCAGCAGAAAAAGAAGGGCTAATCGTATTGATTAAACCCGATGAAAAAGCGAAATACAAAAATCTTGTTGACATATTGGACGAAATGCTTGTTTGCAATGTAGGTCGTTATGCAATTGTTGATTTGACAGACTCAGAAAAAGAATTAATTAAAAACGCACAATAACTAAAATGAAATTCTCATTAGATTGGTCGAATTCGGTAAATCCTGATAGGAGGGATCTCGTATTTGAAAATCGTAATAAAGAATATGGCGGATATGTCTTGAGAAGAGACTATCAGCGCAGGGTCTTATTTGCCCTCGCCGTTTGTATTCTAGGAATCGGCTTAGCAGTTACTGCCCCTTTAATTATTTCATTTTTATCGAAAGTAAATCTCGGAAAGGATGTAAAAATTACCGAAGGAATCACACTCGAAGAGCCACCCCCAATTGACAAGTCAACCCCACCACCACCACCTGTAATCCCACCTCCACCATTACAACAAACAATAAAATTTACACCACCCAAGGTTGTTAAGGACGAGGAAGTAGAGGAGCCGCCCCCCACTCAGGAGGAAACCAAAGAGGTTCAGGTTAGTACGGTAACCCAGGAAGGATCTAAAGACATCATCGACCTGCCACCGGATCCCGTTGGCGATCCCGATGAAGGTAAAATTTTTACCGTTGTTGAAGAAATGCCAAGTTTTCCCGGTGGAGAAGAAAAGCTTTTCGAATACCTTGGTAAAATCAAATACCCTTCAATAGCCCGTGAAAATGGAATCAGTGGTCGTGTTTATGTAACGTTCGTTGTTGATAAAGATGGCAAAATTAAAGACGCTAAAATCCTAAGAGGAATTGGCGGAGGTTGTGACGAAGAGGCCCTCCGTGTTGTGCGCTCAATGCCAGACTGGAAGCCGGGTCGTCAGAATGGAAGAAATGTTTCTGTTCAGTACAACCTTCCTGTTAACTTCAATTTGAAATAACTTTTCTCACAGATGAGAAATCGCTCCTCGTTGAGTGACCGTTTCTTTCTAATCATCAACTCAAGCATGGTTTTAGTTTATGCAGGAATCGGACTCTATTTGATTTTCCGTGGAGGCAGATTTTTTCCCGGAAAATCATCGTTGATTTTAGGCGCTGTACTAATTCTATATGCCGGCTTCAGAGGATTTAATGTTTTCAAAAAATATAAAAGCACCTTAAATGAAAATCAATAATTGTTATATTTTTCTTTTAGTGATTTTGTATTCTAGTTGCACAAGCAACACAAATAAACACAAGCCATTTGAAGACACGCCAACATCCGGAGAAATAATGATCGTCGCAGACGAATCTTATCAACCAATCATTCAGGTACAGATTGATACGTTTATGGAAATCTATAAGTATGCAACTATTCACGTAAAATATCTACCCGAATCAGAGGTTTTCAAAGAGCTAATGGAAAACGACTCTGTTCGAATCGCCATTACATCACGTGAATTATTTCCCAACGAAAAAGCTATTCTAGAGAAACAAAAAATTATTCCCCGTACGCTGAAAATCGCCGAAGACGCTGTTGCTCTTATCGTAAACAACAGCAATGCCGACACAGCAATCACCTATGAACAACTGAGCGATATTATAAACGGCAAAATAACAAATTGGAATCAGCTGAATGCCGGAGGAAGCAAAGACAGCATTCGTATTGTTTTTGACAGAAGTGGTTCTGCCAATGCGCGCCTCTTAAACGATCGCTTTTTAAATGGAAAAAAATTCGCGTCTAATTTTTATGCAACGAATTCCAATGCCTCTGTCGTTGATTATGTAAGCGAAAATAAAGGAGCCCTGGGGGTAATCAGCATTAATTGGATTAGCGACAGAGACGACTCGCTAGCCGGTGCGTTTTTGAAAAAAATAAATGTTGTGTCCTTATCGATGCCGGATACAAATAAGGCTGAAATTGAATTCAATAAACCTTATCAGGCATATATTGCATTAAAAAAATACCCTCTGATTAGAGACATATCGATCATTAGTCGCGAAGGAAGAAACGGTCTTGGCACGGGCTTTGCCTCCTTCGTCGCCGGAGACAAAGGACAACGGCTGATGCGCCTCATGGGGCTGCTACCGGCTACCATGCCAATTAGAATCATCCAGGTTAATTAAATATGAATATGAAAAAAATAATTTTTATTACTTTGATCAGCAGCATCACCTCTTATTGCTCAGCGCAATCAATTCAGGATGCACGAAAGTTGACAGAAAACGAACAGTTTGAATCAGCAACAAACATGTATAAAGCGCTGATCGAAAAAACACCCGCTGATGCATCCCTCTATTACTACTATGGCGACAACTTGATCGGGGCAGATAATCCGGATTCGGCAAACATGGTTTTTTCAAAAGGGACAACAATTGAAGGTACTAACCCCCTGCTCAAAATCGGGAAAGCAAAATTATTACTGGATGAAATTAATTTGCGCGAATCAAAAACGTCAAGCGAAAAAGACGGATCTAATCCGGAATTAAAAATCAGGTATGAAAGCGCAATTGAAAACATTAAAAAAGCCAATGCATTCATCGACGAAGCCGTGTTGAATACAAAAAACATTCAAGTGTTAATCGAGGCGGCCGAAGCACTCATCCATTACCGCAATAAAGATTTAGATAAAGCCAAATCCCTACTGGAAAAAGCATCTGCAATTGATCAAAAAAATATTGAAGTACTGATTCTTTTCGGTGACATCTACACGGAGTTAAACAACGGAACCCTCGCAGCCGATTATTATAACCGAGCATTAGATTTGAATAAATCTTCCGCCCGGGCAATTGTAAGTAAAGGCCGCTTGTACAAGCGTTCCACCAACTATGAAAGCGCAGTACAGGAATTCGAAAACGCAATAAAAATTGAACCGGGCTATGCACCGGCCCACAGAGAGCTGGGTGAAAGCTATATCAAGTTAGGACAATTAGCCAAAGCAAAAGAAGAGTATAAGCTCTATCTGGAACTTTCTAAAAACAATTGCGGAGCACGTATACGTTATGCTTCTTTTCTTTTTCTTAGCAAGAATTACAACGAGGCAATATCTGAGTTAAATCAAGTTCAACAGCGCTGTGACTCAAACAACCTTTCGTTGTTGCGCATACAGACATATTGTTATTATGAAGCTAAAGAGTTTGAAAAGGGTATTCAAACCGTTAATCATTTGTTTGGTTTATTGCCGCCGGAAAAACGTACAGCTACCGATTACGAATATTATGGCAAGCTTTTGTTGAAGTCAAAAAGAGACTCTCTTGGAATTGAACAACTGCAAAAAGCCTTTGCAATTGACCCAACACGTATTGATTTACTTTCTGATATGGCCGATGCTTGGATTAATATCAAACAATATGACAATGCCATTGAACTGTTAAACCAGAAAATGAAACTCGGCAAAGACGCAAAGGTTACCGACTACTATTCTTTAGCTAGAGCTTATTACTATAGTGGCAAGCTAACAGAAGCGGATAGCATGGCGCTAAAAACAAATGAAATGAACCCTAAATGGGCAAGCGCCTGGATGCTCCGCTCTCAGATTAACGCCCATATCGATTCTTCCAGTCAGGACGGAAGAGCCAAACCATTCTATGAAAAATTTATAGAAATTGCTGTCGCTGATTCAGCTAACCCTGCTAAATATCAGAAAGGACTTATAGAATCTTACGGCTATTTGGCATATTTTTATATTCTTAAAAAGGACAATGCTAACGCATTAGTTTTTTTGAAGAAAAAAATGGAACTACCACTAGACGCGGACGACAAAAAAAATGTTCAACAGGCCATTGACCAATTAGAGGGTCGGGGACCAAAGGGCAACAAAAAATAATGATTTAAAAAAACCTGTAAATCCGGCCTTACCGCCGGATTTTTTTTTATTTCATTTTATACTACATTGCGTTAATAATACTACGTTATGGCAGGAAATAATTTTTCAAGAAAACCATTAGCCGCACTTTTTAAAGAGTCTGAAGAAGTAGGCGAACACACACTCAAGCGCACCCTAAATGCAACAAACCTTACCACCCTTGGTATTGGTGCTATTATTGGTGCCGGACTTTTTAGTATTACAGGCAGCGCTGCCGGTTACAATGCCGGTCCTGCAGTAACGATCTCTTTCGTAATTGCCGCCATTGGCTGTGCTTTTGCCGGATTGTGTTATGCTGAATTTGCATCCATGATTCCCGTAGCCGGAAGTGCATATACATATTCTTATGCAACGATGGGAAGAATGCTTGCGTGGATTATCGGGTGGGATCTTGTTTTAGAATATGCCGTTGGTGCCGCCACTGTTTCTATAAGCTGGTCCAGGTATCTGGTTAAATTTCTCGATTATTATAACGTTCATTTACCCCCAAGCCTTGTTATGTCGCCCTTTGATACCGCAACACTGGCCGACGGATCTGTTGTAAGCGGGTTGATAAATCTTCCCGCTGTTTTTATTGTTGTAGTCGTATCTATGCTTCTAATCAGAGGTACCCAGGAATCTTCTTTTGTAAACAACATAATTGTTATTCTGAAAGTCGCAGTCGTGCTGATATTTATCGGACTTGGATGGTCGCACGTAAACCCGGAAAACTATGTGCCTTATATACCTACTAACACAGGAACATTTGGAGAATATGGCTGGAGCGGAATCGTACGGGCGGCCGGAATTGTTTTCTTCGCCTATATAGGATTCGATGCCGTTTCTACTGCCGCACAGGAAGCTAAAAATCCAAAACGAGATATGCCAATTGGTATTCTTGCTTCATTAGCTATATGTACGGTACTTTATATTCTGTTTGCCCACGTAATGACCGGTCTTGCAAACTACACTGAATTTAAAGGGCAAGACGGAATCGCTCCGGTTGCTGTTGCCATTGCAAAAACACCTTATGTTTGGTTGAAGCAGGGTATTATACTCGCTATTCTTGCAGGCTATTCTTCCGTAATACTTGTCATGCTTATGGGTCAGTCGCGTGTTTTCTTCTCCATGTCTAAAGACGGTTTTCTCCCACCGATTTTTTCCAGAGTACATCCCAAGTTCAAGACTCCATGGAAATCAAATATATTGTTTTGTGTTTTCGTCAGTCTGTTTGCTGCATTTGTACCCGCTCGAGTTGTTGGTGAAATGACAAGTATAGGAACACTTTTAGCATTCATCTTAGTTTCTATTGGAATAATCGTACTGAGACGCACGCAGCCGGATGCTCCAAGATCGTTTCGTACACCATGGGTGCCGCTTGTTCCGATACTTGGCGTGTTAACCTGTTTCGGAATGATGGCATCGTTACCACTTGACACGTGGATGCGTTTAGTTGCATGGATGGCGCTTGGGTTTATTATTTATTTCGGATACGGAAAAAGCAGAGCCAAGTTTTAGTGGCATTGAACCTTTTATCACGATTGGAGTAAAACACTAAAATAAGCGAAGTAATATCGCTTGAGTTTAACGTATTTCGATCAATCAATTTCTGTGAATCCTACCCCTTTTTGGCGTGATGTATGGCTTATTGTTATCAGCTTTCTCATGTTTATGGGAACCATTTATATTTATTTTCGCTTACGAAGCAGCAATTTCAGGCGAGTAAGACGTTTGCTGGAGGAGCGCGTGGAAGTAAAAACCCGACAGCTCACCGAGAAAAATCTGGAGCTTGAAAAACTCTCAATCGTAGCCAGCCGAACAGACAACTCCGTATTAATTACTTCTCCGGATGGAAAAATAGAATGGGTAAATGATGGATTCATACGATTAACGGGCATTCCTAAAGAAAAACTTATTGATGTGCAGCTTACAGACATCAACGTTTATACAAACATAGAGACAGAATTTCGAGAAGCAATCCGAAATCAACATTCCCGAATTTTTGAAAGCAATGTAACAACCCACAACCATTCAAATGTTTGGCTTTCCTCCACACTTACACCCATTTTTGATGAAGCAGGCGAATTGAAAAAACTGGTCGTCGTAGATTCAGACATTACCGCAAGCAAGAAAATGCAGCAGCAAATCGAAAGTTCGCTAAAAGAAAAAGAGGTTTTATTAAAAGAGATTCATCATAGGGTAAAAAACAATCTTCAGATAATTATTAGTCTGTTAAATTTACAAACCGGCTACATTAAGGACGAAGGAACACTCAAAACACTTAAAGACGGACAATCCAGAGTGCGCTCTATGGCTCTCGTTCATGAACGGTTTTATCAGTCGGAGGAATTAACAGAAATTAATTTTTCCGAATACATCGAAAAACTTTGTCAATTTCTATATCAATCATATGGCGACAAAACAGATCGCATTAGTCTGCTGGTAGAAGGAGACAAAATAAAATTTGATATGGACACTGCCATGCCTTGTGGTTTGCTTGTAAATGAAATTGTGTCGAATGCTTATAAGTATGCATTTCCCGGACAACGTTCCGGAAGAATTCTTATACGTTTGAAAAGGGTTAATGAAAAAGTGGTTTTATTGGTTGAAGACAATGGAGCGGGTTTACCCGAAGATTTTGATATCGATAATTCTCAATCGCTTGGCATGCAATTAATACAAGCATTAACCAGCCAATTAGACGGAGAACTAGTCGTAAAACGCGAAAAAGGCCTTTCTTTCCAAGTTTCATTCGTTTATCCAAAAACTCCGTCCGAAAAATCCGTTAAATAGAAACAAAAAGTAATTAATATTGTAAAAAGGGAATCAAACCAGACTATGGCTGCTTTAAAAATAATGATTGTTGAAGACGAAATTATCGTCGCTAAGGACATTCAACGAATTTTGAAAAAACTCGGATACGATGCATTCGACCCTTTTGCTAATGGTAAAAAGGCCCTCGACTCTATCGAAAAACTGAACCCAGATATCATCATACTCGATATTAATTTAAAGAGCAGTGAAATAGACGGGATCCAGGTCGCAGAACAAGTCCATCAGCATTATCAAATTCCCTTTATTTTTCTAACCGCCTTTTCTGATAAAACCACTCTCGAGCGAGCCAAATTAACAGAACCATACGGCTATATTATTAAGCCCTTTGAGGAAGACGATATTCGTACTGCTATTGAAATTGCTTTTTATAAGTATACGAAAGATCTCGAAATGCAAAACAAAGGAAACCGTTTTGCTGCCGCACTTGACAACCTCGATGTTGCCGTAATCATTACCGATTCGAATGAGAAAGTAATATTTATGAATAAGATGGCTGAGTCAATTACGGGTTGCCTGAAACAAGAAGCATTAGGAAAAGATATCGGTATAGCAATGAAGAACTGCGGCGCCGAAACAAAAAACATTTTTAAAACACTTGCACATACCGTTGTCGGTGAAGCACAAAAGAAAGAAGCCGATACGGAAGTGTCTGTTTCCAACGGAGCTTCCGAGCACAGCGTTGCCGTAAATACGTTTCCGATCCTCACTGTAAATAATAAAATTAACGGTTGTGCTTTTGTATTATCTTCCGGTGGAAGACGTGACGCCGTTCAGGAAACGGTTACAGACAAGAATCTGTTTAATTTTCTCGAAAACATTTATGCCAACAACAGCTTCTTCGTCAAGAAAGATTCTCGCTTCGTTAAAGTTAATTTTCAAGACATACTTTGGATTGAAGCGCTCGATAATTATGTCATCATTAAAACCTCTTCCAAAGAGCAATTCATTCTTCATAGTTCCATGAAAGACATTGAAACGAAGTTGCCTCAAATGAATTTTGCACGTGTTCATCGATCATATATCGTTCAGCTGGAAAAAATAAATGCGCTGGAAGAAAACGCTTGTATTATCGATGGCAACCGAATACCTATAGGGAAATCATATAAAGAGAATTTGATGAGTCGCCTGAACCTTTTTTAGGTCGAACCCAAACACGCCATTTTATTTTTTACTTCTTGCGTTGGCAGTATCAGAATATTGCCATAAATTCGCAAAAAGTTATTTTGGAAAAAGCCCGGATTATTATTGAGGTAAATGGCTTAACAAAGCATTATCCTGAAATTAAGGCAGTCGACGGCATTAGCTTTAATGTTTACCAAGGTGAAATTTTCGGATTACTCGGTCCTAATGGTGCAGGTAAAACTACCACACTCGAAATTATTGAAACGCTGAGAAAGAAAACATCCGGCGAAGTATTCGTATGCGGAATTTCCGTTGACGAGAATCCGACATTAATTAAACAAAAGATTGGCGTTCAGCTGCAGGCAGCGAATTATTATCCCAACCTGACACTCAACCAGCTTCTTGAATTGTTTGGCGGCCTATATAATATGGCCGTCGATAAAAATAAAATGTTGTCTCTCGTTGGTTTGGAAGACAGAGGAAAATCAAAGTATAAGGAGCTGTCGGGTGGACAGAAGCAGCGCTTCTCCCTTGCAACAACACTCATAAACAAACCCGACATTGTTTTTTTAGATGAGCCGACAACCGGACTGGACCCACAGGCCCGACGAAACCTATGGGATCTCATTCGTAATATTCGTGATGAAGGAGTAACCGTTGTGATTACAACACATTACATGGATGAAGCGGAAATGCTTTGCGACAGAGTAGCGATAATTGAAAAGGGAAAAATAATTACCCTCGATACTCCCGGTAATCTTATCGATAAATTAATATCATCCGGATTTAAGCGTAATACAGAAATGAAAAACGCAAATCTGGAAGATGTTTTTTTGAATTTAACAGGACACGAATTGCGCGATGAATAATTGAACATGGAAAACAACTCGACACGATATAATAATATTCGCGCAATGCTTGCTATCTCTAAAGCAAGTTTTCGTTCAATCATAAAAAATCCGTCTGCGGTAATATTCAGTTTGATATTTCCGCTTGTATTTATTGTTGTATTTGGGTTCATTAAGGGAAACACTATTCGTTTAGAGGTAGGCTTCAACCCTGATTCCGATACCACATCTTCTACTTATTTGATTTTTTCTTCTTTGCCGAATATTGAAATCAGAAAAGACCTTTCGCTCAATGAAATGGAAGACCAGCTTCAGAAAGGAAGAATTGATGCCATTGTTGGAATTGAAAAGTCCGAAAACATTAATGTTGTCAATGTAATTACCTCTAAGGCATCCAGAGAAAAGGGAATGTTTGTTAAATCAGTTTTGTCGAATCTGGTGGACAAGCAAAATCTTATTTACATAAAGCAAATTAATTCGCAAGCGGGAGTTGATTTACAAAAGGTTTCTTCACAGATGACGGAGCTTCGCGAATCGGAAGTTCAGGGAAGAGAATACAAAATGATAGATTTTATTTTACCCGGACAGCTTGGCTTTTCTATCCTTAGTGCAGGCGTATTCGGAACAGCTTTTATTTTCTTTTCGATGCGACAAACGCTGGTCTTGAAAAGGTTTTTTGCAACACCAATAAAACGTTCATACATTATTTTGGGAGAAGCAATCAGTCGGCTTGTTTTTCAGTTGATCGGCTCTTTAATAATTATTATTTTAGGAAAATATATTTTCGGTTTCACATTAATTCATGGATTTACAACACTCGTTGAAATGCTTTTGCTTTCTGCAATGGGATTGATTGTATTTATGGGATTCGGATTTGTTATCTCGGGGATCGCTAAAAGCGAAAGTGTAATACCGCCATTAGCAAATGTGATTACGCTTCCCCAGTTTCTTTTGAGTGGAACTTTTTTTCCGATTGATGCATTTCCCGGTTGGCTGCAAGTAATCGGAAAGGCACTTCCGTTGACATATTTAAATGATGCTTTACGAAAAGTGGCTTTTGAAGGTGCGGGCTTTGCCGACATTTCAACACAACTTTTGGTGATTTCGTTCTGGGGCTTGTTCATTTATATTGCCGCAATCAGGTTTTTTCGATGGGAATAGAGCGTATTTCTTAAAAACACCAATGATATCAATGTTTCTACCCAAAAAATAGCGTTTAAGGGTATCTTTTTCTGTAACTTAGCTGTTTAATGACCATCTTGATGAATACACCGATAAGGACCTCTATCCGGTTTTTTTTTTCGTGCCTGTTTATCTTTTCTGCCAACTTAATTTTTGGCCAGATTGGAAAGGATGGTTCTAAAATTATTAATGGTGTTGCGACGATCGTTAATGATTATACTACATTAACAATTGATGCGTCAGCAGGTGCAACTTCTATACAAGTTGCAAACAATAATCTATCGAACGGTTTCGCTTCTCCTTTATCTACGGGAGATCTGATTTTTATCATTCAGGTTCAGGGTGCGGCAATTAGTTCATTGGATGATCCGACTTATGGGACGATTCAATCGTATCTCAACTGCGGCAACAATGAGTTTGCTGAGGTTGTTTCTATTTCCGGAACCAACCAGATTTCTGTTTCTTGTCCGCTTACTTATTCTTATACGTCAGCAGGAAAAGTTGTAATTGTTCGTGTTCCCAGATATTCTATTCTCACAGTCAACGGTGGCGCAAGTATTACTTGTCCGGCATGGAATGGTTCTACAGGAGGAATGATTGTCATTGAGGTTTCGGGAACAACCACATTAAATGGAGGAAGTAGTATTGATGCCGGCGGAAAAGGATTTCGCGGCGGAGCGCTTCAAAACAACAACTCAGGTTACGGTGTTTTAAATTACAAATCATCAACAACAGACTATGGTGCAGAAAAGGGAGAGGGTATTGCGGGAAATGTTATCGACTACGATATTTTAGGAGGTCGATATTGTAAAGGTGCTCCTGCAAATGGTGGTGGTGGTGGAAACGGACACAATGGTGGCGGCGGCGGTGGAGCGAATGCAGGAAATATTTCTACTTATACAGGTAATGGAATAGCAGATATTTCAAATGCCTCTTGGACAAGTGCGTGGAACCTTGAGTTCGCCGGATTTGCAACAGCCGTTTCTTCCGGTGGTGGGCGCGGCGGTTATACTTTTTCATCATCCAATCAAAACGCACTGAGTGTTGCTCCCGGTAATTCTGCCTGGGGCGGTGATTTCAGAAGAGCCAATGGTGGCCTTGGTGGCAAACCACTCGACTATTCCACAGGAAAAATATTCATGGGCGGAGGCGGTGGTGCGGGAGAAGAAAACAACTCGAAAGGTGGAGCGGGTGGAAATGGCGGAGGATTAATCGTCATGCAAACATATGCGGGTTTTAGCGGCTCCGGTCAGATAAATGCCAATGGAGCTAATGGAGCGTCAACGACGGGAACAAATGGTACAGACGGCGCAGGTGGTGGTGGTGGCGGCGGAACAATTATTATTAATACTACAGGATTTGTCAATGGTATTTCTCTTAACACAAATGGTGGTAATGGTGGCAATCAGGTTGTCGGTATCTTCAATACAGAAACTGAAGGACCGGGCGGTGGTGGCGGCGGCGGATATATAGCTATCACCGGTGGTTCTGCTTCAAGAAATTCAAATGGCGGAAACAATGGCACAACAAATTCTACATCATTAACAGAATTTCCTCCGAATGGTGCTACCAGAGGAGCTTCGGGCATAAACAATGGCGCAATTTATACTTTTAGTATTCTCACACAACCGGTTAATCTTTGCAGCGCTTCTTCAACTACACTGACTTTTACTCTACAGGGTACAGCCCCTCCGGGAACAACATATTATTGGTATGATCAGTCTACCGGCGGTGCGATTCTGGGTTCCGGTACTTCATATACTACTCCTGTTATCTCTTCTTCAAAAACATTTTACATCGTTGCTTGTCCGGGATCTATTAGGGTTCCGTTACAAGTGAACATCAGCACTCCACCAACAGTGAGCTTTACCTCTACGGTTGTTTGCGCTTCAAATCCTACAACATTTACTCCCGGCGGTTCATCGACGATTAGTAGCTGGAGTTGGGATTTCGGAGACGGCTCTGCTATATCAACGCAGCAAAACCCTCAGCATACTTATTCCGGAGGCGGAACATATACTGCAGTCCTTACAGTAAGTGATGGAGTTTGTACATCTTCGCTCTCACAAAATGTTGTTGTAACAACAGCGCCAACCGTTGGATTTTCATCTTCGGCTTCCATATGCGGATCCTTAAATGTTCAATTCACAAATACCACCACCGGAGCTAATGCATATTCCTGGAACTTCGGAGATGGCAGTGCAATTAGTACAAACACCAGTCCTTTCCATGTTTATCCTTCTGCCGGTACCTATTCGGTAATATTAACCGCCGGCGGCAGCGGATGTTCAGGCGCAGATACTCTATCGATAAACATTGGCATTGCGCCACTCGCTTCCATTTCGTCTGTTGGTTCTATTTGTCAGGGCGATACGATACAATTTTTAAATCAGTCAAATACAAACGGGCAGCCAGTTGTTTCGTGGAGCTGGGATTTTGGTGATGGCAGTTCGGCATCACCGGCATTCAGTCCTTCTCATTCATACGCTCTTCCCGGAATCTATAACATTACACTCGATGTAAATACAGCAAACTGTAACGACGATACAACAATTACAATTAATGTCACAGCTGGTCCGGTAGTTAATTTTTCAACGAACACAACAACGGGTTGCGGTCCGCTTCCGGTATCGTTCAGCAATACTACAACAGGATCTCCGACATACAACTGGAGTTTTGGTGATGGTTCATCGTCGGCAAATGCAAGTCCAACGCATACTTATACAACAGCGGGTACTTACAGCGTTACTTTGATTGCCACACAGGGATCCTGTGCCGATACGCTATCGGTAAACAATTTGATTCAGGTTTTTAATTCACCCCGTTCAGTTTTTAGCGTAAACAATTCTATTTGTTTGGGAGATAGCATGAACTTCACGAATTCTTCGATCGGTAACGGCTCACCGATAAGTTCTTATTCGTGGAATTTTGGAGATGGAAGCCCGGCCTCATCTGTTGTGAGCCCTTCACACTACTATTCTTCACCGGGTTCTTATTCTGTTGTACTTACTGCGAATAATGCAAACTGCTCGGACGATACAACCATAATCGTCAATGTATCGAATGGTCCGATTGCATCTTTTACTGCTCCGATAACATCCTCTTGCGGAAGTTTTACTGCCAACTTTAACAATACGACTAGCGGCTCTCCTGTATATTTATGGGATTTTGGAGATGGTAGCGCAACTTCGGCATCGGTAAATCCTTCTCATACTTACTCGCAACCGGGATTATATACGGTTACATTAATTGCCACTCAGGGATCCTGCGCAGACACTACAAGTCTTTCAAATTATATTCTGGTTGCCGCACCACCCACGAGTTCGTTTTCAATTTCTAATACTTGCGAGGGTGATTCGGTGAGATTTGTAAGCACATCAACGGGTGGACCCATGAGTAATTATAGCTGGACGTTTGGTGATGGTACAACAGGATCGGGAAATGCGCCAAAACATTTATATGGATCGACAGGTAATTTTACGGTGCAATTGATTGTTGATGCAGCCAGCTGTAATGACGATACGACAATATCAATTACCATTAATCCAAATCCGGTTGTGGGATTTTCTTCTTCACAAACACAATCGTGTGATAGCGCTACGGTTTCTTTTGCAAATGCGTCGACAGGAGCATCCGCTTATAATTGGGATTTTGGTGATGGCAATACATCCAATACATTTACGCCAACTCATTTTTATTCAGCGCCCGGCCTTTATACGGTATCACTTCAGGCAATAACAACAGAAGGTTGCAGTAGCGCACGAACACGATTGAACCTTGTTCAAATATATGCAACACCTGTTGCAACTTTTACGACATCTTCCGGAAGCATATGCAAAAATGATTGTATAATATTAACTGGTCAATCGACACCCGATGTAACGAGTTGGCAATGGACTGTTACCGGCGCAAATCCGGCCAATGCAACGGGTCAGAATACAGGAAACATCTGTTATCCTTCTGCGGGAGATTTTGATGTGATCTTAAGTGTTTCAAATGGCTTTTGTTCAAGCATAAAAACAGAAACAGCATTTATTCATGTAGCCGATTGTTCGGTGATGCCGGTTGCTCAATTTATTTCCGGAGACACAACATTTTGTCAGGGTAGCTGTATTGATTTTGTTGATTTATCTTCCAATGCAACTTTTTGGAATTGGATATTTCCGGGAGCGATACCGGGGACATCTGTTCTTGAAAACCCGGCAAGTGTTTGTTATAACTCACCCGGTCAATACGCTGTTACTCTAATAGCCGGAAATACACTTGGAACTGATACCATTATTTTAACAAACTTTATTCAGGTAATGTCGGCCCCTTCTGCACCCGCGATATCACAAAACGGAAATGTATTAACGAGTACATCAGGAACCGCTTATCAATGGACGTATAATGGAGTAGAGATTTCGGGAGCCACAGGTCAGGTGTATACAGCTACGCTATCAGGTGATTATACAGTAACAATCTCTGATGCGAATGGTTGTACATCCATATCGACTCCGCTACATGTTTCGCTTGTTGGTTTAGAGGATTTGGAAAGCGACCATTTATTTTATGTATATCCCAATCCGGCAAGCGACAACTCTCCAATAATTATTTCAATACGACAAGTAAACAATTACGCAGTTCAATTATTTGACGAAACAGGCCGACTTGTTTATGCTGATGAATTTGAAGTAAGGCAGGCAGACGAACTGTACAAAATTAAAAAAGAGGATTTAGCAAAAGGAGTTTATTTTTTACATCTTGAATCGAAGGAAATGCGCCGAATTCTTCCTTTGATTGTACATTAATGCTTTTTTAACTTCAATTTTAGCTGTAAGAAATCTCATTTTCTTACATTAACTAATCTTTCTTTTTTGGGTAAAATACATTCAGCGCAATTTATGCGCCTATGTAAATGAAAAAGCCCGTATTTTATTTATTGTATTTAATTTTTATTAGTACTTGTGTTTCTGCACAGATTCCACAAGCAAAGGACACTACGCCATTTTATATGATGTCGCTGGAACAGCTGATGAACTTAAATGTTACTGTTTCTTCACAGCTTCCAATGATTAACAGAGAGGCGCCCGGAGCAATTACCGTAATTAGTGAGGATGAAATTAAAAATTCAGGAGCAAAAGATCTGATGCAGATTTTGCAACAGGTTCCCGGTTTTGCTTTTGGGGTTGATGTCGATGGTGTGGTTGGTGTTGGTTTCCGTGGGAATTGGGTTTATGAGGGAAAGATTCTGTTTTTATTAGACGGGATGGATTTAAGTGAAGACCTATATTCAACAAATCAATTGGGCTTCCATTTTCCGCTTGACCGAATTAAACATATCGAAATTATTCGAGGTCCGGGTGCGGCTATTTATGGGGGTAATGCCGCATTTGCCGTCATCAATATTATTACTTATAACGACAAAGACTTCAATGGAATTCAGACATCCTTTGGACACTCATTAATTAAAAACACTTTTGGTAGTCGCCAGGTTTCATTGGCCGTTGGTAAATCGCTTGGCAATGCACACATCAACTTGTCAACCTTTGTTGGAGAAGCAAACAGAAGCAATCAAAAATATACAGACTATCAGGGCACCAGTTATGATATGACGGAGCAATCGAGGATAGGAAACACTGAATACAGATTGGATTTTTTTCTTAAAGGTTTATCGCTAACCGGTCGTTATAATTTATATTCTGTCCAGCAAAGAGATGGATATGATTTAATATTTAGACAACCATACACGTTGAATTTCAATATGGGAAATGTGAATGTTAAATATGATTTTCGAACAAAAAGCGGATTAAATATTACGCCGGGAATAAAGTTAAAATTCGAAGAGCCATGGTCATATAAAAAAGCAGTTGTGGATGACGACTTCAGAACATTTGATAAATATGTAAATAAAAACACGTATTATATTAATACAAGCTATAACCAATTAACTTATCTGGATATTGTAGCAGGATTGGAATATTATAATGTGTTCTCCAAGGAAAATAGAGATACGATGCGTTTTTTCAACGGCAGAAATACTTTTTGTATTGATAATTATGCCGGATTTTTTCAATCAGTAATTAAGCTCACCCATTTTAATATAATTTTCGGAAACAGAATTGAATACAGTCCATATTTCGGAACCTCTTATGTGCCTCGCACCGGAATAACAAAGGTAAAGGATGGCTATCACTTAAAGGCACTATATAGCCGATCTTTCAGAACACCGTCAATTGAAAACATAAATTTGAATCCTGACATAAAACCGGAAAAACTAGTTTCCTATGAATTGGAATTCGGCAAAAAATTATCTTCAAATTCTTATCTGACTTCCAATATTTATTTAATGAAATCAACGAATACAATAATATTTACTTACGACGAAAACCTAAACGACAATTATATTAACCATAGCTGTACAGGATCGTATGGATTAGAGATTGACTATAAAATCAAAACAAAATATTTCTTCAGTAACATTAATTATTCTTATTATCATGTATATAATCATGGCGACACCTGTATTTATTTAGTTCCCGGAAGAACTGATCTGGCTTTAGGGTTTGCAAGACATACTGTGAATTTCAACGCCAACATTCCTCTTTCGAAAAACATAAAATTAAATCCATCATGTAATTATTTTTCAAAGAGATATTCAAGCTCACAAGATGATTCAGGCATCATTACAGTTACAGAATATAACCCATCTTTTTACACAAATCTTAGTTTAAATTTTGAAAATTTGTTTGTTAAAAATTTCCAACTCAACTTTTCATGTTTAAATGTATTTGACGAGAAGACCCTATATATACAACCATATACCGGCAATCATGAACCATTGCCGGGAACGGGTAGAGAATTTCAGTTAAAACTAAACTATTCTTTCTAGAGAAGTCGATGTTAAAAATGACGAAGCATATTTATAAGCAAATCAGTATTTTTTCAATACTGATGGCCATGCTTTTCGTCATATTTACAAAAGCGCATTCGCAGCCACCGGCAAATGATAAAAACGTGAAAGCGCTTTTTGTACTCAATTTTATACGCTATGTAAACTGGCCCGATGCTAAAGAAGGCGAAGTAATTAAGATTGGAATAACGGGAAATTCAGCAATAACGGAAGCGTTGCAGACCATGATTAACAATCGAAAGGAAAACAAAAACTATATTATAGAAACAACATCGTTTGACGAAACAAACGACTATCGTATTTTGATTGTTACTAAAGAGCATCGATTAAAAACGGAAGACTGGGTAAAAAAATATTCAGGAAAACAAGTTTTAGTGATTTCCGAGGAGTGTGAAAAACCCTCGAGCGCAGCCATAAATCTGATTAATGTTGATAATAAAATTCGTTTTGAAATAAATATGAAAGGAGCCGAAAGAGGCGGAGTTAGTATTTCAACTAAACTTACAGATATGGCAACATCAGTTCAACAATAATTATCTATGAAAAGCAAGAGCCCATATAAAATTGATTTGGAAATTTATATTGTATTCGTTGTTGTAATCAGCGTTTCGGTATTTAATGCCATCTATTCCACTATTCAAATCGCCTCCAGCCAGAAGTCTGTAAATAAAATATTGACTGTTGAAACTCCTGCATTGCAAAAACTTCAGGAGTTGAACTTGTTATTTACGCAGTCGGCAATGCTAACCACTAATTGGGTTTATCTTCCCGATAATTCGGAAAATAACAAAGACAACCTCAGATTAATTCTCAATGTGGAATATCCGATTCTAAAAAACTCTATTATTAATCTTTTTGAAAAAACAAAAAGCAATGAGGAGTCGAATTTAATGTTTAAGTGTTTTGATGATTTTGATGAAATTGTAGAACAGCAAAAGTTGGTTATGTCTTTGTTAGTTGATTTTGAAGACTATCAAAACCCCGAAAAGCATTTTCAAGCAGAAGAGATTTTGCAATATAAAGTAACCCCACTCACCAACGGACTCGTTTCCCGAATTAATGCTGCTATTTTAAAAAAGAAAACGGGTATTGATGAATTGCATTCTAAAATTGATGAATCTTCAAGGGTATTGCTCTTTAATGTTCAAGCTATTGCCATATTAATTGTATTCGTCATTTTGTTAGCCGCTTTTTATATGTCGACGAAGATCATTGTTCCGATTATGCGCCTCAAGAATCATATTTTAAGAATGGCTAAAGGAGAAATTCCCGAAGTTGATTTGCGGTACGGAAAGAATGCAATTGGCCAAATGATTGAAGCGTTGAAACTATTTTCTATTAGTCTTCGAGAGACGACTTATTTCGCAAATAAAATTGGATATGGAAACCTCACTGCTGAATTCCAGCCCTTAAGTGATAAAGACGAGCTTCGAAACTCTTTATTACAAATGAGGGACAGGTTGAGGTTTGCCGATGAGGAAAATAAGAAGCGATCATGGGCGCTGTCACTTACTGAGAAAATTAATGAGGCATTAAAAGAAAACACTGATAACATTACAACCCTATCAAATGCTTTAATTTCCACAATTGCCAAGGTGTTTGGCGCATATCAGGCGGGATTTTATTTAAGTGAAAACTCCAACGGGGAGTTAAGTGGCCCGATTGTTTTACAAGGTGTTTATGCTATGGATCAAAGAAAGATTGGCCAACCTTTAAAGTCTGATGAACAGGGGTTAATATCACAAGCATTCCACGATGGAGAATTTATTTATTTGAGAAACGTAAAGAATACCAAAATAAAAATAAAAAGCGGACTTTCTGAGTTTACTCCGACACATATCTTGATTGTGCCGATCCGATTTGAATGTTTGACAATCGGGGTAATAGAAATTTCCGGTTTTAATGATTTTAGTAATTATGAAATCGATTATATAAAAAATGTTGGAGATAAGATTGCTACTTCAATAATGAGTGTTCGGGCAAACATGCTTACCAAAAGGTTATTGCAGGAATCCCGCGAGTTGGCTGACCGTCTTTCGGTTCAGGATGAAGATATGAAGAAGACAAATGAAGCCCTATCAATTCAAAGTAAATTATTGCAAGATTCTGAAGAAGAACTAAAGCATAGCAATAATGATCTGAAGCAAAAGGCCCGTGAACTTCAGCTTAAAAACGAAATTAATGAACAAGCAAGAATAGCGCTTATCCAGAAAGCAAAGGAATTAGAGGAAAGCAATAAGTACAAAGCAGAGTTTTTAGCGAATATGTCGCATGAGCTTAGAACACCCCTCAATAGCGTATTAATCTTAGCTAGACTTCTAGAAGAAAATAAAGAGAAAACACTGACAGATAAACAAAGAGAATATGCCGCCGTAATTCAAAAATCCGGAAAATCGCTTCTCACCATTATCAATGATATTTTAGATCACTCAAAAATTGAAGCAGGGAAGATCGAAATTTATCCCGAAAACATTGACCTAAAAGAAGTGTGCGAAGACATGCGACTGCTTTTTGATGAATTTGCAATAGAGAAAATGATTTCTTTCAAGGTAATACCCGATGAAAATCTTCCGAAAAAGTTCATTTCAGACAAGTCAAAATTAGAACAGGTAATTAAAAATCTTTTATCCAATGCATTTAAATTTACTTCCGGAAATGGGTTAGTTACGCTACGGGTAAATCCGGCTAAACCTGAAACAACTTTTTTGCGGTCGGATTTAAAAAGCCATAACCAGGTAATTGAATTTGAAATTAGCGACACAGGAATTGGGATTGAATACGACAAACAAACATTGATTTTTGAAGCATTCCAACAAGCTGACGGATCAATTAGCAAGAGTTTTGGAGGAACCGGACTCGGATTATCTATTAGTAAAATGCTTGTTGCCATGTTAGGGGGAGAGATTCAACTCAAGAGTGAGCCGGGAAAAGGAAGTACTTTTTATTTTTATCTACCGGTACTTACCAAGGCTGAAGGATATTTAACAGACCAAAAGGAGCAGTTAATTTGTTCAAGGCCGAAAATTTACGAAACCGATAAATTAATTACAACTCCTTTAAATATCGACGATCGTGAGAACATAAACGAAGGAGACAAAACCATCTTAATTGTCGAAGGCGATTCGTCCTTTGCCAATATACTATTAGAGCTAGCCCACCAAAGAAACTTTAAGGGAATTGTTGCCAACGATGGCAAGGAAGGACTTTTATTTGCCGCACGATACAGGCCCTCGGCTATTATTATGGACATGCAATTACCGGAAATTAACGGCTGGTCTGTTTTGGATGAATTGAAATCAAATAATGAACTTAAAAACATTCCTGTTCACGTTATGTCGGCAATTGATAGGCAACGAATAGGAATGGACATGGGAGCGGCCACCTATCTTAAAAAGCCACTCGACTTAAAGGATTTAAATAATGCCTTTATAACAATCGACCGTTCGGTTATGGGAGATAGTAAACATGTGCTCCTAGTTGAAGATGTTGTTATTCATCAAGAAATCGTAAAGAACCTTCTGATTACCCAGTATAGTAGTATTGAAGTTCATGTTGCCGGAAATCTCGAAACTGCAAAAGATTTAATGGTGCGTTATCCAATTGATTTTATTGTTCTTGATCTTGATTTGGGTAATGGCGCCGAAGAAGGGATTTCTTTTTTGGAAAACGTAAAAGGCGATAATAACTATTGCAATATTCCTGTTGTTGTTTTTACCGGACTAGATGTAGATGGATCTATTGAACAACGTATTAACGCATTGTCAACTAAGATTGTAAATAAAGACGGGACAACTTTCGACACATTGTTAGCCGAATCTGATTCTTTTTTGAAAAGTATATATAGACCCGAAGAGGAGTTTACCTCTACACCTGATTATATGTTAAATATTCTCAAAGAGAAGTCGGTCTTATTGATTGACGAGGATATGAGAAATGTATATGTTTTAACGGGATTGTTGGAGACACAAAAGATGCATGTTAAAGCAGTTCTTTCCGGTAGCGAGGCCCTTAAAAACCTGGAAGATATTTCGGCTGGAGATATTGTATTGATAGATATGGGTATGAGTAGCACTGATGGTTTTGAATTGATAAGGCGATTGCGATCAAACACCAAGCATCAAAACGTACCAATAATTGCAGTCACAACAAAAGCAATGGTCGGCGAACGCGAGAAGTGTTTACAATGCGGCGCCTCGGACTACATATCGAAGCCGATAAATCCCGGCCAGCTTTTATCGCTCATGAGGGTTTGGTTATATAAGGAATAAAACAAAAATGGATTCTATTAATTTTAATTTGTATTGGAAGGTAATCAATGAAGTAACCGGATATGACTTCAGTGGTCATAACCCTAAATTGATTATGAGGCGTCTTGAATGCTTTGTTTCTAAAGAAAAGATTGGATCAGCTGATGAGTTGAGAGAACGGTTGTTTACGGATAGGTTTTCAAAAGAAAATTTGCTTGGAAACTTACTGACAAATTACACAGAGTTTTTTCGTGACCCACTTTTTTTTCAGACACTACTAAAAGAAATAATTCCGGCTCTTGCTAACTACTCTAAAATTTCAATTTGGCATGCTGGATGTTCAACCGGCGAAGAAGTTTATTCGCTAGCCATACTACTTGACGAGCTTAATTTGTTAGATAGGTGTCAGATTATAGCTACAGATATCAACGAACAAAATATTATATCAGCTTCGTCCGGTATTTTTCCTATAGGCAAAGTTAAAGAAGCGAGTTACCGATATTTTCGTTCCGGAGGTACGAGGCATCTTTCAAAACATTATACCGCTTATTACGACCACATTGTTTTTGATCATAAGTTAAGAAGTAAAATCAAGTTTGTTAATCAGGACATGATACAAACGAAACCTGCTTTGAGATTTCATTTAGTTTTGTGTCGAAACGTATTTATTTATTTTAATTATGTTTTGCAACAAAAAGCCCTGACTACTATTTGTAATAGCATGTATAACTATGGCTATTTTGCTATGGGCGCACAGGAGCGCATTGTTAATATGGAAGATTACAATTTAGCCCTAATCAATTATGAGAATAAAATATTCAGAAAAGTAATTTAAATGTTTTGAAAATGGTATGCACTTCTTTGTGTTTTCTTACAGTTTTCATATAGTGTAAGTTCTATTAAAAAATGGGAGAACAAGTAAATATAAATATGGTTAAATTGTGTAAGAAGAAATAATTATGAATAATACCGCCGCTGAAGTTTTAGATCTTAAAATAAATGTTGTTTCTGGTCATGAAATTAATATTTTAATTGTTGACGATAGACCTGAGAACTTGCTTTCTCTTGAAAGTCTTTTAGAGTCTGATAACAGGAATTTATTAAAAGCGTCATCAGGCAGCGAGGCCCTTAAGATTGCATTTGAAACGCAATTGGCATTAATTATTCTCGATGTTCAAATGCCGGAAATGGACGGTTTTGAGGTTGCACGTTTGTTAAAGGAAAACCCGCGGACCAAGGACATTGCAATTATATTCGTTACCGCACTTAGCGAGAATGAGAAGTATACACTTCAGGGTTATGAGGAGGGTGCCGTTGATTATTTACACAAACCCCTTATTCCCTCTATTGTTAAAGCCAAGGTTTGTGTTTATGAAAATTTGTACAAGCAAAGTTTCGAATTGAAAGAATCAAATCAGAAATTGAAGGAGATCAATAAGCAACTTGATGAATTTGTTTACATCGTTTCTCATGATTTGAAAGCACCCTTACGAGGATTATCAAGCATTAGTAGTTTTCTGGAAGATGAATTGGGTAACGATATGAAGCCGGAGGTGGCTGAATTATTGGGATTAATTAAAAAGAGGACTGCATGGATGCAAAACTTAATCAGTAGCATTCTTCATTATTCCAGAATGAGTAATTCTTGTGCTGTAAAGGAGGACATCAATCTTAATGAGTTGATTAACAACATTATAGAGATGGTCGATCCACCTGAGAATTTTAAGTTTGAGGTTGCAGATAACATGCCTGTACTTTATGCGGAAAAAATAAAGATTCACGAAGTGTTTCAGAACCTTATCAGCAACGGAATCAAATACAATAATAAGGAGAATGGTTTAATTCGCATTGGGTTTTTTGAATACCCCGACCATTATGATTTTTATGTTCAAGATAATGGCCAAGGAATTAAACCCGAGCACTTCGAAAGAATTTTTGGAATTTTTCAAACACTCTCGCCGAAGGAAAATACAGACAGCACCGGTATTGGTTTAACGATTGTAAAAAAGATTGTTGAACAGCAAGGAGGAAAAGTTACACTCTCTTCTGAATATGGCGAAGGAACAAAATTTACGTTCACCTGGAAAAAGTAAATTTATTTTTTCTGAAAAATATAAATGACGCTTGAATATTTTTCAGCGTCATTTCTTGTTTTGAAGTTAGAGATCAATCCAATAAAGAAGGCCTTTACTAAACCTAAAGAAGACTGTTTGTGTTTTTCACTTAACATACTCACATAAAACGAATCCAACTTCATTGGATACGATTTGTGGTGATGTAGATTGTGTTTAAGAAAAAGTTCTTTAATAATTGAAGGAGAAAAATTATAAAGATGTCTGGGTACATCGTAAGCAGCCCAAGAGGAACTGTAATGTTTTGCGTCCCAAGAGGTATAATTAGGCACAGCAATGACAGCAAAACCACCTTCTTCTAAAAGATTGTAAATATCGTTTATCCGTTTATTTAAGTCGCTGACGTGTTCAAGCACATGCCACATGCTAATGATTGAAAATGAGTTAGTTGGCAATTTCACTAAGCCGACTTCATCATAAACGATTGATTTATAATTATTTATAGCAGTGTTACGCGCTTTTAAGTTTGGTTCAACTCCAATCCCTTTCCAACCTGATTCTATTGCTTTTCCAAGAAAATCACCTGTTCCACAACCAATATCTAAGAGGGTTTTGTTTTTTGTTTTTAGTTCGGAAATTAATTCTATTTTATTCCGAATAGCCCTAAACTTTACGAAGTGATATATCTTATTGATTAAACCCTTTTTGGTATTACTATGACTAACATAATCATCACTTTCATAGTATTTACTTAATTCACTAATTGCTGGTCGTGGATTTAAAAACTTAAAACCACACTGGAGACAGCTTACTATCTTAAAATGTTCTTTTGAAACTGTATAGTCAATGCATGTTTTGAATTCTTCAAATTTTTCATGTTGGCAGACGGGGCAATATTTCAGTTCTTCCATATAATTAGGGAATGTTCCACGTGAAACATTAACGAGAAATGTGAACCATTAGGACGGAAATGTCGGCCGGACTAATACCGCTTATTCTCGATGCTTGACCTAGTGTTTTTGGTCGAATTGAGTCAAGCTTTATTCTCGCTTCCATGGATAGAGAGTTTAGTCCGTGGTAGTCAAAATCATCCTTCATGACAATTGCCTCCATTTTAATAAACTTATTGGCCATTTCAACCTCTTTTTCAATATATCCCTCGTATTTGAGCGTAATTTCGACTTGTTCACAATATAAATCTCGATCACCGGGTATTTTTTCTACGAAATCCTTTAAATCAGGAACGTGTCCGAGTAAATCCCCCAGGAATATCTGTGGTCTTAATAAAATAGGTAAAAGTTTGCCCTTTTGGCGAATTTCTTCCGTACCGGCGGCGATTAGGGCGGGGTTAACTTCATCAGGAGAAACAGAATAGTTTCTAATAAAATGAATGAGCTCATCTCTGTGCTTCTTTTTCCTTTCAACCTCAATAAGTCTATCGTCTTTTGCAAGACCAATGCTGTGAGATAGCGGAGTAAGTCGAAGATCAGCATTGTCTTGTCGAAGCAAGGTTCGGAATTCTGCCCTTGAAGTAAACATTCTATAGGGTTCGTCTGTACCCTTTGTAACCAAATCATCAATCAATACGCCAATATAGGCCTCAGACCGGGTAAGAATTAAAGGAGGACGTTCATTGATCTTTAAATGAGCATTTATTCCCGCCATCAAACCCTGACATGCCGCTTCTTCATACCCTGTTGTTCCATTGATTTGTCCGGCAAAATACAGATTATCAATTAGTTTAGTCTCCAGTGTAAGATAAAGCTGCTGAGGTGGGAAATAATCGTATTCAATTGCATATCCGGGTCTAAACATCTTGGCCTTTTGGAAGCCGGGAATCAATCTCAATGCCTGATACTGAACATCTTCCGGAAGTGACGTTGAAAAACCATTAAGATACACCTCGACAGTATTCCAACCCTCCGGTTCTACGAAAAGCTGATGTCTTTCTTTATCGGCAAACCTGTTAATTTTATCTTCAATGGATGGACAATAACGAGGACCTACACCCTGTATTCTTCCGGCGAACATGGGAGATTTTTCAAACCCGCCCTTTAAAATATCGTGTACATCTTCATTGGTATATGTAATCCAACAAGAGCGTTGATCTTCAGGAAGAGGAAAATCGAGATAAGAAAACCTACCGCGTTTGACATCCCCGGCTTGTTCTTCCATTTGGGAATAATCAAGTGTACGACCATCAATTCTCGGTGGCGTACCCGTTTTCATTCGCCCACTCTGAAACCCCAGTTCGATAAGTTTTTCTGTTATTCCCGTTGACGCTTTTTCCCCGCTTCTACCTCCTCCAAAATTCTTCTCGCCAATATGAATCACACCATTTAAAAAAGTTCCATTTGTTAAAATAACAGCCCGGGATTTAAACTCCAAGCCCATCGATGTTTTAACTCCAACAACCTCTTTATTATTGATTATCAGATCATTAACTGTGTCTTGCCAAAAATCAACATTGGGAGTATTCTCCAACATTAGTCGCCATTCCTGGGCAAATAACATTCTATCGTTTTGCGTTCTTGGGCTCCACATTGCAGGACCTTTAGAGCGATTCAACATTCGAAACTGAATCATAGAGCGATCAGAAACGATACCGGAATAGCCACCCATTGCATCGATTTCGCGAACAATTTGGCCCTTTGCAATTCCGCCCATAGCCGGATTGCAGGACATTTGAGCTATTGATTGCATATTCATGGTAATCAATAACACTTTGGAGCCCATATTGGCAGCAGCAGCAGCAGCTTCGCAACCGGCATGTCCGGCCCCCACTACAATTATATCGTATTGATTTTCCATTTGAAGGCCGCAAAGTTAAATAATAAAAAATTGGAAACAGAATAAGGGCCTTTGAAAAAAGTTGTTCACCGGTATTATTTTTAATACTTCCGGTAACTCCAAAAGAAGGAATTCAAAAAAAATTCTTTCTATCTAAAACAGTTGACTGCTTGATCTTATTTATACTTTTGCTGACCGATTAATTTTGACAATTGAGTAAGCACAGCACGCATAAGGTTACTACAGGAATGCTCCTGGTAACTCTTGGTATTATTTACGGTGATATCGGTACCTCTCCTTTGTATGTAATGAAGGCAATTATCGGAAAGCAAACGATAAATTCTGATTTAGTTCTTGGCGGATTATCTTGTGTTTTTTGGACACTCTCCATTCAAACAACTTTCAAATATGTTTTGCTTACACTTCGCGCCGACAATAATGGTGAGGGTGGAATTTTTTCTTTGTATGCATTGGTAAGACGCACCAAACTCAAGTGGCTCAAATGGCCGGCGATTATCGGCGGTGCAGCACTTTTAGCCGATGGAATTATTACACCTCCCATATCTGTTTCTTCTGCAATTGAAGGATTGAGAATTTACAATCCAACGATTCCGACTGTTCCAATAGTGATTTCCATTTTGATAGCACTCTTTGTCATTCAGCAATTCGGAACAAAGTTCGTCGGACAATTTTTCGGACCCATCATGTTGCTTTGGTTTTCGATGATTGGGGTTTTAGGTGTTGTGAGTTTAGCTCAATATCCATCGGTGTTAAAAGCATTAAATCCATACTATGCACTTCATCTGATTACGAATGTTCGAGGTGGCTTCTGGTTGTTGGGCGCCGTCTTTCTTTGTACTACCGGAGCAGAAGCACTTTATAGTGATCTGGGACATTGCGGAAAAAAAAATATCCGCATTTCATGGGCATTTGTAAAAACAATGTTGTTGCTAAATTATTTTGGACAAGCCGCATGGCTGATGCAAAAGCAAGGAGATTTGTTACGCGATGAAAACCCTTTTTACAAACTGATGCCCGACTGGTTTCTTCTCACCGGAATCATCATTGCAACGGCAGCAGCTATTGTTGCCAGTCAGGCCCTGATAAGCGGATCGTTTACCCTAATCAACGAAGCTATACGACTAAACTTCTGGCCGAAAGTGCGAATAGTTTATCCCACCAATCTACGCGGACAAATTTACGTTCCATCTGTTAACTGGTTGCTGCTTATTGGTTGTATAGGCATTACATTGTTCTTTAAAGAATCATCGGGCATGGAAGGAGCATATGGGTTGGCTATCATAATAACAATGATTAGTACGACGACATTGCTCATGTACTACTTATATATCCGTAGAACATCTTTCCTGATCATATGGCTTCTTCTTACTTTATTTCTTACGGTTGAAGTTTCATTTCTTGTAGCCAACCTCGATAAATTCCCTCATGGTGGTTGGCTATCGCTTTTAATTGCCATTGGATTAATAGTTATTATGTGGGGATGGTATGCAGCAAGAAAGATCAGAAATCGATTTGTTGAATTTGTAAAGTTGAATGACTATCTAACCCTGCTACGAGATTTAAGTCACGACTTCTCTATTCCTAAATATGCCACACATCTTGTTTATTTAACAAGCGCCAATAACACGGAAGAAATTGAATCAAAGATTATATATTCCATACTCCAAAAACAACCTAAGCGTGCAGACATGTATTGGTTTGTTCATGTGGATGTAATGGACGAACCATATACCCTGGAGTATAAGGTAAAAGAATTAATACGAGGTAATATTATCCGAATTGATTTTAAGCTTGGGTTTCGTGTCGAGCCGCGGATTAATTTAATGTTCCGAAAAGTGGTGGAAGATATGGTAAGAAATTTTGAAGTCGACATAACCTCGCGCTATGAATCGCTTGGAAGAAAAAACCTCATTGGCGATTTTCGATTTGTAGTAATGGAAAAATTCCTTTCCTATGAAAACGAATTGCCATTCTACGAAAAAATTACTCTCGATATGTATTTTGCAATTAAGCAATATACACTATCGGAAGAACGGGCATTTGGATTGGATACAAGTTCTGTGACTATTGAAAAAGTTCCCTTGATAGTGAATCCAATCAGGGAGGTAAGTTTAAAACGGATCCGTTAAAAAAACAAAATGGCACTCAAATCAAAAACCCCTAAAGACTCAATCGCAATCATTACGGAATTTGTACTTCCCAATGATACCAATACACTCGGAAATCTCATGGGGGGTCGGCTACTTCATTGGATGGACATCGCTTCGGCGATTGCCGCACACAGACATTGTGGCCGCATTGTCGTTACCGCTTCCGTGAACAACGTTTCTTTTAACCAGCCCATACGTCTTGGTGAAATTGTTACCATGCATGCAAAAGTTTCACGTGCTTTTAATTCGTCGATGGAAGTGTTTATCGATGTGTGGGTCGAAAACAACAATACCGGAGAAAAGAAAAAATGCAATGAAGCTATTTATACATTTGTTGCAGTAGATCAACTCGGGAATCCGATTAATGTTCCTGAATTAATCCCCGAAACGGAAGAAGAGAAAACAAGGTATGATGGAGCATTGCGAAGAAGGCAACTTTCTCTCATCCTTGCCGGTAAAATGAAACCAAAGGATGCCACAGAGTTAAAGGCACTTTTTTTGGACTAAAGCAAAATCATCTTCAAACAAAAAAAGAAATACTCAAAGTCCTTTAAAACAATCTTCTTGAATTTCCAGCATACACTTGAAGTGTCCGCGCGGGCATTTTTCAAAACCGATTTTTGAGCAAGGGCGACAGGATAGGTTCGACACTTCTAAAAGAATAGATTCCGGATTTTTTGCAGCCACATTCTTCTCTCCATAGTATGGATACATTCCGAAACCGGGAATGGTATTGCCCCAAACAGAGACAATGTCTTTTTTGAATGCAGCAGCAACATGCATCAAACCCGTATCATTGCTGATTACGCGCAATGATTTTTTTACTAAAGCGGCGGATTCATTAAGCGAAAAAATCCCGCAGGCATTGAATATATTTTTTCCGATTTCCTTAACTAACAATTCTCCAATAGCAAAATCTGATTTATCACCAAGTAATACGATAGGGGAGTTAATCTTTTTCGCAATTGAAATCATTTTTTCTAAAGGCAGTCTTTTGGTAAAATGACGAGCACCAATAACCCAGGCAATGTAATTGTTTCGGTGTGTCTCCGGTAAACGGTGAATCGCTTCTTCATCAGCAGGGGTTATAAAATAATCGAGACCTTGTCCGTCGTTTGTAACACCGAGCGACTCCACACTTTTCATATAGCGATCGACAATATGAATTTCAGGAAGAATATTAATCTTGAAATTAACTAATAGCCATTTTTGAAAATTCAGTTTACCGAATGAAAAACTTTTTACTCCTAGCAATTGTTTAATCCTTAGCGAACGAAAATTTTTCTGTAAGTCTATTACCAGATCGTAATTTTCATCTCTTAGCGATTCGATTATGTCGGAAATGTTATCTTCGAAATAAAAACGTTTATCGATATAAGGGTTGTTTTTCAATACGGATGCATAGGATTTTTTCAAGAGAAAATGCACTTCCGCATCCTTCACCTGTTGTTTCACACAACGAATTACAGGCGTAGTAAGAACAATGTCACCAATGGAAGAAAAACGGATGAAGAGAATTTTCATTTGCAGAGGCGAAAATACTTTTATTATTTCTTAAAGTGAGCAGGTATTTTTACAATATTAGCAGGGAATTATGGAAAAGCTAACCGATACGCATACGCACCTTTATGCCAAAGAGTTTGAAAACGACCTCTCAACGCTTCTGCAGCAGGCAGATGTGCTCGGAGTAGAACGCTTTTTTCTGCCGAATATTGACAGCCAATCGATAACCGGCATGTTGGAACTCGAAAACACATATCCCGGAAAATGTTTCCCTATGATGGGACTACATCCTTGTTCTGTTAAAGAAAACTGGAAATCTGAAATGATGATCGTTGAAGATTGGCTGGCTAAGAGAAAATTTGCCGCTGTTGGCGAAATGGGCATCGACTTGTTCTGGGATAAAACCTTTTTGGAAGAACAGAAAATGGCATTTATTCAACAGGTTGAATTGGCCAATCATTATAAACTTCCAATAGTTATTCATACGCGCGATTCTTTTGATGTGGTTATTGATCTATTGAAGTCAACTCGCAAAGAAGCACCGGCAGGAATTTTTCATTGCTTTACAGGAAATGCCGAACAAGCAAAACAGGTTATCGATATGGGGTTTTATATTGGTATTGGTGGTGTAGTAACATTTAAAAATGGCGGCCTCGATAAAACCCTTTTGGAAATCGATTTGAAAAACATCGTTCTTGAAACCGACGCTCCTTACCTGGCTCCTGTTCCTTACAGAGGAAAGCGCAATGAACCATCTTACATTATTAAAGTGGCAGAGAAAATATCGGAATTGAAAAACTGTTCTTTAGAGGAAGTGGCTAGGGTGACGACAGAGAATTCGAGGAGAGTTTTTGGAATATGATATACTCTTTGCTTTCTTTGTTCATGCCACTGCTACCTTTGTGGTAAAATCCGACATCGGTACTTGTATCGGCGTCGGTGTTTAACCACAGAGTCACCAAAGGTCTGAACAGAGAAAACAGAGATAAAAAAACCAACGTATGCCTAAAAAAGTTTTAATCATTTACACCGGAGGAACCATCGGAATGATGCAAGAACAAGTCAGCAGAGCACTTGTTCCTGTAAACTTCAAAAGCATCTCCGAACAAATCCCCGAACTCAAAGAACTCAATTGCAAAATCGATTTTCACTCTTCACATAAGCCCATCGATTCTTCCAACGTTCATCCACTTGCATGGGAAGAACTGGCAACCATCATCGAAAAAAAATACAAAGCATACGACGGCTTCGTTATTTTGCATGGAACAGATACGATGGCATATACAGCATCGGCGCTAAGTTTCATGTTGAAGAATTTGGGAAAACCCGTAATCCTTACCGGCTCACAACTACCGCTCGGAGTGATACGAACAGATGCGAAAAGAAACCTCATCACCACCATAGAAATTGTTGCCGCAAAAGAAGTCGTTCCCGAGGTTTGCATTTATTTTAACAGCCAGCTCTTCAGAGGCAATAAGGCGGAGAAATTTACATCCAGCAAATTCGATGCATTTCATTCACTCAATTATCCCATGCTTGCGGAAGCAGGTGTAAATATTGTTTACAACCCAAAAGCAATCAGAAAACAACATGCAGGGAAGTTTCATGTTGAGCGGGGATTCAATAGTAATGTCGTGATCGTAAAACTTTTTCCCGGAATAAAGCCATCCATTTTCAGTTCGATTGCATCAGCCAAAGGGTTGCAGGGAATTATACTCGAAACCTTCGGAAGCGGCAATGCACCTTCTGACAGTAAATTTCTTTCCGCGATCGAAGAAGCCATAAAGAGAGGAATCATTATCGTCAATATTTCTCAGTGCAGCGGCGGCTCTGTTAATCAGGGTAAATATGAGACAAGTGTGCAACTGAAAAAACTAGGCGTAGTTTCCGGCAGTAACATGACTACAGAAGCGGCCATTACCAAGCTGATGTTTTTGCTTGACAAAAAACATTCAATAAAAAAACTGAAGGATTTGATGGGAAAAGATTTGGCAGGGGAGATGGGGTGATAACGGGAAATTAGTAAAAAGAGTAGAGGCGCTCAATTCCTAAACCAACACCAAATATTTCTCCAACACCTCATCAAGAATGGAGTGAATCTCCGGAACACTTTCGGTAGTGACAAGTCTCATTCGAAACTCTTTGAAGTGATCGAGACCTTTAAAATAGTTTGTGTAATGTCTGCGCATTTCGAAAATACCTACACGTTCGTTTTTCCATTCGATGGATTTGTCGAGGTGTATGCGGCAGATGTTTACCCGGTCTTCGATTGTCGGCGGAGGTAAATAGGTTCCGTTTGCTAAAAAGTTTTTTATTTCATTGAAGATCCATGGATAGCCGATACTAGCCCTTCCTATCATGACGCCATCGACACCATACCTGTTTTTCATCTCCAAAGCTTTCTGCGCAGAATCGATGTCGCCGTTTCCGAAAATCGGAATTTTTATCCGCGGATTGTTTTTCAACTCACCGATAAGTGACCAGTCGGCCGGACCTTTATACATTTGTTTACGTGTTCGTCCGTGGACAGTCAGCGCCTGAATACCGATATCCTGAAGACGTTCGGCAACTTCAACAATATTTAATGTGTTTTCATCCCATCCGAGACGAGTTTTTACGGTGACAGGAAGCTTTACCGCTTTTACAATCTCTTCAGTCATCTGCACCATTTTGGGGATGTCTTGTAAAAGAGCGGCACCGGCGCCTTTACAGGCAACAGCTTTAACCGGACAACCATAATTGATATCGATGAGATCGGGTTGTGCTTGTTCGGCAATCAAGGCAGCTTCGCGCATGGAATTAATGTCCCCGCCGAATAATTGAATACCTATCGGTCTTTCATATTCGAAGATGTCGAGTTTTTGCATACTCTTGGCTGCGTCACGGATAAGTCCCTCGCTACTGATGAATTCGGTATACATAACATCGGCGCCATTCTGTTTGCAGACGAAACGGAAAGGCGGATCGCTTACATCCTCCATGGGAGCAAGTAAAAGCGGAAATTCGCCGAGTTCAATATTGCCGATTTTAGCCATTTTATTAAAATCTTTACGTTCTTTGCGACAAAGGAAGAAAAACGACCATGTTGGAGTTTTGTCGCGCAATGGGGCAAATCACGCAGAGATTGGGCAAATTTAATCTAAAAAAATGATGAAGGCAATCTGGGGAAACAATACCCCTTATTCGAAGTTTTTGATCACCGTTGGAATCATCTTGTTATCGGCAGTGCTATTTACGCTTATTAGTACAGTGATAGCCACGATGGTTTATGGTATCAGTATGGCCGAATTGCAGGTTTTAATGAATGACCCCTCAAAGCCGGAAGCCCTCTCCATTTTTAAAATTGTACAAACGGTATCGGCAGCGGGAACGTTTTTGGTGCCTCCATTTATTCTGGCCTGGTTGTTCAGCAGAGATTCGATGAAATATTTATCGCTAAAAAAAACGCCGAAGTATTATTCTGCAATGGTTGTGATACTGATTATGCTTGCGGTTACACCGCTCATCAATTTCCTGGGAGAAATCAATTCGCAGATGCATCTTCCCGGCTTTTTAAAAAGCGTAGAAGACTGGATGAAACAAGCAGAAGATCAGGCGGCGCGATTGACGGATGCTTTTCTTAAAATGGACACACCCGGAGATTTCATTTTTAATATTTTCATGATCGGACTTTTACCGGCGATTGGAGAAGAGTTGGTGTTTCGTGGCATTGTTCAAAAACTATTTCAGCAATGGTCGAAGAATACACATGTAGCAATTTGGTCGTCTGCATTTATTTTTAGTGCCATGCACATGCAGTTTTATGGATTTATTCCGCGTATGGCATTAGGAGGAATGCTGGGATATATGCTGGCATGGAGTGGAAGTCTTTGGTTACCTATACTCGGACACTTCGTTAACAATGCAGGAGCTGTTGTCTTTATGTATCTTTTTCAACGAGGAATAACAGACATTGATCCCGATAAGATTGGAACAGAAAGCGATTATATGGGAGTTGTGTTTAGTTTGGTTGTTTCGGCAGTACTTTTATTTGCGCTTTATAAAAGAGAAAAAAAATTAAACGGATCCGTGAATCCTGCTGCGGAAGAGCTTGCATAATGATTGAAACCGGCAGAAATTTAATTCTTGAAAAAATTCTTGCAGCGAAAATTCACCTTGATCAATTTGTCTATTTTAAACAAACATTTTTTTAAAAACCGAATACTGAAACGATGAGGAAGATCAAATTAATACTATTCATGCAGATAATTTATGCATCATCTTTCGCACAAACCTATCAGCAGGAAATCGCCGCATACAGAGAAAAATACAAACAAGAATTTTTAGAAAGCGAAAGGTCGCCGATAAAAAACAAAGAAGATTTGGAATTCATCCGGTTTTATGATGTCGATGAAAGCTTTAAGGTGACAGCAACATTTTCCAAAACAGAAAACGCTCAGCCATTCGACTTGCCAACGATGAATGGAAAAACCAAAAGTTATATAGAATATGGTTCGCTTTCATTTTCAGTACATGGAAAAAACCTGTCATTAAAAATATATCAGAATGTTTTACTGCTAGAAAAACCGGAGTATAAGAACCATCTTTTTCTCCCTTTCCTCGATGAAACGAATGGACACGATACTTATGGCGGCGGCCGTTATCTTGATTTTGAAACGAGCGACATCAAGGACAATAGGATGGTCATTGATTTCAATAAAGCATATAACCCTTATTGCGCTTTTGCGGGCGGATATTCTTGTCCGAAGCCGCCGGAAGAAAACTACTTGCATGTAGAAATAAAAGCTGGGGAAAAGTCGTTTGCGAAAAGCACGCACTAAGCCGCGATAAATTTTTAGCGCTTTCCACTGCTGTTTACTCAATCTTACAATGCATTTCAGATTGATTCACTGCGTTTAAATCCGACAGCCGTAATTCTGACTCGTCCTACAATCAACGATTCTTTTAATACCGTTCACAAGAAACCCTGTATTGACAATAGAGGATTATTTTCATAATAGAAAGAATTTATGTAGGTTTACTCAACCTAAAATTCAACGATCGATTATGAAAAAGACAACGATTACATTTCTATTATTTTTTGTTTCTGTTTTGGCCAATGCACAGAGTGTAAACATTAAGGTCACGGATGCACAAAGCAAAACAACCTTACCGGGTGTTTCAATCCTGGTAAAAGGAACATCCACGGGAGCCATAACAGATATAAATGGAAGCGCGACGATTAAAGCCGATGGCAATGATACCCTCGTTGTTCAAATGCTTGGGTATGAAAAGCAGGTTTTCCCGGTTGGAAACAGAAACGACATTACCATTTTTCTGAATTCTTCGGCATTGCAGTTAGGCGACTTTGTAGTTGTTGGAACCCGTCGTCCCGGTCGAGTAAAAACGGAAACGACAGTTCCTGTCGATGTCATAAATCTAAGTCAGATTTCTTTACCAACGGGAAAAATGGATTTAACATCTTTGTTAAATGCGACAGCGCCTTCACTCAATTATAATAAGCAAAGCGGTTCTGATGGAGCAGATCACATCGATTTGGCAACATTGCGAGGATTAGGTCCGGATCAGACACTTGTGTTAATCAATGGAAAGCGTCGCCATCAAACTGCTTTTGTTTCTGTCTTCGGTACACGCGGTCGCGGAAACTCGGGAACGGATTTAAATACGATACCCGTTTCGTCAATCGACAGAATAGAAATTTTACGTGATGGAGCATCTGCACAATATGGTTCGGATGCCATTGCGGGAGTTATCAATATCATTTTAAAGAAGAACGTAAAGGAATTTACGGGAGATATCGGTTATGGCGCCTATTACGATAAAGACTTTAACCCCTCTTTCGAAAAAGATTTTAAGCAGTATGAAACGGGAAGTAAAATGGACGGTTCCACTTTTACATTCAACGGAAATTATGGTGTGCCAATCGGCAAGAAGAATGGATTTGTCAATTTTTCGATGAGTGCATTATCGCAGGGTAAAACATTTCGTCAGGTTTTAGATACGACTAATTTTCTGACGGACGACAAAGCGCTACCGATAAATATTTACCGTCGCGGTAATGGCGATGGATCGGTGAAAGCAATCGGTGGCTTCTATAATCTCGAAGCGCCTTTCAGCAAAGGCAATGCTACAACATTTTATTCATTCGGCGGATACAATTATAGCTCCAGCGATGCATTTGCATTCTCCAGAAACTTCTCTGCAAGGCCTGAGCGCTTTCCAACCGATGCAAGTGGCAATCTGATATTTGTAGACGGAATCATGAACACATCCTCAGACGGAGAAACCTACTACGATCCGCATATACAAACAAAGATAAGTGATGGTTCTGTAGCGCTTGGATTAAAAGGAAAAACAACAGGCAATTTGAATTGGGATGTGAGCAATAACACAGGAAGAAATAAATTTCATTTTTACGGCGACAAAACATTCAATGCTTCATTGGGAAGCACACAAACAAATTTCGATGACGGAGGATTTTCGTTTTTACAGAATACAACGAACGTAAATTTTAGTCAGGAAATAACCGGTGTCGCACAAGGATTTAATTTAGCTGCAGGAGCGGAATACAGATTCGAGCAATACGAGTTATTTGCAGGAGAGAAAGCATCCTATTTTAATTACGATGCGACCGGAAATAAAGCATCCGGAGCCCAGGGGTTTCCGGGTTATCAGCCGGCCGATGAGGTAAGCGCGAACAGGTCTACAATAGGCGGATATGTAGATGCGGAATTAGACATCACCAAAAGTTTTTTACTTACAGCGGCTGTTCGTGCAGAAAACTATAGCGATTTTGGTTTCACAGGCAATTATAAAACGAGTGCCCGGTTAAAAGTAACGGATAATTTTAATTTGCGCGGTTCGGTCAGTACAGGTTTCAGAGCGCCATCCTTGCAACAAATTAATTTCAGCTCTACATTTACGACAGTACAGGGCGGATTGGTTGCTGAAGTAAAGATAGCCCCGAATTACAGTGAGATTACAAAAGCTGCAGGCATTCCGGAACTCAAACAGGAGAAGTCACTTAATTACGGAGCAGGTTTCACATTTACACCGGTGAAAAATTTCAACATTACCGTTGATGGTTATGTTGTAAAAGTTGAAGACAGAGTTGTTCTCTCCGGACAATTTGATGCAAGTGATGTAACGCTTGATCCGTTTTTCAGAGCATCATTGATTGCCTTCAATGCCAGCTATGCACAGTTTTTCGCCAATGCTGTTAACACGACAAACACGGGGGTGGATGTTGTATTGGAGTACAAAAGAGTGAGTGAACGTAACAGTTTCCGTGCAACGTTTGCGGGAAATATTCAGGACATGAAAATTGACGAGATCAATGTTCCGGCCAAACTCAACGATACGGAAATGCATCGTCAGACATTCCTGAGTGATCGCGAGCAGGCATTTATTCTTGCTTCGGCACCGAAATCTAAATTTGCACTGGGACTGGAATATGGTGTAGGAAAAATAAGTTTAGGAACACGACTTACTTATTATGGTGAGGTTACAATTTTGGGCTATGGTGAAGATGCATTGGGAATTAATCCGCAAGTGCCAACTGACGCAGATGCTTCTGTTTATTTACCGGACCGTTATATTTACAGTGGAAAAATCGTAACGGACTTATTCGTGACTTATAGTTTTTGTAAAGCAGCGAAGTTAAGTCTGGGAGCAGATAACCTTTTTGGTGTTCATCCGGATCTGGCAGTAGTAAAAGGCGCGAAGTACTGGGCATTCAATAACGAACCGGCAGGTCCGTGGGATGCAGTACAAATGGGAGGAAACGGTTTACGGTTATTTGCTCGTGTGGGCTTTACTTTTTAAGCAAGCCGATATAGGATTGCCGAAAAAAAAGATTTCAAAAAAGCATTTACGCAGCAATGCGTTGTCCGACTAAAATCATCATTTCGTCGGACAATGCTTCTGCGCGATGAACGGTATTTTTAGGAATAAAGACAACGCCGCCTTTTTCATAATAGGTAACTTTTCCGTTTACTGTAACAGAGCAACGGCCACCAAGCATGATTAGAAATTCATCTTCGTCTGAGTGCGATTCTTCTAAGACGGCACCTTTTTTTGCCCAGGCGATGTAGGTATATCGTTTTTCATTTCCGGGAAGTTCGTGCAAATGAAAAGTATCGAAACCGGAAGGAGTTGGAATGTTATTATTTTGGATGTATGTAATCCATTCTTCGCTGGATGATTTCAAAGTAATAAGCGGAGGAAAGGAATTAGAATCAACATTATTATTATTGTTGAGGACCTGGTGAAGAATTTTTTCTTTTAATTTAACGGAAGGAGAAGTTTCATGAGCAGAAGCATAAAGTGAAAGTGCACGATTGATGGACTCAATTTCATTTTGAATTTCCTTGTGTTGTATAGAAAGTGTTTCGACGAGTTGTTTCTCTTCTTCGGAAGCAATACCCAGGCAGTACATTTCTAAAACTCCGCTTTCGATTAATACTTTAATTTCCATTTCGTTTTTCATTAATTGTACGAATTTGACAAATCGTTTCTCTCAGAAGTTTCATAGCTTCACGTTCGTCTATTCCCAGTTTTGTTGCAGCAGAGCTGATGGTTTCGTTTCCGAAAAACACATCATCGAGTATAGCTTTTTGTGTTTGTTGAATCGGTGCAACTGTTCCATTCAATATTTGAAGATGATTATTTTTTTCATAATCAGACACATCAATTTTCTGATTATCGGTAATTGAATTGTTAATAGTTAAATCCGGATTATCCCTGGCGATTTTGCGAACGACATTGACAAGGTTAAGACAAGTATTTTGATTAGAGACATCAAATGCCGAGTCATTTTCCTTTAATTGAGAAAAAGCCTGATTTAACACCTTTTCGGCGGAAGCGTGATTTTTTACAATTTTCAAGGCCACGCCATACATGACAGAAGCATAACGATCATAGATTGAGGCAAGACCATGAATGTTTTTTGAATCAATACCCTTGTCGATTTCCAGCATATTTTAACGGACTCATCAATATTTTAAAAGGTTAAAAGTAAGTAAAAAACACCGGATCTTCGAATTGAAGTCACTGGTAACAAAGCAAATGGATCAATCCGGCTTTGAAGCATAAAAACAAGCAATTTCCCCACTGTTATGCCGAATATTTGTGCCGCATCTTACTATTACTTTTTTATCTTTGCCGTCCTTCAAATTAACCCCGAAGGGTCCTGCCAAGGACCTTGTGTGTTGAGAGTAGAAAAAAATGATTAAAGAAAATAGTTAGTAGAATACCAGGAGAGATGTCCGAGTGGCTGAAGGAGCACGCTTGGAAAGCGTGTGTGCTCCAAAAGAGTACCGTGGGTTCGAATCCCACTCTCTCCGCCAGAAATTCTAAAGCCGGAAAATTGCAGTAGAAATTTTTTCTATACCTCAATTTCCGGAATTTTTTTTGCCGGCAATTAGAAATTAAAAATTGTGCAGGTGTGTTCCGGTAATTAAGAAACAAAATTACTTAATGAAGGACGATGAGTGGCCAATAGGGGATGAATATCTACAGCTTGGCTGCTGATAGAAGCCGAAGTACAAAAACAACGGTTGGATATCCGAAGCAATTGTTTTATTTTTTAATATTTATTGAGAAATACGGCGTAATGGAGAGTGGGTTTCTTAGCCATTTTAAGATGTTGATTAGTTTAAGATATTATTAAATCCTTATTCAAAGAATGAATTTGATTTTTTGACTACAATGTTTCTTCAAATTTTTTACTTTCACAATGTAAAATTAAAAAGTCTAATTAGAATATTTCAGAATCTTCCAGAACCTTATTAAATTGGCATCAAGAAAATCTCAAGTGTTAATTTCTATTCACAGCCGTTTACTTACCGTATCCAGGCCAGAAAGAGTTGCAGTGTTTTAAGTGTTGGAAATGAGATTGTTTGTTTAAATCTTTTTGGTGCATTTTAGTAAAATAAGTCAAAATTTGACTTATTTTACAAGTATTAAGATTGATCGTATTACAATACAACCACCTGAAAATGAGTACCGAAATCGCTCCAACTGTTAAATTTACATTCTCCGGCCACGATTCATTTGAGTGCCGCCACTTCTGGCTTAAAAAAGGATTTGACCATGTTGCACAGGGTGGAAAATTTAACGATGAGGCTGTGCTTTCACTTGGCGTTGGCAGAAATATGGTAAATGCAATACGATATTGGATGAAATCATTCGGTCTTCTTGACATAAACGAACAGCTCACAGATTTTTCAAAATCTCTTTTTGGAAAGAATGGATTTGATCCTTACCTGGAAGATGAGGCAACTCTATGGCTATTACATTTTAATTTGGTGACACTTGAATTCGCATCTCTTTACAATTTAGTTTTTAATGAATTTAGAAAGCAGAAGCCGGAGTTTACGAAAGCTCATATTGTCCGATTCATAAGTACAAAACTTCCTGGCATTAATGAAAACACTATTAGTAAGGACTTTGAAGCATTCACCAAAACATATGTTACAAAAGGCAATGATTCTGAAGAAAATTACGATGGCATTTTAACAGAATTAAATCTTGTCGAAGAAATAAAGAACAATATTTTTGTAATTAGGAGCGAAGACCGCGAAAGAATTCCCGCTGAAATTATTTTGTATTGCATCCTACAAAACAATAACCGGAACTCCATTGATATTGAGAGTTTGCTTCAAGATAAGAACAGTGTTGGGGCTGTCTTCGCTTTAACAAAGCAGGGACTTGCTAACAAGTTGGAAGAGTTAGGGGAAAATTACAAGAAAGAAGGCATTGTCTTTAGCGACCATGCGGGCATCAAAGAACTTCAATTCAAGAAAAAACTCCCTTCTCCTAAAGAATTTTTAAACAGTTATTACAAAGAAATATATGCCGGCTAAATTTTCTCCTTCTGTTAATATTATCCGTGATGTTGAAAGGCAGATCCGGTATGTTGTTACAGAAAATGCTGTGAACACCATTCAGCAAATCATTGATGATTTTCATTCAGGATTTCACAGCAACATTATCATAGGAAGCTATGGTACAGGAAAATCTGCGCTACTCAAAGCATTTGAACAATCCCTCAAAGGGCAATCGAAATATTTTAATGTTTCAAATTTAAAAGTAAAACCTGCAAATGTTAAGTTTATTCGTTTTGTTGGAGAGTATGATTCAATCATTCAATCTTTTGCCGATCAACTTGGCGTAAAAAAAGTATCAGCGGGAAATCAGCAAATACTGGATGCGATTTTCCAGGAATACGAATTAGTTCGCAAAAACGGGTTGCTGATAATTTATATTGATGAGTTTGGAAAATTTCTTGAATACGCATCACAAAATCAGGTCGAAAAAGAACTATATTTTATTCAACAGCTTGCAGAATTTGTAAATGATATTGATCGGAATATTTTAATGATCACAACACTTCATCAAAACTTTGAAGCGTATTCATCACGGTTGGAAGAATGGCAGCGAAATGAATGGAAAAAAGTTAAAGGACGTTTTAAGGAAATTACATTTAATGAGCCCGTTGAGCAATTGCTTGCATTGGCAGCGTCTGCTATTGAAGCCGATACTGATAAAAAGCAACAAAAAATTATACAGGATTTAAATGGATTAGTAATACGAAATAGTATATTCAGAATAAAAAAAGAGTTTATACAACAAATAAGCTTCAAATTATTTCCATTGGATCTAATTACCGGATGTTGTGCTACAAGAGGATTACAAGAGTATGGGCAGAACGAACGATCACTTTTTACGTTTCTTGAATCGAGAGATTTTAATGAGTTAAAAAATAACAATCGTGTTGCAAACCTTGCTTGGCTTTACGATTATCTATTTGCAAATTTTTACTCTCATATAGTTTCCAAACACAATATTCATTTTAATGAATGGACTGACATTAAGGACTGTATCGAAAGGACCGAATCCGTATTGACCGACAACATTGAAGAGTCCATTGCACTCGTTAAAACTATAGGATTACTGAATATATTTTCAAACAAAGGAGCAAAAATCAACCACGAGTTTTTAAATTCTTATGCAACAACTGCACTTGAAATTCCTGACGTTTCCAAAATCGTTCAACAACTTACTACGCATAAAATTATTAAGTACAGCAAGTTCAATGATTCGTTTCGATTATTCGAAGGAACGGATGTAGATATTGACAAGGCGTTAAAAGATGAGGATCGGCAAGTTGAAAAGATTAATGATGCTTCTGCATTCCTCAATAAGCATTTCGGCACATTGCCTGTCGTTACTGCAAAAGAAATCACTTACAAAACAGGAACAACACGTAATTTTAAATTTATTGCTTCTGAAGTCCCGAAGTATTTAAAAGCAACTGATGAATTTGACGGCTATATAAACTTAATTATATCAGAAAATGTTTCTGAAAAAAAACTGAAAGAACATTCGGCAAATGATTTAGAAGCCAATATATATGGCCTGTTTAAGAATGCCGATAAAATCAAATTTCATTTATATGAAATTGAAAAGGCGCAGAATGTAAAAGCAAAAAATTCAGAAGATAAAGTTGTCCAAAAGGAAATGGACATCATAATAAATAGCAATAAAAATTTGTTGCATCATTATTTTATTGATGCAATTTATACTGATGACGTAACCTGGTTCTACAAAGGGAAACCGAAAAAGATTACCAACAAAAGAAAATTCAACCGCACTCTTTCAGAAATAGCCAAGGAGATTTATCCCGCAACTCCCATTTTTAGAAATGAATTGATGAACCGCCACAAAATTTCTTCTTCAATTCACACCGCACGAAAGGATTTTTTCTCTCAATTGGTGAATAATTGGAGTGAGAAGGATCTTGGATACGATGATAATTTTCCGCCAGATAAAACTATATACATTTCTTTATTACGCGAAAATGGCATCCACAGAGAAGCAAAAGGAAGCTATACACTGTCTGCTCCAGCACAACAATCAACGTTTACAGAAGTATGGAATGCATGTGATGAATTTCTCGAATCATCTAAACACGGAAGGCGACCAATTTCTGATTTGTATGAAGTATTGTTGAATAAGCCATTCAAGTTGAAATTAGGATTGGCCGAATTCTTTATTCCAGTTTATCTTTTCATTAAGCGAGATGATTATGCTTTATTTGGTGAGAATGGGTTCATTCCGGAAATGAACGCTACTACGTTATTGTTGTTTGCACGAAACGTGAAAGAATATAGTATAAAAGCATTTGATTTAGTCGGAGTGAAAATAGATTTGTTCAATAAATATAGAGAGTTATTGCAGCTTAATCCTGAACTCAACCCAACGAATGAAGATTTTATTCAGAGCATAAAACCGTTTATGGTTTTTTACAAGCAACTTCCTGAATATGCCAGGCAAACAAACAAAGGCATTTCAAAAGAGGCACGTTCCGTTCGCGAGGCAATTGTAAACTCCACAGATCCGGAGAAAACATTCTTTGAAGATTTTCCGAATGCGTTGCATGTAACAGTACAAGAACTTACCAAATCAAAAAAGTCCTTGCAGGAGTATGCAGTTAATTTGAAAGCTGTGATCAATGAAATCAGAACGGCTCATGATGAGTTAATAAATCGTTTTGAGAAATTTATCTGCACAGACATTGTGGGTGAAAAATTGGAATTTGAAGAATATAAAAAAGCATTGCAGGAACGTTTTGAAAACATTAAAGAACATTTACTGCTAAATTACCACAAAGTATTTTTGATGAGAGTTAATTCACCGTTGGACGATAAAAAATCTTGGCTTTCATCCGTAGCACAAGCCCTCATCGGAAAATCATTGGAGACAATAAGAGATGAGGATGAAAATGTATTAAAGGACAAATTCAAAACGATTATTCACGAATTGGATAATCTTTCAGAGCTTTCTGATATCAAAACCGATTCGTCAAAAGAAAAAATATTTAAGTTTGAAGTGACTGGAGAAAAGACAGCTCACAAAACAATTGTAAAAATTCCGAGAACAAAATATAAAGAGCTGGAAAGTACCGAACAACAGATTAATAAGATTTTAAAGAACGACAGGCAACTAAACATTGCCGTACTGATAAAACTGATTGAAGAACAACTGAAAAATGAATAAGGCAAGACACGTACTTGGTATTTCGGGAGGGAAAGACAGCGCTGCACTTGCCATTTACCTGAGAAGCAAATATCCGCAATTGGATATTGATTACTATTTCTGTGATACTGGAAAAGAGTTGGATGAAACATATTTATTAATTGAGCGGCTTGAAAGCTTTCTTGGTAAAAGCATAAGTAAATTGGTGGCTGAAGATGCGAAGCAGAATCCGGGGGATCATCCATTTGATCATTTCTTTAAAATTTACAGAGGTTATCTTCCATCCTCTACAGCAAGATGGTGCACAAAAAAACTGAAACTTGAGCCATTTGAAAATTATGTAGGTGTTGCTCCAGTAATCTCTTATGTCGGAATACGAGGAGACGAAAATCGGGAAGGATACATTTCAAAGAAATCAAACATCCAATCCATTTTTCCTTTTAGGAAAAACATTTGGAGCGAAGATGTAATTTCAAAAGTGCTGAATACCTCAAATAGAACATGGCTTGCTGATACTTATTCAACGTTGTTGAATGGACGAAAATTAGATAAAGCCGTTACAGCTATTTTAGCTCCAACAGAAACCGATCTTGAAAAGGGAAAAAGATTTAGTGAGTTGCTCGATGTAGGAGTTGTTGAGTTTAACAAATCTGTTTTTCGCTTTTTAAAAAACACAAAATATCCGTTGGCTTACGAAGAAGATTTTGCGTTACTCGAAAATGATGAGGTGCTTGTACGTGAAGATATTTTTCGCTTGTTACGCGACAGCGGAGTAGGAGTTCCTGAGTATTATGAAAAAGTAGAGTATGAAGTGGAAGGCAAGACAGGCGAATATGCACGCAGCAGATCCGGTTGTTACTTCTGTTTTTTTCAGCAAAAAATAGAATGGATTTGGCTGTACGAGCAGCACCGCGAACTCTTTGACAAAGCGATCCAGTACGAAAACGAAAAGGAAGGATTCACATGGAATCAGCACGAAAGCTTAAATGACCTGGTAAATCCCTTACGTATGGAACAAATTAAACGCGAACATCTGCAAAGGAAAAACAAAGAAAAATCAGCGAAGTCACCTTTTCTATTAGACATTTTGGATGATACGGAGAGTGATGGATGCACGGCTTGTTTTATATAAAATAAATTATGCAAACTAAAATATATTTAGCAGGCGGAATGAATGATTCCAATTGGCAAAAGGAAGTCATAGATTCATTTAAAGAAGTGAACAAAAAAAATGAAAAGGGAGAATTTGTGTTTTATAATCCGAGAGAGCATATGTTGACAGAAAGTAGAGAATATACCATTTGGGATCTTTTTTATGTGCGAAAATGCGATATACTTTTTGCATATATGCAGAAGGAAAATCCATCTGGATTTGGGTTGACACTTGAGGTTGGGTATGCAAAGGCCTTGGACAAACCAATAATATTAGTTGATGAAAAATCAGAGGACCCAATCTTTAAGAAACACTTTAAAATTGTCAGAGAAAGCGCCTCGTTGGTTTTTAATAATTTAAATGACGGAATACTTTACTTAAAAAATTTTAAGAATGGAATTGTTATGTTGTAAATATGTAGGAGCTCAATCTGCAAATATTCCGTGGCAGACCATCCTTTCATCAGTAGCAAGCATTGGTGCTGTTTTAACAGGCATTTTAGCTATAATATTTTCCGGTAGACAAACAAAGAGAAACCTTAACGAGATTGGATTGAAAGAAAAGCGAGAGACGATACAAAAAAAATTAAATGAATTTTATGGACCCCTTCTCCAACTTAGAATGAAGAGCCATATGATTTATGAAAAGTTTAAGAAAAAATATAAAAGTGCCGATCCAACTTTTGCCACACTCACATATTTGTTAAGTGGAAAGAGCTTTACTGGAAATGATGATATTTTGCTTCAGGAAATTCTGAAAATTGGCGAACTCTGTGAGAACTTAATTCATGAAAAAGCCGGTTTAATTGATGATACCCATCTTCGGACCAATGTTATTCCGAGAGCTACAACACATTTTTTATTGCTTCGCCTCGCATATAAAGGAGCACTTCATGGCGAAGAAGTAAATTTTAGTGATTTAACTTTTCCACAAGAGTTGGATGGATTGCTTGAAAAAAGAAAGAAAGAATTAGAAGATGAATTGAATGCAATGTATAAACCCAAATAATTATTTTTTCCTCTAATAGTTTAATGCATGAAACATATTATACAAAAGTGGTCGATCGAAGAATTGGATAAATACAGGACGTGTATTGATCCGCGACCGCAATATCAGAGAACACCCGTATGGACGAGAGAAAGAAAAGCTTTTCTTATTGATTCTATATTAAGAGGATATGATATTCCCAAGATATATTTAAAATTATTAGGCAAGGTCAGGGGTAATGACTCATTTGAGGTTGTAGACGGTCAACAACGTTTACGGGCTATTTGGGAATATAAGGATAATGATTATTCCTTGGGTAAGAATGTTGTAATTGGTAATGATGATTTGAGCAATATGCTTTATAAAGAGCTGCCAAAAAATATTCAAAAGGCGTTCTTAAATTATATCGTTGTTGTTACCGAAATACTTAAGTCCGATGCGGGCGAAGTAAACGAATTATTTACACGATTACAGAAAGGTGTTTCACTTAATCCACCAGAACTTAGACACGCTTTAGAAAGCAGCATTGGTAATTATATTAGTGATTTTGCTGAGAAGCAGAAATTAAAATTCTTTGGAAAAGATTGTAAGATAGAGGATAAGCGATTTAAACATCAAGACTATATTGATCATGTTGTGGCCTTAATTTATTTTAAGAATGCAAAGGATTTAAAAGCTGCGACACTTTATCAGCTTTACCTGGACTTTATGGAAGCACCAATTTCAAAGTTTAAAAATTATTTTGATGATACCACTATTGTACTGAAAACTATGCAAGATATTAATTTGACACAAAAAGGGATTTTTAAAAATAAGTGGGGGTTTGTAGATGGCTTTTGGCTTCTTTATAGAAATAAATCGAAATTGAGGAAAGTTGACATAAAAGAATTTGGTGAAAAACTTAATCGATTTGAAATTGAAAGAAAAAAATTCAATGAAAAGCCGGAAAACCTTTTAGTCGAGAAAACTGCGTCTGAATTTGGAAAAGACATGTTTGATTACATACAAGCTTTTAACAAAGAAGGCGCGAACAAAAAAAACATTGAAACAAGGGCAAGGGTCTATGACAAAGTTTTTAAAAATTTATTAAAGTAACAATGAAATTAAAGGTGTCATACTGGGACTTCATAATTTCCAAATAAAACTAAAATAATAATAAATTTATTCCTCCAGAACCCCCATCAGTTGCTCCATACCGAAGTTCAGTAAAAAGTCAGAATAGTAGCTGTCAAAAACATCGCGTATATATTCATCAACTGTAATTTCTTCCTGTTTATCTCCCTTCGGTACAGTAAGAACATACTTTCTTTTTTTGGTAATCATGTAAAGGAACAGTGTATGAAAATAAACAGAGGATAAGTAACGTTTTTCTGCAACCATGATTTGATCTTCTGATTTTAACTTCGAGCGATGTTTTAAAAAAACACTGCTGTCCAAATTGATGTAAATTTTTTCCAGTTTGTCTCCTTCACCAATTGGATACATTACGCGACTATGATCCATTTCAATACTTCGTGCTTCCAATTGCTCCCAATCTTTTTCCATTACACGTATCAATTCCGGCAAACCGATACTATCCAATTCCTCTTCCGGTTTTGGAGCCTTTTCTTTAGGAGCTTCTGGTTGCACAATTTTTACCAGAAGCATTTCATCTTTAGATTCACCTGGTGCCGATAGTGAAATCTTTATTTCAACCTCATCATTTATTTTCAATTCATGCGTAGGATTTAGTGTTAGTCTAATTGTGCCTTTGTTAGGACTACTTTTTACGACATTGAGGTAATCTGAAATTTCTTTTTGGCTCCCTTGTTTATCGCCACCTCCAACTATATTTCTTTTTATTTTCAAAAGTGCTAATTGCAATTCCCCAGGTTCATCCACTCGGTCAAAATAATCATCTTCAACATCAGTATCAAACTTGATTGTTTTCTCTCCGTTCAATGGAAGATTAATTACGGTAGTACTTCCTTTACTACCATGTAATTTGAATAATGAAGGAAAACGTTTAGGATTGAATGGTTTTTCTTCTCTTTCTTCTTTTGGTCTTTTCTCGTTATCCGGTTTTTTCGTTTCCTTTTTCTCCTCAAGCTTCAATGTATTTTGTAACAGTTTAAATAAATCACTGTCCTTTGGAAGATTTTTAGCAAATGATTTTATTAGTTCAGTAGTATCTTCACCCTCTAAACCAATAGATTCTTTTCTGTGCCTGTTGATGTCATCCAACTGACTTTTACGAAGTTTTTTTCCTAAGTAATCACGGAGCATAAGAGATTCATCACCTCCCTTTAGTCGCTCACGATCACTCATGAATAATTCTTCACGAAAGTCGGCCTTCATTTCTGTGCAGTCACAATGAATCAACAAATAATCTTTTAGTAAATTAAATTTTAGAGTACGTGTGATAAATTCAGAAGTATAGCTTCCTTGCACTTGTCCGTTTACAGAAAACATTACCGACATATTATTTCTGAAAAAACGATCTCCGATAATTTTTTTTGACTCTTTTACATTTCTCTTTTCGAGTTTCGGTTTGAAAACATAACAGGTAACTTTTGCTTTTCCGAAAAGTTCATCAGTATATTCCTCAGAGAAAAAATCTTCCACGTAAGCATTTTTATCCTCTTCCAATCTTCTTTTCAATCCGTATAAATCAAGTTCAAGCACCTTATTGTTCGGATAGCGTTCTTTTTTGTCAACAGTAAAAACCGGCAGCACAGGCTCAAAAAGATATTCATTCAAGCTCTGATTAAGATCTTGGGCAAAACCCGAATAGCCGGATGGAAACTGGTATGAAAATAATTTTATTACAGTTCCTGTTTTAAATTTCCGATTGTGCAATTTCAAATCCATTTCACCCGAATCAAACGAAGGAATCAGCCCATCAATTTTTAGAAACTCAAAATAACTGAAACGCCTTGTATCTGATGCATCACCTATTTTGCGTTGCCTACACAAGGTAAAACCAAATTTGCCTGTATTATCAAACCGCTTTGATCCGATAAGCTGATATCGTTTCTTGCCACAGAACACCAGAGCACCGCTTCCGCCCATATTATATTTTCCCTGGACGAAATGAATGTTGATTTTATTTCCACGTACTAAGGATAAAAAAGTATTTTCGAAATCTTTAGGATGTTGCCCCTCTCCATTATCATAAATAATTACTGAAGTTTGCCGTGGAGGCCCATCTGCTATGATCTGAATTTCTTCTGATTGTTTCGCTCGGAACTTTGATAAATCCCAATTTTTATGATCAGGAAAAAATTTATCTATTGCCTCATGCATTGAACGCGGAGCTTTCTCCGAAGCAGGATTGGTTCCCTCTTCATAACATTTTCGCATTAAGATTGCATCAATACTATTCGTCACCTTCTCTACCAAAGCTGCGATGGGATTAGATTGTTGACCACGAACAATTCCAAAAAGTTTTTCATCACCACCGAATGGACTCCAATTTTCGTTTTTAAAAACATCAGGATATTGGCGTATTATGTCATCAACAACATCTTCTGTTGGCGCATTGTAAAGTTTTTCAAAAAGATTCTTAAAGTCCATTATTGGATCCGGAATAAGCTAATGTTACAAATATAGCATTGCTACTGTATCCTACAACTTAAAGACTGAAAACCAATCTTTCCAGTTTTTTATAAAGGCACCCCATTGGATTAGGCTTAAATAGCTAGAAACCAGAACCATACTTATAACTGTCTAAAAAATAGGTAAAATGGTTTGTTATTGAATAAATATTGGTTAATTCATAGCTATAACAAATATTTATTATACTTGATGTTCCCCAGTTCGAACTTTTTCTGAGAAAATTTGCTGAAAATCCATAATCGTATTGGTGAAATTAAAAACAGTTATCTGGATGTCTGGGAAAACGTTTTCTACAAACAGATAAATCCATTGACTGGATCAAGAGAAGTAACAGCGTTTAATTATACATCGAATCGGACCACGGCTTTGGTAATCCAGGATAACATAATTGAAAATCTGTTTTTGATAGGCAATAATCACCGTTCCGGAGAAACAATTCATTCTGGAATATGATATTATCTGGATTCGGGAGAGGCACTTGGATTTGTCAGTTCCAGGAAGCGAAGAAAAAATTCCTCGCTCATCTAATCAAGTATTTAATAAAATAAATGAAAAAATCACGTTTATCAATGGATCAAATTTGTGATCGATTTCTATATCAGTTTGTACAGGACACTCCTGAATACACTCCGTTTACTACAGACTCAGAGCTATACATACATTTATTGGCCAGGATGGTTGATGTTGAAAATTGGGATGCTCGAATTGAAATAGAGCGAGCGGATTTTGAAAAAATGCTCTCCAATAATCATGAATTGGAAATGGCATATGTTGATCTTTACTGCGATTCTGCCTGGTTTGTTTTAATGGAATTTGAAATTATAGAAGACAAATATGAATTCTATTGCATGGTTGATAAGCGGGAAGTTGTTTTGATATTTTTTAAAAGAGCTGATAGATAGATACTTATGATTTGCCCATTTTTTCCTAAATTTCAAACAATTTAAACAGGAACTTTAGGACAAAACTATCATATGCCAGTAAAAGCGTTTCGTAATGCAAAAGCATCGACAAAAGAAAATATCATATTTGATTTATTTCTTGATAAACTCAAAGAGCGTTGGGAAGAATCAAATGAGCTTATAATTGTACTAAGCAATTTTTTTTATAATAATGTTGAAATTGACGCAATGCTTATAAAGCGGGATGCGATACTTATCATTGACTTCAAAGATTATAGTGGCATATTAAATTTTTCAGAAAATGGGAAATGGTTCATAACTACAAAAGACGGTAAAACCGTTGAAGTAAAAGGTGGTTCCGGTGATAAAAACCCATTTATGCAAATACGTTGGTATAAAGATAAAATTTCAAAGTTCTTCCAAGATAATAATAATAGTATTTTTCTCAATTCGGACAAGAAAATTAATCATGAAAACATTTTTGGACTTGTTTTGTTTCATGATAAAACGTCTTTAAAAGATCCTTTACCACCAAGAGTTAAAAATTGGTTTTTTATTGCTGATATACATAATATATGTCAAACTATTTATCAAATTACAAATCGAGATTTAAACTTAAACGATGAGGAGATTCTAATGATCCCTTCCTTGTTGCATTTAGAGGAATATACGCCTTCTGAAATAAAAATAGATCCAGCACCATTAGTTTTTGCTCAGCAATTATATAACAGTTTGAAGGAGCTAAAAGAATCTTTGGAATTAGCAAATATTGTTAAGAGCGGTTTTGAAAAACATAAAGCAAAACATGAGGCATTTATTAACTTCTTTTACCCAGTAAGGCCGGAAATAATTTCACAAAATTTAAAAAAGGAGTTAGCCTTTCCTGCAAAAACTCAAGTTTTAGTAAAGCATGTTGATGAGGATTTAGATAATAAGTTACTGGGGGTAATGAACTGCAATTCTAATACCGACAACTTACTTCAAAAGTTGGCCAATAAAAAAATATCAAAAGAGTATTTAAATAATATCGAAACTGTTCAAAAACTAATTATTGAATTAAAAAGGAATCAGAAGGATTTAAACGAAGATGCTTTCAATTCGAGTTTTAACAAACTTATATTTAATATTACTCAAACATTTTTATATGATAGAGGATTGTGGTTAAAGAGCGCATTATTCCCGATCGCTAAGCAAATAGATATTAAACCATCTGTATATCCATATCTGAATACCTTATTCGAGATACTCCGAACATGGTTTGCCGAGGACATGGTTCAACATTGGGATAGTAAACCAAGAGTTGAACATAAGAAAGCTGCCGGCTTTTCTTTGGAATGGTTCGAAAACATGTCTGAGTGTTTCGGAGAAGAAAAATTAAATTTTTCCTTTCTTTCTAAACAAGATGAATGGCAGCCTCAAATCATTTCCGAAGTATTTTTACCTACTAAACTTTCAGAACTCTTTAAAAAAATAACTGGTCATGTTAAAACGATTCTTTCAGAAGAGGAATATTATTCACTTTTTGATTTATTGAAACTACGTTGGATTGAAAGTGAAAAAGTTACACTCAATGATATTTACCTTTTAGAATTACGAACAAACACAATTTTTCATTGGGAATCCGACTTCATTTTTTTGTCAAAAGCGTTTACCTTTCCAAATGAATATTTCTATGAGCCAACTTACATTTCAGTATTAGAGGCATTGGGAAATTGGGGATATGGGAAAATTAATCAAGAGCAAATACTTAAAAAGTCATTTGCAATGATTCCGGAAAATTTGAGGAATGAGGTTGAAGAAGCTATTAGACTTTGGAAATCTCCGAAACCATCATACTTCAAATCAGGGGTAAATGGTGAACGATTATATAAACTTTCAAACGATTTAGCAATCGGTAAAGACGAACGATATAATCGAAGGGATATTTCTATAGAATTGAAAACTGATCCTAAAACAATAAACGATTTTTTATATAAATTCAAAGATGAATGGAATAGAAATGGTACTTATAAAGAATACAATGTTGGTTCCAGAAATTTTATGCTTCTTTTAAAGCAATTCAAAAATGAAACCAGGACCGAGAATGAACCGGAGATTTCTAAAAAAGAATTACCTAAAACAAAAAAGATAGTTAAAGAATTAGAATCAATTAATTCTTCTGCACTTTCAGAATTGGAGAAATTAATTGGATTGAATTCGGTAAAGAAAGAAATTGAATCTCTTTTAAATTTTGTTAAAATTAGAAAGGTAAAACTGGAAAGAGGCTTGGAAGTTACACCGTCAACTCTGCATATGGTTTTCACAGGAAATCCTGGTACCGGAAAGACAATTGTTGCACGATTGATCGGCAAAATATATTACGATTTAGGTTTATTAAGTAAAGGGCATTGTGTTGAAGTTTCGCGTACTGATTTAGTAGCAGAATACATTGGACATACAGCTCAACACACTACAAAAAAATTTAAAGAAGCAATTGGAGGAGTTCTATTCATTGACGAGGCATACAGTTTAGTTCAAGGCAGCGAAAAAGATTTCGGAAGAGAGGCGGTGGATACTTTAAATAAATTGATGGAAGATTTCAGAGAGGAAATTGTTGTAATTGTTGCAGGTTATCCTTCTGAGATGCAAAAGTTTTTAAGAACCAATAAGGGTCTTGCATCTCGGTTCCCTATAAAAATAAATTTTGATGATTATAGTTTTCAAGAGAAAATTGAAATTCTTGAAAAGTTTTGCAAAGACAATAAACATCAGTTATCTATTGGTGCAAGAGAGAAAGCTTATTTATTAATTGAAGATTTTAAATTTGAAAATAATGCCCGTAGTATTAGGAACCTATTTGAACTGATGATAAAGAATCAATCGTTAAGATTAAATAGAATTATTGGAATCACTGATGAAGACCTGGTGACATTTGAGGCAGTAGATGTTCCAGATAACATCAACAATTTGTAAAAAAAAGTAGAATTTACGAACAGGCTGACAAATGAATGAAAATAGCTATGAGCAAAGTATGTGGGAATATTCAAAATTTTTTGTCCGTGGACACAATAATTATGCGGATAAAATTAAGCCTTCTCAAATTTCTTTAAAAAGGCACTTGAAATTCTCGTCAATATTAGTCAGTGTGTTTTTTTCAATAGAAAATAATCATTTTTAAATGTAGTGTAATATGAATACGATAATTAAACATTTAGACGACTACTTGACACGAACTGGTCGATCAAGCATTGATCCTGTTGAAGCAAATGCACTTCTCGCGAAAGCTGGAATTCTTCGTGACAGCATAGACAGGCCAGGCAAACCCCTTCGCGACCTGTTGCGTAAAGGACAATTACCTCATGCTTTTCAATCTGGAGGCAAAGGTTCCTCTTGGACAATTCCACATTCAAGTAGTCGCAGAGGCAGTTCAACAAACTACCCGACTCCATCTCAACCGATCAAAAAAATTGTTGATGCAGAAAACCAATCAAAAACCTCAGGGACAATAGACCCTGTGGAACTTAAAAAGCAGCTTGAAAAAGCAAGGCATAAATACAAACCCGACAAAATAAAATATTTATTGATAGCTGAAGCACCGCCTGACAGTGTTGAACGATTTTTCTATTACGAAAATGTTCACCAACATGACTATTTGTTTTTAGGAGTTGCCCAGGCTTTGTATCCGAATCTTAAAGAAAAATATCTTGCAAGTAGAAGGCCCAGTGATATTAAAAAGTCAATTCTCGAAAAACTAAAATCTGAAGAATTCTACTTGCTTGACTTATCTGAACTTCCTTTGACGTTGCTAAATCAATCGTTGGAGTCACAATTACCGAATCTGGTTAAAAAAATAAAAGAAATAGTTGATAAACAACGAACAAAAATCATTTTGATCAAAGCTACTGTATACGATACAGTGTTTAAGCGTTTATTACAAGAAGGATTTGAGAATGTGATCGATGTTAGAATTCCCTTCCCAGGGCAGGGTGGACAAATTCGATTTCAGAACGACTTCAAAAAAGCTCTTGAATTGGCAGGCTATTTCTGAGAAGCTGTATGTAAATCTTATTGTAGGTCAAGAGGGAATAATTTTAGAGAATAAAAGTTATATTTGTGTCAGCAAACGTACTTTGATAAGAATTTAAGATTGCAAAAAACAAGGGTTTTACAATTGTTCCCAAATAGGACACCTGTAAATCATAATGTTTGAACCCCTTATTAATCAAGACTTCCAGCGGGTGGCACATGAGCCACTCTCTCCGCCAGAAATTCTAAAGCCGGAAAATTGCAACAGAAATTTTTTCTATGCTACAATTTCCGGAATTTTTTTTGCCGGCAATTAGAAATCAATAATTGTGCAGTTGTGTTCCGAAAATTAAGAAACAATTTTACTTATTGATGGGCGATGAGAGGTTAATGGTTGATGAATATCCACATCTTGGCTGCTGAGAGAAGCGGGAGGACAAAAACAACGGATAAGTATCCGTCGAAGTAATTCTTTTACATTTTAATCTATATTAGGAAATCCGTCGCAGCGGATTTTTCTTGCTCATTATATTTTATGATTTTAATTTTTTGATAAGTTTATCAATTTCTTCCATCGGCAATCCATCATTTACGATTTTCAATTTTTCATACAACTCAATTCCTTTTTCCATACTCAACAATTTTGCTTCTATTATCATCATCAGAACCCAAATACTTCCATGAACTTCCAATCCATTTTCTTCCGCTTCACTCCTTAAACTTTTATCACCGGTAAGGAGTTTACATTTCAATTGCAATGCCTTCCACAGTACTGATTTATCCGCAATCCTTCTCAGTGTTCGTTTTGTTTTCAGATTTACAACTTCCTCAATTTCTTCCGCAGAGAAGTTAAATACAGTAAGCTGTTTTGACCGGATACAATTTTGAATTTGTTCAGCTTGTTCCAATCGTAATATTTCATCCACCACAAAATCCGTTGTGCATATTTCAAAGTCCAATCCGAAAAATTCGGGAAGGGCCTCTATGTTCATCAAATCAAAGAACACATTCGCATCCGTGATGAAAAGCCTCATACCAATTGCTGCAATTGTTTGCGGAACTCTCCAACTGTCTTACCAGCAAAAAAAGCGGCCTCATTAACTGAAATAATTTCCTTTGACAACCCTAAATAAATTAACCGTTCAAGGCGCACAGGTTTTTCTTTACTCATAAATTTCCCGGGTTCATTCAAATGCAATTTCCTCTCTCGATACCCTATATTGAAACGTCTATAAATAAAAGGAGTGATAATGCCAAGATGCAAAGCCCTTGAAAAAGCAGCAGAAAAAGAAATTCCCCATCTTTCCTTTATCAACACCAATTCGTTTTGATAAAAATGAAACCGGTCCTTACTTAATTCCTTCTTTGCCATATCAGCAGGATACAAAACTGCACAAGCAAAAGTGTGACACAAATTTTCTTCTTCTTTGCCACTTAGCTTATTTGAGAATTTTAAAGAGTGGTGAGCTAATTCATGCAAAGCAGTAAATCGTTTTCTTACAACATCTTCGCCCGGCTTCATACTTTTCTTCAGGACAATTATTTTTTTCCCATCAACATCTGCCTTCATTCCATCAAAACCATCAGGAGCCTCTAACTCTATAACTTTATAACCCTTGTCCTCTAACATCTCAACCACGTCAGGAATTGGGTCGTAGCCAAGAGACCAAACTTGTCTCAATTTTATTGCAGCTGCCTCCGCATCATCAGCGTTGTCAATTACCGTGTCATAAATAAAGTATTCTGACTTTTCACTTGGGTTAATCAGATGTTCTAATTCCAAGTAACGTTCACAGTTTTCCTTTGCTTTTTCTTCGACAGACAACTGTTCAGTTTTTGAAATCTTTGAAGAATATTTTCGGTAGCTGATATTTTTCAGCTCTATCCGGACTGATGGGATGGAATAAAAATAATCCACTGAAACATTCAACACTCTTGATAAAGCAATGAGTACCCGGCTATCGGGCTTCATTTTGCCTTGCTCGTATTTATGTAAAGCCTGGCGAGTAACAACTTTCCCAAGTTTATCTTCTAAGTCCTGTAAGGACATCCCGGCCATCTTACGGGCAGACACCAATTTATTTCCAAAGACATTTTCCATTGTATTATTTATTGAATACTGCTAATCGTGTTATTTATTGAACACTACTATTAGTTGACAAATATAGTAATTATTTTCGTATTGTCAACCGTATAGTTTATGAAGATTTCAAAATCGGTACATCATTTCAATAAAATCAAACTCCTGTATGATTATTTAAGAGGTTGGGTTAAATCCCACTCTCTCCGCCGGAAATTCTAAAGCCGGACAATTGCAGCAGTAGTTTTTTCTATAAAACAATTTCCGGTTTTAAAAACTGTACTTCTTGGTTTAACTAAGAAAGGAATATTCAGAAATCACATTATAATGTGATTTGCCTTTCTTTATCTTGAATATTCTAATTCTATATTGACTATATCACATTATAATGTGATTTTGATTGATTATTTGGTAAAATAAAATACATTTGTAGGTAAAATCACATTATAATGTTAGTTAAAGAACTTGGTGAGATCTTAAAAAGCAGAAGAAGAGATTTAAATATCACTCAACCCCATTTGGCAGAAATAGCCAAGGTGAGTACCAACACTTTGTACAAATTGGAACGAGGACAAGGAAATCCTTCTTTAGATGTAATAAACAAATTAGCAGAAATTTTGGGGATGGAACTGATCTTGGAAGTGAAAAAGAAACCGTGATATGATGAGAAGAGTGGAAGTATATCGGAATGGAGCTTTCGCCGGAATTTTAACGGAAGAAAATCATAAGCAATATGTATTCAGATACGACGATAATTATTATAATGACACAAACAAACCGGCAGTTAGTTTAACTCTGCCCAAAACTCAAAAGGAATATCGCAGCAAATTTTTGTTTCCATTTTTCTTCAACATGTTAAGTGAAGGAGTAAATAGGAAATTGCAATGTACCCAATTGAGAATAGATGAAGAAGATAATTTTGGTTTGATGATGGCAACAGCACAATGTGATACAATAGGAGCAGTAACCGTAAAACCAATAGCAGAGAGATGAATTTAGATGAATTGAAAATTTGTCCTGGAACTTTGGCAGAAGGATATAACACATATAGCCCAATCTGTTTGAGAAATACGTTTAACGGAAAAAAAGTAAATCATGTTTTGACATATTATCCGCCTCAACAAAGCGAAGAAGTTGCGAAAAAATTTATTGAAAATCGCAAACGGATATCTATATCAGGTGTACAAGAAAAATTGAGTTTAATTCTTGATAAAAATGTTCTACGATTGACAGAAGAGGGAGAACAGGGGACTTATATATTAAAGCCAATACCCAGAGATTTGATGAAAGTTGACCAAGTACCGGCAAACGAGCATTTAACAATGCAAATTGCAAAACAGGTATATGGCATAAATATAGCTGAATGTGCAATGATATTTTTTAAGAATGGATCTCCTGCATACATAACTAAGCGATTTGATGTAAAGGATAATGGTGAAAAGTGGGGCAAGGAGGATTTTGCAACTTTGGCAGGTAAAACAAAAGATACCGGAGGTGCCCATTTCAAATATGAATACAGTTATGAAGATGCCGGAAAATTAATTCAACAGTATGTTCCTGCATGGAGAGTAGAAATAGAAAAATATTTTTCATTGGTAGTTTTTAACTACTTATTTTCAAACGGCGATGCACATTTGAAAAATTTTTCTTTGCTGGAATCAACAAAAGGCGATTATTTGATCAGTCCTGCTTATGACTTAGTAAATACTAAGGTTCACATTGATGATGCAGATTTCGCATTGGATAAGGGATTGTTTGCTGATAATTTTAAAAGCGATGATTATATAAAAAACAATCAGCCGTCTAAAATTGATTTTAAAGAATTTGCAAAAAGAATTGGTATTTCAGAGAGCAGAGTGGAAAAATTGTTAAATCCATTTTTACATAAACAAACTTTAGTAGAAGAACTTGTCTCACGATCATTTTTAAATGATGATAGTAAGAGTATATATAGGTTTACGTACGACCGGAAGCGAAATTTTTTAGCCTAAAATAGAATATAAATATTAATAGAAATAAAAAGAATTTTAAATAGATAGGGCTCACATTAAATTAACTTGACGAATATTAAATAGATTGATGTAATAAAATTGTTTCGAATATGGTTTCAAGAATTATCGAATTTTTGGACAATTATTTAGTAAAGTCAGGACGACAAAATATCGATCCTCAAAAAATTAAAGTCAGATGGATTCTACTTGTTGCACTTATCTGATCTTCCACTGTCAATATTGAAGCAAAGTCTGGAGTCACAACTTCCTTCGCTCATTGACAAAATAAAACAGAATTCCGACGATCAAACACAAATTATTCTGATCAAAGCCAGCGTTTACGATATTGTATTTCCACGACTTTGTCAAGAAGGTTTTGACAATGTCATCGACGTAAGAATTACTTTTCCAGGACAAGGAGGACAGATACGATTTCAGGATGAGTTCAAAAAGGCACTTGAATTGGCAGGTTATTATGACGAATTGAAATCGTGAACCTTAATTTAATGGAATATATTCCATTATTTTTGAATAATTTCTTACTTAAAGGAATTAATTACTGTATTTTATCAATATAATGGAAAATATTCCCTATATTTACATGTAAACCTCCATTTAGTGGAAAATATTCTCCCCATTCATCTTCAGGAAGTAATTTTTGGGTCATCTGATAAGAGGGTTTCAAGGCAAATTTCTATCCTTCTTAAAAAAGGTAAAATCAGGAAAATTGCTCCTCGAATTTATTCGTCCAACTTCCATGAATCCGTTGAGGTAATAATCAGAAAAAATCTTTTTCAGATTCTTGGCAACTTATATCCCGGAGCGATTCTTAGTCACCGATCGGCTTTTGAATATGCACCCACCCATGCAGGATATATTTTTGTGACCTACACCTATACAAAAAAAATAAAACTACCCGGCATTACGATTAGCTTTTTGGAAGGACAGAAACCAATTGGTGGTGATAATGTTCTCACTGGTGAATTATATGTTTCTCAAAAAGCGCGAGCATTTTTAGAGAACTTACAAGGAACTAAAACTCCCGGACCGACATCAAAATGCTTGACCTTGCCTGAGGTGGAAGAAAAGTTAGAGCAAATAATCAGAATTAATGGCGAAGACGAAATAAATAAATTGAGAGATAGTGCTAAATCAATCGCTAAAGCACTTAACATGCAAAAGGAGAACGAAAAGCTAAACAAAATAATAAGCTCTTTGCTGGCAACAAACACTTCAAAAACACTTTCATCACCACTGGGAATAGCACGCGCTTTCGGTTCTCCTTATGATCCTGAACGAATAAAATTGTTTGAAGAACTCTTTCGTGAATTACAAAAAAGAGAATTTAAAAACCGACCTGATAGAAATAGTTCCACAAAATCATTTCGAAATTTTTCATTCTTCGAAAGTTATTTTTCAAATTACATCGAAGGAACGGTATTCGAAATTGATGAAGCAAAAGAAATCATCTCGACAAACAAACCTTTAGCATCCAGAAATGATGATAGTCATGATGTGTTGGGTACCTACCAATTAGTTTCTAACAGGGAGGAAATGTCTATTACTCCGCAATCACCGGAGAAGTTTTTAAATATACTTTCTTATCGGCATGAAATTTTACTCAGCGCAAGAGTAGACAAAACCCCCGGCCAATTCAAAGACAAAAATAATATGGCCGGTAGCACATCGTTTGTTGACTTTAACCTGGTAAGAGGAACACTGATAAAGAGTTTTGATTATTATAATGCCCTCACACATCCATTTTCAAAAGCGGCATATATGATGTTTGTGATTAGCGAAGTGCACCCCTTCTTAGATGGTAATGGGAGAATCGCCAGAGTGATGATGAATGCAGAACTTGTGAAACACGGACATTCCAAAATCATGATTCCAACTGTTTATCGGGAGGACTACTTGGGAGCATTAAAAAAACTGAATAAACAAGGAGATACTAATACGTATATTCGGATGCTTCAAAAAGCACAGGAATTTAGTGAAAATATAATCGGAGACGATATGAATGAAATGCAAACCACTTTAAAAGATTCAAACGCATTTGAACAACCTTCAGATGATAAACTTAAAATCGTAATTCGTTAGTATACATAACAGATTAATCAATTCAACAGAAAGATATAATTACTTCGTTTAAACAAATTCCAAAACCACATGATCAACAAAATCAAATCCATCTACCGTTTTCTCTCCCCCAAATTTCAATCGCTTCATTTGGAATATAAGGTTGTGCCTAAGCCAAGATATGGGCATGGACTTCCTCCACATGGACTACTCAATGAAATAATAAACAAACAGAGAAGCCGTTTTTTGGAGTTATTGGCTTCGTTCAGAAAGTATGAAAAGAATTTAGCGGCGATAAAAGATTCAAAAGACGAAACGAATGCAGATAACCCGACCTGGAATAATGAATATCTTCCCGGACTCGACATTATCGGACTCTATGGAATTGTTTCGGAGTTCAAACCGCGACATTATATAGAAGTTGGATCCGGAAATTCGACAAAGGTTGCCCGAAAGGCAATTATTGAGAATAAACTTACTACGAAGATCATTTCCATCGATCCATTTCCCAGAGCGAATATCGATCACTTAGCTGATCAAGTCATCAGAATGCCATTCGAGAATCTGGCCGACTATAAAATTATCTTCGACAACCTGGACGCGAACGACATTCTTTTCATCGATAACTCTCACCGCCTTTTTTCGAATTCGGATGTGATGATATTCTTTCTTGAGATATTACCTTATTTGAAAAAAGGTGTGATCGTTCATGTGCACGACATCTACTTGCCATATGACTATCCGCAATTTATGTGCGACCGTTTTTACAATGAACAGTATATGTTGGCCATGGCATTAATTGCTAATCCGGATAAGTATGAGATTCTGCTTCCCAATTATTTCATTAGTGTCGATAAAGAACTTAGCTCATCGATAGATTACATCTGGTTGAATGAAAACATGAAGGGCGCTGAAAGACATGGTGGATCTTTTTGGTTCCGCATTAAGTAAGTCGACGGTGATTGAAGAAGAGCTGAAACCCTCTTGTAATAGATACTAAAATTTGTCTTTTCGCTCACAGATCTTTTATACAAGTTCTGCTCTCCGTTATCTCTGTTCAGACCTTTGGTGACTCTGTGGTAAATCACCGACGCCGGTACAAGTACCGAAGTCGGATTTTACCACAGAGGTAGCAAAGGCATGAACAGAGGTAGCAAAGTTGACAATTCTCTTTTCTGTTTTCTCTGTTCAGACCTTTGGTTTCTCTTTGGTAAATCACCAACGCCGGTACAATTACCGGTGTTGGTTTTTAATCAGATAAGTTTGAGAAGATTTTACATTGAAGTAATCAGTAATTACAAAAAAAATATCATGAAACACCTTTCATATCAACATCCTTAATGAACCAGAATTCATTCGCTTTAAGAAAGTATATTTTTCCTGTATTGGAGATTTGATGTCCATTGCCATGTTCATTCAAATAAACATCGTATGAATATGTGAAAACAATTTCAGCGGTTTCTGAATCGATTTGCAAGTTTGAAACCTCAAATTCTTCCAGTTCAATTTTTTCGAAAGCATTACGAAATAGATTGAGTCTGCGAAGTAGATTTTCCTGTTTAACCTTTTCCTCTTCATTTTCACTTAAAAGAAAACCTTGCATCAAATTGATATCCTTATTCGTCAGACTATTGACAAACTCCTCAGTATATCGTTTCAAATCATATTCATCATTCGGATGAAATTCTTCATAGATATAACATACGATCATGTTTTTTGGGAGGCAACTATCGGTTTCTACACGGAAGAGTTCTTTGGTAATAAAGCGATACATTTCCCTGTCCTCGACGCCGCTAACGCTGTCCACAACCATTTTCTTTTCCTGAAGTAGCACCATCAGTTTTTGTAACTCAATGGTTAACTCCTCATCGGTGATTTCTTCAACCTCACGGAAAACCGGGTTCTCTAAAAATTCTTCGATAGTAATTTTTTTGTTGTTAACCAAATTACGCTCATATTCTAGTATCTGGTTGAGCCAGATATTTTCAATAGCGGGATTTAAATTGCCGGTGTTTTCAAGATTGATTCCGAACTCTGCTTGAATTTTTAGTTTCGTGATTTCATTCTCATGCCGTATTAATTCTTTGTAGGTGTCTGAATTTTTCATGTGTTTAATTTTTAATGAATGAATTGGTTGATGCAATATCGGATCGGAAAACATCCTTTTGCAACCAATATATGAAGGGTAATTATTTATCTTGAAAAAAAGAGGAGAAGATGTTTATCGAAATGGCTAATAAAATAATTAAACACATTTAATCAAATTGATTTGAACATACTCTTAGCTTTGCAGGCAACATGGATGAAATTAGTCTGACAAAACAGATGCTATGATTTAATGTATGGATTAAGATACAACAGGTGCAACAATAAATATTTATGCCTTCTATATTTTCACATGCCTTCTCTGCCATTGCCGTAGGATCGTGTCTTCCGTTAAAAAAGAATTCCGGAAAGACCTTGACGATAGGAGCGGCATGTTCGATGCTTCCTGATGCAGATGTAATTTCTTTTGCCTTTGGAATCCCATACTCGTCTTTATGGGGACATAGAGGAATTACGCATTCCTTTTTTTTTGCCGCACTGCTTTCTTTAATTATTGTGCTGACGTTTTACCGCCAATCAACCGGACGAAACAGATATGTGTTACTTATTTATTTTTTCCTCGCAACGGCAATACACCCGATACTGGATGCCTGTACGAATGGCGGATTGGGTGTTGCTTTTTTTGCGCCTTTCAATACAGAGCGCTATTTTTTTTCATTTCGACCGATAAGGGTTTCGCCAATTGGAGCAGTAAACTTTTTCAGCGAAAGAGGTTGGGCTGTTTTTAAAAGTGAGTTTGTTTGGGTTTGGCTTCCTTCTATTGGCATAATAGGCGGAATAGCCCTATGGAGGCGGCTTTTGGGGATCGGGAAATCAAAATAAATTCACCATTCATCAATTTTTTAAAAAAATAATCTTGGTTTTTTATCAAATTATTAAGAAAAACCTACCATGTACACCCTATTTTTAACCATTTACCAAGTTGCACTTGTGCGGTATTACCAAAATTAATTATCTTGAGGTCAGTAAATTAGGGGAAGAGAAACGAATTCTTTGTTGCTCTATTAGTTGTTGTAAGGATTTTAATGACACATTACTTATCATGAGTGAATGATAGGAGTTTGTTATTTATCATCTGATTATTAAAACTTTTAAATGATATAATTGAATATGCTCATTTGGATAAATGAATCCGACTGAGATTAAATCAACTATATCGTTGCCAATACCCACTTTAGAAAAATAACATACAGAAATAAACAAAAACAAAAAAACACATGAAAAAACTTTTATCACTCTTCGCAGGTTTAATTTTATGGTTTGCTGCAACATCGCAAACGATTACTGACCCGTCAAATTCTCCCGGTTACGACCAGCAGAAAATTACAGCGATTAATCCGGCTCCTATAACAAGCCAATCGTTAACAACGGACTCCTTTGACTATCAGCCGGGGTCTACGGCGACAATTACCGGAGCGGGATTTTTACCCGGGGAAACAGTAACATTGTTGGTAGCTCATCAAGGTGCTTTGGCTACAACCGGTCAGGATCACCAACCATGGACGGTTACTGCAAATAGTACCGGTGGTTTTGTTACTACATGGCATGTCTGCGAAGACGACTGTGTAGGAGAGCACCTAATTGCAACCGCTGATGGTGGCACTTCAAATTATCATGCTGTTGCTTTATTTACCGATAATTTGCTCACAAGCGGATATTTCCCGCCTGATGGAACCTATTCAACTTTTCCGGCAAACGATGATGGGTCTCTCGGTCCAATTGCCTTGCCTTTTACTTTTGATCTTTATGGTGTTTCATATAACAGTGTATACATAAACAATAATGGTAACCTTACTTTTGCAGCACCCTTTTCAACATTTACACCAACAGGATTTCCAATTGGAACACCGATGGTTGCTCCATTCTGGGCAGATGTTGACACACGCTCACCATTAAGTGCCAAAGTAAAATATAAAATTAACCCGACGAATATGATTGTAACCTGGGATGGAGTTGGTTACTACAGTAATCACGGCGATAAGCTGAATCATTTTCAGGTTATCATTTCCAATGGTAACGATCCATTAACAGGAGTTGGTAGTGGAGTAAATGTGGTCTTTAATTATGGCGAAATGCAGTGGACAACAGGAGATGTATCCGGTGGTTCCGGTGGATTTGGTGGTTCGCCGGCTACCGTAGGAACAAACAAAGGCGACAACAATCATTTTTTTCAAGTTGGATTGTTCAATCAAAACAATGGAAATTACAACGGACCTACCGCAGCGAGCGGAGTAAACTACCTCGACAATCAGGCCTTTTCATTTAACGTGTCCAGTACAACTAACTTTCCACCATCTGTAAGCGGATTGCCGCCAAATAATACCATTGATATTTATTGTGGAAACTCACAAGGCATTTACCTTGAGTTTTTGCCTCCTGAAATTAACCAGACAATCACTGTAACGGTTGATACAGGATCCATTTGTAATTCCACTGCATATATTAACAATGGTTCGATTGCTAATGCTTATGTTAACATTGTCGGATCTGCATGCAACGTTGGAACCCATGTACTGACGTTTACTGCTATTGATAATTTTTCAACACCCGATACTTTAATTACTCAGATAACCGTAAACATATTACCTCTGACAGCTACTATTAGTCCTGCTGTCACTGTTTGTGAAGGTTCGGATGTAACGCTGTCGGCAACAGGAGGAAATTACTTTGAATGGACAGGTCCGAATGGCTTTACTTCTAATGAAGCAGAACCGGAACTGATCAGTATTACTGCTGCCGATACAGGAACATACACTGTTACTGTTTACAACAACGGCGATTATGAAGGAACTATTACTTCCCCTCCTTCAAATGGTTGTTCAGCCACACTTTCTACTGTTGTAAGTTTGAACCCGGCGCCTATGCCGGCAATATCAGGTGTCGGCGAACTCCTCGTCTGTAATCCTGCAGGAAGCGATACGGTTACATTATCTGTTACCGACACCGCCTCCACACCATATCCGCCATATACATATATATGGAATTATGGTCAAACAACATCTTCCATTGAAGTAACCGATACACTTGTTTACAGTGTTCAGGTGACAAACAACATTGGATGTACTGCGGAGGTAACGTATGCAGTTAATTATTCACCTTGTATTGTTACTGAATTCCCAATTCCACCGGGAGGAAAAGTAAACGGTAATTTATGGGGTGAAGTTGAAGCCGCAGCGAATGATGCAAACCCGGCTTCGAGCGATAGTTTATATATAGAAGTAACTTGTCAGAATGGTCAATTAGCATTTGTTTACCAATTGCTTGTTGATTCAGGAATGACAGACTTTATTACAAATGGTTTAGATTCTAACCTCATCATAACAGGAAGGTTTCCGAAAGACAGAATTCCAAGTTTAAAATTATTTAGTCAGATCGTTCAGGTTGCACCTTATTTCCCTGGACTTACGCAAGCAGACAATGTAGGAATCGCTTATTCATTAGGCGATGTAGCCATGAAAGCAGATGAAGCACGTGAAGGATTTGGCGTAAAAGGAACTGGCGTTAAAGTCGGCGTACTTTCTGATAGTTACAACACACAGCCATTGAATCCAGCCGGACAAGATGTATTGTTAGGAGATTTACCCGGCATTGGTGGTCCGCAGTTCCTGACTCCGGTGGATGTAGTAAAAGAATATCCGGGAATGCGATCGGATGAAGGAAGAGCGATGTTGCAAATTGTTCACGATGTTGCTCCGGGAGCAGATCTGGCTTTCAGAACAGGAATTATTACTCCGGGAGATTTTGCAAAAGGAATCTATGAACTTTATCAACATAATTGCGACATCATCGTAGATGATTTGACGTTTATCACAGAACCATTCTTTACAGATGGTGTTGTTGCGAAGATGGTTGATTCCGTAGCCGGTTTAGGAGTTTCTTACTTCTCTGCTGCGGGTAACTTCGGAAGCAAATCATACATGAATAATTTCAATCCGATGCCGGCACCGGCAGGGTCAGGCTTCACCGGCTTCGTACATAATTTCGGCGGAACTGACTATAAGCAAGCGATTACACTTCCTTACTCTGCTGCCAATAACACTTACACATTGGCATTACAATGGGAAGATCCATTTTATTCATTAGGTCAGTTTCCGGGAGCGGCAAACGATTTAGATATTTTCATCGTTGATGATGCAGGAAACAAACTTTTTGGATTCAACAGAAACAATATAGGTAACGACCCGATTGAAGTTATTCAATTCAAAGTATTGAGTTCAACACCTGCGAATATTGTTATCTCCAGTCCAAACTCAAATACCGTTCGATTTAAATATATCTTCTTCCGCGGCTCACCGGTTTTCACAGAATTCCATACAGGTACATCAACGATCGTCGGACAGGCGAATGCTGAAGGCGCGATGGCAGTGGGAGCTGTATTGTATCTGAACACTCCTGAGTTCACAGATCCGGATTCAATATCGATGGCAACATTCTCTTCTTTAGGAGGAACTCCTGTTGATGGTGTTGTTAGAGCAAAGCCGGATTTCGCAGCAGCGAATGGCGGAAACACAACTGTTTATTTAGGTCTTGAAATTCCTGAAGATGCGGATTTACTTCCGAACTTCTCCGGAACTTCTGCCGCAGCTCCGCATGCTGCCGCAGTCGGCGCCTTGTTAATGGAAGCGAAACAGAAATACTATGGTACAGGCGTCTCTCCAAATGAGATGAGAAGTCTTTTACAAAGTACAGCACTTGATATCGATCCGGTTGGGCCTGATGTCGCTTCCGGAAGCGGATTCGTTCTTGCCAATGCAGCTTTATCAACTCTTGCCGCTCCTGTTCCAAGGTTAGATGGATTTGAATTCCCGCTTGGTTCAACACCGGGAGCTAGTCCTTTTAGTCTTACCTTGAATGGAAAGTTTTTCACTCCAACTTCAGTAGTGTATTTCAGAGACAGTGCAATAAGTACAACAGTACTTAACGATACGCAATTAATTGTTCTCGTTAACAACTTCCTCGGTAATCCTGAAATATTTGTTCATACTCCTCCAACGATGGGATTACCTTTTCAAAATGACGGTGGTAATTCAGACACGTTAAGGTTGTTGGATATACCTAGAAAATCAGTAGTTGTTATTGCAGATGATAAAATTAAGTTATTTGGAGAAATGCTTCCGGAGTTCACCTTCCACGTTGAGATTGATGGAGCACCTCTCGATACAAATATTTTATCCATATCTGATCTCGGACTTGACAGCGTTTATTTTACTACGAGCGCGACGGATTTAAGTGATATCGGATTCGACAATATTGTTCCACACATTCCTGCACCTGATCTTTCTACCGAATTCGGATTGTCGTTAACGGAATTGTATGACTTCAGCACAACACAAGGAATTTTAACAACACGTCCTTTGCCTGTTGTTGTATCGGCAAGAGATACCACATTTACCTATGGAGATCAAATTCAAGTAAGTTATGATTACGATTTTGATCAATCAAATATTAATCCGGATAGTTTACCTGCTTTGTTAAGTCGCTTTAATCAAATTCACCAATCAACGCTATTAAATAATACCATAGCTGTATTGAATGGTCAAGGTGTTATTAACGGACAGGGTGTCGTAAACGGACAAGGCGTGTTGAATGGCCAGGGAGTGCTAAACCAACTCGCCTTTATTGTTAGCGGACAAGGTGTATTGAATGGCCAGGGAGTTTTAAATGGTCAGGGAGTATTAAATGGTATTCCTTATGCAGATGACACAACAACTGTTATTACAATTGACGCTTCGGCGATAATTGGTCATGCACTGCATCCGGACACATGCTATCTTGTGAATGGTCAGGGAGTGTTAAATGGACAAGGTGTATTAAACGGACAAGGTGTATTGAATGGACAGGGTGTACTTAATGCTTTGGCTGTCATGAATGGACAAGGCGTAGTAAACTTTTATGGAGTAGCTAATGGTCAGGGCGTATTAAATGGCCAGGGTGTGTTAAATGGTCAAGGAGTATTAAATGGCCAGGGAGTATTAAACGGTCAGGGAGTGCTGAATGGTCAAGGAGTATTAAACACAAGTGATGCACCACTAAGCAATGAAAAGGTAGTTTTAATATTTGATTCGGCAGACAGTCAAAATCCATTAAACGATGTGAGATCAATCAATCTGGTAACAGGACTAGATGTAGGTGAGCAAACGATTGTTCCCGGAGCTATGTTTTATGCTAACCTTGATTTGTCTTATAATACCGGAGCATTGACGATCACACCGAAAACACTTACACTTAAAGCCGATAATCAGACTTCAGAATGTGCGGATCAACCGACTTACACGGCAACAGTAGAGGGCTTACAGTACCAAGATTCAATAGGTGGAGTGTTTGTTTCTCCTCCTTCATTTAGTGTGTATAACAGCTCAAATGCTTTGGTTCCACCGGGAGCTCAATTGTCTCTTGGAACGTTTACGATTGTTCCATCTGCTACGCTTGACTCAGCATCGAATTATGTCATTCAACCGATAAGCGGATCAATGACATCACCTGCACCATTGACTGTTTCTGCAACCGGAACGATCTCTTGTTATGGATCAACAACTTGTCTGAATGTAGTTGGAGCCGGAGGAACACCGACGTATTCCGGTGCCGGAAGTCTTTGTGGTTATGGAGTAGGTATACATACGATTACAATTATGGACGCTGCACGATGTGTTGCAAGTGTACAGGTTACCTTGACACAACCGGCAAAACTTACTGCGAGCACATCAACAACGGCATCTTATTGCGGAACAAATAATGGGGCGGCTTCTGTAACTCCAAGTGGAGGGTCATCGCCATATACATATCTGTGGACGCCTGGAGGACAAACAACATCTTCAATCAGCGGACTCTCGCCGGGTATTTATTCAGTTAAAGTTACGGATTCAAAAGGTTGTACAACAACAACTACGGCAAATGTTGGCACAACAGGAACTGCGCCTGCTACACCAACTGTCATTTATGGTTCTGAAGGAGCTTGTCCGGGAAGCTGTCTTGTTTACAGCATAAATCCTATCCCTGGAGCTGTTTCATACGAATGGTTATTGCCAAATGGAGCAAGCGGCGCCTCGTCGGGGCCAAGTATTACTATCTGTTTCAACAATAGTTTTATAGGAGCATTCATTGGTGTACGCGCGCTTAATCAATGTGGAACAAGTCCATGGGGTTATAAAGGAGTCGTACTGTATACGGCTAAACCGGTACGTCCGTCAACTATTTCAGGAAACACTTCTGTTTGTTCGCCGGGACAACAAACCTATTGTATTCCTTCAGTGCTAAACACGAATAGTTATTTGTGGTCATTTAATGGAACAGCCGGGTCATCACCACTAACTATTGTTTCAGGACAAGGAACTACCTGTATAACAATTAATATACCTGCCGGATATAATGGCTTACAAAAATTAAAAGTTGTTGCGATCAATTGCAAAGGACCCAGCGACGACCGTACGGCAGATATTAAATGGTTGGCTATTCCTGCTATGCCGGGAAGTATTACCGGTGTATCATCTGTTTGTAAGAGCAATACAAAAACGTTTAGCATTTCTTCAGTAACAAATGCGACTTCATATTCATGGTCTATTACAGGTGGAGCGACTATTCAATCAGGTCAGGGTACAACATCTGTAAGTGTGAAGTTTACTACTGCAACAACCACATCTGCTACACTTTCTGTGAAGTCAGTTAACAGTTGTGGCATGTCATCGGCGCGTACAAAAACGATATCTGTTGCGCTTAATTGCAAATTGGGCAGCGATGAAGAAGTTGTCGACGCAGAATCATCCAACATCAAAGTATTCCCTAATCCGGTTATCGACAAGGTGAACATCTATACAGGTGAAATGAAGGTTTCAGCTAATGATATTTCTATCTATGATATACTTGGAAAGGAATATCCGATAAGCGCCGTAACGGTTACGATGAATGAAGGTGTTGAGATTGATCTCTCCGGCTTTAGTCGTGGAATGTATTTCATCCGCATTAAAGGTTCTGCGGAGGAGAAAATATTCAACATAATTAAACAGTAATTATCCTCAATTACTTGAAAGGGGATAAGGAACTTGACAAAGTCCCTTATCCCCTTTTTGTTTTCAATAATTTTGAAAGATTTTAATTTAAATCAATAAAGAATGATTAAGTTAGAAAAATGAAATCAATTATTAAAGAAATAGTCAAATAGAATTCCCATGAAAAAAATTATTTACTCAAACTTCCTTATTGTTTTTTTTCTTGGAATAACACAAAATGCCTTTTCGCAATTTGGTGTTAGTTCAAAACAAGCATCTGTTTTATTTATTGGGAACAGTTATATTTATACAAACGATCTTCCATTGATGATTGATAGTCTGGCCGCAGCTAATGGCGATTCGTTGATTTATTCTCAGTCAACTCCCGGCGGATATTCCCTGCAAGACCATACACTCAATGCACAGACGCTTGCCAGTATTCAGCAGCGGCAATGGGATTTTGTTGTTCTACAAGAGCAAAGTCAGCGACCATCACTTGATCCTTCTTATGTAGATGCTTCGGTAATTCCCTATTTGCTATATTTAGATAGTCTGATTAAACAAAACAATCTATGTACACAAGTTGTTTTATTTGAAACATGGGGGCGAAGATATGGCGACTCTTCCAACTGTGCTTTCTATCCATCTGTTTGTACGTATGATGGCATGCAAAGCCGGCTAAGAGAATCCTATAAAAGAATGGCAGATACTGTTCAAGGTATCATGGCTCCTGTAGGAGAAGCATTTCGAAACATGATGCAGTTTGACAGCACAGTCGTTTTATACGACCCGGATAATAGCCATCCTTCACCGAAAGGCACTTATCTCGCAGCATGTGTTTTCAATTATATGTTTTTCCACCGGACTTCTAATGGAAACACTTTTACTGCCGGGATGACATCGGCAGACGTTCTTTACTTGCAGCTCATAGCGGATGCTACTGTAAGAGATAGTTTGAATACATGGAATTTAGGAATTAATGAGCCATGGGCCAGATTTACCTGGCAGCAAATTAATACTTCCGGGCTGACAGCATTTAATTCGGAATCTGATTCTAACATGACACACTCCTGGGACTTTGGAGATAGCACTACATCTTCGGATGCAAATCCTATCCATCAGTACACCTGGTCTCAATATTTTCCCGTCAGACATGTTGTTTGTAATAGTTGCAAATGCGACACGTTCTTTCTCGTCAATAATATTATAATTTTTCCATCAGGGTTATCGGAGCGAAATTCAGAAAGCGATTTTCAGATTTTTCCTAATCCGGCCGGAAATGAAAATATTAACATCGTTTGCAAATCGAAAAGCAGGGGTCTCCCGGAACTATATTCTTGTGATGGGAAAAAACAGCATGTAGAAATTGCAGAAACAGAAAATGGTTGGATAATTCCGGCAAATAAATTGTTGCAAGGAATTTATTACATAAGAATTTCTACCGGAAAGTCAGGTCTGATTCGCCGATTGATAAAATTGTAAAAGAAGGAATCGAAAACAACAAACTACCTCTTACAATGTTTTTTTGTAAGATTAGCAGCTTCTTTATTGCCAAGTTCTGTTGCGCGACCCCAATCGTTGCAAGCGTTATCGGAATCTTTCAACTTGTAATAAACGCCTCCTCTGTATAAAAGTGATTTTGAATTTTTAGGGTTAATCGTTAACGCTTCAGTAAACGATTTGATAGATTCTGTATACTCTCCTTTTTGCATGAGCATCATGCCCTGTTTAAAAGCTGCCGCATCAGAAACAACGTTGTTTTTTAAAGCAAACTTTACAGGTAAGTTGTAATAAAGACTTACGACTTTACCGCTATCTTTTCCCGGAATCCATCGTGGCATTGAATTGATGAGTCGCATAGCTTCTTCATCGCATCCAAAACCAATTCCTCTTACAACCCACGATTTTCTAACCATTCCCGTAGTGTCTATTATGAACCGAACCAATACGCTTCCCGTTACCTTTTTTTCTTTTGCCAATGCCGGATACTTCAATTTATTTTCAAAATATTCGATAATTCCTTTGTGTCCTCCGGGAAATTCCGGCATTTCCTGAACCTTTGTGTAGATTTTCTCTTCAATGGCCGGTTTACTTGCCTTCTTTACCGGAGAAGCCGTTGACTTCTTTACAGTTTGAGTAGTTGTTTTTTTTGCAGGAGTTGCTGCCGGTTTTTGAGCGGATGAATTCAGTGAAAAAAGAACAATGGGGATTAGTAGAATTCTTTTGTAAATAAGCATATTATTTTTTTAGATTACAATATTCTGTTTCTGTTTACTTGTCGGAGATTTTATAGGAAATAAAAATTCGATTGTTACAAAGATAATTCAATATTCAATTCAACCGAAGGGCTATTTTAACTTTTATACAGATTGTAAACAATTATTCTTAATGGATAAATAGGTTATTGGCATTTAATTACTCGTATAGATATGAGGTATGATTAGTATGCGGTACGTTTTTTTTCCGGACTTTATTTTAAGGAAAAAACCTGAATCCCGGAAACCGCATCTTTTAATACCGGATGTTCAATGCCCCAGGAAGTATTTCTCCATGTTACGAGGTATTGGATATTCAATTTTTGTAGTTCGGATTTTTGTTCATCGATCGTAAGTTTGTCGTCAAGTTGTCCGAAGTATTTTCCCCTTAATCCCCGCATTATTCGAAGCGCGCTTGTATATGAGTCTCTTTCCTGACTATTAGACTTAAGAGAAGCCATTTTTATTCCCTGAAGATTTTCTACATTCAGATTGCGGATAAAATTTTCGAGATCATAATCCGGTTTATAATAAATCCACAATGTCGTAAAAGGATGCGTCGCCGCATGAAATATCCAATGAGCAGGTACCTCTTTGTCGGACGTAAATAAAATTTCTTTTAAGGGCCTTTTGATTGCCAGTGCGACGACAAAAGAAAAGACAAATAAAATCAATGCCCGCATCTTTTTTGAACTCAAAAGTTCCTGAATAAAATATGCGGATAGTAAAACCATGAGCCAGGTGTTTATCCATGCATATCTAGTATGAAAAAGTACGAGCGAATAACCGCCGTAAATAAGGACAATCATCAGCAGGGAAATAAACAATACCCGGTCTTTCAAGATTAACTGTATCCCTTTTTTAAAAATGAATAACAATAATAGCAGAAGAAAAACAATACCCACTTGATTTCGAAAATCAAAATAATAGACAGATAAAAGATTGCGCTTTACAATCAATAAATAATCAGCAGTAGATTGGAAGAGATTAATTTTTTCTTCGCTGACAAATGCACCCGGCGTTTCCCATGCGGATGCAGAGTTTTCTGTTGGCTCTAATAATCCAACACCAAGAACCGGGAGTTCTTCGGGTCGGCCGGGCAATGGTGCTACATCTTTCGACATATTAAAAGCAGCCGCTTCACTCAGGGTAATTTTTTTATATTTAATGCTGATGGCCGCAATCCATGGAATGCAACCAAGAAAAAAAATCAGTAGAAAATTGCGGCCATTCTTGAAAACTTTTTTGCTCTTTCCGGAAACGAAATATTCTTTTATCAATAGAAACAACACAATGGCAATGAACAACGGAAAACCGAAAGACTTTGTTAAGAATAACAAAACACCCGTAAGAGCAATCGAAACCTGTTTTTTTCCACTTTCCCATACATTCGCATTTAAAAACAAATTCATCAACAGAAGTAATTCGGCCATAAAAAGCAGGTCGGGCGTGGCATTCAGCAAAGCATAACTAAGAAGAAAGGGGATAGAAAAAAACAGAAGTGTTTTTTTTCGCCCTTCGGATACAGGAGCTTTATTAAGCAAACAATGCCACTGATAAAGGGCAAATATTCCGATGAGAAATTGTAAGATCTTAAAAGCCAAAAGCTCAACTTTTATCAGCGTTAATGGTATGACGAGCAACCAACAAATCAGCGGACTCCAATAACCGTTTATAGCATGATGCCAGTCGCCGGTCATATATTTTTGAGCTATTTCTAAATATTGAAATGTATCCGGATTATCGGCATAATACCTCAAATAAGGGAATAAGATAATTCCTGCTAGCAGATAAAATATGCCGGAGAGATAAAAAAGCTTTTTCAAAACAATGGCTTGGGATAGATCTGCAATTTATATTTTTGAGATGGATAAAAAACATAAAATAACAGGAAATCACCAACAAAAAGGGTAATAAAACCCGGACTAAAAACAGCTTGGACTTATTCTTAACATCTAATTACCTTATTAGTTTTTACTACCTTTGCAACGGAAAAATAAAAAAATGAAAACGGAAACTCTAAACGAAAAAGATTACGGAATTGCCGAGGTTCTTCGCGA
>JANNBB010000030.1:0-31966 GCA_031385005.1 Bacteroidota bacterium
TTAAAAGCGAGCTTCCTTCGGTGTTCGGGGTCGAATACCTTTACTTCGGAATCAGCTAAAAATTGATCAGATTGCTGCGACATATAAATGAGAAATTATTTTACAATTTGTAGTCTGACTAATTATCCTGTTAATATTTTACTTCCACTTGCCTGAGCTCTTCTTGTGTGCGGAGAAGATCATCAATCGTTTCTCTGCGGCGAATGAGTTTTGCTTTTCCATCTATGATTAATACTTCTGCAGGACGCATTCTCGAATTGTAATTGTTGCTCATAGTATAACCGTAAGCTCCTGCATTTAATATGGCTAAAATATCTCCTTCTCTTACTTCGCTGAGTTTTCTGTCCCAGCCGAACGTGTCCGTTTCGCAGATATAACCTACTACTGTATAAATTCTTTGTTTACCACCGGGGTTGCTGATGTTTACGATGTGATGGTATGCATCATAAAACATGGGACGTATCAGGTGATTTTGTCCGGAGTCAACACCAACGAATACAGTGGCCATTGTCTGTTTCACTGTATTTACTTTTACGAGTAATACCCCTGCTTCGCTGACGAGATATTTACCGGGCTCGAACCAAAGCTCCAGATCACGACCATAAGATTTACAGAAGTTTTTAAATAGCTCGGTAAACTCAACGGCTAATTCGTCGATATCGGTTACGTAATCTCCTTCTTTGTAAGCGACTTTAAATCCACTTCCAAAGTCGATAAACTGCAGATCGGGAAAGCTTTTTGCAGCATCGAACATTAATTCTGCCATGCGGATAAATACCGAACTATCGAGAATTTCAGAACCGGTATGAATGTGCAATCCGTTTATGTGCATGTTGCAAGAAGCAACAATGCGTTCGATGTGGCGCAACTGATAAATGGAAATTCCGAATTTAGAATCGATGTGTCCGGTTTGAATATGACTATTTCCTCCTGCGGCAATGTGCGGATTCAATCGAATGCAACAAGGAACTTTGTTTCCATATTCATGACCAAATTGTTCGAGTGTAGAAATATTATCGATGTTTATGACAAGTCCTAACTCAACTGCGGCTTTTATTTCTTCGAAGGAAACACCATTGGGTGTAAACAATATTTCCGCCGGATCATACCCGGCGCGAATACCGATAGTTGCCTCTTCGATTGATACGACATCTAAACCCGCTCCAAGACTGCGCAAATATTTCAGAATTTCTAAATTCGTATTTGCTTTGCAGGCATATTTAATTTTCAGTTTTACTCCTTTGAAAACACCTGAAAGTTTTAAATACTGTCGGCGAATTACAGAAGCATCGTAAACATATAGCGGAGAACCAAATTCCTTGGTTAGTGCGCTAAGATCTGTATTCTTTAATACCGGATAATTATCTTCGAATGACATAAAGCGAAAGTACGAGGAAATAAGGGAAAAGACAAAACTTTGTTGTCCCGTTAAAACATAGGCCGGTACTAACATCCTTACTTTTTTAAAGTCAATTTGCATTGACTTTTTAATAAAATTTAATTGTTTATGAGCTGTACTTAACTTTCCCCGGACAGCAATGAAAGTCAAAATAAAAAAACAAGTTATTGTAAAAATTGAGAAGCTGTAGTATGAAAAATAGCTATTTTTTCTTGTAAATAGGAACAGTGCTGCAGGGCTCACCATACATGATGCTCTTAACCACCGGCCTGAGTTTTTCCGTCAATGCAACGTAGGCAGAAACCGGAACAGGAATCTTCGAACATCCTTTTATAACAACTTTTTGGTCTCTGAAACTTTCCGCATCGAGTCCGGCAATCTGCTTCATGAAATTTTCTTCTTCCAGCTTATCGAGATTTCCAAAGACAATTGACTTTGTATAGGGTTCTAAATGAGTTGCAATGAGCATATATGCCCATGTTGGAACGATTGCATCGACAGAACAAATTATGGCGACCAATTTATCGGTGTATTGAGTCCAGTCGTGGTTTTTAATATTCTCGCGAAAATCTTTTTCTCTTAAGACTAATTCCTCGAAAAGCCAGCTTTTAATATCGAACAATACACGCTCACCCGGTATGAAGTAATCTTCCAGATCGATTGTAACCAATCCACTTTGAGCGACTTTATTTATGAGTTCGTTTTCCATTTGCTTCTTTACTATCGTTGTCTAGAATTAAATAATTCAGATATCAGAGTAAGAATAAATTTTTACCACATTCCCAATTCCAGCTTTGCCTCTTCGCTCATCATGTCTTTTTCCCATGGAGGATTGAAGGTTATTTCAACCTTGGCATTGTTAACATCCGGAATTTTTTTCAGTTTCTGTTCCACTTCTACAGGCAATGTTTCCGCTACAGGACAAGCAGGAGAAGTTAGCGTCATTTTCACATGTACATCGTTACCGTCATCAATTAAGATTTCATAAATAAGTCCCAGTTCGTAAATATCTACAGGAATTTCAGGATCGTAACAGGTTTTCAGCGTTTCCACTACGCGTTCACGCAATGGTTTTACGACCTCCGCTTCTTTGATTCCGGTTTGTTCAACATTTGTCATGCCGATTGTTTTGATTTAATTCCTAGTGCAAATAATTTCATTTGTTTGATCATCGAAGAAAGTCCGTTTGCACGTGTTACTGCAATGTGCTGACGAAGTCCGATGCTGTCAATAAACTTCAAATCGGTATCGACGATATCCTGTGGTTTCTGTCCGGAAAGTACACGAATCAACAAAGCGATTTCTCCCTTCACAAAAACAGAATCACTATCAGCTTCAAAAAAAACTTTTCCATCTTCTTCGAAAGCATGTAACCAAACACTACTCTGACAACCACGGATTTTATTTTCGTCGATTTTATATTGATCGCTTAAAGGATTAAGCTTTTGTCCAATCTCGATGATATATTGATACTTATCCGACCACTCATCAAACAATTCAAATTCTTCAATAATTTCTTTTTCAACTTCAGTTATTTCCATCATTTTACTTTTAGAAAATTAACGGCTTTCTGAACGCCTTCTAAAAATATGTCTATCTCTTCAATTGCATTGTAAAATAAAAAAGAGGCACGTATGGTTCCGGGAATTCCAAACCGTTTCATAATAGGTTCTGTGCAATGGTGTCCTGTTCTGACGGCAATACCAATTGTATCGAGATACATTCCGGCATCCAGTGCATTCACGCCATCGATAACAAACGATACGACAGATGCTTTTTCTTTTGCCGTTCCGATGAGTCTGATGCCATCAATTTTTTTGAGTCCGTCAGATGCATAAGTTAACAGTGCATGCTCATGCTGAAATGCCTTCTCTCTGTCCATAGCATTCAGGAAATCGATTGCGGCACTCATGCCGATTACTCCGGCAATATCAGGAGTTCCGGCTTCGAATTTAAATGGTAAGTCATTCCAGGTAGATTTTTCAAAAGATACAGAACCTATCATTTCACCTCCGCCTTGATAAGGAGGCATATCTTCCAACAATTTTTCTTTTCCATAAAGCACACCAATACCTGTTGGGCCAAGCATTTTATGAGCGGAGAAAGCGAGGAAATCGCAATCGAGTTCCTGCACATCGATGATGGCATGAATAGATGCCTGTGCAGCATCGACCATGACCGGGATATTTAGTTTATGTGCTTTTCGGATTATTTCTCTTACAGGGTTGACGGTTCCCAAAGAATTAGAAGTGTGCGATACGCTGATGAATTTTACTTTGGATGAAAGCATTTTATCAAATTCATCCATCAACAATTCACCTGCATCATTCATGGGAATCACTTTTAAGGTCGCCCCCTTTTCTTCGCATAACAATTGCCAAGGAACGATGTTGCTATGGTGTTCCATAGCCGAAATAATGATTTCATCGCCTGCTTTAATGTTTTTTCTTCCATAAGAGGATGCGACGAGATTTATTCCTTCCGTTGTACCGCGAACAAAAATAATTTCACGTTCGGATTCAGCGTGAATAAATTCTTTAACTTTTACACGAGTCGAATCAAATTGCTCGGATGCTTTTTGTCCGAGAAAATGTACTGCTCGGTGAATATTTGCATTGGTATGCAGGTAATAGTTGCGAATAGTTTCGATTACAGTTGCCGGCTTCTGAGTAGTGGCAGCATTGTCGAAGTAAATCAGCTTTTTACCATAGACTTTTTCGGAAAGAATCGGAAATTCATTTCTTATTTTTTCTATTTCAGAAGGATAAAAACCAATGGTATGATTCAATACTTTTTCCATTAATTCGATTCTTTCATTAATCTGCTGTGAACGACTTCTTGTAGTTTTTCTTTAACGGGAAGAATAGTGATTTTATCAAGCACTTCTTCCGCATATGCCATTGTAAGTAAAGCACGGGATTCACGTTCGCCAATACCACGTGAGCGTAAATAAAACATGGACTCGGGGTCGAGCTGTCCGGTCGTAGCGCCATGACTGCATTTCACGTCGTCGGCATAAATCTCAAGTTGTGGTTTTGCATACATGGTTGCATCGTCGGAGAGAAGAATGTTTTTATTCGACTGATAGGCATTTGTCTTTTGTGCATCTTTCCGAACATAAATTCTTCCGTTGAATACTCCATGCGAATGGTCGTCAAGAATTCCTTTATACAATTCATTGCTATAACAATCCGGACTTGAATGATCGACGAATGAATGGTTATCGACATGACATTCGCCCGAAACAACATAAAGGCCATTCAGGTAAGCTGATGCATTTCTTCCCTGCAATACAATTCGCAGGTTGTTCCGAACTATCTTCCCACCTGTTGTAATGGTATTTATGTTCAGGTTTGCATTTTTCTGCAAGTGAATAGCGGTATAATCAATATGAAAATCATTTTCGTTTTCAGATTGATTTTTGCAAAGTTCCAGTGAAGCGTTTTCTTCAATGTTGATTTCCGTGACGGGATTACAAAATGCCGGATTGACGGAATCCAATGAATAATAATTTTCTGAAATCTTTACTTTGCTTCCTTTTTCAGCTACATACAAATTTCTGGGATGACATACAGTTGAGTTAGCTCTTGAATCATTCAAAAACAAAACATGAATATTGCAATTGATCTGTACGTTTTTAGGAACGTAAATGAATGCTCCGCGATTAAAGAGAGCAGTATTAAGCGCGACGAAACTTTCGTTGGTATAAGAAGCGATTTTTCCGAGATATAAATTAACGGAAGGATGATCAGAAAAATCTTTAATGTCACCTGCGATTACTCCTGAAGGAAGATTTTGCAATTTTGAGAGCGCTGCATTGTACTTTCCGTTTTCGAATACCAATACGGTATCATTTTCCCAACCGGAAATAAATTTCAGAATGTCAGTTGATTTTACATTGAATTCATTTGCGGCTGTGTGGTAAGTGTTATTCAGTATAGGAAAAACGTTCGTATATTTCCAGTCTTCGTTTTTCGTAGTTGGAAAACCCAGTTCCTCGAAACGAGCGATGGCGTCCTTCTTCATTGGCAATAAAGAAGTAGTAAAAGACTTTTCAGCATCGTTAAATTGATTCAGAAAACTTGCAACAGGTAAAGGGGTATTGTTTTTCATTGCGGTTTTCAGATTTTTGCTGTTTCAGGAGAAAGTTCTTTTATCCAGTCGTATCCTTTTTCTTCCAATTCGAAAGCCAGTTCTTTAGTTCCGCTTTTAACGATGCGGCCATTATATAAAACATGAACGAAGTCAGGAACGATATAGTCGAGTAATCTTTGGTAATGTGTAATGACGATGAAAGAACGTTGTTTGTTGCGTAGTGCATTCACACCATTGGCGACAACGCGCAATGCATCGATGTCGAGTCCGGAATCTGTTTCATCCAATACAGCGAGTTCGGGTTCGAGCATGGCCATCTGGAAAATTTCATTTCTTTTCTTTTCGCCGCCACTGAAACCTTCGTTGACAGAACGCTGTGTCATCGCTTTATCTATTTCGACGAGTTTCATTTTATCTTTCATCAAAATCAAAAACTCTTTGGAATCGAGTGGTGCGAGATTATTCGCTTTGCGAACTTCATTCACCGCCGTTTTCAAAAAATTGGCATTGGTAACGCCGGGAATTTCGACAGGATATTGAAATGCAAGAAAGACTCCTTTACGAGCACGATCTTCAGGAGAAAGATCGAGCAAATCGATTCCTTTATATAGCACTTCACCACCGGTTACTTCATATTCTTCTCTGCCAGCGAGCACAGAAGCAAGAGTGCTTTTTCCTGAACCGTTTGGTCCCATTATCGCATGTACTTCGCCGGGATTAACTGTTAAGTTTAATCCCTTCAGAATGTCTTTCCCTTCGACTTTGGCTTGTAAATTTTTTATATTTAATAATTCCATTTGATTTTTTGCTGGCTTTTGTTTTATTTTTCATCACTGTTTTGAACTGCTATCAATAATATTTGAAGAAGGCAACGGTGATTTCAGAATAGTTAATTTTATTGTTATCCGACGCTTCCTTCGAGAGAGATGGCTAATAATTTTTGCGCCTCTACTGCGAATTCCATCGGGAGTTGATTAAAGACTTCTTTACAATATCCATTTACAATTAAACCTACTGCATCTTCTGTGGAAATTCCGCGTTGATTGCAATAGAATATCTGGTCTTCACCGACTTTTGAAGTAGTCGCTTCGTGTTCGACGATTGCAGATTTATTACTTACTTCGAGATAAGGAAATGTATGCGCTCCGCACTTATCTCCCAACAATAGTGAATCACATTGAGAAAAGTTACGGGCATTCGTAGCTTTTTTTGAAATACGAACGAGTCCGCGATAACTATTATTGCTGAATCCGCCTGAAATACCTTTGGAGATAATTGTACTTCGTGTATTTTTTCCGAGATGAATCATTTTTGTTCCGGTATCGGCTTGTTGATAATTATTGGTGACAGCGACACTATAGAACTCACCAATTGAATTATCGCCTTTCAGAATCACACTTGGATATTTCCATGTAATTGCAGAACCGGTTTCTACCTGAGTCCAGGAAATTTTTGAATTCTCCTCTGCACAGATTCCACGCTTGGTAACGAAATTATAAATACCACCTTTCCCATTTTTATCACCCGGATACCAGTTTTGAACTGTTGAATATTTTACTTGCGCATCTTTGTGTGAATAAATTTCCACTACTGCAGCATGCAATTGATTTTCGTCACGCATCGGCGCTGTACATCCTTCGAGGTAGCTAACATACGAACCTTCGTCGGCAATAATGAGTGTTCGCTCAAATTGTCCCGTACCGGCGGAGTTGATTCGGAAGTAAGTGGACAATTCCATCGGACATCTGACACCCTTTGGGATATAGCAAAATGATCCATCGCTGAAAACAGCACTGTTGAGCGCGGCATAGAAATTATCGGTAGGCGGAACAACGGAACCGAGATATTTTTTTATTAATTCGGGATGATCATGTACTGCTTCACTAAAAGAACAAAAGATAATCCCCAATTCTCCGAGGGCTTCACGAAAAGTTGTCTTCACGGAAACGCTGTCGATTACAGCATCGACGGCAACATTGGCCAGTCGTTTTTGCTCTTCGAGAGAAATTCCGAGTTTATCGAAAGTCAGTTTGATTTCAGGATCAAGTTCATCGAGACTATTGAGAACAATTTTTTGCTTTGGAGCGGAATAATAAATGATGCTTTGGAAATCGATTTTCGGATAATGGACATGGGCCCATGTTGGCTCAGTCATGGTTAACCAATGACGAAAAGCTTTCAATCGCCATTCAAGCAGCCATTCCGGTTCATTCTTCTTTTTCGATATAAAACGGACGATCTCTTCACTTAGCCCCATTGGAGCATTATCGGATTCGAAGTTGCTTACGAAACCATATTTATACTCACTTTGCGCGAGGTCATCGATTATTTTAAGGTCTTCACTCATTGGTTTTTTGTAAAAAAATGCTGAAAAACATCTGTTTTTCAATATTTTTGAGACTATTTATATTCATTCTAAACAGAAATTCCGGGCAAAAAAAAATCAAACGGAGAAACTCTCTCCGCAACCGCAAGTTCTTGAAGCGTTAGGATTCTGGAAAAGGAAACCCTTTCCATTAAGTCCATCACTAAAATCCAGTTCTGTTCCGATCAGGTAAAGGAAGCTTTTTTTGTCACATACGATCTTAATTCCCTTATCCTCAAATACTTTGTCTTCCGGTTTTTGAACATTATCGAATTCCAGCTTATAGGTTAATCCGGAACAACCTCCCCCTTCGACACCAACACGAATGAAGGAATCGTTGGGTTTTAGCTCTTTTTGCATTATTTCGAGGGCTTTTTCTTTTGCTCTCTCGGTCACTGTAATCATTTGGCTTTCCTCCTTATTATCAGCCACAAAGATACAGGTTAAGAAATTTTAAAACAAGGATTTAAGGTATCGTATTTAATGGTTTCAAGCTGGTATAAATGGTTAAAAAATCTGAAAAGGAAGGCTTTCAGACATAAATTAAATTCAGAATAAATATAAAGTCTGCGCCTCTCTCTGAAATTTTTACTTTCGCAATCATGTTTGAAAACAAAGACAACAGAACTGAATTAAGTTCATTGGGCGAGTTTGCCCTGATCGACCACATTGCTGAAGCAGTGGAATTGAAAAATCCGGAAAGTTTAAAAGGAATTGGTGATGATGCGGCAATTATTGATTATGCCGGAAAGATGACCGTTGTGAGCACCGATATGCTTGTAGAAGGAGTTCATTTCGATCTCACCTTTCATCCGCTGAAACATTTAGGATATAAGTCAGTGGTTGTGAATCTAAGTGATATCTATGCGATGAATGCAATTCCAAAACAGATATTGGTAGGCATTGCACTCTCCAATCGTTTTTCGTTGGAAGCAATTGAAGAACTATATGCAGGCATGTCGCTGGCATGTGAAAAATACGGTGTTGATTTAGTTGGAGGTGATACGACTACTTCTACATCCGGATTAATCATTTCCGTTACAGCAATTGGTGTTGCTGCAAAAGAAGATATTGTTTACCGAAATGGTGCAAAAGAAAATGATCTGCTTTGTGTTTCGGGTGATTTGGGTGGCGCTTACGTTGGTTTGCAGTTACTAGAGCGAGAGAAAAAAATATATATCGAAAATCCGAAAATACAACCTGATCTGAGTGGCAACGATTATATTCTTGAGCGTCAGTTAAAGCCGGAAGCGAGAAAAGATCTTATCGACAAACTGAAAGAATTGGGAGTTAAGCCAACATCGATGATTGATATATCGGATGGACTCTCCTCTGAGACTTTACACCTTTGCAAGCAATCCAATGTGGGTTGTAATATATATGAAGCGAAACTTCCTATCGATCCTCAGACATTTGAAAGAGCGAGGGAATTTTATCTGGATCCAACTGTCTGTGCATTGAGCGGCGGAGAGGATTATGAATTGCTTTTCACTATTAAGCAGGACGATTATGAAAAGCTGCGTATGCATTTGGATATTTCCATCATCGGACACATGACAGATGCTGCATCCGGCACAAATCTGATTGACAAATCGGAAAATGTTGTCAAACTTATTGCACAGGGATGGGATGCATTACGAAAATAAAAACAAAATTTCCCGGAACAAAATTTTTCAAATTACCCTGTGATTTTTCGATTATCCTGTTGTAACGTTGGGGTAGGTATTGTTGGTTTGGATGGCGGTACGGATAGTTGCCACGTTGGTGGTACGGATCGTTGGGAACGTATGGATGTGACGTTGGTGGAACGGATGGTTGGTTGCGATGGCGGTACGGATGGTTGCGACGTTGATGGAACGGATCGTTGGTTGCGATGGCGGTACGGATGGTTGCGACGTTGATGGAACGGATCGTTGGGAACGTATGGATGTTGTAGAGGCGGATAATTATCCGCCTCTACAACATCCATACGTTCCGCCAACGTCACATCCATACGTTCCGCCATCATCATTACCACGACAACATCCATACGTTACGCCATCATCATCATTTCCGCGACAACAACCATTCGTACCGCCATCATCATCATTTCCGCAACAACAACCATTCGTACCGCCATCATCGTCATTACCACGACAACAACCATTCGTACCGACATCATCATCATTGCCGCGATAACAACCATACGTACCGCCATCATCGTCATTACCACGACAAAACCATACGTACCGCCATCATCATCATTGCCGCGACAAAACCATTGGTTCCGCCATCATCATCATTGCCGCGACAAAACCATACGTACCGCTATCATCATCATTACCACGACAACAACCATACGTAACGACATCATCATCATTACCACGACAACAACAAAACAAACGTTATCATCATCGTTTCCACGACGACAACCATACAAATGTTTTCATCAATGTTTCCACATCGGCAACCGTACAAACGTTTTCATAATCGTTTTGCACATTTATGTTCTGAAAATAAATATTCCAATCTGCTTATTTTCATTTTACAATTATATTTAATAGTATTAAAAATAAATTAGCGCTGAATTTACTGGTGAATACAACCGAATTTGACAATCTTACAGCCCGATAAAAGACTATGCTTAATTTACTTCGGAAATCTTACAGTGGCCTATCCCGCGATACATGGATTTTAGCGCTGGTAACACTGGTAAACAGAAGTGGAATGATGGTACTTCCGTTTATGGCTTTGTATCTAACGTCTGATAAGGGATTCTCTGTTTCGCAAGCAGGAATAGTCGCTGCATTTTTTGGTGCAGGAAGTATGATAGGTGCCTATTCGGGCGGATGGCTGAGTGATCGATTTGGATATTTCGGTGTTCAGCTATTTAGCTTGATCGTAGGAGGAATTTCTTGTGTTGGTCTTGCCTTTCTAAACAGTTTCGAAGCACTTTGTATCGGAATGCTGATAACAAGTGCTTTGCTGGATTTACTGCGTGCACCCATGTCTTCGGCAATCAGTTCATTTGCCAAACCTGAAAATGTAACAAGATCATTTTCATTAATTCGAATGGCTGTAAATTTGGGGGCGGGTATTGGTCCGGCTGTGGCAGGAATTCTAGTTGGATATTCGTTTCATTTAATTTTTATTGGTGATGGACTAACAAGCATTGCAGCGGGAATCGTTTTGTATTTTTATTTTCATGTCAAAATAAAATCAACAAAATATACCAAAATAAAAAAGAGCACCGCTGCATCGCCCTTGCGAAATGCATCATTCATAATCTATATTATTCTTTGTATGTTTTATGCAATTATATTCTTTCAGCTTTTTTGCACCCTTCCACTCTATTACGACCAGATTCACCATCTTTCAAAAAAGAATACAGGATATCTAATCGCATTAAATGGAATTATCGTTTTTCTTTTCGAGATGATGTTGGTTTTTAAATTAGAGAATGCAGTACATCCAAAAAAAATAATTATAGCAGGAGTCTTGCTTAGCGGAATTGGATTAGTCATGCTCAACTTTTCTCTTTCGCCGGTAATAATTGTTCTTTCGATGGTCGTCTTAAGTTTTTCCGAAATCTTTGCCATGCCTTTTATGATGACGGTTGCTGTTTCAAATGCCGACTCTACAAACAGGGGAGTTTATACAGGGTTATATTCTTCGGCATGGTCTGCTGCTTTTATTGTCTCTCCGTTAATTGGAACTACTGTTGTAACACACTATAGTTTTGATGTCTTGTGGTGGCTGATGGGTATTTTTTCAATAATCACCTTAATTGGTTTCTGGCTTATCGTCCCCAAAATTTATAAGGTGGCGGAATTGAAATGATGTTGGATTTATTTTCGCACATTTTAAAATCATGATTTAGGATTATTTCATAATTTGTTAAATCGGCAATTTGATTGGGGGGATGGACATTGTGATGTGTTGCAATATGATACGATATGATAGATTGTTGGAATATGTACAGGCGGTGGTATGTTGTGATGCGTTGCGATATGATATGATGGATTGTTGGAATACGAACCGGCGGTGGTACGTAGAGGCGGATAATTATCCGCCTCTACGGCGACCGATGGTTCGCAACGGCGACCGCAATCGCAACGGCGACGACAAAAACGTTTTTATATTGTTACGACGATCAACGACGTTACAATTATTTTCGTTTCAACCAATTTGTCGGATTCATGCGAATATATTTTCGGATACGTTCCAATTCATCATAATTCCGAATAATGCGATCATGATAATTGGATTGCCAACAGAATTTAATATTATTTATATTGGCATAACGTTTTACTGTTGATTTAAATCCGCGCAGAACGGATCCCAGATTTTTTGATTGTGGACCAAATTTGTTTGGTTCCCAGGTAGTTTTTTCGGGATTATTAAATATCAATATCCCGTGAATATGATCGGGCATGATTGTGTATTCGTCCAATTCAACAAATGGAAAATGTTCGGGAATTGCCTGCCAATATTGATTGGCAATTTTTCCGATTTCAGTAAAATCGATTGATGGGTTTTGGGGTTTGTCGATTTGCTCGTTAATTTCACCGAAATAATGGATTCGGTTTTTTGTGCAAAATGTCACGAAATACATTCCATTTGATGCATAATCAAAGCCATTTAATCGATTAGAAGGAATTCGATATTTTCCGTTAAATTTTTCCATTCCGCAAAATTAATGGCTTCATTTTCTTTTTACTCTCAATAAATGTGTATTTCAGAGATAAATAATATATTTGAAAAAACATATCTGAACTGCTATGAAACTATTTTACATTTTTATTCTATTTATTTTAAACGCATCCATAACATTTGCACAAAATAAATCCAGCGATTCTTTAATTCGTGTTCTTATTGATGAACATACTACTCCGGAAAGTGATCGTGGATTGCAACTGATTCAGGACGGAAATTTTTCAGGAGCCAATCAATTTTTCAGTAATGAGATTAGCAAGGATGAATCGGACAGAAAAGCATATTTCAGAAGAGGGGTAGCGAATTGGGCATTGAGCGATACACTGAGTGCTTGCCGCGACTGGAGTGCTGTACTTGCTTTGGGTGACACAGAAATGTTTAATTTGCTTGACAGCAAGTGTCATGGTTCTATGATTATATCAGAAGACACCATTCCTGCAAAACAATATAGGAAGATGTGGTCTCATCAAAATAACTTAGATGCTACATCACAGGAAAATGCAAAAACAGTTGTAGAAATCATGCCATCATTTAAAGGGGGCGAACAACAACTTTTTGAATTTATTACACAGAACATTAAGCGTCCTCCGGGTGCGGGAAGAGGAACGGTATATGTAAATTTTCTTATTGATAGGAAAGGTAAAATATTATTTCCCTATGTAACTAGAGGAATTAACAAAGAATGCGATAAAGAAGCTCTGCGACTTATTCGAAGTATGCCGGCATGGAATCCCGGAAAAGAAAAAGGAAAAACAGTTTACGTAAGAAGTAATTTACCGGTTCGTTTTTAAACTCTTCTTTTAAAACTCCTATTCAAAATCAGATTTTTTTCTTCTGCAAACTCTAGGTATTTTTTGAAATTTCAGCGAGAAAAATTTCCTGCATGAATTTACATTCGATTTATTTGGCGTAATGTTATTGAATAAAAAGTGGCGTAGTTAAAACTCGTTCCCCGGTTTTTTCATCCTGCACTTCTATTAAATAAAATCCTTTTGAAAATTCTTGTGCAGATAATTGGGAAGTATGTTCGCTTAAGGCAATTGTTTTGATTAGTGCTCCGGCAACAGAGTAGATATTGAGCCTTCGATTTACCAATGAAAAATCGTTTCCGATTTTAATGAAGAAGTCGCCGACGGTTGGATTCGGATATACAATGAGTGAATTCCAATTTTCTAATGTAGAAATCCCTGAAGGTGGCTCAGTGATAGAAAATGTGTAACAGGCAGAACAATTGTTGATATCAGTCACACAAACATTATATAAGCCGGGTGAAAGTCCGGTACGTTGTGGAGTAGTATCTCCATCATACCATTGATAAGAATAAGGGCTAGTTCCGCCTACGATATTTATGTTTATACTACCATTATTACAACCGGTACAAGTACTATTCGTAAATGTTGATCCGGAAAACCGAATGGAATCAGGATCTGTTAATGATATTGTTGCAGTCCCTATACAACTATTTGCATCTGAAATTGTAACGCTGTAGGTTCCTGCACATAACCCGCTTATTGATGAAGTGTATTGCGGCGGACTGGTAGACCATTGGTAAGTATATGGAGCACTTCCACTGGCCGTTGCATTCAGGCTGCCATTGCAGGTCCCGGCACATAGGATATTTCCCGCTGCAACAACATTTGCTGAGCATATTAACTGATCGCGCAATTGAAGAATGAAAATGTCGAGATTAGTATCACCAACAATATGAATGTTACCGAAATCAATTGAGTCATTAAACTCACCGGAAAAATTAATATTCCCTCTTGGATCGACGGCAACTCCTCGTCCTCTGTCGTTAATACTTCCGCCATAAGATTTTAAAAATCTTCCTGTAGTTCCTAATGAGTCATAGCTGACAAGAAATATATCAGCAAATCCATTACTCACTGCTGAGAATGGCGGGAAGTAACCGGTATCGGCATAATCACCTCCAACATACAGATTGCCATTATCATCGTGAGTAATATTTCTGCCGATATCATTTTCAACCCCGCCGCCTTTTATGGCCCAGCGTGCAGTACCGGTTGAATTATAGGCAACCAAAAACATGTCGGCTAATCCGTTTGAAAAAACAGTGTTCCCGCCGAATTGCCCTTGTCCGGTAAAATCACCTGTACAAACAATATCACCGTTAACGTTAATCGTAATGTCATAGCCGCTATCATCGTCTGTATCTCCGCCTTTCCTGGCCCACTTAAATACACCGGCAGTATCGTACTTCGCTATAAAAAAATCTGCTGCTCCGTAACTCGTTAAGGAAACAGAAGAAGTAAAATCAGCATTACCTTCAAAACGACCGGTCACATACAAGTCTTTTCCTTTTAATGCAATGCCATTGGCTTTATCTATGCCGCTACCACCAATTTGTTTTATCCATTTGAAATTTCCATTGGCATCAAATTTTAAAAGAATACCATCGTAATCACCATTGGAAGTAAGAATAAGACTGCCATTGTAATAGGCATTATATTGCATGGCTCCACAAGCATAAACATTTCCTCCGGCATCACAGGCAATACCATAACCTCTGGTATTAAGTGAATCTGATTCAATATGTCTCACCCATTGCGCTTCGCCATTTGAATTATACTTTGCTACAAATAAATTATTCTTGTCTCTTGGTACTACCTGAATTGTATCGAAGTAAGATGTATCATCAATTTCTCCAACGATAAATACATTTCCTGAACCATCAACTGCAATTGATTGTCCTTTATCGCCTCCTATTCCTCCTGCTCTTTTTGCCCACAAGAGATTTCCGGATGAATCATATTTAGCGACAAAGATGTCGTGCACACCTGCCGATTCGAGAAGTAATCCATTGAAGTTGGCGATGAATTCTATTTGTCCTGTTGCATAAACGTTACCGGAAGCATCTGTTGTCAAATCAAGACATTCATCAAAACCTTCGCTTGTAATCTGGCGCGCCCACTGAACTTGTTGTGCGCTTGCCTCAAAGCATAAAATTAATATAATGCTTAAAAAAAGATATTTAAGGTTATTCATAATGAGTTTATGCCATTTTGAAAAGTGGCTCTTTATGGTACTGAGTTGAATTTTATTTTTATTTATCGCCTTTATTATTACCTATCTTGCTGTTTTTCAAGCAACAAAGTACAAAATATTTGTCTTTTTTCCTCTTTGAAAGTGATAATAATTTTGGATAAAAGTAAAGAAGAAATATGTAGGCATTGTGAAATAGGCGTCAATATTGGGATTTCAGAGATATTGTTAATAATACCCAATATAATATGGGAAAATGCTTAAAAAAGGTTGTATTCTACTGTAAAACAAACCAATTACTGATTGCGCCCTCATTTTGAAAATACTCTCCATTGCAATCGAGTGGCTGATTATCTCTTTCGCTTTGAGTAATTATCATATCATTCAACGAACTAACACCGCGTTGATTAAACAAATCGAAAATAGAATCGTTCAAGAGATGAAAGATGGAAAAGTACCTGGCTCCAGCATAACCCAGACTATCGTTTTTCGGTCCGTTCCCTGAGGTGTTTACACGAACAGCAATATCAGACATCGTCATATTTCCGATATGATAACCGATTAGTTGACCTGAATAAAGTTGAACATTTTCCTGAATACCTGAAAGAACATTTACGTGAAAGATAATAAAAGTGAATGCGGGATATTCATCGCTCTGAATCTGTACCTGCACTCCGGCCCATTCAGAAAACATTCGAACAATTTTTCCTGATACAGGTGCATAAATCCTTATCGTATCGTTTGAATATATTCCGGGATCAAAATAATGTTTCATGCTTCTGCAAAACTCAAAATCATCTGAATAGTCATGACCGATACCCGAACGAAATTTACTTATACGTGTTATTTTATTGAGATCAATATAACAGGCGTTTACAAAATGTGGCGCCGAATCAGGTGGAAGATCAAAGACCAATGAGTCTGTAAAAACTACGGAGTCAACCGGTAGGCTAATATCGACAGGAATAGTTTCTTCTGCCTGTTTTTTGCATTGAATAAAAACAAAAGCAGCAATAAAAAAGAATAGAGCGCGCTTTTTCATCTCTATTTATACTCGCCCTTTCGAATATGGTTAACACAAAAAGTTAAAATCCATCACTTTTCAAGCAAAAAAACGAAACAAATATCAATAAGTAAATGAAGCGTATTCGACTTTAGACAAATAATTTTTTTGAAAAACAGTTGGTATTACAAAAAAACATACTTGAATCCGAAAATTGTTGTTGATGTTTAACAAAATCGTCGCGATGAGTTTTTCAAAAACCAATCCGAAAATAAATTCGAAAGAATCTAGACTGAAAGCAATTCCTGCTGTTCGATAAGTTCATTTTGGTATCCATACAATCCGATATAACCGCATTCCTTAAATCCGATAACATCAAAATATTTTATTCCGTTTTTTGTTTCCAAAGCTATAGAAAACTCAGCATTGTAATTTAAAAGGTCTGCATTAGATTTCAGAAAATTTTCCGGAAGGTATTCACTGTAATCAGTTGCCCAATCTCTCAATAAATCGAATGATGCATTGTTTGCATAAAGGATTTTTCCTTTATCATTAATTTTAAAAACAGGAAATAAAGACTCGTCGAGTTTTATTTCGTTTAAAATAGACTCAATCAACTCTTCAGTTTGATTAGTGTTTTCTGAAAGCGAGGTAGGTTTCATTAGTAGGTTACGATTAATTTTTAAAATTACTTATATAAATTTAGTCAGAGGCCGTTGTTTTTAAAAATAAGGTTAATTGAAACCGATATTATTGATGTTGAGTGGGAATAAAAGTGCTCTGTCCTGTTAAATGAAACCAAAAAGACAAGATGAGCGATAAACACTAAAATCACAGTAGTTTGAGTGTTTTTCTGATTGCTTTTTTATTTCAAACATTTACGAATCAATGCTATCAAAAGAAGCAAACAGGTTTGTCATTTTTTTGTAATTTTTAAGAGGTACAGAAAATCGGGCTAAAATAATTAACTATTTGAGATTTCAGATTTCAAAATCTCCTATCCAATTTGCAAATGAATCAATTGGGGTATTTAAAAATTCGAATCGTAACGCAGGGAATCAAAGTTTTAACAAGAAATAAATCCGGATTTATACGATTTGATATTGAAAAAACTACTCTAACGTTTGTCCAAAAAAGAAAGTTATTTCCCGACTCGGGAATATGTAATGTAATCCGTGGAAGGAATATTTTCAATTGCTAACTGACGCATCATTGTTACAACCTGACCGCGATGGTATGTACTATGATTCATACAATGAAGAACAGCTTCCCAAATTGGGTTTGAAAAAGATTTTCCTTCTGTATTCAAATATGTGAATGGAATAGAAAGTTCTTCGTCACTGCTTCTTTCAACAAATTCAATGAACGATTTTGAATTAAGTAGCATTTTATCCATACCGCTAGAAAACTTTCCGTTAAACGATTTACTTGGCCAGTCAAGTAAAGATTCTCCATTGAGCCGTTTAATCCAGATATGTTCGGCATCCCAAATATGATAGACTGTTTTTCTCAATGAAGGGAAGCTGCTGATGATTGTTGTATCAAGCTTTTCCTCATTGATAGATTTATCAATCATTTTAACCAGCGTTTCATTTGCCCAGTAATTGTAATTGGTATAACGCAGTAGAGTTGACCGAATCATAGTATTGTACTTAAATTTTCTTAATTACAGATTGATCATAACAATGTTATAAGAGAACCTTCGAATTCTTCCTCACTGAAATTACTCAAATGAAAAATAAAATTTCATTAATGAGCAGGGACACTTTGTTTTGACATCAATTCCTCAATTTCATCTGCTTCGATAGGGATTTTCTCCATCAGGTCAACAGGACCCTTTTCTGTAATTAGAATATCGTTTTCGAGTCTGATTCCCAGTCCTTCTTCAGGAATATAAATTCCGGGTTCGCAAGTAAAAATCATTCCGGCTTGCATGGGCAAATAACGGTTTCCGATATCGTGTACATCCAATCCGAGGAAATGAGAAGTACCGTGCATAAAATACTTTTTGTACAAGGGTTGTTTGGGATCTTGCTTAGCGACCTCCTCCTTATTTAACAATCCGAGACCGATCAATTCCTGTTCCATAACTAAACCGACTTCTTCGTGATATTTAGGAATTGTATTTCCAACTACAAGCATCTTGGTTGCAGCACGCATTACCCGAAGCACAGCATTGTAAACATTGCGTTGACGTGTAGTGAATTTCCCATTTATTGGAATGCAACGTGTAAGATCGGCTGCATAGTTTGCATACTCAGCACCAAAATCAAGAAGAATTACTTCACCATCATTACACGCTTTGTTATTATCGTTGTAATGCAATACGCATGCACTCGGGCCGCTAGCGATGATGGGATAGTAGGCGTGACCATTGGCACGGTTGGCAATAAATGTTCGAATGATTTCCGCCTCGATTTCATATTCCATTATTCCGGGTCTGGTCATTTGCAGTACTCTTCGAAATGCTTTATCGGTAATATCACATGCCTGACGAATAAGTTTGACTTCCGTTTCTGACTTTATTGAACGGAGTTTTGCCATGATCGGACCGGATCGTTCATACGTGTGATTGGGATATTTACTTTTCAATTCATTCGCATAACGCTCGTCACGGTATATTACTTCTGTGGAAAATCTGTCGTTCTCATTTAAGTTGATGTAAACGTTTGCGGAATGATGCATAAGGATAGGTAAAATATTTTTAAACTCTTCCACCCAGAAAATACTTTGAATGCCACTTGTTTCGCGCGCTTCATCTTTTGTGTATTTGTGTCCTTCCCAAATAGCAATGTGCTCATTTGTTTTACGAAGAAAAAGAATCTCGCGATATTCGGGCATGGGATGATCTGGTGCGATAACAAGAATAGATTGCTCCTGATCAATTCCGCATAACCAGAAGAGATCCGGCTGCTGTCTGAATTGAAAGTTTGTATCTCCGCTGCGTGGCATTTCATCGTTTGAATGAAAAATAGCAATGGATTGTTGTTGAAGATGCGTGCGAAATTTTTTTCTGTTTTCAACAAACAGATTTTTATCGATGGCGGTATATTTCATAGGTATTTTATATCCCGTAAAAATAAAAAAACTGTCGGATGAATGAAAATTAATTATCGGTATTCAGAATAAAAAATTCCTGCCTTAATCCCTTACGATTCGGATTATTTCCCCTTTGTTGGTGCGAATAAAATAGAGCCCTTTTTCATAAGGTGAAAAGTCGAAATGTGTCTGTTTGGAAGAGAAAGCGAGTTTTCGGCCAACTAAATCGAAAAGGGTGAAAGTAATTTCTTGATTAAAGTAAACCCATTGGTCGCCAACCGGGTTCGGAAATGCAAACAAACCCTCGTTTTCTGAATTGTATGAAATGTTAACGCTAAGATCAGCATTATTGCTGTCGGGAGTCGGAATTGAAAAATGCATCCATGTTGGATTGCCATCCGTTATTCTTCCGTAGGAATGATCGAGTGTCAATCCTGAATAACAAATTGAATCTGATAAAATGTTTTGTGTTTTATAAAGCCAAACACAGCCGGATTGCAGTAAAGAAAAGTTCAGATGAAAAACTCCCTGACTCAAATCAAAATCCGACCACAACAATTTAAATCCCTGAGGAGAAATTTTTGTCGAATCATTATTGAGAGGAAATGTAAAACCATTCACTCCGGTAGGATCGTCTGTTATTTTCCAGCCGGCCAGATCTACAGTATCCAAATTCGGGTTGTAAATTTCTATCCACTGATTATATTCACCGTAGTTATCCTGTATGGTAGAAAAATTCATCGTTTGTAATTCGTTGATATAAAGATTTTCCGGAATGACTATTGCGGCATTTGTTGCGCCGGGAGTGGATGGCTGAAATGTTGTAAATTGAGTTGCTGCATCATAAACACAACCATAAGAAACATCGGGAAGTAGCGATTGAAAGCGCAAAGAATCAACGATCGTTACTCCATTGGGATCTATCAGGGCGATAAAATCGCCCGTTGAATTAAATTTAAAATTGGCATGCAGAATACCTTGATCGATATCGTCATCAATCCATACCAGTAGAAATCCATGAGGAGGAATTTTCGTACTATCACTTCCAACAGCTAATTGAAAACGGGTTGGTAAAACAAAGTTATCCGTTAAATAGTATCCGGCAAGATCAATCGAATCTCCGTTGGGGTTATAAATTTCGAGCCAATCATCGAAATCGCCATAATTATCTGCAATAGCTGTTGCATTAGATGACATTACTTCATTAATTACCGGTGGAAGTAAGTAAACGTAATTAGGATCGATGTCAAATAAAGCAATGATTGATGTATCCTGAGTAAGATTAATTTTAATTTCCTGATTGGTATCGTTAGCCGGCAGCCATGCAACAAAGCGATATCCGGGTTTTGGTATTGCTTTTAGCGGAACAAGAATATCTTCGAAATACTGGCCCGTCCATGGAAATGTGTTTACATTTAGGCGAGTAGTATTTTCATCCAATAGAATAGAATTCACTTTTATATTTCCTTTTGCAGTATCTGAAACATCCAGTTGAAGATTTCTAACACTCGGACTATTAAAAGTATTTTGAATTTGTTGTTTAATAAATTGCGGACGGAGATTTACCCACCATTTCATACTGTCGGTCTGGTTTTGCCAGTTATAATTTTCCTGCCACCGATCCTGAAATTCGCTGAAGTAAGGAAGAAGTTCGTTCCGCATTTGATCCACTCTATACTGCGCCAATTGAGGTAGAAATTCCGTATTCATATAATCGGCCATCAGATTTATAAAATCCGTTTTGAATTCATCACTTTGCATTAAGTTGTTAAAAAGTTCGGACGGTCCGTAACCGCGGGAACCATTTATTACCAGATTGAACATATCGTACCATGGGTTCAGGTAGTAAGCTACTGAGTTGTCCATATCCCACTGCATCCATTTCCATTTTCCATTTGGAGTATGGGGCCTCCATTTTCCTTCATTTTGATCGGGCCAGTCGCCACGAGCAAAATAAATACTATGCAAATAATTCAACATAAAACTGTGCACATCCATCTGGGATTTAATATAGTTGTAATCAGCCGGATTACTCATGGAATTTTGATTGATAAAATTAATCATGGCATCCCAATGAATAGCATCTCCATATAAGACAATATTACCGGAACCATCTAAAATATCGAATCCCGGGTTTTTTTTATTGATCAAATAATGAGATTCATAATATTCAGGGTTGCGATTTCTTTCACGCATTTCCTGAATTCCCCAGTATTCACCATCTATGAAAACAACTACAGGTCTATATGCTTCAATGTCCAGATCAGATTTCGTCATGAACGATTCGCAATAAGCATCACGAAAGAGTGCATAGTTTCTGTCGCTTCCCCAAGCTCTGAATTTTATTTTATCAAATTTTTGAATGTGATTTACCCTGTTATCAGTCGTTTCGAAAAGAGGGTAGTTGATTTTGGCAGGTCCAAAATCAACGGAAGCATTTACGTTAATCCCTTTTTGGGGACTCGATGGAGAGCTTTGTCCGTTAATACTAATTTTAAAATTTCCATTAAAAGCATTCATTCCTCCGGGCACATACATTTCAATATTCGCAGGCCTATCCCAGCTTTCATAATAGTTTGCCAGAAAAGTTCCGGGCTGATAATTTATTCCGGGTACGTAAATACCGGTCGTATCATTGAATAAGTTTTTAGGATCAGAAACAATGGATACGACAGGTAAATTTCCATATCGCGAATAAATTGATGGGTCGATAAAATAAGAATAGGTTTGAATAGGACCGGGAGAATAACCTGTTCTAAATGCTCTGGCCCGAATGATTGAACATTTGAAAACCTCTGATGCCGGAGGATTCCAATCAGGTAAGAAGAAGTGAACTTTATAGCAAGTGCGGATTAAAGAATAGTAATTGGGTTCACCTATACGACTTTGAATGGAAATTGGACCAGAATACACCAGAGAATTTTCTGTAGGATCCGTGCCATCGAGTGTATAGTGAATAACAGCGGAAGGATCGGAATGAGTCAATGAAATTTGCTGAGGTGAAATATAAAAACCACCGGGGAGATTAAACAAAGGAGGATCGTTTATCGTACCGGATAAAAAGGTTGTTGTGTTATTAGAAGTTTTAAAAGTGGGAGTTGATAAAAGCCCAAGGTTTGAACTCCCATTCGGTAATCGACCATAGGTAATATCAGGAGGAAGAATGGTAGGTGAAATATTATCGACAACATTTAAAGATGGATCACTAAGAAAAATTGTCTCTCCCTGTGAATCGATTGAAAAATTTGTATGCTTGTTTGTGCCAAACTTATTTTTACCTGAACACCATATGATGGTGAAAGAACCTGAATTTAAAACGATGGATGGTATTCTCCATTTTTGCATGGAATCAGGATTATCAGAAAGATAATATCCGTTTAGATTTACAGATGATGGACCATCATTATAAATTTCAATCCAGTCGGAATAATCTCCATCATTATCCGGAAAAGAGTTTTGGTTATTGCTCATTACCTCATTGATAGACAATTGACCATGAGCCAAAGTGCTAAAAAACAAAAGCAAGAAAAATAAATAATTCCTTTTCATCAGTTATTCAAGAATCTACCTAAAACCCGGAGTACTTATACTCCTATAGCAGGTGATTGGTTATAAAAAAACGGAATCAAATCCGTCTTTTCAAAATTACAAATTTATTCAGTTCGTTGTATGTTCGATGGAACAAGGGTTTTGAAAGTTTTCCATGTGCTTTTTAACCCTGAAAAAGGAATAATATTTCCGGAACTGTCGACCGGAATTCCTTTCCTGTTTTTATGAATAATGAGCATTTTCCCCTCTAAAACAGCACTTTTAACCAGTGCTTTCATTTTGTCCTGTTCTAAATCCTTGTTATTACAACCTATACTTGCTCCGATTAAGTTATTAAATAAATCCATTGCGCTTGAAACAGAATCCGGAAGCATCCCTTCCTCGCCGGCTTTACCTTTTTTAAAGCTTTTGAAATTCCCTTTTTCATGCGCCCGACCGAGGGAAAGGGCCTTCTTCCAGCAAACCTTTTGTGACAAAGAAGCCATCCACAATCCATGTCGAAAAGCATCTATTTGTCCTCCCGAAGCATCTCCATCCAGCACAGAATCTTTTTTCATTTCATTGGCAATTATCAGCACTTCTTTTGTGAGACGAAAAATTTTAGGGGCGGCAAAAGGATGACAAATTACCCATGTTTTTTCAGGGCATGATAATTTCCAAAAAGAATGAAATGAACTTTGCGATAAGACCTGAGAGAATTGAATGAAAAATATTACAATCGTCGTTCTGAAGTAAATCATTTAGAACAAATATATTAATTGGTTTAAGAAACTCTGCTGTTAAAGCAAAAAATGAAACAAATTTTCTTGTTCATGATTTAATATTGCGGATCAAGCAAGTCGTCATTTGCAGGCATGGTTTAATCGAATTTAGTATATATTTGCATGACTATGATAAAAAAATATTTCCCGCTCTTCATTTTTATTTTACTGATTTCGGCTTGTCAATCCACTCAACATTTACCGATAAAAGATGATCAGTTAAAAGCGAATCTGAAGACTCATATTTCCACACTTGCTTCGGATGCTTTTGAAGGAAGAGAAACCGGAACAGCCGGAGAGAAAAAAGCGAATGAATATATTTCAAAAGCTTTTAAGAATGCAGGACTGAAAGCTAAGGGCGAGAAAAAATTTTTACAGGAATTCTCTTTTGTTGCCGGAGCTGAATTCGGATCCAGTACGCAGTTGCTTGTGAATTCAAACATCTATACTACAGGCGAGGACTTTTTTGTTCTTCCTTATTCTTCCAATGGCATTGTTACAGGTTACATTGCCAGAGTTGGTTACGGAATTACAGATGCTAAAAACAAACAGGAAGATTATAAAGGCAAACTCAATCTTTCCAAAAAAATATTTTTAATTGAATCAGGCATTCCGGGTGGTGATGATCCACATGGTAAGTTTGGCGACTGGACGGATCTGCGGAAAAAAATTGATGGCGCCATTCTCCATGGTGCTGCAGCAGTTATCTTCATCAACAGCGACACATCTTCTTCCGATCCGAAAGCGGATTGGAAAAACAGAATTACCCCCACTTCAATTCCGGTTATTTTTGCAAGTAAGAGTGCAGCACGCGTTTTAAGAGACAGCGTTGTTACGAATTGTACGCTGGGTGTAGAAATTATAAAAATTGAAAAGCAGGGAAATAATGTGATTGGTTTTATCGATAACAAAGCAGCGAATACGGTTGTTATCGGTGCGCATTACGATCATCTCGGATATGGGGATGATGGATCCCTGTATCGCGGTCCGAAAGCAATACACAATGGCGCAGACGATAATGGAAGCGGAACTGCCGCACTCATCGAACTGGCCGGTTTTGTAAAAAGTACGAAATTGAAAAAAAGCAATTACTTATTCATCGCTTTCAGCGGAGAAGAAAAAGGTTTGCTCGGATCCAATTACTTCGTCAAACATCCGACTATCGATTTGAAAAATGTGTCGTATATGATTAACATGGATATGCTCGGGCGATTAAAACCGGATGAAAAAACGTTAATAATAAATGGAACGGGAACTTCTGATAAATGGAAAATTCTGATCGATTCAACAAAAGGTTCTGAATTGAAACTAAAAGAAAATGATTCAGGTGTAGGACCGAGTGATCATACTTCTTTTTATCTGCAAAATATTCCCGTACTACATTTCTTTAGTGGAAGTCATGCCGATTACCATAAACCAACAGATGACGAAGACAAAATCAATTACGAAGGCGAAGTATTGATTGTAAAGATGATTGAAAATATATTGACTCGCTTAGATAATTCAGAAAAGCTTCAATTCATCAAAACAAAAAATGATAGTACGGAAGAAACGCCTCGCTTTAAAGTTACATTGGGCGTTGTTCCGGATTATGCTTTTGATGGTGTAGGAATGAGAATCGATGGCGTGACGGATGGGAAGCCTGCTTCTAAGTCAGGACTTTTACCGGGGGATGTGGTTTTGCAGTTGGGAGAACACAAGGTCGTTGATATGATGAGTTATATGAAAGCCCTTGGTAAGTTCAATCATGGAGATACAACAAAGGTTACCGTTAAGCGGGGGACTGAAATTTTGGAGAAGGATATTACTTTTTAGGGTGGCGAATGCTAAGGGGGTTTTTGCCACGAATGCACGAATTAAAAAATGGAAATTTAGGTTTTAAATTAATTTATTAAAAGAGAGTATATTTCGGCTCGAAAAAGGAATAGAATGTCACAACCTGTAATTGCAGTCATTGGAGGAGGAAGCTGGGCAACTGCGCTTGTAAAAATCTTGTCAGTTAATTCAGATACAGTTTACTGGTGGGTACGCTCATCAGAAACTGCGGATTTCATTCGTAAATACCGCCACAATCCAAATTATCTCTCTGATGTAGAAGTGAATCTCGCTAAAGTCACTGTCACTGATGATCTGGCATTGGCCATCCGTTCATCGGAGATTATCATAATGGCTGTTCCTTCGGCATTTCTAAAACCTACGCTTGCCAATTTATCAACGGATGATTTTAAAGGTAAGACCGTTTTCTCTGCAATCAAGGGAATTATTCCTGACGACTTGCTCATCATCGGCGATTTTTTAAAAAAACAATTTCATATTCCGGATTCTAAAATTGGCGTGATTACGGGTCCTTGTCATGCTGAAGAAGTCGCCATGGAGCGACTGTCGTATCTGACTATCGCTTCGACAGAAAAAAATACGGCTACACAACTGGCTACCTTGATGAGTACACGTTACATTAAAACATTGGTGAGCGATGATATTTACGGAACGGAATATTCCGCTGTTCTGAAAAACGTTATTGCAATCGCAAGCGGTATCTGTCACGGTGTTGGTTATGGCGACAACTTCCAGGCCGTACTTATTTCGAATGCGATCCGGGAGATTCAGCGCTTCGTTTCTGCTGTTCATCCCATCACGCGCGACATAAACGACTCTGCATACCTCGGTGATCTATTGGTAACTGCCTATTCTTCCTTCAGCAGAAACAGGATGTTCGGAACGATGATTGGAAAAGGATATTCTGTCAAGTTCGCACAACTGGAGATGAATATGATTGCAGAGGGATATTACGCTACTCAATGCATCTATGAGATCAATAAAAAATACAATGTACACATGCCAATCACTTCCGCTGTGTATCATGTGCTCTATGAAAAAATTACTCCGCGGATAGAGATGAAGTTATTGAGCGATCAATTGAACTAACGAAACTCTTCGCCACCTTGTAGAATCCGTCGTTTCTTATTAACCACATTTTATTACCACATAGGGACATAGGGCACATAGGCGATACGTAAATAGCCAAATCTCTTTAAGGTTTGAAGCTTAGTTTTCCGGATTGAAATAAGAAAAAACAATTCCGGCTTTTGATTTTCCGACGGCTTCCTCGATTTGAGCCAGTGAGGCTTCTTTTATTCTCTTCACCGACTTGAAATGTTTTAAGAGTTCTTGTGAAGTAGCTTCGCCAATTCCTTTGATCTCTGATAATTCAGTTTTCACGACGGCTTTACTTCTTCTGTTTCGATGGTGAGTGATGCCGAAGCGATGAACCTCATCACGCAATTGCTGGATCACGCGAAGAGTTTCACTTTTTTTGTCAATGTAAAGAGGAGCAGAATCATGCGGATAGTAAATCTCTTCGAGTTTTTTCGCAATACCGATAACAGGAATTTTTCCTGTGAGTCCGAGTTTTTCCAAACTAACCATTGCAGAGCTGAGTTGGCCTTTTCCCCCATCGATAACGATCAGATTCGGTAAAGGCAGTGCTTCATCAATCAATCGTTTATATCTGCGGTAAATTACTTCTTCCATCGATGCGAAGTCGTCAGGACCTTCTACTGTTTTGATGTTGTAATGCCTGTACTCTCTCTTTGATGGTTTGCCATTACGGAAAACGCTCATAGCAGCAACGGGAAATGCGCCTTGAATGTTAGAGTTATCGAAACACTCGATGTGACGTGGAAGTTCTTTCAGTCGCAAATCGGCTTTCATTTTTTCCATCAATCGCTGAACCTTGTTTTCGGGATTAATTTTTTCATCACGAAGTGTTCGTTCACGCATATAATTGCGAACGTTGCTTTCCGATAATGTAAGCAGGTGTTTCTTGTCGCCGATTTTTGGAACAGTAAAAACTACATTTTCATATTCAAGGTCCATTTCTATTGGAACAATAATTTCATTGGCATCACTTTGAAAACGTGTTCGCAGATCGGCGATGGCCAGTTCGAGAAGTTCTTCCTGAGTTTCTTCGAGTTTTCTTTTCATTTCAATCGTATGCCCCTGAATGATTGCTCCATTCATTATCCGAAGAAAATTAACGAATGCTGTATCTTCTTCCATGATAATTGAAAACACATCTGTATTGTGAATGGAAGGATTGACAACGACGGAGCGAATTTTAAATTTTTCCAGCAGCTCCAATTTGTTTTTTATTGACTGCGCTTCTTCATAACGAAACTCCTCTGCGTGTTTATTCATTAGCAGTTTGAGGTGTTGTATGACAACATTGATATTGCCTTTGAGAATTTGTCGGATGTCCTTTATTGACTGATCATAATCAGCTTGTGTTTGCAAGCCCTCGCAAGGACCTTTGCAATTACCGATGTGGTATTCGAGACAGAGTTTAAATTTTTTCTTCTCGATGTTCTCTTCTGACAAATTGAGGTTGCAGTTTCGGAGTTTGTAGAGTTGTCCGATGAGATCGAGCAGGGTGCTTATCATTTTCACCGGAGTATACGGACCGAAATATTCGGAACCGTCTTTGATCATTTTTCTGGTTGAAAATATGCGGGGAAATTTTTCATTCTTGATACAAATCCAGGGATAGGTTTTATCGTCTTTCAGATTGACGTTGTATCGTGGCTGATGTTTTTTGATCAGACTATTTTCCAATAAAAGCGCATCCATTTCTGAATCGACGACAAGAATGCGGATGTCGGCAATTTTCCGGACCATTACATTGGTTTTTCCGCTATGATTGATATCATCACGGAAATAGGAAACAACGCGTTTCTTCAGCGATTTGGCTTTTCCTACATAGAGCAGTTTATTCTCTTTATCATAAAACTGATAAACTCCCGGACTGTCAGGTAAAGTAGAAATAATGGATTCGAGATTTTGGGGAGCGGACATTTGAGTCGCAAAGATAATCAGAAGTAGAAGAACTAACGAAAAATATAAAACAGTTGATTCCCTGCTTTATGGGAAATCCACTATATCATGAGACCGGAAATACTCCGAAATGTGTTTTAATTATGCCAATTTATTCAGCTAATTTTCTAAATTAATTTAAAGTTCGTTCTATATCTAGTGTAATTAATCTGAAAATAAATTCTATTTTTACCCATTGAAACACACTCGGTTTATGAAAATATTAGTCCCTCTTGATTTTACACCCATTACGGAAAATGCATTGAAATATGCCATTGGTTTAACGGATATTTTATCGGTTAAAACCATTGTTTTATTCCACGTTGTTGCATCAGAAAAAGATTCGCCGGAAGCTATTTATACACTTAATCAGCTTATTGAACAGTATAAAGGTCAGACAACGGCCATGTTGGAGAGTCATGTAAAGCCGGGAAATATTTTTGATCAGATCGGAGGAACAGCTGAAGAATTGCAAGCGCAATTAATTGTGATGGGAACGCATGGAATAAAAGGCATGCAGCAATTTATAGGCAGCAGAGCAATGAAAGTAATTACACATTCGAAGACACCTTATATTGTCGTTCAAAAGTTAGCGTATAAGCAAATAAAGAAAATGTTAGTCCCTGTTGATTTCACGAAAGAGATTAAGCAATTGCTTCCTTTGGTAGAAAGGTTGAACGAAAAATTCAAAGCTTCTCTTGTATTGGTAAAACAAACTTCTAAAGATGAGTTTATTCAAAACAAGATTGATTACAATATGAACTATTTTAAATCTTTTCTGAAAGATTCTGAAATACCTTTCAAAGAAGCGGGAACGTATTCGTCGTCGTCTAAATACAAAGAAGTGTTAGAGCTTTCAAAAAAATCCGAAGCTGATTTAATAGTAACAACCATCGATCCGGATACAGGCATTGCCGATTATATTATGGGTGTGGAAGAACAAAAAATAGTTGCGAATGAATTACAGATACCTGTGTTGTGTATCAATGTAAAACATTTTATGAAATCTTCCGGTGAGTTTTTTGAAGCGATTTCTTAACGAAGCAAATACCGTCAGGATAGTATTTTTAAAAACAATCTGATGCAGATTTAATGCAACATTCGTCCTGCGATTTATAAAAAATAAAATAAACGAATAAACAGTTTCATTAAAATAAATTGTGAACTCATTTTAATAATTAACATTTACCTTAAACAAAACTCAATCAAAAATAATATCAAATAATTATTACTCCTTATGAGATCAAAACTTTACCTATTGTTATTTTATTTCATTTTAAATTTTACATTTTCAAATGGGCAAAATCCAAATTGGGGATGGGGCTTACCTATTTCTGTTTCTGTTTCGGGATCGACAATTACATGTTCCGTTTTTGATCCATTCTTGAATCAAACAATGACAGGAACTTTCAGTAATGCTGATTCCTATATAAATAACGAAGGTGTGGTAGCATGGGTTTCTAATGCAGGAACTGTTGGAGCAGCGATTTATGATGTGAATACGCAGTCGTGGGAATCCAATTCATCCTTTAGCAGCAATTCCGGGAATACGATTAGCAATCAAGGTGGTGTGGTTGCATGGGTTTCTTCCGCCGGCACAGTTGGAGTGGCAACATATGACCCTGTTTTAAAATCCTGGATGTCTAATTCTTCAGTCAGCGGTAATTCGGGAAATACGGTTTTAAACAGAGATGGCGTAGTTGCATGGGTTTCTTCTGCCGGAACTGTCGGTGTTACTGTTTATGATCCCACCTTACATTCATGGATGAGTAATTCTTCGGTGAGCAGTAATTCGGGAAATATGATTACCAATAGCAATGGAGTTGTCGCATGGGTATCGGCGGCGGGAACAGTTGGTGTTGCAGTGTATGACCCTTCCTTACAATCGTGGATGAATAATTCCTCCGTTAGCAGTAATTCCGGCAATACCATTTTGAACAGCAACGGTATAGTGGCGTGGATTTCTTCGGCGGGAACGATTGGGGCGACAGTGTATGATCCTTTTGCTCAATCGTGGAATTCCAATTCTTCCATAAGCAGCAGTAGTAACAACATAAATCTTTCTTTGAATAATGGAACGCTTAATTGGCAGTCGTCTTCCGGCACGAATTCCTATGGCTACTCTTCCACTTCACAGTCGTGGGGCAGCAATCAAAACACAGAACTTACTTGTAGACTGTTTATCTCCAGTTCTTCGGGGGCTACACCCTTTGTTACTCATCTTTGGTGTCTGACTATTGGTGCGAATTCATATTCCTATACTTGTGGTGACGGGCACACCATAACCAGAAGGTGGGGTTGGAAACAATATAATGCACCGGGCACTTACAATCCGGTTTTAACAATTTTTAATTCAGCGCAAAATGCAACTTGTTCCAGCCAGGTGCAAGTTGTCGTTACGCAAAGCATTTCCGATCCTGATGAATTTTCGTTTTCAATTTCTCCGAATCCATCCAATGGAGTATTTCATTTGCAAATGGAGAACGATAAATTTAATCATGCAAACATTTTGGTATATACTGTTTCGGGGAAAATAATTTATACTGAAATACTTTCTGATTCGGATAAGAACGTAATTGATCTATCCCCTTTGTCATCGGGAATTTATTTTTTGAAAATTGTTGGTGATAAAGGTGCTTATACGAAAAAGATATTGCTGCAATAAACCTACAACCCATACCTAGCAATCAAATAAGCCATAGCCGTCATCGCTGCACTACCCAGCAGCATTCACATTTGTTTACGTTTTCGAAAACATCATTATAGGAGTAGTGATAATCGAAATAGGGTTGTGAGATTACTTCCATTCATTCAAAAAAAACTAATTCCTCACAAATTTCCCCGACAACATTTCTTTTTCCGTTTCCAAATGAACGATGTATAGCCCGCATGCATAAAGTGAAACATCGATTTCCTGCCAGGCATAACCTGAATTAAAAATAATCATTTCATTTGAAAAAATCATTTTTCCCATGGCATCAAATACTTTAATTTTTCCCTTTTTTCCTTTTAGTCCGCTTGAATTCATGTAAATAATTTTATTTGCTGGATTAGGGCCGAGAATAAGGCGAGTAACATTCGTTTCTATCTGCTCCACTCCCGTATGAACCGTATCGCAAATGCTTCCAACCACCGGTCCTAGTTCGTAATTGGGATTGTTGGGCAAACCATAATACGTTCTTTTTCCA
>JANNBB010000038.1:0-10727 GCA_031385005.1 Bacteroidota bacterium
CCATGCTGTGAGTCGGTTACATAACCCCCGCTGTGCAGTATTTCCTTATCTCTAACCTATAAAAAAACAAATTGCTTCTAAGGATTTCAAAATCCGTTGTTTTGAGTATAGCAGATTTAATTATCTTAGCTTTCTGATTACACTGCGATATCATACTAACGAGAATAATGAATGATGAAAAATTTAAGCCGGATTAAAAATGAAGTACTGTGTAAGGCGGATCCGATAGCTATCGAATCTCCTTCCGCAAGATGCCGATGCTCAAAGATTCCGAGCGGGAGGTATTGTAACTTCAAACTGACTGCAAGAAAAAAATACTAAAACGGGTAAGCCGAAAACCGAGAGAGTAGGCAAAAACACAATATAAATAACTAATATGAAAAATTCATTGATTCTTCTATTTTGCTTATCATTATTTTGTTTAAGAATAATTGCACAAAATCCCGATTGTAATCCGGGAAGACCTCATTGTGTAATTCTCAATAACTATCATAAAAAAGAATCTAAAAACAAAATAACTTACCATGGAGAAATTGATATGAGTAAACAATCAGGTGGTGACCATGTTAGAGGAATTGAAATGTGTTTTCCAAAATTTTCTAGCATCGATACAATTATTGCCATAAGATTATATAGCACAACTAATCCTCATGTTAAATTTAAAATATTTCATTCAGATGTCAACCAAGATATTTATCCTGGTAAAACACAAGTTGCAATTTACGCTCAGAATATCGAATCCGGAGTTCCTGTCGATGATTGCATTGTGATTAAATATAAAGTGATTGTAAATAAATAATTACTTGCAATGTCAAGCATTGTTTTATTGCAATAGCAGTAGCACGAACGCATAAAATGCAGATTAAAAGAAATAAAAAAAAGAAGGGCTTTGATAGGCAAACAAAAAGTTGAGCTTCTAATAAACAGGGTAGGTAAACGAACAATTGTGCTTCTAAACCCTTCTTTTTTTACTTCATTAAACCCGCTGCGACGGACTTCTATTACTCGTTTCGACAGACATCCGTCCGTTGTATTTGTGCTTCGGCTTCGCTCAGCAACCTACCCTGCTGCGACGGACTTCTATTACTCGTTTCGACGGACACCCGTCCGTTTTTTTTGCACTTTGGCTTCTCTCGGCAAACAAGCTGTGGATATTCATCCACTGTTAGTCGCTCATCGACTTTCAGCACTTTTTTGCTTCTTCCGAACAGTGGAATTTTTAAGTTGAGTGCGGTGGATTCGATAGCTATTGGATCTCCGATAGCTCAAAATGCTGATGTTCAAAAAAATCTTCAAAGAGAAGCGTATAGGTGTTAATAGAGCGGAATTATTTTTTCAATCCTATTACGGATTACCGGTTTTATCGGTGTGAAAAAATTCGTTACTTTTAGTTTTTGCACGAACTGCCGTTAGTTGCAATTGTGAGAACGCGCGTAACGAACTGGGTAGTTGAAAACCAAAAGAGTAAGCGATCAGAAAATAAATCAAACAATCAATTAACTAATGTGGCGACTACGCAACAAAACAAAATGAAAAAAATCTACTCAATTATTTTATTTGCTTTAATAGCAATTAACTCAAATGCACAAACAGCCGGTTCATTGGATACTACCTTTAATCATACAGGCATAGTAACTACCACTTTCGGAACGCATGACCTGGCTTTTGGCATCGCCATCCAGAGTGATGGAAAAATTGTTGCCGCCGGCAGCACTGATGCTAACCCCAACCAAAGTTTTGCATTGTCAAGATATAACACTAATGGTACTTTAGATACCACTTTCGGAACCGGGGGTAAGACCACAACCGACTTAGGCTCCTCCTTCTTCGGCAGCAGAGCGGAGGCTGTCTTTGTTCAGCCGGACGGAAAGATTGTTGCCACAGGGCACTCTGCAGGCGGCACCGGTGAGTACACCCTTGTGAGATATAACAGCAACGGCACATTAGATAATGCTTTCGGAACAGCAGGTATAGTAACCATTCCTTTTAATTACCAGGCTTATGCTTCGGCTCTCCAGCCTGACGGAAAGATTATTGCTGCAGGCACCGGCAGCGGCAGCTTTGCAGTAGTAAGATATAATACGAATGGAACTTTGGATAATGCTTTCGGAACTTCAGGAGTGGCAACAACAATTATCGGGAGCAATGCAACAGTTTATGGTGTAGCCTTACAGGTTGATGGCAAAATTATAGCTGCCGGTGGAACATCCACAGCTTTTGCAATTGCGAGATATAAAACCGATGGCGTAATAGATAGTACTTTCGGAGTAAATGGAATAGTAACAACTACTATAGGAACTTCGTCAGCGGCTTATTCTGTGCTGTTACAGCTGGATGGAAAAATTGTTGCCGGTGGAGCTTCCAGCTCTGGCTCAGCAACTATTTTTGCATTGGCAAGATATACCACCACAGGTACATTAGATGCATCATTTGGTACAGGCGGTTTTGTCACTACTACCGTAGGCAGCAGCAGTAGTTATGCCCTGGGTATTTCTTTACAGGCAGACGGAAAGATTGTTGCTTCCGGATATGCAGGCAATGCTGTTGCTTTAGCGAGATACGATGCCAATGGTGCATTAGATAATATTTTTGGAACAGGGGGCATAGTAACTACATCTATCGGAAGCGGTAGTATAAGCTCCCGTGCGAATGCAGTTGCCCTGCAAACAGATGAAAAAATTGTTGTTGCCGGTTATACTGGCATTAGCACCGGAACTGAACATTTTCTTATTGTCAGGTATAACTCCATCAACACTACTGGAATAGCTGACATCAGTGACAATATTGGCATTAGCATTTACCCTAACCCTGCTGATGATTTGATAAATATTAGCAGCCGTAACATAATAAAAGAGATTGTGGTAACTGATTTGATGGGAAAGGAAATTTACAGTAAGGAAATATTGAGCAGGGAACCAGCAATAGACATTCGTCAATTCCCCTCCGGAATTTATCTCCTCCAGGTAAAAACAGAAAAAAACACTTTCAACAAAACAATAATAATACAATAGCCCTTGAAACCCCGCTGTGCAGGATTTCCTTATTTCTAACCTATAAAAAAACAAAATGCTTCGAAGGAGCCGATAGCGATCGGCTTCGAAATCCTTTGTTTTGAAATGTGGATTTCTAATTCCACCGTTAGATGCTTACGATTAACAATATTTTACGATCAGTGCAGCTGAGAATAAAAAATGTACTTTTGAAATTTCCATATTAAGAACAGGAAAATATTAATTACTTTTATGTTTTTACACCTAGTGCCAAATTTCGAAATAAAAACATAACCGGTCATCATGAAAACAATAAAACTTGTAGTTTTATTTTTAACGATTACTTTCTGTAGTTGTAAAAAAGAGAATGAAGAAACAAAAGTCTTCACAAAAGATAAAATTAATGGGAACATCCAAAAGGGTCCTTTTGTAAATGGAACTTCTCTGACATTGTTTGAACTTAATGCAAACTTTGCTCAAACCGGAAAATCGTTTAATACCCAAATTCTGGATAATTCAGGTTTATTTGAAATTCCGGGCATCAGTCTGATTTCAAATTATGCGAAGTTAAAAGCTGACGGATTTTATTTTAATGAAGTATCCAATGCCAATTCGCAAGCTCCGATAACATTATATGCATTGTCGGATCTTTCAAATAAAAGTACAGTTAATGTCAATATGTTAACCAATCTCGAGCTTTCAAGAGTTGAGTATTTATTAAGCAACGGCACTAATTTTACTGATGCTAAAAATCAGGCACAGAATGAAATTCTATCTATTTTCTCGATAACAAAACCGGATATAATAGAATCAGAATTACTGGACATTTCTCAAAATGGGGATGACAATGCCATATTGCTTGCTATTGCTATAATAATTCAGGGGTACAGGACTGAATCTGAAATAACCCAGCTTTTAGGAGATATGGCTTCTGATATCAGGGCCGATGGAGTGTTAAATAGCCAATCGCTTGGATCTGTATTGGTTAATGACGTGCGGTTGATGAACCTTTCCACTATCAGAAGTAATATTGAAAGTAAATACCTATCGTTAGGCATTAATGCAATCATCCCTGATTTTGAAAAATACATTACTATTTTTCTTGATTCAACAAATTTTATCTTCAATAACTATATTTCTTATCCTTATATTCTCGATTCGAAAGAAAATGTATTAGCAGACTCTTCTTTTAATCCAACCCCGGGAGTTATTTACTCAATTGGTGCATTTCTTCCTACCGGCACTTCCTTAAAAGTAAAAATTAAAAAGAGTCCGGGGTTTAATAACAATGCTCTTGGTTATCTCTCAGCGTCCTTTAATGGATGGACGTTTAATAATTACCTACCGGATAGTACGGAACTTATCGCTTATGGTAACAACCAAACGGTCAACGTATCTGCTTTGTTTGGCAGCAGTCCTTCTATTTTTAGTTACGATTTTTATATCTATGAAAATAATGCAACTACTCCTACCCGAATTAAAACAATAACTAACTGAAATCAATACGTCTTGATTATAAGGAATGAATATAGCTTTGCTTTTCTACAGTGCACGTGTCAATCCCGCTGTGCAGGATTTCCTTATTTCTACCCTATAAAAAAAACAAATTGTTTCGAAGGAACCGATTTCTATCAGTTTCAAAATTCTTTGTTTTGAAAGCGCGAATTCCACCTCAAAATTCGTAAATCTGAAATCGAACATCTGAAATCTGAAATCATCCCACCGTTCGGCGTAGTCTTAAGCAAGTAATATCTTTCAATTTGTTTCTTGTTCACCATGCGTGACTACGTCGCAATAGGTACTCAAACGGTGTTATTTAGCTAGAACTAACTTTAGTTGATATTTGAATTGGGCTCTTTCATCTTAATTTTTTTTAGTATTTTTGATAAAAGTAAAATTACTATGCTAAGGAGAAGTAAAGTACTTGAAACAATAGGTTCGCTTCCTGCTACTTTTACTATGGAAGAATTAATTGAACGACTGGTTTTGTTAAAAAAGATTGAAATTGGCATCGAACAAGCTAATAAAGGTCAAACTATTTCAAACAAAGAAGCCAAATCGCGGTTAAATAAATGGTTGAAATAAGGTGGACCCCTTAGGCAATCGAAGATATCGAATTTATTGCCAGGTATATTGCTAAAGATTCAGTTAAATACGCCAGCATACAAGTAGAAGAATTTTTTGATGCGGCAATAATATTAGAAGATTTTCCTCATTCAGGGCGAATCGTTCCGGAAATTGGGAATAAGAATATTCGAGAACTGATCGTTGGATTTTACCGGCTCATCTATCGAATCAGAAATAGTAATGTAATCGAAATCATTACAGTTTATCATTCCTTTAGGTTACTTAAAACAAAAGATATTAAAAAAAGAAAGTAAAAGACTCTGTTGTGATGGACTTACTTTACTCCCGTCAGATAATCGTCCGTCGTATTTGTACTTCGGCTTTGCTCAGCAACTAAGCTGTGGATTTTTATCCACTGTTAATTGCTAATCGTCTTTCAACACCTTCTCGCTTCCACCGCGCGCAGATTCCTTTTCAAAATTCGTAAATCTGAAATCGAACATCTGAAATCTGAAATCATTAAATTTCAAATTTCAATATAGTTCCATATTTATTGATAGAAAGAATTTTACTTTTCAATTATATTACAGTTTACCATCTATACTGGCATGAAATATTCTTTACTTTCTCTTAAATACTTTCGCTTGAAAGACTACCCTGAACAACGGAATTGATTAGGAAAGAAAATGTATATTTGCTTTTGTATAAGCCAAAATGAAAAGAATTTTGCTTTGCTTTTTTATTATCCTGTCAAATTTTTGTTGGGGACAGCTTGCATATAGAAAACATTATGGAGATTCAGCAGCAGCGCGCGCTATTCAACAAACAAATGATAGTGGGTATATCATTGTAGGCGCAAAGACCATAAGTCCAGTAAATAGTTTTGACGATGTCTATCTAGTTAAAATAAAAGCTAATGGAGATACTCTTTGGGCAAGAACCTATGGAGGGCCCGGTCTTGAACAAGGGTACTTCGTTCAGCAAACAAGTGATAATGGATATATAGTTGCAGGCTTTTCTAACTATTTTGGTTCGGGAGGATGGGATATTTACTGTATTCGAACAGATGCAAGCGGAGATACATTATGGACAAGAACCTATGGTGGTATTTCTAGCGAAGTGCCGCCCAAATGCATAAGACAGACTGCCGATGGCGGGTTTGTCATTCTGGGTTCAACAGCAAGTTACGGTGCAGGTGACTGGGATATATACCTAATCAAGCTGAATGCCAACGGAAATATAGTTTGGTCAAAAACTTTTGGAGGCATGTATTCTGATTTTGGTAATAGCATTTTGCAATTAAGTGATGGAGGTTATGCTATAACAGGAGCTTCGGGAAGTTTTGGTACAGGAGGAAGTGCTGTTTACCTAATGAGAACAGATAGCATCGGAAACCTGGATTGGTTTAAAACCTATGGCGACACAGGCAATGAAGTAGCAACTTCCTTTCAGCAAACATTTGATAGCGGATTTATTATGGTAGGTTATTGCAAGGCATCATCGGCTCTACATGGCGATATTTATTTGATTAAAACGGATGCATACGGAGATACTTTGTGGACAAGAACATTTTCAGGTGGTCCGCTTTATAATACAGATATGGCTTATGCAATAGTGCAAACCAACGACAGCGGATATGCCCTGGCCGGGACACTTAATAGCAGCGATGAGAGTATTTTCGTTAAATTAGACATGAATGGAAATATTCAATGGACGAGAAATATTCTCAATGCAAACATCGATGCTATGCAGCAAACATTTGATGGAGGATTTATTCTGGCAGGATGGGCTTTGCCGTTTCCTGCGAAAGTATGTATTATTAAAACAGATTCTAATGGCAATGCTTTATGCCAATATGGGAATCAAACTGTAACATTCAAATCATCCTATACTGAAGTAATAAGTGCTACACCATTTGTTAGCTCAGGTGCTTTAATTACTGAGCCGGCAACGATTATGGGCGTAGGTTGTACAATAACTACGTTGTGTACAAATGTTGCAATAAACGAAATAGAAGAAAATTACCTGTTTCGAATTTTCCCCAACCCTACACATACCGCCTTTACTCTATCTCTTAATGATGAAATGCAAAATGCAGAATTAAAAATCTTTGATGTAACCGGTAAGATAGTGTTTGAAGAAATTATCAATAATCAATCATTGATCATCAATTGCAAATTTTCTGCGGGTCTTTATTTTGTGAGGGTTACAGCAGCGGAGAAGATGTATGTGAAGAAGTTGGTGCTGGAGTAATTATGGGTTATTTGCCAAGTAAAGAATTACCTTATCAGTAACCACCTTAAAAAAGAACACCTCGAAGTTACGATAGCTAACGGAATCCAAATACTTTGTTTTGAAAAGGTGCCCTCCCCTGCTGTGACGAGCTTACACTACCCTGCTTTGACGGGCTTACACCACCTTCGTATCGAAGGACATCCGTCCGTTGTTTTTGTGCTTCGGCTTCGCTCAGCAACCTAACAGTGGATATTCATCCACTTTTAGTCGCTCATCGTCTTTCATAAACGAATGCTGTTTATTAAAAGCAATAAAATGAAACGATCATAATTTCAGAAAACGATATTCACTTCCTTTGTCTCATTAGAACAGAAAGATAATGGGCAGAGGACTTCATTACAATTTAAAGGCATGAAAGTCATAGTAGAATAGTAAGAAATGAGTTGGGAAAAGCAAGTTTGCCGTTCAAACATTCTGAAAAAAAAACCAATCAGACATCTGAAAAACTTAGTAAAATTTGTCAATTTTCAAGAAATTAACAAATTGTTCACTTTAAAGTGAAACATAATTTAGGATATTTAGTTATAAGTGAATACATTTGAAGTCAAAATATGGGATGATGAAGCAGCACATGTAGTTTTTACACGGTATTGCAAGATGAATCGCTTGAAACTGAAACAGACAAATTCTTTAATAAATATGAAACCGACATTCAATTCACAGAAGCAACAAAAGAGTTGTTATCGTTTGTGCTTTACTCAATTGGAGACGACCACGGTGCACTAGATGAGCTATTTAATCGTTATGAAAATGATGTTACAGGCTTACCTGTTCAGGGAAAAATTCAACTTGGCGAATTGGTTTATCATTATCCCAATTTCCCTTTAAGGTTATATGCATTAAAAATTACAGAAAATATTGTCGTTCTATTTAATGGTGGAGTTAAAGACGGTGCAACAAATCAAACCAGCAGTTTGCATCTGCAATGGATTGAAGCTTGTCAGTTTACAAAAAGAATATTGGAAGCAATCAACAACGATGCTATTTTAGTTGACAACAAAAACAGAAAACTCACAGATTGTAATGGTGAAGTAGAAATAATACTATAAATAAATAGCACAATGAGAAGTAAAATCTCAAAAAGAATTTTAGACAACACTCCTGAAGATGTAAAAATCTTTGTGAGATTGTATGCAGATATTATTGTTCGTGTAAACCAACTTTTAAAAGAAAAAGGCTTCACACAAAAACAACTAGCAGAGAAGTTGGGTAAAACACCTTCCGAAATACATAAATGGTTGAGCAACGAACACAACTTTACTTTAAAGTCACTTGCAAAACTTCAAGCAGAGTTAGGCTCTCCTATTCTGTATGTACCTGTAGTAAAAACCGCTTCGGCTTTTAATTCTCACTACGGTAAAACAACTTATAAAGTCTATAAAAATGTAGTGAAAGTGCCTGAGAAGATAAAAGTGGAAGAGTGGAATGGACAACATTCACCAAATAAAATAAAACAAGCCGATGCAGCATAATGAATTATTTCAGGCCGAGAAAATTAACATAGTTGATTTTAAATTGTTGAAAGGGCAAGTGGAAACTCCTGATGATTTTGCTATTGAAAATGTTGATGGGCATCACCTTGAAAACAGTTTGGAGCTTGCTTTTAACTTGGAAGATAAACTGGTGAAAGCAGATTTTACAGTAACTATTTCAACAGAGAGTAAACAGAAAAACAAGGAAGAAGCAAAAGGAAGTTTTCACTTAATGTTTATTTTCAAGGTAGAAAATTTAGAACAATTGGCTATTCAGAATAAAAATAAAATGGTTGACCTTAATGCAAATTTAGGTAATGCACTTTCATCAATAACATATTCTACTTCAAGGGGCGTTTTAATTACACGATTGCAGGGAACAGCATTGCAAAATTTTATCCTTCCTGTGATAAACCCAAATAGTTTATTGCATAAAAGCAAGTAGTTGAGTTTCTATTTTCCCGGTTTTGATGGACTTACTCATGACTCACCCTGCTGTGACGAGTTTACACTAGCTGCGCTTCGAGGGTCCCAATAGTTATCGGAATCATACTTTTTTGCTTCACTGAGTGTGAATCCCTTCACAAAATTCGTAAATCTGAAATCGTACATCTGAAATCTGAAATCATTTTCTTTAATTCTCCCAACTGTGCAGGATTTCCTTACCATTCACTTTTAAAAAACTGAAAATGCTTCCCAGGATTCCAGGATCCTTCGAAGCGAATTATTGATTTTATAAGTAAGATGTTAGGAAATCCCCTACATTGGCGAGATGCACATAACACCGCCTTGATGCCAAGCGAAGAAAGTGTTATATTCGATTCAAGATAACGGCGTTATCGGCAGTAAGGCTTAACGTTAGGCGAATTGCAAAAGAATAATTTAACTTATACAATATGGAAAATCAAAAAAGCAATTCAAAAATATTCAGAGCAGTATTGACGTTATTCTTATTAATTAATTTAGAAGCCAATTCACAAGTTATCCCAAATGGTAGTTTCGAAAATTGGACACAACAAATAATTGGTACACAAACTATACTAACTGCTGACAATTGGGTTGGTTCTTACACCCAAGGGTCTTCTCCCCTTTCACCGATACAAACCACTGATCATATTGATGGAAGTTATGGTATAGAAATAGAAACGACACAATGGCCTATCGTTGGAAAAACAGGTGGAATTGTTGCATGCACCTTTCCAATTACTTTTAAACCCTTGTATATTAATGGCTACTTTAAGTCATTAAGAGTTGATACAACAGGAACAGGACAAGTACTTATACATTTGAAAAACAACGGTACACTAATTGGAGGTGGACTCTTTACTACAAATACAAACGTAAGTATTTATACTGCCTTTTCTCAAGCCATTACTTATACTGTTAATCTAATACCCGACGAGGTTACAATTTGGTTATGCAGCGAGGGAATTTTTGGAGTTAATACAAAAAATTATGGTAACAAATTATGGATAGACAGTTTAAGCCTAACAAATACCCCTTTGTCCATTGATAATAATATAGACTATGAAGATTTTTTCTTGATATTTCCAAGTCCTTCCAGAGATGTACTCCATGTAAAACTTAAAAATTACAAAGTTTCTTCATTAAAAATTACAAATGTGATAGGTCAAAATTTAATTTCTGAAAAACTGGAAAATGAAACAAATTCCATAAATATAGGTAACTTACAAAGTGGAATTTATTTTGTAGAATTAGAAATTGCTGACAAAATTTTTGTGCATAAGATAATTAAAGAATAGAATTTACCCTTTCATTCCTTATCCGGTCCCTGCTTTGACGAGTTTACACTTCTTCGCTTCGAGGGTTCTGATAACTTTGGGAATCGTCTGTTGTATTTGTGCTTCGGCTTCGCTCAGCAACCTATATGTGGATATTCATC
>JANNBB010000051.1:0-230853 GCA_031385005.1 Bacteroidota bacterium
GATTTCTTCACACAACCACCATCAGTAGATTCCCCTGCTGTCGCTAATTTATTTTATCCAAACCAAGGACAGTTGACGGATACCCAAGACAGTTTAGTAACAGACAGCGTTCACTACTACACCCTGCATCATTATCCGCAATTGTATTTTGGTTATGGAAAAATGAACATGGTTTGGGGACATGTCGATACCGTTGCTTCCACGCCTGATACCTTGCAACGTGTAGATGTTTCTTTTTTGGGAAGCAGCAATCCGACAGAGGCCTATCCGGTAGATGTAATGGACAGTGCCGGATATTTGAATTATTTTCTCGCTCATTGTCCAAACGGAATTACCAATGTGCATGGCAGCGGCAGTTTACTCTTCACTGATATTTATTCAGGCATTGATGCCATCTATAGCAGCAACAATACAGGATTGAAACTAACCTTTATTTGCAACCCCGGTTCCAATCCGCAAGAAATAGGACTTGCTTTTGAAGGCGATAATGGAATATCCGTAATCAACAACTGGGAACTAAACGTCCACACCTTACTTGGCGACTATGCATTTGAAAAGCCGCGTGTCTACCAGCTCGATACCAATGGCAATCGCATTACGCTGCCCTGGCATTTGAATTGGAATGTTCCGCAGAGTGGAGAAGCGAATTTTTTGGGATGGGGAGGGTTTGATGGAGGGAAGACGTTGGTGGTGGAGGTGAGTAGAGTAGCAATCAACCAAGCTGCGTCAATACAGAATTTAATTTGGAGTACACATTATGGCGGAAATGGATCCGGTAATGGCGATGAAGCCCCTGGACAAATTATACGAGATAATTCCAACAATATTTATACAATTGGACATACTATAAGCTCGAATTTTCCAAACGCAACCGGATATTTTGTTGGTCAAACAAATAATCTAGGATTATCAGATGCAATTATTTCAAAATTTTCTACTTTTCCGGGTAGCCTTACCAGTGAGAATTTAATTTGGATAACATACTATGGAGGAACCGGTTCTGAAGAAGGAAAAGGAATCGCTATTAATAATAATACTCAAGATATTTATTTTGTTGGTTCAACGACAAGTACTGATAATTCTTTACCAACTAGTAATACAAATAACAGTACTTTTTTCTACAATTCACATCAAGGTGGAATATTGGATGCTTATTTTGCTAGAATTTCAAATTCCGGAATAAATTTAGAATATTCAACCTATATCGGGGGAAATTTGCAGGAGAGTTCTTTTGTTATTGCAATAAATCAGAACACTAATTCAGTTTATATAGGTGGACATACATTAAGTGATGAAAATGCAAATGTTCCCTTTCCAATACAATCTTCTTCAAATAGCAATTCTTATAATCAATTTGTTACGGAGGTAATATTTCAGGTTCTTCATTTTCAGGTTTAGGTGATGGATTTATTATGAAATTTAACTCAAATGATGAATTACTCTGGTCAACTTATTTTGGAGGCGCGGGAGAAGAATCGGTTGTAGGTCTAACATTTACAGATAACGATAATTTAATTGTGGCAGGTAATACAAATTCTTCTGTCTCAAGTTCCACAACGGCTAGTCCTTATTGTCTGGCAAACAATAACAATCAATTTCAATTATGCGATCAGGGGGGCAGTTCTTATTTTGATAATTCATTAAATAATTCGCCTTCTTATTCTGTATACGATATCTTTCTGGCTTGCATGAATACCTCGGATCAATTAATTTGGTCGACATATTTTGGAGGAGCCGGAAACGATTTTCTTGGAACAAATAGCCCACTTACGACTACATATACCGCAACCGATAAATATGCTCTAATTGGAAAAACTAATTCATTAACTAATAGTTTTCCTGTCTTATACCCATCTGGGTCATATCAGCAGGGAAATTCAACAGGAAGCGGTGCAAATTATGATGCTTTTGTTTCAGTATTTACAAATGAATTTGATAGAACATGGTGCTCTTATTTTGGAGGAAGCGGCGCAGATTTTGGACAGAGTGCGACTTTTGATTCTAATGATAATTTATATATTACAGGAACCACAAACTCTGCTACTGTCACTAATACCTGTTCTGTTCCTGCAGCAGGATTTTTTCCTGTTTGCAATTCGAATGGTAGTTTTTATTTCAACTCTGATTTTAATTATGGGTACACAGTAAATAAATCAGACGCATTTTTAACAAAGTTTGACCTGAATTATGATTTGCAATGGTCAACTTATATTGGAGGCACCAGAAATGAAACCGGCAATTCATTAATTGTAAATGAATCAAGTAGCACTAATCTGCTTTGTTTTTTGGGCTGGACTGAATCACCAAAAGCCGAAGCAAATTTCTCAAGCTCACATTTCCCAATTGTAACTTCAAATGGTTATTATTCTCAGGGCTACGATATCTATGGCAACAGCGATAATCAAATTAGCATGTTTGATCTTAATCTAGTTGTTGGTTTAGAAGAAATCCATTCACTAAAATCTAATTTTACTTTATATCCCAATCCTTCTAGTTTTGTAATTGAAGTTTTATTCAATGCTCCTTTTGAGATTTACGATAAAAAAATTGCAATCGTAATGTATGACCTGGAAGGTAGAAAATTATTAGAAACTTACTTGGTAAAAGAAAACTATAATCAATATTCTTGTAGATTAAATATTGAAAATTTATCCGATGGAATTTACTTCATACAGGCTTCAACCAAATCAGGTGTTTTCTCAACAAAATTCATCAAAAACAAATGAAAACACTCCTCTTCATTTTCTTAATACTATTTTCATTAAAATCTGTCTCCCAATGGGAAAGTCTGGGATATGGTTTTAATGGACCCGGTTACGGGCTTTATTTTGATTCAACGAATAATCATTTGTATGCCTGTGGGTTTTTTAAATATGCGGATAGTATACTTGTGAATCATTTTGCAGTATGGGATGGAGTAAAATGGGATTCATTGGGAAGAGGTGCTCCGTACGGAGCACCAGGAGTTTCAATTACAAAATTTCAGGGAAATGTCTTTGGCTCTTCCGTCTTTTATTATTATCCTCCTAATTACGATGTTTGGTTGGCCTATTGGGATGGTCAAAAATGGGATAGTCTAAATCAAAATTTTAACGATGCAATAAACACTTTCAAAGAACATAATAACGAGCTGTATCTCGGAGGCACGTTTACTAAAATCGGAACACAGGGCGCAAATCTTTTGGCTAAATATGATGGGGTAAATTTTACTCCCATTAATGTTCCAAGTCTTGCAGGTGGATTCAGTGTTAAAGACATTGAATTCTTCCAAGGCCAGATGTATATAGGTGGAAATTTTTATGATACCATAACCGGAGTAAACGATCTTGAGCGATGGGATGGCACATCTTTTCAGCCCTTTGGTGGAAATGGTTTGGCTTTTGGAGCTGAAATGGTTTCAGCAATGGAAATATTTCAAAACGATTTATACATAGGTGGTCATTTTTTAACTTCTTCTGGCTCACCGGCAAATAATATTATGCGGTGGGATGGAAGCCAGTTTTATGACATAGGTGGTGGATTAAATGGTGGTGTTTTGAAAATGAAAGTTTTTGATAATGAGCTATATGTTTGTGGAGCTTTTACTCTTGCAGGAAATGTTAATGTAAACGGATTGGCAAAATGGGATGGAAGCCAATGGTTAACTGTCGTTCCCGGAGTTTTTAATAATAATATAATAGACTTTTATAAAAACGGTTCAGACTTTTATGTTACAGGCGGATTTACATTCATCGATTCAATTCCTTTAAAATATATAGCAAAATTTACCGGTCTAATTGGTATTGCGGAAACAGAAATCAGCAAAGATATTTCTCTATCCCCCTCTCCTGCCCTCACCCACCTAAAAATCACAAGCCCTCAAACCAACATTCACTCATCTTCCATATTCGACATTACAGGAAAACTACTTTTGAATAAAATAATAAATGCCGGAAGTTTTCAATTGGATGTTTCTTCATTAGCGGCCGGACTTTATTTTCTAGTTTTGGAAACTCCGAAGGGAACTGCGGTAAAGAAATTTGTGAAGGAATGAAAAGTTGGGAAAACCAATTAAATCTGTTGAGATCTTCTTGCACTTTGTGGTTAAATTCGACGTCGGATTTTAACGCAGAGATATCAGAGGTCTGAACAGAGTGAGCAAAGGGGAATTTTACAATCTTAGTTGGTGGTAAGAAGAAATACATTAACTGTTGGCCTTAGCTGCAAGATTACCAATAACTCCTTCATATCGCCAGGGATCTTTTGGATTTCAAAAGAATAACATTTTTTTCGTTTAAAGTGAATAGGAAATATTATACTTTAATCCGGAAGCAATTACTTATTGACAAAATTAATTGTCAAATCATTTTTCAATCATCACACTAACTGTTCCGACCGATCCATTTACAGGCGGAGCAATCTTAGTGAGCTTGACTTTTACTTTTTCTATTCGGGGGATTTCAGCTTTCAATGCTGTCAGAATTCGCAAAGCGGCATGTTCGATAAGCTTGGAAGGAATTTGCATTTCCCTTTTTACGATTTCATAGACGATGCAATAGTCAACTGTTTTCGACAAATCGTCTGATGATGCGGCCGCAGAAAAATCTGTAGAAATTTCCAAATCGATAATATAATTGCCTCCAATGACCGTTTCCTCATTCAGGCATCCATGAAAGGCATAAAGTTTTATATCGTTAACAAAAATGATTCCTGACATGCCCTTAGTATAAAATGTTTTTGTTAAAATTCGACATGCTGAGATTATAGTTCATTAATTGCATTTGTCAATCGCTTCACTACTTCTTCTTTTCCGAGTAGTACAACCATTCCAATGAGATCCGGGCCTTTTGCCAATCCAACCATTAGCACACGGAATAAATGCATGAGTTCGCCTGATTTAATACCTGTTGGTTCTGCAGTTTGTTTGAAAATCGATTCTGTAGTCGCTGCATTTAACGCTTCTGTTTTTGCATAATTATCTCTAAGTGCAATAAAAAACGCTTTTGTGTTTTCATTCCACTTTTTTGAAATGACAGCAGGATCGTATGATTCAGGCGCTATGAAAAAGAAAGAAGACAGATCCCAAAATTCATTGACAAAATGCGCCTTTTCCCGAATCAGTCTGACAATTTCTTTTACATATTCTGTATTGGAAGTCAGAAAGTGAAAATTCGGATTTTCCTTTTCGTTGAAAACAAGTGTGCCTGATTTTATTCTTTCTTTTATATCGGCAAGATATAATTTAGTAAGCTCATCATCTGTTTGCAATTTCAGGTATTGCATATTGAACCATTTCGTTTTTTCCGGATCGAACTTCGCACCGCTTTTACTTACTCTATCGAGTGAAAATTCCTGAATCAGTTCATCCATAGTAAAGAGCTCCTGATTACTTCCCGCATGCCATCCTAACAAGGAAAGCATATTCACAAATGCCTGAGGGAAATAACCTTTCTCGCGGTAACCGGAGGACAATTCACCGGTTTCCGGGTCCTTCCAGTTGAGAGGAAAAACAGGAAAACCGAGACGGTCGCCATCGCGCTTACTTAATTTTCCATTGCCATCCGGTTTCAGCAGCAAAGGAAGATGAGCAAACTCCGGCATGACGTTTTCCCAACCGAGAAAACGGTAAAGCAATACATGCAAAGGTGCAGAAGGTAACCATTCTTCGCCGCGGATTACGTGAGTAATTTTCATTAGGTAATCGTCGACGACATTGGCCAGGTGATAGGTTGGCATACCATCGCTTTTGAATAAAACCTTATCGTCCATTTCTGCTGTATGGACAGATACCCATCCCCGGATAATATCTTTCACCTTTATCTCTTCATTTAAAGGAACCTTTAACCGAATAACATAAGATTCATTTGAAGTTAATCGTTTTGCAACTTCATCAGGCGATATAGTCAACGAATTTTTCAGTTTGATTCTGGTAATGCCGTTATAGGAGAAAGCGGATTTTTCAGCTTCCATTAACTTGCGGGTATGCTCGAGTTCTTCGGCACTATCAAAAGCATAATAGGCGTTTCCGTCTTTTACCAATTGTTCAGCATACTGACGATAAATCGCTTTTCTTTCGCTTTGTCGGTAAGGAGCATATGGACCATCACCAAAACCCACGCCTTCATTCGGAATAATTCCCGACCAGCGCAACGATTCAATTATGTATTCCTCCGCGCCGGGAACAAAACGATTCTGGTCTGTGTCTTCGATACGAAGTATAAAATCTCCGCCGGTTTTTTTTGCAATGAGGTAGTTATAAAGAGCTGTGCGAACTCCACCCATATGTAAAGGTCCGGTAGGACTTGGGGCAAAGCGCACGCGTGTTCGACGTTCCATGTGTGTATTAAATTGTGCCGGCAAATATAAGAATTGATTGGTAAGAGGTATTAAATTCTCTCCTTTCAATTACAGAGTTATTCAGAATAAAAAAATTATCAGGAAACCCCGTGCTCCTTCAATATCTTATTCAACCATTTGATCATTAGTAGAATGATTACTGAAGTTATTAAAGCGAGTACAAAGTTAACAAGGAAGAAATTGGCTTTGTGTTCATAGCCATCCCATAAAGAAGCTAGCACTCCGCTGAGTTTATTGCCAATAGAGGTTGAAAGAAACCATCCACCCATCATTAAGGCAGTAAGTCGGCCCGGGCTCAATTTTGAAACGAGTGAAAGTGCCATTGGGCTTAAACATAATTCGCCAAGTGTGACGACGAAATAACAGGATATCAACCACAGCATGGAACTTTTTTCCGCTCCATTATCAGAATAATAACAGGCGGCTACCATAACGAGCGTCGACAATGCTGTGATGAAGAGTCCGAGGAAAATTTTCCAGGGTGTTGACGGTTCTTTACCTCTCAATTTGAGAAAAGAGAAGAATGCAACTATCAACGGAGTAAGCGCGACGACCCAAAAAGGGTTTACGGATTGAAAAATTTCTGTAGATACCAGTTGTGTAGTAGATCCTTCGAGAGGAAGTTTTTCGGCAGGAATGTTTTTATAATACAATGGGAAATCATAAGTACGAATAGCTTTTCCACTTGCGTCTCGTTGTATGCGAAATTGGTTATCTGCTAAAGGCACAGAATCTTTCTTGTAAACTACCTCCTGAATCATGCCCATACCTTTTGCCGGTTCAACAAGCGAAGGAGGAAGTTGTCTGTCTGTATAACTCTCTGCCCACGTTGTCAGAGCAGTTCCGTTTTGTTTAAAAATTGCCCAGAAAATTATGGCAACTGCAAAAACACCGAGTAATGCTGCAATGGGTCTTCTATCCTCTGCACTTGCACGAAAAAGCAAGGACGCATAAAAACCGGTAACGGGAAGAGCTCCAAAAATAAATGCATCGGTTGAGTCACTACCAAATATGTTTCCGGGAAGAATCCATCCGATATATCCTGCTAAAAGCGCAGGGAGTAAAACGATGCCGAATATTTTCGGCAAGGACATATCCTGTGCCTGTACGGGTTTTCTTACATCGGCATCTTTGTAATGTTTATGTCCCATCCAAAATATTATGACGCCTAAAAACATTCCAATACCTGCAGCTGTAAAAGCATATCCCCAGGAAAATTCATTCCTTAAATATGCACCGAAAAAATTACAGATAAAGGCGCCAATATTTATTCCCATATAAAATATATTGTATCCCGAATCCTTGAGTTCCTTAAATTCTTCCCGGTTATATATATTCCCTAAGAGAGTTGAAATATTGGGTTTGAAAAACCCATTTCCAATAATTATCAGAAACAATGAAGTATAAAACGCAGTCATTCCCTGCAAGGCAAGGCCGCAATAGCCCAATCCCATTAAAATACCACCAATCGTAATGGACACTCTGTAGCCAAGTACACGGTCAGCCAACAATCCACCGATAAATGGAGTGAGAAAAACAAGTGCGATAAATGTACCGAAGATATCCGAAGCTTCTTTACGATCAATGCCCATTCCTCCCTTTTGAGTATCGGTCATATATAAGAAGAAAATACCGAGCATGAGGTAATAGCCAAATCGTTCCCACATTTCGGTAAAGAAAAGATATGGCAAGGCCTTCGGATGAATTTTTTTAGATAGCATTGGCTTTTAGTAAAAATACATTTCACCAAAGAAAAGAAAATTAACGCAGAAAACGATAACCCTTAATGATTTTTGAAATTGTACTTTAGAATTAAATATACTTTTATGGTCGTTGAACAGAAATCAATAATGAAAAATTATTTTCCAGGATACTAAAATCTGACGACTCTACCATTCCATTTCCGGTAAGGTCGAAAAAAGAATACCCGTTAGTAAAACTATGGGCGGCATTTATGAGTTCCGACAGATCGGCATCGTTAATAAGACCATCTTGTAAATGGTTTATGGAGCCATCAGTTACATCGCCACTAAAAAAGGCAAAATTTCCATCTCCCAGATCAGCGAGATTGTTGCCATAAGCTTTATCTATTGCATCACTGAAATCGTAACTTAACGTAAAAGTATTGATCAAAACAGAATCTTTGCTCCATGTCTCGATGGCATTTCTATGTTTTACAACGATAAAATAATAGCGGTTGAAATACACAGAAGGGAAATCAAAAATCCCTTCTCCAAATATATTGATGGTTCTTTTTGAGGAATAAATTTGCTGATAGGGCGAGGCCGGACTGTGAAGTTCAACAATTACTGTATCGCATAACAAAGGATTACTTAAGGAATCAACTACAGCAATCATGGTATCGGTTGCTATGTAATAACCTTGAATGAATAATTTCAGATTAAGTGTAAAAGGAAAAGAGCATCCTTCGTCGACCATACCATCGCAATTATCGTCTGTGCCATTGCAAAGCTCGGGAGATCCGGGATGAGCATCAAAATTCAAATCATTACAGTCTGCACTGTCTTTTATAAATCCGGGTGGCTTGGTGCAGCTATTTAAATAATTTGCCATATCACCGTATCCGTCACCATCGCCATCAAAATACCACCTGAATAAAGTGTCACTATTGATAGTTGGATTTGGATACAAGGAACGGGTACAGCCATTTGCATCTGTAAGCGTAACATTATAACTTCCGGCGGAAAGATTATTAATCGTGGTGTTTCCGGCAAACAAGCCCGTCATGCTTCCACTAACAGGACCTGACCATGAAAGAGAATAAGGCGACGATCCCCAATAAAAATTTACGGTTAATGATCCTGAAGCGCTGTTGCCACAAGCATTTGTTTGTGACACTTTGCTGATGTTTATTTTAGTTACCGTATAAGTAGCCGTAGCGGTACATCCGTTTTTAGTAACAGCTACAGAATAGGTTCCTCCATTATTTGCAGTATACGTAGTAGCCGTGGAACCGTTTTGCCACTTATATGTACTTGAATTAGGATTCGCTTTTAAAACGATTGAACAAGCGGATGAACTCTGAACAGAAATGGAAGCTGAAGGGTACGTATTGATATTAACCGGAATGATATTGGATCTGTTTGCAGAGCATCCGGCTACAGAGCTGGTAATTTTGCAGGAATAACTATGTGTACCTGTTGCCGTCGGGGCAACTGCATACGTAGCCGATGTAGCACCGCTGATTGGGTTGACACCATTGTACCAGGCATAAGTGGTTGATCCCCCTTCTGTAGAATTCGCTTTAAGAAAAACGGCATTTCCCTGGCATACGGTAGTTGGAGTAAGTGCAACTATTTTTCCTGCACTTACAACGCTGACGGTCTGAATGGGTGCTGTATAAACGGAGCAAGGAAGATTGCAGGTGTTGCAGGATGAATTAAACTCAAGTATGAGGTGAGCGTCGTAATTTCCAATCGGTAACGAACATGTTCCTAAAGCAGCATTTAAATCGATGGACGATTGGGTAACAGGATTGTATATGGGCCAGAATTTGGCTGTGTCATTTCCACAGCGAATGACAGAACTTCCTGCATCTGACAAATAAAATGTAAACGATACTCCTTGTTCGATCGGACCCTGGTATTGAAACTGAAGATTTCCGTTTAAACCACTACTATCACAAACAGGAGAATTGGACGTAAACAACAATGGATTATCGACATGCCCCATTAGATACTGTGAAGAGAACCATTGAACACCGCCTGGTTGTACGATTGTTCCCAGTGCAGAATCGCCTACAGTAGTTGGATTAAAATTTTGGGCATCATCATACCAGTCATTATAGAAGTACTTCTCCGCCGAAAAAATATTGTTGTTGACATTTTGCGTGAACCATTGTCCCAGGAAAGTTGAACCTGCGCCCCAATAGGTATACTCAGAGCTAAAAATCGGATGAAGATTGGTTTGATTTACAGTTGAGTTTTGGCAGAAGTCAAGGAATCTTGTAAGGTAGTATCCCGAGTTATTCCAACCGGCAGTGGTACGGCTATATAATTTGGAAGCATCGCTTCCATAGTAATGCGGATTAATTCTGTCTGCTCGCCTTTTCCCGTTATAGGAACCATCTATCCAGTCAGCAATTGTTTGATGACTGTAAAGTGTATTCTGGTTGAGGAATCCCAGATAAGTTTCGACAAATAGTTGATGCGTGTTGGAGCTGTTGTAATTATCCCGGATTGCGTCCATGTAGTCGATGAGTTCCTGATATCTCACATACTTTTGATCTTTCGAAGGATTATCACCAACGCAGTCGTCGGTAGCCGTATTCCAAAATTCATATTCAGAGACGAGAACATCAAATTTATAAGAACAAGTTGTATTGAAAATGGATGCTCTCATTCCCAGTTTTGCAACTTCGGAAACATAAAACATAGAATCGGAAAGCGGCAAGGAACTTTGTACGATGGCCATTTTGTTTTGGAATACCGGATCGAAATTATTCTGGAGGAACAAGGCGGGTGAAGGAGCAATTTGTGCGACATCATCGAACATGGCCGAGCAAGAAGAAGCGACGCCAATTTTCTCAATACAATATTGTGTTTTGGCTTTTTCGAGAAAGGAACACAAATAACTTTCATAAAGCGGATTGCCAAGGATATAATACAAATCATATAAAACCAGATAAGTGAAATGGTTTTCTTTGCAATAATTCAGCAATGAATCTTCTTTATCTGTAAAGCTTAATATGGATCTGTTAGCGTCCGGAATAATAGCTCCGGATGAATTCACGGAAAGTTTGAAAAACTTGTTTACATACATCCCTCTTCCACTGTGCGTAAATTGCGCACTGGTTTTGATACAAAGAAGCATCAAGAACAAATAGATGTATGTCCGTTTCAAAAACATTTTCAAGTTGGATAGTGAATGGAGAATAAAACCTGCCTTTTATCCTCCGACCTTAAATGTAGGAAAAAAAAGGGGGGTTTTAGAAAAAAAGTAATGTAAAAGCGAATTAATAAAACAGAAGTTTGGGAAAAACCCTGAATTACGCTTTAAAATATCCTATCAGGGGCGTTGGATCATTAACACCCTTAATCCATTGTTTTCTATAATGCTAAAATCTGCAGATTCGATAATAGCATCTCCGGTAAGATCCTGAGTAAAATAACCGGTGAGAAAATTCTCAACAGCACCTTTAACCATCGGAAAATCGCTAACAATATTGATAATACCATCCTGAACTCCGGGAGCAAATCCACTAGCAATATCACCGCTCCAAATTGCTGATTTCCCATCCGGAAGAATTACTTGATTACTACCATAAGCTTTATTGGGAGATGTAGTAAAATCATAGTTTAAAAAATAAGCACTTAAATTGAAAGGATAGGCAGTCCATGTTTCTAAGGAATTACGATGTCTAATAACAATGTAATAGCTTTGATTGAAAAAATATAGCGGCAACTTAAATTTAGCAGTACCATCTGTGTTCAATAATATTTTCCGCGCAAAAGCTACGGACTGAGGAGCGTAAATATGATGCAATTCAACGATGATAGAATCACATGACAAAACATCGTTACTCAAAGCATTATTGTATAGTACAGGACGCATCAAACCTGCTCCTTTGTAAAATCCCTGAATAAATAATTTGAGATTTAATACAATCGGGCATCCGGCTAAGTTGTTATAAGAAGGATCCGTATCGTCGCAATCATCGGTATTGCTAACATAACCTATCGGTGGATTGCAATCCAGAATGCTTGATAAGGGGTCACCATAGCCATCGCCATCAGCGTCTCGATACCAAAATGACAAATGATCGTTACTAATAAATAGATCAGGGAATACATATTTTACACAACCACTTGCGTCAAATATGGTGAGTGAATAAAACCCGGAAGCCAGGTTGCTTATGGTATTGTTTCCTACCTGAAGTCCGCCAAGTGTTCCACTTACAGGACCACTATAATTGATTGTATAGGGAGGAATTCCACCAAAAATATTTAATTGTATGGCACCGGATTGCCCACCGAAACAATTATTAAAAATCTTAATCTGATTATAGTTTAATCTTTCAAAGGTATAAGAAGTCAAATCCGAACAACCATTTTGCATGACGGTTACGTTATAATTACCGCTCAGATTAGTTGTAAAACTCTGATTGGTTGAACCGTCGGACCAGAGGTAAGATGCGCCGGCCGGACTTGCAGTAAGGATAGTTGCACAGCTACTTGCCGGTTGGGCAGAAATTGAAGCAGTAAACCCTGCGCTTAATGAAACAGGAATTGAGTTGGATGGATTAGCAGAACATCCACTAATAGTACTGTTGATATTACAGGTATAATTGTGCAAGCCGGTATTCGTTCCCGGAGCGACGAATGAAGGACCATTAGCTCCCGAAATTGGAATACCATTATCATTCCATTGATAAGATGTCATTCCACTTGTAGATAAGCTTGCCTGCAAATAAACAGGGCTGCCTCCACAAACGTTTGTAGTAGTAAGAGCAATAATTTCAGCAGAATTAACTACTCGAATTCGTTTTATCGGAGCAACATATAAAGAACAATTTCCTATACACGTGCTGCACTCCGAATTGTAGGTTAGTTCGAGATGAACATCATATTCTCCTGCAGGTAACAAACAATGATTGAGAGCCAGATCTAATTTGATTGATGAATTAGTGGTTACATCAAAAGCAGGCCAAGCTATTGAATCCGTACCACCGCACCTTATCGTTTGACTTGCTGTATCCGTAATGTAAAACTTAAAATATTTTCCTTGTTCTATTGGTCCTTGGTATTGAAAACTTAACATACCATTTTGTCCGGCAGGGACACAAACCGGACTATTGGAAGTGAATAGTATTGGGTCATTCAGGTGATTGACCATTTGAGACGAAGTAAACCATTGAACACCTCCCGGCTGAATTACATTGCCGAGAGTAGAATCGCCAATTGTTGAGGGATTAAAATTAGTTGCATCATCGACCCAATCTTGGTACCAAATTTTCTCGGCATTAAAAATGTTATTTTCTATACTTTGATAAAACCAAGGACCCAGAAAGTCAAACAATCCTCCCCAGGGAACATATTCTGCACTCATTATCGGGTGAATGTTTGTTCTGGTTTCAGTTGTACTTTGGCAAAAATCATTGAAACGGGTTTGGTAATAACCCATCTGATCAGTTCCCGAATTTGTTCTGCTATACATTCGTATTGGATCATTGGCGTAATAGTGTAAATTAATTCTGTCTACTCGCTTTTTACCCCCATCAGAGCCATCTATCCAATCGGCAATATCCTGATCGCTGTAAGCCAGATTTTGATTTAAATATCCTAAATAAGTTTCAACATATAATAGATCAGAATGTGTAGCATTATAATTATCACGAATCATGTCCATATATACGATCATTTCCTGAAATGCCTCATATTTTTCATCGAGAGTTAAAAAAGCACCTGTGCAATCATCCGGGGAATGAGACCAGAATTCATATTCAGAAACCAATACGTCAAATTTATAATTACATGTGTTATTAAAATTGCTGGCGCTAAGATTTAGCTTTACTGCCTCTGAAATGTAAAAGTCAGAGGTTCCGGGCTTAAATTGTTTTTGTAGAAACTTCATTTTACCCTGAAATGTTGAGGAGTCAGGATTTGCAAAAACAAAGGGCGGCGTTGGTGACAGACTATGAACATTGTCGAACATAGAAGCACACGATGACGCTACGCCGATTTTTTCAATACAATACAATGTTTTTGCTTTCTCCATAAAATCACATAAATATCCTTCATAGGTAGGATTTCCAAAAACATTATGTAGATCGTAGAGAACCAAATAGGTAATATGGCTTTCTTTGGCATACTTCAATAATTCATTTTCCTTTGAAGCGATACTTAAAATTGAAAGGTTAGGATCTACTACCACATTGCCATTGGGGTCTAGGTTTGTCCTGAAAAATTTATCCACATACATCCCTCTGCCGCTATGCGTGAATTGGGCTGATGCACTTATGCATACTATAATCCCTATTAATAGAAATAAAATTTTTCGATGTAAAATCAACTTGAAGAAATGTTGGTAGTTGAATCACGGATTGTGCAATTCCGGATTCGCGAGGTGAAAATATATAAACCTTTAGTTTAATAACAATAGTTTAATAATTAAATAATAACAAAATTATGAGCACTATAATTCAAAAATTGCTTAAACAAACTTGAATTTTAGATAAAAAAGCGGGTTTTTGGAAATCTATTAGCTAAATCGAGCATTTAAAACCAAAGAAAGTAACCCTTCCTTATTTCATTACATAATTAAACCACAAGATTTAATATCGTTATATTTATAATTTGCGAAACCCTTTCAGAAGAAAACTTAATTTTACGGCTTCATTAATTTCCTTTTTAGTTACAAGACACATTAATTTTCCAGATTAGAACAATGAATTTCCAAAAACACAATCCACTTCATTTTTTTTGCATTCAAACAATAACTTTTAATTTCATATTATTTGTCCTCCAAATTTTTCCGGTAATATCCGGCTATAGTCAAAGTCAGGTAAAAACAGGAAGGTCAATTTTCAACATGGATTCCATCCATGAAATTCGCCTGACATTTTCACAACCGGCACATTGGGATTCATTGATGCATGCTTATAATTCCTTTCATGAAATCGATTCATTGGATACAGTTCAAATGCGCGCGACTGTTCAAATCGACGGTAAAAAAATCGACAGTGTGGGCGTTAAATTGAAAGGAAATTATTCTTTTTCCATTCCCACAGATAAGAAACCCTTGAAAATTGATTTCAATGCATTTGTGAAAAGTAAAAATTATGAAGGGCTACGTGCAATCAATCTCTCCAATGAATTTCCGGATCCAAGCATGTTAAGAAACACAGTCGCTTACAAAATCCTGCGAGAAGCCGGTGTCAAAGCTCCACGAACTGCGTTTGCTAAAGTCTTTGTAAACAATAAATACAAAGGCGTTTACACACTAATTGAACAAATCGATAAATCATTTTTAACAGATCATTTTAATGAAAATTCGGGTGAATTGATTAAAGCCGTTGCCTCCTCACTTACCTGGCTGCAAGGCGATACGCTTTCCTTTTGGAGAAATTTCGAAATGAAAACGAAAAACAAACCGGAATCATGGACGCGCCTAATAGCTTTTGCAAAAAAAATTAACCTTACACCTTACGACATCTTTTATGATAGTTTAAAATCGGTTTTTGATTTCAACTCTTATCTTCCGGTTTTAGCGGCAGATATTATTTTCAATAACTGGGATAGTTATTTTTTCGGACAAAATTATTATCTGTATAGAGACTCGTCAGAGAATAAATACTACTACCTTCCATGGGACTATAACGTTTCGTTAAATACGAACTTCGGCAGCGATGGTGATTATTCCATTCTGCCATTTGGAAATGAAAACAGAATTTTCAAACTACCTTTGCCTTTAAAGGTCAACAATAATGAGACATTAAAGAATATGTATCTGGAAGAATTGTGTAAGGTTAATTCAATTATGACTTCCGACTCATTAAAAATATTTATTCAGAAAATGCACGACCTTATACGACCGTCTTTGAAAGCAGATTTAGGCAAAGTAATGTCTATTGAACAGTATGATCAATCTCTCCATAAAAATCTGAACATTGCTGATATGGAATTTACAGGTCTGCTTTATTTTATAAGCTCAAGGAGTATTCAAATTGCCAAACAACTAAATACAGCAGGATATCACTGCAGGTGATAGGAGCGGAATTTTAATATATTCTGTTAAATATTTCTCGTCTCCAATCCTTTTTTCCGTCAACCAACTATTTCTCTTGGTTAAAACGATCATTTTACGGATTGAGAATGTTTGGATTAAGTCTTGGGTTTAGATTTTAATTTATTCTAGTTTTATTAGGGATTCGTTTTCGGAAGAATTTCTTTCTTTAATTCATAAACGATTTCGTATTTAATACCCTCTAAATCTTTAAAAAAAAGTGCGTAATAACTCTCCCCATGTTGGGGAAAATATTTTGGGCTTTCAACAATATGGGCTCCAATTTCCCTTATCTGCAAATACAGTTTGTCAACCTCCTCGCAGGAATTAGCTTTAAATGCAAGATGATGCAATGCTCCCGGTTTTCTCCTGTAAATGGAGTCGTTTTTAAATTCCGCTCGTAGAACGATTCTGCAACTAAAAGATCTTTTACAGTGATTTGAATATGATCGATTATTGGCTTCACCTGTCTCCTAAAATTTTTTGTGATTCGATTTCTTTGGAGCTAAATATTCGGGAATAAACTAATTACAGTCATTTGAAAAACTCATTGTTTAACAAACCTTTTTACTGACTTTATATTTCCTGAAATAATTTCAACAAAATACACACCTGAATTCATTCGAGATGTATTTATCTCTATAGCGATTTCTCTTTGAGAAATATCAAATGGAGGAAATATTTCACGTGATAATACATCATAGACTCGAACTAAGTCCATTGGTTGATTTCCACTTGAAAGAATATATACTTTATCATTTACCGGGTTAGGGTACAATTGAAACAACTGATCTGTTTGTACTTCTGCAACTGCCGTTGAAAAAGTCACTACTATTGTATCACTTGATATGCATCCATTGGAATCCGTAGCATGAACAAAATAAGTTCCGGTTGTCATTACGGAAATTGAAGCTGTCGTAGCATTTGTTGACCATAAGTAACCTGTAAATCCGGTGCCTGCATTTAAAGTAAGATTGTTGCCTGCTGCAAGAACGGTGTCATTGCCGAATGAAATAACGGAAACTACTAATGGAGCGGCTATTCCGCTTCCGGGTAGACCGGTACAACCATTTACAATTGACGAAACGGTATACGTTCCTGGCGAAGTTACATTAATAGTTGCAGTAGTTTCAGTAGTACTCCAGATGTAAGATCCGGTAGTTGCGTTAGCAGTAAGTATAGAGTAACCGCAGTTATTCAAAACAGAAACAACAGGTGCCTGAGGAGTAATGTTGGCATGTGAAATATTTCCTGAAAGGGAATCACAGGCATCCAACGTACAAGGGTCGTTGTCGGTTATTGCAACGGGTGTATGAAATACACCGGTAACGGGATCGCAACCATCGGTAGTACAGGCATTGTTATCATTTGTATTAATAACAACGTGGGTAATATTTCCTGAAACAATATCGCATGCATCATTTGTGCAAGGATTATTATCACTGATATTTACAGGTGTATGAAACACTCCACTAATTGGATCACATCCATCCGTTGTGCAGGCATTATTATCATTTGTATTGACAGAAGAATGTGAAATGTTTCCTGAAACAGTATCACATGCATCGGTTGTACAAATATTATTATCATTCGTATTCACAGGTGTGTGGAAAACGCCACTCGTTATATTGCATCCATCGGTAGTACAGGCATTGTTATCATTCGTATTTACTGCTGTATGAAAAACGCCGGAAACAGGGTTGCAACCATCCGTAGTACAGGCATTCGCATCGTCTATATTTACGGGAGTATGCGTGAGCGCTCCGGTTACCGGATCACAAGCATCAATAGTACAAACGTTGTTGTCATCCGAATTGCTGACAGAAAGTGATACAGCCAACGACGTATCCGCATTACATTGGGTAACTGCACATGAGTAAAAATTTCCATTCAACAACGCTCCCGGGTTTGTAATTGTCAATGCAGATGAAGTCGCTCCACTATACACGCCATTTGGTGTAGTTCCATTTGAAATGGGTACTCCGTTTTCGAGCCATTGATAAACAATACTTGTCGAAACACCAGGTGCACTCGATGCTGTAACCGAGAAAGTTGCAAAACCGATTCCCGAACAATTTAGGGCTGCAACCGGCTGACTTGTAATAACCGGAAGCATATTATTTACCTGACCATATGCAGAATTGGGAAAACGGCTAAACGTTCCATTTATGGTAATGGTACTATTTGTCATGTCCGAACAATCAGTAGAATTCCATTTTGTTAAAGACATACGCAAGGATAGCCCAACAGGAGCCGGATCACCTATAAGCACCATAGTCGGTGTACTTGGAGCACAATTAAAAGGAACATTGCTGACTAATCTATAAGTTCCGATTCGAACCGGCAGAGAAGGTGTAATTATTGTTCCGGTTGCACAAGTGACTCCTGTATTTGAACCGGCCTGAAATCCAAAACCTGTGCTGCTCCATACTATTGAACCCACGGAATAGGATACTAATTGACTGGAGCCCGCAACATAGCTTGCAACAATTGTTGATCCTGCCGGAATAAAAGCAGGATTGAAAATAACACAATTTTGGATGGTACGCAGATTGAAATCTACTGAGGTGCTAATTACATTAATATCCATTTCGAATTGGGTAGGTGAAACAAGTCTGTCATTAGAAATGAAACATTCAAATGTCTGCGCAGACATCGAATTAGTTATAAATAGAAACAAAATCGTGATAATGGTTTTATAGATGTTCTTCATGTTTTTCAAACGGTTAATCATAAATATAAGAAAGCCTAATTTAGTAATGTAAGTTGTTTATACTTTGGTTATTTGCTTACTAAGATATAAAATATTTTTACTTTTGCTCAAACAGAAAAAAATCCAAATTCAACTATTTAAGCATTTTTAATAATGAAACAATTAATTACCCTTCTATTTCGAGCTTTTTTCACGTTAATTCCCACTCTTATTTATGGTCAAACAAAGGATTTTAAAGAACTGGCTGGTTTCATGGCAGGTTCCTATTCCAGTGAAGAACAGCATTTAAAAGATACAACAAATTATTTCGATATTCATCTTCAAATTATCCCTATTTGGAAAAACAATTCGGATGGCTACTGGTTTTATGTGGAACAGGCCATGAATGGCTTTCTTGAAAAACCATATAGGCAGCGTGTCTATCATTTGAAAGAACATGAAAATGCGTTTGAAAGCATAATTTATACTTTAAAGGACCCTTTAAGGTTTACCGGAAAACCCGAAATGGTTGAAAGTTTACCATTCGATTCATTAACAGAAAAAGAAGGATGTTCTGTATTCCTCTCTAAAACCGGAGAAAAAGAATATGCAGGAGGCACGAGAGGAAAAAGCTGTCCGAGCGACAGAAAAGGTGCTACCTATGCAACATCCATAGTAACTATTACTAAAAATCTTCTTCTAAGTTGGGATCAAGGATTTAATGACAAAGACGAACAAGTTTGGGGAGCGGAAAAAGGCGGATATCGATTTGTTAAATTGAAACAGTATTAAAGTTCAAATAAAATTTATTTTTGAATTAAAGCATCTATAAGATTTCTATTTAAAACATTTGCTAATGAAAACAAATCTATTAATTAAAATATCCGGAATTATTTTTTATTTGCTGATAGTAAATGGATATGCAACCGCACAAGTAAGCCGAAGTTGGGTTTACGATTATAATCCGCCACTCAATCTCGAAGCAAAGGGCAATTGTATTTTTCATCTTCAATCCGGAGTTACCATTACAGGTGGGGATTATAAAAATTCAAACACCTCATCCAGATACAACATATTAGTTATTGCAAATGATTCCGGCAACTTGCTAAGTGTTGATACATCTACTTTAGGATTTGGTTATACAAAGATAATTTCAGACGGCGTCTCTGCCTGCTATGCACTTGCCGCTCTTCAAAATGATTCTACAAGTGCCAGAAATATACTGGTCGCTAAAATTGATTCCGCCACTTTTAATGTTCGCTTTTTTGTTCCAGATAGTAGTGCTACCATTTACTACGACCCGGCAGACATGATTTTACTCAGCAATCAAAAATTACTGGTTGGATCAAGAATGGATAATTTTCCTTTGATACGGTTGGCTCTTACTTGTTTGGATACCGCAGGTGCAATAGTATGGCAAGTCGTTGACTCCTCCTTTGAAATCAAATATGATTTAAAATTAATTGCTGATGCATCAGGTGGCTTTTTTGCTGCCGGATCAGGAAGGGACACTTCCACTGCTGAGGACTTTATATTTATCTCACATTTCAATTCTACTGGAAACAGAGATTGGTTTGTCAGACAAAATTCTCCACTACTGTTCTTCGCAGATTTTCTTGATTTAATAAAAGATAACCATGGATTTTTATGGATGTCGGGTATTGTAATGGATAGCGTCGGACAAGTTGGGGTATTAATGAAACTGGACACAACAGGAAACGTTTTGTGGAGCCATGCAGTATCACCAAGACCATATCTTAATCTTCTTAGTGATCAGAATAACAACGTATACGCAACAACAGTACCGGCAAACGGTCTTGATGTTTTTACAATTGACAAACTGGATACGTCGGGTGCAGTAATTGCTACTAACGCTTTTCAACTTTCAGGATATTTTACATCCATTTTATATGACATTAAAATAATCCCCAATGGGTTAATTGCAGCAACGGGAGAACTTTTTGTTTCCTCATTTCCTAAATCAGATCTGTACCTGGCAGTTTTTGATACTACGTTAACTCTTATGGGATATGACATCTATGACTCACTTAACATTTTAGGCGAGACAGGAAGAGCACTTGCAATAGGAACGAATGATCAGCTTTATGTTTGTGGCAGGATGAATTACGAAAACCAACTTGAAACCTCAAATCTGGGAGTTATCAAGTATCAATTAAACCTGATCAATACCCACTATGAAAAAACAAATAATTCCTATATTGAAATATCACCCAATCCTGCTTCGGGAAATATTATTGTTAATGGGAGAAATCTTCCTCAAGAAAAAACGAACTTTAAAATATATAATTCTTTTGGAGAATCAGTATTAGAGGATACCTTTATTTTACAGGATGGATCAACTTCATATTCCCTGAATTTTCCAACGGGAATATATTTTTTCCTGATAGAAAGCAAGTCAATTCAGATGAAAAGGAAAATTATAGTTATTAATTAAAGGTCTTTGAGTATTCGGGACATTTGATCAAAAGCAAAGAATGATTAATAAATGGAATTGAATTAAAACTGGATTTAACTTCCGGTTATTATCTTTATTCTATTCTATCAAGTAACGGACAGGTGTTGAAATCAGATAAATTAATTATTATTAAATGATGTTATACTTTGAAAAATAAGCTTTTTGTTTTAACTTTTTTTCTCGTTTTAAATGTAAATTTTGTTTCCGCGCAGGACTGGGGGCGATACTGGTGTTTTGGAGACAGTGCGGGAATTAATTTTTCAGATTTATCAAATCCAACAATGTTTACTACATATTTGGATTGCGCCCAAAGCAATACTTCTATTGGAGACAGTTTGAATGGATTATTGATGTATGCTCACATGAATTATTGGCCTTATTATTTGCAAGGTATCCAAAGACAGACAGTAATCCATAACTCATCTCATCAGATTATGATAAATGGGGATTCATTAATTGGAATAGCGTTTCATAATGGCTTAATCTTTATACCAAAACCTGATAACGACAGCGTATTTTATCTGTTCCAATATGGTTTTAACCAATCTGCCGGATTGTATTATTCTGTTATCGAACCATATTTTAACAATAACCAGGGAAGAGTAATTCAAAAGAATGTCTCTTTACCATTAACAATTCCGCAATTACAATGGGGTCTGCTCGGGGTAAAACACGGTAATGGCAGTTCTTGGTGGATTATTAGCCGTAATGGATTCCAATCAAATAAGTTTAATGTTTTCCTTGTTACTCCGGATTCCGTATTAGGTCCGTATGAACAAAATATTGGAACAGTTACTTCAACTGATGCCGGTATGTTATCAATAAGTAAACAAGGCGATAAGATTGCTCTAGTTAATTCTTCAGGATTTATTGAAACCTATACATTTGATCGTTGCACCGGAATAATCGGAAATCCAATAACATTTGCAGGTCAACCATTTAGTAGATATTTTGGATGCGAGTTTTCGCCTAATGGTAATTTACTCTATGTTTCAAATTCAAATAATATTTTTGGAGGAGATTCCTTGCGGCTTTATCAATTTGATCTTACACAACCCAATCCGGGAAGTACCCTTCAGGTAATTTATCAGGAGCCGGTTCCCGCAAGCGGCGGCTTATTGAAACGTGGACCGGATGATAAAATTTATTTCACCTGTCTATATGAATTCGGATGGCCATATCCTGATAGCTGCAGAAATATCTACAATGAAAATCTTGGTGTTATTCACAATCCGAACAATGCCGGGTTGTCTTGTAATTTCGCTCCATTTAGCTTTTACCTTGGCGGCAAACGTACATACTGGAACCTTCCGAACAATCCCAATTTTCTGCTCGGTCCGCTTGCCGGTTCACCTTGCGATACACTATTTTCTTCTTTGAATGAACCAGGGACAAAAGAAGTGATTCTCATTTATCCCAATCCGGTAAATGACCATTTGAATATAGATTATGTAAATCAGTCGGATTATAAAATTAGAATAATTGATGTGTTGGGAGTAGAAATGTTTACCAAAACTTTTTCCGGAAAAAACCAGACAATTAATTTATCGCTCCTTAATACCGGAATTTATTTTATTATCATTACTTCAACAAAAGAAAAAATTGTAAAGAGGTTTGTGAAAGAATGAAAAATTATGCACTTGGGAGTCCTGTGAGTGAAGCATGAATAAGCTAAAACCGGAAAATACTTCCCGTATTGTCATTATTTCTTTTCTCAAAACATGCTACAAAAACAATCCTGCAGTTACATCACTTGTATATACGATATTCATTTTAACGGGAGTTAAAAAATGCAGAAGTTCGTAAAATAAAATTATAGCTATTAACTCGAATGAACTAACCATTACGGGCGAAACATTCCAATCCCAATATTGTTTTCCAATAAACTATAATCAGACGACTCGACAATGTTGTTACCGGTAATATCTTCGACAAAATATCCGGTGTAAAATAATAAAGCTTTGCTTTCTACACTCAGATAATCAGTACTATTGATTATACCGTTTTGATCAACATCACCACTCCAAAGTCCGAAATTTCCATCATTCAAATTAGCAAGATTGTTTCCAAAAGCGCTGGAAGCTGAAACTGAAAAATCATAAGAAATGCTGTTAGCATTTAACGTAACTGTTGCCGCACTCCATGTTTCAAGGGCGTTTCTGTGTTTGACAACCAGATAATAAGAGTTTCCGAATAAACTATTGGAAAAGTTAAATGCACCATTTCCGGAGGTGTTGATAATGCTTTTGACTGAGGCAACCAGAGCATAAGGAGAAACGGGCTGATGTAACTCAAGTATAATTGTATCGCAATTCGTACTGCCTAAAACAGATGTCATCAAGCCGCTTCCTAAATAATATCCCTGGATAAGAACATGAAGATTGATGGATATTGTCGCCGGAATAACTGTAAAAGCACTTCCGCTTATTCCGGTTCCACATGCTGCAATTACAGTAATATTTCCTGAAGTTGAGCCCACAGGAACTGTTGCTGTAATTTGAGTAGATGAATTGACTGCATATGATACTGCAGAAACTCCATTAAATTTTACACTCGTAACTGAAAGGAAATTCAGTCCCGTTATCACAACACTTGTACCGATGACTCCTGATGTAGGCGAAAAAGAATTCACAGTGGGAGGATCCGTAACTGTTTTTGTTATCGTATTTGACGTTGCCGGACTTCCCGAAACACAAGAAAGCGAACTGGTCATGACACAATTTACGGCATCGCCATTTGAGAGCGATGAAGTTGAATAGGATGCTGAATTTGTTCCTACATTAACACCGTTTCTCTTCCATTGATAAGTTGCAGTTCCACCATTGACAGGCGCAGCAGTATAAGTAACATTAGCGCCTTGACATATGGAACCGGCAGGGTTTGATGTAATACTTATGCTTACCGGAGAAGGAATATTTACTACCATAGTAATATTATTAGATGAAGCAGGACTTCCGGTTACACAGGAAGCATTGCTTGTCATCGAACAAGAAATTACATCATTGTTTAGTAATGCATTGTTAGAATATGTAGAGCTATTTGTGCCAACATTAGTTCCATTCTTCTTCCATTGATATATTGGAGTGCCTCCATTTACGGGAATTGCGGTGAATATAACATTTGTACCCTGACAAATTGAGCCGGAAGGATTCGCAGTAATGCTAACAGATGCAGGTACATTCGGATTTACTGTCATCGTTATTGCATTCGAAGAGACAGGATTGGAAGTAATGCAAGTCAGAGAACTACTCATTACGCATAAAATAATATCACCGGCAACGAGAGTATTATTGGAATAGGTTGACGCATTTGTTCCGACATTCGTTCCATTTTTTTTCCATTGATATGTTGGTGTGCCTCCATTGGTAGGAGTTGCGGTAAATGTCACATTCGTACCGGAACAAATTGCGCCGGATGGACTAGCCGAAATAATTACGCCAACATTTACATTTGGTGTAACGGTTACGATAACGGTGTCTTTATTTTGTATTCCTGAAAACGCTTGTGTGGCAGTAAGCGTATAGGAAGTCGTACCGGAAGGTGTGGCAACAGGATTACTTACCGTACTTGACGACAAACCGGTTGTCGGCAGCCAGGAATAATTCACATTGGTGACCGGACTCACTCCGATAGTTGTTGAACCTCCTGCACAAATTGTTTTATCAATACCTGCATTTGCAGCTACTATTGCATTGATGTTTACATTGTCGATATACAATTTATTTCCATAACCATTAATATTCTGAAATTCCAAAATTACTCCGGCTACACCAACATAAGATGTTAGGTCCAGCGTTTCAGTTCGCCACTGGCCGGCGGTTGGAACAAAATTATTCCCACCACTTCCGGCAGTAGAAAGGGTACCACCACCCTTACTCCAAATGGTAGTAAACGTATTTCCACAATCAGTAGAAACCCTAACTCCAAGTGTATCCGAATAACCCGTGAAAACCTGATAAGCCAAATCGAAAGTCATTTGAACCAAATTGTATCCCGTAAAATCAAGTCGAAATATTTGAAGCTGGTCTTTTTCACCGGGGACGTTCCAACTGTAATTATCAAACATCATCGAATTTATGGATGTTCCAAATCCCCCCGCTGCGGAAGTCTTAGCCCATTTATAATTCAATGTTCCGTTATCAATGTTTAACCATCCTGTAGGAGGATCGTTGGTTGTTTCAAACCCTTCGGATAAAGGAAGATTAGCTCCGTTTACAAGTATATAATTTGTCTTTGTAATCGAATTCGTTGTTGTTCCATTGGAAATGGTTAAGGTGACTGAATAAGTACCCGAAGAACTGTAGAGTACAGAAGGGTTTGAAACTGTCGAAGTAGATGGTGTTCCGCCGGGAAATGACCAGGAGTAAGATGTAATGTAACCGGTAGATAAATCTGAAAACTGAACGGAAGTACCTTGACAAGGATTCGTATCGTCTGAGGAAAAGTTGGCGTTCAAATCACGCAAATTGGATATGGGTGTTTCCCACATTCCTCTGCCATAGGTTGCAACTCGCAAAACAGAATTCACGCTACTATCGTTGTAAAAAGACATGTCAACAATATTTGTTCGTGAAGGTAATCCTGTGTTATAAAGTGTCCAACTGGCTGCATTTGCTACTTTATAATAAACGGCATTATTAGTGGCGACCAGTACAAGTTCATTGGTCGAATAATATTCATCCGCAAGAATCCGTACGTGATTGACAGATGGTAAATTGTAAGTGATATTTGTCCAGGTTGCACCATTATCGATTGATCGATATACTTTCGTATTGCAGGTAATATAAATTTTATTGGGCGATGACTTTATTGAAGTAATGCTCGCTTCATTATTAGTACTGTTAGGCAATGTGTAAGATGTAAAAGAAGGAGAGGCGCTCAAAGCATTGGTTGAAACGTAAATGAATCCATCGCTCGTTATAACATACAATCTGTTCGCATCCGCATACGAAGAATGCATAGCCATAATTTTTTTATTCAGGTTGGCAATTTGTGTCCAACTTGGTGTAGTAACGCTTAGATCGGTTGTTCTTAATATTACCGTATCCCCTGCGAATGCCAAGTTGGAATTACTACGGTTAAAAGCAATATCCTGTAAAATAGTAACGGAAGACGGCAATCCATAAGTTTGATCACCGCCGGTTACCAATCTTCTCTTATTATTCTCATGGTAATATACCATTGAACTATTCGCCCTGTAATCAAAAGAACATTTCGATCCCCAGTCTCCTCCTCTATTTGTAAACCATCCGGCAGTCGTTGCATACAATTCCCCATTATCCTGCGTTCCTATGCTAAACATATCTCTTCGGGTCGGACTGCAATTTCCATGATAAATTTCATATCCGTAAATACCATCACTCTTCGGTACCCAATTATTTCCGCCATCGGTGCTCAGCCAAACACCACCATCATTCACATTCCAGACTTGACTATTGTTATACGGACTCGTAATAATCTGATGCATATCCGTATGAACCTTTGCCCACCAATTTGTTAGTTGTGTCCATGTAACTCCGCCATCTGTTGATTTCCATACATTGTGCGCAACGAGGTAAATAATGTTTGCATTTACTCGATCTACTCCGATCCCGAAATTATAATCACCTTGTCCGGAAGATGTTGATACATCGTTATAATAAGTCAGATAAGGAGGAGGCGTTGTTTTAATTGCAGTAAAGTTAATCCCTCCATCAGTGGATTTATATAGAAGTCCACCATTGGCTACCATGCCTAAGTAAACAATATTAGTATCTGCAGGTGTAACAGCAACACGACAACCATTTCCATTTGTTACTCCTCCGGGTAAAACAATTCCGGCGGTAATTTGTGTCCATGTATTTCCAAAATCTGTTGAACGGTAAAATTCAGAAGCCCGTGTTGAAGCAAATAATACTCTCGAAACCGGAGTACGCTGCTTAAGATCATCAAACGCAATAGAAGCCGTTTTAAGTATCCAGGTACTTCCGCCATTTGTTGTTTTATATATTCCTCCATTGGTAACTGCAACGACAACATTGTGATCCGAAGGATCCATAATCATATCGACAATTATTTTATTGTTGAGTGTTGTCTGTGTATAGGTCAGCCCTCCATTAATTGTCTTCCATACGCCGGTTGCACCGCCCCAATCGTAATAATAATTGTGATCTCCTGCGCCGAGATAAAGAATCTGATCGTCTGTATGATCAATACAAACAGAAGCAAACGCCGAATAAGGTAAATTATCGGTACCCGGAGTTAATGTCCAGTTTGTGCCACCATTTGTTGTTACAAACAATCCGCCTCGGGCACTCACAGCATACATCTTGTTGGAATTGGTAGGATGGAATTTCATCTGACTCACCCTACTGATACCGTGAATTTGTCCGCTAACATTCGTGGGAAACATTGCAGGTAAAACAGCACTCCAATTAGCCGTTTGAGCGGTTGTATTCAAAAAATAACATAAGAGTAAAGCGAAAAAAACCGGGTAAAATCTCATCATGAATGACTACTTTTTTATTGGAATAATTTATTTATGTTGATTTTGTATTTCCTGCTGCTGTTTCTTCCATATTTCCATTCTTTCATCATCGGAAAGAATATGGCCATCTTCCTGAACAAATGGTTTTACCTCTCGCTTCCATTGCGCAAATCGTTTAAGCTGATATTTCATCTGTTGGTCATCATTCTTTTTTTTCAACTCTTCATCAGTAAGAATTCGTTTTCTGTCAACTTTTTTTTCCTTCTTTATCTCCCTCTCCACTTCTTTGAAATTATTATTTCCCTCTGCCATTTCCTCTTCTTCGTTATCCGGCATTACTCGATCTTTCCAATACATTTCAAAAGCTTTTATTGCTTCATAATAATTTACATGAGGATCGTCAATCATTTTTATCCAAACAGGATTATTTTTGTAATCCGGACTATCAGACTGAGCCCGTAAGCCGGAACAAATCAATAAACAGATTACAAACACCGGCAGAAAAAACCGGTTTGAGAATAGGTTAATATACGTCATGGAATAGGATAAAATACAGGTAGAAGTTTCTAAGTTCCAATATACAAAAAAAAATAAAAATTTAAAAATGTTTCCTCCGACTATGATGAATATCATGAAAAAAAGCGCCTTTTATTAGGAATAGCGATTCGCTCGTTAAAAAAACATCTAAAAAATTGCTCTTTCAACGCAAATCTGACTATTCTTTGAGATAAATTCAGAGAATCTCAAACAACGTGAACTTACTTTATTAAAATAAAATTTCCGGTTATCGGATTCCACTTATTTTCGGTTGTAAATAAAACTGAATAAAAGTAAACTCCTTCGGGGAGGTTGCTTCCGTCAAAAATAAATGTTGATTCCCCATTGGTTGTATCAACCAAATACTTTTCAAGAATTAATTCATTGAGGGAATTGTAAACTCTTATTTTGCAATCATCCTTTGTTTCGGAATTCAAATTAAACGTTACACGACCATTTGACGGATTTGGATAAACAGAAACGCTGCCCTCCTCTCCATAAATAGAATAAATACTTGCCGGTAATGTCTGATTTCCCCTTACACAAATTACAAAATGTCTGAATGTCTTGAAATCGTACGTTGTAATCCCGTTTTGCGTATTCAGGTACCACGACTTATTCGTAATATTAGGAAGTGTCGTTGAAGACCAGAAAACTTTATTTCCGGCATTATTGAAATAAATTACATCAATAGCAGGATTGATTTGACTGACATCACTGATAGATTGAAGCTCTTTTATGTTCGGCAATCGCCAATCGTTATATCCGTTTAAACTCAATGTATCCGCATAAGTGAGCGATTGCTCCCATGTAAGTGTGTCGTTAAAAAATATTTGCTGCCAGGTAAGGCCGGTAATATTATCCATTATCGTTCCGTCTCCGTTATCAGTAAAACGAGCAAGAATTACAGGTGGCACAACAACATCTCTCACAGCACGTATATGGAATCTTTTTGTTCCTCCGGCACTAATCGTTTCGGATTTCGGATGACTTCCAATTCCACCACCTGAATTTGTTTCCCAAACTCTTGTAGTATCATTGGCTTGTCTCTTGCTTGTCCACCAATATTCTGCTTGCGAACGGGAAAAGACCAATGTGTCAAGCGCCGGATTTACTTTTTGATGATTTAAGATACTAAATGCTTCAGACGGATCTGGTAATCTCCAATCCGAAAATCCTCCCAGCGAAAGTGTATCACAATAATTAATTGCTGCTTCATAGGTCATTTCACCGCCATCTGTTTGTTGCCACATGAGTCCTGTGATGGTATCTGTTACTGTTCCGTCTCCATTCAAAATAAAATAGGGTGCATTAATCGTATAATTTGCATCTTCACCAAAAGTAGTAGTATAACCAATTGTTTGTCCTGTATCCGGCAACCGAAGCATTGTCTTGAAAACACTTTGCGGATATAAATAAAAAGGAATAAGTATAACTGAAATTGCAAGTAAATATTTTTTCATTGTTGTCTTCAGTTAACGCAGTATTAGTTTTTAATAATAAGTTTTTTAACAACTTCACCTATTTCGGTTTGTATGCGAACAAAATAAAAGCCGGCTGAAAGATCGCTGACATCCATTTTACCTGTATGTTTTTCAGTTGAAATCAATATTTCTCCGTATGAATTCAATATGCTTACCCTTTCAACAGTTACACTATTGAATTTGCCATTAAAAGAAATTTGAAATTCCTGTTGTGCAGGATTCGGATATAAGCATATCTCTTTCTCATAAGTATATTCATTTAATCCCGTGGTGTTTGCTAAGACTGTTTGTCGCACAATAACCTCATTATCTAAAATCACATTCGTACTCCAAATAAATTGTGCATCATCCGACGGATCATCGAAAACGTTTATGAAATTCGTATATGCCGGTTTGTTATTTACTCCAATGGCAGCATTCGTATAAGTTGTTGCTTGTGGCCAACTTGAATCATTAAATGTTTCATCCGTCCAGTTTGCCGGTCGACTCCAATGCAAACCATAATAGCTTAGCCCATTGTTGGAATCCTGCGTACTGCATGCAGAAGAAATTCGTGAAGTGCCATTTTCCGTAGGGCATGTCAGGTCTACAATTGGCGATGTATAGAATGTCTGTGCTCTCCAGTTTGCATCTGTTACTGCAATTATTGCATTTCCTGAATCTTTGAAAACTGCCGCCATTCCACCGTCACCGTCGTGGTATTGAAACCCGCCGCTATTCTCAGAACCCAATCCCAGATTTTCTTCCCAATCGACAAGCAACATAGCAATTGTAAAAGGACGATTAACTCTAAACCTTACGATGTTTGAATTAAACTGCGTATAAGGAACATTGTCTTTACCAACCGGAGTTCCGTTTATATACATCTCAAAATAATTGTCAGCGAATATAAATGCCGTTATCAATTCTCCGCCTGAATCTACAGTTACAATATCAGATCCATTGAGTGCTGCTAATGCTGCGACATCATTTGCAAAAGTTGCACCGGTACAGGAATTGTGAAGATCGGAAGCAAAAGGAAATGATGAATTCGTAAAATTAACTTCAGCAGGAACAGTCCATACTGTATTGTCGGTTGCGGTTATTGTTCCAATATTGGCAATCCTACCATTTGTACATGTGTAGATATTGCTTGCTACAACACTACCCAATCCCTGAGTAACAGAAGCGGTTCCTGTATATTGAGCGTTAACAAAAAAAGGAAATAAAAATAAGAGGCAGTAAATTGTTCTGCTCATTCGTTAAGAATTATGTGTAATGCTATATTATTGAATAATTAATCGTTGCGTTGCAATGTAATCTGCAAATTGAATTTTAAGTAGATAAGAGCCGGAATTTAAATTACCTGTCTTTATCAATTCATCAACTATTTCAGTTTGATAAACCAACTCACCTTTGATATTAAAGAGTGAAATGTTTTTTATTTCATTCAACGAATGTCCATTATTCATTTTAAGTTTAAATCCTTCCCGAGTCGGGTTAGGATATAATGATACAAATTGTGGATTTGATTGAATCTCTTTTAAAGCCAACGGTACTGTACATGGAGAAAATCCGTTGTAATTTTGTGTTGTACTTCCCGTGGGAGTGTAGAAATTAAAATTATACGTTCCATTATTTGTCCAATTATAAACAATTGAATCAATCTGACCGCTTAATGTATAAATCAATGTATATCCATTGCCTATGCCATTTGGACGGCAATCGGTAATGACTGCTCCGTTCAATGGCGTCCCTGCCGGTCTAATCGGATTTGCATGCGCTTGAGGAATAATTTGCAACGTACTGTCTTCAGTAACTTGTCCAACCATATTTCCAATCATATAAGGTGCAGATGCCACACCGTGATAGTGATAAACTCCGTTTGTATGATAATGACCGTTATTCGCGTCCAGTGTTGTCATCGGTGAACCGTCAGGTTCTGTATTTCCATATACAGCAAAACCATCCAATGCATAAGCGATTGGTAATGTGGCAAGCGTTTGACTATACAAGCTCAATGGAGCAATATGATAATGATAGTCATCAGCTCTTCCGCAATGTCCACCGAAATTATCCAATTGTCCGGTGAGAAATGCATCAGCTCCGGTGTTGGTATAAGGATTAAAAATGGCAACTCCATTTACAGCTACTGCAATAGCTCCCCGTAAAAAGTGTTGTGGACTTACAGGAACAGGAGATGCAGCAATTACAGGGTTTAAGGGTATACTCCAAGCATTGTTTCCAATGTAACATTGAGGAATAGGTACTTGTTGTTGCCAGTTTGTTATCCCCGCCATCATTTGATGATTGGGAATTCCTTTTGACTCTACATAGAAATAAGTACTATCCCAAAATGTATGCACATCCGGACGAAAAGGAGCGAATGCAGAATCCATTGACAACGGATCTGTTGTAGTTTGCAATGCTCTGTAAAGCTTGCCGGTAAAACTAAATAGCGCAGTAAGAACTGCAAACAATGCCACCGGAAATACAAATGTCAATTTACTTGTTTTGTATGCAATAAAAAAAACAGCACAGCAAATGAATGCTAATACAATTAACGAAATAGTAATTTTAGATGGTGCCCATGCCGGCTTAACTTTCTGAACAATGCTATCGCCGGTAAGTCGATTATTCAGTGCTTTAATTCTTTCATACCTGTTTATCACGAAGGTCTGATCTTCCTTTGAAAATACCTTTAACGGATGATTTACAATGCTTCCATTTGCTTCTTCGATAAATACACTTCCGTCCTTGTACATGTAGAACGATCCAACTAAACTATTATTTGTTTCCGATAACGACCACTTTCTCAACGACTGATTGTACTGGTGTGAATCGTGAGCAAATAATACATGAGTCAACAAAACAATCAGTAGAGTTAATATTTTTTTCATTCGTTTCAAATTAATTACTCACATAATGGCAATGGCAATTACTATTTCCTTATCAATAAAAATCTTGTTGGATCAGTTTAACGATTCAAATTAATTCTGATGTATTAATTTCACATTAAACTTTTTATCTGAAGATTTAATAGTTAGATAGTAGATACCGTCAGATAATTCTGAATTTATTTTTAACGAAAGCGAGTTGCTTGCATAAAGATTGATGTTCTGAAATTGATCGACAATACGACCTTCTAAATCTGATAATGTAGCCGTTGCATTCGTTAAGTCTGTTTCCGTATATAAGTGCAATTCATGCTTAAAGGGATTACCTGCATGAACTGTGGCTGCATTTAGTTGTTTAGAATCCATAATTCCGGTCGGCAACATTGTACAAGTGTAAGCAAGCGGATTCAATTCAATCGGATCTCCCGGTGTGAGGGTTTGACCGTTTAATCCGGAATAATTTGCTTCATAAAGTGAACATCTGAATACAGAATTCATAGTTGGATTAGTTCCTTGGCTAACAGTTCCATTCTGTGCAACGGGACTTACATAACGCCAAACAATCGTATTGGCTGAATCGATTTCGAAAAAATTACCTTTTGTTCCCTCGCAAATAATTGTATTTCCATTTGAAAGTCTCTGCGCACCGGAAATGACCTGAGAAAAAAACGAGGTAGGTGTTGTTGCAGTATAAATCCAGTTGGATGCTAGAGGAGGATAAGGTTGGTTAGCTAATATAGGATATTCACCTGCAGAATCAATTGGTGAAATAAATGTCTCTACTGTTGAATAATTTCCTCCGGGACGTCCAATTCCATTGTTATAAACTGAAAAGCTTCCTGCTCCCGGATATCCATTCGGAATCCATCTTACGTTGTGTTGTCCGAAAAACTTTTGATCATTTGCTGTACCTCGATTATATGCTGCCGGATTTCCCCATCGATACATGAGATCCCCACCTCTTCCATGATTACCTCCACTGTGCGAAGCAGATTGTGAAGTTGTTGTACTATGGTCAATGATCCACATTTCATCAAAATTGTGTGAACTTAATATTATCTGATCAAGAGCTTCATTATAATCCAATGCATTGCAATGCAACCAGTCACTCGTCGTACTCGAATTGAAATTGATGTTTATTAATTCCGGATGCTCAGCAACAATTCCGAAATTCGGTTTTGTCGAATCGAAATCCTGAATTAAATGATCCCAAACATGCCATTCCCAAACGATATTTCCTGTATTCAATCCTGTTTGTTCCACCTCAATAATTTTTTCTGACCACAGTACTGTTCCTAAATTAGCCGGATTTCGTCCTTCTGCAATTGCCTGTGCTGCCGTTTTCAATTCCCATACAATAGCCAAAACATTTCCGTTGGGTAGCTGACGTAAATCATGATGCTGGCATTCTGTTGAAGACGATACAGTATATGTCCAAAGTAGATTGCTGTTCCAATCGAACTTTTCGATCACTCCTCCTCTTCCTCCACCATTAAACGTCATATTATTAAGTGCTCCCGGTCGTAAAAGCGTTCCATCTTCTAAAAGATAAACCGATTGTCCGGGATGATTCGTACTCCACCAGGAATGAACTTTATATCCGCATTTATCGATAAGATACGTTGTGTCTGATGGTATGGGAGCAAATAAAACATAACCATCCAACGATCCGGGATTTTGTGTAAATAATCCTACTGTTTGTTGCGCCTTCATTGTTAATGAAATGGCGACGAATACTCCTAAGTAAATTAGTCTTTTCATTCTTGCTTGCTTATTTTCTAAAATGTATTTGACAACCAATTGATTTTGTTTCCTTGATTTTGACGTCCTCACCTTTTAAGAGTTGATTAACTGCATCCGCTACATAAGATGTTTGAACTTTTTCCGGCTCTGCACCATTGTCATCGATTGCACCATTGTATTTAATCTCCCATTTGCCACTTACTTTCCAAATTACATAAGCATGTGGCGTTTTTTGGGCATGGTAATTTTTTGCTACTATCTGACTACTATCATACAAATACGGAAAATTAAATTTTGCCTTTATTGATTTATTTACCATTTCTGTATAACCATCATCCTCATACATTATAGTATCTGTAGATGAAATCGCAATCAAGGGAACTCCTAGAGACTTGTATTTCTCATGGAGTGCATTCATACGTTCCGGATACAATTTTGCAAACGGACAATGATTGCAGGTAAATATAATCATGAATCCTTTAGCATCCGGGTAATCAGTTAACGAGACAGTTTTTCCGTCAACGTTTAATAACTTGAAATTAAATTCAACAGACTGATTTTCTAAATCTCCAAACCCGAAACTCAAAAAAGATGTAATCAGAACAATTACTGTCGTGAAATAGTACTGTAATTTCTTTTTCATTCGTATTAATTCTTTACGAATTTCTTAGTAGTTGTCCGTTTTGTTTTTTCGTCAGTCAATTGGAGCATATAAATTCCGGGTGACAAATTACCAATATCGATACCATTTTGTAACTGAGGACGAGGAAGCATGAGTACTGTTTTTCCGACAAGGTTATTGATTTTTACATAATAAGCCTGCATGGCCGGATCAGAAAAAGAAATGTATAATTTATTACCGGCAGGATTCGGATACACTGTATAATCACCTGTTTGTTTCTGCTCTTCTGTTAGCCCCGAAGTTGAACCATTCGTAACAACAAATTGCCCCATCATCGCTTCATCTTCATGGAGTGCAATATGGCAATGGTACATAAACGGATGCAGACTGTCGGCATAGTCGTCAAATCTGGCAATGAATTTTACAACACTGGAACCATTCGGACCTATTCTTCCCGGTACAAATACAACATCTTTCCATCCTGCCTGTGCAGGAGCCGGAGCAACTCCATTCACAGAAATAATATTGAATTCCACATCATGAATATGAAAGGGATGACCAAAACCTGATGTGCTGGTAATTTGCCAGATCTCTGTATTTCCTAATGGAACCTGGTATTCGATATAATTTATATCAAAAAGTTTATGATTGATAATAAAAGCATTCGGACCTAAAATTGGAGGAACAGTAACACCTGTGCTATCACTGATAGTCAGGTAGCGCGTTATATTTGCTGTTGCGGTATCGATGAGTGTATTCGTAGTGAGAAACGCTGGAATTGAAATAACAGGCGCACCCGTCGTAGAGGCAACATTAAAATGAACCATATTAAAATCGAGATGTCCTAAATAGTTTGCAAATGGGCCATTCACAAAACTCTCTCCGCCCGCAACATTACCCGCAAGAGAAGCATTGTATGCTTTCAAGTCTACGGTTGTTCCTGATTGCCCGTTAAAGTCGACGAGAATTTCCACTCTTTCACTTGCATGCAGCAAATACCTGTTGACAGAAACCGGAGCATTCAGCAATCCTCCATCGGAACAAATCACCGAAAAATTTCTGTTGTCGCTAAAACCGATATTATAAGACCGCTCAATTGCAGCATTCAGAAAACGGAAACGCACTATTTGTGCGGGCACAGAAAATTCTGCTCGCAAAGTTCCATTCACCATCATACTGTCTCCATAAGGTACAGAAACAAATTGATTGGAAGTGCTGATGTCCCTGTCTGTTAAAACCAATGGAATATCATCGATACCATAAGTACGCGGTAAATCCAATGCAGCTTCGACGCTATCGCGAACAATGATTAATCCACCAAGACCTTTCGTAATCTGATCCATTGTCATTTCATGAAGATGTGGATGATACCAATAGGTTGATGCATTGTTTGTCACTAGCCAATAAGGTTGCCAAACCGTTCCCGGCGGAATAACCTGGTGAGGACCTCCATCCATTACGGCCGGGAGATGAAAGCCATGCCAGTGAATGGTTGTTGAATCATTCAACATATTGTGCACGTTCATATGAACCGTATCCCATTTATTGAAAATCAAAGTAGGCCCCCAGAAATTTCCGTTTATTCCGGCAGTGATTGTTTGATTGCCGGGTAAAAGTTGTGTAAATGTGTCTTTAAGCGACAGGTTAAAAGTTGTCCCTGCTAAAGTATCCGGAATCCAAAGCTGGTTGTAGGTTTGAGCTCGTAAAGAGTTTATTTGAATGAATGAAAGAATTAAAATAGTTGCGATCTTTTTTAACATAGGTTTTGGTGGGCTTTAAAAGCATATTAAGACAAGTATGATTTGAGTTGAAATACAGTAAATAGTTTAATGATGAATAATGATTAATTAAATTTTTCTTACTTCTTACGGATGCATTGAAATAAAAACAAAGTAAAGATTATTTTCCATTACAGAATAATCATCCGATTCGACGAGTCCATCGCCAGTAATGTCTTCAAATTGATATCCGGCTAATACAACCTGGACAGCATTTTCCAAATCTGAATAATCCTGTGATTCTATAATTCCATCTTGATAACCAATTCCCAAACTAGAACTTGAAACATCTCCGCTAATAAATGCCCATCGGCTTGCATCAGACATTTGTTTCATATTATTCCCATATGCTTTCGATTGATTAGTTGAAAAATCATATGTCGTACTTGCAGCCATCAGCACAGGGTTTGCACTCCAGGTTTCCATTGCATTACGATGCTTTACAACAATGTAATAAGAATTTCCGGTTCGGGCCGAAGAGAATGACAATGCTGCGGTTCCATCAATCTTTAATATTGCTTTAGCGCTTTCGACAAGAGCAAATGGTGATGATGTTTGACGCAACTCAACGGTTATCGTATCGACTAACCTCGCATTTATTCCAATACCTGAATTATACAATGCCGGATTCATCTCGCCTCCACTTATATACATGCCTTCAAAAAATAATTTTAAATTAAGGGCCGTAACAACAGGAGCCGCATACGTATTGACTGTTTCAGTTATGGTAGCAACTTTTACTGCAGATTTAATTCCATAAAATGTCGGACCAACAGCATAAGGATAAGCGGAATTCCAATTCGCATCGACAGTTGCAAAGTAGGCATAGGTTCCATTCGGATATTCGGGAGAAACGCAAAATCTGCCATTGTGAGAATCTAAATAATCGGGCGTAGATGGAGAAGTGGCATTATATTGATAATCCTCACGGAAATATCCCAGCGGATAAGTCGTACTTACAGCAGGCCCGTCGGTTACATTTGTTCCATCTGCATAATGTGTACGAAGAGTAATATTTCTCTTTGCATAGCTTGATTTCATTCTTGTTATACCACCGGAGCCATTTACGTTTCTATATCCGTAAGCCCCATAAATTGGAAAACCATCGTATGCAAAACCAATTAATGGTGAGTGTTTGGTGCTATCGATTACATAAAGTCCATCTGCATTGTATAAATTACAGATAGTTGAAATTACGGATAGGTCAAGCTTAAATGCACTTGGGTTCTGATGGTGATGGTAGTTACCCATTGCAGGATGACCTTTTGCGCAATCAAAACCATTCCGCTCTGCAACCACTGCATCTCTGTTCCATACTCCATCGCCTGTTCCCCCGAGCGGTCCGCCTTTTAGCGAGCTCGAAGAAAACTGCCAGGATACTCCATCTCTGTAATCAAATAATGCAACGCCATTGATAAAAATGCCAATGTTTCCTCCTGTCGTACTAGTGGGTGTTCCAGTATTTTGTGTAGGGTTCAGAGGAATTTTAAAAATTGCATTTTGTGAGGATGCCAGTGAAGGATTGCCATCCAGAAAGGGTCCGGTTACATAGGAAGGAATTCCATTTGTGTTGATGTAAACCCAATTAGTAGAATACCTCACCATTTGAACATTCGCGAGAACATTATCATTGATAGGCGTATAATTTCCGCTTACATAGTGTCGCCCCATAATGTTAGTTGTATTGATTAACCAGGAGGTAATTGCAGGATTAGTCTGCGCAATTGATATCACACAGCTAAAAATAAATAATAGAATTAGTTTACCCTTTTTCATAACTAATCTGCTTAAGTCACAAACAGAAATTCTGTCTCTCTTTTGCTACAATTATTTTATAATAGAAATTACTTTGTTAAACGAACCATCGTTGCCAATAGCTTTAATTATGTATTGCCCACCGTATAAAGTCCGCGTATCGAAATAGGCAATTGTGCTTCCCTGGTATAAAATAGTTTTCTGAACTACACTACCTTTCATATCGAACAATTCAATTTGAATATTATCCTTTATCAGATGATTCGCCTGAATAGCAATCAGGTCACTGACAGGAACGTAAAATGCATTCATTAACAAGTTAGATTCTGCTGCATCGGATAATCCTGTTGTTGGAGAATAAGTTGTCACTGTTTCATTGATACTATTTACTTTCATTGCATTTTTTACTCCGTAGAATGTCGGACCAATCAAATATGGATAAGCCGAATTCCAATTAGCATCTACGGTAGCGAAATAGCAATAAATACCGGCAGGATATTCAGGTGTGATACAAAATCTTCCATTGTGCTCGTCGAGGTAATCAGGTGTAGAAACGGTTGTTGGAATATATTCATAGTCCTCACGGAAATATCCCAATTGATAAGTTGCACTAACTGCCGGTCCGGGTGTAACAGTATTTCCATTTGCATATGTTGTACGTGTAGTAATAGAACGTAACTGATAACTTGACTTCATACGAACAATCGAACCTGTTCCGTTTGCATTTTGATAAGCGTAAGCACCGTACACAGGAAATCCATCGTAAGCAAAACCAATTAATGGCGAATGTTGTGTGCTATCGATAGCATACAAACCATCTGCATCATATAAATTACAAACTGTTGAGATAACATTGAGGTCTAATTTAAATGCACTTGGATTCTGATGATGATGATAATTTCCCATTGCAGGGTGACCTTTAGAACAATCGAATCCTAAACGCTCTCCAACAACAGCATCTCTATTCCACACACCATCTCCCATTCCACCCAACGGACCACCTTTAAGGGAGTTTGTCGAATTCTGCCAAGACACTCCGTCTCTGTAATCAAAAAAGGCAACGCCGTTTATAAACACACCAATATTTCCACCGGTAGTATTAGTCGGAGTTCCTGTATTCTGAACCGGGTTTAACGGGAACTTAAAAATCGCATTCTGTGCCGAAGCAAGCGATGGATTTCCATCCAGAAATGGTCCTGTTATGTAAGCAGGAATTCCTTGTGTCGTTATATAAGACCAGGTAGCTGAATACTGAACCGCTTGTGTATTTGCCAGCACAGCATCAACAATTGGCGTAGAATTTCCATTTACATAATGACGTCCTGTAATTCCTGTTGTGTTTTGAATCCATGTAGTAATTATCGGATTCGTCTGAGCGCTGGTATAAATACAGTGAATTAACAGCATTAAAATTATTGAATTATTTTTCATGGGATATATGTATTGGTTAGTTTTTGAATATTTATTTTTGATTTATCACTTTATACTTTTTATTTTTGGCTCTTGACTTTGTCATTCATTGCCTCCGGGTTCCTAGGAAAAGAATACTTAGGATTAAAGAGAAATGATTTATCCGTAAGCGTCAACAAGAATGCAATCAGATCGACACGCTCATTGGATGTTAACACGATAGGAGTTTTCAGTTTTTCGGACAATGTTTTACTTTTCTGAACACCGCCGGTATAATGATTCAAGACATCTGCCAAATGTTTAAAACGGCCATCATGCATGTATGGATAAGAAAATTCGATATTGCGCAAGGTCGGCACCTTGAACTTAAGCGAATCAGTATTATTAGCTGTGACCTTCATTCTGCCTGTATCCTTCAACGTAGAATCTACTAGTAACCCATTGTTTTCGAATTTCAGATTAGTAAATAAAGGTTCAGCATGACAGGATGAACAGTTTTTCTGAAACAACTTGTAGCCATTATTTTCCTGTAGAGAAAATTTCGACTCTTTACGTATTACGCTGTCGTATTTGGAATTGTAACTTTCGATAGTCAGGACAAACTGAGAAATCGATTTCAACAAATGTTCTCCTGTAACAGCACTATCCTGAAATGCTTTGAAAAATAATGCAGGATAGGTAGACGAATTTTTTAATTTCTCGACGACATGTTGAATGTCTTCATCCATTTCATCGTGCTGACTAATCGGAGCTAATGCCTGAACATCGATGTGATTGATGGCACCATCCCACATAAACGATTGATGCCAGGCCAAATTCATCAGGGCCGGCGCATTTCGTGTTCCAATTCGGTTTGCTATTCCATGACTTAAAGAATGATCAACATGGGCGAAAGCCGTATAAGAAGAGTGGCAACTTGCACAGGAAATAGTATTGTCTTTCGATAAAACCGGATCGTAGAAAAGAACTCTGCCTAATTCTATTTTTGCAGACGACAAAGGATTCTTTGAAAAATCATAAGCCGGTTTAGGCCAGCCATCGGGTACAATAAAAAGATCCTTCTCCTCTCTGAATGCAGCGAGCGCAAGAAATACCATCACGAATAGAATCAGGTTTCTTTTCATTTTTATTGTACGCTGAATAATTGTAGTAATTTACGGGAGAGTACAACCGATTCAACTCCCGGTGTCATGACTTGGTTTATTTGAGTCAGATCGAGCAGACTGATAAACTTTTCTATATCGATTGAAACATTAATCTGATGAGCTGAATTAATTTTCAAGCCTACTTGCTGAATGGTTTGGAAGGGTGATTGATATCCGCCTATGTGAAATTGAAATTCATTGTTTCTTGTTTTACAAAGCGGGCTCTTTCCTTCCAGTTTAAAATTGATATACCCACTTTGCCAGGCCCAGTACATTCCTTTTGTTGGATCGAGGTCGCCGCCCAATGCACCGGACACATTGATTACACTATCCAATCCGATATTGAAGTTTAACTGATCCGATGATAGTCCGGATGGAATATTCATTGAAAGATGAAGAGTATTTTCATTTGAAGCATCCAATAAATGAACGCTGTTTTCTTCCTTAAACACAAAAGCACCTTTATTTGAAAAAGTAATATCTGAAATATAAAACTTCAATGACTCAAACTGAATGCTGTCACCGGAGCTTAATTGATAATATGCATTTGACAACTGCAACTTTCGTTCACCGAATAGTGGTTGAAACGAAATAACACAAAAATTTTGTGCCATCCCGGAGATGAATGAAAACAATAAAACTAGAATGAATATATCTTTTTTCATTTTCTTGGTGGTGGACCTTGTGGTCTGAAATAGTCTCTTATTTCTTTTAATAATCCTTCGAATTTAAGAAGTTGATCCGGAGTACATAATTGCTTTAGTGCCCTCGCCTGTTCAAATCGAAGCATTTCCATTCTATATTCATTCTCCGAAATGCGTTTTGCAACAGCCATTACGAGTTCTTCATCGGTATCCTTATTGAACATTTGAGCGTTCATGGAATCTCTTCCTGCTCGTAAAGACTTCAGCACTTCATTCTCTTTCTCGAAATAACTTTTTCGGAGTTCATTAATTTGCTCTGCTTGCTGATCAGTTAAATTCAGTTCGCTCTTCAGAATTTGCGAAACTTCTTGAACACTACGAGGTGGCGGTGGCATATGCGGATGAGAAAATCCTCGCCACAAAAAAATACCAATAGCGATGAAATTTAAAATTAGCAGTGCGATGACGGCACGAACCAATAATTTACTTTTTGAGAAAATATCCATCGTTTAATTACTTAAGGAAACAGGGTTAATTAAAATTTCTTTGGAAATTTTTTCCAAATCTGAAGATCGATTGTTCACCCTGGATTTAGTATTATTAAAACTGTTTAGTATGACTGCAATGTTTACGAGAAAAATAATAATCAATGCTATTGCAAGTCGAACGGGGAGATTGCTCTCTGCATTTTTATATTTAGCGGATTCAAGTCTTCCGGATAAAGATCGTTGCCATTCGGAAGATGGTTGAATGGGCTCTAATCTATCAAAAGCTGATAGCGACTCTGAAACTTTGTTGTTTAATTCTGATTCTTTCATATGGATACTTATTTAGTTAGACGATGTATTTTTTCAATTCCGGCACTATTTGCCTTCATTTAATAAGATGATCTTCAGTTCGTTGCTTACTTTCTTTTTTGCCCGATAAATAAGCGACTCAACGGCATCGGTACTTGTATTCATGATCTCCGCAATTTCAGGGTTGCTATACCCTTCGATTTTACTTAATGTAAAAGCAACACGCTGGTTATCGGGTAATGTATCCAACGCCTTCATGACCTCCTTCAGTTTTTCTTTCCCTTCTAATATTGTATCCGGACGGAAGCCCCCGGTGAGCCATGATGCCACCTCCTCCAGGTGAAATAATTTCCCGATTGAAGTAATTCTTTTTTGTCTACTGCGTTTTTTAATCTCATCGAGACTTTTCGTAACGGCAATTCGATAAATCCAGGTCGATAGCTTTGACTCGCCGCGAAATGAATTGATCGAATAAAAAACTTCAATAAATACTTCCTGTGAAATGTCCTCCGCATCTTCCTTGTCGAGAAGAAAACGGTAACAGGTATTGATTACCTTTTTTCCATAAAGGCCCACCAATTCGGTAAAGGCGGATTTATCGCCTTGTTTTAATCTCTGAATCAGATTCTCATCTGTCATTTCGAAATGGCCTTTTTTAGAATTGAATAACGGTAAGTTATAATTGGAGAGTAATTGCCTGCTGTTAGCGGAAACGGGCAGGCCAATATCGGAAATATTATTTCTTCTTATTCAGAAAAAGAAAGTTGACTTTCCATAAATCTCCGCTTACTTTGTTCATGCCTCCGCTAACTCTGTGGTAAAATCCAACTTCGGTACTTCCACAGGCGGTGGTGTTTTACCGCAGAGTTAGCAAAGGTCTGAACAGAGATAGCGAAGAAGCATCTAATAAAAAAGGGAGTTGAATAATCATTCAACTCCCTTTTGTCATATATTGAAAAAATTGTTTCGATTATTTGCTGATAATAATTCTCTTCGTATAAGAATAATCATCACTTCTGATTTCAAAGAAATATACTCCATTGGCAACATCTGAAAGGTTAATTACCTTGCTGTAAAATCCATTTCCTTTCTCTAAATCCTCCGTAAATATTGTTTTACCATCCATCGAATAGAAATGAAGAGTTGCCTTATTCGTTAAACTTTCGGTTAACTCAATAGTAACTTTCTCACTCGCGGGATTTGGATAAAGACGAATGGAATTATCGTTTATCAATGAAGTCACGGAAGTAATCATATTTACGAACACTCTATCTGTTGCCGAACATCCATTGCTATTTGTAACTACAACAGAATAACTTCCGGCAGTTGATACCTGGATTTGCGGGTCAGTGGAACCGGTAGACCATTCATAGGAAGAAAAGCCGCTACCTGCATTCAGCATGATTGTTTGTCCGCCCGGAATCAATAAAGTATCCGGACCAATATTTACATAAGGAAGTGCATTGACAACTGCATTGACAGCAACCGGTAAGCTCGAACAGATATTACTCGCAACGACATAGTAAGTAGTCGTCGTTGAAATAACCGGTGTTATAAAAGTAGATCCAGATCCAACTTGATTCGTTGTTGAAGGCGAATCATACCACAATATCATATCCGGAGAACTGGCTGTCAGCGTAAAAGAACCCGCACCACAATGTGAATCATCTGTCACTGTTGGAGCAGCAGGAAGAGAACGAATGACTGCCTGTACAGCAGCACGCTGACTTACACAACCATTCACTCCGGCCTCAGCATAAAATGTTGTAGTAATATTGAGGGAAGCAGTCGTGAAACTCAATCCGGTTCCGACAAGAGTACCACCTGTAGGTGAATCATACCACATAACAGGAGAAGTTGAATTGGCCGTGAGCGTAACAGAACCGGTACCACAATGATAACCACTTGTCAAAGTTGGAGTTGAAGCGGAAGCAGAAATTATTGCCTGAACAGGAATTCGTCCACTTAAACAAACACTTCCGGCTTCTGCATAATAAGTTGTTGTTGCAGATAAATAAGGAGTGCTGAACGAAGACCCGGTAAATATGGAAGAACCTCCAGTTGAAGAGGTGAACCAATTAATCTGTTCAGTTGATGTTGCATTCAATACGACAACACCGTTTCCGCAATGTGTGACATCAGATGCAACAGGAACAGCAGGTATCGAACGGATCACTGCTTGTACCGGTGTTCTTGAACTGACACATCCTTCAGATGAAACTGCTTCTACATAGTAAGTAGAAGATGAAGACAACGAAGGAGTAACATATGTCAATCCGGTATTGACAGAACTTCCTCCGCTCTGTTGATTGTACCAATTTACTGTGGATCCTGAAGTAGCTGTTAAAGTTACTGAGCCGGTTCCACAACGCGAAGCATCTATCGTTGCCGGCGCTGATGGGATTGCGTTAATGATTGCTTGTACGGAAACACGCGGACTAACACATCCTGTCGGACCTGCTTCTGCATAAAATATCGTCGTCGATGAAATATTAGGTGTTGTGAAATTTAATCCTGATCCGATTGGCACTCCACCGGAAGAAACATTAAACCAGTTAACCTGTGAAGTCGCTGTTGCATTAAGTACAACCATTCCTGTACCACATGCAGAAGCATTTGTTAAAACCGGAGCAGGTGTTACAGAAGCGATGATGGCTTGAACAGGAATCCTTGGAGAGATACAAGTTCCTTGCGCCTCCGCATAATAGGTTGTTGTAGCAGTAAGGGATGGAGTCGTGAAAGAAGTACCGGTTGCTAAAGGAGTTCCGCCTGTAGATGAAGAGTACCAGTTTATTTGAACCGGAGAAGATGCAGTAAACGTAACGGCACCCGGTCCACAATGACTAACATCCGAAGTAACTGGTGCTGCAGGAATTGCCTGAATGATGGCTTGTACAGAAGCACGCTGGCTGACACAACCGTCATTTACTTCAGCATAATAAGTTGTAGTTGTATTTAACGAAGGAGTATTGAATGTTAGTCCTGTTCCGATTGCATTTCCGCCGGAAGGAACATTGTACCATGTAACTGGCAATTGCGAATTGGCAGTCAGCATTAAAGTACCCGAACCACATCTCGAAGCACCTGTTAAAACCGGACTTGCAGGTAGTGGGAGAATTTCCGCATTCACAGAGATACGGCTGCTGCGACAAACATTTCCTGTCTCAAGGAAGTAGGTTGTTGATGCATTCAGAGCTGGTGTATTAAATGTCAGTCCTGTTGCAATAGGTGTTCCGCCTGTTGGAGAGTTAAACCAATAAACTAGCTGAGCAGAAGTAGCAGTAAGCGTAACCGAACCCGAACCGCATCTGGAAACATTGGAAGAGGCAGGAGGAGCAGGAACTTCATTGATAATTGCCTGAACCGCTGTTCTAGTGCTCTTACAAAAACTTCCGGCTTCTGCGTAATAAGTTGTAGTTGTTGTTAATGTTGAAGTCGAAAACGAATTTCCTGTTGCTAAAAGATTACCACCCGAAGGAGCATCATACCAGGCAATGGGTTGTGAAGAAGTCGCATTCAGCGTTACGCTTCCTGAATCACAACGTGCAACATTAGCACCTGATGGCGCCGCTGGAATTGAACTTATCGTTACAGTAAACGGCACCCTGTTACTTTTACAATCATATCCGGTTTCTACAAAATAAGTTTGAGAAGAAGTAAGAACAGGGGTGGTGAAATTAGGGCCTGTCAGAAACATACTTCCGCCTGATGCAGAGTTATACCATTCAACTTGTTCTGTTGCATCGGCAAAAAGTGTTACACTACCGGGGCTGCATAGCGTTGTATCTGTTACAATTGGATTAGGAGGAATCGGATTAATGATGGCAATTGCCATTACTCGCGCACTTGCACAACCGCTGCTTGCTTCTGCATAAAAAGTATCTGTTTCAGCAAGAGATGCCGTGAAGATACTTCCCGATGTCAGCGCTGATCCGCCGGAAGAAGTGTTATACCAATAAACAGAAGCAGCAGAATTAGCAGCAAGTGTAATAGTACCTGCTCCGCAACGTGATGCATCAGATACAATCGGTTCAGGTGTTGAGTTGACTGCTACGCGAACTTCAATACGTGGACTCGGACAAACGCTTCCGGCCTCAATGAAGTAAGATGTATCGCTTTCGAGGTAATTGCTAGTAAAGGAATTTCCTGTTGCAAGCAATCCTCCGCCAACAGCAGCATTGTACCAGTGGATTTCTGCAGTATCGGTTGCAAATAATGTAACTGTTCCCGGTCCGCATCTGGCAGTATCCGAAGATACCGGTGATGCGGCAGCAGGCATAATGGTTGCCGTTGTGGCAACTGAGTTACTCGGACAATTTCTTCCTGTTCGTGCATAGTAAGTAGTTGTCTGAGCAACGAATGGTATATGAAAAGTGTTTCCGGCCGCTACTTGTGTTCCTCCGGTTGCGGCAGTATACCAAAAGATGGAATCGGAAGATGATCCGCTTAGTGTCAGTTCGCCCGGACCGCAACGTGCATCTGCGACTGTAACCGGCATGGGCTGTTGTGTTACTGTTGATAATGTAATTGGAGATGTTGTAGCCGTGCAACCATGATTGGTTATGCTGACCGTATAAACACCTGATTGAGTTGCACTGTAAACTGAATCGATGGCTCCGGAAATATTCACATTACTTTTTTTCCATTGGTAAGTACTTGCAACTAAAAACGGGGCTTTGATAACAGTACTGCTTCCGCTGCAAAAAGTTGTGCTACCGAAAACGGCAAGCGGAACCATAATGGCCGGAGAATAAGCACGTCCCGGAGAACCACCGATACAACCTATTGTCCAACTTGCACCATTATTCGGATTAGCTATGTTAGAAGTTAACTCACATGTAAATCCAACGCCATCTGCTTCAACCGGCCACGGTGCAAGATCCTGATACAAGAAAGAAAGATAGAGCGTATTGGTGTGATTGAAAATTCGAATCTGATCGCCACCATTGCTGAAGTTAAAACCGGTTTGACCGATTCGATTGGTTACAGTTGGAAAGAAAGACTTAAACTTATTGCTATCTTCAACCAAAACAAGGTAGCCGTTTGCTGCAATTTTTGTTCCCGTTGGAAATACAAAAGAATGGTTGTCTTTGCTATCGTTTAATTTCCATCCTGAAATATCCAAAGCCGTTGTTCCATAATTATGCAATTCAATCCAGTCTCCTGCATCGTAGGTGGAGTCTGAATTGTAGTTCAACTCACTCACACATAATTTAGGTGTAACAGCAGAACCACTGAAAAATGCTTTGACAACATCGTCCCTATTAAAATTATAAGTAACTGTTTGATTGGGATTATTTGAGCTGATAACTTTTTGTGATCGCCAATGATCAAAAGTGAACCCCGGATTCGGAATAGCAGTAATTGTTACTGGGTTTCCGTTATAATAGTCGCCTGTCCATGGGTAGGTTGTTGGTGTTACTGTACTGATTTCTATCCTTCCTGAACCTAAAGGAGAAGGTTGAAAGGTTAAGGTTACTAGTCCTGAAAGGTTAAATTCAGATTTAATGTAATCTTTCATGATGTCTATCCTGTCGTTTTCGAAAGTCATCATTTCACTTATTAACGTATTCCAGTTTGTCGTACTACTACCCCACTTAGCGAAATGCTCCGGCATATCGTATGACATAGAATCTTTATAAGAACGCATTACTGAATTGGCATTTGCAGGAAGAAAAATGGTATTCATCAAATCACAATAACGATTGATGAAATCTCTTTTATAGGTTGGGTTTTTCAGAATTGCATCAAACATTTCTGAACTATGACTGAAAGCTATCGGATTACGTGCCATAGCCAAACGGTTATCAGTCACATCTCCTTTTAATCCTAAACCATAATCCAGGTCATACATAAGGTATCTCCACTTCGCACCACTTTTCTTTGGTCTCCAAAGTTTGATATTGTTTGTCCACTCACCTATCCAATCGCCATTATTGTAAAAGGTTTCAGCTATAAAATAATCTGAATAATTTTTGAGATCCAGTTGTGAATTTATGTAATCATAATATTGTTGAGAAGCAGGTGACTGAGTTGTTGCATAGTTGTATAAAGTCCAGAATGACTCATCACTTCCTTCCTGAATGTTCACGCTGGTTCCTGATTCCTTCAGATAATCAATCTCGCTCCTTTTATAACCAAAATTATTATTCATCCAATGTTGGTCGTGATTTTCATTGATATGGTAGACGCCCCAATATTCTCCGTTTAGATAAGCGACTGTCGGTTCTGTTGCAAGATAACCGGAGTTTGTACTCTTCAACATTCTTTCCATGAATGCATCACGAAAGTGGACTTTATTCCAGTCCGTGCCTGCATTTCTCAAAATGATATTATCAATTTCCTCGATATAAGATTTATCCGGGTAAATCGGATAAATGAAAGATCCCATTCCATAGCTGTCTTTTAACTTGATCTCAAAACTTTTTTGCGGCTTGGCTCTTGAATAGTTACCATAAATTCTCAGACTGGCATCAAATTTTACCACTTCGTTTTTATTTTTATCGAAGTATTCTATTGTAGCTGGTTTTTCCCAATCTTGCCAGTAGTTGGCTCCCTTAAATGGTGTTACAGGTTCGGCATTCGGCCCTAAAACATAAATACCCGTGTTATAGTCCCAAAGGTTAAGGGAATCTGTAGTAATTGAAAAAGTTGAAAGATGAGTGGTTCCGTTGATGATGTATGTATTTGTCACCATCGGACCCGGCAAATAACCATTTGCAAAAACCCTTGCGCGAATAGTAGAAGTAGAAGATATTGTAATAGGCGCAGTATATGCCTGACTGGAATTGTCAGGTGTATTTCCGTTTGTTGTATAACGAATGATTGCGCCGGGTGTATTGGATGTTAAAACGAGCGACTGAGCCGAACTATAGTATCCACCTTGTTTTGAAAAAGAAGGTGATGAAGCATAAGCACTGTAACAGTTAGAAGAATTATTGCTTGCATTAGGAGTAGGTGTTGCAGTAAAGCACCAGTTGGCAGAACCATCCGGAATACGACAAACAGAATGATTTATTTCTGTTGTTGTAAATGTCTTTTGATCAACAGTTACACCGGAAGGATTATTCAGATAAAGCGTTTCACCGTAACGATCGATTTTAAATTTAGCGCTAAAATAATCCTGGGCAGGAACATGAAACCAGCTTGGGATAGCCATATAGGTTAAACCCGGACTACTCATACCAAAAAACAAATAAGGTACGGAGGTGATATCATCAGAATTAGCAGGAGTATTGTGCACTTCAATGGCTAAAACATTTGTTCCCGGTCTCAGAGCTGATCTTAATAAGGAAGAACCTAAATAAAACGAATCGATAGGTAAGCCACGGTAAGATTTTGCTTCATGCGAACTGGCAGCAAGCACATCCCATGAAGGTCTGTAACCGGCGGTGCCGATATTGGCTCTTGCAATCTCAACTCCGTTAAGATAAGCAACAAAACCATCATCGTAATCCATTAACAAAACTGCTTTCAGTATTTGTGAAGAGTCTGTTATGCTGAAAGTCTTGCGCATCATAACAGAAGCAGTGGCAGATATGATTGTGTTATCATCACCATCACCTAAACCGATTCCGGCATAACCGGTGTTCCAGGTCGATTCATTAAAACTCAAGTTTCTCCAATTCGTATCTAACGATAAACTTCCGATTGCATAACGCCAGATGGATCCGGCGTTAACGGCCATCTCCCAATGATCAACGACAAGCTTATTTGTCTTATCCGCCGCGAAGACCAGAACTTTTTGTCCGGGTTGTAATGAATATGAGGGAAAAGTAAATTGAAAGGGCTTTGTCGGATCATCGGTTAAACCATAACCATTCAGGTTTACCGCAGAACTTCCGGCATTGTGCAATTCCATCCAATCATCATATTCGCCGGTTGAATTAACAATCAGCGAAGTGTTTGTTGGGCAAATTTCATTAATAACAACCTGACCCTTAGCACTCTGGAGAGCTGTTATTAATAAGCAAATTGACCAAAAAACAGATTTAATTATGGCTTTTCCTTTCATCTAATACGTTTGTTTTAAACGGTAGGGGAAAATAGGATAGCATATAAGCGATTGCTAAATTCTGTGGTAAAACCAAAGGAAAAGTTGGCCAACACACCTAAATACCTTGCTTAATTCAAAAAAAAATGCCGCGAAAAGGATTAAAAATTTTGACCAAAAGTGCGCTTTTTTAAAAAGGATGTTATTTTCGCAATAAGAGCCGTCCACTTCCTTTTGGTGTTTAATGATTAAAAAAAAGTTAAAAACCGGTTTTCGAAAACTTAAATAGATACCTAACCGACATTATCAAAAAACAGTATAATTGCATTGATATTAATTAAAAGGATATGAATAAAACGAGACTTGAAGCTTTCAGCGATGGAGTACTTGCCATAATTGTTACCATAATGGTATTGGAGCTAAAAATTCCTCATACCACCGATTTACATGCACTAAAAGAGTTGCTTCCAACTTTTTCCAGTTATCTGATGAGTTTCATTTTTATCGGAATTTATTGGGCGAATCACCACCATCTTGTACATACTGTGCATCATGTAAACAGTAAAATAATTTGGTCCAATTTGAATTTATTATTTTGGCTTTCATTAATTCCATTTACCACAGGATGGATGGGAGAAAATTCTTTTGCAGAATTGACCGTAGCTGTTTATGGAGCATCGTTACTGTTGTGTGGAATTGCATTTTATATTTTACAGAAATCAATTAGCTCACATTACACTCAAAAAACAAATCTTACACTAGCCTTAGCGAAACAAGATAAGAAAGGAATTACCTCTCTCATACTATATTCAATTTCCATTCCCATGGCATTTTTTATTCCGGTAATTTCAGCAATGCTCTTTATTGCTGTTTCTGTGATGTGGGTAATTCCGGACAAAGATATTGAGAAAGCATTAAGCGAAAATTAATCCACAATAAACTTTCCATTCATTTTTTGATAATGACCGGGGTATGTACAAATAAAATCGTAGGTTCCTTTTTCAGGAGCAGGGAATGTCAATTCCGTTTTTGCTTTCGGATTAAGAACAGTAGTCGAAACTAAAACCTGACTGGATGCTGGAACAAAATTTTTATCGGCACCGGCAGTTAGTCCGGCTTTAGCAACTGCATCAGCAGTCCCTTCTTCGATTAAAACAAAATTGTGCAACATGGTATTGTCCGTACCTTCATTGATGAAAACGAGCTTGATAGTACTCCCGGCTGGAACGTGAATTTCCTTTTGATCGTAATGCATATCAGCCATTGTATTTCCCTGTGCCTTTAATACAACTTCTACTACCGGAGCTTTAGGATCGATTGCTTTAGGGTCATAAGCAGGAGATTCCTTCATGAGATCTGAAGCTGGAGCCGCTTGCTCTTTATTAGCATCTGCTGGTTGTTGCGTTTTTGTGCCGCAGGAAATTAGTGAAATGAAAATGGCGAGGGATACGATAATGAATTTCATGGTTGATATAAGTCTTGATTGTATATAATTCAAAAATCAAAGTTACCACTTTTAAAAGAGGGAACAAAGTATAATGGTTTTTGTTATACCGGTTTTGGGTTTCCTATATCAATTTAAAAAAAACCTCGTAAAGTCATTTGCGCACCTTAATTTAAAGTAATTCGCCCTTTTTAATAAAATAACTTATATTTGAATTCTCCCGAATAAAACAACTGAAATTACAATGTAAGGCTAAGTGCACAACTATTTCACTTGAATTTAGTTTATGATTATCAATAAAAAGAATTGGCTTTACTATTTATTATTTTTATTCATAGGGTACTTTATTTACAATTTCCAAATAGAAAAGAGCTTTAATTTATTTACAATTTATGTTCTTTGCATATCATTTAATTTTATCGGAAACATCTTTAAACTTAACCCTAAAAAATTACTGCCGGCATTATTTGGGTGTTCATTATTTCTGATGTATGGAGTCTCGTATGACAATGGGAGCTTTCATTTACAATTTTTACAATTTTTTATACTGCTTTCAATTTTTGCTCTATTACTTGTAGCTCTTATATCAAACTTCAAACTTCAAATTAAAAAAATAATCGTAGTTGTTTTTGGGATTGTAATGGCAATGATCTATCTTATTAAAGAAGATAAATTAGCAGAATACAAATATATTCCATTCGTAATTAGCAGCTTTTTCATGTTCAGAACCATAAGCTTTCTTTATGAAATAAAGTACTTGAAAAAGGAAGTTTCCCGTATAGATAAAATTAATTATTTTCTGTTGACTCCCAATTTTTCCATGCCTCTGTTTCCTATAGTTGATTATAAAACTTTCATAAACTCCTATGAGGGAATAACAACAAACACTCTCAGAAGAAGCGTTCTTCTCATATGCAAAGGTGTTTTTCAATTACTACTTTATCGATTCATTTACCATCTAATCATCATCCCTTTCGATGAAATTCAGACCGCTTTGCAGGTATTCATTTTTCTTGTGGCGAATTTTTTGATCGTATTAAGAGTTATTGGTGCATTCCATATTGCCATTGGATTAATAATCCTTTCCGGATATAATATTCCTGATATCTTCAACAACATCTTTTTCTCTACCGGCTTTAGCAACCTGTGGCGCCGAACAAATATGTACTGGAGAAATTTTATGATAAAAATATTCTATTATCCTATCTATTTTAAGATAAAAAAACTCGGTATTTATACTGCACTAATCATCTCTACATTTCTCTCCTTTTTTATCACCTGGATATTGCACACTTACCAATGGTTTTGGCTGAAAGGAACTTTCCCATTAGAAATAAAAGACGCCATATTCTGGGGCAGTTTTGGACTTCTTGTTTCCATTAACACCCTTATTCAACAAAAGGAATTAGATCGATCAGGCAGTAAAATAAATTTACCGTTCCCTGTACTTCGACAAGCCTTTTCAGGATTAATCGTTTTGTTAGTTATGTCTGTTTTATGGAGCATTTGGACATGCAACTCTCTGGAGTCCTGGTGGACTGTTGTGAAAAATATCAGGAATATTAATTTCGAACAATTAAAAATTATTCTACTTCTGTGTTTATGCTACCTTTTCATTGCCGGAGTTTATCACTTTTACCAAAATAATGCCGAACATAGATTTACCTTTTTTCAAAAACAAAAAAATGCCCTTTCTTATACGGGATTTATTGTTCTCTTACTCACACTTTTTGTCTTAAGCAAGCAAAAGAACTTTCCTGTTCGAATAATTCCAATCATTACCGAAAAACTGAATAAAGCAGATTTAACTGTAATCGACAATGGCTACTACACAAACCTCATCAGCACAAACAACTACAGTTCCCAAATATGGGTTAACGATAACGATATAACTAAAAACTGGACCAAGTATATTACATCGAAAACTACTACTTCTCGTAATGATTTAATGCTCACAGATAACATTCCAAATGCATCAGTAAAATACAACGGAATTAATTTCACGTTAAATGATTTTGGATTGCGGGACAAAAATTATCCTAAAAATAAACCAGATTCCTCTTATCGAATAATTATTCTTGGCGGTTCTTACGAATGCGGAAACGGAATAAACGATGGTGAAGATTTTATTAGTCTGGTCGAAAGCGAACTTAATAATCATTATTCAGCAACTATGAATAATAAACCGGTACATATTGAGCTAATCAATTTCTCAGTAAACGGTTATCGCCTTTTTCAGCGCCTCTATCTTTATAAAGATAATGCTCGTTATTGGAATCCGGATGCAGTATTGTTATTTATTCATTCAAATTATCGTCTACGTGTATGCAACTATGTCAACAGATTAGTGAATTCAGACAATATTATTAATGATCCATATCTAAAAAACATTGTTGAAATGACAGGCATTGCCAAAAATGATGGTGGGATGACCGTAAAAAATAAACTTGGGAACTTTGCGGACTCCCTTAACTTCTTTGCTGTTAACAAAATGTGCCTTCTTGCAAAAGAAGATAGCGCAAATTTAATTGCAGTTTATTTACCTGCAATAAAAGATAAAGGTTCAATTAGAGATAGTATATTTATGGCTGATATTTGCAGCATAAATAATATCAATCAAATTAGCTTATCAGATGTCTATGCCGGTCAAAACAAAAAAGAATTATCCTTGTCCGATGTAGATTTTCACCCAAATAAAAAAGCGACCGGCTTAATCGCCAATAAGCTTTTGGAAAAAATCCTTCTTCATCAGGATTACTTCAACATAAAATTCACAAAAAAATAAATCACATGTCAACAGAAAATATAAAAGAAGAAATAAGGACCTACATTAAAACCAACATTATTCAAAAAGAAGATATTTTTATTGCAAATGACACTCCCTTGATCTCAGGAGGAATTGTTGATTCTATTTCTACTTTAAAAATGGTTGATTTTTTAGAGAATAAATTTAAGATCGAATTTCTTCCTCATGAAGTAGATCGTGAAAACCTGGATACGATCGATTTAATCGCTCAGTTTATACAATCAAAAAAATAATTGCCTTGAGCAAGGTAAATAACAAATTACACAGCTACATTGAAAATGCCATCAGTCGCAATGGCGAAAATAGCTATTTAATAACAGACAAAAGCCATTTCACTTACAAGCAGATTTATGAAATGGCCATCACTTTTATAGAGGTTTTAATCAGAGAAGGAATCCAAAAAAACGACAGAGTCGTCATTTATTCTTCTAAAAATGCTGCTTCCATTGCTCTGATGATTGCCTGCAGCAAATGCGAATGTATTTACATTCCCATTACTTCAATCAATCCTGCAAACAGAGCAAAATATATCATCGATGAAACAGCCGCAACGTTTATTGCCTGTGATGAACCATGCGGACTAGAACTGAATAAAACAGATTTGGTTTTACAACAAATTCACTCCTCGGAAGGAATAAAACTTTTCGCTCAGTCATCGCCCAGAAAAGAATACACCATCCCTAATGATAGCGGATTTATTCTCTTTACATCCGGATCAACCGGTACGCCCAAGGGAGTCGTCATTTCTCATGCTGCGGCTATAGTATTTATTGACTGGGCAGCAAAAGAGTTTGAGATAACCGATCAGGATCACATCGCTTCTATTGCCCCATTTAATTTCGATCTGTCTGTTTTCGATATCTATGTAACAGCCAAAATGTCCGCCACATTACATCTGTATACAGAAAAGGAAACTAAAAATGCACTCTTAATGGCGCAGAAAATTTCCACTGATCTGATTACTACCATATATGGAACACCCACTTTTTATTCGACACTGGCAAATTATGGCAAACTAAATAAATACGATTATTCGTCATTGAAGAATGTACTTTTTGCGGGTGAGGTTTTTCATACTGAAAACTTTTACTTTTTACTAAAGCATTGGCCGGATAAAAACTACGCAAACCTTTATGGGCCTACAGAAACAAATGTCTGTACTTTCTATAAATTAGATACGAAAAACAAAGAATACGCAGTTTTTCCAATTGGGAAAAACTGTGAATTTGCCCAACTGCTAATCGTGGATGAAAACGATAATGTAATTACCGAAAGTCTCAAAAAAGGAGAGCTACTTGTTGCCGGGCAATCTCTATTTAATGAATACTGGAATGACAGGGTAAAAACACAATCAACTATTTTTTTTGACAAGAACGGAACACGTTATTACAGAACCGGTGATATTGTCTATAAAGATAATTCCGAAAACCTGGTTTATGTAAACAGAAAAGACAGGATGATTAAGAAAAACGGCTTTCGCATTGAACCCGGCGAAATCGAACGGGTAATGCTTTCCTTTCCGAATGTCTCCAATGCTGCCGTCATATTCTCTGCCAACAAAAATCAATTGATTTGCTTTCTCGAAAGTCCCCATAAAACAGAGGAAATCTTTCTAAAGTTAAAGCAATTTTGTCAAAATCACCTACCTGTATTTATGATTCCCGATAAATTCATTACTTTAGATGCCATGCCGAAAACCAGCAGCGGCAAAGTTGATTTGCTGGCTTTAGACAAACAACTTTAATGAATTTTGATTTAAGCGAACAACAAAAATTGTTGCAAGAGAATGTTTATGCATCTGCCCTCCGCATGGACAATAAACTTCCTTTTACTCAACGCTGGAGATATTTAGCCAATACAGGAATCATTGGTACCTGTATTGATTTAGAATTTGGCGGACTGGGCTTGGGTGCTTTGGAGATGCTTCTTGCTTTCGAAGCACTTAGTAAAGGAAACACAGACAATGGCCTTTCCTTTGCTATTGCCGCTCACACACTTTCTTGTGTTATTCCCATTCACATATATGGCGCTTCAAATCAAAAGAAAAAATATCTGCCTAAATTAATCAACGGTGATTGGATTGCTGCAAATGCAATGACAGAAAGCGAAAGCGGTTCGGATGCATTTAACATGCAATGCAAGGCAATTAAAAAAGGAAATGATTTTATTCTGAACGGAACTAAAACATTTATATCAAACAGCACAACTTCCAACATCGCTTTAACTTATGCAGCTACCAATCCTGATAAAGGATTTTTTGGCGGCATAACTGCCTTTATTATTGAAAAGGAAAAATATACCATTAGTCCTGAATTCCGTAAAATGGGACTGGAAAGTTGTGCGCTCGGTGAAATTATTTTTAATGACGTTGCTCTGAAAGAAGAAAATATTTTGGGAAAAGAAGGCAGTGGAGCAATTATCTTTAATCATTCTATGGAATGGGAAAGAATATGCATGACCGGTATACATCTTGGAGCCATGCAAAGAGTACTTGATAAAACAATTGACTTTGCAAAACAACGCAAAAGCATGGGACAGAGTATCTCAAAATATCAAGGAATATCTCATGCAATCGCTGAAATGCAAGTGTTATTGGATGTTTCTAAAGCATATGCTTACCGTGCCGCCCGGTTATTGGATAATAAAAAAAATGTCAGCAAAGAGGCCGCAATTGCTAAACTTTTTGTGAGCAATTCAGTTAAAAATTTCATGTTACAAGCTATGCAGATATTTGGCGGATATGGCTATCTCTCCGATTATGGTATCGAACAGGAAGTGAGAGATGCATTAGCCGCAACCATTTATTCAGGAACATCAGAAATTCAAAAAAATATTATTGCATCTAATCTCGGTATATAATTCTTTCCTGTAGATTGGTAAATTAATTCAATCATCATGCAAAAAGTGCAAGATTTCATAGTAATTGGCGGAGGACCCGCCGGTTCTACTGTTGCCACACAACTGGCGCGAAAAGGATATTCGGTCACCGTATTTGAAAAAGAAAAATTCCCCCGAGAACACGTAGGCGAATCGCTTCTCCCATTCTGTTACCAGATGCTTGATGAAATGGGAATCCTTGAAGACATGAAAAAATACATGGTCCGTAAGCCGGGAGTCATGTTCATTAGTGCTGACGGTAAGAAAAAAAACACCTACTGCTTTAACAAAGTCATTCACGACGAAAGCGCATTATCATTCCACGTCTTGCGTGCGACCTTCGATGATATGCTTTTACAAAATAGCCGAAAATTCGGAGCAACTGTCTTGGAGGAAACCAAGGTTACAAATGTCGAACTCGACAGACCGGATGAAACTGTAAAAGTAGATGTGATGGATAAAAATGGCACTACCACCACCTACTATGCAAAACAGTTAATCGACGCCAGCGGGCAGGATACTTTTTTGAGTCGTAAATTCAACAATAAAAAATCATTTGACAAGCTCGATCGGATCGCTTTAGCCACACATTGGATGCTCGATGAAATGCCTGAGTTTATAGACGTGGGAATTCAACCTATAGTTTATTTAGGTGGAGAAAAAGCGGGTTGGATTTTTGTGATACCCGTAGGCGTCAACAGAATCAGCGTTGGCGTTGTGTTGAATAACTCTTATGTACGGGCCGAAAAAGCAAAGTTGAATGAACAAGGAATTACTGACTGGAAATATCCGTTTTATCTGAATGAATTGAGTACATCTCCTTATGTAACCGACTTATTGAAAAATGCCAAACGCAGAGAAGGGCAACCGCTAATGGTGGTTGGCGATTACTCTTACTATACAGATGTAAAGTATGGAAATGATTTTACGTTAACTGGCGACTCCTCTGCCTTCCTTGATCCTATATTTTCCAGCGGTGTTTATCTGTGCATGAAAAGTTCATTTCTGATTGCCGATGCATTGGATAAAAAAATGAAAGCAGGAAACATGAAAGATAATTCTGCCATGCAAGATGCCTTTAAAAGCATTGATGGCGCCTATAAATTAATCGCTAAATTCATTTACTATTTCTATAATGCAAAAGCACTGAATCTGGCAGAACTGGATGAAAATAACATGGAGTTAAGTGATCACATCAATCATGAAACATCTTTTCAGCTTTTACATTATTTGCTCGCCGGAGATTTCTTCTCTGAACATGAGAAATACAATGAAATGATCGACCTGTTGCAAGATCCCAAACATTACATGCGGTTTAAAAACTTTGCTTTAGACAAACACGACAGAACTACGGCAACCTGTGACTACAAAACTTCTGATTCTTACAGCAAAGAGCTTATGGAATTATTTAAGTCTGAACAGTAAACCACAATACTATTTTATTGGACTAGAGTTTTGAGTGAATAAGCTTCATCTCTTCGTGTGAAAGTGAAAGTGGACACAAAATAAAAAGGTAATTAAAATCGAAAGAGCTAAAAATCGCTAGAAATTAACCTCTTTCTGCCATCAATTGCCTAAATATTTGTTTATTTGTAATCACACCGAGTATATAATATTCCGCCCTTAAAATGTTTCAACTTGAAGGTCTATATTACTTTAATTAACTAACTTTCTCTTAAAATGGTTAAAAAGCTTTTAGGAACATGGTTTGTTCAGTTGTTTTGTATTACATGGGCTGCTTTCTTATTTATTGACTATTTAAACTACTCCGGCTACCTCATTGAGGGTTTTAAATATTTAAAATATTCAGACCTGATTTTTACAGTTGCTGTTCTATGTGTGGCAACCGCCTATTTGTTTTCGAACAGAAAAAAAATAGGGCTTCAATTGGAAATTCAAAATTTCAGAGGCATCTACCACTATTTGTTTGTACTACTCTTAATGGTAGTTATCATGTTTTTTTATTTAAATAAAATGGACATTAGCCAAAGTCCGGCAAGTTCATCGTTTGCATTTCTCTTTCGAACACTTGCGTTTCATTTGGGATTAGGATTCATCTTATTTACAAGCTTGAGTGTCGGGATGTTTGTCTTAGAACAACTACCCTATTCATTTGAAAAATCTTCTTCTGCTTTGATCAGCTTATCATTAGGATTTTTCCTCATTACGATGTTGCTCTTTCTATTGGGGGCCTTAGGGTTATTGCATCAATTCATCCTTGTTCCCCTTTTTATATTGTTGCTGATTCCGGGATGGAAAAAATCCCTGGTCGTCCTGAAAGAAATTCTGTTCAAAAAGTCAGTCCCATTCAAAATCCATTTTCTTACAATTTTTGCCTATGGTTTTATGACTTTTTTGGTGGCCATTACCCTCATTTCAAACACTCGAACTTTTCCTATAGGGTTTGATGGCTTGAGTTTATACATGAACGTACCGAAACTTATCGCAGGTTATCATGGCCTGACGCAAGGTGGCGATGCCTATAACTGGTCCTTATTTATGAGTACAGGCTTTATTCTCTTTAACACTCCAACGATTGCTATTCTACTTTCGATAACGCCCGGTATTTTATGCCTCATCGCTATTTTTAGGATTTGCAAAGATTTAGACCTTAATGTTAATTGGAGTATATTTTCCTGTGCTCTATTTTATTCATTACCAAACACTATTTGGCTTTCCAGATTCGAAGAAAAAAACGATTTGGCCTTATTGTTTATTACCCTGTGTAGCATTTTACTTTTCTCCGGTAAAACCAATACTAAAAATCAAAAAAGCTCTTTGTCGCGATTGGGGAATTTTCTAAAAAAACATTCTGATTTTATTTTGTGGGCGTTTTGTGGCTGCTTAATCGGTTTTACATTCGGAATTAAGTATGTATCCATGATCAACATTTTTGCCTTTTTAGTAGTCTTGTTTTTTACCAACTCAGGAAAATACGGAGCTATTGCCGTTTTCTTTTTTAACCTTGCCATCATCTTCGGATTAGACTTGACAAGGTTTGCGGCATTTGAAAGGGATCTTATGTTCTATCGGTTCATTGTTCCTTTTGCTTTGGGAATTGTCGCCTTAATCTTTGCATTTAAAAATAACCGACAGGGCTTATTTGTGGCTTCGAAAAAAGCTGTAGTATATCTGATTGCTATAGGATTTACTTTCCTTCCCTGGGCAATAAAAAACAGTGTCGAAAATAAAAGCATCTCTATTGAAAACATGCTTACCGGCAAATCTCCACTGCCTGATCTATATCCCCGGGTTGCAAAAAATACCGGTGACAATTCAACTCCTGAAAAAAACAAAAATACTTATCCCGAATTATTGAAAGTAAACTATTCTTCATTTGGGTTTTCAGATTTACTTGAGAAATTTTCTCCTCCGATTGTTGTGCTAAATAATTCAGCTTCCTTAAATGAAACAGTTTCACCCCAAACTACTTCAACCAACTCTTCTACCAATAATGAAAAGAATGAAGAAATTAGACGATATCTCGGCTATGAATCAGGAATAATTCGTTTTCTATCGCTTCCTTATGATATTGTGATGAAAACAAATGTAAATATGGTTACCTCTGAAACAGGAATACTTTTTCTTATTCTGATCCCCATTTTCATTTTTGTTTTTTCCTTTCGACAGTTACCATGGAATATAATAAAAATGATTTTACTACTATTTGTACTTGTCGTTTCATTAATTTCTGTTCAGTTGCTAAAAGGCCCCATAAACTATGAATCTGCTTTAGAGTCTTTAAAAGGAAAAGGTTTTACAGATCCATCTTTTTTCAAAGACCTTTTACTTCCGGTTTATGTTTTTCTAAAACAACTATTAGTCCGATTTGAAATAATATTGATGCCGGTTTATTCTTACTTAACAATTCAATCACTTGGACTGTGTTTTATTTTAGTTAGTCTGTTTTCTATACCCATATATTTTATTTTTAAAAATAGTTTTTCAGGTTTGGGAGTAGTTTCCAAATCTACAATTGCTTTTGTTTATTGTATTGTTCAATATTGGTTAATTTTGTCCAGTGGTATAGTCTATTATGGACTTGTTGGCTTTTCATTGATTCCTGTCATCATAGCGCTACTTGCTAATAATGCAGAAAAAAAAGAAAGTTCAGGCAGATTTATTAAAAATTATATAATGGCATGTACGGCAATATGGTTTATCATCATTCTTCCCTTTCAATTAATTCCTCAAAAATTTCTTTTTGTAAAAGAACTAAATAAAATAAATTTTAATGAATTTTTAGATGTTCAATCTGTTAAATATGCCATAGGAGAATACGATGAGCGTGAAGCCTTAAAACAATTTTTCCCTCCTGCTTTACAAAATATAATTAAAACTTTAAACAGAGACAAAAACGCAAAGGTCATAAATGTTTCTACGCCTCTCAATTATTATTTAATAAATAACGACTCCAGAGTATATAAAGATAATCAGTTGGGGTTATTTAAAGGAATTTATACAAATGTCAATAATGATCGCACTTTATTAGCAAAAGAATTTAAAAGAATAAACGTCAAGTATGTATTGGTTAATTTTAAAACTCCGGAATTAGATCAGACACCTGACAAGTCATTGACCAAAAAATTTGATGAATTAATGATTGCTATTGTAAACAATCCTGAGTTCCGACTTTTATATACGAATAGACTTGTTGAAAGGCCCGATGGCGATTTGGATATTAAAAATCAAGGACAAATTATTAAAGCCAAGTATGAGATAGTAGGGAAAAGTGTTATTGATCCCGGAACAGATGCATTATTTGAAATTCTTTAGTCCGCCAAACAAAAATGCACCAGATTCGCTCCGATATCGCAATTATAATTCCTTCTTACAATGAAGGAGATCGACTTTTAAAGGTGGTTAGTGCGGTGAAGGAAAAAGGGTATTTAAATATAATTGTAGTTGATGATGGCTCAACAGATAGTTCTATAGATTTAATTCAAAAGTATAATGTTACTACTCTTCGCCATATAGTAAACAGAGGTGCAGGAGCCGCAACTGAAACAGGATTAAAATATTGCAGGGAATTTACAAAATTTGATACAATCGTAATGATTGATGCCGATACACAGCATGATGTAGATGATATCGAAAAACTTATCGTAGCACATTATAAATACGGAGCTGATATTACTATCGGCAACCGATTTTTGGAAAACACCAAAGACATCCCGTTCAAGAATTGGTATTACAACCAGGTTGCAAACATTGTAACCAGTATTTTCACAGGGAAACGAGTACAAGATTCGCAGTCAGGGTTCAAGGTTTTTAACAGAAATGCCTTAAACAAAATAGTCATTGAACACGACAGATACGAACATTGCAGTGAAATATTCATTAAAGCACATGAATACAAACTTAAAGTAATTGATGTGCCAATAAGGGTTTATTACAGGGAAGAAATTAAAGATAAAGGCCAAAACATTTTTAATGGAATCCGGACATTTATTAACTTATTCTATTCTGCCTTATTTAAAAATAAATAAAAATGAAAATATATCAGATTATTGTACCCATGGTGGGTTTGGTAGGAACACTTTATTCTGTTCGACAATTCAGAACAGGTATTAATACTTTTTTTGAATCATTGCTATGGATAATGTTATGGCTATTTATATCCTTGGTCGCCATATTTCCTGATGCCATAACTTTTTTCCTTTCCAAATCCATTGGAATAAAAGATCACATTAATGGAATCGTTTTCATCGGACTGGCAATTTTATTTTTTCTTAATTTTAAATTGTTCAACTCCTTCAAAAAGCAAAACAAGATCATTACTGAACTTGTTCGAAAAATTGCTCTTGAAAATCAAGCTAAGAATGAAAATAAGGGATGAAAATTCTATTCGTAGTTGAACATTTTTATCCTTACGTTGGTGGTGCCGAAGAATTATTTTTAAATCTGACCGTTTCACTGGCCCAAAATGGTTATGAGGTAGACGTGGTTACCACCCGTCATGATGATCAAGTTCAAAAATATGAAAAGTATCAAGGTGTAAATATTACCAGAGTAAATTGTAAAAATCGTTTTCTATTTACGATTATGAGTTTGCCTGAAGTAATCCGAAAAACAAAAAACGTTGATTGCATTCACACAACCTCCTATAATTCTGCTATTCCGGCTTTTCTGGCCGGCTTGTTAAAGAGAAAAAAAGTCATCATAACGTTTCATGAAGTATGGGGTAAATTATGGTTTCGCTTACCATTCACCCCGAAATGGAAATTACGCTGCTTTTATTTGTATGAATGGTTTATTTTAAAACTTCCTTTTTACAAATATGTGGCTGTTTCTGACTTCACTGCGAAGTCTCTAATTAATCACGGTATACCTGAAAATAAAGTAGTCAAAATATATAACGGACTTAATTACGACATGTTAAAACCATTCCCTTTTCAACCTCCGGAAAATTTTACATTTTGCTTTTTCGGACGACTTGGTATTTCCAAAGGAATTGATCTTTTACTGGAAGCAACAAAGTTGTTTATTGTTAATCATCCTGAAGCTAGATTAAAATTAATTATCCCTACTTATCCGGAAAAATTGTTTGAAAAAGTAATGGCACTAATTAAAAAACTAAAACTTGAAAAAAATATAGATTTAAAACATAATCTTTCTAAATCTGAATTATTAAAAGAAGTCTCACATTCTACTTGCGTTATTATTCCTTCTTATAGTGAAGGATTTTGTTTTGTGGCAGTTGAATCAGTGGGAATGGGAATACCCATAATTTCATCCGACAAAGGTTCGTTACCGGAAGTTGTAGGAGGACATCATCTATTTATCGAAACATTAAATGCAGAAGCATTATCACAATCTCTTGAAAAAGCAATAAAGAAAGAATGGCATTTAAAAGCGCCAATTAATTTTCAATTGGAAAAAAGTATTGAAAATTACTTAAAGCTGTATCATGACTTGAATTCCTGAAAAAAAGTAAATAATTTTCTTAAAAAAATAGCCGGATAAACCGGCTACTTTAAAATATAAGTTATCTATAAATTGTTTATGATTTAATGCTGTCCTAATTTATTAAATTGCTCCTGTTGATTTGCATCGAGATTAGGTAGTATTTGATTCGTTGATTTTTTAATCAGCTCCAATGACATCTTTTGAGATTGATCACGAAGGTATTCTTTGCCAAGGTCATAACCCATTTCGACAAATGATTTCAAAAAAATCCCTTTCATTGTCGAAGCTTGTGCATCAGACAAATTAAGTTTACGTGTAAGTCTTGTAACAGCACTTTCAACAATTTCAGTACCGGGAACAGTAGGACTTAAGACCTCCTGTTTCATCGATTCTGCATCCGCCGTATTTGTTTGCTCACTTTGTGGTGCCGTATCTTTTACATCAGACGCTGGCTGCGTGGAAGGAGTGCCAACCGATTGATTATCAGGACTCTTTTTAGGACCTTCACAAGCCGCAAGAATTAAAACAATTAATATTGCTTGTATTCCAAGAAATAGGTTTTTCATATTTTTACTGTATTTGTAGATTTGTAGCAAATATATAGATTAAATCTGAAGCCAATTTTGGTAAAGAGAAAATATATTACCAAATTTCAAATAATAAGTACATTCCTCAGAGTTTTATACATATCATTTTAAGTTGAACTCATAGATATTAGATCATTGACCTGAATCATAAATAGAGAAAACAACTTTAAATAATATTTCTACTATATTCAATAAATATTTAAGAACTTATAACAATACTTTACGTTATTACACAGGTACTAATGATTCATTTTTCCTATAAGCAACGTTAAGCCATTAAGAAATAATAAAAGTAGTTTCCTTTTACTCCATCAATGACTAAATTGAAAATTTATACTCCAAACGATTACCGGAAATTTCGACTTTTCGGCAGTATAAGTACACTCTTCAAGAACATATCCGAATTCAGTACACTTATTAAGTGGCTTACAAGAGTTGGTCTGACTCAACAATACAAAAGGTCATTTCTGGGAGCTGCCTGGTTATTCATCTCTCCATTTTTCTCCATTTTGCTATGGGTACTATTGAATGCTACAGGAATATTGAATCCGGGTGAAACAAAAGTGCCTTATGTAGCATATGTTTTTTTGAGCAATGCTATATGGGTCTTATTTATTAGCTTCTATAAAAGCATAAGTGAAACATACACCGGTCGTGGCGGAGAATTATTGCATAATAATTTTCCACATGTAATTATTGTCATTGAGAAAATTATTATAACAACCTTTAACTTTGCAATTCCAATGTTGCTGTCGATTCTTGTCTTAATATTTTATGGAGTATCGTTTAACTGGACTGCACTTTTATTTCCGCTAACTTTAGTCCCCTTAATGATATTAGGTATTGCTTTAGGTCTTATTTTTTCGGTTTTAAAAATTGTTGCTTTAGATTTTACAACAGTTTTTGATAATTCATTGGAAATCCTAAAGTATATTACCCCGGTAGTTTTCGCAGCCAATGTTAACAACCTCACACTGCAAACTATAATGAAGTACAATCCTCTGAATTATCTGTTAAGTTTTCCGAGGAGTGTATTGTTAGGTCAGGGTTTTCCGGACATAGAATTATATTTTGTTTGCGCACTCTTTTCGTTTCTGTTCTTATTATTTGCTTTTCGCTTTTTTACAATTTCAAGTCCAATAGTATTTGAAAAAATTACTTACTAAAATTGAATTGAAAGATGACGAAAGGCGAAATATTGATTAATGCTAATGGAGTAGGTAAAAAATTCAGTCAGAATTTAAAATGGAGTATGATCCATGGCATCTCTGATTTGAGTCGCTTAATGATAGGGCAAGAACTTAAACGTGATGAATTAAGAACACAGGAATTTTGGGCTGTAAAAGATGTCAATTTAAAACTTCATCGAGGAGAAATTCTCAGTGTACTTGGTAATAATGGATCAGGTAAAACAACATTGATGCGCATGATTTCAGGAATTTATCCGATTGACCAGGGAAAGATCGAGGTTAATGGTACCGTTTCAAGTTTATTCGCACTAAAAACAGGTATGCACCCTCATTTTACAGGACGGGAAAATATTTATGTAAAAGCCGGCATGTTTGGTATGTCTAAAAAAAAGCTGGAAGAAAAAATCGAATGGATTATTTCGTTTTCCGAATTAGGTAAATTTATAGATTCACCTTATGGAAGTTATTCATCCGGCATGCAATCAAGATTAGGGTATTCGATTGCCGCGGCGACCGAACCTGATATTTTTATCATTGATGAAGGTCTTGCTGTAGGCGATGTGTCTTTCCGATCTAAATGTCTAGAAAATTTAAAAAATATTTCCGAAAAATGCGGGATTATTTTCATCACTCATAACCTAAAAATGATTGAATCTCTTGCCAACAGTATACTGATACTCGACGAAGGAAAAATCATTTTCGGCTCCAAAGATATTAAAGAAGGGATCGATTATTATCTCAAAAACTGCACGAGTTTACCCTCCAGGAATAATTTAGTATAATCAAATGATATTTACCCGCAATTCATATCCTGAAATAATTTCACTGCACATTCCAAAAACTGCGGGAACATCATTCAGAAATATTCTTAAAAGTATATATGGTGAAGATCAGGTTGTATGGCTTGATATGGAAACTAACGGGGTTATTAGACTAAATGAAAAAATATACAAAGAGAAAAAGCTGCCCAATGTCAAGGTAGTTCACGGACATTTCGTTTATGAATCGTTATTGAAGAATTTTACTCTGCCTGATAAATACACATTAATAACATGGGTTCGCGATCCTGTTAAAAGAGTTATTTCTAATTTCTATTATCTGGAAACACGTCTGAAAGAGTTGCTCGATGAAGAAAGAAATAATTTAAACATTATAAGCAAGCTCCAAAGGACGCTAATCGAATATGCCCGCGCGGAAATTAACAGGAACCGCCAGGTGAAATTTCTTTCAGGAAGCAAACTCGAAGATTACGATTTTGTAGGCATCTACGAGTTTTACGAATCTGAAATTACACGTCTTTCCACTATATTGAAGTTGGAAATAGTTCCTGAAATCATTCATCACAACAAAACACCAGAAAGAAATTCTCACCTTAGCGATGATCTCTTAAATGAAATCCGAGAGTTGAACATGGAAGACGTACTATTGTATGAAAAAGCTCTAAAAATCAGGCAGGATAAATTAAAAGAATAGAACAAGAGTATTATTTATGATCGAATTGGTTTCCATACATATTCCAAAAACTGCCGGAAGAACATTTCTTGCTATTCTTAATTCCGTTTATCCTTCCGGTTCTGTTATTCACTTCGACAGAAAAAATTTTCCTGATAAAAGCATTCCCGAAACGATCCAGTTCAAATCACAATTAAATGAAACAACAAAGGTGATTCATGGTCATTTCCGTTACAAAGAAATTAAAGATTGGAAAAACATTAAAAGCTCAAAACTAATTGCCTGGTTTCGGGATCCGGTAGAAAGGGTGATATCCAATTACGGATTTTTCAAGAAAAGGATTGCATTAGCAATAAACGATCCTGAACTTCAACGGAGAAAAAACGAAACTCTGCTCGAATACGCGTCGTTGGATGACACAAGGAATCTCATGAGTAATTTTATTGAAGGGTTTAATATAAAGGATTTTTATTTTATGGGGATTACAGAACACTTTAACAACGATGTGAACAAACTTGCTGTCATGCTAAAATGGAAGGCATTTGACATCCCATGGATAAATGACAATACGGAATTTAAATCAAAAATTCCTGATGTAACAAGCGAGCTAAGAAAAATAATTACAGAACTTAACGCTGAGGATATTAAACTATATTCTAAGGTTCTTGAAATTCATAATAAAAGAAAATATTAATGGATTGCTGGATAGCCTCTTTTCCACGCTCAGGAAATACTTATTTTAGAAATATTCTGTATTATGTCTATGGCATTGAATCAAGTACTTGGCATAATGAAACGTCGTATCCGGTTGATGAAAATTATGATCGTTACCGGTTTGTAAAAACACACCTGCTTCCTAAAGATTTGATTCCGGATGATCCTTCGATCCCCGCTATTTATCTGGTGAGAGACGGAAGAGATGCCGTAGTTTCAATAGCTCACCATAGAAAAGACCTGGTAAACCCCGGATCTGATTTTCTGATGAATCTTCAGGAAGCAATTGTTGCTGCAGAAGGAAGTTTTTTCGGAGGATGGTCGCAAAATGCTGCTGCCTGGATTCGGCGTGCTCAATTAGTAATCCGATACGAGGACTTAATAGCAGATCCTGTAGCCGTTTTTAAACGTGTAGAAAAATTAATTCCACTTCCACCTCCCAAATGGGATAAACTGCCGGATTTTAAAGAAATGAAAGCCGGGAAACCAAAGTATGGAGGTACTTCGAAGCTTATCGATCCACAATTTAACCCCGAAGAATTTGCAACAAAATTTTTCCGAAAAGGAAAATCAGGAGGATGGAAAGAAGAAATGCCTGCCCATATTCAGGATCTTTTCTGGAATTATCACGGTGATATCATGGAACGCCTGGGATATGAAACCTATAAAGGCTCCATCGGTCAGAATCCCGTGCTCGATTACAGTGTCATACAGAAGATGGGAAGGGTCATCCCGCAGAAAACAAATTCCAAAATCAGGGTATATATTGAAGGCACGAAACTCTTGACTCCTGCTAACGACGGTATCAAACGTTACCTCGAACATTTGTTGAAAAAATTCGAAGATGTCATACTTAACGGAGACCCTCGTTGGGAATTCAAATTGCTTGTCGTCAATAAAATTTTTCCTGTTATAAATTATAAAGAAGAATTAATCGCTGAAGAAGAAATTCTGCTTCAACCCTATGAAACAAAATTGCTGGGATTTAAAGACCGGATAAAAAATGCGATATCACCGAATATATATAAGACGGTTTCCTTCATCTATAAAATTAGTGGCATAAGAATATTTCTTAGAATCATTCAACAGATTACATCCTTCAGACCGATGAGAATTTTTTATCAAAAACTCGCAGCCATGAAAGATGCACCTGATTTAATACATGTTCCTTTACCACAGAATTCTGAATTCTTCAAGAAAACAAAACACACTTTCGTAGTTACAGTACACGATATCACTCACAAATTGTTTCCGGCATATCATGAAAGTATCAACATTGGCCTTGCTGAATCAGGTATGCAATTCATCTTGAAAAAAAATGCGGAAGTTATAGCTGTTTCGCAAAACACAATTAATGACCTGAAGTCAAATTACCCTGTTCCTCCCGTGAAAATTCATTTGGTCTATGAGGCACCTGATCAGGATCTTTTCAAATGGAATGTGAACAAAGGATTAGCTGAAATAATCCGGAACAAATATAAACTTGGAGCAACACCATATTTTCTCTGTCTTTCTACTATTGAACCCAGAAAGAATCTTCCTAATACCATTCGTGCCTTCAATAAATTTGTCGAAGAAAATCCTGAAACAGAAATTAATCTCGTTATATCCGGTAATTTTGGTTGGAAAACAGAACATTTAAGCGAAGAGTTACACCTCGATAACCCCCGGATTATTTTCACCGGATTTGTCGATGACTTAGATTTGCCTGTAATCTATTCTGAAGCTTTAGCATTGTGTTACGTCTCATTTTACGAAGGATTTGGACTTCCTCCATTAGAAGCGATGAGCTGTAGAACCCCTGTTATTTATGGAAACAACAGTTCAATGACAGAAGTGATAGGCAATGCGGGTCTTGCTGCAGATGCCAATGATGTAAATAATATTAAAGAACAAATGGGTAAAATGTTTTTTGATAAAGAATTACGTAATGAACTTGCCATTCGCTCGCACCATAGGTCGTTTGAGTTTGGATGGAGAAAAAGCATATACGATACATTGATGGTATATAAAAAAATTGCCGGGTATGGTCGAATTGTACAGTAGATAATACTTTATATGACAAATAAAAGTTCAATCAACAATTCATTAGAAGATAACCTACTTCGACTATAAAAATAAATCTTTCATGCGCATAGCCATTTTAGCCGATCCTATCGATAATCAAAATGCCGGCATTCATGTGTATACGCGTGAAATGACAGAAGCCATGATACGGACTAATCCCGGCCACGAATTAATACTACTACGCGAGAAACATGATGTAACCTTAAAAGGCGTTGAGCAAATTTCAGTCTGGAATACCCGTTTGCCCATTGGATTCGCTTCCTTGCGACTGTTTTTTCTTGTTCCCCTTATTCTTCATCGAAAAAAAATAGACATCGTAATAGAACCCGCCCACTTCGGACCTTTCAACCTCCTAAGTCATATCAAACGCGTTACCATCATTCATGACCTCACTCCCATTCTCTTTCCCGAATTACACAGGTGGCATAGTCAGATTTTACAAAAGATTTTTCTAAAAGGAATATTAAATAAAGCAAATCTGATTATCTCTAATTCAGATAATACGTCAAAAGATATTTGCAGAGTCTATCCCCTTAACTGCAAAAAAATAAAACGAATTTATCCCGGAGTTAGTTCGATTTTCATACCCTCCAATAAACAGGGTGTATTAGAAAAATATAAAATTAACAATCCATATTTCCTATTCGTAGGTACGATAGAACCCAGGAAGAACTTGCTTGTTCTATTAGAAGCTTTTCGAATATACAAAGAAAATAATAACAATTCAATTTCTCTGATAATTGCCGGTGGAATCGGATGGAAAGCAGAAGCTTTTCATGAAGCTCTGAAGCATCACCCTAATAAAGATAAAATTATTTGTACCGGATTTGTTGATACGGAAGACTTACCAACTCTCTACTCGCTGGCAATCGCATTCATTTACCCTTCACTCTATGAAGGATTCGGATTACCTATTGTTGAAGCAATGAGTTGTGGCACCCCCGTTATTGCTGCCGACAATTCCAGCCTATCGGAATCAGGAGGCAACTTGACACATTATTTCAATGCGAATGATCCGAAAGCATTGTCGTTACTGATGTCAAAAGTATCTGAACAGATAATCAAACAGGGAAAAAATACTTCTGATTTACTTGAATACGCAAATAAATTCAACTGGGATGAATTTGCCCATCTAATGTGGAAAACAATATTAGAGTAAAAAAAATAACTATTCCTGCGTTGCAGTCAAATTGTTGTAAGCTAAATTCTTGAAAGCTACTTTCGATAATAATTTCCTTACCGGGAATAACAATATACTTCAAAAGTCACAATAAGTATCAAGTAGACACTTTTGCTTCTTTCTTAAGTTTGAAAATGGAAATAATAATCAAGGAAACAAGAATCAAAAATAAAATAAGTGACGAACCGATTGTTCCAAAATCCAAACCCCCTTTATCGTGCGTTTTTGTCAGCAAATCCCCGAAAGTCGCTCCAAATGGTCGCGTTAAAACAAAGGCTACCCAAAATAATATTATATGTGAAATATTTAAAAAGCGGTAGGCAAGAACGGTTAACCCTAGCAAACCTCCAATAAGTATTGCTCCTCCTGCAAAACCAAGCCCGGAGTCATCAGCAAGAAAATCACCTAAAGCTGTGCCAAGGGTATTTGAAAATAAAATGGCTGTCCAATAAAATATCTCTCCCCGAAATGTTTGAATGTTTGAGACTGCCAAAGATTTTTCCGTCAATTTCCATATTATCAAAGTGATTACAAGAAGTGATATCAAGATCAATGAACCGGAAGCATAACCTATCTTTAACGTTCGGTCGATATAATCAGATATTGTTGTACCGGCTGTACTTGTTGCCAGGATAACCATCCAATAAATAATCGGATTAAATTTCTTGATTGAAAGTTGAATGACTAAAGTAACAAAGAAAAAGCTTAAAAGTATGGCTGAACTAAGTGCATATCCAACTTTCATCGTCATAGAAAGTAAATCCCCGGCTGTTTCACCCAATGTTGTTGCACAAATTTTCATTATCCAAAAAGAAAATGTGATTTCCGGAAGCTTACTAAAACCTCTCATTTTATATAATTCAAGAAAATTAATATGATAACTATCAATATTCCCAATAAACTGGATACAAATAAATACTCGGCTATGCTCTCCATGCGATATTCACGTGTCAGACTTTTTGTTCGAAGTGATATAAAAGAAAACAAACAAGAAAAAATAAGAATCAATGCTATTACAGATGTAAATTCATCAATGAAACTGTATTCAGCATGATTATTAATATGGAGTGATGTAATTACGAATAGACAAAATCCCAATAAATTTGCCGATGTACTAAGTATGTGTTGAGATGTTGTGTTCGCCATGGAGATTAAAAATTAAAGAGTCCTCGCAAAATATTATTTTCCAAATTGCACCTGTTGTTTCAACGCATCCAACTCCTTATTCGTAATAATAAACAGATGCTCTTCAAAAACCAAATCAACTTAATTGTGAAATTAAATATTCTCGGCAAACATATCCTAATTTTTTAATTTACCAATTTCCTTAATGAATCCTTTGCTCGTTTGTTTTCAGGTTTTATCGATAGGGCTTTTTTGTAGCATTTAATTGCCTCTTCTTTTTTGCCTAGAATAATATATACATCACCCAAATCGTTCCATGCCACAACAATATTAGGAAATGTTTGAGTATAATATTCATAAAGTATAAGCGCTTCTCTGTTCCTATTTTCACCGATCAGTTTTTGTCCTACTTCCAATAAAACCATGTCATCGTCTACAGTTAACTTTTCTTTGCCCAACTCAAGCGCGAGATTAGTTGTTTCCGGCCTTAAGAGTATAGTATAAATTTGCTTTGATAATTCATTTTCAAACGAGGTGGTCATGGATACTTCATCAGTTTCAATTTTACCTAAAAAATAAAGCTGCAAAATATTGGGTAAAACCATACTGGTATTTATTTCAGCTTCATTCGTCACCATATAAAATACAATTCCTTCTTCAGGATACCTGACTATTCTGGCAAAATAAATACCGTTGCTGCCGCCGTTTGAAATTACTCGGGTATTTCGTTTACTTTTTGAAAGATTGCATCCATAGCCAAAAAAAGATTGGCCACCATTTCCCTCTTCAAGAATATGTTCAGTAAACATTTTTTGAATACTGTTTTCACCTAAGACGGTATGTTTGGAAAATCCGTTTATCCACAGAAACATTTCATCCAAGGATGCCTCGAGTCCACCGTTAGCCTTTAAATTCCAGAAAGGACCACCTCCAGCCTCTTCAAATCGCTGTTGATGGGTTCCCCATCTATTTCCATTCTGATAACCAATTGCTATCGTATCATTCTTTGAAATGGGATAATGGTAGCCGATACTTTTAATCCCCAATGGTATAAGCACATTTGTATTAAGAAATCTTTCATAATCCAATCTGGACACTTGCTCAATAATAATTCCTAAAATACTGAAACCAACATTCGTATATACGGCCCTTTCACCCGGTTTAAATGCTAGCGGTTCTGTAAATGCTCTTTTTAAAAATTCGGCCTTATCTATGGCCTCATAATCTCCTCTATCGTTTTTCAAAAACTCATGAAATCCCGAAGAGTGTGTAAGTAATTGATGAATCGTTATACCGGCTTTGTCAGAAGGTGCGTCGTGAAAGAATTTTTTCAACTGATCGTCCGTTGATATTTTATTCTCTTCCACCAACTTCATTATTGCTGTTGCTGTAAATGCTTTAGTTATACTGCCGATAGAGGCTAAGGTCCGTTCTGTGAACGGTATTTTATTCTCTTTATCGGCCCAACCAAAGCCTTTGCTAAAAATTTTTTTCTCATCCTTAATTATCAGCAAACCACCGGAATAATTTTTTTCAGCTGAAAGTTTATTCAAATAGTTTTCAATTTTTTTTACGGTATCATTAACTATGATTTCCGTAGCAATTGCATTATCCGAAGTATCCGTTTTTACACTATTTGAACAGGCAGCGAGAAAACTTGCTGCTATTAAATGCCATAATATTTTATTCATGCCTCCTAAAATTATTAAATAAATTAGTTAGAATAATATTCAATTAAATTGAATTCTATTCATATATAATCTGAACTAAATCAATCGTATATTTTAATAAAATTAAAATAAACTTTCACAATTAAAGAACACATAACCTTAATGTTAGTAAATTTAACTTTTCATTAAGAAAACAAACTCTAAAACAAGAGTAAATTATATAATTGATCGTCCTTTTGATTAATTAATGAAACAATTAACTTCTTGAGAAAAGATTAATGGCAACAAAAAAAGGTTGTCCCGTATGAACGGAACAACCTTTCAAAATTGTCGATTAGTATTTTAATTATGGGGCGCAGGATCCGGTGCAAAATTTGCATGAACGAGTTTCCATTTTCCCGCTTGCTTAGCATAAACACGAGTTGATTTGGCACGAATTGGCTTTACTTCGCCATCTTTATTCTTAGATAAACCGGCATAATTATAAGAAAGAATAGCTACATCTCCATAGACCTGAACTTTTGGATTAAGCATTTCCCCGACAAGAGTACGACCCGGATCTTTACTTCCCGCTTCTGCTAATCGCACAAGGAGGGCTTTCCCTTCTAATCGTGTTGAGTAGTCGCCATTAAATTCAGTATACTCATCAGAAATGTTTTTAAATTGTTCTGTTACGTTTGCCGGATCAGCAATTTCAGCTGCCCATTGCGCTTTCACAATACCGATAATCTCATCTGATGTTTGCTGAGCCGTTACTGCTTGTCCATAACTGGTTGATGGCAAAATAGCAATACCCGAAAGTATTACGAATGTTAATAATAGTTTTTTCATAAAATTGTGTGTTTAGTGTTTTGCTTACTCTATTTGGTTTTCAGCTATCCCATATTAATAAAAAGTAAAGTAAGCAATTAATTAACAAACTTTCATTATAAATTTAAATAAATCTATAAATAAATAATTATTAGGAATTCTTTTAAGCATAATTACTTTATAATTGCAAACCTTACAGGGGTGTTTTCTGCGCTACGTCTTATTTTCTTTTTAGCTTCTAAATCCAACTTTACCCACTCCATGTGCCATTCAACAGAACCTTCAAATTTCGTTTTATTTTTTTTAAAATCAGCAGTGACCTTTTTTAATAATTCACTGTGAGTTAATTCTTCACTTGCTTTTAATGCTGTTAAAATCGATTTTTCCATTACCGTGTATTTGTTCTTATCCATACTAATAGCTTTTTTTCCGGCAGGGTGAAGAAGATTAATTTTCTGATCCATTTTCTATAAGTTGATTTAAAAATAATGTAATTTAAAAAAGACCTCATTGATTACTACTACTATTTCTTTTCTTGACAATTTCCTGTATGGAAGTCTCATTAATTAATACATCTTTTAATACTGCCTCTCCATCTTTAATACTTACTAAACCATAAGTACTGATGTTTGTATCTAATACAGTTTCATTGTAAACTATCTCTGCCATTGGAGCCTTACTTTCTTCCATGTAAAATCGGGTAAAAGGGTATTCAATGAATAACCAGGTAGAATCTGAATTTTGAATATAATCAACTTTCGCTTTAACAAAATCCACTGTTTCAAGAGGTTTAATTTTCGAAACGGATTGAATTTTAGCAAATCCATCATTGCTTATTGTTAGGAGAACAAAAACGGTTTCATTGTTTAACCAGTCAATTTGGTTTTGAATCAAAATCGAATTTTCACTAAACTGAAGTGATACAAATTTCCCTCTAAACGGATCATTTGGATCGATGGGTTGAGTTCGGAATTTAAATTCCTTTCCGGTAGCAAGTACATCCTCCCGATCGAATATCATTTTTGCCGGTATAAATAATTGCACCAATGAAACCAGAATAAAAACAATAAGTACTTTATTTTTAGTATTCATGTTCTTTTCTTCTTTTTAGCATCCGATAGTTGGCAACAAAAAAACCAATTCCTGCTGTTACGAATAACAATCCTCTGGTTACAAAAGATAAATCCGAATCGAAAAATTTACAAACAGACAAAGTCATCATTATTAATAAACCGTAATTCAAAATTCCTAAATGGTTTTCCTTTGCGCCTCTTCTTATGGTCAATACACCGATTAACAATACAAGCAAGTTGACAAGAAATATTGATATAAAGGAATAAATTCCAATAAAGAATATGACAATAAATAATAAGTAAGCATAATTCATCGGTTTGCTTACGTCAAATAACTTTCGCTTTCCTTGCCGAATAAATACCAAAACTGCCAGTAAAGTAAGTATTGATGATGCAATGAATTCCGGAGAAGTGATAACCAAGTTGAAGAATAAATTTCCCTTTTGAAGTTTTTCCCAAAACCAATCAAAACTTAAAGCCAAAAGAATAGATATAGTTCCCAATGCTCCAAGAGTAAGATAGCCATTGCTTCTTGACTTTTGATTTTGAAAGAATACCGAATTTCCAATTAAATAAAACAAACCAAAAAGACTCATATAAGCTACGAATAATAATTCTTCATTACTTTTTGCAACTGTTCCAAGTGTAATTGTAATAGATAATGGGAAAAGCCAATTGTGAAAAATCATAAAATTGCTCTCCGGATTTCTTTTATACAAACTGTAATAATGTGGTAATGCAAGTAATAGTAACAACCAATAATAATAAGATTCAGAAGATGGATATGTCCAGTAACTTGTTTCACCTGCGTAATAGGTAATTCCTACTAAATATAACAAAGAAGTTACGGATGACTGCATCAAATAAATTAATGGAAGACAAAGAATCATCCATGTTAAGAGAAACCCGCTTAAATCTCCTGAAATATTATAAATCTGAGCAACAATAGAAATACTTCCTCCGACAGCAAAAAACAAAAATGCAGCAGCACCTTCACGAAGGGCAATGCTATCCGCTTTCGTAGTTAATGTAAAGAAGCAAAGTGCTTGTCCGGCAATTAACGGTAGAAAAGCAAAAAATGTTTTCCAGCCCTTTGGTAATTCGTCCCAGTTATGGGCAATGATGAGTAATACTCCGAGTCCGACTAAAATCGCTCCCAATATTCCGAATATTACAAATAGTCGACTCTGCGACTGTCCTCCTTTTTGCTTATAATAATTTTCGATCTTCTCTGCCGTCTCCCGGGAAATGATTTCAGACTTAACAAGTTCTGCAATATCCTTTAAAATACTCATTGGCGATTAGAACAGTACAACAGAGATTAGTTTTTAAAAAATAAAGGTAAATAAATTATTCATTAAAAAAAGTTGAAATAATTAATTAGTCTTCTGTATTTTTCATTTTCATCAACAAAGTATAAGCGCCTTTAGTTACAAATGTTTGGCTGCTTAAGTCTTTATTGTCCGGGAAGGATATTTGCGTAAATCCATTTTCATTGCTGGCACTATTGACCTCCTGCATTTCGAATTTATTTTTTATGCTTTCGGTGAATACATATTGCTTGCCTTCAAATAAAACGATGGCATCATCCGGGATTACAAAAGCCATACTGCTTTGCACTTCAATTTCTGCATTCATGAACATTCCCGGAATAAGGGTTTTGTCGTATTTTTCGAAATGGCAATGGACTTCGGCACTACGGTCATGTGATAAATCTTTTCCGATTAATATTATTTCGCAAGGATATTTCTTTTCCGGATTAGAATTAGTGTAAGCTATTAATTTTTGTCCAATAAATAATTTATTGATGTCTCTTTCGAAAATATTTAAGGCCAGATGAATATCTGTTGGATTAACTAATTCAAATAGTATATCAGAAGGGTTAGCATATTTACCAATGTTGGCATTGACTGCTGAAACATATCCGTCAATGGGTGAAGTGATATTTATGCTTCTTGATAAATTATTCTCGTTCAGTGTTTCCGGGTTAATACCAATAAGTTTTAGTTTCTCACTTAATGACCTGACTAAAACTTTTTGAGTCGTATATTCAACCTGTGCTTGTTGAAACACTTTGTCACTGGCTGCTTTGCTTTTATTGAGTTCTTCTTGCCGAATAAATTCTTCTTCTGCAAAAATTAATCTTGCCTTAGCCGTAAGATATTCCTGTTGCAAGGTGACGTACTGTTGGTCTTCCATTACTGCTAAAACTTCGCCTTTAACGATGTGCATGCCGGCAAGAAGTTTTGTTGACTTTAAATAACCTCCTAAAGGGATACTGACTGAAACCATATTTTGAGGCGGTACATCAATACTGCCGCTTACTTTGAGCAATGATGCAATATTGCGTTGCTCAATTTTCCCTGTTTCAATTTTAGAAATAATATGTTGCGCTTCAGTTAGTTCAACTGTATTGACTGTTGTTGATTCTTCTATTTCCGCTTTCTCCTCTTTGCTCCTGCATGAAGCTAAAATTGAAATTACTATTGCCAAAAAGATATAATTTTTCATTATCTTAATTTATTTTAGAATTTAAATAATTGAGTTGTATAATTACTTGATTGAGCTCCTTTACTGCATCGATATAACTACTTTGAATAGCGGTTGCATTATTAATTAGCATTGTCCATTCCAAATAATTGATGTCGCCGTTTGAAAATTGCTGTTTTGCAGCTTTAGTAATGGTGTTTGCATTTTGCAAAGCAATACTTTCATAATATTTTACTGTTTGTAAATGGGTTTGATAATTTCTCAAAACATTTACATACTCTGCTTTCATTGTTTGTAAACCAATTTGATAATTGTTCTCGGCAATCAGTTCCAACTTTTTTGAAGAATATATTTTTCCTTTTTGAGACCCAAAAAACAAAGGAACACCAATACCGAAATGAACTGAATTAAAACGATATCCTCTTTCATATAATCCATTATCTGCACCTGTTCCCCGAATACTCTGATTGTTGTACCCAAAACTCAGATCAGGAAACAACTTTGATTTTTGCAACCTTGTGTTTGCTAATGAAATCTGTATCTGCTGTTGCAAAACCATTAGTTGTGGGTGGTTGCTGATTCCCAATGTGTCGATAATTCCGGTGTAAATAATTTTCGGATTTTCTGTTGATGGCGTGTAAGCCGTTTGTGTATTCAATAATAATTGAAATTGAAGTTGCATAATTTCCATATCGCTCCTCAGTTGGTTTAATTGTATTGCGATTTGCCCCCTTTGTGTTTCTGCAGTGGCTTTCTCTAACACATTTGTTTCGCCTTTTATAAAACGTAAATTTGCCTTTTCTAAAAACGAGGCAAAGACACTGTCGCTATTTAGTAAAACTTTCTCCTTTTCACTAAAATAGATCAACAAATAAAACACTTCACAGACTTGTCTCTTTACCTCTGCTTCTTTTGCTGCAAGATTCAATAGGCCATTTTTGTAAGTCTCGTTTAGAAGTGATTTTTGCTTTCCATACACAGAAGGAAAACTTATTGATTGAGAAACCCCGAACTTAGTATCGTTATAAAAAGAGTTTATTTGTCCGTATTCTCCTGTAAAGTTTGTTTGTGGAATGTCAAAGGCAGACGATTTTAGCTTCTTCTGAAATTCAGCGTTAAGGACTTCATTTTTTACTGTGAGATTATTTTTTAATGCCGTATCAATGGCGCTTTGTAAATTAATAGGCAGCTGTGCATTTGCATTGTTAAAAGTAAACATTGAGAACACTATAATTATCACAAAAATTGTTGCATTTCCTATTTTTAATTTTTTGCTGCCGATTTTTTCAAATAAAATATAGAGAATAGGTAACACAAATAAGGTTAAGAATGTTGCCAATAAAAGTCCTCCGATAACAACGGTTGCCAATGGTCGCTGCACTTCGGCTCCTGCCCCGTTGCTTAGTGCCATTGGTAAAAATCCCAGCGATGCAACAAAAGCTGTCATTAGCACCGGTCGTAAACGGTGTTTAGTTCCTTTTAAAACAATTTGATTGATGTCTGTTTCTCCTTCGGCTTTTATCCGGTTGAACTCTGCCAGCAAAACAATTCCATTTAATACGGCTACTCCAAATAATGCTATGAAACCAACCCCGGCGCTAATGCTGAAAGGCATACCTCTAAACGCTAAAAATAATATCCCACCAATGGCAGATAGTGGAATGGCAGAATAAATAAGTAAACCATGTTTAATAGAACCAAAAGCGAAAAAGAGAAAAAGAAAAATCAAGAGCAATGAAAGTGGAACTGCAATTGACAACCGTTTTTTCGCTGCAATTAAATTTTCAAATGCTCCGCCATAAGTTACGTAGTAACCCGAAGGTAAACGCAAATCCGTTTTTATTTTTGCTTCTAAATCGCTTACTATGCTTTGCACATCCCTTCCTTTGACATTGAAGCCTACAATAATTCTGCGTTTTGCGTCTTCTCTCTGAATTTGACTAATACTCTCTTTTATAGAAACATCTGCAATCTGATACAAAGGAATTTGTGTTCCGCTTGGAGTTGGGATTAAAAGATTTTGCACGTCTTCAATTTTCTTTCGTTGCTCGCCGGCAAGGCGTACCACTAAATCAAAACGTTTTTCATCTTCGTAAACCAAACCACTGCTTTGCCCTGCAAAAGCCGTATTCACAACTTTGTTGATATCCTGAATGTTTAAACCATATTGAGCTATCAGGTTTCTTTTATAAGTGATGATGAGCTGTGGTAAACCATCGATTGGTTCTACATAAATATTCTCTGCTCCCTCAATTTTACTTGCTACACCCCCCAACAATTTAGAATATTTAGAAAGAGTGTCTAAGTTTTCACCAAAAATTTTACACACCACATCTTGCTTGGCGCCGGTCATCAATTCATTGAAACGCATCGCTACGGGGTATTGAAAACTAAATGTAACACCCGGCACATCTTTCAACGCCTCACTCATCTTATCTGAAAGTTCATTCCAGGATTTTGCAGAAGTCCATTCGGATTTATCCTTCAAAATAATCATCATATCCGAAGCTTCCATTGGCATTGGGTCGGTCGGTATTTCTCCACTACCTGTTTTGCCGACAATTTTTTCTATCTCAGGAAAACGGGCTAATAAAATGTGCGCTGATTTCATGATTGCTTCTGATGATGTGGTAATATTACTCCCTGTAAGGACTCGCGTTTCAACAGCAAAATCTCCTTCCGGTAATTCAGGAATAAATTCACCTCCCATTTTAGAAAATACAAAAACAGAAATAAGTAAAAGAGCAATTGAAATTCCGATTACTGTTTTCGGGATATTTAAAACCTTGTTTAAGTATTTTTGATGAACACTAATAAAAAAATCCATCATTCTATCAGAGATGTTTTTTTTGTGAGAAATATTTTTTGAAAGAAATAATGAACTCATCATGGGAATGTATGTGAGGGAAAGTATGAATGCCCCCAACAAAGCAAAAGCCACGGTTTGGGCCATTGGTTTAAACATTTTGCCCTCAATTCCTTCGAGCGTAAATATTGGCAGGTAAACAACCAAAATTATTATTTGTCCGAATACTGCACTGTTCATCATTCGGCTAGCTGAACGATTTACGGTAGCATCCATTTGTTCTTGATTTAATCGAATTGCGCCTTCCATTTTTTTTCCTCGAAAAATGCTGTGCATTACAGCTTCCACAATTATCACTGCGCCGTCTACAATCAAACCGAAATCCAGTGCGCCTAAACTCATCAGGTTTCCGCTGACACCAAACATATTCATCATAATAACGGCAAACAGCATGGACAAAGGGATTACAGATGCCACCAAAAGGCCGGCTCTGAGGTTTCCTAAGAAAAGGACCAAAACAAAAATTACTATCAACGCTCCTTCCATTAGGTTTTTGGATACTGTACCGATGGCGCTGTTCACCATTTTTGTTCTATCAAGGAAGGGCTCCAACTCTACACCTTCGGGCAACGTCTTTTTGATTTGAATAATTTTTTCCTTTACATCCTCAATTACTCTGCTACTGTTGTCACCTTTCAACATCATCACAACTGCTCCTGCAACTTCTCCTTCATCATTATAAGTAATTGCTCCGTATCGTGTGGCATTCCCAATTTTTACTTCCGCAACATCACTGATCAAAAGCGGTATTCCATTTTTTAAATTTTTTACCACAATACTCTTTATGTCGTCAATACTTTGGATCAACCCTTCGGCACGTATATATAAAACCGTTGATGCTTTTTCAATATATGCTCCGCCAGTGTTTTCATTATTTTTTTCCAAAGCAGAAAACACATCGTTGATGGTAATATCATTCGCTTTGAGTGTTGAAGGATTAATGGCAATTTCATATTGCTTTACCCTGCCCCCAAAACTGCTCACGTCAGCAACTCCTTTTACACTTATTAGTTGGCGTTTTACAATCCAATCCTGAATTGTTCTCAATTCAGTTGCATCGTATTTTGCTTCATAACCATGTTTGGGTTTTAAAACATACTGATAAATTTCTCCCAGCCCTGTTGTAACGGGCGCCAATTCAGGAGTTCCAACGCCTTTGGGAATTTGATCTTCAGCAATTTTTAATCGTTCCGTTACCTGTTGCCTTGCCCAATAAACGTCTACATTATCATCAAACACAATGGTAATTAACGACAAACCGAAACGCGAGAAACTTCGGATTTCATGTAATCCGGGAATGTTGCTGCTGGCTTGTTCAATAGGAAAAGTTATGAGTCGTTCAATATCCGGTGCTCCCAGTGATGGTGCAACAGTTATGACTTGAACCTGATTGTCCGTGATGTCGGGCACGGCATCAATTGGCAATTTTGTAAACTGGTAACTGCCGTAACCAATGAGTGCTAAAATGAAAAGCCCGACGATGAGCTTATTCTGAATAGAGAACGCAATTATTTTATTGAGCATGATTTAAGCGATAAAAAAATGAATGAGAAATTGCGGCAAGATATCACCGTCATTAATTTTTGTGTCCGGTCAGGGCACTCATAAAATTATTAACTCACTTTTGGTGGTTGCCAGATGTTGCTGACCACAGCAACCGCATGAAAATCTCCATTATATATAGGAGAAAGCTGATAGTGAAAAGTATTGGGTGGAGAAACTAGAATTGTAAGATGAGTGACAAACACGCCTGATGGATGAGTCGTTGCACAATCATTTGTTTTGAAAGGTAAATTGTCGTGGTCGTGATGCCCCGTGTCAGGATGGCTTTGAGTGCCGGAATAATGTTCTTTCATAAAGTCGGTGAAGGATTTATCCGGTTCCTGACCTTGATGCTCAAAAAAATGATGAAGCAAAACAGGCAACCTCAATAACTGATGCAATTCTGTGTTGGAACCCAGAAAAACAAAGAGGAATGATATTGCGACTAGTTTTTTCAATGGGTCGAATTTAGGATATTAATTGCTTATTTCCATTCGATTGATGAAAAAAACAAACTATTCTACAGGTTAGTAAACAGGGTATTGAGTTCTTCGCCGGCACACAATAACCATTCAAAACCGTTTAAAGTACATTTTTCAAAAGTTCGCTAATCGACTTGTTTTAAATTAAAGCAGGTCCGGATTTACTAGATCAGCAATCGCTGAACATCCAGGTAGTCAGCTAATTCGTTGTCGCAGGCATCCATGTTAATAATACCGGCTCGATTAATTCTCTGTTTGGGAAGATGCTAAAGGTTTATTGTTTTACAAGTTTGAGGGTTTGTATTTTACCACCATACCTAAATTGACAAAAATAAATGCCGCTATTCAATTCCGATAAATCAATTATGATTTTGTTTTGCCCTGCCGGAATATTTTTGGTTAAAATAGATTTTACTACTCTTCCTGTCAAATCATAAATCTTTATGGAAACACTTTTTGCGACAGGTAAATTAAATTCCAAAGTTGTTGAAGTAAAAAATGGATTTGGAAAAATGGAAAATTCCGTTTCTTCAAATTGGTAGAATCCGGTATTGATGCTATTGAATGTGTCCTTGAATTTGGCAACAATTAAATTTGGATCAAGGCAACATGGAACATACATTAAACTGTCCCACGGTGCAGAACTTTGTGCAGTGCCGGTAAAATAAAAGACACTATCGTTCGCCAATGCAAGACCTAAGCCGGCATCATCAGAACCGCCTCCCATAACCCGTGCATAGGCAATAAGTCCATTGGGGTCGTAGCGAGCAAGAAAACAATGTGCGCTTTGGGTGAAGATTTGTACCTGAATGGAATCGAAATTTGCATTCAAAACATTACCACCCAAAAAACCTGTTATTATCGAATTGCCCATATCATCTGCAATGATGTCCCACCCTTCATCATTTGCTGTACTACCACCATGTTTCAACCACATTGGTGTGCCAAGGTAATTTAGTTTCAATGCAATTATATCGCTGTCAAACTGAGTGAGCCCATTAAAATAATGTGAACCAAATTTCACCGTATCGCCACTGGCATGTCCTGTAATGTAACTATTCTCATTTCCATCAATTGCCAGACCATTAATCCAGGTGCTATTGGAACCGCCGCCGGAGCAGAGCCATTGGCAAGTTAGATTCGTATCGAGTTTTAACTCAAAAATATTAAAAGCCGTAGAGAATGCAGAAAAACCATTGAGTGAGATGCTATCGAAGAAAGCACCGCCTACATAAATGTTTCCGGAAACCGGTGCTACTTCAACAACTCTTGCTTCCTGATGTAAGGCACTCGTATCATTCAACTGAATGAGGTCTGTTCGGGTTCCATCCGGAAGGTAGCGAAGTAATATTCCGCCGGCGTATGTTAGCGAAAGCGTATCAAAAAGAGTGGTTCCGTCTACTGTTCCTACAACAACAATTCGTCCCTGATTATCAATGTCGATATCATTGAAACCGGCTCCCAGTCCTGCTCCACCGCCATGCCTCATCCATTGGACGTTTCCATTTAAATCATATTTTACCAAAAAACCATGCCGGCTACTACCGGCAAAAGTATAAGAAATCGTATCGAAGGTGACTGTTGGGTTCGCAAATTGAGTACGAAATGCACCACAAACATATATGGCATTGTCCACAACAGACACTTTTACTGCTGATTCCTGAATATCAACAGCACCAGGACCTCCAAATGTTCGCACCCATTGGACAATACCTGCTGCATTATACTTTGCAAGGCATCCATCCTGTTGAGCGGGAATCAAAAGTCCGGAAAAATAACTGTCTATAGTAAGATGACCGATCACATAAGCATTTTCATTTGCATCAACGTCCACGGCAGTTCCATTCTCGTTTGCATCAAAGGGCGTGGAGCCTGCATCATGAATCCATTGAATTGATTGTGCTTTTATATGTTGAAGAGTTGATATGGAAAGTAAAATTCCAAATAATAAAGACGTAGTAAATTTTTGCATGAGTTTTTAATTTAAATGGAGATTGAATAATGGCAAAAGACCCTATTTACATTTTCCGAGATTATTTTGTAAAAATGACTCCAATAAGTAAGGAATTGAAAAGAAAGGTACTGAATAAGGGAAAATGATGCTTGAAAACGATTAGAAGCATTATGAATAAATGAATTAAAACGTGCCGGAGCCAAAATGTTTTGTAAAAGAAAGAGCAGTATTTATACTTCTACTCATACCGTATAGCCAATATTAGTCGAAAAATAGCCGTGCTACCCTATTGTCACTTAACATTAGAAATGTTAATCAAACTTCGTTCGACAATAACTATGGAAAAACCAGATGCTTTCTTTTTTCCATTTCCTCTGCAATGACTTGCCCGCTTTCGCCTTGTTGCTTTAGATGCTTTATAATACTGTCATAGCTTTCAGCATCTCTGTCCTGACTTAATTTAAAAACAGTATCCAATTCCTTCACTTCTATTTCAAATGCTACAATTGCTTTCATCATCCGTTGAGTGTAATCAGCCGGCATATTATCATAAATCGTTGTTGATTGATGATTATAATTTTCAAAATGAAGAGATGTCATGCGAAGCGTATCGATCAAAGAAGCATCATCCAATATCCGAATGACACCTTTAACATGCACACTCATGTAGTTCCATGTTGAAGCTAAATGAGGATTGCTATACCATGTAGCGCTTACATAAGTATGATGTCCGGTAAAAACTACAAGTACATTGGGATTATGCATAAATGCTTTATGATGGTCTGTATTTTTCATAATATGTCCACGCAGAATTTTTCTGCCATCCCTTTCTTCGATAAAAACAGGTACTTGTGTTGCGACTGGCTTGTTTTCATTATCTGATCCGGATAAAAATGCAAAAGGATATTTGGCTATAAACTCATTTATTACCGTTTCATTTCTTTCCTTATGATAAGGGAGGTTGTACATGATAATTTATTTATTTATTGAAGCAATTGTACAATTAAAAGACCTTTGAACCATTTCTGACTATATAAGTGTGGGCCATTAAAATCACGAAAAGTACGCTATAGTCAAAGTTAAATAAGTTATTTTAATTTTTCATTATCATATCCGGTCAACCACTCAATTACTTGATACAATTCCGATTTTGTTCTGCCTTTTATCTCGACTTTTGCAATACGTTCATTGTGTTCGTATGTAGTTTTCATCCTATTTCAATTTTTCCAATCGCCCTTTTCGTTTCACTATATTTTTGTAGTCCCACTGAATTTCAATCGATTTTTGAAGCCATCGTTTAAGCTCTTTGATTTTAATTTCAGAATAACTATTATAAAAAATGGAAGCATCTTTAAATTTTTTTCCTTTTACGTTCAAATTTTCTTCCTCAAAGTCTGCTCCACTCCAAAACATTAGTCTGATTCCTTTTTTTTGTTTACTATAACCTACAATTGGGTTTCCGTCGATAAACCAAACCGGATGAGCATGCCAAATTTTATTTTCCGCGCTGCTTAATTCAGAATCAATTTTTGTTGCCAGTCGATCGCAAATTTCTTTATCAGTTAATTGTTGTTGCCTATTATAATCTTTAATTGCTTTGTTCATAGTTGTCGATTGTAAATTTTTTGAATTTCTAATATATCATTCAGGTATTAGAAATAAGTATTAGCTTTTCCTAAGTGCCAATTCTCAAAACTGCTACATAATAGAAAGAAAGAAAACTACATATAAACTTCCCGAAAACTAATGCCATATTTACTTTATCTTAAAATCAAGAATACACTGTTTTGTATACTTCCAGTATTGTTGAAATTAGAACGTTTAATATTTCGGCTTTTGCAAGAAGGTTTACAATGTCTCATTTTACTTATTTTTCCATAACTCCCCATTTCAATCTTGCGTTTCAAACCCATACCTTATTGCTGCTTCAAGTATATGAATGTTTATTTCCTTTAGAGTTTTAAACTTAATACAATACCCGGTTACACTTGCCTTGCCCAGTTCTTTGCCATACGTTTTGGCTAAGTACGTCTTCTCTTTAATGCCCATAACATACACAGAGATTCCGGTTGTGTTTGCACTCAAACCAATTCGATAAAACTCTCTGGTTTTTCCATCTGCATATTTTATGGTGTAGGATCCATATCCAATATTCGGATTAGAAACAGTTTTATTTTCACTGTTCTTGCCATCTAAAAACCATAATTTACCGGCAGGTAATATTTGCAAAATGAGCTTGTGCAACTCTTGCATATCACTACGTTTTGGTTCAGGCTGGCCGGAAATATACTTTTTGATTTGATCTTGCACTTTCATATAAAATAACGACTTGCTTAATTAACCTATTAATTCTCGCCAAATTTTTACTTTAAGAATTGTATTTTACCTTTTATTGTTGTTTCAATAAAATTGCCAATAATTTTTCGAGTTCATTCAATGTCATGGTAAATCCTTGTTGGAATCCTTCAAGTAAACTCTCCATTCGATCAAACGATTCATTATAAATAGAAATACTCACCTTTGTAATACCGTCTTGTTCACTGAAATTGTAATCCCATTCAGATCCCTGTAATTCGGGGTTTTCATCCTTATCCGCAAAAGCACTATAAAGTTTAAAATTGGATTTAGGTGTTATTGATTTATATTCCTGAATTGACCAACGCTCTTGTCCTTCGGGGCTTACCATTGCATAAAATCTTTTTCCACCAACTTCAAAATTCAAATATTTTGTTTTCGATACCCATGGTGCAGGTGCTGACCATTGGTCAAGAATTTCCTTTTTGGAAAATGCGTCCCAAACCAGAGAAAGATTTGCGGCAAATTCTTTTGTTATAAAAACTTTTTTTGCTGTTTTGTCAACGATAAATTCAAAAATCAAATTGTTATTCATTTTTAATTTTTTTAAATAGGATTTAATAAAGTATAATTGGGAAATTTATACATCTGGTAAAAAATCTACAAGTAAATATAAGTTCTATTTACAACTTAGAAAAATTATACTATTCTGCTTTAATAAATCGACTAACAAAGGATGCTCCTGAACTCTCCAACTTCAACAAATATATACCATTAGCAATACCTGATGTTGAAAAAACATGTGCGTTCGCGCCTGTCATTTTCCATTTTGCAACTTGAATTCCCTGCAACGTAAATAATTTTATTTCGCAATTTTCTAAACAAGCAGAAAGAATGCTAAATTCATCTGTTACCGGATTGGGATAAAATTCAATTTTCGTTTCCTGTTTCTCATTAACAGTAGTACATATTAATACATGCAGTTTACTCGTATCTTGATTAGTACAGCCATTACCGTCTGTGTAAGTATAAAATAAATAAAAATTACCCGGTCCTGCAAAAGCGGGATCGAAAAAGTTTCCCGGCACTACTCCTTGTCCGGAGTAAACACCTCCTGACGGTGTTCCATTCGTCAACGGAATCACCGGTGATCCATTGCAAACAGTATCATAAGGAACTGAAAAGGTTACCGTAGGCAGTGGAAGAATATTAACAGTCGTCGATGCCAATGCCGTACAGTTGGACGAGTTTCTGATAACAACAGTGTAAACTCCTGCAGCATTCATTCCAACACCTGAAATGTTCGGGTTTTGTGTTGCCGATGTGTATCCATTCGGTCCTGTCCAGTAATAGGTGTATCCACTGTATGTTGTTAAGTCAATATTTTGCCCTTCGCAAACCGGACTGTTACTCGTTGCAGCTAATGGCGGAGTTAATCCATTCACTCCTAATCGAACGGAAACTGTTCTGTCGTTGTAATTGGTTACTGCAAAATCCTGACGCGAATCGTTGTTGAATTGTCCAACTGCCACACAAGTTGGATAAGAACCCACTGAAACATCCGTTGTCCCGCTGAATCCTCCTGTGCCATCACCTAAGCGAATCGAAACGGTATTGTCGAAGTAATTCGCAGTAGCTATATCTTCGAATTCATCTCCATTAAAATTTCCTACTGCAACATGATAGGGGCCTGCTCCTGTGCTTATCTGAATATTGCCACTGAAATTGCCAAACCCATCGCCAATACGAATAGATGCATCGTCACTCAAATAATTCGCGGAAACGATATCCGGATTTCCGTCGTGGTTGAAATCTGCAATGGCCACGCTATTTGGATTTGTTCCAACCGGAACCTCCGTAGTTCCTGAAAAACCACCAGCACCATTTCCCATACGAATTGAAATTGTACCTCCGGAACTAGAAGCAGTTGCCAGATCAGGATTGCCATCGTGATTGAAATCGCCTGACGCTATTCCTGCGGGATAATTTCCTACGGAAATTGTCGTCGATCCCGTAAAAGCACCGGCACCATTTCCCCACCGAATGGAAACAGCGTGATCATTATAGTTGCACGTCGCAAAGTCGGGTTTGCCATCGTTATTGAAATCAGTCATTACAATGCCAATCGGATTTGCTCCTACATTGACATTGGGGAAATTATTAAACCCTCCCGCTCCATCTCCTCCGCGCACGGCAACGATATTGTTTCCCTGATTCGTGACAAGAAAATCCTGCTTACCATCCAAATCAAAATCTCCTACTGCCAAAGCATAAGGATGTGAAGTAACCGCAACTTCTGTAGAGCCGGAAAACGAACCCAATCCATTTCCCATGCGAATGGAAACAGTATTGAATCCCTCATGAGCTATAGCCAAATCTTGTTTCCCGTCATCGTTAAAATCACCTACAGCAACTCCTGTCAGATTCGGATCCAATCCACTAATCTGGCTGCCGGTGTTGAATCTACCATCATCACAAACGGATTTGTTTACTGTCAATGTAAAAGTTCGCGTAGTACTTGCACTGACAGAATTAAATGCTCTGACGGTAATGGTATATACTCCTTCCGGTTTTGCATTTGTGATGAGTACTTTTCCATTTGTAGGCCGGGCAGTCAAAATTCCGGAAAATCCTTCAGAGGCAGATACACGTATCCCTACGGTATTCGATGGCACAGCAGATGGTGTTATTGTAGTATTTCCACTCACTGTAACATTGCCTGCAGGATATGTACCTAATGTTTGGGCTTGTGTATGAATAATTAAGAAAACACAAATGATTGAAAAAAATATTCTTTTAAACATGGCTATATTTCGAAGTCTGTTTTAATTTTATAACAACAATTTGAATGCTTGACCTTAAAAAGATTGAAGAAATCCCTTCCTTCAGATGATTTCCGTTTTTGTTGAAAGTCCTTGTCAGTAAAGGCCTACCAATAAAAGCAGTCCAAGATACGTTGTTTAACCTGAAAAATTAATTGTACCTGAAAAATTTCTCCACCATATCTTCTTGGCATAAATCTTGTCTTTCCAGCCGAACCTTTATAAAAATCAATATTCAAATTGATTTAACGATATTTGTACCATTCAAACTACCTAAAATGAAATACCTGCCGGTAATCCTATTCCTCCTCGTTTCCGCCTCTTCCACACAGGCACAATACACCAAAGAGAAAATTTCAAACATCCTTTCAGGGGATACTGAAAAATCGTGGTCCGTTAATGGCATCAATGTCAGCCGTCCCGAAAAAGTTTTTACATTCAATAAAAACAATACGGTAGTCATAGAAGAAACCTCAGGTAAAATTCGTAAAGAAAATTGGTCAATAAGTTCTAACGATAACATTCGATGGTTTCTGAAAGCAGGTAGTATAACGTATGAACTGATAATCAGCTACGATAAAAAGGGCCAGCAATTTGTAAAATTGACACATGGAGAATCAGCTAACAGTGCCTCCGGCTATTATGAAATGAAGCTTACTAAAAAGAACTAATATGACGCTCCAAAAATTTGAAAAATTCCTTACCTCATTCGGACCACTGATCGGATTTTTACTAACAGCCGCCGGCATTATCATCTCTACTTCTAATTTTTCGAAGGAACAAAAAAGTAAGTCGGCTCTAGAATTTAAACGCGATTTCTGGTCGAAGCAATCTGATATCTACCTGAAAACTTCTCAAGCTATCGGAACTATCTGCGCCGAAATTAACAAATCCGATCCTGCAGAATTTAACAGTGAAAAATTCAACAATTCAAAAGAAGTTTTCGAATCTCTTTACTGGGGTGAAATGAACTTCGTTCAGGACTCTATCGTAATCTCAGATATGAAATCATTCGATCAATACATCAAAGATTTTAATCCGAATATTACAGATGTCGACTACAGACAAACACTCATTCGACTCGGAAATAAAATTATTCTTACCTGCAGAAATTCATACATGAATTCTTTCAACAATCTGCAAATGGAATCATTTAATGGGAATGCAACTGCAACGTTGATCCAGCTGGATTCTGTTAAACCGGCTTCACTTCCTAAATGATTTTTAACGATCTTTTATTTTCATCTCTCTTTGCTGACTATGTGGTAATATACCCTCGTCGGATTTTTACCACATAGGGAGCAAAGGTCTGAACAGAGATATCAGAAGTTATTATGGTCTCGACAATACTTTTCCAATATTATTTTCCACCAGACTAAAATCGGAAGATTCCGTGAGTCCGTCGCCGGTAAGGTCATCGATCACATAGCCGGTGTAAAATATTCCTGAATTTGTTTTCACTTGTGTGAAATCTGTTGAGTTGATGTTCCCGTCACGGCTCACATCTCCGCTGTATATGACAAACCTTCCATCTCCCAAATCTTTGAGTTTATTTCCAAAAGCCTGTGTGGATGCAGTAGTGAAATCATAACTCATCGATGAAGAATTAAACAAAACAGTATTCTTACTCCATGTTTCGAGTGAATTCCTGTGCTTGACAACAATGTAATACGAACCATTCAAGACAGTGGTTGGAAAAACTCCATCAGCAATCCCATTTGTACGAAGCAATGCTTTAGTCGTTGCGATGAGGGCATAAGGAGAATTAGCACCCCTGAGTTCAATGGTAACAGAATCACATGCAGTTGCATCGTTGCTTATTCCTGTATTTTTCAACGAAGCCGTCATGAGTCCGCTTCCTTTGTAAAATCCCTCGACAAAAACTTTAAGATTTAAATTTACAGCGTCATAAGTAACCGTATTGTTTCCTGATAGTAACCAAAGCTCAGGATCGAAGGTTGCGGTTGTTGCAGGAAAATTGACAGTTGCAGTAAACACTTGTCCGGAAAAAGTGTGATTGAAAACAACAGTCGTATCAAAACCTGAAGCAGTAAAACGTATAGGCACCGGCATGTCGTAAAATGACACAGAAGTATGAGACGTTGTTTGATTGATTTTCACTACGACATCATTTCCGCTTCTGTGCCAGGAGACCTGATAAGTTGGAAACCCCTGTTTGTAATACCATTTGTCGAAAAAAGAGGTCAGACTTTGTCCACTCGTTGTTTCAAGTTGATTGATAAGATCCGGAGTCTTTGCATAGCTATAGGCGAATGCGGGATAGTTGAGGTAATTTCTGAGCGCCTGAAAAAATACCGCATCACCAAGTTTCCAACGTAGCATGTGCAAAAGATAAGCGCCTTTGTTATAGGAAAGCCGTGAACTAAAGATCCGATTAATACTGGTCGTGTCATCGCATAAAACAGAACCGCTTGCTACACTAATGATGTTGTTCTTCTTACCCAACTTCCAGTTATACCAGGTAGATGGGTTAAGATATTGTTGTGTCAATCCTTCAAAATAAGTAGCAAAACCTTCATTGAGCCAGATGTCTTGCCAGCTTCCGCAAGTTACTTTATCACCAAACCATTGGTGAGCACATTCATGTGCAATCAACGGCTGACTGAACGTATTTACAAAGCTCATTGTTTGATGTTCCATACCTCCGCCCACTCCAAACTGGCAATGACCATATTTTTCTTCGGAAAAAGGATAGATAATCGTCAGACTATCAAACAAATTTATTATCCCTTTAATTGCTGATGTTTGTGATTGAGCTGTTGTCAGATTTTCAGGGTAAACATAATTAAGAATTTCAAGTGTGTCAGTAGGGCTTAACGGAAGGTAATTAGAATAGACTGAATAATTGGTAACACCGATAGCCACGAGATATGCTGCAACCGGATAGCGGCTCTTCCATCGATAAATTTTGTCGGTGCCACTTTGAGTTGTAGATATTAATAGTCCATTGCTTGCAGCTTTGTAAGCCTGGGGCGTGGTTACTATTACATCGATAGAATCTACTTTATCGTTCAGAATTTGTTTACAAGGCCACCAATCGAGTGCACCAAAGGGCTCAGACAATGTCCACATGACCGGTGTACTGTTATGGGTAGAAGTGGTAAACGAACCAGACCCATTGTTTGGAGGAACACCGTGATAACTTACTTTTATGGAATCCAAAACATTTATGGGTACTGCAGAAGGAAGTGTGATTTTCAGGGCATCGCCCGTTTGTTGAACAAACGATACTGCGGCGCCATGATACCTGACAGAATCGACAACTAATGAAGTGGACAAGTCGAAGTAAATCTGATTGAGACCGGAAGTCTTTGGTACGAAATAAGAAGTTACTGAGCCCTGAATATATCTGACTGCAGGATCCACTCGCCATTCACAACGGTGATATTTCAAATCGTAATTATCAGGCACAGATGAATAGACCCCTTGTGGTGCAAAACCACTCGATTTACTTTCCATGTAGACGAGTTGATTAAATTCTTCAAAACTTTGAAGAGTTTGAGCTTGTATAAATAAAGGAAAGACGCAAATAATAAGGTAAAGTATTTTTTTCATAGATCCGATGAAAGGAAAATACTACGAGCAGTATTTTCTATCCCTGTAAAATAACAAAATAAAATGAGACTATAAAATTTCAAAAAAAGCGTATTAGCCAAAGCAAAAAATTAAACCAAGTTGAAAATTTCTCTTCATCCAATACTACAAACGAACGTATTTGGTAATTAGTTTTTTATCGCCTTGCGTAACGGTAAGAATATAGACGCCTGAATTAATATTATCCAATTCCAATTCTCTGGATCTTCCTGTTTGCTGTATAATAATCGTTTGGCTCAATACAGTTTTGCCACTCATGTCATTAAGCAAAATAGTTGCTGTTCCCGGGTCAAGGTAATAAGATTGAATACTCAGATTTTTTGTAGAGGAAGGATTGGGATAAACCAGAAGTGAATCTCCGCATGCATCCTTATTGATATGCGCTGTAACTTTTACAGTTTCACTCTTGCAAAGTTGCCCTGCACGAACGAAGAATGTCGTTGTCTCGGAAAGCATAGGAGTTACAAGAGAATCTCCAACACCTAAAAGATTCCCTTGAGGGGCATCATACCAGGAGAGTTGTTCGGAAGAAGAAGCAAATAGCAATACAGAACCTTGACGGCAACGGGCTCCGTCTGTTACAGAAGGTTCGGCAGAATAATTAACTTCTTCGATTGTTGCGGGAGGTGAAGAAGCTGAACAACCTTGTGCATCGACTAAGACAGTATAAATTCCCGGAGTAAGGGTTACAATTGAATTCATTGTATCTCCAACAAGAACATTATCGTTCAGCAGCCATTGGTAAGAATAAACAGGCAAATCCAATAAACTAAGTTCTGTACTGTCGCCTATACAATATTGTCGGTTTCCGTTTATGGTAACGGGTGCTGAAAGTGTCGTGCTATAAGCTTTCCCCGGTGAACCGCCGTAGCAACCGGCAAACCAATTTGCGCCATCGCCTAAGTTGCCGGATGTACTCAACAATTCACAGGTATAACCCAATCCATCCGCCTGAAGAGGCCATGGATTTTGGTCGCTGAAATAAAAGGAGAGATATTGATTTCCCAAATAATCAAACAAGCGAATCTGATCGCCGCTATTATTCAGGCTGAAATCCATTTGTCCCGTTCGGTTAGCGACATCAGGAAAAAATGTTTTAAACTTAATTGAATCTTCTGGAACGACAAGGTAACCTCCCGGAATAATTACGGATCCTGAAGGAAAAACAAATTGGTGTCGATCTTCTTCGTCGCTGAGTTTCCAGCCGGAGATATCGATTGTAAATGTTCCATAATTATGAAACTCAATCCAATCGTTTACATCGAATTCCGGTGCCGAGTTATAATTAAATTCACTAACAGCTAGTTTAATTGGAGCAGGCGAACCGGTGAAATATGCGGTGATAGCATCATTTGATGTAAAATTATACGTTGTCCGAAGGTTGGTATCATTGGCAGAAATCACAACATCGGAATGCCAGTGATTGAAAGTATAACCCGGATTGGCAATAGCAGTAATCGTCACCGGATTTCCATTGAAGTACACGCCTGTCCAAGGGTAGGATTCAGGTACAACAGTACTGATTTCAATTCTACCTGACCCTGCCGGAAATGTGTTTACTGTTAGTGTAACCTGGCCATCCAGATTAAATTCATTTCTGATATAATCTCTCATGATAGCAGGTCGTTGACTAACCCAGGACATCATGTCATTAATTCTCGTATTCCACCCACCTGTATCACTCCCCCATTTATCGAAATGCTTGGGCATATCGAATTTCATGGAGTCTCTGAATTGTTTCATAACAGCGTTGACATTGGAAGGCAGATAAATAGTATTAATTAAATCTGCATACCGGTTTATGAAATGTCTTTTAAAAACAGGATTTTTTAAAGTTGCATCGAAAATATTGGAAGTATGGCTGAACGCAACAGGATTAATGGCCTCTGATAATCTGTTGTCGTGCAAATTTCCTCTGAGGCCGAATCCAAAATCAGTGTCGATTAAAAGATATTTAATTCGTGTGTCGTGTTTCTCTGCATTCCATATTCGAATATTGTTTGTCCAGTCGCCAAGCCAATCACCGTTGTTATAATACGTATTGGCAATAAAATAATCTGCAAAATTTTGCAAATCGAGTTTGTCTTTTAATTGATCGTAGAAGTCTGTTGAAAGCGGGGATTCTGTAGTAGCGAAATTATACAGGTCAAAAAAGTCTTCTGATGTACCTTCTAAAGCAAATATATCATCTCCTATTTCTTCACAAAAATCAAATTCGCCTTTTTTCAAACCATAATTTAATTCAACCCATTTCTTATTATATTTTTCATTTAAAATGTACACCCCCCAGAAATCTCCATTAAGATATCCTACGACTGGTTCGGCGGCAACGTAACCGGAATAGGTGTTTTTCATAATACGCTGCATCAATGCATCGCGGAAATGAACAAAGTTCCAGTCTGTCCCTGCATTTCTCAAAAGAATATTCTCAAAAGTAGTTAGGTAAGGTTTATCCGGAAGGAAGGGATAGTTCACTTCACTTAGTCCGTGCTTATCACTCAATTTTATTTCAAAACTTTTTTGAGGGCGATAGCGAGAGTAGTTTCCGTAAATTTCTATGTCGGCATTGAAATTAATTACACGGCTACCCAACTTGTCGAAGTATTCGATAGAAGCCGGCTTAGACCAGGGTTGCCAGAAGTTTGCATTATAGTAAGGAAAAATAGAATCCGCATTGGGCCCCCAGCTATAGATACCGGTATTGTAGTCCCACAGGTTCAACGAATCCGTAGTAATACAAAAAACAGGAAGGTGATTCGTTTCATTGATGAAATACGTATTTGTAATAACCGGACTAGGCAAAGTTCCCAATGCAAAAACTCTTGCACGAATAGTTACGGTGCTATCCAAAGAAATTAATCCTGAATAAAGGAAGGAGGTAGAATCCGGAATATCACCATTTGTAGTATACCTGATTACACCACCGGGAAAATTGGTTGATAATCCCAAACTAAGAGTATTAGAATAGTAACCTGCACTTTTAGAGAAAACAGGAATTGTCGCATAGCCTGTATTACATGTGGACGAATTATTCGGCAAAAGCGGTGTTGGAGTTTCGAGATAGCACCAGTTAGAATATCCGTCAGGAACACGGGCATAAGAGTTATCTGCTTCGAGAGCCGGATATGTCACCTGATCGTATAGGCCACCGGAAGGATTAATAAAATAAATTGTTTCTCCGGTACGCGCTAATTTGAATTTTGCATTGTAATACTCATTCGGAGGAGCGACGAACCAGACCGGAGGCGGCGGAAAAACCGAATTACTGTTTTGCATTCCCAGGAAAAGAAAAGGAATAGAAGACATGTCGGTAGGTACGGGAACTCTGTCATGTGTTTCAACAGCAAAGACATTTATGCCCTCTTTAATAATCGACTTAAAAAATTCTCTGTCGATTACGAGTGAGTCCGGACGATTGCCGGCAAACAACTGCGCTTCATGCGGTTGAGGAGCAAGTTCATCCCATACCGGTCGGCCTGTTGATGTAGTCATATTTGCCCGGGAAATTTCTACGCCATTCAAGTAAGCGACATAACCGTCGTCGTAATCGATCATGAAGATGGCTTTCAGTATAGCGGAGGTGTCTGCGACAAAAAAAGACTGACGCATCATCACGGAAATATTCGGAGGTATTACGGTTCCATCATCATCATCGCTAAATCCGATTCCACCGTTACCGGTATTCCATGATGCATCGTTGAATCCCGGATTCCTCCAATTGGTGTCCAGAGAAGATGAGCCGAGTATATACTTCCAGCTACCTGTGCCATTGACCGCCATTTCATAATGATCGATTGCGAAAACATTGGTATCAGATGCAAAAACAATCATTTTTTCACCTGCCGGCAGTATATGTGAAGGGAATTTAAATAGAAATGGACGAGAAAGATCATCTGTTAAACCATAACCACTCAGATCGGCGTCCATGGTTCCTGCATTATATAACTCAATCCAGTCATCGTATTTTCCGTTTGAATTTTGTAAAAAAGAAATATTAGATGGGGCAATTTCATTGATTTCTACTTGTCCTTTTGCCCAATTACTGGCAACTAGATTTAATACAAATCCAATAAGAAATATCTTGAGTAAAAATGATTTCATTAAAAACCTTTAAAATTTTCGCGAATTAAACCCTTAACAGGCTGTACACCGCGAATATAGGGCTTTTCAGAGGGTTTTGAAAAAATACTTTTTTATACTTTATTAACCGGCTATTCTGTTTGGTAAACAGTTAAAAAAGATTGGGGAAAATGAAAAAATATCCTGTATGGAATTTTTTATGACTAGAATAAAAAAATTAAAATCTGACTAGTTTCTGGGATTATGACCGAAATAATGACTTCCCTATAATACCAAGGAAAAGTTCAGAGACCTCCGGATAAAAAAACAGTGCTTTCGAAGAATCTAGCTATTAAAAAGATTTAAAAACGGACTATTCGCCTGTTTAGTGAATTCAGATTGCCGATTTCAGATGAATTAATAAGTCGGAATATTTTAAATTATAATAGCGCCTTTTTAATTCCGCTAACTTTTCTTCCAGCAGTAGAATTCTTCGGGTTTGATTAATTATTAATTCGTTTTTATCTGTTAATGTTTCTAGTAATTTCCGGTTATCCATGATAGTAGTTTTAATTCTATGATCGTTTTTAATTCTACTGTAAAGATGATCGCTAATTCCATTTCTTTCATTACAAAACTTTAGAAATAAATTACATAACTCACATACTTTTTTAAGAGTTGAGAAAGTATTAAATGAAACTTAATTGTTTATTACTGTTGCCTGAGCGAAAGAAATATTAATGATTTACATAGATTGGAATCAACTTCATTCCTTCGAAATGTTTATTTACCAACTTTAAAAAATACACACCACTGCTGATGTTATTGGAAGGAAGAATAAATTCATTGTTTTCAAATGATGACTCATAGACCAACTTACCGGTAGATGAATACAAAACAACACCGGTAGTTTCACCGGCAGGGTAATTCAGTCTGATCGTGGTAAATGTTGTAAATGGGTTCGGGAACACTGTATAATCTAAAGATTTAGATGGCGTATTTATACCACTGCCAGGATCCAGTACTGTATAAGAATCACAAACGCTGCAATTATTGTCATCGGTAACGCAAGCACTGTAATTTCCTGTTGAAAGGTTCGTTAGAATATGAGAAGTATTTCCATTGTTCCATAAGTATTGATATGAACCCGTTCCCCCTGATACAAATATTTCAATAAAACCATCGGAACAACCAATACATCCCGTGTTGGTAACAGTTGCATTTAGTTGAAGCGGCAAAGGATCGGTGAGTGTTACGACAGAATTACTCGTACATCCATTCGTATTAGTTGCAGTAACGTTATACGTTCCCTGACACAATCCGGTTATTGAAGAGGTAGATTGGGATGTTCCGGTTGACCAGCTATAAGTAAATGGTCCGGGACCTGTCGCTGTTGCAATTGCAGTTCCATCGCAAATACCTGAACAACTGATTGCAGTAGTCGTTGCTGAAAGCTGCACGGGAGCCGGGTTTGATAATGTAACCTGATGCATGGCCGTACATCCATTGGCATCGGTAGAAATTACAGAATATAAACCTGCACAAAGTCCGGTAGCTGTAGTTCCGGATTGAGGTGGATTGGTATTCCAGCTATAAGAAAATGGTGAATTTCCGCTTGCCGCTGCTATTGCAGAACCATCGCATGAACCTGAACAACCTATTGCAGTAGTAGTTGCTGAAAGTTGAGTCGATGAAGGATCCGTTAATGTAACCTGCGCTGTCGTTGTACATCCGGATGCATCTGTTGTAATAATCGCATATGTTCCCTGGCACAATCCGGATGCAATTGATCCTGATTGCGGAGGATTGGTTGTCCAATTATATGTAAATGGTGAATTCCCGGTAGCAGTTGCTGTTGCTTGTCCGTTACATGCACCGGCACAGGTTGCGTTTGTGAAAGTCGTTGCCAGTTGATTGGCAGGTGGATCCGTTAAAGTCACAAAAGCCGTCGAAGAGCAGCCATTGGCATCCGATACTGTAACCGAATAAGAACCTTGACATAATCCGGAGGCTGTTGCTGTATGTTGTGGTGGATTTGTTGACCACGAATAATAAAAAGGACTTTGTCCGGTTGAGGATGCAATGGCAATTCCATTGCATAATCCGCTGCATGAATTGAGAGTAGAAACGGATGCCTGCGTCGAACAATAATTACCCGAAACGATTTTTGCAACGAAAATATCCAATAGTGTATCACCAAATAAATTTATTGTATCGAAATGTGTGGAATCCACAAATTCACCACAAATGACAGTGCTTCCTGAATTATCTGAACCCACTCCCCTTCCTCGATCGTTTTCAAGTCCTCCTGCAGACCGCACCCAATTGAGTATTGAACCTGTTGAATTGTATGAAGCGACAAAGATATCTGAGTATCCGTTGGAAGTTACTGTATCCGGAGTAAATATTCCGACATCAGCGAAATCTCCGACTACAAAAATGTTTCCTGATGCATCATGTGTTACTCCTCTGCCAATATCATCTTCGACACCGCCACCGGAGGTAACCCACAAATTGTTTCCATTACTATCATAAGAAGCAACAAACATATCCATGTTACCACGGGAATAAGCCATGTTACTTCCGAAATGTCCGGTTTGAAATTCGCCGGTAATAATTATTTCTCCATTGATATTTTGAGTAATGTCCCAGCCCCTGTCGAAACCGGTATCGCCGGCTTGTTTAGCCCATTGCAGCAATCCGGAGGTATCATATTTAGCAAGAAAAATATCGGTATGCCCGGCACCCGTCAGACTAACGGTTGGGGAAAAATCAGCAACACCAACAAAATAACCGGTGACATAAATATAACCGTTATTATCGCTGACGATACCATAAGCCTTATCACTATTTGTCCCTCCCATTCGTCGTGCCCATCCGAAATTTCCATTCGCATCAAATTTTACTACGGTTCCGTCGTAATCTCCGGCAGTAGTAAATAATAGTGTATTATCGTAATAAGTATCTCCTTTGGTTCCCCCACAAGCATACACATTTCCCTGCGCGTCACAAGTTACTCCATAGCCGCGAGTATGTAATTGTCCGCCTACACCCAAATTTCTTACCCAATAAACAGAACCGGAAGTATCGTATTTGGCAACGAACATATTGTTGACGCCCAGATTACCATGAGTGACTTTCATTATTGTATCCCAGTAGCAAGTATCTTCAAATTCTCCGGCAACATAAATAAATCCATTACCATCGAGAACCAATGATTGAATTTTATCGCCACCTTTTCCTCCGGCCCGGCGTGCCCATGCTAGGCTGCCATTCGAATTGTATTTAGCAAGAAAAATATCATGAATTCCAGCTGAATGAAGTATGACTCCATTTCCGAAATCCGTATCGAATTCAATCATGCCGGCAACATAAGTGTTTCCGTATAGGTCTGTCGCCAGATCATAGCCCTCGTCGAAGCCTTCGCTTTTAATGGATTTTGCCCATTGAAAAACCTGAGCACTGTTGCTTATTGTAGAGAACAACAATAAGAAAAAAATTACCTGAAATATTTTCGCCATATTTCTTTTTTGCCGGTATACCAAAGATATCATTTTGTAGAAGTGCTTTTATTAAATTAGTAAAAGAGTTAGTCATTTTCATTTAACCTCCCAAGAATTCCTGTTTTAGGTCTGATTTGACTGAAGCGTCAAATAACTGTTGAATTTCCATTATTTAAAATGGGACTTTATTTTACGATCTTTTTTGTAAAGTCACTTTTCTAAACCTATGGAATAATAATTTTTTAATTAACTGATAATGCATGCTTGCGGAAATCTTTTCTTCCAAACTTTTAAAGCAGATATATCATTGATTACAATCATTGTTCGATGATCAAGCTTTACCTTAATCTTTTTCAACGAATTGATTTGTTGAGTAAGAACCTTTTTTCCTTTTTTCATAGATGTAATTCATAAAAACGAGTACTATATTTTTTTGAGAAGTGACCCGGAAAATATAATACTCGTAAGTTTTTAAATAATTAAATAGTGCCTTTTACAGCTTTATCAGAACTAACCGGAATAGAAGTTTCATGTACATGCTTTGAATCTTCGCGTTCTTTCTCTGTTTCTGTAGTCATCGGCTTTCCCTTTTCTTGTTCAGTCGCGGCTGTTTTATCAGTAGTTACTTCTTTTTTTGTTTGCGGATTTTGACTGTTGTCATTTCCCATGTTTTGGTTACCAACTGGAGTTCCTGGAACTGTTTGGTCTTTTTGGTTTTCTGTCATTTTAAAAATTATTAAACTGGTTAACTAATTAACTATACAAATGTAGGTACTGATCATTTTCTAAATGTTACATATTTATTAAATTACATTATATCATTCTTCTAAATATAGGCACATAAATGGGCTTTAAACCTGGGGCTACCTTTGAATTACCGTTGGATTTTCCATTCTTTAAATGGCAACTTAAATCCTGCCTTATAATATTGCATAATGGTAAAAGAGATTATTAATCCCGAACAGACGCCTTCGATTAAAGTTGCTCCTGCAGCCCTGGTTGGAGTTATTTCCTCTCCAAGAAACAGTACATTGTCTTGTAACGTCAGAATTAGATTGGGATCGGCAGAAGTGAAATAAATCCAAATGAAGAAAGAAAAAGAAGCGACACTGATTGATGTAGTCGTCATTCCCAGAAGCATTCCTTCCAAATAAGGGACGTTCAACTCGGTTTTACTACGATAATCTTTTAGTGCCAACAGAATACCAATGAATAAGAGGAAAAAATTCATTCCCCATGCAATTCCGCTTGCGGTTAAATTGAATGTACGCATGATCATGAAATAAATAATCAGAGCAATACATGTAATTAATCCGTAGAGAAGTCCGATTCTTCCGATTGACACGTTTAAATTTTTCATCGTATTTCTATTCTTAAATTATTTTTTCATTTAAAAAAAAACGCGTAAATGAAATTCCATTTACGCGCTTTTCATTCATCTATTTAACAACTACATTTGTTTTTAGTCCCCATACCTCTACCATTGCCATTTCTTTGGTTTGATTTGGGAGAGTTTTATATTCAAAAACGATTTTCTTCAAGTCTCTTTCTCCACCATTCAGGTCAATTGCCTTACTTTCACTTCCGGCAATAATCGGAGAATTAACTTTGATGGTTTGTTTATCACCTGATTCATAAAACACATCAAGGCTAATTAATTGAATTGAAGCTTCCGAAACTTTAAATTTAATAGATGAAAATCGATCAGCGCCAATTACTACAAATTCATCGTGATCTTTTACAAAATTTACTGACCGCTCACCTATTTTATGCCATCCTTTTTTATCGCTCATAACTAAACTTGATTCCGCAACGTCGGAAGTAGTTCCTTTTTTGGAAGCCATTTGATTCTCATCTGTATTTGTTTTTAAACCCCAGATGGTAACTTGAGCTTTTTCATCTTTAACATTTGGAAGTGTTTTATAAACGAATACAATTTTTTTCAAATTGCGTTCTCCACCGTTTAGATCAATTACACGACTAGTTCCATTTGCTTTAATAGGTGTTCGAACAATGATGTCTTGTTTATCGCCACTTTCATAATACACTTCAAGATCCATTAGATCAATCGGAGCATCTTGTACTCTAAACTGAATTGCTGCAAAACGATCTGCACCAATAACACTAATTTCGTCACGATCTCTTTTAAAATCGACAGTAACAGTGCCAATCTCATGCCACCCTGTTTTATCACTCACCATTACGGCCGGTGTTTGCGCTTTTGTCATTCCAATACTTGCCATTGCTGCAAGTAGAATAATTTTAGTTGTTTTTTTCATTTTAATAATTGTTAAACTGTGATTGTTATAATTTAATTTATACATACAAATATCGATCTACTTGCCTATTTAATAGTTACACAATTACTTTTTAAAATTGTATTATTCATAGATTAATTTATTTTTTGGCTATCCTTTAATTTAATATACTAAGCAGTTATCAAAACAAAGACTTACACGCCTTCCAATAGGCAAAATTTTATTTTATCGAAAAGAAAATTTATTAATTTGTTTAATTAACTGCGATAAAAAACGAAATTAATAAACCACTAATTTTTTGGAGCTCTTCAGAAACTCCCCTTGAATACTAATAATATACAAACCCGCCTTTAGATTTGCCTCTTCTTTTTCAATGGTTAATATTTCGTCACTTGAATTGGAAAATTGTTTGCTAAAAAATAAATTATCCTCCGGATTAATTATTCTAACAATAACATTATTTTCTAAGGTCCCGTTTATTTTAATATGAATACTCCCTTCCGTTGGATTCGGATAAATACTTACTTCAGCATTTTCATCTATTCCATTGTCATTTGCATACTTCATAGGTGCAATTGCAGGTTTCTGAATACTGAAATCGTCTTCGATAACTCCTGTGGAGTTCAGAAAACTGCATTGCAAAACTCCTCCTGTAACATTCAGAATTAAACTGCCATACCCTGATATAATTGATTTATACATGGCATTATGTGGATAACCGGGGGAAGTTGCTCCGTAGGCCTGACCGGAAACACCACATACAACGTAAACGGTTCCTGGTCCTGTCCTTGTTGTTTTAGAAAAAGGACCGCTACCTGACTGAATTACATTTCCGGCCGGGTAAATTGCAGGATTGAAATTAGTTTCCAAACCGGTTTGCCCTTTCATAAAAAAACTGCGTTCATAACTATGACTATGCCCACTTAGAACGAGATCAACTCCAAAAGATTCCAAAAGAGGGACAATGTTAATTCGCATGTCTATTAATTCTGTTTCTGTATCTGAATCATGACTACCTTTCGAATATGGCGGGTGATGGAAAGCAACAATTGTCCATTGTTGAGTATTGTTTAACAAATCACCTTGAAGCCAGTTATACATGGCACTTGAAGAATTATTATACGATCCATAACTATCCAGAGAAATGAAATGTATGTTCCCATAATTTGTGGAATAATATTTTTCCGTACCAGAAGTAGCTGAAGGGATTGTGAAAATATTGAAGTAAGGAAAATTTAATCCAAGCGATGCGCTACTTTGATAACCCGACTGACCGTAATCATGGTTTCCTGGTGTAGGAAAAATCGGTGTGTTTTTAAATATTGAATTGTAGACATTGAATACGTTGTTTTGATATTCAAGATCTGTACCATTGGTATATGCATTATCACCAAGCCACATCCATCCGTTAATGTCCTGACCGGTTGAATAATTCGAAAATGAATTTCGCACTGCCAGTTGTCCCGAACTTCCATTTCCAAAATCGCCTGTCACCCAAAATTTAATAGGCGTTGAGCTTGCATTAGCCGGAGCCGTTAAAAAAGAATTATCGATACCGGATTGTAAAACACTTCCAACAGGACCAATGGAGTAATAATATTTTGTATTCGGCGAAAGTGCACTCACATTAACGGAGTGTTCAATACTTGAATTTAAATCTGTTATTGTATTGATTAACGTACTTGGAGAACTACCATATTTTACCTCGCTATTAGTAGCTGTACTTGTTCGCCATTGTATTTGAATTCCGGAACTTGTAGATACTGTCAAATATGGTCCACGTATAAGTGTTACAGTACTTGTTCCCGCTAATGTGGAAAACCAGCCGCTTGTTGAAAAAACACTCGTTCCTCCACTACAAACTGATTGAACAATAAATTCATAATTGGTACCCGGCGCTAAACTATTTAAATCCAGATAGGTTAAGTTTGTTGTAAATGGAGTAGAATAATTCGCTCCGGAATTTCTGATGCGGTATTCTACATTATAGGAAGATGCTCCTGTAACTGAATTCCAAAAGACCTGAACGGATGTTGCCGTTTTATTTCTTGTTCCAAAATAATTTACATTGGGAATGGAGCAAGAAGTAGTTGGACCTGTATAGATCGAGGTAGTAAACCAACCGCTTGTTGAAAATGCACTTACTGTTCCCCCTGCACAAACGGTTTGTACAATAAATTCATAGTTTGTTGAAGATTGAAGGCTTGATAAAATGATAGATGTAGTACTTGTGTTGACAGGCAAAGAATACATAGCACCGGAATTTCGAATTCGGTAGGCGACTGAATACGATTGAGCACCTGAAATGGTTTGCCAAAACACATTAGCCGTTGAAGATAATAAATTTGATACTCCGAATAAATTCGAATTAGGAATAGCACATGTCCCGGCGGCTACTATATTTCCGATTAATTGTAATTCATAAGTCAGGTCACTTGAATTTGGAGAACTGTTATGCACTTCTGCTGCCACAACATTGTTGCCATTAACAAATAGAGATGCGGGTAAAAGAACAGTGAAAACCGTATTACCATCATCAGCACATCCTAAACTGGCCCAGGTGTTATAATATATGTTACCTGCCGGCATATTACTTCGATAGACCTCGACGCCATTTATATAAACGACGATACCATCATCCCTTCTGATCTTAAGCGTAAATCCTGAATATTGGGAAATGTTAGTAAGACTAACTGCTTTTCTGAAATAATAACAATTTTTATAGCCAACAACTGATGTAGCTGGAAAATCGCCATAACCTAACTCGGCTGCTCCCGTTGACCAAAGTGCGTCACTATAGGCTAGAGATCTCCAGCCGACATCCTGATTGGAACCATTATCTAAATATTTCCATGCAGCATTTGCCGGAATTAAAACTGTTTGTGCGCTTGCTTTATATCCTAAAATAAATATACTGAATAGGACGAGAAATAAAAAAACGAAAAAAGAAAACGCGAGTTGGATTAAATAACCTTTTATCTTTTTCATAGAATAAAGGTCATAATCAAAAAAAGATATTTGATTACATAATTATTTTCTCAATTTGCATAATTAATATTTAATTAGAAAAATTTAAATTTTCGTGTCTTTTATCTCTGCAAAACACAATTTTGATTAATTCAATCCTCAAAATTCATTTAAGGCACATAATTTCACGTTGAAATTTATTGAAATTTTAAGCTAGTTAAATTTACGAGTCTTTTTAAGAAATTTCTTTTGAAATTAAAACAGAGTATTCATTTGGAATAATTTTATTTCCGTGTTTGAGTGCATACACTTTTGTAAACTCTGCACCGAAATAAAGTATGATTGCCGAATAATATACCCAAACCAAAATTAATATTACAGAACCGGCTGCTCCATAAACAGAAGCGACTGCAGTGCTGCCGAGATAAAATCCAATCGCAAATTTTCCCAACATAAAAAGAAAAGAGGTGAATGCTGCGCCAATTAAACAATCAATCAGAGATATTTTACCATCAGGAAGTGTTCGAAAAACGACAGTGAAAAGTAAGGTAATGATCATAAATACAAGCAGAAGATTAACGATATAAATCAGATAAATTGTATCCACCGGAAAATATTCAACTAATCGATTATTTAACAAATCCATCAATGAGTTAACAATTAAGCCGACTAATAAAAGAAATCCAACAGAACCAATCATTGAAAAAGACATTAATCGGTTTTTAATAAACTTGATTAGTCCACGTTTAGGTTTGGCTTTGATACCCCAGATGTAATTAATAGAATCCTGAATTTCGGCAAAAACACCGGATGCACCGATTAATAAAATCAATAAACCTACAACTGTCGCAAATACGTTGTTACTTGAAAGTTTTACATTCTTAATTGTTTCTTGTATTTGTATTGCAGCATCGTTTCCAACTAAGCCATTAATTTGACCGAATAATTGTCCTTTTACTGCTTCTTGCCCAAAAAATATTCCGCTCAAGCTTATAATAATTATAAGTAAAGGAGGCAATGAAAAAATTGTATAATAGGAAAGAGCAGCACTTAACTTAATAGCATTGTCGTTAATAAATTCGTTAAATGTTTCCTTAAAAAGAAATTTAATATTACTTAATGTCTTGCTTACATTCATCTCATAAAGTATTGTAAACAAAAAAAGAACTCGGGGAATATGAATTAAGCATTAATCAATAGAATGCACAAAGTCTTCCACATGTTTATTGAATACTTCTGCTCTTTCGAGGTTTGAAAGATGACCGGCTCCGTCTATAATTTCCAAAACAGAACCCTTAATTTTTTGATTCATGTATTCCGACTTGACAACAGGTGTAACCGAATCTTCCTTTCCGCAAATAATTAATGTCGGAACATCAATCCGGTCGAGCATAGAACATCGGTCGTCTCTCTTTGCCAACGCATTTAATGCACCTGAAATAACTGAAGGTGTTGTAGCCAATATTGTATCGGCAATAAATTTTACCAACTCTCTGTTTGATGTAAGGGTTTCCTTATAAAAAATTGCATTAACAAATGATGTAGAAAACTCGGGTAATCCACCGGCATTAATTTGCTGAATAGATTTTTTTCGCTTTTCTTTTGCTTCCGCAGAATCACCGGTACATTGTGTATCGGCAAGAATAATGGCTTTAAATCGATTCGGATATCGTAAAACAGCATCCAATAAAATGTAACCACCCATAGATAACCCACAGACAACTGCCTTTTTAATTTTTAACACATCCATTAATGCGATTAAATCATCAGCATATAAAGACATACTTGGCTCTTGATCGTTGGTAGTTGATTTGCCAAATCCACGAATATCATAAGAAATTACACGATGATTGAGCATTAATTGCTCCATTTGAGGCAACCACATCGATTTCTCAAAAGGAAAACCATGGATAAATAGAATCGGCTGAGCTTCCTTTCCGGAATCGAAATAACTTACATTTATTCCATTAACCTGAATCAATCTTTCTTTCATAGATTTAGTTAGAACATCCGGGGAATATGAAATATTAGGTGATAAATTAGTAGTTAAATCTGAGTTAAAACTCTCATTGGACATGCTTTTTAATTTTAATATTGTAAATATAATTGATTTTTATTTAAAAACAATTCAAGCTTTTATTCTGCAATTGTTTTTAAACGCATTCCAAACATTCTAGCTGCGTTTTGCTCTTGCTTAATTTTTGCAGTTTCATAAGAATCAATATTTTTCAAAGGAATAAAATAATATTCCAATTTTGCCTTTTCAATATTGTATTTCTTAATAATTCGTCCTTTATCCATATCGTGTCCTGATATTACTTGTTTATCAGCATAAGTCTTTAGATTACTGTTCAAATTTCTCATATACTTACTTTTATAAAAATGGTTAACTAATACTTCTTTTGAATGGAAACAACCATTTAATCATATTTATTACTTTTTTACATCATTAAAAGCCACTTCACTATATTGATCTTCCAATTGACTTAATTCATTATAGAATTCACTTTCAAATTCTCTCCAGTTTCCTTTACCATTCCGAATATAATTGTCCAGGTCTTCTTTGCATTGCATGTTTGTAAATTTCAGTTTTTCAATTCTAATAAGCTCTTCTTCTGCTATTCTTGAATTAGAGAAATTTAAATGACTAATTAATCTGACATATTTGTAATCATTGCGTCTTATACGAGCCTTCGCTTCTTCAATAAACTTCTCATAATCGCTGTTAACGAATTTTTGAGAACTGGAAATCTCCGGCATAGCCTCTGCGGTTTGCTTACTTTCTTTGATTGATGTATTAACTTCATGATTAATGTTTTTTCTGTTTGTTTTGCAATTTGTTAAAACAACTCCCGCAACGACTATCGCAATTAACGGGAAAACTAAAATAGTTCTCATGGTGATTTTTTTTATTCCGGTTGCTTATTTCTAAAAAATTAAACTAATTTATAGGAACCGCCTTTTATAATTTTAAATTTTTGATATTAAATCGTGTAATTCTTCTTTTGACTTGATATTTATAAATACTGATACAAATGTCCGTTACTTGGCAGAATTAACCATTATATAATTATTCAAAATATTTTCATAATTAGATAAATATTGAAAACCCTTTAAACAAAGGCATTGGGATTAGTAAATAGTCAAAAGACGGTATGGAGTAATTAATAATGCCAATAAAAACAAATTGAATTACTTCGAAAAAGCGATTTTTGTATTTCTACATCACCTGCAATTGGAATATATTCCCGTTCAACTTTAGGAATAAAAAAAGTAAATCCCGATTTGTTATCTCTTGGTATCTCTTGGTTTACCATGCCAGCGTTTTTCTCCTCCGGTACTTGCAGTTGCTGTTTTCTTTGGTGTATGTGAAGGTCTGCGTTGAAAAGGTTGTTTGACAACTTTAACCGGATTATGGTCGACTAAAGGGAATAATTCGTTTTCAGCAACAGGAATTTTTTTCCCGATTAGTTTCTCTATGTCTTTTAAATATGCTTTCTCTTCTGCGTCGCAAAAAGAAAAGGCAGTGCCTTCCGCACCGGCACGACCGGTTCTTCCAATGCGGTGTACATATGTTTCAGGAATATTGGGCATTTCAAAATTAACGACAAACTGCAAGTCGTCGACATCAATACCCCGTGCAGCAATATCCGTTGCAACCAAAACACGGGTAGTTTGCGCCTTAAAATTACTTAATGCACGTTGCCTTGCATTTTGTGCTTTATTTCCGTGAATAGCCTCTGCTTTAATATGATTTTTTATAAGGACTTTTACTACTTTATCAGCCCCATGTTTAGTCCGTGTGAAAACCAAAGCGGTTTTTATTTTTTTATCTTTTAAAAGTTCCAACAACAAATCCGGCTTGTTTCCTTTATCGACAAAATAAATGAACTGTTTTATTGTATCAGCCGTCGAAGAAACCGGAGTAACTTCAACTTTTACCGGATGATGAAGTATTGTATGTGAAAGTTTAACAATCTCCGGAGGCATAGTAGCTGAAAAGAATAATGATTGCCGTTTATGAGGAAGGGTTGCAATAATTTTTTTGACATCGTGAATAAATCCCATATCGAGCATTCGATCGGCTTCATCCAGTACAAATATCTCAATGTCCTTAAATGATATATGACCTTGGTTCATCAGATCCAATAACCTTCCCGGCGTGGCTACAAGAATATCGATTCCTCTTTGCAATGCTGTAACCTGAGAACCTTGATTTACTCCTCCGAAAATTACGGTTGATGTGAGAGGAAGGTGTCTTCCATAAGTTTTAAAGCTTTCCCCAATCTGTATAGCGAGTTCACGTGTTGGAGTTACAATCAGGCACCGAATCTTCTTTTTCTTTTCGTTCGGAAGATGTGCATGAAGTAACTGCATAATAGGAATAGCAAATGCAGCAGTCTTTCCAGTTCCTGTCTGAGCACAACCAAGCAAATCGGTTCCTTTTAAAACAATGGGAATTGCTTGTTGCTGTATGGGTGTCGGGGTAACGTAACCTTCTTCTTTTAATGCTTTTAGAATAGGGTCGATGATGTGTAACGATTTAAAGGGCATAGTTAATTTTTATACCGGCGTAGTTTTAGAAATCAGGTAAAATTTTGAGACCAGAATAGCCGGAGATTTAAAGTGTTGCAAGATACACTTTTAATTAGAGTATAGATTGTACAAATAAAGAATTATACTACTGTTTTTTCAAGTTGAATTTCTTAATTTACTAACAAGATCCACATAATACAATTGAAAAAACTTTTAGTATTTTAGCGTGCCTGCAATTCAAGTTAGTAAGCAATTACCGGCCACACCTTCTCTATGAAAAAAAATCGTTCGCGCTACAAATTACCCGAATCGAATAAAGAAACACATTTAAAAGAAGGGCAAAGTGAAACTCACATCAAGTTGGTACGCCTATTTGGCTTGCTGCTTTTTTTTCTGGCATTTCTTTTATATATTAAATCTGTTTTAAATGGATATGCCCTTGACGACTATATCGTAATCCTTAAAAACAGATTCACACAAAAGGGCTTAGCCGGTATAGGAGATCTTTTATCAAAGGACACTTTTGCTGGAATGACAGAAGATAACATCATGGGACTATCAGGAGGTAGATATCGACCACTATCACTAGTAACATTTGCTATAGAACATCAGTTTTTCGGAAATGCACCCGGCGTTTCGCATGCTATTAATGTAATTATAAATGCATTTAACAGTGTTCTTATTTTTCTCCTTCTACTGAAATTTAAAACATCTATCTCAACTAATTCTTGGCTAAAGATTTCATTCGTAGCAGCCATTCTATTTACAGTATTACCGGCACATTCAGAGTCAGTTATTAACATAAAAGGCCGCGACGATTTGCTTTGTCTGTTCTTTTTCCTTCTCGCTTCACTCCGGTTGTTCCAATACGCTTCCATCCCATCAAGCAAGAACTTGATTATTTCCTGTTTATTATTTTTCCTTTCGCTGCTAAGTAAAGAAAACGCACTCACTTTTATTGCCATATTTCCATTGTTCTTATTTTTCTTTTCCCGGGCAGAAAATAAAATTATTAGAAATACTACCATCGCTTATGCCTGCATCGGTATTGCATTTTTATTTTTCCGCTATATTATAACGAAAGACAACTCCGGTAATGCCAATCAAGAATTGCTTAACAATCCTTTCCTTTTTGCAACTTTATCGGAGAAGTTTGCAACGCTTTTTTTTGCAAGTACAATGTATTTTAAATTGATAATGTTTCCTATACATATGTCATATGATTATAATTTTAACCAGTTTCCAATAATGGTCTTTAACGATTGGAGAGTATTATTTTCCATTCTCCTCCACCTGGCACTTATAACGGTAGCAATAATATTTTTCAAACGTAAATCTCTTTTTTCTTTTGGCATCTTGTTTTATTTCATCACATTTTCTATCGTGTCTAACTTTTTCTTTAATATCGGAACTATTTTTGCTGATCGATTTATTTATATCCCTTCCTTGGGATTTTGTATTATCGTTGCGACAGCCGGGCATTGGGTTTATGATTGGCTAAAAAGAAAACTAAATTTAAACACTTCCCGATATCTTCTTCTTGGTGGATTTACTGCGCTAGCTATTTTATATACAATAAGGATTCAAAGCAGAATAGGTGATTGGGAAAACAACAATACATTATTTCTGGCCGATGTAGATGATGCCCCGGAAAGTGTAAAGGTGAGAATTAATGCTTGTTTGGCCTACCTTGAGCTTTCAAAAGATAAAACAGGATTCGAACGCGACTCCATACTAAACAGAGGAATTCCTGAATTGGAGAAAGCGATCTCTATCTACCCTTCATACGCCACCGGCTATCTGAATATGGGAGTAATTTATAATTGGCAAGGAGAAACCACAAAAGCTGAGGAATGGTGGAATAAAGCGCGCATGGTCGATCCAACAAATAGTAAATTAATGGAATATGATAAGGTACTTGCCTCTATTTATTTAAATAATGGAATAAAACTTGGTACCGAAAAAAAATTTAACGAAGCAGTTCGTGATTTTCTTCATGCCTTTCGTTATGATTCATTGAATGAAGATTTATTATACAACTTAGGTGGCGCATATTATACAATCAACCGTTTTGATAGTGCCTCCCACTATTGGAATAAAGCCTTGCGTATTAATCCTTCCAATAATAGAGTAAAAGAAGGGCTTAACGCACTTTCACACATTCAAAAATAATTACTAATTAAGTTTAATACCTGATTCAACCAATCCCTTTAGAATGATAAATGGTAAAAAAATTATTGTAGTACTTCCGGCTTACAATGCTGAACAAACTCTTGAGATTACATATTCTGAAATTCCATTTGATATTGTAGATGATGTCATTTTAGTTGACGATGCAAGCAGAGATAATACAGAAATGGTTGCCAGAAACATCGGCATTAAACACATTATTCGACATGAAGTAAATAAAGGATATGGCGGAAATCAAAAAACATGTTATGACAAAGCACTCTCTTTGAATGCAGATATCGTTATTATGCTTCATCCCGATTATCAATATACTCCTAAATTAATCCCTTCCATTGCCTATCTGATTGCTAACGATCTGTTTCCTGTCGTTCTAGGTTCAAGAATATTAGGAAATGGTGCTTTGAAAGGGGGTATGCCACTTTATAAATATTTTTTTAACAGGATGTTGACACTTACTCAAAACTTATTGGTTAATCAAAAATTGTCTGAATACCATACAGGTTACCGAGGATTTTCTCGTAAAGTATTACTAAGTATAGATTATCATTCCAATTCAGACGATTTCATTTTCGACAATCAAATGTTGTCACAAATAATTTATTCAGAATTCGATATAGGAGAAATTTCCTGCCCTGCTAAATACTTTAAAGAAGCATCCTCGATTAATTTTAGCAGAAGTGTAGTTTACGGAATTGGTGTATTAACTGTATCTATAAAACACTTTTTACAGCGAATGGGATTAGCTAGGTATAAGCTATATCAAAAACGAAAAGAATAAATTAATTTCTACTATGAAAAAATTAGAACATTAAATTCGAAATCAAATAAAATCTATTCTTTCATAATACATGATCGCCATTTACTTCCCAAGGAGTTTTCCGCTTTCTAGAAATCCTTGTCGAGCATTTTGATAGTCGGGATTAATTTCCATAATCTTTCCAAATGCTTCATGCGCCTTTTCAAAATTTCCCGTAGTAAAATATAGGCCTCCTAAATTATAAAGACAGTTTACTTTGAGAGAATCGTTACGGGAAGAATAAAATAATGCTTTATTAAAATAATAAAGAGAGGAATCAAGAATATTTTTCCTCGCATAATCCATGCCTTCGCTGAGGTATTTATCAGCAAGGAAATTGTCGAAATATTTCAGCTTGGGATGATTGGGGGTGCTCTTTCGAACCTTTTCCCAATAAACTTCCGCTTTTACTGTGCTATCGATCTGACTATATGCGACGCCTAAGTTTAACAGTGCATCGTTATATTCAGGATAAATCTGTATCGATTTCTTCAAATAACCTATCGCTTCTATAATAAAACTATCCCTCCGTGACTTTGGTATCTCCTTGTTAAAACTATAAAAAAGGTATGCTCCTCCGGCCCCACAATTAGCTCGTGCACTATTCGGGGATTTGGAAATATCCGCTAATGTAAGCAATTGCTCATTTTTCCATTCTTCATTTCGCGTGATCGTTTTATATGACCCTGCAAGAAATAAAGGGGTAATAAGAATGATAGTCAGAACTGACTTCTTTGTATTCAAAGCCGGATGATTAATTAGCCTGTTGCCAGCCAATACAAGGAATAAGCAAAAATAGATAGAAGGAATAAATAAAAGTCTTTCCCCAAAAATCATTCCGATATCAACAAAAAGATTGCTGCCAATTGATAAGGTTATCAATAACATAATCAGACAAAACGAAAACACATTCTTCTTTCTAAAACCGGCAATTGCCGTAATAAACATTACAAAAAAAACAAAGACTGATACCCAAACCCATGGTTCATCTATATTTTTATAAGGAATTTGGTTAAACGAATAATCATAACTCAAGGGATGCGGGAAAAATAACATCTTCAAATCGAATAATAACACATATAGTTTTGTAAAAAGAGGTTCAAATCCTTTTGCAAACAAATAAGCATTATTAATAATTTCGGGATTAGGAGCTATTCCTCCGAAAGGAACTATTGAATTTCTAATCAGTAAATAAAAAAAAGAAACGACAAGAAATCCCCCGGCATACTTGACGATTTCCTTTGTCATAAAATTGCTGAAGAAATATAGCATGACAGGTATTCCCAAAAGAAAGGTAAAACTATTCTCCTTAGCCGTAAGTGAGATAAAAAAGAAAAGAAAAGATAAAAACAGTTGCATATGCTTACTTGATTGAACATGTTTCCACAAATAAAACAATGATAACAATAGAAAAAGCAAGCACAATAATTCATCACGACCTTTAATATTCGCCACCACTTCCGTATGTATCGGATGAATGGCAAATAATAAAGCAGAAAAGAAAGACAACCATACTTCCTTTAACAAATATTTATAAAATAATAAAAACAACAATACTACAATGCATGAATATAAAAAGACATTAATAAGATGACTGATGCCGGGTTTGTTTTTACCAAAAACGCCTATTTCAATAGAATATGTAATTAGTGATAATGGTCGCCAACCACTACTTGCCGCCGTCTTGCTTTTTACCTGCTTATATCCATAAAGTAAATCCTGACCGATATGCTCGGTTATTCCGGCAAATCCCTTTTGTGTAGTTTTATTCTCAGTTATAAATAATGTATCATCGAGACAATAATCATTCAAACAGGTGTTCATATAAATTATCGAGCAAATAATCACCAAAACCCAAATCAAGGAATTGGAATAGTCATTAATTTTCAACGTTCTTTTATAGATCGGTGAATCTAATTTAGCTTCAGAAAAAATTTTTTTGCGTGAAATCTTTTTATTGCTCATTTAATTTTTTTGTTCTTCATTTTCAAGAAACATTTCCGAAAAATTGAGAATCTTTGGGGATAATTAAGGGGAGGGGGTTATTGAGACACCTAATTCACAATATTAATAATTTTACCAATAAAAAAGACCCGTTTACCATCTTTTTACTAAGAACAAATAAAATTTTTGTACATTAACAGGTTAATAATTATCAATATTTTTACAACCCTAATGTTCCCCAATTTATTACCAATTGATGTATTACATTTTTAAAAAAATTATTTTTGTTTTTTTGCTTTGGATATTGGCTTCCAATGGTGAAACGATTGCACAAACCTATACCATGGCTTCCGGAACAATTTCAACTTGTAGCGGAACATTTTATGATCCGGGCGGGACTTCTAATTATGGAAACAACTTAAATATTACTGAAACTTTTTGTTCCAATGCAGGAAATTGCATTCGCATTAGTTTCACCTCTTTTAATACTCAGGCAGGAAACGATATTCTTACCATTTACGATGGTCCTTCAACAGCATCTGCTGTAATCGGCAGTTACTCGGGAAACACTTCACCCGGTGTTGTAATTTCGTCTTCCGGTTGTCTGACATTTAAATTCGTTACCAATGGAAGTAATGTTAAAGCCGGCTGGGCTGCGACTATATCGTGTGTTTCCTGTGGAAATATTTATCTGATGAATAATAATACAGCCGTTAACACCTGTAACGGACTTTTTTATGATGATGGCGGACTTGCCGGAAATTATGCAAACAATTTAAACTTCACGAAAACATTTTGTTCTTCTCCTGCCGGAAGCTGCATTCAAATACTCTTTACAGCTTTCAATCTGAAGGCAAACGATATATTAACTTTTTACAATGGCTCAACAGTTGCCTCGCCTTTAATCGGCGCCTATACTGGTACTACCCTTCCTCCAACAATTCTTTCATCAACCGGTTGCCTGACTGTAAACTTCACAACTAATGGCTCATCTGTTGGTTCCGGTTGGGAAGCCGTTGTTTCTTGTGAACCCTGTCCTACTCCACCGGGTGGATCAGCGACTTATACGCATCCAACTGTCGGTTTGCAAAATGCCTATGTCGGAACCAATATGGTTGCAACATGCAGTGGTACTTACACTGACAATGGTGGCGTTGGTGGAAATTATTCTGCCAACATCAACGATGTTTATCGCACATTTTGTCCGAACCAAGCCGGAAAATGTATGCGGGCGACTTTCTGGTCGTTAGACATTGAAGGTCCTTTCGGCGGCTTTTATACAGATTACCTCGAAATTCTAAACGGCCCGACTCAAAATAGCCCTCAATTCGGTACGGGTTCTATCTGGTACGGAACCGCTACCACCTATCAAGCGTGTATGAATGCCGGATTAGGACCTTATGTCTCAACGGATCAAAGCGGTTGCCTTACTTTTATTTTTAATTCTGATGGATCTGTTAATCAGGCCGGCTGGGTTGCAACTTTGGATTGTGTGCCTTGTTCGAACGGCCCAAATGGAACAGACAATAGCGATTGTATTACTCCTACTGCAATCTGTACGAATCAAAGTTTTACCGATGCCAGCACAGGTCCTGGAATTGTTTCAGATGGCGGAGGTGGTTGTGTATTAGCAGAAAATTTCTCGAACTGGTATCGAATACTGATCAACACCTCAGGAACATTAGGGTTGAATATCGTTCCCAATAATGTCAATGATGATTACGATTTTGCACTATATCAATCGGCAACATGTGCCGGATTAGGAGCACCCGTTCGATGCTCTTATGCTGCGAACACAGGTAATACGGGAATGGACAATGCACTTAACTTATCTACCAATACAGCTATCTGCGGAACTCCAAACAATGGTTCGGATATCTCCGAAGATGTTTGTGGAAATGCCTGGGTAAACACACTGCCTGTTATTGCCGGCCAAGCATATTATTTATTGGTAAACAAATGGTCGCCCGGTGGAAGTGGATTTACTTTAAACTGGGTACTCTCCGGAGGAGCATCATTGAATTGCGCAGTTCTACCTGTGGAATTGTTGTCCTTCGATGGTTATCCGGATGATAAAAAAGTTATTCTCACCTGGACAACTGCCAGCGAAATCAACAACAGTTATTTCACCGTTGAAAAAAGTGCAGATGGAAAACATTTCGAACCTTTTCAGATTGTTGAAGGTGCTGGAACGAGCACGGTAATCAACAACTACTCAACTGTTGACTTATCACCATTACCGGAAATCTCTTACTATCGCCTCAAACAAACCGACTACGATGGCATGATTTCCTATTCAGAGATCATAGTTGTTCAAAGTAATGTTACTGATGTCTTCTATGCAATTCCAAATCCCGGTATTGATAAAACCAAACTTGTTTTTAGCTCGTCAGAAAAAGGAGATCAGAATTTGACCGTTTATAGTATGCAGGGGTTTCCGCTTTTCAAAGACAAAGTTGATGCCGATCGCGGAATTAATTTTTATGATCTTGTTCTTCAGGATTTCGAAAAAGGAATTTATTTTATTATTTTGGATGATAAAAAAACGTTTAGGAAAATTCGATTTGTTAAACTATAGTTTGTTGGATTGCGCTAACTTAAAAAAGAGAACAAAGAGCAACCGATTTGAATTTGGCTAAAACTGTTAAGTATTAATACTTAACTAACTTTTGAGTATTGAATAGTTTTCCATTTGCAATTACCCTTACAAAATAAAATCCAGTTGGAATATCCGCTTTTATATTTAACAACGAAGCGGAAGGGTTTGAAGAAGCAAAAACAATTTGACCAATATTATTAATGATTTCTACACCAGGGTTATTCACCCATTCACCGAAGTCTATAATGAAATCATCCTTTGAAGGATTGGGGTAAATAGAAAAGTCTGTAGTAGCCAAATTATTGTTTCCGGAGAGACATGAATTCGGACAAATCGTATTAAAAGAAGCAAAAGAGTCAATGAGCGTCCAGTTCATATCAGACCACGCTGAATCGTCAACTTCAATACATGTGAGGTTTGGATTATTGTTAGCGGCAAAATATTGAAAAAAAGTATTGTTGCCATTTTTTACATTTAAACAAAAAAGATCGTTGCCGGTGCAATTCAACATTCGTAATACACTATTCTGCGCCAAATTTAGTCCTGTGAGTTGATTGTTGGAGCAATAAAAATTTCCAAGAACTGCATTGTAGGAGACATTTATACTTGCAAGTTGATTGCTATCGCATCTTAAATAAATTAAATCCAAATTTTGACTTGGATCTAAACTATTCAACAGGTTTTCTTCTAGCGACAAACTGTACATCTGGGTGTTTCGGGAAATATCAAGAGCGGTCAACAGATTAAAACCACATCTTAAATCACGCAGATTAATATTATGAGTAACATCTAAAGCCGCCAATAAGTTATGACTACAATCCAAATGAGTTATATCGGAATTCCGGGTTAGGTCTAAGCTTTGTATGTTATTATTGTAACAGCCTAAGGTGATTAATAGTGGATTAAATGATACATCCAAATTATTGAGTTGGTTGTAATGACAGTGGAAATGCTTTAAGCCCTGACATACAGAAACATCTATGTTCGTTAGTAAATTATTACCAACATTCAGTACAGTTAATCCGGAATTGCCAGACAAGTCTAAATTGGTTAGTTGATTGTAATCGCATCTCAGATAGTTCAGAGAAATATTATTAGATAGATCTAAAGTTGTTAGCTGTGAATTATAACAAAGCAATGTTTCAAGAGATGGGTTTTGTGAGAGATCTACTGTACTTAATGGATTATAGCTACAATTCAAAGTAGTTAATGCTGCTAGAGCAGAAATATCTAAAACAGAAAGAGCATTAATGTCACACTGAAGAGAAGTTAGTAAGATATTTTGCGAAATATTCAAATTTGAAATTTGATTAGCCCTGCAATCCAAAGAGGTTAAAGCAGTATTTTGTGAAAGATCCAGATTAGTGAGGATGTTATTGCTGCAATTCAAAGAAGTAAGAGCAACAAAATCCTGTATTCCTGTTAAATCTGAAATATCAAATGGATTGGCCACATTTAATACAGTTATTGTATCGGTTCTAGATGTACTGATAAAGCCATCAGGCACACCCGTGTCGATGCCCCAAAGTATAAGGGTTTTTTCAAATGCGGAATCCGGAATTGCTGTGAATTGAGCTTGTACATTCACATAAATGAATGTTAAAAGAAAAGTTAAATACTTCATTGTAGAAAATTTTTATAATTAAAGATACATATATTTACATAAATAAAACGGAGTTTATGTTTTTTCGAATTCTTGCTAATTCAAAGATGACCAATCAGATTTTCCCTTTCAGACTTTTAATTTGCCTTTGTTTGCTATTGTTTGTTTTAAAGTCAAATTCGCAAACAAATGGTAGCGCTTTAAACAACACCTACGTTTCTTCCTATTTAGATTCAAAAAAAATACTTGGTATTTGGAGTTTGGTCGATTCTATTGGTTATGATATAGAATTTATCGATTCCGGATATGAGATCGAATTAAAAAGTAACTATTCTCACAAATATTATTTTTCTAAAGATTCTACTGGTCATATGTCCTCTTCGGGCTATTATCCCCAATGGCCACCACCGGGCTGCGATTTAGTACTTATTTCCAACGATACTCTGAAAATCACTTATTCGCCATTTTTTGAACCGGGTCCAAGTTTTTTTTATGTTAAAAAGAATAGACTAATAAAAAAGAAATGAAAATTGCATTGACAATAACAATAACGTTAATGACAGTTTTTGCCAATGGGCAAGTTAACCAATATTTTATTGAGGAATACCCACAAGATACTTTTCCATGCGGTATTCCATTTTGTGTAAGTTATTCACATGAAGAGCAAGTTGATTTCGGCGCCATCTATCATACCGACACAATAGAAGGAGAACTTCAGGATATTTTTGAATCAAATGAACTCTTTGAAAGAGATAGCATGCGTCTATTACCAAAAGATTTTGTCAAATTACATTTATTACCTCTAACAAAACTATTAGACTCTACGGATTCTAAAAATAAAGACTCCACTCCCGGTGAATCGCTTGATGAATATCTGAAGGCTGATTTCTATGCCCGGCAATTAGTCGTTAAGACAACTATGTACTATGGTGTAATTTATGAAAGAATTTTTGCCGAAGGACTACGCAGTTCAGAAAAGTTTCTCAGTACCTTTGATATTAGTGGAAATTTTATTTCAAGAATAAAAATTGCTTCTTTTATATTCAATGGAACAGGTTTTAGTTCATCAGGCCAAAGAGTTCCCTGGTTTCCGCTTGAATACGGTTGCATCCAAAAGGACTTGAAAATTAAATTCATTTCGCAAGAACACGGAAACAAGAATTATAAAATTGAAGCAAACGGTGAAATAATCGAAATAAAATAATTTTGATTCGATTCTTAAATACATCAGGTATTTTGTATCTTTAATAAAAAAAATGAAAAACAGTTATTTGATTTTCCTACTTGTATTATTTTTTACATCGGTTTATTCTCAAAATTCTAACTACGAATTTTCAGGCAGGTACACACCGGTTATTAAAAAAGAAATGCTGAATGATGCTATGTATATAAGTGAAATTACACCTGAAATCGGTCGCTATTTTATGTTACCGTACAAATCTCAAGAAAAGCTGAATCAACTATTAAGAATACAAAAATTGGTAAATTATAATCAGGAGAGTTTTTACAAAGTTATAGATTATGTTTCTTTTAATATCACAACAACTATTAAAGGCAAAACTTTTACGTCTGAAAGTTTAAGTGAAAAACTAACATTTTTCCAAAAAAATATTTTATATCATGCTGATTTAGGAAGTGAAATTCAAATGAATATAAAATTTAAATTTAAAAATCAGTTTTATGATAATTCTGAAATTTCAAATACAATTCAAGAAGGAGAATATTCAGTAACAGTAGTCCCTGAATCTGAAGCGGAATTTCCTGGCGGACTCAAACAGTTACCATTTTATTATTTTGAAAGCGTAATGAATAAAGTGCATGATAAAGGCCTGGCCGAAAAATTCCGTAATGCCATAGTAGAGTTCACAGTTAATGAAGAAGGCCAAATCGTTGATGCAAAAATTACACGAACATCATCAGATATTAAAATCGACAAATTATTAATCGATGCCACATATAAAATGCCAAAGTGGATTCCTGCAAAAAACTCAAAAGGAATAAAAGTTAAACAAGCTTTCAACATTCCTTTTGGTGGCGGATGTTAGATTTTGATTTTAAAAATAATTCTGCAAAAGTTTACGCGCAAATTTCTATCCACACTACAAGCAATAATATTTAGGACAGATTTAAAAACTTTCACTTTTTTGGTAATGAATTTGTCAGAAGATGCCATTTCGCTACTTTATAAAAAGTAATTATGTAACTTTCAAAAATAAATTAACTATTAATAGATGAAAATAAATCTACTAACTGCAATACTAATCTCATTCTTTTCACAAGCAGATGCACAATTTTGTTTTAGTCCGATAACTGCATATCCAGCAGGTGGTAATTCGGGATCGATTTGTACAGGATATTTCAATTCGGATAGCATACTTGATCTTGCAGTAGCAAATCGTTCAGGAACTGTTTCAATTTTAACGGGAAATTCCGGCGGTCTTTTTAATGCTGCTTCAAGCTTTAATGTTGGATATCTGCCTTATTCCATTTGTTCCGCTGATTTCAACAACGATAACAATGCAGATATAGCAACTGCCAACAGAGGGCCCTGGGACATATCCACTTACAATGGAAATGGAATGGGCACTTTTGTTACCGGTATTTCAATACCAATGGCTAATCCGACAGCAGTAATAACTGACGATTTTAACCTTGATGGAAAAGCTGATTTGGCTTTTGCTCATTATGGTCTAGTCTTAATCGCCTTGGGTGATGGCACCGGAAATTTCAGCACACCACATAGTACCGCATTAAGCAGTATGATAAACTGTATTACATCGGCTGATTATAATAATGATAGCATTCCCGATATTGCAGCTTGTGAAGGGGGAACTATTGATGTAGTCATTTTACAAGGCGATGGTTTAGGCGGATTAACCACAGTCAATACGCTTCCTGTTGATACCGCTCCGATTGCTATAATAAATGGTGACTTCAATAACGACGGCCTTATAGATTTGGCGACAGCAAATGTGAAACTAAATACTCACGGAAGTGTTTCTATTTTTCTAAACACCGGCACCGGAAATTTTGGACCGGCAACAAATTTTTCATTAGGAATAAATACCAAACCTGTATCCATTTGTACAGCCGACTTCGACGGCGACAATAAACCGGATCTTGCTTTTGGCACCATTGCAAATAACAGCACACCCTATGTTACGCTTATGCAAGGAGACGGATTTGGCAGCTTTGGAATTCCTATGAATATAGCTGTTGACTCCTTTCCGACTTCAATCGCTAGCGCCGATTTTAACAGTGACGGAAAAATGGATCTGGCGCTGGTTTGTGTTTACAACAATGCGAGCATTGGCAATGTAGATGTTTTATTAAATTGTACGCCTACCGGAATTTCTGAAATGGAAAATGATAACCACACACTTTTAGTTTATCCAAATCCGCATGAAGGAATTTTCTCCATTCAGATTAACACAGATGTTTTGATCGTTGGAGACTTGGAAATTCTAAATATAACCGGCGAAAAAATGTTATCAGTTCCTGTTTCTGAAAATAAAAATTCTGTTCTGATAGATTTAAGCAATCGACCTAAAGGAGTATATCTGGCAAAGTTAAAAACAGCAGACCGTATAGTAACCAAGTTAATAAATCTGCAATAATTTTTACTCTTATGAATTATTAATGCTACGCCGTATTAATCTGATCGGAATTTTAAGTTCCATCCTTTTGTTCTGTTTTTAATGATTCTTAAGCCAACTTTTGTAGTTTCTGCATAGAAAAAACAGAATTATAAACACTTTTTAGTACTTTTTTGGCTTAAGATTCTTAAAATTGCACAAAAAACTACATGAGCACCGAAAAAGGCCCCAATTTCCTTGAAGAGATAATTAACGAAGACATCAAAGCAGGTAAACACAATGGAAGGGTGCTTACACGCTTTCCTCCGGAACCGAATGGCTACTTACATATTGGTCACTGCAAATCCATTTGTTTGAATTTTGGTCTTGCGAAAGAATTCGGTGGACAAACCAATTTGCGTTTTGATGATACCAACCCTGAAAAAGAGGAAACAGAATATGTCGATAGCATAAAAGAAGACATTCGATGGCTGGGATTTAATTGGTCTAATGAATTTTATGCCTCTGATTATTTTCAAACACTTTATGATTTCGCTGTAGCGCTTATCAAAAAAGGACTTGCTTATGTTGATGATTCTACCGCTGAAGAAATTGCGGCCACAAAAGGCACTCCAACAGAACCCGGCAAGGAAAGTCCGTTTCGAAACAGAAGCATAGAGGAAAACACGGATCTCTTCGAACGCATGCGTAAAGGAGAATTCAAAGATGGCGAAAAGGTATTGCGGGCAAAAATTGATATGGCTTCACCGAATATGCATCTTCGTGATCCATTGATGTATCGAATTAAACACACTCCTCATCACCGTACCGGAGATAAGTGGTGTATTTATCCTATGTATGATTTTGCGCACGGCCAATGCGATTCGATTGAAAAAATTACTCACTCCGTTTGTACATTAGAATTTGAAGTTCATCGTCCGTTATACGAATGGTTTATTAAACAACTCGATATTTTCCCAAGCAAGCAATATGAATTTGCGCGCTTAAATTTGAATTATACAGTAATGAGCAAACGAAAGCTTTTGCAGTTAGTGAAAGAAAATCATGTAAACGGCTGGGATGATCCACGTATGCCTACGATCAGTGGGTTAAGAAGACGTGGTTATACTCCGGAAAGCCTTCGTTTATTTTGTGACCGCATCGGTATTGCTCGTAGAGAAAATGTAATAGATGTGGGGTTATTGGAATATTGCATTCGTGAAGATCTAAATAAGAGAGCCAATCGACTCATGGTTGTTTTGGATCCGGTAAAATTGATAATTGATAATTATCCGGAAGGAAAAAATGAATTACTTGTTGGCGAAAACAATCCGGAAGTAGAAAACAGTGGCGAACGCGATCTTCCTTTTGGACGCGAATTATGGATAGAAAGGGATGATTTCATGGAGTTACCCGGCAAAAAATATTTTCGTTTAGGCCCGGGATTAATGGTGCGTCTGAAAAGCGCATACATCATTCGCTGCGATTCGTTTCAAAAGGATGATGCTGGTAGGATTACAGAAATTCATTGCACTTATTTTCCGGAAAGCAAATCCGGAAATGATACCAGTGGAATAAATGTAAAAGGAACCATTCATTGGGTGAGTGTTTCTAATGCCATATCCTGTGAAGTGAGATTATACGATCGTCTCTTTAAAGTTGAAAACCCTTCATCAGAAGAAGGTGATTTTAAAGATTACATCAATCCGAAGAGTGTAGAAATTGTTTCTAATGCCTTTGCTGAGCCGTCCTTAAAAAATACAAAACCCGGTGATAAGTTTCAGTTTATACGAAAGGGTTACTTTTGCACGGATAAAGATTCAACAGCGTCCAACTTGATTTTTAACCGCACCGTTTCATTAAAAGACTCCTGGGTTAAACAACAGCAGATTGTAAGTTTTGAGTGATAAAATAATTTATAGGATTCATAAACCGGTATATAAAAGATGGTAGTTTTCTATTTACGACCAAAATGAACTCTTGTTAAATCGTCTTGTAAAAACTCCAAAACGTCCGTCCCGCCTACCTTTTCGAAGGTGTTACTATTAAATAAACATTCAAATCAACCAATCTTTTAAACCATTAACATTGGGTATTTGTCCACTTACTCAATTCATGTTGAACAATGAAAGAGTTATAGCTTATCTTTACTCTTGAAATAGAAAAAAAACCGGAAAGTTTGAATTCCGTCAACTATAAAAAATGAAAACCTTAATTCAAAACGGAATGTAAGCGTAACAAGAAAGAAAAGTTGCTGCTTAATTTTTTAGAGGCTGGGTTTTAAAGGCCGACAGAGGTAACCTCTATCGGCCTTTATGTTTTTTTTAACTTACGTTATACCATCTTTTCCATTATTTTTATTGCATTTTCAAGTTTTAAATAAAATCTATTGAAAATCATTTTGAAAAAACAAGTCCTTTTATCTAAAATTGATAAACCTTCTTTCTTTTTCTGAATTAATGCATTAGATTTGAATATTACAATATTCTCATGTTATGCTTTCCTGTACAATAATAGATGATGATGAATTTTGCCGCGAGGCATTGAAAGATCTTCTGGAAGAACATTTTCCGGAAATCCACATTATGGAAGTAAAGAGAAATGGCGAGGAAGCCATAAAAGCTCTTAAAAAAAATCAACCGGATTTTGTTTTCCTGGATGTAGAAATGCCTGATATGACAGGTTTTGAAGTACTCACAGAATTAGGTGAAGTCAATTTTGAAGTTATTTTTACTACTTCACACGATAAGTATTCTATGCAGGCAGCGAAGAACAGTGCGTTGGATTATCTCATGAAGCCGATTCAGTTGAATGACTTAAAACTTGCCATTCGAAAAGTAGAACGGAGACTAAAGCCCGATGCAAAAGTTATTGAAATGCTTTTAAAATCGATTTCCGGGATCAAAAACAAAATTAAACGGATTGCCTTACCAACAATGGAAGGATTGATCTTTGTTGAAGTAGATGAAATTATGCATTGCGATGCAGATGATAACAATACGATGATACATTTTAAGAATGGAACGAGGATGTTAATTACGAAGACTCTCAAGGATGTAGAAGCCCTTTTGATAAGCGATGATTTTTTCAGAATACACAATTCCCATCTCGTAAACATAAATCACATTCGAAAATATGTGCGAGGAAATGGCGGACATGTTGTTATGAATAACGATAAAACGTTAAACGTTTCCAGGGCGAAAAAGGATGAGTTTATCGATAAGATTTCTCATCTTTAAATTTTCTTTCCGAATTTTATTCCTGCTTAATCTTTATATTATCTGCTAATTTTTTATTAATTTGCCCGGATACAAAATAATTTCATTACTTCAAAAGCGAATGAATGAATATTGATACAATTACAGATTTACTCAAGCGAGTAGAAATCTTTGTCGGAATTCCTGCTGATATTTTAAATGAGTTTGCAACCCATTTGGAAGTTACATTGTTTCAAGGAGGGACTTCTATCATTAAAAAGGGAGAAGAGGGTAATGCCATGTTTGTAATCGCGGGAGGAAAAGTGAAAATCCACGATGGAGAACATGTTGTTGCTACGATGGAGGCAGGAAATTTCTTTGGCGAACTCTCATTACTCGATACTGCTCCAAGATCCATGTCCGTAACTGCTATTGATGATATTAAAATACTTTCCATAAGTCGCGAACTTTTTTACAATCTTTTACAAAGTCGGCCGGAGGTAACAAAGAAAATAATAAGCACCCTGACAAGTCGCTTACGAAGACAAAATGAAAATATCATCAATCAATTAAGAACACGAGAAGCAGAATTAACCCGATTGGTAGATGAACGAACCAAAGAATTGGTTATTAAGAACGCCGAAATCACAGTAAAGAATCGTGAGATTACAGATAACGTCAATTATGCAAAACGGATTCAAGCTGCAATATTGCCTGATTTAAGTACCGTTTATAAATCACTTCCAAAATCATTTGTGCTTTACCAACCAAAAGATATTGTGAGTGGGGATTTCTATTCATTTTTTTCCGGGAATAACTCATGCATCATGGTTGCTGCAGATTGCACCGGACATGGGGTAACGGGCGCTTTTCTAAGTGTCGTTGGAAATTCTTTACTTAAACAGATTATCAATGAGAGAAAAATCGAAGACCCCGGAAAAATATTGGATAGTCTGAATGATGAAATAATAAACACCCTGAATCAAAGAAACAGTGATTCGACAGATGGTATGGATGTTTCGATTTGCTTCATTGACATTAATAATAGAAAATTAAAATTTGCCGGAGCAAACAGACCTTTATGGCTAGTTCGTAAAAATGAACTAATAATTTATACACCTAATAAATATCCGGTTGGGGGATTACAAATAGTTCATGAAGAAAATTTCAAGACTTATGAAATTGAATTAAGAGAAAATGATAGTCTGTATATTTTTTCGGATGGATATGCAGATCAATTCGGTGGTGACGATGGTAAAAAACTGATGACAAAAAAATTCAAAGAAATTTTACTCTCTATTCAGCACTTGAATATGTTTGATCAAAAAGTTCATTTAATTGATGTATTTGAAAAATGGAAAGGTAAAAACGAACAAGTAGATGATGTTTTAGTAATAGGAATCCGTGTTTAGTTTCAATCACTATTGCAAAGACGCTTTTCAAAATTGACCTTGTTTTCTTTTTTAGTAGATAAATAAATAAAAAATTGCCCTGTTAATCTTTAAGCTTTTTTTCAAAAAAAACATAAAAACTTATGGGTAAAATGTTAATTCTAAAAAGAATCCATTTTTAGGTCATTTTCGTCCCTTTTCATTGCCATTATATTTTTTTATCAGAGGTAAATGTCCTTAATTGCATCACTCAAAAACCAACCCCTATGAAAACTAAAAACCTATTAATTCTTAGTATGTGTAGCTTATTAACTATGTTTATTAGCTGTAGCAAAAGTGATGATTCATCTTCGACGCCGGCACCGAATCCGACACCTTCCTCCGGACTATTGACAGCCAAAATCAATGGTGCTGCATGGGCTCCTTCTGCAGATTCGGCAACTGCATCATTGATTAATGGAGAAATTAACATTACAGGTGTAGCTCGTGATGGAAAAACAATTACGATTACATTAACCGATACTGTCACAGGCACCTATGATTTAGGAAATAGCGGTATGCATGCAGGTGTGTATCAAACTTCACCAAGCGCTTCCTCTTCGTATAATTCAAATTATGGTCCTTGGGATGGAACCGTAAACACCCTGACTATTGCAAGTATTGATAAGACAAATAAAAAAATGACAGGAACGTTTTCTTTCAAAGCTTATAATTTTTCTATAAACGATTCGATTACAATATCCGAAGGTGCATTTAACAATCTGCCATATGTAACTAGTATTGGCGGAACGGGAAATAATACTTTTTCTGTAGATATTAATGGAACTCCTTATGTTCCTACATTAATCTCCGGAGTTGTTTCAGGCGGCAATATTAATATTGTTGCAAGCGCCAATTCAGGAAGCCAGTCGGTAGGTATTTATGTACCGGAAACTATTACACCCGGCACCTATACCTTTGCTCCTTTTGGAACTTACAATGCGCAATACAATCCTAACTCAAGTACATTTTTGCTGGTTGATAATGGAACTATTACTATAACGCAACACAACACCGTATTACAAAAGATTGTAGGAACATTCAGTTTTACTGCATCAGAGTTTGGAGGAGGGACAGCAACAGCAAATCTGACAAATGGAAGTTTCACAATTTTTTATTAATAAAACTAATACCCTTAACGTTGACTTTTTACCGGGTCATTATAACTAAAATAATTTACTTATCGCCACTTTGAGAAATCAGAGTGGCGTTTTTTATTGGTTTTGTATGCTTTATATAAAAATACCAATCAGATCTAATACCCGAATAATATTTTTCTAATACGGATACTTTGTAAATATTTAAGAAACAATGTATCAAGAAAATTAATTATCTGCATACCAAAAGTGTAATTTCTTAATGCATGATATAAATAATAAGAAGCATAGATAATATAAAATGGTTCCAGTGTTATTGTTCGAAACCTATTTTGTACATACCAACATGTAGAGAAAATCAACATGGTAACGAATAAATAAAAGATACAGGAATGCTCTGCAAATTTTCTTCTACAGCATTTAAAGATAAAGAGATAGCCGAAATAATAAAATGGTGCACAGAATATGAAGGTAGAAATCCAGTTCAAGAAACTATAATGTCTGAATGAAACACCGGGAATAATAAATAATGCAATATCATACATTTTCATTTTAATAAATTTCCCGGGATTTAATGATATCCATTTTATTGCATCTTTGTAAAACTCCTTTTGCTTTAGTCTTTGCGGCAAGTGTAGAATAAAATCATAATGATTCTTTGATCCATTGAAATATCCCGCATGAACGGTAATATCTTTCATTCGTTCATAATCAGGTGTACCTGACTTGGGCACATCTACAATAGTTTTATAACCGGCCTCCGTATTTCCCAGATAAAATTGATATCCGGCTCCATTACTGGAAACAACATATGAACCGTTTGTTTTATACTGATATACCCCATACGGAATTGAAAAAATAATTGCTATCAGTGAAAAAATGAAGCTATGCAGAATTGTTCTTTTACTTAATCCATGCATATGAAAATACATTAGTGGAATAAATAAACTGAAAATCAAAATATGGGATTTAGTGAGGTATGCCAATGAAAATAATACTGCTGCTTTCACGGTATCTATGATTCGTGAATATTTTACCGAACTCAATAAATAATAAATCGACATAATCAGCAGACTCTGAAAAATGGATTCCTGAGAAAATGTGTGTACATACCAAATCGTCATAGGAAAAAATGCAAAAATGAGCGAAGAAAATAATGCCAGGTTCTTATCTCTGAATAGAACAAAAGCAATTCTAAATATGTATAACCCGCTGCATGCCGAAAGTAGAATTTGAAATAATATAAGATAAAAAGCCCATTGTTCATGAAAGAGAACCTTAAACAATCCGCAGACGATGGGAAATAAAGGAGAAGCAATAAATCTTCCGATATCAAAATTAAAATTTCCTTTTACTACTTCATCTGCAAAATTTACCAGCCATAAGCTATCGCATTGCAAATTGTAATTATTAAAAATACCGGAGATATTTACATAGAGTAGCCGTGTAAGGAGGTGCACAAAAAAGAGAAGAAACAATGTTCGTCTCATAAGGGAGAATTAAAATAATTGAATAATGAATAAAACAGCTACATAAAAAAGCTCTATGAACATATCCATTATTGATTCAGCCCGATTCACGTTTTACGTGAATCAATAGAATTCATAAGTGAGTGAGTAATTTTTGTATTTGAAAAAAATCTAAAAAATGAAATTATTCGTTTCCATAAAAGAAAAACACATTCAAAATAGATCCAGATGAGTCCAAACCTAATGGACACCTTTATTCCATATCATCTTCATCCATTTCTCGGATTGTAGCATCGGCTGTTTTAATAGAATTTGCAGTAAGCTCCATTATTTGCGACAACTCCTGTTTGGTTAAGTCTCGCCATTTACCTGGTTCAATGCCATCAAGAAGAATATTCATAATTCGAATACGCCTTAATTTTTCGACTTCATAATTTAAATATCCACACATTCTTCGAATCTGGCGGTTTAAACCTTGTTTTAATATTATGCGAAATTCGTAGTTGCTTTCTTTAGTAACAATACACTTATCAGTAACAGTATCCAGAATAGGAATGCCATTCGACATTTCATTAATAAAAGTATTTGTAATGGGTTTATTTACTGTGACGAGGTATTCTTTTTCGTGATTATTTCCTGCGCGTAAAATTTTATTGACAATGTTTCCATCTGAAGTTAATAATATCAACCCTTCCGATGGCTTATCCAATCGACCGATAGGAAATATCCGCCTTGGATGCCCGATATAATCGATGATATTGTTTTGAATGGTTTTCTCAGTCGTAGAAATAATTCCTACCGGCTTATTGAATGCAATGTAAACAGGACTTTCAGTTACGGATATTTGCTTCCCGTCAACTGCAAGTACATCTTCCTCTGAAACCTTCTGACCGAGTACTCCTGTCAAACCGTTTACAGTCACTCGCCCCTGTTCAATTAATCTATCGGCTTCCCTTCTTGAACAATGACCGGTATCACTGACTGCTTTATTCAACCGCAATGTGGTTGCATTCCCTTCTTCCATTTTATTAATTTGAATCAATTATGAGTGTTTCAAAATCCGTATTTTATTTCCAACAAGATAATTTCCTTATACCTTCTTAATATTCAAAAATTCTAATTGCTTTCGTTTACTCAAATATAATTAAATAAAGTTGATCTTCTTTAATCGTATCCTTCTTTGCATTCAGATCATTGGAATACGAATATGCTCCGATAAAATAACTTCGATCACTGGTTTTATAACCCGAACCCGGGAAAATTATATTCGCAGGGAAATCCGGAAATATTTCGGTTATGTTTTTACTTATTGTATCTGTATTAAATCCGATTTTTTTAGCTTTGATAATAGAAAATTCTTTATTCATTTCATTTTTGTCATTATACAAGCAAAAACCATTTTGTCCTGAGTAGAATTCGGACATGGAATTAGTATAGTAATTATTCCAATTCGATGAGTTGCTCATTGTATCCACAGTATATTGTTCTTTTTCCGGTGAGTAATTAAACCAAATGCCTGGATCGCTTTTAACTGAATGATTATTGGCTGAATTGATTGCTAAAGCCACTCCTGCTAATAGAACCATTCCAGCAATACCCAAGGCCGGCGCAATAATCATTGGCATGCCACCATTTGGTCCCGGACTATTATACATAGTAGGTATTTGTTGAAGCGAATAGAATTTAATCCAACCGGCTGAATAACTTCCATCCTCATCAACACTAAATCCAATCGGGAAAATGGATGAATTATTGAGTTTCTTTTTATTATAAAACCCCTTTATATATTCCGGGTTTGGTGTGTTATTTTTAGCTAAGTCAACTTTAAAATTAATCAAATCGATTTCGGCGAAAGCAACTGACCAGTTGTCTGGGTCTGTTTCGTCAATTTTGAGTCCACTGTAATAAATCTTCTCATCGCTAAATATATGCTGAACCTTGCACTTTGAAAAAACCGGTAGATCCTCTGTAATCTCCAAAAAATCTTTATTAACAATATTATACTTAACAAAAACGGTTTTTAAGTATTTCTTTTTTTTATCCCCCGCATCTTCTAATATATTACATAAAAGAAATACATCCATTTTTTCATCATCAAAAATTACATCGATAATATTACACAGTCTGTCCTTATATGTTAGATTTAAAGTATCAATAGAGGTCATATTTCCATTTTCCTCCAGGATTCTAAACTGAAGACTCTCTGAAATAGGATCGACAAAATCATTATTATATGTCAGCAACGCTTTTTGTTTGCTAGTACCTACATAAGATTCGAAAACCGGATGATCGTTTTCGAGTTTTTTAAATTGTTTAGAGTGGCTGATAAAAAATACTTCTTTTCGTTCATTGTGAAGAATCCCATCTGCGCCAATGTAAGCGGCAATTCTGAAAACATCACCGCCCATATCACTTTTTTCATCTTCCATAAAATAAAGCATCCTACCCAGACTAAAACAATAGTCCTCCTGAGATGAATAAGATGTTTGAAGTTTACGAGGACCGTGTATCAATGTTCCTGTCGAGTCGTAATGAAAAACAAAATGTGTAAATCCCGATTCATTATAGCCCTTATCTGCAACAATACAAAACATGTTTTCGCTTACCCAGGATATCCGGGCATAAATGAAATTTTTATCGATTTCAATTGGAATAGCTACATATTGTTGTCCGATTACATCTGAAACTAATAAAAAACAAAAGCAGAAAATATTCTTGATTCTATTCATCGATTAAGCATAAATTAGATTCAAACAATATAAACAAATTAAAAATTAGCAAAAAATCGATTATAAAATAAAAATAGCTGATTGGTAATTAGCGAACAATGATAGAATTAAAAATCCTGTATTTTCCCATTTTTCGATTAATTTCACCATATATTTTCTCCTATTGAAAGCATTCAATTTTATTATACCTTAGTAACATAAAAATCAGCAAATGAAAAACATGTTTAATTTCAGTGGTAAATTAGTTAGTTGTTTACTTATTCTTATTGCATTCGTTATCCCGTTTAAGTCCTTTTCACAGGCCGATTTAACCTTAACAATAAATGAACTACTAACTTGGCAACCATCTGTCACTAATCAGAATAATATTTCATATACGGATCTACATCTAAGAACACACACGAAGAATTTTCAAATTATTACTGGACTCGATTCCAATGCAAAAATTCTCTACTGTCCTGACGGAATGGACAACTTCGGTCCCTATATCGATTCTGCTAATCAGTTTAATCTTTTTAATTTTTCTCATTGGCAGTACATTGATATTCTTGCATGGTTTGGCGGAAGTGCTAGTTCGCCAATAATCATTCCGTCTAAAGCATGGATTGATGCGGCGCATAAGAATGGCGTAAAAGTAATCGGTACAGTATTTATGGCACCCGCTGTATTCGGTGGTTCACAGGCAGCGGTTCAGAGTTTTCTCCAACAAGACAGCATCGGAAATTTTATTGCTGCAGCAAAATTAATTGAAATCGCCAATTATTATAATTTCGACGGTTGGATTCTTAATTTTGAAACGAGCGTTAACAATGCCACAGGAACATTAGCTACTTCTTTTGTAAATAAATTTGATAGTGCCTACTCAGGTGAGTTTATCTGGTATGATGCTATGTTAGCAAATGGCACTATTAGTTATCAGAATCGTTTAAATGCAAACAATGCATATTTTTTTCAACACTCAACAGGATTATTTACTAACTATAACTGGACTCTTGCCTCAACAGTTACAAGTTCAAATACCTATGCAACAGGATTGGGGAAAAGTCCGTTTGATGTTTATACAGGTGCTGATATGTGGCCAACGCGACCTGCTCAACCTGCCTTTACCAATTATACCTGGATTGATCGAATTATTACAAACAATGTAGCTAAGACTTCCATTGCTATGTTCGCAATGAATTTTACTTTTAATTACGGACCCTTTTCTAATTTCAATAACGACTCTTCCGATTACAATAACTTTTATTCTGCTGAACGAAAAATTTTTTCCGGTATCGACGAAGATCCTTTTACTGTTGATGCACAATGGAAGGGTCTGGTTAACTATATTCCGGTTCGTACAACAATAACTTCACTTCCGTTTCAAACAGATTTTAATACCGGTCACGGGTTTAACTACTATGAAAACGGCAGCATCTTCCGACCGGGTTCATGGCACAATATGTCACATCAGTCTATTTTACCGTCCTGGACATTTTATAAGAACGGTTTAAATACGAGCTACGATTTCAATGATGCTTACAATGGCGGTTCGTCCCTTTCAATAACATCGAGTGCTGCTGATACAGATACAATGCCATTATTTTCCACCGTTTTTACCACATCTTCAAATGTATTATCGACTGAAATTGCAATCAAATCCGCTTCCGTTTCTTCTATTGATTCAATTGCTCTCGAACTTAAAATGAAAAACAATATGCCATCACGAACAACTGTTTTGCATCCGGTGTTAAATGGAAACTGGGAAGTTCTCACAGGTAATATTTCCAATACAGGTTTAACAGATACCATTATTGCTGTTAACTTGATTATTTTTTCTTCGGGAGGATATAATTTAAATGTGGGAATGCTCAAAGTTGACAGCAATGCCATCAACTCTGTTAGCAGCATCGATAAACAATCCTCTGCTTTCAGCATTTTTCAGGATACATCTGACGGACTTATTGAAATAAGAAATGTGAGCAATCTGGATGGTCAAATAAATATATTTGATTTGAAAGGAAGTCGGATTATATCAGAAACGATAAATAAATTTTCTATTCGACAAATTACGCTTCGCGGAAACAGTGTTTATATTTATGAAATCGTTGCGGGAAAAGAAGTCAAGCAAGGAAAAATATTTGTACATTAAAAATTGATCTACTTGGAATACACTATGAATTGAAAACGCATACCGATCAGGTAAGTTCATCAATAATTTTCCTGACTTGTTTGATTACATCAGCATCGGTAACGTCAAATGTAGAATCATCATTTATTTGTACTCCCATAACAACAGAAGAGTGCTTGTGTGAATTTTCGGAATTTTTTTTCTTTTTTCCTGACAGATGGATTGCAGTTACTCCGGAAGTACATATAGCTGCTACATTTCCCGGATTTATTCCGGCTCCGGCAATAATTTGAATTTTATTTTGCGATAGTTTTACTAATTCCGAAATTAATTTTAATCCGACAAATGCATCAGATGCCTGGCCGGATGAAAGTAGTCTGTCTACTTTTAATTCCAACAAACGATTAAAAGACTCATAAGGATTCGCGGCTAAATCGAAAGCCCTGTGAAAGGTGAAAGGAAGAGGATAAGATACTTCAAGCAATTCTTTTGTTCTCTCCATATCAATCTCCAGATTAGTTGTGAGTATTCCGGAAACTATACCGGCAGCTCCGGCATTTTTAAAAAAGATAATTTCCTTCAACATCATTTCGAATTCCATTTTCGAATAATTGAAATCTCCTTCGCGAGGACGAATCATGACAACAACTTCCATTCCTATATTTGAAACTGCATCGAACATAGCCGGGGAAGGTGTGAGACCTCCCAGCCGGAGGGCTGAGCATAATTCTATTCTGTCTGCTCCACCTTGTTTTGCCGATTGAACAGATTCAATATTTCCACAGGGAACTTCTAAAATCATTTTCATCATTTATAATAACTCTTTCCGTCTTCTAAATTATTTTTATTTACAGGACTGTAGATAGCAAAATTGAATCCCGGTTGCAAACAATAAGCACCATATTCACCTTTTTTGTTCAAAGCAAGAAAGCCAACCTGTAAAGTTTTCGATCGCTCCGGCTGTTTCTTAACAATACGTTCTACAGCTTCTCTGCAGGCGTCTTCGGGAGAATGGCCTTGTCTCATCAGCTCGACAACTAAATGCGAGCCGCAGATTCGAATTACCTCTTCACCTACTCCTGTTGATGTTGCGGCACCGACTTCATTATCGACATACAATCCCGCACCAATTATGGGAGAATCACCCACACGTCCGTGAAGCTTATAAGACATGCCACTTGTTGTACATGCGCCGGAGAGGTTACCTGATGAATCCAAAGCAATCATTCCGATTGTATCATGATTTTCAAAATTAACAATAGGTTTATATTCAGATTTTTTTAACCACTCCTTCCAGGCTTTTTCGGATTCCGGAGTAAGGAGTTTTACTTTTTTGAAACCGTTATCTAAAGCAAAATGAAGAGCCCCTTCTCCTACGAGCATCACGTGTGGCGTTTTTTCCATTACCATGCGAGCGACAGAAATAGGGTGCATAATATGTTCGAGAAAAGCAACGGAGCCGCAATTTGAATTTTCATCCATGATGCAAGCATCCAATGTAACACGACCGTCTCTGTCAGGTAAGCCGCCATAACCAACGGTATTGACATTCGGGTCGGCTTCGGGGATTCGCACACCGGCCTCAACAGCATCGAGTGAACGACCTCCTTTTGACAAAATCTTCCAGGCCTCTTCGTTGGCGGGAACACCGTGATTCCATGTAGAAATGACGATTGGTTTTACTGCATCCGTGGTAGAAATGGTTTTTCCGGTGAGCGACTTTATGGAAAGTACAGAGGCGGCTAATGTGGTAATTTTTATAAAATCACGGCGACTTGTGGACATAGTGGGTTAATTTATCTGTTTTATGAATACACAAACTTAAGATTTATCCTGATAAATATTCAATTTATTGAGTATCGTAATATATGTTGAATGGGTCTAATTTTTTTCCAATTTAACTTTCCTTTTAAATAAATTTTATATTTGTAAAGCCATTACACACATCAAAAACCATCGTTTCGGTTGCACAGAGAATAAATCAATTTAAACTCCTAAAACACAAAATCATGAAAACATTAAAATTATTATTATCGGGATTTTTATTAATATTTTTCTCCTGTAGTCAAGAAAAATTGGATACAAATCCGGTTAGTCATGATGTATTGGTATATAAAAACATTTTACAACCGGTACCTGATAAGGATGCATATTCGCCGGATAAAATAAAACAAACGGTCATCACTGAATTAAACAACAATAATGATTTTCGATGGTCAAATTTCGATGTACATTTTATTTGGAGTGCAGCACAAGTTACCAAGTTAGTTGCAATCGGTTATATGCCGGTTGATTTTAAAAATATTGATGAGAAAATTCATAGTATAGATATTTCTTCAGAGGCATGGAAGTCGGTACATGATGCGTTGATTGAAACAGTATTAACTGATTTGAATCAACAAGGAACCAAAAAACTAGAGAAAGAGGACATCCTGTATGAAGACGACAACGTGCTTCCCATTATTATTTTTCGTCTGACAGACAAATATGCAATAACGCATTTACAAAATTTAAAAAATGTACGTTACGTTGAACCGTATGGATACTGGCCGGACGATCAAAGCCGATCGACTTCCGGTTGCAGTGCTTCGACTACTGCTCTCAATGCAAGTGATTATTCTACAATATTACCGAATTGTATTTTACCATGGAATTATACAAACCTGAACATTCCTTCGGCTTGGAATATTGCTACCGGTGAAAACATTCAAGTCGGAGTAATTGATGGAGGAATTAGTAGTTCACAGACATTATTGAACGGACAATTTAACTCAGGTTATTCCAATAATGCACGAACAATAACTACCGATTATACTTACGGCACTTCCGCATTTACTTCTTGTACGCATGGCACTTCCATGTGTGGTTTGATTGCCGGACCCCGTAATGACCAAAACGGAGTTACCGGAGTAGCTTATAAATCCAATCTACATTTCATTCATGGTTGTGAAGATGTAGTATTGGATCAATCGAGTGAATTAAGCGGTGTAAAAAATGCACTTGTTAAAATGGGGAATTTGCCCAACCTGCGTATTATTAGCATGTCGATAGGCACACCTTTTTATAGTGGAGTACTAAACGATGGGGTTAATTATGCTTATGGAAAAGGAAAAATGATTTTTGCTGCAGCCGGAACATCTTTTAGCTGGACTAGCTGGTGGGGAGTTGTTTATCCGGCTGCTCTCGCAAAATGTATTGCTGTTACAGGAGTTAAAGAAAATGGAAATACGTGTTCAAGTTGCCATGAAGGTAGCCAGGTAAAATTTACAATTCCAATGGAGAGAAATACAAACAGTAACAGAAATAGTCTGTCATTACCTTATTCAGGTGTAACATCAACGTATATCGGTGGTTCATCATGTGCTACTTCAACGGCTGCCGGAATTGCAGCATTAGTATGGTCGGTAAAACCGGCTTTGACGCGTTCTCAGATTTTAGACTGCCTTAAAAATACAGCACAGTTTCCCGGAGGTGTAAACAATCATGGTTATGGGAATATGAATGCTTTAGCGGCGGTTACCCTGGCGCAAACACTATAATTCAATTTAAGTAAAGTTCCTGTTTACTTAAAAAGGCATCATGAAATAAAAATCATGATGCCTTTTTACTTAATTAATGTTACTTGTAATTTTTATCTATAAAGTAACTTTAGTAACTTCAGTTATTTTTTACAACCTTAAAAGTTTGTCGTTGATTATTAGAAATGACATCCAGTATATACATACCTGTAGTCCACTTTGCGCCTAATTCAATTACCGCTTCCGAAGTTGTCCGTTCTTCAACTAATTTACCTGTGAAGTCAAAGACCCTTATGAATATCAATTCACGATTAACATTTAAATTTTGAAAAAGTGTAAATGAATCGCTGAATGGATTTGGAAAAACATTCGTTGATCCAAGAACAATAGAAGGATTAATTTGATCTGCTTCATCGGCACGCAACTTCGTAGGGAATCCCAATTGTATGAACTTTTCAAGGCCGATATCCAAATTAGATCCATTAAATTCTGTTAGGCCTACATAAACACTGTCTGCATCAAGTAAAATTGAATTGACTTTATTTTCTGTTGTAGATAGATCGTATCCTGCTTCGCTCCAGCTTCTTAATCCGGTTGCTTGTGAAACTCTTGTGACAAACCACTTGTGATCACCCAGTAAAGCGCCAACATTATTCGTTCCGCCGATGTAAATATCCCCGCTTGCTCCTCCCGTAATTGCACATTCAAGAGATTCATCAATAGTCGTGCTGGTGTATGGAATATCATCCGGGTGAGTAAAGTAAATAACAGCACCTGTGGACCTATCCAGTTTATTTACAAATATCCGGCTCGTTTCATTTGAGGGTGAAACGTTATAAAAATCATAACGCACACCAATAAATATCGGATTCCAAGCCGGATCAAATAAAATAAATTGAGCTCTGGCACCGCAACATCCACCGGCAGTAGCGACATGCCTGTTCCATTGATGAACACCTGCGGAATTAAATTTGGTTGCAGAAATATTGGCAGTAGTAAGTCCAAAACCATAAACTTCTCCAAAGACATATACATTTTGGGAAGGATCAATAGCTAGTTTATAAACCTGATCTCTTCCGCCCAATAATCCTTCACCGTAAGTGATGGCCCAGACTAAAACTCCTGCGCTATTCAATTTAACAATGTTCATATCCGTTTCATGTTCCGGAACATTTCCACCGATATAAATATTTCCGGATGCGTCAATGACGACATCGCTTGCTTCAAATCCGGTTGTGTGATTGTACTGAAAGCGCAGACTTCCATTCCCCTGCTTATACTTTGCGGCATATAATCCGGTAGTTTTTACTCCGCCGATTACGGGATCTCCGCTAGTTGTAAGTCGTAAGTTGGCGACAGTGCCTGCTGCAGTCGCTGACCATTTGTGTTTTAATGCGGGATTAAACTTCATCAATACCGTGTCTCCACTAACGCTGCAAACAACATATGTGTTTGGGTTATCGTCTTGTGCAATAAATAAAACCGGACCCGGAAGAACAATATCGGAAAGCTTCGAACTCATAAGGTTTCCCGCACCATCATAACAACGTTTTATTAAACGCTGCCCACCGGTTAAATCAGTAGTCGCTGTGATACAAAATTGTCCGGCATCGTTTCTAATAACTTTGAGCGTTTTGTCGTTAGAAAGGCCATTGTAAAATCTTCCCCAATCAAAATAAAGGGCACTGGAGTTCTGCGAAAGCAGCGTAAAGAGAACAACTGTTGCTAATTGAATAAATTTTGTTTTCATGTTTTTGATTTTTTTTGGTTAATAAAAATAAATAGAACGAAAATATTGCAAAGAAGAGTTATACTAATTTCTTTTACTCTGATAAAAAGGATTTTAAAAATTCTGAAAGCATTAACAAGTTACTAAATGTTTTGTGTGTTTTTCAAAATAATGTTAGATACCGTTTTTTTTATAAGTCAAGCCTCTATTGTTAAAAAAAGTTTCGAAAAAATGTGTCTTATTTGAACAATTTTTCAATGCCCTTTTTATATTGATCTTTTTCGTTGATTATTTGACGACTTTAAAAGTATTGTTTAAATCGCCCTTTTGTATGTTAAGGAAATAAACTCCTACAGACAATTCAGTAGTGTTGATTTGACATTCGTTCAATTCATTGCCAAGATTTCGGGAAAGGATTTTTCTTCCATTGATATCGAATAGGGTAATAATTGAAGCGGCATCGTTACTGTTTTTAATCTGAATAAAAATATTGTCTTTAAATGGGTTGGGAGATACTTCGGCAATCAACTCCTTTTCATTTTGCACTTCAGTTAACTCATCAACTTTCAATGCGATGATTGGAGTACTGACGATATTTATGGTATAATCTTCAACTTCACCATTAGCGAAAACCAAGCAGGGAGATGAAATGGAAGTTCTACTCATCATGACTCGCATACGAGTAGTTGTCAGTGCTGCCGATGAAGGGATAGAAAATGTTTTAGAAAGATTCCCGGAACTTGAGCTGGATGTATTCACAATGTTTTCGCCGGCATCAGCGAAATCTCCATCACCGTTAAAATCGATATATATTTTCCAGCGTTCTTTATATGAACCTGAGCTAAATCCGGCACTATATACAATAGTATTATTGGTGCCGCGAACTAAGTTTGTTGACAATCCGGTATTGATATAACCACCGGCATCGGAAGCAGAAACTCTGCTAATTGCTCCCAGTTGAACTAAATCAATCCATTCACTCAGGTTATTGTTTCCCTTTGCATTGCAATAGGCAGGTGTTGATACCAGTAATGTTTTCACTGTTTGTATAGCGGAGAATGGCCCGACTCCTGAGGAGCAACTTGCACTTACCTGATATTCATAAAAAGTATTCGTAATCAAGCCCGACAGAACAATACTGTTTGAAGTAACATTTGAGTTTATCCAGATGAGTGCACCTTGTATGCGGTATTGAACAGAATATAAAAATGCGCTTGAAACAGTGGGCCATGTCAAAGTAAAGCTTGTTGTTGTAATGGCGGAAGCAACCGGAGAAGGTGTTCCGCAAATCTCTTGAGTAGTGAAATATTCAGTAGATGAATACGTCGGACAATTTGCTTCCCGTACCCTCCAGTTATAGGCAGTATTGGATGTTAGGGAATTAAATAAATATGTTGAACTTCCCGAGACTAGTATGTCAACATCCCATACAGATGTTGAAGCTAATTTTGTGGCCACATAATAATCCGCAGCACCACTGATAGCTGACCAATTTAAGTTTGCAGAATTAGTTGTTATACCTGTTGTGTTTGTTCCAATTGGAGCCGGACAAGTGTACTGAATCGTTATCGTATCTCTTCTAACACAATAGCCATTGTCTGTTCCAACTTCGAAGGATAAAAGAGTACTGATGGGAGTAGCCGGATCGATAGAATAATTAAACAAATCGTTCTGTGTCTGAAAAATGGTTAGTCCCGAAATAACTTTAGGAGCATCAACACTTGTAACATAAGCCGAAAGCGGAGTAAGAGAAACAGTATATACTGCCGGATAGATTCCATAATTTTTTAACATGAAGGGAACGGTACCCGTTACAGCGGAAATACTTGCCGGTGCAGATGTAGTAACAACTCCATAGCTGGTAGAAACTTTTAGTAAATTCTTATTCATGACAACCATTGAATTACATAGTGGAATAATTCTGGATGCGGCAGGATAGAATCCGTCAGTTGATGTACCAACCTCAGGAGTGAATCCATAAATTTTTCCTTTTGTTATTTGCTCTGCATAAGCCCAGTCTTCGGCTACACCGCTGGCAATATAATTTAAAGTCGTTGTTGAATTACCGGACACGAAATTATTGTCGGCTGTCAGGAAAGAAGAAAGCTGACTGAACAAAGGTATTTCCGGATTGTTATTGACCGATACATAGGAATAAGGATAAATACAATAATTTCCATAGGAGTGACAATTAAATTGAGACACAAAATGACGTGAGTTACAGAAATTTTTCAGCGCATTATTTTCAGGTTCGGAAAATGGTGCACTACCTCTGTATGTTTCCGAGCTTGTGGAAGTAGACGAGCCATTATTTAATCCCCATCCATAGCCATAGTTTCTGTTGTTATCTACTCCAAAAGTTCCGTCGCCATTGTTGTGTCTGTTTTTACGCCACATGCTTCCTCCCGTACCGTTAACAGTCGCATTGTAAACATAACCATCCGGATTTACGCAAGGGACACAATAGATTTCAGTACTGTTAATCAATGTTTGTATTTCTTTGTCGGTGCTATAATTCTCCAGAATATGCCACATAAAGAAAATCAGTTGTGTCATGCTAATGGGTTCACGTGCATGATGAACAGCATTGAGATAAACTTCAGGTTCGTTTTCATCGACATCAGCATTATCACTGATTCTGACCATAAAAAGAGATCGGCCTTGCTCTGTTGTTCCAATGACGGATTTAACCGTAATTAAATCCGGGTAGAGGGCACGCATGTCATCCAACTCATTCTGCATTTCCTGAAAAGTAAAATGACGGGCAACACCACCGACTGTACCGTAAGTGCCGCCGGTACCAAAATTAACGGGAGTGGGGACAGAAATAGCACGTTGAACGGGATTGGCTGCTGCTTTTCTATCGACTTCCGCGTTGAATGCCTCAATGTTTTTTTCCAGATCTCTGATCAGGTATTTTATTTTAACTCCTTGCTGTCTCATAATTTTAATATCGTGGTCTGATACTTCAGCAATCAGTATATCATTTTCATAATGATAGTGATCCATTTCCAGGCCGGATTGAAGAAGACTCTTCAATTGGACATGGTTGATGGTTGTTTGAATGCGATGATACTTTTGGTTTTGGGCCAATGTCGGATTGTTTAATAATCCTGCTGCGAAAAGGATGAATAAAAATTTTGTAACTGTTTGTTTCATAAAAATAAGTTTTGAATATTTTGTAACCAATATAAATAATTTGTTTCAATTATTAAAATGTTTTTAAATTAAAATTAGCGAATCGAGAGGATTACCATTACAAAGAAACCCATAGAGCCACCTAATAAAAAACATTAAAAATAATGTAAAGAAAAAAGCAAAAAAAATCCGCGAACATTGCCAATATTTTGCCATGCTCGCGGATTGTATAAAAAAGACTTTTTTACTCTATAACCATTGGATAAGAAACAGCTTTTTGTCCATTCACATTAACCTGAACAAAATAGTAGCCACTTGATAAATTCAGATTACTGTTCTTAACAAGATTGTTTCCCATAGGCATTTGTTGATCAAGAATAGTAGCGACTTTCTTACCGATTAAATCAACGACATCAACAGTTACTTGGGAAGAATGTTTTAATTCAAAAGAAAGCATCCAATAACCGGAATTCGGATTTGGAAATAAATTACCGGCTGTAAAACCATTTTCAGGATTATTTATCCCTGTAAATGTACTTACATTTAAAAGTAGCGTCTGATCGTTTGAAAACGTATTCAGGTTATGCAACTCTGTACCATGGAAAGCGACAGTATAAGAAGCAAGACGAGCTTGAGAAATGGTAGGAGTCCATGAAAATACACCTGTAATTGAACCGGGAACATTATTTTGCAGTGTCCAAACAGCAGGATTATTAGCTAACATCAATGGCTCACCTTGTGCAGTCAGATTTAACGGATCGTTATCCATATCTGAAGCAGTAACAGTAAGGTTAAAAGGAACATTTGGATTCAATATCATGGCGAAGTTTCCTTGCCCGTTTACCGGCCAGGAACCATTGTTAAATACAATGTTGTGCCAGTTAGTCGTATCATCTACAACAATAATTTGCATGTCTCTTCTGATTTCGCCGATTTTCACACCTCCGCGATATTCTTCAACACGGAATGATGCTTCCCAGAAACCATTTGAATCCGGCATCCAGGTTAATTCACCTGTTAAAGAATTTAATGTAAATGGATTTAATGGGTCTGCATGAGGAAGCGTGTATCCTGCAACAGTATCGCCACCCCCACCCAATGGTGTCTCTAAAAGCCAGGCAAGGGAATCTCCATCAGCATCGAAAGGGAGGGGATTGTACTGAAATAAAGAATATTTCTGTGCAAGAAAAACAGGTGCGTTTAAGAAAACCGGCGTTGAATTAAATCCTGCACCATCTACAGTAACCTCTGTCATAAAATGCATAGATTCTCCGGCCGGAGTTGACATGTTAAGAATAGCAGCATTGCGGCAACAATCTTCCCATGAAATAGTGTATTGTGCATTTGCAGGTAAATCAATGGTATCAACATAAGAATAAACCTCTACTCTATTGATATATACACTGGCTCCATTATGATTGGAAGTAATGGATGAATCGTATCCGGTCGTAAAGTCCTGAATACGCAACGTTGCAGTCGGATTCATTGGAATACCAACTGTATCCCGATAAGCCGTTAATGTAATTTCATAAGTTAATCCACTAATTTGTCGGGCTGTAATCTGACCGCCCATAAGATGTGATGCTGTTACTTGCGAAACCAGCAAGAATAACAAACCGGATAAGAATAAAATTTTTTTCATGGTTATAGATTAAGAGGGTTTGGATTTTGTCTATCAAAAGTAAAAAATAATACATAGAAAACAATCAATTCCCGGCCTTGGTAAAATATTTCTGAGGATAAGGAAAATGCTTCAAAAAAGGCAAAAATAAACACCAAAAAGTATTAGCATAAAAAAGGCCGAAATCGAAGTATTAATATTCCGATTTCGGCCTTATTCAAAAGTATTTTGTGGTTATTCTTTTACCAGTTTAGCAGTGAAAACTTTATTTTCTGTTGAAACCGTACAAATATAAATACCGGCAGGAAGTTCACTTATGTTGATAATTTCTGTCGATTGAATTTTATTTTTTCTGAGTACAATTTTTCCATCTAATGACGATATTTTCAAGCTTCCAATTTCATTCAGATTTTTTGAAAACTCAAATCTGACAAGATTGCTTGCCGGATTCGGGAATATTGAAACCGGATAAGAAGTCGCATGTGATAAAATTCCGGTTTCCAAACGTATTGTGTTTACGGTAGTATTGGTAATGATAGGAATGTTCAAATCAAAAATAATTCCTGCGCGGTTATAAATGGACGTACCGGCTGAAAGATTTGATTTAGCCGTCAAAGCATAACTTACAAAACCATTGCTTCCCGCCATGTCGCTGCCGCTGTCCGGTAATTGAATGTTGTAAAATGTAAATGTTGCTATGCCATTTCCATCCATTGTCATATTCATGGTATGTGATGAACCAAGCAGTCGGAATGAAAGCAGATCAAGGCCGCTGTCGATTGTGTCTTTCACAACAACATTAGAAGCAGTGGCATTCCCCGTATTCTGGAAGTGGATGGTATATTGAATTTCTGTACCGGCTGCAATGTCTCCTGCGGGTACTGCTGCTTTTTCATTCGGATCCCAGGCCAGTGTAACCAACTGATGCAGGTTAACGGTATTATTTGTGGGTATTGTATCGTTTATTGGTCCAATTGTCAATGTTGAATATAGTGTATCACCCAATACTGCCGAGAGCGATGGCATAAGTTGCAGCATAATAAATCCATGTTGTCCGGGAGCAAGATTCGAATATGTCCACTGAATGAGTTGACCGTTTTGAACAGCAGGCGCAGGATTTGAACTTACGAAAGAATAAAGCGAATCCATCAAAAAGGAAATAGTGTCGCTTTCCGTTGCTGTTCCATTATTCTGATAACTGATTGGCATGGGCTCTTGTTGGCCTGGCTTAGCTCCCCAATTCGGACAAGTAACTGACACCTCATGGATATTCGGAATCATTTGCAAACCGAAATTTAGATTCGATGTGGGTTGTGTTTGTGGGTTGCAACTAATTGGATTTGGAGTAGTAAAATTCCAATAAGTAATTCCGCTGGTTGTCATCGTATAAGTAAGAGTAGAGTCGAAGTAAAAGAAAGCATAGTTTCCTACCGCATCGGTTGAGACAAAATAATTACCCGGATTCAGGTTAATAACCCGATTGGCAATACCTGTTTCATTGGTGTCTCGAATTCCATCACCATTGAGGTCGTTAAATATGGTGCCTGTTAAATAAGAAAAATCAACTGCAGTTCCTGAGCAGGCGCCAAAATGAAATGCGAATCCCGAAGGCATATTGCACGACAAACTCACAGGAAAAATAGTTGCAATAGATGGATATGGATATGCATTGGCCCAGTTACAAGCGGTATCACCTAAAACAAGAAAATCCAGATTCGTAGAACCACGCAGACCAATTTGGGTACTTAATGGGGCTGTTGTTAACGTATTGTTGCCGTAAATAAAGCGCATACAATTGGATCCTTCTTCCAGCCACAATTGAAAGTTGACATCACCACTGTTTCCGAAATAAGAATAATGCAACCATTGGACTATACAAATTCTGTTTGGAGCTGTACCAATTGTGGCAAACTGTAAACTTGCTGTTGTATCGTAATGGATGAGGTCGGCACCAAATGGAGCAATAACATTGTTATGTGTTCCTGATAGAATGGAATAAAACGAGCCCGTACCCGCCGAATCCAGTTCAATGTAACCATTCGTATTTATTGACATGTAATCATGTGAAGCTCCTCCATAGTTAAAAGTAAAACCAATTGGAATTCCCTGATAGGATACATCGTCTACAAATTGGGCATCGACAGTAGTGCCCGTAATTACAGAAAACGAATCCAGTGAAGCAGTAAATGGAATTGCAGCTACCTGAGCATTAGTGTTTGTTGTAAACACATTTAAAACAAATAATAGAATTAAATTAATGAGTAATATTTTTTTCATGGAGAGAGTTTTTTCATTGTGATTTGGTGCATCGAAAGTGCAAAAAATTTGCACACTATGAAATAGCTATACACTTATTTCAATTAAAAGATCGTTAATTTGTTTTTTCGCCTGATTACTTGCCTAATTCAACAAAAAAGCTGGCATAACGCGAAGAAGATCGTTTATGGAATAGAATTTCGGGAATAATTTACTACCTGATAAATTTTTTCCGTTTTAATTTTTATTCTCCGGAATCCTTTTTAATGTCTCCAGAAAAAATCCCCAAAACTTTTGTACGGAACTAATCTGAACTTTTTCATCGGGAGAGTGTGCGCCGCGAATGTTTGGGCCGAAAGAAATCATTTCCGTATCGGGATAATTCGCTCCTAATATACCGCATTCCAATCCGGCATGACAGGCACTTACCAAAGCTTCTTCTTTATAGCGTTCTTTATAAAGTTCGCTCATGATTTTTACAATCGATGCATCGGGGTTAGGCGTCCAGCCGGGATAAGAGCCACCATAAACTACCCGTGATCCGATCAATTCAAATGTGTTCTTTATGCTATTCGCCAAATCCATTTTTTCTGAATCGACAGAGCTGCGGGTTAGACACTGAATGGAATATTCTCCGTCCTTGACCAACACACGTGCAAGATTGTTGGATGTCTGTACCAGATGCAAAATATCCGGACTCATTCTATATACTCCGTTTGCACAGGCAGCAATGCTTTTAAGGAATTTACTTTGAAAACCTTTTTGTAAAACACGTTTTTTCTCTTCTACTCTTTCTATTCCAATAGTAAGTTTAGGGTCAGTAGTTTTGTTTTCGGCTTTAATTTCAAGAGCCAGTTTTTCCATTGCCGATTCAAAAGCATCCTCTTCTGCTTCCGGCAGAACGATTTCAGCGATAGACTCGCGAGGAATTGCATTACGTAAACTTCCTCCATCGATGCTGCCAATTTGTATTCCGAATTTTTCAAAACACATGGTCAAAATGCGATTCATGATTTTATTCGCATTCCCTCTTCCTTTGTAAATATCCATTCCGGAATGTCCTCCTGTAAGTCCGGTGACTTCAATTTTATAAGCGACAGAATTTGGCGGAGCGGCTTCCAGTGTATAGCTTCCTGTTGCAGTGACGTCAACACCTCCGGCACAACCGATGGTAAGTTCATTATCATCTTCCGTATCAAGATTCAATAATATTTTTCCGTTTAAAAGTCCGGCTTTTAAATTGAGCGCTCCCGTCATACCTGTTTCTTCATCAATCGTAAACAATGCCTCGATTGGAGGATGTGCAATTTCTTTTGAAGCCAATACAGACATAATTGTTGCAGCGCCAATTCCATTATCTGCTCCCAGCGTTGTTCCTTTTGCTTTCACCCAATCATCTTCTACGAACATTTCAATTCCTTGTGTATCGAAATTAAAATTGGTCGTTGCATTTTTCTGATGCACCATATCGAGGTGACTCTGAAGAATAATTGTTTTCTTTTTCTCCATGCCGGCGCTTGCGGGCTTTTTAATGATGACGTTTCCAACTTCATCTTTACTTGTCTCCAATCCCAGCTTTTTCCCGAATTGCATCATGAATTCAATGATACGTTCTTCCTTTTTTGAAGGACGGGGAACAGCATTGATCTCTGCAAAGTGAGTCCAGATTTCTTTTGGCTCTAATTCATTAATCTTTTTTGACATAATCTATTGGAGATATTTAAATCAAAACAAATGTGTTTCGCTTTGATGCTGTAAAAGTAAAAAAAGAAAGCTGTGATTGCTCTTATTAAACTTCTCAATTTGAATAAATATATCAAAATTGTAATGAAAACAGCTGAAAATTGAGTTGTATGTGAATGTAGCCAATGAATCCAACCATCAACGATTAAGTAGAGGAAATTCTCATTGGTAAATCAAGCAATAAACCCTACTTTTATGGACCTGTGTAATCGTCCTAAACGGACATCCCAACTTACTATAATGAATAGAAATTACTCTAAACGCATACTGATGTGTATGCTGCTTTTACAAGCAACCTTCCTGACGTCTATCGCTCAAACCACCACTAGTCTGTGGCAGGAGATATCCGATTTAAAATCCGTTCACATGGGTGAGCGTTCAAGTTTACCTACAGTTTATCGTGCATATCATCTCGACTTACAAGCGATGATTGCTACCTTGAATACTGCAAAAGACGAAAATCTACCGGGCGCATTAATGAATGGACCGGTTATTTCCCTTCCCATGCCGGATGGAACTTTTTCCAGATTTCATGTGGCTTATACGGAAGTAATGCCTCGTGAACTCGCCGATCAGTTTCCGACGATTCGAACTTTTATTGCAAAAGGAATAGATGATCCTTACGCTGTAGCCCGTCTTGATTACACCCAATGGGGATTTCACAGCATGATCATGTCACCAAAAGGTTGGACGCTTATCGATCCTGCTTCTTTGAACAATACAGGCGACTACATTTGCTATAACAGAAGCGCCTCTGTTCCGACGCAGGGTTTCGTTTGTGAAGTACAAGGCAAAACGGGAATTAAAAACAACGATACAAAAAACAATATTGCTTTCAGAAGCAACGGAGCCACGTTAAAAACATATCGCCTTGCGCTTGCATGTACGGGTGAATATGCTGCTTTTTTCGGCGGCACTGTTTCCGGTGCACTTGCCGGCATGATCACTTCCGTCAATCGTGTCAACGGAGTATATGAGTTGGAACTTGCTGTCAGGATGGTTTTAATACCGAATAATAATTTACTCGTCTATACAAACTCGTCGACTGATCCTTATACCAACAACAGCGGCGGAACAATGCTTGGCGAAAATCAAACCAACATCACCACTGTAATCGGTTCGGCCAATTATGATTTCGGACATGTATTCAGCACAGGAGGAGGAGGCGTTGCCAACCTCGGTTGTATTTGTAGTTCGGGAAACAAAGCACGTGGAGTAACCGGTTCCGGTTCACCGACAGGAGATAGTTTTGATCTCGATTATGTCGCACATGAAATGGGACATCAGTTCGGAGGAAACCATACGTTCAACAGCGTTACCGGTTCTTGCAGTGGCAACAATGAACCTTCTGCTGCTTATGAGCCGGGAAGCGGAACGACTATCATGGCTTATGCAGGAATTTGTGGTGCCGATGATATCGAACAACACAGCGATGCAATCTTTCACACCAAGAGCTTCGATGAAATTGTAGATTACATTACTACCGGAAACGGAAATAGTTGTCCGGTTACAACGGCAACCCTTAACACACCACCCGTTGTTGCATCTTCTCCCAATTATACGATCCCTTTTAGCACACCTTTTATTCTTACCGGCTCTGCAACTGATGCAGACAACGATCCATTAACCTACCTATGGGAAGAATTTGATCTCGGTCCTGCAGGGGCGCCTAACAGTCCATCCGGAAACGCACCCATCTTCCGTGATTTTGTTCCTGTACCTGAAAACTACCGCATCTTTCCGAAGATGCAAGACATCGTTCGAAACACACAAACTCTCGGGGAAATACTTCCAACTTATGCACGCTCTCTTACTTTCAGATTGACAGCAAGGGATAATAAACCCGGTGGTGCGGGAGTTTCCTACAACGACACACTTGTAAATCTAACAGTCATCAATACAACCACTCCTTTTCAGGTTACCTCTCCGAATACTGCGGTGAATTGGTACTCCAATACTTCTTATACTGTTACTTGGGATGTTTCATCAACAAATCTTGCTCCCATCAATTGTGCGAACGTGAACATTTATCTATCGCTCGATAGCGGATACACTTATCCATATACTTTACTAACCAATACACCGAATGACGGAAGTGAAACTGTGACTCTTCCCAATGTAACAGGTACGAAAGCTCGTATTAAAGTTGCAGGTGCCGGAAACATTTTCTTTGACATATCCAATGTCAATTTTACAATTTCCAGTTCATCTCCTGTACTTACTGTGTTGACTACATCTTCCTTGTCATCCAATAGCGTTTGTGCAGGCAGCACATTCAATGTCGACTACCTGACTGACGGGCCGGCAAATGCCGGAAATATTTTCACTGCACAACTGTCAAATGCATCCGGAAGTTTTGCCAGTCCGGTCACTATCGGAACTTTATCAGCAACTACAGCGGGAACGATCAGTGTAACAATTCCGGGTGGTACTGTTACAGGAACCGGATATCTTATTCGTATTATCAGTTCGAATCCCGCAATTACCGGAGCAAGTAATGGCACAAATCTTATCCTCTCACAAAATGTCGGAGCAGCAGGAAGCATTTCCGGAAGCACAACTGTTTGTCAAGGTCAGACAGGTGTGGTTTATTCTGTACCGTCAGTTTCAAATGCGACTTCTTACGTATGGACATTGCCTGCAGGTGCAACTATTACAGCAGGTGCCAATTCAAATTCAATCACTGTTACATATAGTAATTCTGCTCTTACTGGAGCAGTAACTGTTCGCGGGACAAATGCTGGATGCGGAAACGGTGCTATCTCTCCCCTTCTATCTGTAACTGTAAACAATCTGCCAAATACTGCCGGTACTATTACAGGTGCTACTTCAATTTGTCCGGGCCAAACAGGAATAGTATTTTCTGTCCCTGCAATTACCGGAGCAACCGGCTATAGCTGGACACTTCCTTCGGGGGTTACGATTGCATCGGGTGCAAATTCAAATTCAGTAACATTAGACTTTTCTCCATCGGCAACGAGTGGAATAATATCGGCTGCAGGAACAAACGCTTGCGGAAATGGAAGTTCATCTTCACTATCCGTTACAACTTTATCTACTCCTCAGACTCCTTCAATAGTTGCAAATGGTCCGACAAATTTCTGTCCGGGTGATTCGGTGTTATTGTCCTTTTCTCAGAATGCCAACACAGCTTATCAATGGAGAAAAAATGGTACGTCCATAAATGGAGCTACAGGTTACAACTATAACGCAACAGATAGTGGCTTACATGATGTCGTTGCCGGAGCTCAACAAATTATTTCTAATACAGAAAACTATGCAATTCCGGATGGTAGTTGTACAGGAGCAAGTAGCATCATTGCAGTTTCCGGTTATACCGGAACGGTTCCCTCATCGGGAATTAGTGTGAAGATAAATATTACTCATGGCTATGTAGGGGATCTCGTCATCAGGTTGGTAGCACCGAATGGGGCGATTTTAGGATTATCCAATCGTACAGGTAATAACAACAACAGCGGTAATAATTTTACGAATACTATTTTTTCTGATGCCGGTGCTGCCGTTCTACCTACTACAGGAGCGCCATATACAGGAACATACAAACCTGTTGCTGCCACATTTACCAGTTGCAGTGTAACTTCAACAGTCACTACATTTGGTGCTATAGGAGGAGGAACAATTAATCCAAACGGTAACTGGACCCTAAGTGTATATGACAGATCCAGCAATGATGCCGGAACGATTGTCAATTGGGCGATTACGATTCCTGCTTCGGTTAATGGTCCTTGTAGTGTTATTTCGAATGTAATTGCTGTTACCGAAAATGCAAGTCTGCCTGTTAGCGTTGGTATTACTACTAGCCCGAGCGGACCTATTTGCGAATACTCCACGGTTACTTTTACAGCAAATCCTGTTAATGGTGGATCTACTCCGGCATATCAATGGAAGATAGGAACTACAAATGCAGGTACAAACAGCGCAACTTTCATGAGTAATTCTCTATCTGATGGCGATGTTATTACTTGTGAATTGACTTCCAACCTGGGATGCGCGATTGGAAGTCCGGCCATTTCAAATTCTGTAACCATGACTGTAAGTCCATTTCCGCAAGCATCCTTTACGTTTTCTCAAATTGGCTTACAGGTAACTTTTGTAAATACATCGACGAATGCAAATAGTTATTACTGGAACTTTGGAGATGGAAATTTGGACACAACGATGAGTCCTGTTCATACTTATTTGCTTGATGGAAATTACTTAGTCCTATTAATGGCAACGGATACCTGTGGAACTGTCACGGATACTCATTATGTAAATGTAACGGCCTCTTACACGAATGATGATTTATTTTCAGACAATCATATAGAGGTTATTCAGTTAAACGATATGATATTGATTACTTATCATACAAATATTAAATCGTGTTACTACTATCTCACCAATGTTTCCGGGCAAATTATTTTTTCGGGAAGGAAGGAAAATATTATTCCCGGTGAGAATGAAATAATTTCACTCGATGGGCTTTCTGCAGGCATGTATTTCTTAAATCTGACAGACGAATTTAAAACCGGAATAAAAAAATTATATAAGTTACATTGATTCTTTAAAATCAAATTGAATTAAAAAGGGCGGTAGAATTAACTACCGCCCTTTTTAATAATTCAGAAAATTAATTTGATGCTTTTTACAATCAATGAGCTACCACAACTTTTGAATAGTAATGATTTCCTTCTGATTCTAAATCTAACAAATACAATCCATTGCTCCAATCAGCAGTACGAATTGCTTCGCTTCTAATTCCATCTAACATTTTTGTATAGATGATTTTTCCGCTATAATCTGCAACTGTCAATTGGAAAGTTCCGGCTTTTGGAAAATCGAGAATGAAATGAGTAGTACTTGGACTAGGATATACTGAGAAAATATTTTTTGAAAAATCCGGAACAGAAACCATGCTTTGCGACCAAACATTCAGAAATACGAGTGGAACTATTTTAAAACTGTAGTTTTCTGAAGGAGCCCAGCCGTTTGCAGCTATGAAAATCCACGAAGAATTTGGTCGCCAGTTGAAAACTGAATATCGGACTGTAATATTTGAACTGTATTCATGAATACATGCCACATAAGTTCCGGGATTGAGTTGTACCGGAGCGTTCAGGTAAGGCAAAGTAATTACAGTGCCTCCGGTATCTGCTGCGGTAAAAATATATGTTGCTGAAGAAGCAATCAGGTTATTTGGAGCTGAACCATTCCAGTCAAACAATTCGGCTTTTACACTATCGCCAAGAGTAGGGCTATTGAGAGCGAAAGTAAGAGATGTTGCAAAAGAAATAATGGGAATATCATACATAACACCTAGACTACCTCCTGTACCATTACCGATACCGATGCTTCCTGTTGCAATTCCGCTGCGACCTAAAGTGGTATCAGTAATGGAAAATGAATAGGAGACAGTGTCATTTGAAGAAACAACATCCGTTTGGCTTCCCGTATTAATCACTGCTGTCGCAGTATAATCAGTTCCAGAAAGCGCTGCAGGAGTAAAAGTATTTTGCATAGAAATCGTTGTTGTTCCAAGAGAAGGAACTGCTAATGAATAATAGCTGTCGGTAAACACGTTGGATGCACCGTCATTTACAGTTACGTTAGCGTTAATTGAATCGAGCTGACTGGATCCATTGTTTGTAGCAACTACATCCCAGTTTATCGGTGCTACAAGGAATGCAGGGGTAAGGGTAAATGCAGGGAGAAAATTAATTGAATCTGAAGAAGCATCGAATGCAGGAGGAGTATAATCAGCCAGTTCCAGACCGAAAACGCGATCAGGAGAGACTTGTGAAAGTCCGAGTAAGGTATGTGGACCGGGATTTGTAAAACCCGTAATAGACATTCCACCTGATATACCTGCGCCACCAATTTCAAGTCCTACATCGTGAACTACATCCTTCATTCCGGTAGCAATAGAAATTCGAACAAAATTTTGAGCTGTCCCAGCTACTCCCTGATCGAAAGCCCAGATGTAAGGTCCACCGGTACTATAGGGATCAAAAGCAATTCCATACATTCCGGTTAATCCATGTGAACCTGCAAGTATTGTATTTAACGTATTTCCTGAATAGTCGATTAAAGAAATATCGGTTGCATAGTTGGCAACCCATAAACCACCTGCGCCTGAGTTTGCAGAACTGTCGTATGCCAAACCACGAACATCAAGAGGAGCAATGATCGTATCGAGAATTGCATGTGTTCCTGTATCAACTTTAAAAATAGAAGTTGTGTTATTGGCAACCCATACACTCGTTCCATCGAAAGTCATTCCGCGAATACCTGTTACTCCGGGAATGAAGAAGAATGATAAGATAGCTCCGGTTGTATCATCCACAACAAAAACGCTGTCGGATGCCCACTTGGAAACCCAAAAATTATTGTATGTCCAGGTGATTCCGGCAAAGCCGCCACGTGGAAGAACATTGTCGAACTGTAAATCAAAAACAGCATTCGTCACAGGGTTTGGTGTGTTTGGCTGTCTTGCCATCTGCAAATTGACAGCAATTGCCTCCGGCTTTGATGGTGCTCTCTCTTGCTGAGCGAGTAAGAGTCCGGGAAATACTATCAATGATAAAATTAGAACGTGTATTCGTTTTTTCATAGGTGTGTTAGTTAGTTGGTTAATTTTTAGGATGACTAATATAGAATAAGTTTTTCTTATCAATAAAATCTTAACTAATTTTATTTTAAGTAGGGTAAATCAGCGTTTATAGCTGATTTTACTGATAAATAGGGCTTAAAATCCGTTTATATTTTTCAGAAAAGAAAAACAAACCAAACAATTAAATAGAAATCAATCGAAAAAGCTCTTCAATTAAGACAGTATTATTTAAAGAAATCATAATTTAGCACAATGACGCACAGACATTTTATCTTACATAAACCATATGGCTATCTCTCTCAATTTGTTTGTGAATTGAAAAAAAAGAAACTGCTTGGGGAGTTCTTCGATTTTCCTGAAGGCACAATGGCTATCGGACGACTGGATGAGGAAAGCGAAGGGTTATTATTACTTACTACTGATGGCAAGATGAGCGAGAATATTCGCGGAAAAAAAACGGAGAAAGAATATTATGCGCAAGTGGATGGGCTGATGGACGATGAGTCTTTAGCTAGAATGCAATCCGGAGTTGAGATTGGAATAAGGGATGTCAAATATATTACAAAACCTTGTTCTGCATTTATACTAAAAAGTGATCCCGGTTTTCAGCCGCGTACCAGAAAAATCAGAGACGACAGACATGGGCCAACATGTTGGGTATCGATAACATTAACGGAAGGCAAGTACAGACAAATTCGAAAGATGACAGCCGCAGTTGGTTTTCCTACCTTGCGACTTGTAAGGGTACGGGTTGGTCGAATGAAACTACCTGAATTGAAACCCGGTATCGTTGAAGAAGTAGATGATTTTTTGATTTAAAATTAATTTCTTGGAAATTTTGCGAACTCATCGGTAACATATGATAAAAGATGATCTTTAATTGTTTCACAATTAAAATTAATCAGCAATCCTTTCGGTTTGCCTGTGAGTTTTAAATAGGATAATAATTGCGCTTTGTATAATGGAATCATTTGTTCTACTGCTTTTTCTTCAACAATGATTATGTCATTTATTAATAGATCTAGTTTTAAGCTTCCACCCAAGTCGTTTCCTTTATATAAAATAGGTAGATAGATTTGAGACCTTACTGATAATCCGGTTGCTTTTAACTCAGCGATAAAACAGGGTTCATAAACAGATTCAAGCAATCCGGGTCCCAAATGTTTATGTACTTCAATTGCGCAACCAATTATTTTATATGAAATGTATTAATTATTTTCTGTGTAATCATTTTTTACCTCTTTGATATTTTCCCTTAATTTATTCCTTGTAGACTATTATAAAAAACTGTATAAGCAGGATCTTTTATTAGACAAACAGTTAATTATGGTTCGAATAGAAATGAGATTTTTTTTATTACATAAGGAGGCGTTGGGTTTTCGAAATCAATTGGGTTCGCGGTGAGGCTTAGATTTAGAAAAATTACCATGGAGACACGGAGGGCATGGAGTTGCACGGAGATTTCGAAATCATTTGGGTCTGCGGTGAGGATTGGCTTTAGAAAAATTACTATGAAGGCATCGAGTTGCATGGAGTTCTATCTTCTCCCTGCAACTCCGTGTACTCCGTGTCTCCATGTTTTAAAAAAAAACCAGCACAAAGTCTCATGGAGATTTCGATATCATTTGCGTCCACTGTTTTTAAAAATCCCCTGTACGGGAAAATAATTATTTGCTTGCATTCACACCTGCCAGAAAACCGGTTGTCCAGGCGGATTGAAAATTAAAACCGCCGGTGATACCGTCGATATCTAAAACTTCTCCCGCAAAATAAAGTCCTTTTACTTTAATACTTTCCATCGTCTGCATATTCACCTCCTTCAAATTCACACCTCCACATGTAACGAATTCTTCCTTGAAAGTTGTTTTCCCATTTATTTTTAAAGCCATTCTGCAGCAAAACTGAGAAAGTTTGTTTAATTTAAACTTGTTGACGTCGCTACAGGTATCTTCTAAATCAATGCCTGAAAGGAAACAAAATCGCTGCCACAACCTCGTAGGCAATCCATGAAAATTAATTCCCATCATCTTTTTTTTCGGATGATTTTCTTTCAATGAAAGTAATTCCCGGCGAATATCATCTTCTTTTAATTCGGGAATAAAATTCAAGTAACAAGTGGTCGAATAATTTAAATCGAATAACCATCTTGCTGCAAAAGCAGATAAACGAAGAACAGCCGGACCGCTAATTCCCCAATGTGTTATAAGTATTGGGCCTAGAGATTCCATTTTAGAGCCTTCCAGATTTATTTTCACTGTAGGCATCGAAATCCCTTCGAGTCCTTTTAAAGGTGATGCCGGAATATTAAACGTAAACAATGAAGGAACCGGAGGATTAATAGAATGAGAAAGAGCGGAAATCCAATCGTAACTGTTTGCATTTGGACTTCCTCCTGTAGTTATAATCACCCTTTCAAATATTAATTTTTCGCCCTGTAAAAATTGCAGCTCAAATTTATCATCCACACGCTTTATAATTTTTTGAACGGCATGATTCATTTTTATTTTCACTTGATACTTTTCAGCTTCACTAAACAAACAATGAATAATTGTTTCCGAATTATCCGTTATGGGAAACATTCTTCCATCTGCTTCCGTTTTTAATTTCACACCACGCGATTCAAACCACTTAACGGTATCGGTGGTACTGAATCGGGCGAAAGCATTTCTTAATTCCTTTTTTCCGCGTGGATAAAACTCAACCAAACGCGCAATATCAAAACAAGCATGTGTCACATTGCATCGGCCGCCACCCGAAACACGAACCTTCGCAAGAAGCTTATTTGATTTTTCGAAAATAAAAACAGCGTTCCCGGGATCCATTGCCGCACAATTTATTGCAGCGAAAAATCCTGCCGCTCCTCCACCTATGACTGCTATATTCATTCTTGCTGACGAAAATACGATATGAATATCAAACTTCTCCGAATTTATAACTAAATCATTCGCAATGAATAAAAAGCTGCTATTATGACCACATTATTTCGTCCGATTCATACATAGTTACATTGTTTATCTATTTTTGCATAATAAACAATATTATGAAAAAACGCATCTTACTTTCTTTGATTTTTCTAATTGCTGTGCAACAGGTCTTTAGTCAATCCGGCATACATTCTTCCGGTATATTGAAGAACATAAATAAATTAAACGTACTCGGCTCTGTACTATATATTGCAGCTCATCCGGATGATGAGAACACTCGACTCCTCACCTATCTAAATAAAGAAAGATACCTTCGCACAGCTTATCTTTCCATAACAAGGGGTGATGGAGGACAAAACCTTGTAGGCAAAGAACAAGGCGAAATGCTGGGCTTGCTACGCACCCAAGAATTACTTGCAGCAAGAAGAATAGATGGTGCCGAACAATATTTTACTCGTGCCAATGATTTCGGATATTCAAAAAATCCGGATGAGACATTTAGAATTTGGAAGAAAGATACTGTGCTTTCGGATATGGTATGGGTCATTCGTAACTTCAGACCCGATGTAATCATCTGCCGCTTTCCTACTACCGGTGAAGGCGGTCACGGCCATCATACAGCTTCTGCTATTCTTGCACTCGAGGCCTTTGATGCTGCTGCCGATCCGAAAAAATTTCCGTGGCAACTGAAATACACATCTGTCTGGCAACCGAAAAGAATTTTCTGGAACACATTCAACTTTGGAGGAACCAATACTACTTCACCCGATCAGCTGCAAGTTGATGTAGGAGGTTACAATACATTTTTAGGAAAAAGTAACGGAGAAATTGCAGCGGAAAGTCGTTCCATGCACAAAAGTCAGGGTTTCGGCTCAGCAAAAACAATGGGGAGCACTATCGAATACTTTAAACAATTAAAAGGTGACTCGATAAGTAAAGATATCTTCGAAGGCATCGACCTTACATGGAATAGAATTCCCGAAGCAGGTACATTCAAAACGACAATTGCCGATTGCATCCGGAATTTTAATCCACAAAATCCGGCTGAAAGTCTTCCACAATTAGTCGCTTTCTATAAAGCCCTACAACAATTGCCTGAAAAAGATGAAAACACCAAATATTGGAAAAAACAGAAACTCAAGGAAACAGAGTCGCTGTTATTTAATTGTACAGCATTATGGATTGAAGTCTCGGCAATTAATTACAGCGCCATTCCCAGATATAAAACAGAATACTCAGCACAACTGATAAACCGAAGTACCTGCGATATAAAAGTGAATAATATTTCTTGGAGCCAAAATGATGATACAGTTATGTCGTTGTTACTTAAACCGAATGTGTTTTTTACATTTAAACACGCTCTTACAATTCCGGGAAATACACCTTATTCAGGTCCCTACTGGTTGAATACCTCACACGACGAAGGTTTTTTTACTGTTAAAGATCCAACATTAATCGGCAAACCGGAAAACACTCCGGCTTTATCAGTAATATTCGATATTGATATTGAAGGATTAAAACTTAAAATAGAGCGTCCGGTAGTTTACAAATCCGTCGATCCCATAAAAGGTGAAGTTTATAGGCCTTTGGAGATCCTGCCTCCTGCTACAATAAATTTCTCATCGAAATCATTTGTCTTTACGAATAAAAAATCAAACACTGTTCAATTGCAGGTGAGGTCGAATGTAGATAGCATTTCCGGCAAAATAAAAATTCTTGTTCCTGATGGTTGGAAAGCCAATCCTGATATTTTGGATTTTGGTAAATTGAAAAAATCAGAAGAAAAGGATCTTGATATTGTAGTAACACCTTTAAATGATAATTCGACAGGCATGATAACAGCTGAGGTTATTGCCGGTGATTCGTCCATTTCGAAAAGTATCCATCGCGTGGAATACGATCATATACCTTATCAGTTTATGCTAAACGACGCCAAAGCTAAATTAGTTTGTTTAGATTTGAAACTTGCCGGACTAAACATTGGATACATTCCCGGAGCCGGTGATGAAGTCGCCAATAATTTATTGCAGATCGGATACAACGTAATTATACTTTCAAAAGAATTGTTGGCTAAAAATGACTTGTCGCAATACGATGCCATTGTAACCGGCGTGCGCGCTTTCAACACCAATGAATGGCTGCAGGATTTTAATCAAAAACTATTGCAGTATGTTTATCAGGGAGGTAATCTCATCATACAATACAATACAAATAATAGAATAGGACCACTGACTGCAAAAGTTTTTCCATACCCGTTTACTATTTCCCGTGAACGTGTGACGGATGAGAATGCTGAAGTAAGATTGCTTAATCCGTCACACAGTTCGGTTAGTTATCCGAATAAAATAAATACCGATGACTTCAAAGGGTGGATACAAGAACGAGGAATATATTTTGCAACTGAAATTGATTCTTCTTATACGAAAATTTTTTCGATGAATGATCCAGGAGAGAAAGCTCTCGATGGTAGTCTTATCATAGGAAAATACGGTAAAGGGAATTTCGTTTATACCGGATTGGCATTTTTCAGAGAACTACCTGCAGGTGTTCCGGGAGCATATCGATTGTTTGCCAATTTACTTGGTCTGCCTAAAAATAACTAAGATGAAAGGAACAGAAGCAAACGATAGAGATTTGAATTGGGTCTATCTTCTGATAGTTGTCCTATTGATTATCCAGATTCTGATTTATTATAGTCTTACACGCTATTTTGCATGAGTAAAATCGATTGGATTGTAATGGTGGTAACATTGCTTGTCATCGTTCTTTACGGAATGTGGAAGAGCCGTGGCACGCATAACATCAAAGGATTTTTATTGGCTGACAGAAAACTTCCGTGGTACCATGTCGGATTATCTGTTATGGCGACACAAGCGAGTGCAATTACTTTTCTTTCAGCACCCGGACAGGCCTATAGTGACGGGATGCGATTTCTTCAGTTTTATTTCGGGCTTCCTTTAGCAATGATTGTTTTATGCATCACTTTCATTCCCATGTTCCGGAAACTGAATGTATATACCGCTTATGAATATCTGGAAAAACGATTCGACATCAAGACAAGAATGCTAACTGCATTTCTATTCTTATTGCAACGAGGTATTTCTACCGGTATTGCCATTTATGCGCCTTCAATTGTTTTGTCGACCATTTTGGGAATGAACATTACCTATACAACAATTTTTATCGGTGGTCTTGTAATTATTTATACGGTTTATGGAGGCACTAAGGCCGTTTCGCATACACAGCTTTTTCAAATGTGTATTATATTTTCCTGTTTGTTTTTCTCTGCCTATATGGTCATATCTATGCTACCGGAAAATATTGGCTTAATTGATGCGTTGCACATTGCAGGGAAAATGGAAAAGTTAAACATAATCGACACCCATTTTGACTGGAATAACAAATACAATATTTGGTCCGGTATAATCGGAGGATTTTTTCTCCAGCTTTCCTATTTTGGAACGGATCAATCGCAGGTTGGAAGATATCTTACGGGAAGTTCGGTAAAACAAAGCCGTTTGGGACTCATCATGAACGGCCTGGTTAAAATTCCGATGCAATTTTTAATATTATTAATCGGCACACTGGTATTTGTTTTTTATCAATTTCACCCTGCTCCGGTTTTCTACAACAAGATTGAAGTTGCAAAAATCGAAAACAGCTCTTACAAAAATGAATTTGAATCTCTAAACAAACAATTTGCGGAAGTACACAGTGAGAAAACTATTTTTCTAAATAATCTGAAAACCGCATTGGACACAAGAGATCAGTCGCTAATTGATGTAACGAGAGATAATTTACATGCTTCGGAAAAAAAAGAAAAAGAAATAAAAAAATCAGTTACCGGGTTGATGAAATTGAACGATGCAGAAGCAGATACGAATGACACCAACTACATTTTCCTTACGTTTGTAACAAATTACCTTCCGGTAGGTCTAATCGGTCTGCTTGTAGCTATTATTTTTCTGGCTTCCATGGGTTCAACAGCAAGCGGGTTGAATTCACTTGCATCAACAACTACTGTAGACATATATAAACGATTGATTGATAAGCATGGAGATGATAAAAAATATTTGGCTGTTTCCCGATTGACAACAACCGGATGGGGAATTTTTTGTATCGTTATTGGCGTATATGCGAGTAAAATGGGAAACCTGCTTGAAGCAGTGAACATTTTAGGATCACTTTTTTACGGAACGATTTTGGGAATATTTGTTGTTGCCTTCTATATGAAAAAAATTGGCGGACAATCCGTTTTTTATGCCGCCATACTTGCGGAAATTTTTGTTTGCATTGCCTGGTGGTCTAATCTGACTGCATTTCTCTGGCTAAATGTCATTGGTTGTTTATTGGTGATGATATTTTCATACATTCTTCAACGAATACCGATTCTACATAATAAATCTGTCCCCAACTAATTTACGCTTTTTTGAATCTGTAAATTGATTTAGTAATTTGATTCAAAACAAATCACATCCATTAATACTCTAATAAATAAAAAAAGCGCCACCTGTTATAGGTGACGCTTAAAATAATTAATTTTTTCTTTTAGATTTAAGTTACAATTTAAACTAGTTCCCTTTCTTCGCCTCGCCGATTAATTTTTCATTCAATTTAACATAATCATCGTTCTTTTCTTCTTTTGCTAATTCGAGGGACTTTTGTGCTGTTTCAATTGCTCCTTTATTATCATTCATCTTCTTCTGAATTTTCGCTTTGAGGTGATACATCCAGAATGCTTTTGGATTAGATTCGATAGCTGTATTGACCCATTTTAGAGCAGTGGCTAAATCTTTTCCATTATCAAAATAGTAACTTGCAGCTTGAAAATAAGGTCTTGTGTCTTTTTCAAGCGCTGCTTCGATACTCTTCAAAACCTTCTCGTCTATTTCTGTTTTAACACCTAAAGCTATGCGTGTTTTATCCCATAATAATTCGATATTCATTGTTGAAGGAGTTATGTCAGCGAAGTTGATTGTAAAAGTTTCAACTTTATTTGATAAAGCAGAAGGTTTTACTTTAACTTTTAAAACTTCATTTTCCATTTTATATTCAGTTACGTCACCGCCCAGTTTTAAATCTTTGTAAAACATAACATCCCAGCTATCTGCACCCGGCATTGTATAAATCGCATAGGTACCGGCAATAAGTGGCATACCTTCAATTTTTACATCGTCAGGGAAAGTTATTTTTGTTGAAGAATTGGCACCTGTTCTCCAGATTTTTCCGTAAGGAACGAGATCTCCGAATATGACACGACCTTTCACACTCGGACGCGAGTATTCAATCTTTACATTGGAAAGTCCGAAAGCCTGCTCGATTGTTTGGAGTGGACTTGGAGCAGGAGTTTTTAAGGTTTGAGCTATAGCATTTGCTGATAGGGAAAACTGAAATAACAGGATAATTCCCATTGTTTTCATGATATTATTTATTTTCATTGTATCTAAATTTTAAAATTTATTTAGTTGTAAAGTTATACAATTTTCTTGTTCAATCGATCAATAAAAAACAATAATCAGTATTCAAAAATTTAATGGGCGATTAAAAACGATTAATTTATTTTAAATTTATTTCAAAAGATATTACCTCCAGGCACTTAAAATGCCGCACATTAATATTATCGCAAGACTCCAATATCCAATATTAACAAAAGCCCAAGACCACTTGCGCATTTCAAATATTTTAACAGTAACAAAAATCGGAAGCAGGACCATGATAGAAAATGCTAATCCATGAAAAACGCCATGGCTAAAAGTAACGTAGCTATGACCATCGTTCGGATCCGTTACTTGAAAAGTATCTACGCCTCCGGCACCCGTTGTCCAGCCCCATAAGAAAAATGCGAGCAGAAAAGAACAACCCAATGCAATTAAATACATTGCCGGCTTCGGAGCCATTTTCAGACTTTCCTTTGTAAATCCGTTCGCATTCATCCAGGTGTTTCCCATTACATTCGGATGATAATAAATGAAACCCATTGCCATCGGAATGATAGCAGCGCAAATTAATGCGATAAAGTTCAAGTGTGGTTGCATATTCGTGAGTGTTTAGTAAAGTGTTTATGTAAAAATATTAATTAAAAAGAAGAATTCAAATTAAATTTAATTATTGCATTATTTTCAAGTATAAAGGGAGAAAACTTAAATAGCTTTCTCCCTTAAAAATAATTTAAAAATAATATTTACTTTACGATAACCAGTTTAGCTGAATCTTGTTTTCCATTTTGAAAAAAGAATTTTGTAAAATATACTCCTTGCGGAATTTTCGTGACATCAAATTTATTATTATTCACGGGTTCTATTGCAACGATGTTTCCAATTGAATCATAAATTGTAACAGAAATTAATTTTTGTGTGGGTAAAACATTACCGACAACTGCAAAATCATTTGCAGGGTTTGGCGAAATTGAAAGTGTGTTTTGCAAAACATTTTCTTTTACTCCTGTAGGACTGTTTGGAATAATATTGACGGAAATCATTGCATTGGATAGTTTTGCAAGATACATACTATCGCAATAAGTGTTACTGCACCCTGTAGCATCATAAACTGAAAGGCAAATAGTGTACACCCCTGCGGAAGCATAAGTATGCGAGGGATAAGCGGCTGTGTCGCTTGTTCCGTCTCCCCAACTCCATAGATATGAAAAAGGACCTACACCTGTAGAGAGATTATATCCCCAATATGAATGTAAAACCATACTGTCGGGATAAAGTGAAAATCCGGCAGCGCATCCGGGATTAACTACCGGTCCGATTAAAACTGAATCACATTCTACACATCCATTAGCATCCGTAACGCAAATTGCATAAACACCCGGAGCAAGACCGTTAATACTTGGGATGGTATAACTACCGGGGCTCCATAAATATGCATAAGGAGGAGTACCGCCGGATGCTGTTACAGTAGCCGTACCATCTGAACATGAATTACATGTTGCATCTGTTGATGTAGTAGTAATGGCCAGTGTACAAGTAACTCCGGTGACAACAATTGTTTGACAAAGAGAATCACTGCAAGACAATGAATCACTGATACCGAGGCAAACAAAATAAGTTCCCGGAATTGCATACTGATGAATTGGGTTAGGCGAATAATCGTAATTACCATCACCGAAACTCCAGAAGTAATTTGTTAAAAATCCGGTTCCTGTTGATGTGTTGGTAAATGTAATTTGATTGTTAGCAGTCTGCACAGATGTAAAATTAGCGACGCATTGAGCAGATGCCTGTATGCTAAACGTAGCAACCATTGCGCATACAATAATTAATAATCGTGAAATTTTGTTTAAAGTAATTGTTTTTTTCATTTTGGGTGTGTTTAAAGGTTAGAGGTGAATTTACAAGGTAAAGATTCAAAATAAAATCAGCCTATTACAAATATATTTTTTATAATTCTTACGTATTCAAAAATGAAATTAATTCACATTAATTCACACATAAAAGTCGATTTATTATGTAATTAAATTTTTTAAGTTTGAACATGAATAATAAATTCTTACTCATTCAAGAAATTGACTTACTCGCATAAAAATGTTTTATCTACGTATAATTAATCCTGAATGCCAATCAGGGTGTCTCTGAACGGTTCTTATTTTTTTACCTTAACAAATCGCTCCACGCTTTTTTCCCCATCTTTCGATAATTGTAAAAAATATGCTCCTTCTTTAAGATGGCTTATTGGAATTGAAAATTCAGCAGCATGACTCGAAATCTTTGTAAATAAAACTTCTTTTCCAAGCAAATCAAAAATCCGAACTTCCATTGTTTCGTTGGTGGAAATTCTTTCTTCTAATTTAACTTTTACTTCATTGCTAACCGGATTGGGAAATAAATTGAAGTTGAAATTATTTACAATATTTTGAATTGCGTTTATTATTGTTCCTTCGATATTAATATTGTCTAAATAGACTTCTTGCCCGTAACGTCCGATATTTTCAAATGAAAAAATAACATCACTATACCCGGAAAGAGAAGAAATGTCAATGGTATCAGTTCGCCATTGTGCAGATGTTGGAACAAAAGGATTGCTCGTGTTTTGTGGTGCTGTCGCTAACCCTGCACCTCCTTTTAAATAAATGGATGTGAATGTTAACCCACAATCCGTAGAGGCAAGCACCTCCAATGAATCGCTGTAAGTTGTATTGTAAAAAGCATAAGCTACATCAAAATACATTTTCTCCGCTATCCTATTCGTGAAATCGTACTTTGCAGTGAATACAGCATCATGATTTCCTTGCGCATCATAATACCAGTTGTCGTATTGAAGACAGTGGTTACTTGATCCATAACCACCAACTGTATCCAGGATTATCCACCTGCTTCCATTACCGGCCTGACCTTTTAATCTCCAGCCATCGCTGAGAATTCCCGATTCAAAATTTTCGGCGACAGGAAAAATTCCATTAGGCACTGTAGTAATAAAACTTGTCTTTGTCAAACTACTGCTTAAGCTGCTATCTGTCACAGTTAATGAAACGTCAAAGTTGCCGGATGTTGTATAAACGATTTCCGGGTACATGGATGTTGATGTTGAAGGGTTACCTCCGGGAAAGGTCCATTGATAGGTCGCTCCGGAGCTTGCCACACAATGGGGAACAAATTTTATAGTATCGCCCGGGCAATAAAATGCATTGTAGTTTGCAGAAAAATCAGCAATAAGGTTTGAAGGTTCATACAATTCGTTTTCCCAGATGCCCAAATGCCAGGTCGCTAATCGAAGTTTGTTGTCGCGATAAAAAGGAACAAGGCGAAGAGGATATGAAATAAACGGAAGATCTGTACCAACAACCTGCCAATCGCTCATGGAGTTGTTGCGATAAAAGACCGGGCCATGATACGTCCCTAAATAAACTCCGCCATCAGTACCGAATTGGTGAGCGATGACTTCTATGCTATAATCATTTAATATTGGAGTAGTAATATTTATCCAGTTAGCCCCGCCGTTAGTAGTATGAAATACTTTATTTGCATTCGCTCCTTGCGGGTAACTAATCCATAATTCATCCGCATTTCCGGCACTTAGCGAAAAACAAATTTCTCTTTCGTTTTGTGGCAAAGAAATCAACGCCCAGGTCAAGCCTCTGTCAGTAGTTTTCCAGATTACGCTTACATTATTTACTACTTGTTGAGCGTAAATAACATTTGTATTGGCACGACTTTGTTCAATCCAGAAAATTTTATCTCCTGCAACATTTCCAAATGAATAAAATTCGTCGAAATTACTTCCGCCATTCATGCTCTGGTACATTTTATTATCCTTGCCCAAATAGGCTACATTCCAATAATCCCAATCGAACATGATACGAGAACTTGCATTGTCAACATAACTTTCATTGGGATCTTCATTAATATTAAATTGTTTAGCAATTCCATTTAAAGTATCCGGTAAAATCACTCCATTAATGTCGCTGAAGTATGTTTTCTTTTCATTGCTGTAATTCACATAACCCGATGCTGCTTCTCCTCCTCCCAACTGTTGAAACTCACCGGACGGATAACCATCTCTGCGTGCCGTGTTACCGTTGTGATATCTTCCACCAACCAATATATCATCGTTCCACCCCTGATCAAAACCCCAGAAAGCACTTCCAAATAAACCATTGCATCGTGATTCATGTGTTTGCACGAAATCGGTTGAGTAATTGATTCCTCCGTCACTGGCAAACCAAATTTCCTCAGTAGTTGGTGAAGTTTTATAAATTTTAAATTCCTGATTATCGGGATGAATTAATCGGACATTACCAATGTATCCACCTACCGGCTGAAAAGTTGTTGCAGCATCGGTGCTCGTCCACATACTCATTCCACCTATAAGTATTTTATTCGGGTTGAGTTGCGATACCACTAATGTAGTGTTGTAATAAATCTGACTGTAAGTATCATTACCCCCTGAAAAAGTCATCATGTTGGGGTGAGTGGTTGCATTGTAGGGCGCTCCTATTTGGGCATGAGGTCTGCTCCACGATTCACCTCCATCATCACTTTTGTAAATTCCAATTTGTCCGTTCAGTTGCAACTGTGCACTAGCCTGACTCTCCCCAACAAGCAATACATATATTCGGCCGGTATCGGCTTCTGTCACTGCTATCCGTCCACCATAACTCTGGATGAGTCCACTGTCTGCAGAAGGCACGGCAAACCACCCTGCTGGCTTCTTGATAAAAGCTACTCCGCTATCTATCGATTTCCAGAAATCAGAAATTTTTGTTGTTGGATTATATTGTAAGGCGTAAACAATAGCAGGATTTAACGGATTCAAAGCAAGCGATTGGCATTCGCCTGCAAAAATTGATGTCCAACTATTCCCTCCGTCGAGTGAGCGTAAAAACCCATTTGAGGTACCTGCATAAACCATAGTTGTATTTGCAGGATTATAAATAAAATGCCTGACTAAATTACTCTGTAAACTTGCAATAGGTGTGCTCCAGGACACACCACCATTTTGACTTCTATATGTTTCATTATCTGCATTTGCAATTACATCGTTTTCATCTGAAGGATTTACGACGATAGCATTGACTGTAGTCATGTCTTCTGAGAGTGAAATATATTGCCAGGATTGTCCTTTATTGATAGATTTATAAATTCCTCCATTTTCTCCACCCGAATAAAGAACGTTTGGGTTGGAGAAACTTTGGTCGATGCAATACATGTTTGCATGCCAGGACATCTCCGAAATAGTATCCGAACTGTTATAACGGGGAAAATAATTTTTTTCGGGCCCCACAAAACTCCACGAATTTGAAATCCGGGAAACTGTACTTGAAATATTTTTGGTTCGTTCTTTAAATTCAGCCCTTGCCTGTAAAGTGGGAAACTTGATCGTTCCGTCCTTTTGAATATACGGTTGGATAAAACGTTTCCATTGTTTATAATAAGCATGATGGCGGGTTTGCTCTTTATGAATGAATGCATAAGCCTCAAAAGCCTTGTCTACTTCGAACACATTAGGGTTTTCAGAATACATCATTTGCACCCATTGAGGTAGAGCAGGATCTGTAATATCCGCAGGTTTAAAAGGAAATTGAGCGAATGAATTAAAAATTGAGAGGTTAAACAGAAATACAAAAAAATATTTTTTCATCAGTGAAGTTTTAAGTTAGTCAGAAATTATTTTTTGAATAAACATAAAAATACTGATAAAAATATTACTTAATCAATCTATTACTTTTAATTATTAAAATATCTAATAAAAAAGTGATTTCATTCAACTCGTCTTTAACCTAAGAAAGACAAAAGAATTATTCTTCCGGTTACCTTTCCTGTTATCTATAACTATTCAATAATAATTCATTTTTTGAACATTAAAACAACATTTCTATAAAAAAACACTCTGAAAATTAAAAAACAATTTATTTTTCAAACTGTTTTTCTATATTTACAAAAGACCTAAACTACCGGATGTTCTAATATCGGCATCTTTAGAATTCAAACCAATCCAATTTAAATTTAATACGTCCTTATGAAGAAAATTATTCCTCTTATTGTTATCGTTTTGTTTTCTATTCAATCAAAAAGTCAAACGTTTTCTTGGTCAGGATCAATTCCTATACTGGATTTGCATACCGATACTATTCCTATTTCTGTGTCAGGACTGCCTTCGATAATTGATAACAGCTTCGGACTCGGGCATGCATGTGTAACACTCTTGCATACCTACCTATCCGATGTTACGGTAAAATTAATGTCTCCGGATGGCACTGTTGTTATTCTCATCCAAAACATGGGTGGCTCGAACGATAATTTATACGGCACGTGCTTAGCAATGGATGGAACTGATTTCAACAATTTAATACCACCTTATTCGGGATTGGTTGTACCCATCGGAAATATGGCTTCTTTCAATAATGGACAGAATCCCAATGGTATCTGGCGCTTTATAGTTAGTGATGTCGCCAATTCCGATCAGGGCACATTGCAGGAGTTAAACGTAGAATTCACCAACAATCCTCCCGGAGGAACTACAACTGGAGGTCCAACAGGAGTTGCCATTTGTGCTACTTGCGTTTGCCCTGGCGGGGCTTCCAATTGCGACCTTTTACCGGACATGACTTCTTCTGCAAAAGAAATTTTGTTGAATCATCAAGAAACACCGGGATTTTTAGACATATCTAACGCAACTCCGAATATTGGTTATGGACCTATTGAGATTTATGGAATAGACTCGTGTTTTTGCGGAACAACTAACGTCCCTTGCGGGACTACGTGTCCAAATGGAGATCCAATACAGCACATTATCAAACAACGTATTTATCATAAAGTAGCCGGTACAGACACATTATCCTATTATGACCGGTTCGCCGGCAGAGTTTCTTATCATGCCGCTCATGGACACGTACACGTTGACAACTGGGCAAATTATACTTTGCGTGTGGCTACTTCCAATCCGGATCCTAAGACATGGCCTATTATTGGTACAGGGACAAAACAAAGTTTTTGTCTGATTAATCTCGGATCTTGCTCCGGAAATCCCGGTGAGTGTGTCGACAACAATGGAAATACAATTTTAACAGTACCTAACAATGGAGTTGGTTTTCATACCGGTTGTGGATTTAATCAAGGGATTTATCCGGGACAATACGATGTGTATAGTATGGGACTTAACGATCCTATTGTATTGACTAATGTTTGTAACGGTACTTACTATGTCGTTTCTATAACGGATCCAGATAATAATTTTCTCGAAAGCGATGAAACAAACAATACGGTCGCTGTTCCTATCACTCTCACCCAGCAAAATGCTGCACCAACGATTACACCAAGTGGACCAACAACAATATGTCCCGGAGATAATCTTACATTAACTTCTAACGTTGCCACAAATTATCTATGGAGTACCGGTGAAACAACTCAATCAATTGTTGTTTCGACTTCAGGCAGCTATACTGTTTCCAGCACTTGTGGAGCATCTTCTGCAACTTCTTCACCGGTCACTGTTACAGTTCTAACTGCAAATGTTACTCCTTCCGTTTCGATCGCTATAACATCAGGCAGCAATCCAATGTGTTTAGCAGCTTCCGTTACGGTTACTGCAACTCCTTCTAACGGTGGCGCTTCACCTTCTTATCAGTGGAAGGTGAATGGCGTCAATGTTGGAACAAATAGTCCGACATACACCTCTTCAAGCTATACAAACGGTCAGGTTGTAACTTGTATTATGACTTCAACCCTTTCTTGTGTGACAACCAATACTGCAACGTCTAACAGTATAACTATGTCTGTTGGTACAACAGTTTGTTATTGTACTCCTCTATATGGAACCTCAGGCAACTCAGGTTGTCTGGACGGTGATGTAATTGCACGTGTCACCTTGAATACACTTGATAATTTATCAGGTGCCGGTTGCCCTTCAGGAATTGCAGGTTATTCTGATTATTCAGCAAGTTCAAACCCACTATTTACAACCACCTTACAGGCAGGAAACAGCTATAATTGTACTGTATATGCCGGTCAATATCCGGAAGGTTATGCCATCTGGATTGATTTCAACAATGATGGCGTTTTTTCTTCTACCGAAAAAGTTGGGAATACCACTACTACCGTTGCGGGTAGTGGTACAGTTGGTGTAATCGGTTCTTCCAGAGCTATTCCAATTGCTATTCCTTGCACCGCGCCTTCAGGCTCACATAGAATGAGAATTCGTTGTCAGTATAATTTGGCAGGACCGACAATTGACCCTTGTATTTTGCAATCTACTTATGGCGAAACAGAAGATTATACAATTACTATCGGTGGATCTGTTTCATGTCCAAAACCCTCGACACAAACTGCAACTGCAATTACTACAACTTCTGCTACGCTGGGATGGACAGCAGGTTGTACAGAAACATTATGGAACGTTCACGTGACTACTGTAGGTGGGGGTGCTCCTACTGGCGCTCCTTCAAATCCGGGTGTTGGAAATCCTTTAAACAGAACCGGATTAAATCCATCTACAGCTTATGAATTTTGGGTTTCTGCAGACTGTAATGCGGCCGGAAACGGGATAAGTCAGTGGACTGGTCCTTTCGCTTTTACGACTTTAAACGTATGCTCAAATACTTTAGGTACTTCAATGGCAAATGCCATAATTGTTGGGGAAGCTCCTTGTGTTACTGCTCCTTATACAAATACTCAAACCAATTCAACTGCAAACTGCTTCACGAATAACTATACCGGAACAAATAATCAGGCATCCCCTGATATTTGGTATAAATTTACTTTAGCCGTTGCATCTACTGTTCAGGTGAGTCATTGCAACACTTCCGGTCTAGCTGATTCTTATTTGCATATTTTAAACAGCGCAGGAACACAAGTAGCTGTTAATGATGATAACGGTCCGCTATGCACAGGTAACAGAGCATCCATTTCTGCAAATTTAGCTGCCGGAATGTATTATGTGGTTTCAGAAGGTTATGGTTCAGGAGTTGGATCGATTATGACAACGATTAAGACAACGAATGTCTGTGTTACAACTGCTACTGTAAATATTAAAGCATTCATTGAAGGATATTATTTATCTGGTGGGCAAATGAGTGCAGTATTATTTTTGAATGGATTGAATGTCAGCCAAACTATTTGTGATTCTATAACAGTAGAACTTCATAATTCTACATCTCCTTTTGCAACCTTTACTTCTATTAAAACAATGTTGAACACGAATGGCAGTGCCGTAATCACATTACCCGGTTCTACAATAAATCAATCCTTCTACATTGCCATACGTCACCGCAGTGGTGTTGAAACATGGTCGGCGAACCCTGTATTAATTGCCAATAATATGACTTATGATTTCACCACTTCTCCATCCATGGCCTATGGAAATAATCTTGGTAATCTTGGTGATGGTAAGTATGCAATTTATAGTGGTGATATTTCAGATGCACTCCTTGGTCTCTCCGGTCCGCAAGATGGTATTATCGAGTCACAGGATTACTCGGATATGGAAAATGCGGTAACACAGGTTTTAATGGGTTATATTAAAGAAGATATTACCGGTGATGGCATAGTTGAATCACTCGATTTTTCCATTATGGAAAACAACGTACAGTATGTAATTCTTATGATGAGGCCGTAGTTGGGATTGTCCCCACCGTCGGCTTCGACAAGCTCAGCCGCCGGTGGAGACAATCTCAGAGGCCGCAGCCTGAGCTTGTCGAAGGCTGCGGCCTCTGAGATTGTCGAAGGCATCGGCCTCTGCGCCTGTCAAAGCCAACTTCTCCAATATTTTATTATTTTTGACTCAACAAAACCAATCAAACTCCAATGAAAGCAACAACAATTTTTTCAACTTGCATTCTCTTCTTCTTGGTCAATTACGCTTGTGCGCAAGAAACCAAGGGTGGACTTGTCTGGCAAACCGATATGGTAAAAGCTAATGAGATTTCAAAATCATCCGGCAAACCGATATTTGCATTTTTCACCGGAAGTGATTGGTGCGGCTGGTGTCATAAGTTACAGAAGGATGTTTTTGCAAAACAAAGTTTCATAGATTGGGCGAAAAAGAATGTCGTTTTAGTTGAACTTGACTTCCCTAGAAAAAAACAACTGACGCCGGAGCTCACTCAACAAAACATGGGGCTCCAACAAGCGCTGCAGGTACAAGGTTATCCAACTATCTGGCTTCTTTATCTGACTAAAAACAAAGACGACAAAAACTTTAGTATCTCAACATTGGGATCACTTGGATATCCAAGAGGCGCTGAGTTAGGTAAAGAAGAAGTTCAGTTTTTGAATGAGGCTGATGCTATTTTAAAAAAGGGGAAGTGATAATAAATTTACTATAGTTTCTTACATCTTTCATTATTTTATTTTTAATTAAATCGACATTATAAAGCCGTGGTTTGGCTCCATTTTATGTCATAGATGAATTTTCATTTTGAATACAATTAAATAATATTTCCGTACTTTTCAATATATTATCAATTGTAATATTTAATTCCTGAAATGAAAGCTGCTTCACTGAACGAGTTGCAAAAAGAATTATCGACGCTCCCTCCTAAGCGTATTCTAGAAATTTGTAACCGACTCATTCGATTTAAAAAAGAAAACAAAGAATTATTAACATATCTATTGTTTGAGTCTGATGACGAACAGGCATATAAAAGTAGCGTAAAAGCGGAAACTGATAATCTTTTTCAGTCCATGAACCAGAGTAATTTGTATCTGGCCAAAAAAAGTTTACGTGCTATTTTAAGAATGATCAATAAATTTATACGATACTCGGGGTCTAAAGAAACAGATATCGAACTTCGGATTTACTATTGTAAAAAACTGAAACAATCAGGCATCCCGATAAACAAAAGTCCGGTGCTGCTAAATCTTTACAACAATCAAATTAAAAAAATCAGAGATTCCCTCTCAAAGTTGCATGAAGATTTACAGTTTGATTTTCTGCAAGAATTAAAAGAATTAGACTAAAAATTAATTTGCTTCAAATAATTTAGTTTTTGTTTATTTTCTCTTCCTCTTCATTTAAATTAATAATATGAAAAGCAAATCAAAGCCAAGATCAAAAATTGTAACTGAACAATCTCGATTAGCTCCGAATACAGGAATTTCTCCGGATAAATTATCGTTAATTATGGCCCTATTATGCGCCATTTTTGGATTCGTACTTTATATTAACACCTTAGGACACGATTATGCAATTGATGATGATACAGTCATTCAGAAAAACACTATTGTAACCAAAGGCGTTTCGGCAATACCGGAAATTTTTACTAGCGGATACAGAAAAGGGTTTTGGGATAGAGATGAAGCCATGTATCGACCGTTGTCGCTGGCCATGTTTGCGGTTGAATATCAACTTGCGCCTGAAAAGCCCTGGTTAAATCATTTCGTAAATATTCTTCTATATTCCTTAACCGGATTTATACTTTTTTACACATTACGAATAATCCTTTCAACGTATAATATTTTAATTCCACTCTTTGCCACTTTACTATTTATTGCTCACCCTATACATACAGAAGTCGTTGCCAATATTAAAAGCAGAGACGAACTGCTTGCCTTTCTTTTCATAATCCTATCTCTGTACTTTTTATTTATGTACCAAAAAAATGAAAAAAAGAACAATGGACTTCTATTTTTGAGCACGACTTCTTTCTTATTAGCACTATTGTCTAAAGAAAGTGCAATTACTGTTCTTGCGGTCTATCCATTTGCATTGTATTTTTTTTCAACTAATAAATCAAAAGAAATTTTTAAATTATCGTTATTATTTATTTTACCGTTAATTGCATATTTCCTTTTGCGCTTTCATGCAATTGGAACTATATCGAATTTGCCCGATATATTACCAATTAACAACTCGTTAATAACTGCGAATAGTTTTACTGAGAGAATCGCTACTGCCATTTTTATACTTGGCAAATATCTTGGTCTATTAATCTTTCCACATCCGTTGTCTTTTGATTATTCATTAAAACAAATACCTAATGTTTCTTTTAATAATGTCCAGGTAATTTTTACAATTACTGTGTTTATATCCCTTATATATTATTCAATAAAAAACTTTAAAAATAAAAACTTAATTGGCTTTTGTGTATTCTTTTTCCTGATTACGATTTCTCTTGTATCAAATTTGATAATTTTAATTGAATCAACTATGGCAGAACGCTTTCTTTATACGAGCTCACTGGCGTTTTCTCTTGCTTTGTCGTATTTGCTTGTAACTAAAATGGAAAATGTGTTAAAAACTAAAAATAATTTGAATATTAATTTTATTCTCAAAAAAAATAAAACAGTTTCCTTAACTATGATTTTAATTCTGACTTTGTATTCAATTAAAACGATAGGTAGAAATAGTTGTTGGAAGGATAACCTTACTTTATTACAACAAGACATTAAAACTTGTCCGAATAGTTGCAGAATTCTTTTTTCCTACGGAGGAACATTGCTTTTCACTAAAGCACTAAAAGAAAAAAATGAGTTAAAGAAAGATCAGTTGCTAAACGATGCTATTTCCAAATTAGAAAAAGGTAATTCTATTTTACAGACTTTTCCCGATTCGTATCTACACCTGGGACTCGCCTATACAGAAAAGAAAAACTATTCCAAAGCCGTAGCAAATTTTGAAGCAGCTAAATCAATTAAGAAATGGGTTGAACCGGATTTTTTTGTTTCTTCCGGATTAGCTTATCATCTTGCAGGACAATGTGAAAAAGCTGTCGCAGATTTTAAAAAAGCAATTGAATTAGATCCGAAGAAAGAAGAAGCATATGGCAATTGGGGGCTTTGCCTCATTGAGTCAAATAAACTTGAAGAATCGATCGAGAAATTGAATTTTGCAACTCAACTTTCTCCTAATTATGCAACTGCCTGGTACAATTTAGGCAATGCCTATGCCAGATTGAATTTATTTAATGAAGCAATAAAATATTACAAAACGGCCGTTTCAATAGACCCAAATTACATCGATGCGCTGATAAATATTGGCAACTGTTATGGCGCTTCACAAAATTCGAGAGAGGCCATTACATATTATGAAAAAGTGCTGTCACTAGACCCCTTTAATAAAAATGCGCTAACAAATATTACAACTTCCTATAAATTATTAGGTGAAGAAAAAAAAGCAGAAGAATATTCTAAATTAATAAGAAACGATTTAATGAAATAACGAAATTAGTTATATATTTGAACTTTAATAAAATTTCCCGAGAATGACTTCGATAAAACTATCCTTCAACGTTCCTAAGCCAAAAAAAATAACTACTGTTTACATTATTGAAGACAACGATTTTGAGCGCAACATGCTTGTCGATTTTTTTGAAAAATACCCGAATATTACAGTAACAGGTTTTTCAAACGGCGATGAATGCATAAAAAATATTGTTATTTCTAAATCATCACCCAATCTGATTTTATTGGATTACTTTCTGGATTCTACGGTATCAACTTCGAAAGACGGACTTGAAATTCTTGCAAAGCTAAAAGAGCTAAGTCCGGCTTCAGATTTTATCATGTATACTTCAATTGACAATGAAAGAATAATAGAACTTGCGAGGAAAAAAGGAATAATCGGTTATGTCATTAAAGGAGAAAAGAGTTATGAAAACCTGGATTCTGTTCTTCGCAGCAATTATTCCTTCGAAGAATCTGAAGAGAAAGAGGAGTGATTTTTAAAACAGTTTCTATAATTTCAACAATTCTTTGAATTCCTTTCGCTTTTGCCCAAAAGATCGTTCGACGGCTGTTACTAACTTTTTCCTATGCCTGTTTAATTAAAAATGAATTGCATTAATTTCAATTATGAAAATAAATGCATTAATCGTAATTCTCCTTTTCTCCATATTCTCAATGAATGCTCAATCGATATTTCAGCATGGGTATGGAAACAACAGAAATGAGCGTTGTCAATCCGCCTTTTCAACTCATGATGGTGGATTTCTTCTAAATGGTGCTACTACATCATTTGGTGGCGGGGACGTAGATGCACTAATTATTAAAACAGATGCTCAGGGAAATATACAATGGTCGCAGTCGTGCGGAACAGCTTCTAATGAAATCCCTTATTTTGCAACCGAAACATATGATAATAAATTTGTTTTTATCGGAACAACAGATGCCCTTCCCGGCAGTACAATTAATAATGTCTTATTATTTAAAACCGATTCAATTGGTAATTTCCTCTGGGCAAAATCTTTTGGAGGACTTAATCATGAAACAGGGTTAAACATAATTGAACTTCCGGATCATGGATATGGTTTAATCGGAACTACAGAAAGTTACGGCGCCGGCTCGGCGGATATTTATTTTATCAGAACCGATGTAAATGGTGATACTCTATTCACAAAAGTTTATGGAACGGTTGATAATGAAAAGGGAACATCCTTTTCCACAACTACTGATGGCGGTTTTATCATTTGCGGCAAAAGCTCTTCGATGATAAGCGGAACACTTGTTTACAAAGCCATACTTATGCGAATAGATTCTTCCGGAAATCAGGTTTGGACAAAATTGTTTGGAGATACATTGTTTCAGGAAGCACAATCAGTAGCACAAACTAACGATGGCGGTTATATTGTTTGCGGCTCACGTGATTTTACAGCATCCGGTAATTACGATATACTACTTTTCAAGACCGATAGTATGGGTAATATTCAATGGTCAAAAACTTACGGTGGAAATAAAGGTGATGCAAGCTATACGGTAAATCTAAATACGGATGGCAAGTATGTTTTATCCGGATATACCAATAGCATGGGTTATGGGCATGCATTTAAATTCGCACATGAAAATGGATTTGTGAATAATGAGCTTACAAGAGAGATTATTAACAATACAAACTATCAATTGGGAAACGATAGCACGAATATTTTTTTAATGAAGACAGATGCTTCCGGAGATACCATCTGGACAAGAACTTATGGAGATAGTTTACAAGAAGAAGCATTTCTTAGTCATATTACTTCTGATGGCGGCTATATGCTTTCCGGATTCAGTGATTATCACAATGCGGACAGTTCTCAAATGTTGATAATAAAAACAGACAGTTTAGGCTTTAGTGGTTGTTATGAATTCACTTCTCATCCTATTATCGTAAGCAATCTGTTAGTAGAATCCAATATCACCTATTCTCAAGCTTCAGGAATGGATGTTACCACGCTGATGCTTCCGACAACAAACAGAATTATTTCTGATTCGACTTATTGTCTTTTGACAACAGGGGTAAAAAATATTTCGTATTTAAATTCTGTCAAACTTTTTCCTAATCCAACGAGCGGAAAACTATTCATAGTCGGAATTTCATCTGATTGGTTACATACCAATCGCTCCAACAAAAATTCAATCAGTATATTTAATTTGCTTGGGGAAAAATCAAATGTAACTTTTTCATTAGACAAAGTCAGAAATGAGATTGAATTAAATGTTTCCACTCTACAACCGGGAATGTATCTTGTTGAAATAAGAACAGAAAAAGATAAAATTGTACGGAAATTTATAAAAGAATAGTTGGGGGTGACCGGCTTTCCAATTGCACTTGAAAATAGAATTTAAAAATTAAACAACTTATATAACCACCCCTTTAGGTTATCACAATTCTTATAATAAAACACCTGAGTACAATATTTTAGTACTCAGGTGTATTAAATTAATCGTAAAATTATTTATTTATAAATTACTTCTCTCACAGTCTTACTACCATAAATATCTCGCATATTTATTCTTGATGCATTAATAGTTTTCATGGCATCATCACCACCAAGGACACTTTTACGTATAGCATCCCATTTTTCATCATTTCCGTCCATGGCAGCCAGGTTTTTATATTCAATCATTAGCATGATATCCCAATCTTCCGGAGAAGAGGCTCTGCCGTCCAGAATTTTATAAGAAACTACAATTCCCTGTTTGATCGCCTCATCCTGCATAGCCTTCCAGGTTGTCTTCAAGCTGTTTAAGTAATCAACCGTCATATTCGGCTTAACTTTTATAAAAGAGACATCCCAGGCAGATCCACTTTTATAGGTTTTAGTTTGTGCTAATGAAATAGCACAATTAAAAAAAATAATTAGTGCAATAAATGCAAGAAAGATTTTTGCTTTCATAGTTTTTTGTTTTTAGATTTTGTATCCAATGATACAAAATTTCTTTGATTACTTGGCGTCTTATTCAAATAAATAATAATTTTTCGAAATTGAATAATTATGAAAAATATTCATAATTATTTGCATATTTGATTCATGAAAGCCAATAAATTAAAGAAACAAAATGACTTTAAAAAAGGAAAAGTCAACCTATATAATTCTTCGAAGTTGAGCTTTACCCTCGGACTTATTTGCGCAGCATTTGCCTTCTTACTTTATTCAAATACGCTAAATCACGAATATGCTTTCGACGATTATCCGACCATATATGGTAATCAGCTAACCATGGCCGGCGTTGAATCGATTCCCACTCTTTTTAAAACTGCCTATTGGTTTGGTCTCGATGGAAAAAACGATTGGTTATACAGACCACTCTCCATGGCGATGTTTGCATTGGAATGGGAAATTGCTCCAAATACTCCGGCATTGGGACATTGGATCAATGTTTTGTTATATGCTTTAACAGGGTTTTTCCTTTTCAAATTTTTAAAAGATCTTTTTATAAACAATTCAACTCTACTTTCATTCGCTGTTACACTTCTATGGATTGCCCATCCCACACATACGGAAGTTGTTGCCAATATTAAAAGTCGTGATGAAATTCTTGCATTTTTATTTTGCATACTGAGTATGCATCAGGCACTGAAGTTTATTTTCAATAACAACAAACCTCATCTCATTTTTACTGCTGTTTTTTATTTTCTCGCTTTACTTTCCAAAGAAACTCCGATAACGGTTTTGGTTATTTTGCCACTTACCTTATATGTTTTCACCCATTCAACCTTCAAGAAGATTGTTATCAGTTTGATCCCATTATGTATTAGCGCGGCTGTTTATCTGATAATACGGGGCGCTGTACTTACGTCTCAAATAGGAGACCCTGATATTCCATTAATTGACAATACACTTGTTGCAGCGACTGATTTTATGCACAGGCAGGCAACTGCATTTTATATACTCGGATTTTACATCAAACTTTTATTTTTTCCTTCGCCTCTCAGTAGCGACTATTCTTATAAAGCATTTGATATCGTTGGATTCGATAATCTGGTCGCCATTTTTTCCCTTCTCTTTTATATAGCAATCGCAGTTTATGCAATCCTAAGAATATACAAAAAAGATCCGGTCGCTTATGGTGTATTGTTTTATTTAATTGTAATTGCTCTCGTATCAAACGTTTTATTTCTTACCCGATCGACAGCAGCCGATCGTTTTCTTTATATGCCTTCGTTGGGGTTCTGCTTGGTTATAGTTCTTTTAATCTCCAGATTAATCAAAATTGATCTTTCAAAAAAAACTGATTTTTTATCATTCAGCAATATACTTTCCTATAATAAATCTTTTACCTATATCATTTGTTTTCTATTATTGGTAGCTTCCATAAAAACTATCGCGCGCAACCCTGATTGGAAAAATGATACGACTATTTTCTCAACAGATATAAATCATGCCCCTAAAAGTGCGCGACTTCATTTCCTACACGCTAATCATATTTTACATGACATTAAGGAAGGAAAAATAGTACAAGAAAATATAGAACCGAAGTTCAATGAATCTATTAAACACTTGAATATTGCCATCGAACTTAATCCGAAATACAGAGCCGCAATAATGGTGCTTGCAGATACATATGCTAACAAAAATAATTTTCCCGAAGCAATGAAATGGTACAATGTTGCCATTGAAAATGAGCCCCAATATTCGAATGCATACGGTAGTATTGGAGCATTGTTTTTTAAAAAACAAATGTACGATACTGCGGTTTTCTATTTACAAAAAGCTATTCAGCTCGACTCTTCTAATTCAGAAGCATATAATAATTTGGGTTCTAGTTATTTCGGCAAAACGGAATATGAGAAGGCCGTTGCTTCGTTTAGCAAAGCTGTTGAATTGAATCCAAGATATGTTGATGCAATAAAAAATCTGGGTAGTTCTTATGGTATGTTAAAACAATACGATAATTCAATCTTTTATTTTTTGAAGGCCTTGGAAATTCAACCGAATAATTCTGAAGTGAATCAATATCTAGGATTAACCTATCAATTTAAAGGGGATATGCAGAATGCCAATTATTATTTTCAAAGAGCACAAGGATTAACAAATACTTCCAAATAATATTAAAAGGAATACAGATTACTTCTTCTTACAGCATTCATCTAACTTAGAATAAGCATCAGGGTCGGCTTTTACATCATCCGCATCAAATCCATATTTCGAAATTGTCTTTCTGATTTCCTCCGGTGATGTTTTCTTTGGATTATATGTTACGGAAATCGTCATACTTTTTTCATCGAGCTTGACCAATTTAATTCCTTTACTAAACCCAAGGTCTTTTTCAATTTTGTCCCCGCAACTACTACATTCTTTACAATGGTCGCAGTAAATGGTAGTCTTAACGACTATCGTTTCAGAATTTTTAGAAGTAAATGAATAAAGCATTAGGCATGCAAATGCAATTACAAACGAATAGCTTAGTTTTTTAAATTTTGATTTCATATATTGATTTTTTAGATTTATTAATAGAATATGCTTTCAAATTTCGTAATAAAACAGACTTAAGCAAGTAATATGCTTAAAAACACGTGTTCAACTCACATTGCGTTTCCATTAATAAATTATTCAGTGTGAATAACCTCGAAACAGGGCTTACAGGAATCATTATGACTATTTATTTACAAGAGGAATTGTGAGCTATCAATTTACTACACAAATAAAAATTCATTGCCATCCCGGGGTATTAAGTTATTCATAAATGTACAATAATAAGTAATTCAATTAACCAATACTTTAATCATCTTTCGTGGAATCTATCAAGTACCTTACTCAATAAAATAAATAATATTACATACGCAAAAAACTGAGTTTACACTCAAAGTGAAGAAATCTCAATTCCTCCATAGGTATTAAAGATTACCGAAACAATAACATTGAGGTTTCAAAAGTTACTTCAACCCCACCATATTATTAATTTGAACAAAAAATAAAAAAAATAATTCAGAATCAATGATTAATAACGATCCTTCCTTTAAAAGTCTTTAAATGATTATTTAAAGTGTAAAAATAAACCCCATTTGAAATTTTACTAACATCAACTTCTGTTTCTTCCATTTTAATCTTACGTATATTGACCACTTTTCCAAATAAATCAAAGATTATTAACTCGTAATCATCTCCAGTGGTAATATTCAAATTCAACAATAATTTAGAATCTGTCGGTATTGGAGTTAAGCCAATAAAATTTTTATTTGTAGACTCTAATAAACTTAGAGTTGAGCAAACATAATGCCCATTATCAATAAGCGATGTAGGGTAATTGACTGATTGATTATATATAGAAAGGGATGTTTCAGTAAAACTAAACGAAGCAATTGATACCGACTGTGAACTCGTATCTATAGAAATACTTTGTTCAAAACATCCAACCATGCCCAATGAGTCGGTTTTACCAAGATATCCAGTAGTTAGTGTTGGTACTCCAAAACCATTTGCTGTTCCGGAAAATGCAAAACCAGAATCATTCATCACACAAACATTGCTAATGTATTCTGATGTAACACCTTCGTATTTAACAGACCATAGAATATTTCCTAATAGATCGGTTCTTACTAGAAATGCTCTTTGTGCAGGAAAATTTGGGCCATAGTTTCCGGTTAGAATAAAACCCTGATTGAATACTGCCTTTACATCTATTCCTTCAACATTATCACCGAAAGGATCTGAATATATTTTATTCCATTCAAGATTTCCTACAGAATCTATTTTCAATAACGTTGTCTTTCTCTGCAAACCTTGTTCAAAATTGCTAGCCAAAATAAATCCTGTATCAGGAGTCCGATCGACACTCAATATGTTTCTTACGTCAATACCATACAATTTACTCCATAATACATTTCCTGCTGTATCGAATTTGGCAACAAATGCCTTATTATTAAAAAAAGAGGAATCACTTACAGATCCAAAAATATAAAAACCATTTATGCCATCATCAATGACTCTGTCTAGTTGTCTAAAGTAAATACTATAAGTAAATTTTTTGTTCCATAAAACAGATCCGTTAGAATCTACTTTCATTATAAATGCACCGTTAGAATTGGTACTTCCTGAATTTCCTGCAATAATTAAAGAAGCATCAAGATTTCTATAAAAATCCCTTCCTCCAAAATTATCAGAACTATTATAACCAATAATTGATTGAAAGCTTCCGTTAAAGTCAGTCGCAACTAAAAACATTTTTACTCCGCCTCCATTAAAAAGTAAAAGATAACCTGTAGGAGTTGGCATCATATTTAATAGACTAAAATTAGAAGTCATGGAGAGTGCTTTACTAAAACTCAAATTACCAATTGAATCTACTTTTGAGAATAGTTCTTGCGAAGAAACAAAATTACTTCCTGCCATAAGCAAATTTCCATCAGGCGTTTTCTTTACTAAAAGCAATTGACCTCCATAGGTATCATGAATAGTCATATAATATGTGTTTTGCGAAAATGCATTTAAAATATAAAAACAAAAAATAAGTACAATTAATGCTTTCATTGTGAGTTATTGCCTTTTTTGATATTCACTGATTCTTATTTCAAAGTTAATTATATTACTTAATAAAACGAATAATTTGGCAGTTATAATTTCTATTTCATTAACAAATTATTTGTTGTCCTATCGCTGAGAAATAAATGTTTTCAAAATTTGTTTATCAGGAAAAGATTGTTTCAGTTTGAGAAAATCAGTACCGAGATACTAATTTTAGTTCATCAATTCTTTCCAAATGCCTCGCACCTTTGTTCGCTTTTCTAATTTGGCTCATTTAACGAATAGGTTACCCTTGTTTACAAGCAATAAATAAAAATTAAAGAATTTAAAAGGGATTTTTATCTAAACTTTCTCCTTGTGATTTGTATATTGCGGCATATATTTATTACACTCTACTAGTCAAATATGAACCTTCTGACAAAATCTTTTATTCTAATTTTTCTATTACCCGGAATATATTCTTTTGCTCAATCCGGTTGCACCGACTATCAGGCAACAAACTTTGATCCTTCAGCGATTATAAATGATGGCAGCTGCATATATCCTTATACAAGCTTACCTCTCACACTTAAATGTTATATCGACTCTATAGAAACCGGTGAAACTTCCGGAATCGTTAATCAGGATAATAATTTATGGACGCATGTTGATGACACCTACAATATTATATACCGCATAGACACTTTAACGGATTCCATCCTTCAAAGAGTGACAATAAATAATTCTTCAAACATTGATTGGGAAGATATTTCCTCCGACAGTAGTCATATATACATTGGAGATGTTGGGAACAATGATGGCAACCGGGCTAATCTGAAATTTTATAAAATATTGCAATCAGAAATCACCGATTCTTCTTCATCCGTAAATGCAAGTACCATAAATTTCAGTTATTCCGACCAAACAAATTTTAATGTCAGTCATAATAACAATTTCTATGATTGTGAAGCATTCTTTATATTGAATGACTCCATTCATATGTTTACCAAAGGATGGGTAAATAAATGGACAAAACATTATGTACTTTCTGCAGATACAGGCATTCATGTTGCACAACTAGTCGATAGTTTCAATGTCGGTGGGTTAATCACTTCCGCTGCAATTCAGGGAGATAGTTTGGTTGTGCTTCTCGGGCTTAATTTTTCCGGAGGTAATAATTGCTTTGTCTGGATGCTCAGCCATTTTGAAGGTTCTCAATTTTTTAGTGGAAATAAAAGAAAGTTTTCAATAGGCGGTTTCTTTATTGCCGGACAAGCCGAAGGAATTTGTTTCAAGGATGCGAATAGAGGTTATATTTCGAATGAACAATTTGGCAGCATAAGGTCTCAGCTTCGTGTGTTTGATCTTCATCCGTATCTAACGCCGGCTCCTCCGGTACCTGCTATTGCTACATCTGCAAATACTATTTATCAAAATCTGCAAGCTTGCACTGATAGCGCTAATACCACATTTACAATTTGGAATTCTTCTGCAAGCGTTGGTCAGGATTTGTATTTTTCCATTGGCGGACTAGCTCAATGGGTCACCGCAACACCGATTTCAGATACACTTGCACCTGGCGATTCAGCAGTAATCACACTAAGTTTTATGTCAGGCACTATGACCGGTGGAGCATATAATACAAACATTTCCATTCTGTCGAACGATCCTTATCGTCCTGTGCAAAACGTTTCCGTAACGTTGAATGTTAACTACAATCCCTGTTTAGATTTTACTTTCACGTCTGACACTTGTATCGGTGTAATAAGTTTCACAACAACTTCGATTAATATTCCAACTAATTATTTTTGGGATTTTGGGGATGGCGATACGTCTGTTTTTGCAAATCCATCGCATCCTTACTCCGTAAATGGAAACTATGTTGCCGGTTTAATCGGATGCAATGCCTATGGATGTGATACGGTTATTCAAAATGTACAAGCCATGCTCCATGGCCCGATTAGCACAAGCTGCTATCCGGTAACACAATCATACTGCTGTGGAATTGGAATCACAAATTTCAAAATCTCAGCACCAACCTTAGATGTGATCAATAATAGTTCAAATGATGCAATTGCCGGGTATGAAGATTTTACGTGTATGAGTTCGGGAACGATGTTTACTAACTATCCCTATACGCTTGTTTGTACAACTGCAACAACATTTTCAGAATTTTTAAAAGTGTGGCTCGATATGAATAATGACGGCATGCTTGATTCTGTTTCCGAAGAATTATTTTTCGATCTCGACACAGTGGCTCCGGTACATCAAGGAACGATAACGATCCCTGCATTACCGACAAATGTCTACGGTATTCCCCTGCGAATGCGAGTAGCATCCGATTATCAGCAGATTCCATTTCCCTGCCTCAACCCACAAAGTGGACAGCATGAAGATTATTCCATTATTCTGAACCTTTCTACAGACGTGAAAAACATTTATGCAGCGCCGAATTTCAAAATATTTCCCAATCCATTTACTCAAACAACAAATATCGAGTATACACTGCTTCAACATTCGCATGTGCGATTGGATGTTTTTAATTTACTAGGGGAAAGAGTTGCTGTTGTTGTTGATTCTCAAATGCAAACATCGGGGAACTACCTTTATCAATTTATCGATAATCCGGCTGGAATTTATTTTGTTAAACTTTCAGTAAATGAAAAAACTTTTATTAAGAAGATTGTGAAAACGATTTGAGTAAATAAAGTAAAAAGCGACTTGCTCAATTTAGCTTTCTTCTTGCCCTCCAATGGATTTCCCCTAATTCATTTGCAATAATTTATAGAATTACATATTTAGGATCCTTTTCGTTTTCCATTCTGTTTTTAATATTTTATTAAAAGAAACTCCTTTATTTAAAAAAGCCTTCCCAAAGGAATAATTGTAACTCACCATTGGGATACTTCATTCTACCAAATTAAATGGACATTTCACCAAGTATCGGCTTAATTGAGCCATATAAATACTATAAACCACAAAAGATGAAAAACAAGATGAAAAATCAGAAAAACAAAAACAGGTTCATTTTATCGCTGTTTTTGTTGTTTTTAGGGTTATTCGGTGTAAAAAACCCGGCTAATGCTGAATATAGAATCGGGGGAGTCAATCTTGGAAATTTGCCTAAATATCACATGGTATTTACGCAAGGTAATGTTGATGCAAATTTGCAGGGTTCGACACGAGGATTTTTAGGTGATATTGCCATTAACGGAATCATCGCCTCTGAAAGAACTGCAGGAAGAGTGCCATATGCAGGAACAATGTATACAAACGATGTTTCCCTTTCTGCATGGCAAAAAATAATCAATGAAAATCCGGGGCAGTCGGGTAACTCGCTTAGAAACACCACCGAGATTAATAAGTTATCATCGGATCTTGAAAACACTTTTTCACAGATCAATTCTTTAACGGTAACACCTGGGTTTGGAAGTGTATCAGCAATATCACTCGATGGTTTAAATAAGAAGAATGGAAGAACAGAGACCTTTGTCATTAACATTACATCCGGCTTTACCATTTCGACACTAATAAAAATAACGGGAGATGCCACTGATGTATTTATCTTCAGATGGGATTCAGATGCAAACTTCTCCAATGGTTACAATGGCGAAGTACGATTTAAAAACGGAGGAACGTTTTTACCTCTGGGAGATTTGAAAGCCTCAAATTTTATTCATGTTGCAGGCGACATTAAATGTAGCGGTGGCGGAAACAATCCTCCTGCTCCTTATCCACAAGGTCCTCGTTACAATTCCGGACAAGGCCCATTAATAAATGGCGGATTGGATTTTACAGGCGGTGGTTTCTTTACCGGTTATTGGTTTACAACCGGTGTCCCAACAATTTTCCCGGCAGGAAAACAGCCCTATGGAGAAACAGGATCCTTATCAAATGGAATATTCGTGGGTGGTTGGTATTCTAAAACATCCAAATTCAGTCTGACTTCCGGCTCAAGCGGAGTGTATATTGCACCTCGAATCGGTACCGGTTCAATCGGCAATTTGATATGGAACGATGCAGATGCGAATGGAATTCAAGATGAAGGAGAAACAGGAATAGCGAATGTAGTCGTCAATTTATTCTCATGCACAGGGACACTTGTTGCAACAACAACAAGCGATTTAAATGGTTCTTACTTATTTTCAAATTTAAATGCCGGGAATTATTACCTTCAATTTGTTTCATCAACCGGGAATGGATTCACTTTATACAAAGAAGGAGATGACTCTACAGTAGATAACGATGTGATCCAGGATAATGGAATGACTGATTGTTTTACACTTCGAGACGGCGAATCTAATACCTCGATCGATGCCGGGATGAATCAAAATGCCTCGATAGGAAATTTTGTCTGGAATGACCTGAATAAAAACGGAATCCAGGATGTAGGTGAGCCGGGAATAGTGAATGCAATTATAGAAATCCGTACTTGCACCGGACAATATGTTTCATCATACAGAACGAATTACGACGGTTACTATTTGTTTACAAATATTGAACCGGGAAATTATTACCTGATATTTACCTTACCTGACGGATATGTTTTCACTTCTAAGAATCAAGGAAACAATAGTGCAACGGATAGCGATCCTGATCCTTCCAATGGAGCCACAACTTGCTTTACATTAAATCCAAATAGTTACAATTCAAGTTACGATGCAGGAGTCATTTTAATGTCCCGTCCCAATGCACCTATAACTTTGAAAATGTCAAACAACTCATTAAAAAACAATGCGACTCCGTCTGTAATAGAAAGTGGTAGTAAAGTAATTGCTGAACCCGGAACAGATGAATTTTCATCTGCCAATACAAGCAGAATTGGATATAATGGAATCGAAAATAGATTAAATAAAATAGAAGCCCTTTCATACCCTAATCCATTTCAAACAACAACAACGCTTCAATTCAGCAGCCCGGTTGAATCATCAAACTGCCATGTTGAAGTATATTCAGCGGATGGAAAAAAACTTGCCGAATTGTATAAAGGAAATACTGAAGCCAACACCGTTTACACGCTAGAATGGAATGCAGGAAATTTATCAAATGGGACTTATATCTACAAAATAGTTTGTGGAGAAGTAGTCAGCTCGGGAAGATTAATACTTAACAAATAAAAAATTATTCCAATCGATTTCTCTCCCGGTAAAAAATGATGCCGGATGACGCGCAGGTTTTACTTAATAGTAAACAAAATAAACCGGCAATGCTACTTAGCATTGCCGGTTTATTTTTGAATTCCATCTAAAGAAAATTAGTATTGAAAATTAATGATTAATGAAATAGCTAGTCAACTCTTTGCTGTATAAAGTATCTGCATTCACGGTATCAACCCTATAAAGATTTTGTAAGCCAATGTTTTTAGCATATTGCCAATATTTTATTTGTGTTCCATTCGGATAACCTTTTAAAATAATAATATCACATGAAAATAAAAGTACCGCATAATAAATGATATTTGTAAATATAAATTTAAAAATTAAAAGGTCATTATGAAATGAATATTGAAATTCTTATGTATGAGAATTGTAAAATTCTTCTTTGCCAACATTTCATGTATTTTAAACAAAAATTAGGCTTTTTAGAAAGTCATACCCTTCTTTCATCTTTATACTGATAAGCTTTGGTTGTATTAAAGAGGCAGTATAAGATTTTAAATAAAGTCATAAAAACGGAAATTAATTCCTCATATATAATTCTTTGTTTTAAATTATTAGATTTGTTTTAATTTCATTTAAATTTATGTGCCATGAAAAGATTTATATTCATCACTCTTTTTATTATTTCGAATTTCAAAACACATGGCCAGGGAGTTAATCTTGCGCTTTCCAGAGATTCAATAATTATTCCGGTTAACCATTCTGATACTTTTAGAGTAGAAGTAATTCCATTTGGCGGCTTCACACAGCAAATTTCATTTCAATATTCCTGCTTAAGTGGAAATTGTTCCGGTATTAATATTAGCTTCAATCCTAATCCTGTTAATCATCCTTATATCAATGGAACTGTTGCAACAGTTGCAATAAATGGCAGTTGCATTCCAGGCGATTACTTGTTTTTAATTACCGGAGCCAATGGCCCTTTCTCTGTAAGTGAAACAATCTCTATAAAGGCCAGACCACTTTTCTGTAACTTCTTTGATGTCCCGAATCAACAACTATTTGGTAACGGTTATTCAATTACAAAAGACAAGAGCAATAATTTGTGGTTCGGATTTGGCTCTCTTGTAAAATACGACAGGACGAATTGGACAAATTACACGACGGTAAATTCTCAATTGCCCGGTACTATTTTGAGTATGATAGCCGATTCGCTTAATGGCATTTGGATGGCAACCGTAAACGGAGTATGTCATTTTGATGGAACGTTTTGGACAATCTTTAATCCATCTAATTCCGGATTAACTAGCGCAGTTCTTTCAGATTTAACTTTTGATTTATCCGGAAATCTATGGATAAGCGCCAATAACGATCCACAAAACAATTACCAAGGTGGTGGATTATATAAATACGATGGAACTATTTGGACACACTATGATAGTACAAACTCCCTTTTACCCAATAATAAAATAAGTTCTGTATCGATAGATAAAAACGGCACTGTATGGGCGATTTCCGACCCATACTCTTCAACTTATAACAGTATAATTAAATATGACGGTTTAACTTGGACAACTTTTAATCCGCTCAATTCCTGTTTACCCTATTTAAACAGGATTAGTAAAATTAGCTTCGACTCTCAGAATAATGCCTGGTTCACCGGAGGATACCTTTCCAACTGGCCTTCTACCCCAGAAGTCGGGGTATACAAAATGAATAATACAGTTTTGGAAGTTTGGAATGACTCATCGTTGTCTACTTACAACCATCGTGTTTACAATAATAGTTGCTCAATTATCAGCCAGGATAACTCTACCAATGTATCTTTTTTATCTGCAAGGGAAATAATAGTAGACCCAAATGACAATGTATATGTTGAATCAGAGTTAGGCTCCGGTGGGAATGGACTGTTAAAATATTTTTCCGAAAATTGGGATCAATTTACTAAAATGAATTCTTCATTATTTCGAAATGCAGTTTTAGATATGTTTTATAGCGAAGACACCTTGTGGGTTACTTCCGCTCCCGATTATATTTTCGGTGGCGACCAAGTTCAATATTTTATTTGTGCCGATCAACCCATTCCTACTTTTGAGCATGAAATAAACAATTCCGATATTCATATATTTCCTGTCCCTTCTGATGATTACTTAACTATCGAATTTGATTTGAATAAAACTTCTGAGTACTCCGTATTAACAATTTACGATTTAAACGGTGCTTTAGTAATCCACCAAAGAATTGAATCGCAAGTAAACAAAATAGATGTTCGTAAGCTTAGTAGTGGCATGTACTTGTATTCAATAGTAAACGAACTGTCGCAAATTCACGGAAAATTTATTGTACAACGATAGGCCTGCGCTCGACATTGTCTTAATAAAGCAATGCTATCTCAAATACTTTCCTTCCGTCCATGCGTGACTACGTCGCCATACTCACCTAAGTCCTGATTTTCCGATCGAGCAACTTTCCTTCGCTCGTTGTAGTCTCAAACAAAAAGGATTAAGTGTTGGCTTAGGTACGTAAGCAAAAGTAGTCACCCATGGGATTCCCAAAACGAATTGAAAAAACATTACTTGATTAAAACTAAGGCAAGCGAGGGATGATTTTATGAATAACTGTATATCGATTTTTTATATAGTATAAAACAAATATTTAATAACTTTAATTTACTTTCACAAAATCACTGAAATCAATTAAAATCGTTTATGAATAACAATTTTCATCGTTTGTCCAAAAAACTCCGAGAGATAGCCAACCATTTCGACGCCGAAAGCAATGCTTTAAAAATATCTATCATAAAAGATATGGCAGGTAACCGAATTCCATTTACCGGTGCCTTAACTTCTTACTTTGAAACCCTATTGTTTATAATGGCTCTTCCACCGGATAAAAAAACATTTGATCTGTCAGAAAGAGAAGTATTGCGACTGACAAAAATATTAGATAAGCAAACGGAAAAAACAAAGGAGTTATTCGTGAACTCCGGCATTCCTTTTACCGGTTACCGTGCCGCTTTTTCCCATGATTGCACTCGCTGGTTACTCTCCCATCCAGATTGCAAAATATCAATTCATAAAATTGAAAATACAACTTTTGATTTAAGCGAAGTGTTGAAAGTTACTCTTCCTACTCAGGAAAGAAGTGAAACTACTGCCGGATTTACCAATGAGGAATTGCTGATGCAATTGATGCCGGATAAAAAATCACAACTTTCATATATCATCAATGAGTTAAGCCGTTTGGATAATCTGCCATATATTAAAGATCACTATTACGATGGACTTGGATTACAAACAGACGTGATCCCGAAAAACAAATCTCTCTCCAAAGCTTTCAACAGAATTGAAATACCGGAAATTTTTTATCATACTGATTTAGTAAAACATTTTGAAATAGAGGCATTACTAAATAAGAAGTTGCCTCCTGAAGCTATATTGACAGAAGAGGATAAAAGAAATCTAATTCGGGTAATTAAAAACTCAATGGCCATGACAGAAAGAGAAACCGATCCGGCTACGTATCTGAAAGAAGATAGTCTTCGTTTATTTCATCTTGAGAGAGGCGTGTCCATTGCCATTTACGGAATGCCTCAACCCCGTCAATTGCCGATGGAATCATACATTGGTTATACTCTTTTCAAAAATGGATATCCGGCCGCTTATGCAGGTGGATGGGTATTCGGTTGGCGGTCTGATTACGGTTTAAATATTTACGACCAGTTCCGTGGAGGAGAATCTGCTTTTATGGTAGCGCAGGTATTGCGGCTCTATCGTCAGCTTTTTAATGTAAATTATTTTCAGGTGGAAGCTTCGCAATTTGGATTGGATAGCCCCGAAGGAATCGCAACCGGTGTTTTCTGGTTTTACCACAAACTTGGTTTCAGACCGCTAAATGCTAAGCTCAGGTTATTGGCTAAATCAGAATTTCAAAAAATCAAATCACAAAAGGGATATCGATCACCTGAGAAAATATTATTGAAGTTTACCGAAGACGATATTTTTCTAAAGCTTGGCAAAAGTGTACAACCCGGAGTCTATGATATCACCTCCAAGATTAAAAAAATGATACTGAATAAATATAAAGGAGATAGTCAGCGCGCGGAACAAACATGTGTAAAAGATTTTCTGGTAAAAACTATCGGCAAAGACTCCTTTACAAATGAAGAACATGAAGTATTGAAGGAAGTTGCTTTGTGGGCTTCTGCTATGAATATTACTGATCAAAATAAATTGAACATCATGCTTCAGATGGTTAAACTCAAACCTGCTGATGAATATAAATATCAGGAGCAGTTGCGTTTATTTTTTGGAGATGATTACAATAAATAATCATCCACGCTTTATATTCATCTGAAATGTTTTCCAGTCTACTCCTATCCTGAATGTCTGATACAAACGTACATCATCTATTGCTGAACCATAATGTTTAGTAGCCGAATGGAGCGCACCTGATGGATAGGCAACAAGGCGGTTAAAACGATACCCAATCCTGTCCATTTCTACCCACTTACTTCTTTGTTTTGTATCGGCTTCAAACATATTCCGTATATCATTCACTTTCATTTTCAGGCGGCGGCCATCCTCCGCTGTCGGTGGATCACACAAGCCCGTTTTCTTATGCATCCACAAAGATGTTCCGCAATCAAATGGTAAATCGGGTGTCAGGTAAACCAATGCTGTAATGTCGTCATGCGGATAATCGGAATGTACACCGGGTACTTCTTTGTGTTTTCCTTTTGCATAACCAAAATAAAATACGCCGTTCTCATCGTTTGGATCCTTATCCCAACGATTAATTTTTATACCTAGAATTTTTTCCAACTTTTGTTTAACACCGGGTTCATGATATACATTCCGGCTGCGAAAACCGGTGTAATTTTTCGGTTCATGATAGTTTGCATTCAATGCTTCTTTATATACTTTCAGAGGATCATCATAAAAATCATCCTTGACAATTATAAAACGTTGGTAATTAATAATACTCATTTGTTTTTCATTATTTCTAATCAAAGAAACTAAAGTTTCAACCAACAACCTAAAAAAAATTGAAGCTAAAAAAGGAAAGGTTTATCCGAGACAAATTTTAAAAATCGAAGAATTGAAACAAGAAAAAACAGCCGATAATTAATAAAAAACTGTTACCGAACCAAGGTAAACATGCACTTTACCAAAAACGTCGGTCACCTTGGCTCTCCAAACATAAACATCCTCCTGTACTTTATTGCCATTGATAGTTCCATCCCAGCGGCATACAGATGACATTCCTTCATTTCCGTAATTATCATAAGGAACATTTGATCCATCCTGATGACAAGACCAGATTTGTAATCCCCAACGATCAAATATCCAGAAATCATAATTCTTTATTCCCATTCCTTTCGCATAAAAGAAGTTATTTCTCAAATCACCATTTGGTGTAAAAGCATTTGGGACAAAGAATGTATAGTAGGGATTAATTTCATTGGGTTTAACAATGGTATCCTTACAGCCTCCCTCATTGGTTACGATTAGAGTAGTGTAAAATTGGTAAAAGTCATTTGCCGTTGCAGATAAATAGGCGTGATTTTCAATCGGACTACCATTTACTATTTGGGTACTATCACCAAAATCCCAATCCCACTGTAAAACATCGGATGTTGACTGATCACTGAATGTAAGAATCGGAGAATAGAATCCGGCTGTTTCTTTACTGATGCTAAAATCTGCTTCAGGGATGGAATAAACTTTAATAATATTGTCAAAATACTTGTAGGCAGAACATCCTAAATCGCTCACAATCGATAAAGAAGCATCATAAGTTCCCGGAGTGTTGAAACAAACTTCGCCTGTATTTTTAGAAAAAGAAATATCCGGACTACCTCCCGGAAAATTCCATGCCCATTGAATAATAGATCCGTCTGTAGATGTTGAATGATCAGAAAATCGATGACAAAACGGAGCGCAACCCGAATCAGGATATACAGAATTAATTACCGGTGGCCGGTAAACAGTAACCGTTCCATAGGATGTATCGCGACAACCATGTTGAGTTTCTGCAATTAACGAAATAGAGAATGTACCGGCAGTATCAAATCGTATGGACGGATTTATCGCATGAGAAATAGCAGGTTGCCCCTGCGGCATGTCCCATGTGTAGTTGTCTATTATTCCACTATTAACAGTTGATTGATTATTTAGTATGACCGAGCTGTTTTTACATAATGGAGGAGCCGTAAAAGAAGATTGTGGCATCGGATAAACGTTGAGAGCGTGAATGACAGTATCCACGCACCCTCCATCTGATCGCGCAAGAAGTGAGATATTAAAAGATCCATCGCTTGAGAACAAAACAACAGGATTTTCTACAGTAGAGGAATTGATAGAACCACCAGGAATTGTCCATGCATAAGTAATGTTGGAGCCGGCGGGTTGAATCGTAGAATTATTTACAAATGTTATAGTTGAACCCGTACAAATATCCGGCAAAGAAAAATCTGCCTGCGGATTAGCGGCAACGAAAACTTGTTTGGCAATAGTGTCTTTACAACCATGGATAGTTGTTGTTATTAATTCCACCAGTGACGTATCAACCGTTTGAAATGTCACTACAGGATTAAATTGAGACGAAGTGGTGGGAATTGCATTTTGAAATGACCATGCATATGTTGCAAGCGTATCTCCTGCGACCGGCGCCGATAAATTAGTTATGTTATAAGGCGCTCCTATGCAGTTTAGCGGAGCACTGAAATCGGCCTGGGGCAATGGATAAATTGAAATAACTTTATCCATCGTGTCTTTACAACCTGCAATTGAAGTTGCAATTAATTGAATGGCGGAATTGCCCGGACTTGCATAACTGATAGCCGGCGTTGCAGCAGAAGATGTGGAAGGGTTTCCACCGGTAAACGACCAGGAATAGGATAATGCACCTCCGGCCGGAGAAATTGTTGAATTATTAGCTAAAGAAAATTGATCGCCCAAACAGAAAGATTGGGTAGAGAAAGCCGCAATAGGTATTTCAAAAACATCTACAGTTTGCTGAACAGTATCGCGGCATCCATTGGTAGTATTTACGATTAGAGTAATCTGTGAAGAACCGGGACTGGAAATTGTTGTAACGGGATTCGTTGCACCAGACGTTGAGGGATTTCCGCCGGCAATATTCCAAGAATAAGAACTTAACGTATCACCGGCGCTAATTACAGATGTATTGTTAATGGTTAATTGATTGCCTGCACATATATCCGGAGCATTAAAAGAAGCGACAGGATTCTGCGGAACATCAATGGTATATTGCATTGTATCACGGCATCCGGGTGAATAGGTTCCGGAAATTAAAGTGACCGAATGAGTACCCGGAGGAAAGACAACGGAATCTGGGTTGGAAACATTCGAATTAGAAGGAGAGCCGCCATTGAAATTCCACTCCCAATAATTAATCGGATCCTGGGCAGAAGGAGATATACTTTGAGCAGTGAAGTCAACGTAACCGCAATGAGTAGAATATATATAGTCAGCTGTTACTGAATAATGTTGTGGAACATATCTCGCATACCAATTACAACCGGATGGTAAAAAAACTTTCACCACAAATGTATCTCCCGGCTGTGCATATGGAGTAATTGTTTGTGTTGTAGCTATTGGAATCGTATCGTTGTTAAGATACCATTCATAAGTATATGAATTGATTGAATCAGGAGGAGCAGGAGCAACTAATGTATCAGGAGAATTCGTGTAGCAATTTGGTTTTAAGATTACCGATGAAGATCCGCATGCAAAATCCCAATATGAATGAGCAAAATGTCCTCCGAGACGACAATCCGCATTGGTGATAACAACAGTCAATGTTTGTCCGATAAAAGCGGATAGATTTACACCTTCCATGGTCCATGGTTTATAAATAGCTGTGTCCAGCCAACCGCCACCGCCACCGCCGCCACCACCACCGCCATTACGTGTAGCGTTACATGTATATTGTCCCGGGAAAGATTCGCTGGCTATATATCGTTGATAAGCGCAGGGAATGGTATCTCCGTTTTGATCAAGTATCATAAACTCCACGTAAGGCATGTTTTGAATCGTATGAGAAGCGCCCGGATTTTCCATGACGAATGCATAAGCATAAATAAAGTTTGTGTCAGCTACACCAACTGTAAAACAATATGTCAATCGTTCTGCGCAACCGGCAGCAAAAGGATTTTGAAAAGATGAACAGCCCCCACCCTGACCATCGTTCTGTGGTTCCCCAAGTTGAATTGAACTTGTTCCAAAACCGGGAGGAGCAACAAGAGTAATAGGAGGATCTCCGGGATTAATTCCGGGTGTGAGTGGATCTATTCCGGGACCGGTGGTAATATTAAATCGTACGGGAGCAGGAACTGTTGTTACTAAATTTAATCCGAGTGAATCATAATTTTCACCGTCTTCGGCCTGCCAAACATCCCAGCCATTTTCAGCGCCCATATTGGAACAAGTACCACAGGTTGAAGAAGATTGTCTCGCATAAGAGTGAACGGATAATTTTCTGCCTTGCTGAATTAACAATTCATTCTGTCTGCGGATTGCTTCCAAAGTTGCGGCCGGAATTGTGTTGGATTTGATTTGTTCAGAAATCGATGGCTTTTCTTTGAAATGCTCTACTTCGAATTTTGACTTAGCTGATATTTTTTGTGCAAAAGAACAGTTGATACCAAAGATTAAAAATGCCATTAGAAAAATAGCTGTTTGTTTAGAAAATACGTAGATTTTAATTCGTCTGGAAATCATGGTAAGGACTGCTAATTAAGTGAAAATGTGGCATTTTAAAAAATAAATCTGTCATTTTCAGAGGTAAGACCCAAACCTTTTTATTAATTCATATTCAAATCAAAATTTCAACTTTTTGGGGGTTTATTAATTGAAAAAACGCCTTAAGTTTCCCTTATTGGCCTATAACTGCGTTAAATTAATAATCGACAACTTCGATTGACATTTCATCAAGCAGGATATTTAGATCCGAGAGCATGTTTGCGCCGGATATTGTGTAATTGAGGAAAGGATAAGTTGTCTTTTAAGAAGTTCACAGAACAAATCCAGCAGAGTAAGTTAAGCTGGTAGATGTAAATCAATTTAACGCGGAGATGCATCGATGTTGAAACCAATAAAATAGACCCTGGTATTTTAAAGATCTACAACTCAAAAATGTAATTTAACCAAAAATGTAAATTATAGTTGGAGAATTAACTCATCCTTGTGTTAGTTAAATAAATTTTCTATGCAAGCATTTTTTTCCCTGATTTTTTTAGTCTGCTATATTTCTTTAGAAGCGCAAGTCGTTTCAGTATCCCCAAATCATACACGCAGATATTCACTTTTATATACGACCATTACTCCTTACGGATCCTCAATGACTATAAGTTCCGGTATAGGGTCTCAATATCAATTTTGGTTACAAAGAGGAGGTGAAATCATTAACGGCAGCATTAATTATTCATTTAATTCTTCCGGCTTAGGGTTTGCAAATTCTGCTATTGAAACTTTTAACATTCCATACACAGCGACTCCCGGATTTTATGATCTCCATGTTAATAATCCAAATTCTTGGACTTGGAACAATAGTGTTTTTCCAAATGCAGTTGAAATTCTGGAAACTAACATATCAGGTAAAGTATTTTTCGATTTGAATCAAAATGGGACATTGGATACGAACGAAAATGGAATTTCCAACCAAAGAGTTATGTTCATTCCATCGAATACAATAATCACTACAGGGTTGGGGGGATCATATAATGCAGTTATGGATGAAGGAACTTATACGGATAATATTTTAATCCCTGCAGGATTTAATGTGACAACTCCGTCTTCAATTTCTTTAACCGTTCCTCCCGATACTCTTGGAAACAACTTCGGAATTTATACACCTCCTGTTACAGGTGTGCTGTTGCATGAGTTCTATTCTTCTTTCTATCCCATTAGGTGTAACAGACCTTCCAAAGCAATCTGGTCAGTTACTAGTTATTCAAATAATATTGAGAAGGGCTCTATTACACTGAAAATAAATGGCGGTTTAAATTACCTGAATTCTACTTTTACACCTGATTTTGTTTCGAATGATTCAATTCGCTGGACATATATTTTAGCGCCATTTCAGACATTAACTAATTCCATACAAATTCAAGGTACGCTACTCAATTCTAATGCAAACTGTATTTTCACTGACAGCCTCACTGATTCAACCGATGTATTTTATGCATTATATTGCGATACAATCAACGAAAACATCCTCTGTTCTCATGATCCAAATGATATAACTGCATTCCCCGGTGGAACAGATAGTGTTTTTCATTATACAGACAGGAATTCGTCTATGACCTATAGAATACGATTTCAAAATTGTGGGACGGACACTGCTTTTGATGTATCGATTTTGAACTGGATAGATCCTGATCTCAATTTAAATTCTTTTCGCCTGATATTTTCAAGTAATCCCGTCAGCATTCAATTTGAAAACAACCGAACCTTACGGTTTATATTTAAAAATATTATGTTACCTGACAGCAATATAGATGAACTAAACAGTCATGCTATGCTTGTTTATACTATTAATCCCAATTCAAATCTTGCAAACAATACACTGGTTACTAATAATGCATATATATACTTTGATCACAATCCTGCTGTTGTGACTAATTTAGCTTATAACACTTTCATCGACTCTTCCTTTTATACAGGAGTCGAAAATTTTGATTTTGAAAAAGTAATAATTTATCCGAATCCTGTGTGCGGGAATTCTGTCCTCGTTTTGCCTAATGATTTTCCATACAAACTTACCGTTTATAATTTTTCAGGTAATCAAATTCTTGACGTACCGGTCAGAGAAAAATACATTATACAATCGGAGTTCTTATCAAGTGGTTTGTATTTATACAAGTTGGTCAATAAAACCAATTCAACTATTTATAGTGGGAAATTTGTAGTGATGCATTGAACGCCAGCTGCGACGTACTTGTCAGCCATTTGTCTTTAATATTCATATCTCAAAACAAATAAATTTTGTGATGCTTCGACGGACATTCGTCCGTTGTTTTTGTACTTCGGATTCTCTCAGCAACCAAGCTGTGGATATTCATCCACTTTTCAACGCTCATCGTCTTAGAAATAGCAATCAAATTTGCTAAGAAGTAATCATGTATTAAAGAAATTCCTGCTCGATACAGTAGTAACCGGTGGTGTTAAACAATCAATTTCCAGAACATTGGGCAGTCCATAATAATTACGAGCCAAGCTGAACAGATAATCCTGTTCTTTGTAAACAACTTTATCTACAACAGGATTTCGATGGATATAATTAAGTTTCTGCCATGTCACCCTTTCGGTGTACAGTTCAATCGCATGATTTTTATCCCATGGTATTTTAGTGTTGGCGATCAGATGCAGATGGCTTGGCATTAAGCACCAGCCGAAAATATTCAGCCCTTTATTTTCCTGGCAATACTTCAATGAGTCAACGATGAGTTGTTTTTGGTTTACACGAGTAAAAAGATCAATCCAATCTTCGACTGTCATCGTCATGAAATAAGTTTTGTCTTTGCGAATATTATAATGGAACCCTCTTCCCATGATAAAATTAATTTTGCTAAAAATAATATTAAGCAACCCGCCGATTGATTGTTGTTTCTGTTTCATACTTATAATTCCCAGCTTTAAATAAAGAAATTGGATAGCAAAAGTTTCTTAAAAGTGTAGAGATTGCTACGCATAAACTGATGTATGTATACAAAGACGATGAGCCTTGAAAAGTGGATGAATATCCACAACTAAAAAACAACGGACGAATGTCCGTCGAAGCGCGGCAGAGCTTTTGGCAGAGGCAGGAAATAAGTACGTCGCAGCACGGATATCTTTTTTTCCGCTGCGCAGGATTTCCTTATCATTCACCTATAAAACACAGAAAATGCTTCGAAGGATTTTGAAAGCCTTCAAAGCAACTTAATTTTTTTTAGGTTGGTTATAAGGTAATCCTGCATAGCGGGGTCAAACAGATTTTAGTTTCTGTTTTCCTTCATCTCACTTAAAACATTTATCTTTCTTACAATAAAAGATAATTCAGGACACACTCCTGCATAGCGGGGAAAATAGTATAAGTATTGGATTTGGGTTTTGAAGTTGAATTAAAATTTTTGTAACTTGCATGAATGAAGTCGATTCGTTTGATATTATTTTTTATTGGAGCCCCATTTTTAATTTATTCCCAGGTTAATCCGATTGATTCTGTTGTTATCTGGCATTGCAGAGACAATACATTCAATCAATCTTTAACGATAGATTCATTTGATGTAAATGGATTATTAATCAATACTACTTATTATTCGGATGATACTGCAGCAGCACCTTCAAGTCAAATATTATATACATATTCTTCCTCTTTCAGGTTATTGCAAATGAAACAAAGCAATTATCAAAACTCTGTTTGGGTAACTAAACATGATGAAAATTGGCAGTATAACGTTAACGACAGTTTATTGTCGTATACAAATCTCTATTATTATTTAGGATCGATAAATTATGGATATGGTGATTTTTATTTATACGATTCACTAAATCGCAGGATTGAATATGTTCACCAGAAATACGTAGATTCTTTAAACGCATTAATTAACGATACGCGTGTGTTATATTCATATGATACGATTAATCACATTAATATTGAGACTCGTCAAAATTATGATTATTCAATGGGTATTTGGGTCAATTATTCAAGACAAACAATTTCATTTGATATGTTTGGAAAAGAAACACAAGCAATTTTTGAGACATGGGTTTCGCCGGGAGTTTTCAGTTACAGCGGCACAAGATCATTCTACTATCTGCCAAATGATTCCATTGAACATATATCCAGTCAAAGCATTTACTATGATTCAACGGTCACTCAGTTTGAATATGATAGTTCAGGATATCTAATTAAGAAATATATCAGGGATTGGTCATCAGGTACAATAACATCAATTCTAGATTCTACCAATTATTTTTACGATTCCAATCATAATTTGATTGCTTCCAACGACTATTCGCCAGCTCCATATGGATTCGAAGTTTGCTACAGCGCTACAAATAATTTTGATAATTTAAATAGGATTATCAATTATTATAGACATGCTGTTGGTTTTTGTGGAGTAGGAGGAGAAAGCGGATGGAATGTTTATAATACTGCAGGCAATATCGATTCGTTGAATAAATGTTCGTGGAGCATGGGTATTTTAATGTGCAGTACATGTTCTTTGGAATATATTTCGTTAACATCAGTCGGTCCGCCAATTAATAAAGAAAATGAATATAATGTTTTTCCAAATCCTGCAGAAAATGAAATTACAATTTTCATAAATCAATTGATACGACCAATTAAAATTGAATTCTTTGATAATTTGGGAAGAACAATTAAAAAAGAAGTATTATTTAACAAGGTAAATACGCTTTCGATTTCTTCATTATCTCAGGGTATTTATTTCATTTCTATTGAAGGAATACTGGGCTCGCCATTTAAGTTCATTAAACTTTGAGTGTTAATATTCTATTAATTCCTACTGCGACGGACTTCTCCGCTGCGCAGGATTTCCTTATCATTCACCAATAAAACATAGAAAATATTTCGAAATATTTCAAATCCCTTCGAAGTGATATGTTTATTTTTTGGGGAAAATTTGAGGAATAATTACACGGCTAGGAGAAAAAGAAACTTTAATTTGACAAACCACCGAACCCCAAAAGGGCAACCGTTTTTTCTTTACATTTGTTGTCCAGCATAAATGCAACAAAGCACGCTCGCCAATAAAATGAAAAACTGTTTTCTTCTCGTGCTTTGTTTATTTTTTCCGTTAATAGGTTTTTCTCAGTTTGTTATAACCAATAATGCTTCTGCCGTTTCATTAGCACATGCTATTGTAGGGAGCGGAATCAATGTCAGTAATGCAACATTAGATTGCGGAGGGAATTCGACCGCAACTTTTACTTATAGCGGAACCAATCTTGGTTTACCAAATGGTGTTGTACTCACCAGCGGACATGCTTCTGATGTTGCAAATACGGGAACGTATTTCTGCAATGTTCAAAATGGAAATAATTTAAACGACCCAGATGTTATTGCAATTAGTTCGCAGGCACGTTACGATGACTGTTTGCTGGAGTTCGATTTTATACCGGTTTGTGACACGCTTCACATTACTTACGTTTTTGGCTCGGAAGAATATCCTCGATATATCAATCAATACAACGATGTATTTGCAATGTTTCTATCGGGTCCTGATCCTGCCGGAGGGAATTATTCCTCTCACAACATTGCTACATTGCCCAATGGAATAACGCCTGTTTCTATATTCACAGTAAATGGCGGCTGGCCGATAGGAAGCGGTGCTTCTAATCCTGCTTTTTATGTAGACAATTACACAAATCCAAACACCGACATCGCTTACGATGGCTATACAGTTCCAATTACTTCAACCGTTGCCGTTACGCCTTGTGTGTCGTATCATCTTAAAATTGCAATTGTAGATGCTGGAAATGGAAAATATGATTCAGGTGTTTTTATTCAAGGAAATACGTTTACCTGCACAACAGCGCCAAGTTCTACAATTGCTGCAACAGATGCATGTATTAATAATGGAACGGCTTCTGTAGTGGTAAGTAATTATGCCGGACCAAAAAATTATTTATGGTCCCCCGGCGGTCAAACAAGCTCAACGATTTCAAATTTAACTCCCGGAAATTATTCCTGTCTGATTACCTATCCCGGTTTATGCACAACAGACAGTTTAACGGTAACAGTGAATGATGCACGGCCAACTGTTACTCCAGTGCCTACTGCAACAATTTGCATCGGACAAACAGTTTCGTTAACAGCAAACACTTCAGGAGGAATACCGGGATACAATTATGTTTGGTCAACAAACGGTAATGTTGTGAATCCTGCGGTTAGTCCGACTGTTAGTACTAATTACACCGTAATATCAACGGATTCGAATGGATGCAGTTCGTTGCCTGAAAGTCTTTTTGTCAATGTAAATCCGCCATTGTCTATTCAGACAACGAATGCGATTTCAATTTGCGATTCTTCATCAACAACACTTTCAGTCCAGACACAAGGAGGCAATGGAAATTACAGCTATATGTGGTCTCCATCCATTGGTCTTAGCGACTCAACAATTTCGAATCCTGTTGCAGCTCCGGGAATAACAACCAATTACTCCGTAATTGTGACAGATGATTGCGGTTCACCTGCTACCAATTCTTCAGTTACAGTAACCATCGTGCCGCAACCTGCTCCATTTATTTCCTCAAATGTGTTATCGGGTTGTGTTCCGCTTTGCGTAACATTTAATGATACTTTACAAACTTCCTGCTCAACAGCCACCTGGACATTTGGTGATGGTGCAGATACAATTTCTTGCAACAATGTAAATCATTGTTTTACTAAACCCGGGACTTATACCATTTCCAAAACAGTTACAAGTACAGCAGGTTGTATAGGTTCTATAACAAAGAGTAAATACATAACTGTTTATCCGCAGCCTGATGCCTCTTTTACCTATTTACCGAATCCGGTATTAATCATTGATCCTGCAGTTCATTTTACAGATCTTTCCAAAGATGCAATTTCATGGCATTGGTCTTTTGGCGACTACATGAATGATTCTTCGGTGGTGAAAAATCCATTGCATGTTTATTCAGATACGGGTTGTTATGCTTTGCAGCTGATCGTAGAAAACACTTTTGGTTGCACAGACACATTCAATTCAGAGGTATGTGTAGAAATGGAATTTGAATTCTATGCGCCCAATTCTTTTTCACCAAATAATGATGGTATCAATGATGTTTTTCTACCTCAAGGAATAGGCGTAAATGAGAACGATTATGCATTAATAATTTTTGATCGTTGGGGAAAAGAAATTTTCAAGACATCAAAATGGGGTGAAGGGTGGAATGGAAATACACTTAATGGAGTGAAAACTGGACCGGAAAATACTTATGTTTGGCTGGTAAGGGTCTATGACTTGCAACATAATTTTCATCAATTTGTGGGGAAGGTAAGTTTGGTTTATTGAAAGTTCGATTCATAACGACAAAATCGTACATCTGAGATCGTACATCTGAAATCTGATATTTTTTTATTTCAAATCTCCTGTCCAATTCATAACAACAAAATCGAAATTCTGAAATCGTTTTTTATTTCAGCTGTTCGATTTCAGATCTCCGCTGCGTAGGATTTACTAATTGAATATGCATTCATCGATCAATCCGGAAGTACTGTGTGCGGCGGATACGATAGCTATCGGATTCCCTTTACGCTCAAAGAAATCGTCGGGCGAGGATTTATTTTCAATCTGTAAATTATGTAAATTAATTTTAAAATTATGAATAATATGAAAATTTTAATTGTATTAACTTCTCATAGTGCATTGGGAAATACGGGCGAAAAAACCGGTTTTTGGGTTGAAGAATTTGCAAATCCTTATTATTTTTTAGCCGATGCAGGAGCAGATATCACTATAGCTTCTCCAAAAGGTGGCCAACCACCGGTTGATCCTAAAAGTGAAACAGCAGATACTCAGACGGCTTCAACAGAAAGGTATTATAAAGACAATGTACTGCTTGATAAAGTCGCCCACTCTTTAAAACTAAGTGATGTAAAAGAAAAGGATTATGATGCTGTTTTTTATCCTGGAGGCCACGGGCCATTGTGGGATTTAGCAACGGATAAAATTTCTATTAAACTAATAGAAGATTTTTACAATCATCAAAAGCCAATTGCATTTGTGTGTCATGCACCTGCTGCTTTAATTAATACGAAAGCAGAAAATGGCCAACCACTTGTAAAAGGCAAAAATTTAACCGGCTTCTCAAATACAGAAGAAGAAGCTGTTAAATTAACAGAGGTGGTTCCGTTTTTATTGGAAGACGAACTTAAAAAACAGGGCGCTCATTATTTCAAAGATAAAGATTGGACATCGTTTGTAAAACAAGATGGCTTATTAATCACCGGACAAAATCCTACCTCTTCAGAAGCTGTTGCCAAACTTCTTTTACATACACTCAAAGGGGAAAAATAATAATGGAGATACACATTATTTAAAAGTGAATTTACCGGTGGGTTCGGACTTTGTCATCATTCCTATATAACACCAACATTTTTCGATAAAAATCCGTTGTTTTTTTGTGGGAGCTTCATTACCAAAATGAATTAATAAAGTGCATTGTTTAATGAAAGACGATGAGAGGTTAACAGTGAATTAATATCCACAGCTTAGTTGCTGAGCGTAGTCGAAGTACAAAACAACGGACCAATCCCGATAACTATTGGGGCCGTCGAAGCAAGTCAGTGTTTTATAAGTGGGTGATGTGCGAGGTCGTCACAGCTGGTTAACCTTGCGTGAAAATTCATTTTGCAATTATTAACTTTTTAGTAATTGTTTTCTCATTAAATGAAACGATCACTTGGTAAACGCCATTAGCAAGTTCAGATGTATTTAAAGTTTGAAGATTTCCCTGAGGAAGACTTGATTTAAGAATCACTTTCCCTGTCATGTCTGTAATTGTAATCTCCGATTCAAAATGAATATCGCTGAATACAATAAAATCATTTGCAGGGTTTGGGAAAAGGATATTTTCATTATAAGGTTGTGCATTGTCGACACCGGTGCTTGGATTAAAATTAAGTTCTATGTTTGGACGGTAGAAAGAGGTATAAAGCGGGCCCATCGGAGGACCTGAATTATATGAATATGAAACACGCTTAAGTGGCGATGTATTTGTTGCCTGCCAGGAAAACGGTCCGGTAGCATATCCGGGTCTTGACCATTTAGTAAGGACCATTATGTTGTCATTACCATTCCAGTTGAGTGCGGAAGTACCCCAGAAAGGCATCCATCCCGGCGAAGTGGGCCATGCCATATTATTGAAATCCTCCACGAGAATAGCACCTACTACTTCTGTATCGAAATTAGCTGGAGTTATGAATTCGTTCAAAGATGTATGTTTCATATAGATCTGAAACCTGGCATCCCAGGTACGATAAGTACAGGTGTCAACTTTATTCCAACCAATCATACTAATAAAACCGCTATGGCCACCGGCAGCAAGGATTTCATTTTTATCATAAATGGAAAGGTTCCAGCTGTACTTATCATTAGAAAAGCTGCTACTAATATAAGCTGGGCCATATAATGTTGTTGCCGTTCCTGTCCCGACATAAACATATTGTCCATTTACCAGGGTCGTAAAAGTTAATACAAGGCATGTAAGTAACGTTTTCATTAAATGCTATTTTGATTAAATATACAAAAATATTTGATATGAATCAGTTCTGATTTTGGCAGGGGTGAAATTAGCTAGGAGATTAAGCCGAGCGGCGAGGTGGAATCCCCCTACGCACATGGCTAAGGCTTACTTTTTTTCACGGGTACATTAAAACGCAGCCTTCTGATTTCAAAATTTCCGAATCAGAAACTTTTGATGAACAATCCGGTTTCCCTTTATATATTGAAGTAGATAAACTCCATACGGCAAACCCGATGCATTGAAATAATTTCCCTTTATACGATTCATTTCACGTCCTGTAATATCAAAAACTGAAAACTCTTTACACTGTATGTCATTTATCCGTAATTCCCGATTCTCTTCATCGAAGTAAACCGGTGTTTTATTCTCTGCTGATTCAGCTATATCTGTAATCGTTATTTGTACTGTATCTGACCGGGATGTACAGTTAAACGAATTTGTAACAGCAACAGAATACGAACCACTGAAATTAACAACATAAATTGAATCCGTGGCACCTGTCAATGGTATATTTCCAAAATACCATTGATACGACTGATATCCTGATCCCGCATGAAGGGTATCTCCTAAAATTGTGATAACGGGTGCCGGCAGCGGATTTACAATAACACAATTCTGTCTGATTAGTGTGTCGCTTCCCAAAGGATTTGTAACTATAAGTGTTACATCATACGTTCCCGGCGTGTAATAATAAACATTTGGAGGGTTCTGTAATGTACTGGAAGCCGGTGAACCGCCCGGAAAGAACCATTGATAACTGTTAGCAAGTGCAGATGAATCTGTAAAAACTGCTGCACCATTTGGACCACTTGGACCAACACATATTTCAATGGGGTTTTGCGGATAAAATAATGCTGTCGGCGGATAAGTACATTGTATTGCATATGCAAAAGCAAAACCATTAAACATGCATTGATTGTTTGACGAAAAAACCGACATAACTATTTGTATTCCACCGATGCTGTCAAGAATAACACTTACATGATCGAGTCCGGTGATAGGTGGAACAAGTGTCCCATAACTGCCGGACGCTACCTGCCATGAATAAGAATTAATATTTAAAGAAAAGACCTGCTCCAGGTTATGAGTATATTGAACAGTAACTGTATCACCGACACAAGCCGAAGCCGGAGTAACTGTCAGGTTGCCGTACATGTAAAAACAATTCGGCAATGTGAAGCTATTCACAATGGTTCCCGCACAGGATCCGCCCTGGATACGAACTGCATTTTGTATTCCAAATGTAACATCGATAAGATAGACATAATAGGTTTGTGGCGAACCTACAGGAGCATTTAAATTAACAGGTGAATCGATATATCCCCGGAATTGTCCTGTTGGCCAGGGATTATTATAATAAGCATAATGCAAATTACTGCTCGGTGTGCCTGTACACACGCAAGGTTGTGGTGAACTATCTGGAACAACTGAAGCAGTAGCAGTATAACACTGACAAACAGGATGCTGAACAACATCTATATGCCAACTGCCGCCTCCGCCCTGCCATACTACATTCTTGCAAAAATTCCCGACATTGTTTCCTGCACTGTCGAAACCTATTGCACATATCTGCCCTGCATTGACATTGCAAAATACCTGTACCTGCGCTCCATTGTTTTGCAGAATCTGCCAGCCCGTTGGAAAACTCCAACTGATGGAATCAGCCCCGGAAATGACAACAGAGTAATTGTATATATAACCCGGGCACACAGAATCGGTCCCGATTACCTGAGCCGACGACAGGTTTACAAAACACAAAATGAAAATAAAAGAAAGTAAAGTACTTCTCATAATTAAATAACTATTCGATCGTGAAATAATAAAATCTTTGTCAATACTATTACGACAATTTATGAAAGATAATAAATATTGGGTAGATCCATTATTATTGTAGGTGAAAATATTCAAACGTTTATTTTCCCTGCGGGACAATACTGGCAAATCTCAAATCGTCATTGGCATAAAACACATTTGCATTGTATTCAGTTATTATTATATTTACAACGTACGTTAAAAAATAGAAATACCATGAAAGCATTCTTGAGTCAAACTACACTTTTAATTCTCCTATTTTCAACAGAAATAATCTACGGTCAAACATGGAAGTGGGTATCAGCAGATGGTTCTGGACAGTCTGAAGCAACGAAGTGTCTGACGTATGATGCGAATCATAATTTATATGTTGTCGGGACATTTAGTGATTCAGTTTTTTCCGGCTCTAATATATTGTATAGTCATGGTGGTGTCGATATTTTTGTCGCCAAATACGATTCGGCCGGAAATTTACTTTGGTCGCGTAGTGGCGGTGGACTAGGAAATGATGGAGATTATAATATGGGCGTAACTTTTGACAATTCGGGAAACATACACATCGCATGCAGAACAACCGGCGATGTAACATTTGAACAAAATATATTGCCGGGAGAATTTGATAATATGACACTTCTTAAATATAACCCAAATGGAAATCTCATATTTGCTCGTTTATATGGTGGATATAGTTATGATGCAGCCAGCGACATCGATATAGATTCACAAGGAAACATTTATGTTACCGGTGGTTTCCATACTACACTTAATTTTGGTTCCGTGACACTTTCTGGTCTTGGTCATGGAGATATTTATCTCGCAAAATTTGATCCTCAGGGAAACATTATTTGGGCTCGTCAAGCCGGAGGAGCTTCATACGACAACTCAGGCGGAGTTGCAGCAGATGAATTTGGTAATGTTTATATAACAGGTTATTATAGCGGGAATAGTATTTTTGATGCTATTTCCGTAACCAGCGATGGCAGTGCTGATGGCTTCATTGCGAAATATGATTCGTCCGGAAATATAAAATGGGTTAATACTATAAATGGAGCAGGTACATTTGAAAGTGGAAACAGAATTGATGTTGATGTATTAGGAAACTTATACGTGGTTTGTCAATTCCAAAATACAGTGACTGTAGGATCAAACACATTCGTAAGTCATGGCATGAATGATTTATGTCTCGCAAAATTAAATCCGAATGGTAATTATATTTGGTCAAAGCAATTTGGTGGGACCGGTGACGATTTAGGTTATGATCTCAGAGTTGTTGGACAAGGAGATCATTTTCTTACCGGCAGTTTTTCAGACACTTGTTACTTTGGTTCTGATACGTTAATTAGCAATGGTGGCTCGGACATTTTCGTTCTACTATTAAATAGCAATGGTACCATTCAATGGTCTAAGCAAACGGGTGGAACCGGTGATGATATTGGCTGGGGAATAGATGCTGTTAATATAAATGAATGTTATGTATCCGGCAGCTTTTCTACTAGTGTAGCCTTTGATACGATATCACACGTTTCAACAGGAAATGCTGATTTATTTTTAGGGGAAATAACTGTTGCTTCAACCGGAATAACTTCGCTGAATACTAGTAGTGGTTTTGATGTTTATCCAAACCCTGTTCACGCCGGTGCAACGATAACACTTTATTCGGAAAAAAATAAACTGATTGGCAGCGTTTATATTTATGATGCCATAGGAAGTCTTGTACAAAAGAAAGAATTAGAAACCTTGGGTACTCATCAAAAAATTAAATTGCCCACATATCTGACAGCCGGAAATTATTACATCCGAATTTTAGCCGATAATGGAATTAGTATAAGTAGCCGATTTCTTGTGGTTGAATAAAATTAATTGCCCAGCTGTGCAGGATAATTCAGAACACACTTCGTAGTATCATTCGTTTTTTATTATTTTATTTGTTTGTACCAAATCACCTGACTGCAATGTAAGTGAATAAATTCCTGAATCGTAAGTCGAAAAGTCTATGACTTTGTTTCCGTTGATTTGAGTTTTGTAAACTACTTTGCCATCCATGCTGCAAATTATTAAAGTAGCAGGTGCAGAATTTTCAATTGTAACGATGTTGTTTGTTGGATTAGGAAATACCTTGAAAAATTGCGGGTGCTTTATTTCACTGACAGATGTTGTACTGTTCAAACTCACACGGTAAACAAAATATGTAAACGTTGATGTATCCACACCATAACCTGCAATATAATTACCGTCAGGAGAAATGCGATCAGCGGTATAGACCTGATGCGTATAGGTTGAGTCGCCTAAAACGTTTCGGATATAGGAGTTCAATTCCTGAAGTCCACCGGAATGCGTCCAGATGAAAGGAGTTTGTGGATCACCGAAAAATTGTCCGTCGAACCATCCAACTACTATTGAACCATCAGCAGTCATGTCAGAAACAAAACCATTACCTGCATTTGGAAAAGTACCCAGGTTGATGACGCCTGAATCCCGGCTCCAAATCCAGGGCTGGTTATTATTAGCATAGTCGCCATAGCCACCGATCCAGTTTCCATCAGAAGAAACTGCACTGCATTCTCCCATCTGGTTAAACTCATCGTAAGGATTTGCTGTTGTATCGAGTAAAATATATTCATTGGGAAAATAGCCGCCGGAAGGATTTTTTCTCCACACAGCCGATTTCCACGGACCGTTATAATCCTGCCAACCGACGATGACACTTCCATCGTAATTAACTGCATTAGCGCGAGTACTTCTGTAAATACTATCGTAAATACTTCCCATATCTAATAGTCCTTCTGTTGGATTGTAAGCAACTGCATGCGTGTATGCATGATTGCCCGCAGTATCGGCCCAGGAATTTCCTGCGATAGTATTTCCATCGACAGATATACCATAGCCACCGCTTACAGAATTATCAACCTGAAAGCCAAGACTACCAACAGGTGTCCATAGGTTCGTGGTGCGGTCATACTTTGACATCTCAGCAGTAACACTCCCCATGCTGGTGCCGCAAAGAAAATTACCATCGGTAGAAAAACGTGCTTGTCCGCCTACCCCGAGTCCCGGAGCAATACCACCGATATCAATAATAACATTGCCGGAATCAGGGAGCCACAATGAATAAGGTCCTCCCTGTGAACCATAGCCGGCGATTTTTCCATCGTTGGATAAACCGGTTGGTGAAAAGGTGACGTCTTTGAAGATGAATTGTCCGAAACAAATGCTTGGCACAATTAAACAAAGGAGGAAAAAGTTAAGTATAGATTTTTTCATTTTGATTTTTTTTGAAAGATCGGAAAAAAATTAAAACCTATCAAAGCTATCCTATTCGGTGATTTTTATGTAAAAGCGAATAAAAATAGTTTGAAATATTTTATGTGCGAATCTGTTTTGGACTAAAACCGTCTTTTTTCAAAAATGAAACCCTGCTGTGACGGACTTACTACACCACTGCGACGAACTTGTCAACCATTTGTCGTTAATTTTCATATCTCAAAGCTAATAAATTTTGAGTTGCTTCGAAGGACGAATCTCCGTCGAAGCGCGGCAGAGCTTTTGGCAGAGGCAGGAAATAAGTACGTCGCAGCAGGGATGAACATGTACGTCACATCGGGAGTTTCAAATCTGTCGAAGGGAGCCATTACTTTCGAAGAGAGCGATGAGCATATCCGGCGCAACGGGACATGTGGACGGAGGGAGAACTTCTCACTTAAAAAATTACAACTTAATCAGTTTCCCGCGTGATACAATGTTATTTTCAGAATGAACAACATAATAATAGATGCCACTATTATATAACTCAAGATTAATTTCAATTTTAGTATTTTTAGTTACATCCAAACATTTTACAATTGCTCCTAAAGAATTGTAAATACATATTGCATCGCATTGTTTGTCTGGAATTAAGAGTTCGAATTTTCCTTTTGATGGATTTGGAAATATTTTAGAGTCAGAATGTAAATTTTCAAATGCTGATAAATTAATCAGCTGATATTTATTCAGAACAATATCATAGCCGCTAGTGTCAAAATGCGCCGTTCCTAATAGATAAAGCGCATTGCTGTCTGCAAGTATATCGTAGGTATAAGAAAGAGACGATGGAATATATTCGTCAAATAGTAGTGTTCCTAAAGAGTCATAGCCGATAAAATACGAGGTATCTCCTGGCATTCCCCTTGTAGTAACGTAAACATTACCATTTGCGTAATCGATTTGATCGCCGTACTCTCCGCTTCCGATTTTAGACCATAATAAATTGCAGGTGGAATCAAAGGCCGCGGTCAGTGTGTTAGGTACCTGAGTAAAACTGGAAATATAAATTATTCCATTTTCACTTACGACTGCATCGATTATTGCAGGGGTTATTGTCGAGTCCTGCCATTCGCCAACAATTGTTCCGTTGAAATCGTATTTTACTATATAGCCACTATGGCCTGAGTAAGATGAACCGAAGCAATAGAAATTATTGTTTCCGTCAATAATCATTTTATTCGCCCAAACAGACAAGGACGGATTGGAAGATATTTGTCTGATTACATTTCCCGAAGTATCAAACTGCATAATCTGAAATTCACTACCTGAACTTTGGTATGTATTCATCAATGCATAAACAATGTTCCTTTGTCCGATTACAGAAGAAATCGATTTTGATGTTCCTATGTCGGAATAAAACTTTGTCCATAAGGTATCGCCATTCTGATTCAATTTCACTAAGAATGCACTTTGAATTAAATTAATAGTATTATTCGCCATGCCTCCAAAATACACATTCAGGCTGCTGTCTGTAGTAATGGTCCAGCCAATATTACTTTGCTGTGGATTCGGAGGATTGATATCGTATTCCCACAATTGTTGCCCGTATGAATTTAGTTCAATTGCAAAAGCTTTAGCGCCATTAGTGCCTGCAATATTTGCCTGACCGCATACGTAAATATTGTTTAATCTGTCAACATGCACCTCATAGGCAAATGGTCTATAATTAACATGAACCCTAGTATCCCAAATTAAATTGCCATTAATATCGAATTTCAAAATTTCGAGGCAGGTCCCATTGCCAAAAGCATTGGAGTATATAGTATCCGTTTCTATGCAAACGCATATTAAATCTCCATTGTTATCTTTCTTTAATATTAATCCTTTGTCATCAAAACTTTGAATATTTTTATTAAAAACAGAAAAAGTATCAGTCAAAGTTGTATCAATACCAAAAAGTAAATATCCTTTATTGTTTGGATCAATATTGTGACAACAAAAAAGGAAGTCCGTTGATAATTTTGAATTTGGTGAAACAATACTGTAGTAAGAATCAAAAGTTTTGCTGAACGTCTGCATGCCCGTAGAATCCAAACGCTGCAGAGTTACAGATCTACCATTTAAAGTTATAGAATCAGTTGCAACATATACATTGCCGTATCCATCACAATTTACACTGCCATCCACTCCTGAAACATTTAAAGATTGCTGCCATTTAAAATTCCCTGAATAATCCAAGGATATCAATTGTCTGGGATCGGTATCTGTTAAAACATTAACAAGATTCATCCTTACATCGAGAATAGGCTCAGTGGCATGCAAATAAAACGCCCTACTCCAAAGAAGATTTAAATGGTAATCTAACCGGGCGACTCGTAGAGAATCGTAAGTCACATCCATCCCAACGACAAATATATTTCCATACTCATCCATCTTAGCTGAAGCTGTATTATATTCGATATTCTGGACGTTAAAATTATTAACGAGAATATTTGTTGAATCATAAATTGCAAATTCATTTGGATTCGGGTATGAATACATAATTGCGAGACGGTTGTCAGATTGCAGCTTAAAGAATAGTATTCGATTAAAACCCGAGATAGAGGTAGAGCGAACAAGCTGACCATTGGAATTAACCTTTCCTTGCCTTAACGCACCGCCGCTCGATAAATTTGTTGCGAAATATGTATTTCCAATGGAATCACAACTGAGAAATATTTCAATATTTGAGGCATTAGATGCCGAATCAATCATATTCCACTGCAATGTTCCGGTGCTGTCGAACTTCCATATATTAAAATAGTGATAAGGACCCGACCATGCCCAACCCCCAATATAAATATTGCCTGTTAAATCTGTGGTAACTGCGTTGCAAATATTATTCTCGATCGGAAAATAGAAAACGTCACTTCCATCGGAATGATTTTTTTTCAAAAATGTTATTGATTTGGCTGCAGAATCTTTCCTGCCGACAAGAATAAAATCTCCGTTTAGATCGGAGGTCATTCCTAAAACAGAATTTTCTGCAATTAACTTCTGACCATCAATGTTTTTTTGCCAGATAATATTTGGTTGTTGAGCGAATGAAATTGCGAAGAAATGAGAAAGTAGAACAATAATGAGAAATTGTCTAAAGGCAAACATCTGTTATTTTTTACTGATGAAAATTTATATATAACCTCAAGGAATGAATAAAACCAGAAATTTCCTATTATTATGTTGATCAATGTAGAGCAAAAGGGTGAAGGGCTGAAACAATTCAATAACTGAAACTTCTCTGAAACATTTCCGAGCGGTAGCGGACGGAACGGAGCGGAACCGACAGAAAAAATTCTCTCAAAGGGGTGTAAAAACGAAAAAACCGCCATCCAGGAGCGGAATGGCGGTTTGAGTTTACTTTGGTTGAGGTCCCGAGCGGAAACGAGCATAAAACACATGCTCTTGGTTTGCATCCCGCTGTGGGAGCTGGTTTCAGAGCAGCGACGCGTGGGCTGAGCGAATAAAAATTAGCTAACAGTATCAAAAGATAACGTGGAGGACAGTTCACGATAAGCATTAATTACACCCTATTTAAATCCTTTATCATTTTATATCAAATGATTTCAAAAGTCTTTGGTAAATTCCAATGCAATCCTGAATATCCGATTTTAATAAACTTAAAGGATCGAAATATTCTGTATGTACCAAACGGCTACCTTTTTTATCATATATCCTATATCTTATTCTTAGAGCTAAAGATGTATTTGCATAAGTTGTAGCAGTTACTTCCAATCCTAAAAGTCTTTTATAATTGTAAATAAACTCTTTTACTGCTGCCTCAATATTTGTCATGTGTCCATTGCATGCTGCAGTTCCACAAACAAGATTATTCTTTCTTTGAGCTTTTTCTTCATGTAACATCGAAAAGGCTACAAGGTGACACCAATGCCAATTCATTTGTGAATTATTTCCAGGTTTTAAAATTCCTTGATCAATAAGTTTTTGTGCATGCACATTAGCACTTTCGCCCATTACTTTATTTTGAAAAATACTTCTTTTGCGACCGCTAATATTGTATAATATAAGATCATTTATGCCAATTGTATTTTGTTTTCTCTTTACACCTTCATTAAATAAATTACTATCAATCAATTCAAAATCATTAATTGGAGGAAGAGGAGAAGAATAAACTAATGAGCCCGAATTAATTATTTCATATTTTGAAGGAAACAATGGTATTCCATTTACAGCAATAAACAATGGTTGTGAAAATGCTAAATCATCGGAAATCGTGATTGGAAATTGATGTTGATCATTACCCTTTACATTTACTATCTTCTTTTTTTCTATATCATATTCGATTGAAAATTTTGAAGATCGCTTTAAACCATATAAAGTTGGATTTTTTCCCATTCTAATTTAGTAATATTATGAACTTACTTTGCGAATTTCTTCTTCCGAATTAGCGATTATTATACTTTTCAAGCTCAATCAGATATTCTGTTTTAGTTAGTAAAAGAAGTTGTCGTATTTCATGTCTATTATACAGTTCACGCCCAAAATCAACCAACTGTTCGATTCCATAATTGTCATTGTTATTTTCATTTAAAGGTTTAATAAAATCAAACTCTTTAAAGTCCGAAATAAACGAGATAAACTCCCTTGGAGATGTCCAGCTTTTTCTATTTGCAAAGGCAGAAGCAAATATACGTTTTAGCATATCACTTAACCGGCTTGCAGAATTACTCAATTGTTTTGGTGAATGCCAAGCTATATCAGTTCCATTCGGTGAAAAAGAATAATAATGATTGTCTGTTGCAACTCTTTCGTGCGGCACAATAGAAATATGTGCTCTCAAAAATGGAACAAATCCAAAATGAGATGACCAACGCTCCTGATGAATTTCCATATTATCCCTGACGTAAAACGGATAATCCAGGAATCTATCCGTTGATGAAAAAAGGTTTTGCTTGTAATCATCTCTTGAAAGTGTCAAGGGAGCCACATAAAAGGAATGAGATATTCCTGTGTTTGCAAGTTTCAATAAAATATTATGCTGAAAGTCTGTAGCGGTTTTTGCCATTGCTCTCAACTTGAAATAAAGTGTTGGGTTATCATAAAGACTAACTCTTTTTCTAAATACACTGATTCTTTTCAAGGGTGTTAAATGAAATGGAAAAGTAAATGGAGTTGAAAATATATTGTTTGTTAATTTTGTCAACCCTTCAGATACCTTAAATTGCATGTAGATAGGTATGACTTGATCAAACATTTTATCTGCACCAGTTACTTGCTCATCAACGTCAAGCAACCGGAAAGGAGCATTTTTTCCTACTGGAGTTACCCATCCGAAATAAGTCGCAACGTCGGCTTCAATTTGTTTTTCTGAAAGTTCGCTATCAAGTTTAAAAGCCATATTTAAGTTAATTTGTGTTTCAATCCTATGGATCTAAGGTGTATCAATATTTTTCAGGATCATACCCTAATGGAATAATAACTTTTTCTTTTAGTAATTTGAAATAATCATGATCCTCTCCAAGTCCAGACATTTTTCTATGTGGGACTTTATCAAACTGATCCCAAGCCATTTCAAGATATTCATAATAGCGATCATCTGGCTTTGCAAGCATAGATGGTTTAAATAATGTGCTGGCTATGACTTCCCTCATTTTTTTTGATTCTCCGTTTAACGTTAAACTACAGTAAGTACTCAGCAATTGTTTAATGTAGCTGACTTTTTTACTTGTGCTACAATAAGAAGAATTGCAAACGGCAAGTAAAACATCGCCTAAACAACTCAGAATATTATTAAAGAATCCTACATCAGCTTTATCATTGGAAATGTGCAGCCATAAAAAAAGATTGTCAAACATTATATCTATGAATCCATGATAAACGGTTTGTATTTCTTCAAAATCTTTTGGTGGATATTTTTCAAAAGTTGTTAATATGGTATCCGTGATGCTTCGATAATAGTATAACCAAAAATGACTATTTAGATACTTTTTTACCAACGCCTCAACAACTAATATTTTTAATAATTGGATTGCCAAATATGTTTTGTATTCCCACAGAAACTGCTCTTCTCTAAACTCGTTGAACATTTTACTCTCATAACCTTTTGCTCTTTCCTCTTCAATCTCGTCACACGCAGTATTGCCGAACGGCTGCCAGACTTCATTTACATCAGACACACTTAAATCTATGAGCAATGCAGCAAGAATTTTATTGTTTTCATAAAACCATTCCGGTTTTTCAAAGTCATTATTTTGACTTTCTTTTAATTCCTTAATTAACCAAAAGTTTTTGTTTTGCACTAATTCATTCAAGAAGGATTTAAATAAGTCTGCTGGAAAAGCATTACGTTTTTTCTCTTTGAAATGAGAACAGATTTCAGCAAATAAATATGGACGTTGGTTTGATGCAAGGATAATAAATGCTGGATCGTTCAGTATACCGTGCAGAACAGCTGAACCATATGCCCTTTTATTATACCAAGAAAATGGAAAAAGAAATCTGACTGATTTGATGTACCCTTTAAATACTTTTTCCTTAAAACTTTCTCTTCGAAAACGACGTTTCCACCAATTCTTTGGATCAGGATTATGATCTTTTGCATTATCAATAAGTTTGATAATATCAAACTTATGGTAACGATCAATTAGTTCAAGTAAGAATGATACCTCATTACTTTCAATTAACTCCTGATAAAACTTCAAAACATTTTTTCTCTTAGTATCCGGGTAAAACGAATACAAAATTTTATAGAAGAAGTAAGTTAGGATGATAAGTGAAATGATATAAGCATAATGCTTTGGATTATTTAAACCGAAATTGGAATAGTAAAATTTAGATATGTAAATTCCCTTATCGTAAAAGTTCTCATAAAAGACAAAATAATTGATTAAAATAAAAGCAGCGCCAAATAAAGTAAAGTCAACAATATGAAACTTTAGTAATAGATGTTTTCTATTCTTGTCGTTTAAAATTGCAACTATCGCAATTATTAAACTAACCAGTGTGATAATGTCGCTTACACTCATAAAGTCACTTTGAATTATGTTTTCAGTTTTAATCTATCTGATTAATCCTATGATCGACAATTTGCTTATACTTCTTTTTAAATTCCTCTGTCAAAAAACTTATTTCAATAAATTTCATCCATTCCGGAATTACTTTCTCAAATTTCTTAATGATATTCTCTTGCGCTTTCGAATCAATCTTTGCGGCGGTAAATGCAGTTGCGAAATCATTTCTTGCAATTTTATTCTTACGTGCATTCAATGTCAAAGCAAGTTCTTCCCAGCTGCGACGGACTTGTCAACCATTTGTCGTTAATTTTCATATCTCAAAGCTAATAAATTTTGCGATGCTTCGATGGACATTCGTCCGCTGTTTTGTACTTCGACTGCGCTCAGCAACTAAGTTGTGTGATACTTATCCAATTTTCAAGGCTCATAGTATATGAATAATTCGAAAATCTAATTCGGAGAATAAATAAACATCCAACAGAGATGGATCAAATTTGAAAAATTAATGTGTCTTTTTTGTTAAATACCTTTCATTCTCACTCCGCCTTCACCAGTCGTTTGACCTGATTGCCTACTCGTAAAAAATAAATCCCCTTCGCCAGGGATGGCAATTTGATTTCGCCATTCGCCGTGTATTGTTCACTCACTATGTATCCAAGTACATTTAGTAATTCTACTTTTACCTTTACATCGATGCCTTGCAATATCAATCGATCTATAAATGGATTGGGATAGACTGATAATTCTTTTCCATTAATAAGATTTATTCCTGTTGTTCCACTGCCATCATCAAAACGAATGACCAAAGCAGATAGTAAGCCGGCTACACCGGTTGTTAATGAATCATAAATGGCTTCGCCTGATATTGTTGCTACCACATATCCCTTGTCAATTCCACTCATCCAAATATCTTTAGGATAATTCGAATTCATTCCACCCCCCAATTTCAAAGACAATACTTGTCCATTGCCATCGAATTTTAAAATCCCTAAATTATACGTCGCCGGCAAACCACTGTTCACTACAAACGTTGGTGTAAAATGAATCGTGCCTTGCATGGTACCGGTTACATAAATATTTTCATCGGCATCAACATCAAAAAAACGTTCTTCTCCTACATCAAAGTAGCCGGTGTCGTTCAATGGTAAACCATACCCCCATAAGAAATTGGCACTGCTATCTACTCTTGTCAGGAAAAAACTGGTTCCGAAAAAATTATTGGGAAAATTAATTGAGCCCCAGGTGGTCGAATCATAATTATTGCACCCGAGAATGGCCTCTCCATTTGGCAGTGCAACTACCTGAGGTGTTTGAAAGGTGATGTCTATGGCCAATCTTATCCATGATGTTTGTCCGGCATTGTTGATGCGCGACACAAACATCATATATGATTCCGGAACTGTTTCTGTCAGGCCATTTATAGTGATGGTTCCACTCTCTGTCGCTCCGGCCAGGAATAAATTGTTATTTGCATCAAAACTGATGCTACTGCATAAGCGAGTGTCTGATGTTGTATACATTATCAGCTCATTGCCATTGCTATCCAGTTGTGTAATTTGATGATCAAATGAATTCAACCGTTGCATAACATACCACACCATTCCATTCGCATCTTTTGTCATGGTTGTGATATTATAAATGTTATTGTTGGTAAGCGACAAATTTTTCTTCCATCGTAATTGCCCTTGCGGAGAAAAGCTCATCAGAAAATAATTTTTATCAAAACCGGTGCCTGTATTTAGCATCGAATCAGAACCATTGATATGCAAAGTTTCCATATAGTCCCCGCCCAAATAAATATTTTCTGAACCATCGAGGGCCAATGCATTTACTCTCACTTTGCCATTTAACATCACTCGCCACAATAACAAGCCGGTACTGTCTAAATTATCCAGGGCATAATCGCCTAATATTTCATTTCCATACAACTGATGAGCTGTATTGAATTTAGTCACGACCGCTCCCCCGCTCGTGATGGCCAACTTGTGCAAGGGGTATTGCGGATTGGAATTGTAGCTTATCGTGTCGCTTTGTATCCAGGCGATGTGCTGAGCGAAGGAAACATGACTGCATGTAAATAAAAGTAGGAGTTGTAATATTCTTGTCATCGGTATCTAAATTAGAAATTATATAGTGAATAAAGTGAATTCCTTTGAAAAAACCAAGCAAAACCAATTTTGTGTGTAAAAATTTATTAGAAATAAGTCCTTGCAGCAAATTCAAGCTGATTTATAAAAATCTATTAAACCACATTAATAACATTTGTAGCTCCCAAAAACATAAAATTGTGGCTCAAATATCACATAAAATGAGCCAAAAATAAATTTTTATCAGGTCTAAGGTTTTCTATAGAAGTACAAAACCATTTAACAAAAAGTGAATTCATTATTTACTAAAACCTATAGAACTCCTTGAAATCTTTAGATTATCAAATCTGTTTTCCATGATATGATAAATATCTGAAAGAACCATTTTATTATCGGTTTGCAAATCCGTCAAACCAAAATGTTCTTTGAGTTTAATCAGCTTATGGTTGGCCAGCTCTTCAAATTTATAAGAAGCAATCAGTCTGCCTTTGCGTAATAATGCTTCATCGATGTTTCTCAAGTCAGTATTAAAAGTGCAAATGAAAATAGAACCAAGTGCTTCTCCGAGTATTCCGTCAGTCAGATTCAATAGTAAAGAAATTTTAGATTCCCCTGTCAACTCCCGCGATTTAATTAATTGTTCGGCATCTTCAATTATAAAAATACTGTTTTGGTTTTCAGTGAGTAAAGAAGTAAGTTCCGGAGACTCAAGTGAAGCGGCCAAAGTTGGGGGTAAAAAAATAATTTTCTTTTTTAGAGAATTTATTAGGTATCTGATGTATGTAGATTTCCCTGTTCCGGGAGATCCATAGAGGAGTACGATACCAGACTTGTTTTTCTTTCGAAGATTATTGCTGATCAATTTGTGAATAGCAATAAAGTCATCGTTATAATTCATAGCAAGGTTCATTACAGGTTTTTTCACGTTTAAAGGTGTGAGGCCTACTCCATAGTTCCCTGAACAAACCATATGAATTCTGCTTTCTTGTTGTTTGGAATAACGCTGACGAAACAGTTTTTCATAAAACAAGGCATCTTCCTTGGTAGATTCTGAAAACAGTATCCCTATTTCGCCTGTCATTTCTATTTCTATTATTAACTCCTTTTCCATTACATAGACAACATGGGAGTATTTATATTGTGCGAATTCACGAAAACTGTACCGCATATAATACATCTCCCTAATTCTGTCTGAAAATTTCTTTTCGATCTTACTTATTACATGATGCACCTTCGTGTGATGCATAGTGATACGATTAGGAATAATATTATGAATAAGAAAATATAAGTTTTTAGCATTAAGATATTGCTTAGGGCCATCGAAGAGCCCGGAATGTATATTGCCAATATTCCCGAGATATTTATTTCTCATCTCCATTTTTTCGATAAACTTGGCTGAATCACTCATAACAAATAAAAATTATTCGTGCAATATTAAAACGAAAATCAAGACTAAACAATCCTATCAATGCTGGATATTATATTGAAATTAAATGTAATTATCCTTACAAAATAAAAAGATAATGAAAACTTGGCAGTTGTGAGTTTCGTTTTTATGCTTCGGAGGCAAGTCACGGCTGTGCAGCAAATCTATCCTGCAAAACCGGGAAGAAATTATTTATAAATATTAACGAGGTTTTTTTTTGCTTTTAAAAGAGTTTGAAATTATGCTTAACATATTATACTATACTGCATAAAAGCAACTATTTTTAGCTAAATGTCAAAAATCTTCTGAACGTCTTTATCTTTGAGAAATGTTTTTACCAAAACACACCCCTGCTTTCGATCTCGCCTGGCATTTCATTGCTGAAACGAGCGACAATATTTTTTTAACCGGTAAAGCCGGAACAGGTAAGACGACATTTCTTAAATATCTTCGCGAACACGAACCCAAGCGGATGGCCGTGGCAGCACCTACAGGAGTTGCTGCCATTAATGCCGGCGGAGTCACGCTGCATTCCATGTTTCATCTTCCGTTCGGTCCGTTCATTCCTGACAAGTCGGTCGATGGTGCATACGATAGAAAAACGCTCCTCTCTCAGCTACGCTACAACCACGACAAGGTAGTATTCTTTCAAACACTGGAGCTTCTCGTCATCGATGAGGTAAGCATGGTTTCCTCCTATCTTCTCGATGCAATCGATACTATCCTCCGCTGGGTACGTCATCGCAGCGACCTCCCCTTTGGCGGCGTGCAACTTCTGTTCATTGGAGATCTTTACCAACTTCAGCCTGTTATCAAGCCCGAGGAATGGCAGCTTCTTAAGAATCATTATACTTCCATATTTTTCTTCGACAGTTATGTACTTCGAGACAATTTGCCGGTCATCATTGAGCTGAAAGAAATTTTCCGTCAGCACGATGATTCCTTTATCGAAATACTCAACGGCATACGTGACAACAACATTTCAAAGGAAAATCTTGAAAGACTCAACCGGAGACTCAACCGGAATTTCAAGTCAACAGAGGGCGACGGTTATATCACCCTGACCACGCACAACAGCCAGGCGGATTCTATTAATCAGTTACGCCTTAGAACGCTGCCATCCAAATCCGAAAAATATATCTCCGAAATAAAGGGAGATTTCCCCGAACATATGTTTCCTGCTGAGAAAGAACTCGTGCTTAAAGAAGGTTCGCAGGTGATGTTCATCCGCAACGACACGGAAACAAAAAAATATTTCAATGGTAAAATCGGCGTTGTCACAACTTTAACGGAGGAGGAAGTTGTTGTTCAATGCGACGGTGATGATATTATTGTTGACAAGCATGTATGGGAGAATACACGATATACTACAGATTCAAAGACGAAAGAAATCAGGCAGGAGGTTTTAGGGACATTCAGTCAATATCCGCTGCGTCTCGCCTGGGCAATCACCATTCATAAAAGCCAGGGACTCACATTCAGTAAACTAATTGTTGATGCCGAAAATGCATTCGTGAAAGGTCAGGTGTATGTCGCCCTCAGTCGCGCTACAGCCATTGAAGGGCTTGTCTTGTCCACGCCCGTCAACGATCACTTCCTCGGAGCACACGAAAGTCTGTCGACACTTTATGAAAAGCAACTGGACGAAAATTCGCTTCAAAAACTGTTCGAAAAATCGAAACAGAAAAACATGGAATCGCAGCTGCTGGCTGCATTCTCTTTTGAATCGATTCATTATGTGTTGACCAATATGAAAAAACCAATTCTAGAATTGGAGCTTGCTGAAATCTCGCAAGACTGGATGAATCAGCTCAAGGGAAAATTACAAACGCTCCGTGACGTCACATCAAGATTTGGAGTGGAAATACAAAATCACTTAATAGAGAATTCTTTTATAGAAGAAAATGAAAAACTACAACAACGGATTGTTGAGGCATCGAAGTATTTTTCAAAGGGCTTGAATGAGCTGAGGGATATCTTTCTCGATCATCCATTCAAAACAAACAACCGTAGTGTTTCGAAAAAACTCGACAACTATCTAAAACAAGCAGCTGACATACTTAAAGAAGCTTCGGCAAAAATTGATTGCTGTGTAACAGGTTTCAGGATGAATGAATTTCTCAAGTGGAAAAATAGATTTACAGAAATTGAATTAAGCCTGCGTTCTTGTTATACTGGTCAATCGCGTGAAAGAGAAGAAATACTACATCTTGAATTGAGTGACCGATTGAAAGAATTTCGGAATACGATTGCGGATTCAGAAGATGTTCCTGTATTCATGATTATTAGTAACTCCGCTATTCGAAACTGTTGCGAAATGTTGCCGGGTGATAAAGATTCTCTTCTTGAGATCAGCGGATTCGGGAAAAAGAAAGTGGAACAATTCGGCAAAGAGGTAATTGAAATTGTTCTTGAATATTGTAGAGAGAAAAATCTAATTCCAAAAATTATTGCCAAGGATGAGAAAAAAAATAAAGACATATTCCGTAGAACGAGTTCACTTTCTCCAACAGTTATGGAAACAATCGAACTTTTTCGATCCGGCAAAAACGTCGATGAAATTGTCGTTGCACGAAAACTCGTGACATCAACAATCGAAGGGCACCTTGCAGTCGGCATACGAAACAATATGGTAGATATTCACCATATCTTGAAGCAGGACGAAATCGATGAAATGAAAATACTGTTCGATCTTTCATCCGGCCACCTTGAACTGGCTTTGGCGAGGGAAAAATCGAATTCAAAATTTTCTTACGGAAAGCTGAAGATGGTTCAATCGTGGCTTGTGTCGCAATTGGCTTAGCAATACGCGAATAAAATATATTTGAAGGATGGAATGAAATCTACATTTGTTAGAGAATTCCGTTTTAATCTAAAATGAAGCCAATGGCATATAAAGGGATATTGGTTAACCAATCTTCTTTTCGATAGTTACTCATTGAGGTTCTTACTGCATTTTTATTATTATATTTTTCTACAAACACTTTCAAGCTTTTTGATTTTAAATTTTCTTCGGCTTTTACTTCCATAGGAATAATTTCATTATTGTATTGAAATATAAAATCAATTTCAGCAGTGGCCAGTGGTGCGGTCCAATAATAAACTTCAGTATCAATTTTCAATTGCTGACAAACAAATTGTTCGGTTACGGCTCCTTTAAATTCAGTCAGTATATTATTTTTTTCAAGAAGGATTTTCTTATCTACCGCTCCCATTGCATTTAATAATCCTATATCCAATAAAAACAATTTGAATGAATCAAAATCCGCATATGCGTTTAATGGCAATGATGGTTTTTCAATTCTACAAACTTTAATTATCAAACCTGCATCTGCCAGCCAGTTAATAGCTATTTCGAAGTCTTTGGCCCTTGCTCCCTTTTTTATTTGTCCATAAATAAATTTTCTGTTTTCCCGGGCTAATTGACCAATGACAGAATGCCAAACCAATTTTATTTTAGGAACAATTTCATGAGGAGCATGTTTGGCAAAATCGTTTTCATAACCGGTGAGTAATTTATTTTGAATTGCCCGAACATTCTCTAGATCTTTATTTTTTAAGTAGTCAGCAATCACTTCGGGCATACCGCCGATAAAATAATATAAGCGAAGCAGCTCTACTAACCTTTCGTGAAAAGATACAAGTACCTCCCAGTTTTTATTTTGCAGCTGAATAATTAATGCTTGTTGTCCAATGCTGTCAAGAAATTCGGCAAAACTCATGGGATACAGTTTCAAAAAATCGACCTTTCCTACCGGAAATGAATTGTTCTTTTGCATTGAAATGCACAGTAATGACCCGGCAGCCATGATAAAATATTCAGGTGCATTCTCGCAAAAGTATTTCAATGCAGTAAGTCCTTTTTCAGCTTCCTGTATTTCATCAAAAATCAACAATGTATTGGCAGCATTTATTTTTATGGAGGTTTCTATTTCTATCACTGCCAATATTCTTTCGATATTAAAATCCGGCACAAATAAATTCTCTAAACGGCTGCTGCTTTCAAAGTTCAAATACACTGTTTGTTTAAATTCTTTCTTTCCGAATTCTTTCATCAACCAGGTTTTCCCAACTTGCCTGGCGCCTTGTAAAATCAATGGTTTCCTGTTTTTAGATTTTTTCCAGGCACTCAATTCATTTAATAAATATCTTTTCATCTTGCTCTGATATTACTTAAAGAGCTTCAAATATACAATTATTCATACGAATAGTTGTATTTATTTACATTTTTTCAAATGAATTTATGTGTATTATAACACTTTTATGAATGATTATTTGCTAAAATAGTTGTTTTCATCAAAATATGATCGATTTTAGCTGTTTTCCTTATTTCAAAGAACCAGTTGAACACCTGAAAAGAAAATTTAGAAATTTTAATACCTGTGTCTTATACACAAAGTGAGAAGGAGCAATAACTCTCTTCTTTCGAACAGTTCGGAAATTCCGAACAGTTACCTTCGGGCTTAATTCCCCTGATTGCAGTTGAACCATCTTCTGTCTTAAAATAATTACCCCTGGCGGCGACTGATTTGTCAATCATTTGTCCTTAATTTTCATCTCTCACAGTTAGCAACCTTTCCACTTCATCGTTTCCTGTGATTTTAAAAACTTTCTAAAACATTTTTTTACACCTATAGTAAATGAAGCGTCGCTGCGTTTTAGGTAGACGTAGGAAATAAGTACGTCGAAGCAGGAAGTCTTAAAGCAACAATAATTCTTGCTTAAGATTTAGCCAAGCCGCGAGGTCGGTACGTAATGCGACGTAGTCACGCATGGTGGTGTTGAGTTTCGATGTAATAATCCTATTTGCTTAAGACTACCGAACTGTGGGCGAGCAACGAGTAAACAGCTGTACACTGTCTCTGTCTCTGTTCACTAAATCCTAAACTTAACCGTAGGTTATCAGCTGTTCACTGTTTCTGTCTCTGTTCACTTCATCCTAGGCCAAGCCGTGGGTCAACAACTGTTCACTGTCTCTGTCACTGTTCACTTCATCCTACTGCCGAGCCGTGGTTCCCCATTGGTCCGTTTTCATGGCTGTTAATTTGAGCCAAAGAAAGCACGTAAGATTATTTTTTCATTTCTCCTCATTTATGCAGTTGCCTGGGCATGGGTGGAGAAATATATTTGCTGAATCATAAATATTATATGAAACCAAAAGTGGCCAATTATTTCCGGCGTGGTTTTACGATGAGTCGTCGCGCAAGGATTTCACATAAAAACAAAGAGCATCCTATCACCCATTGGATAAAGATACTTGCTATCGATAAGGAGACTATTAAAAAAATGTTGATCTGTATTGGTGTACATCACACCGGAATGTATGCACAACGAACGCAGTTTTATCGTCTTCCGAGATTGAACAATGAAAAAGAACTCCAAAGGTTTTATAAAGAGTTTCATTCAATACCTGCCACTAAAAGAAAATTTATAAATTACATGTCAGCTTATTTACAACAAAAAGTAGGAGATTCTTTTGTTAAACCCATGAGAGAAAAAAGCGAATTGCCTCCAAAATACATTAAACTGAATGAGCTTTGGATTACGACCTGTTCACTGTCTCTGTTTCTGTCTCTGTTCACTAAATCCTAAACTTAACCATGTGTCATCATCTGTACACTGTCTCTGTTTCTGTCTCTGTTCACTAAATCCTAAACTTAACCATGTGTCATCATCTGTACACTGTCTCTGTTTCTGTCTCTGTTCACTAAATCCTAAACTTAACCATGTGTCATCATCTGTACAC
>JANNBB010000019.1:0-3204 GCA_031385005.1 Bacteroidota bacterium
ACCGGTCATTACGGAAATTGGGAATGGCCGGCTGTTACATTATCCTCACATAGCAAACATAAAGGAACGGGGATTTATCAACGTTTGTCCAATAAATTCTTCGATAAAAAATTAAGAAATACACGTGCCAAATTTGGTGTGGAACTGATGTCAACCCGCGAGGTGGCTGATTTTTTTGAAAGCCATGTGAACCAATTGTGCACCTATGGTTTTATCAACGATCAGAGTCCTTCGGATCCCAAAAAAGGTCATTGGGTAACATTTCTGAACCAACCGACGTGCATGCTTCTTGGGGCGGAAAAATATGCCGTCAAATACGATTACCCCATTCTCTATGGAAAAATTACACGCATAAAAAGAGGATATTACAGAATAGAATATATTAAAATTAGCGATAACCCTTCAAAAGAAAAACCTTTTTTCATTACAGAAGAATGCGCCCGCATCAATGAATCAGTTATCCGACAAGATCCTGCCTATTGGCTATGGACACATCGTCGCTGGAAACACAAACAACAATAAATCATTTTAAGATGGGTGTTTTAGCATTCGATTATCTTGGTAAGAAAAGCATTTTGATTAATGCTCCAACTTTTCTACCATCTCATCAAACCAACTTACGAATTTCTGATATTCTACTCCCGTTGCAGGACCATTAAATCCGGTATGGATTTTAATTACTTTTTTATCTTTGTTCAGAAAAATAGTTGTAGGAAATGCGAATACTCTGCTAAGCATAGGCAATGTTTTCGCCGCCGCTGTTTTATCTGAAGATCCTGCAAAGAGTATTGGATAAGTAATATCAAACCGGCTTTTCAATCTGCTGATATTTTTATTTGCCGTTTCGTTTTCTGCAATTCGTTCATAATCGAGTGCAACGATTTCTATATTACGATGCTTGTTCTTTTTGTACCATTCGGATAAAAACTTGGTTTCGTCCAGACAATTCGGGCACCAGGTTCCCATGATTTGAATGATAACCGGTTTGTTTTGAAATCGATCATCGCTGAGTGAATACATTTTTCCGTTTTCATCGGGAAAAGTGAAATTAAATTTTTCGAATCCGGGATTTATCCATGTTAATGAATCCTGTGAAGGAAGCACAACCTGTTCGTCCTTTTTTGCAGACCAGGTGTCATGCCAGTGTTGTCCTGAAAAGAACTCACCATTTACGAGAGAATCATTTTTGATAATAGCAGTAAACAAAAACAGATGCGAGCCATCGAATGCCGATAGCCAAATTCTGTTTCCATTTACTTCGCCTTCCAGAAAACGATAATCGCCGGTAGTCGTGAGAAATGTTGCCGTAAGACGACCGCCAACCTGATTAAATATTCCCACAGCTATTTTCGACTCATCATCTTCGCCGTCGAACTTAACTCTGTAACGACCGGAAATATTTTGTTTGGAGCGCTCCGGTTTATCAGAAAATCGATAGGACATGCCGCGTGTAGCTCTAAAAGAAAAAATGTTTTTGGAAGTACGCGCATGATTAATAAAATCTCCTTCAAGCGTGTCTCCGGAAAGGCGGCACCTGAATTCGGAATCGAAGACGGGCATTTGAATAAATAAATATTGCGCGAGCTGACTAATTTCATCTACCTGAATATTTTCTTCGGCATTATGAATAATTATTTTTTTGTCAGACGTAGTAAAGGTAAATGGAAGCTCGAGTGTGTCGTTAATTTTCAGTGCAGCATGCCAATTGCCATCGGGAAGTTGAGCCAGAATTTGTTGGCAAAAAAGAAAAGCAATAACAAATAGACGCATCTGAAAATAAATTACCCTATGCGATTAGCCCTTTTCCCGAAAATTTTTTTTCTAAAAAACGCCAACCACATAGGGTGTAAATGATTATTCGCCTGTATCGAATTTTATTCCTTGAGCAAGTGGCAACTCAGAGCTGAAGTTAATCGTATTTGTTTGACGGCGCATGTAAACTTTCCATGCATCGCTTCCCGACTCTCTTCCGCCGCCGGTTTCCTTCTCCCCACCGAATGCTCCGCCGATTTCAGCACCTGATGTTCCGATGTTAACGTTTGCAATACCGCAATCACTTCCTTCATGGGAAAGAAATCTTTCCGTCTCAAGGATGTTGCTGGAGAATATGGCAGATGAAAGTCCTTGCGGAACTCCATTGTGAAATGCAATGGCTTCTTCCATCGTTTTATATTTCATCAGATATAGCAGCGGAGCAAATGTTTCATCGCAAACGATATTTAAATTCTTGGTAACTTCTGCGATGCATGGTTTAACGTAACAGCCGCTTTCGTAACCCTCGCCAGTCATGGCTTCTCCTCCGTAAATTATTTTTCCACCTTCCTTCTTAACGCGTTCAATTGCATTGAAGAAATCTTTTACAGCTCCTTTATCAATTAAAGGTCCGACAAGTGTTTTTTCATTGAGTGGATGGCCAATGCGAATATGCTCATAGGCATTCAGCAATTTGGTTTTAAATTTTTCATATACAGATTCGTGAATGATCAGTCTTCGCGTGGAAGTGCACCGTTGTCCGGCCGTACCGACAGCGCCAAACAGAACTGCACGAAGCGCCATTTCCATATCTGCATTTTCGGTAATGATGATGGCATTGTTTCCGCCCAGCTCGAGTAAACTTCTTCCCAGGCGTTCACCTACAATAGCCCCCACTTTTTTCCCAACTCTTGTTGAACCTGTCGCAGAAATAAGTGGAACACGGTGATCGGCAAGGAAATTATCCCCTACATATTTGGAGCTTGCTGCAACAAGATTTACAACTCCTTCGGGAACGTTGTTCTTCTTTAAAACGTCAGCAAGTATTTTATGAACGGCAATTGAACACAACATTACTTTTGAACTCGGCTTCCAAACAACTACGTCGCCACAGACAAGTGCAAGCATCGCATTCCATGCCCAAACGGCAACAGGAAAGTTAAATGCTGAAATAACACCGATGATTCCCAGCGGATGATATTGTTCATACATACGATGACGCGGACGCTCACTGTGCATGGTAAAACCATGTAGCTGACGGGAAAGTCCTACTGCAAAATCGCAGATGTCTATCATTTCCTGTACTTCGCCAAGACCTTCCTGATATATTTTTCCCATCTCGTAAGCGACAAGCTTTCCTAATGGTTCTTTGTATTTTCTGAGTTGATCTCCCATCTGACGAACAACTTCTCCACGCTTTGGTGCAGGGATCATTCGCCATGTTTTGAAGGA
>JANNBB010000023.1:0-15009 GCA_031385005.1 Bacteroidota bacterium
TGACTATTCCGGTCCATATTGACCCCCCAATTCCGGAGCATACTGACCCACCTATTCCGGCCATGTTGACCCACCCCTTTTTAGAAAAGAGAATGACATTCCGGCAATACTGACCCACCTCATTAGGTGACATTCCGGCAATATTGACCCCCCTCCCGGTGTATTGGATTTGATTTAAAAAGCCTTCGCTTTGATGTCTAAAAACATTCAAAGAATATGGCTGGAAAACCAATAAGTATGCACCAAATCAAACAGATCATTGAACTTTTAAGCAAGAACTACGGTGTACGTTCCATTGTTCGGCTCACAGGAATATCACGAAATACGGTTCGCGATTATCGCTTGCGTATCAGTGAAAGTAAAACTCCTTTCGAGGAACTACTAAAGCTGGATGAGGATTCTTTAACCGGCCTAATCGAACGGAAAGCAACTCTCAAGCAGGATAATCCTGATCGTAGAACGGATTTTGAAAGCAGACTGGAGTATTTTTTCTCCGAACTAAGAAGGCGAGGAGTTACACGTCAATTACTATGGGATGAATATCGCTCCGAATATTCTTGTCCATATAGCTACTCTCAGTTCTGCGAACATCTCTCCAAAGAGTTGAAAATTAAAAATGCAGTTATGCACTTCACGCATATTCCGGGTGAGCGAATGATGGTGGATTTTGCAGGCGATACGCTTCATTACATCGATCGTGCTACCGGTGAAATTGTTACGTGTCAAGTTCTGGTTTGTGTTTTACCTTATAGCAATTACGCGTACGTGGAAGCATTACGTTCACAAAAGCAGGATGAATTTGTATCCGGTCTATCCAACGCACTTTATTACATGGGAGGATCTCCTCAATGTATCAAATGTGATAACCTTCGCACAGCCGTCACCAAAGCCAGCCGCTACGAGCCCACTTTTACCGAGGCCATGGATTATTTTGGTCAGTATTATGGTCTAACAGTAATGGCTGCCAGAGTGAGAAAACCTCGCGATAAAGCAAGTGTTGAAAGTGGGGTGTTTATTGCTTATAGACGAATCTATGCACCATTACGTGACAAAGTGTATTATTCGCTTACCGAACTTAATCATGCAATACGTATTGAGCTTGAAAAACATCATGCCTGGAATTTTAAAGGAAGGAATTACAGCAGGAACATGATTTTCGAGACGGAAGAAAAACAGCTGCTTAAACCATTACCCGAAAACTGTTACGTGATAAAGCATACAGCCATGGCAAAAGTTCAGAAAAATTATCACGTGATTTTAGGAGAAGATTTTCATCAGTACAGTGTTCCCTATACCCTGATCGGAAAAACAGTAAAACTGATTTATACCAATGATTTGGTAGAAATCTACCTTGAACATAAAAGGGTTGCATTCCATTCGAGGAATTATAAAAAATACGGATACACTACTTTAAAATCCCATATGCCCGCCAATCACGCACACATGTATGAACGAAAGGGATGGAATGCAGATACGTTTATGAATCGTGCTGAAACGATCGGACCTTCCGTAAAAAAATTTATTGGCCGCATTCTTTCTTCAAAAGTTTTTCCTGAACAAACTTTTAACAGTTGTCTGGGAATTTTTCGTTTGGGAAAACAATATGGCAACGATAGGCTCGAAGCTGCCTGCCTACGTGCTAGCGAGTCGCCACAAGCCAACTATGGTATCATTCAGAATATTTTGAAAAATAATCTGGATAAAACCCAACAAAAAGAAATAAATTTTATTCCAGACCATGACAATATTCGTGGGCGTACTAATTATCAATAGAAACAGTTTAACTAAAAATAAATCTTATGAATACAACAGCAACCCTTCAACAACTTAATGAATTAAAACTAACTGGTATGGCACGAAGCTATGAAAGTGTTCTTCAACTTTCCACGCATCAGCAACCGGAAGCCCACGCACTGATTGCACAAATGTGTGATGCAGAAAAGCAAAACAGAGTCTTTTACAAGACACAATTTTTTCTAAAGATTAGTAAACTCCGCTACGCGGCAACGATCGAGGAACTATCTTTTACCAAAGACAGAAATCTGACAAAGGAACAAGTACTGCAATTATCGGATTGTTCTTATTTAGATCGTGCTGAGAATATACTCATCAGCGGATCAACCGGTTCGGGAAAAAGTTTTTTAGCCTGCGCATTGGGTCATCAAGCCTGCGTAATGGGTTATAAAACGTTATACTTAAACTTAAATCGCTTTACTGAAAAACTAATGATGGCAAAACTGGACGGAACTTTTGTTAAACTTCTCAATCAACTGGAAAAAACCTCTCTGTTAATCCTGGATGACTTTGGTCTGGCACCAATGGAACAAAATACAAGACTGGCGTTACTACAAATCCTGGAAGATCGCTACGCGAAACGTTCAATAATGATTGCTTCTCAAATACCAATTAACAAATGGTATGAAGCTATCAATGAACCTACTTTGGCCGACGCAATTATGGACCGTCTGACGGCTAATGCCCATCGTTTTGAACTAAAAGGAGAATCATTAAGAAAAAAACAAAACAAAAAATAATTTAACTTCGAACCATCAAATCCAATCACCCTAAAAGGGGTGGGTCAACATGGCCGGAATGGGTGGGTCAGTATCGCCGGAATAGTCACAATACAACATCGTTGACGAGTCCATCTTTTGTTGTAAAAAGTGTAAAAGAATTTTTGTCGATGTTTGAAGAAGCGGAAGGGTTATATTGATAGACACCACCTCCAATTGTTCCAAACCAGATGTTGCCTTTCCTGTAACTATTCGAACGCTCCTGTAAAATAGAAAAGACATGGTAATGCTTCAGTCCTTCTTTCAGAGTATGATTAGTAAATAATTTGCCATCGTAAGAAATAATACCCTCCCAGGTAGCAAACCATAAGTTTCCATTACCATAGCTATCGGAATTTTCTTGCAGTATATTTCTGGTAATAGAGTGGGGGCCGAATTTGGAGATCGTATCTTTTGATAATACAAAATTTGGATCGTCAATTGGGGTGTTAATTTTTAATAGAGTAGGAGAATTTGTTTTGGAAACCGGTGAACTATTTCCAGATAAAGTTGAGTTGCCGGTTTTTGGTTTTTGATTACAAGAGAAAAATAAAAATACCAGCACCAGGGTCAGATTTCTCATCATTCATTTTACTCTAAAGAACGAATTAAATTTTGTGTTTTGTTCAGTGTCGGTCGACAATTACGCTAAGGGAATCAAAATCAGCTACCTTAAAAACATTAAATTTTCAACAAGCACCGGAAAGCCCTTGCTGCATAGTAGGATTGAGCACCATTGTGATAGACAAACACTTGTCCATATCTAAAATCGGCAAAGATGGCACCACCGAGTTTTCTTATTTTGTCTGGTGTTTTCAACCAGCTTGAAGTTTTAGTATCGAAAGGGCCGAATTGCTGCAAGACTAAATATTGCTCTTCCGTTAATAACTCAAGCCCCATAGTAGCAGCCATGTCAACAGCGTTATCCTTAGGTTTAAATTCTTTTCGGGAATCTAAGCCATCCCTGTCATAACAAACACTTCTGCGGCCGGAAGGGCTTTCAGGAGAACAATCATAAAAAACGTATTCGCCGGTTTTTTTATCGTGAGAAATAACATCCGGCTCTCCGCCTGATTTTTCCATTTCATGGAGCGACCAAAGTTTTTCAGTTTTTGATTCCAGCCTTGTTTGTATTTTTGACCATTGGAGATCTTTATGTCGGTTCAAGTTTTTTTCAAATCGTGTTTTTAATAGGTTGATTAATATCTCGTTTTCTACATGCGACAAATCTTTTCTATTACTTTTTTTCATAATTTATTTTTGTAATAATTTTCAAATATCAAGATTGAAATCAAAGGAAATGAATTAACTATTTAGTACTTGTCGAAAAGTTGATTTATGCATTTATTATTCTAAATTAATGTGCTTCATGTATATTTTTGAAGAAGATTAATCGACTCAGTGCTCATTTAAAAAATGCAACACCGGAAAACGGCGAGATACCTTTTCACAGTGTTGCTTTTTTTTGACTTACAGATAGTTTATTATTTGACGAGAAAGGAAGTCAGGAAATTTTCTTAATGTTTATGCGGCACTTCTTTTACTTCGCTAACAATTACAGTAAAAGGATTTTTACCAACATTCGTCGTTTGGTGCGTTACAGCAGGAGACCAAATTGCCTGACCGGCTTTTATTTCGACCACATTGGGTTCTTTGTCTTTTATTTCCACTTTCATTTTTACGTCTGTCACCGCATAAACTGTGTACTGCGGATGTGAGTGCCAGTCTGCAACAGCCCCGGCATTAAAGGTTACTTCGGAAACGTTTACATTTTCATTGTCGAGTAATACTTTAATAGTCACTCCGGGCCAATTAGGTTTTTTATCCTGGCCAATTGCACTATTTACTGAAAAGATTGTTGTAAAAAAAATAACCGATAGAATCATAAAAAAGGAATTTTTCATTTTTTTATTGTCAGTGATTATAGTGCTGACGCCGCACTTTTTGTGTGCTTACTCTTGACGGTTTTCAGCTTCTCCGTTTTATTATTTGATTAATTATGTAATAAGAAAAAATTAATTATACTCATATTTATTTTTACTATTTTAAATTCTAAAAAAAAATCAAAATTCAATGCTAAATATATAGTTTAAAATTAAAAAAAATAAGTGAATGAAACAAATCAATTGTTAAACAAGTAATTTATTTAGATAAGCTTATAGACAATTCAATCTATTGAATGGAAGTCAGAATATTCTAAAAGCGGCAAAAGCCAAGGTTGGCAAAAAAGCTGTTAAAGCAGTTTAGAATTATATATAGTAATTATTTATTTATTGAAGATTAGTCTCTCTGAAGTGTAAGAGAAATTCTCCGGGCATTAAAATCTGAAATGTCAAGTATATATGTATATTTTCCGCTATCCAATGGCACTTCGCCTGTGTAGTCTATTGGTTGAAGTACAAATTCTTTGTCTTCAATATAGAGTTTAATATATGCATAATTATAAGCTTGGTCAAAAGCATGATAACAAGTCTTTTCGCCTTTTTTTATCCTACCGCAATTGACCAATCGGGCAGGAGGACTTAAAACAACAGCACAAAAATCATATTTGCTATTGTTTTTGATTCTAATGTTAGCTTTGGATGGGTCTTCTGTGCAGGTCGTTATCGAATTGCCATCACACTTATCTAAAGAATCTTTTTTGCAAGCGAAGAATGTAAATGAAAAAACGATGAGAAGAAAAAAGGAAAGATGGAGGATTTGTTTTTTATTCATTATTTTTATTTGTAAAATTACACTAATAAATAGATTATTTTTCATCTCAATCACTTACATTTATTTTTTTTACGAAGAAAGAGTTTTTATTGAGTAACTCTAAAATATAAATTCCACTTGAAACATTAGTTAGATTAATTGAAGAATTTATTAGTTCACCTTGTTGAATTATTCTTCCGGTTAGATCTGTTAATTGATATTTCCAATTCATTTTATTTTCAATTTCATTGCTAAACAAAACAGACAATTTATCAGCAGTGGGATTGGGATAGATAGTTATTTTATTTTCCAAAGAATGGATATTTTCCGGTTTTAATCCGGTTGTTAAGATACTATCGTTAGGATTATTCAGATTGTTCGCTTTGTAGTATACCAAAATGGCACTTTCATTTTGAGGTGTTCCGTTTCCCCAGGACGTAATATTTGTAACTGGAATATTATTTCCTGTCGGTGTGCCATTCGTGTCTGCTTTTTGCCTGCCAACGCAAATAACTCCAAGATTGGTTTTGCAAACGCCAAACATTTCGGTATTGTCTCCGCCGGCTTGTGTAAGAGTGTCCCACACACCGACAATAAGTGAAGAATATTTAGGTACATGAAATTGCGAATCATATACTCTTACAAAACTGTTCCAACAGCTTAAACCACCGTAAAAGGGTTTCACCATTTTTTGATATGCATTTGCTGTGGTGATTGTTCTTCGTCCAACTCCTAAAACACATACATCTCCGTTACTAGAAACCTTCATATTGTTTTTTGCCATTCGTGTTGTATTTACATCCGGCCAGCCTGTATTGGGGTTGGGCCATCCGTCCAGGTTAGGCTCAGCATGGGGTGTGCCAAATGAACCTGTTCCTTCCGCCAATTCTGCCATGTATGTTGAATTGGTGAGCATGCCATCATTCAGTTTTAACTTACCTAGCCAGGATTCATGAATGTTTCCATTCGTTCCAGTAAAACTATTTTGAAATCCATAGGCATTGGTATCTGTGGCAATTGTGTTTCCCTCCCAAAAATTTTCTACGTTATTTCCATGACATCGGGCACCAACAACTAATTTGTTATTGGTATAGTCGATTGCTAATGCATCAATATATTGATCGGGAATTGAATTCACAGTGTCACCGGCAGGATTTATTTCGTGATACAACCGGCTCCACCAAAGCAACATTCCGGATGAATCCATTGCTATTACGGCCGGTTCAAAATCAGGGCTACCATTTGCAGCTACGCTTTTAAAATTCATTCCGACATAAATATTGTTGTTACGTTTATCAATGTTAATACACTCTCCTCCATAAACCGGACTACCCGCAGCAGCTGAATATCCGGTATAACCCGGACTAACAGCAGTCGGATTGAGCGGGTCGCAGGGTGAATCAAATAATATATCAACGGGCCACCTTCCTTTTTTTATTCCGCCGTTTTCGTCTGCAGTGATGTTGTTGTAATCATTTGTTGTCCAGGATCGCAAATCGCAACGTCCCCAGATTTTTAAAACGATGCCGCTGTAGTTAACAGAATCCATGCTGCCTAAGGGGTTAGCCGACGCAGGAGTTCCTTTCCATTCTGTGCCGTTGGAAAGCCAATGCGTTCTCCAATTATTAACAACGGTTCGTTGTCCGTTTTGATTCAAACAATAAATAGCACTCCAATCGTAGCCATATGCTTCGCCGGATATATAATAGACTTTTCCATCGTTCGTGACATCCCATGGATGATAATCTTTTGGCCCTGATTTTGCCCAAACTATATGAAACCAGGATAGGGTGGAAGGAATTCCATTCACAAAGTTGAAATCAAGTTTGGCAATGATGTAGCCGCCATTGTTCGGGTCTGTATCGGATGTATTGCAACTGATGTATAAATCTCCGGTTGGTGAATAGGGGAGTGTATTGGTTTTTATAAATCGAATATCTTCAACTACTCCTTGCGGGAAATGTATGCATTGCAAAATGTTTTGCAAGTCGGACGACAAATGTAAAATAAAACCATATTGATTGGTGCCAAGCGAATTTGGAATTCCACTTGTATTGGTCAGTTGAATTTTTGGTACCCCGCTACCAATCCAATTTAAGTCAGTTGCATATCCGCAAATTAAAAATGTTCCGTCTGTAATTTGAATAACATCGTAGAAAGTTTCTTTTCCGGTGCCTCCGGCATAAGTTACTATATTGCTTTGAGCCAATGCAAAGCTTTTACATATGAAGAAAAAAAATAAAAATAAATATTGCTTCATTATTGTAAAATAATATTTATTGTCCATTCATTCTGTTGTTACAGTATTCGAGAGGATGTGATTTTAATGTCAGCATGCTTCCAGGCTTCATTAAAACGTATTTTTGTCTCTTCGTATTTTATTTTGTCGCCACTTCTTTCATAAGCATTCATAAGTCCTTTCAATGCCCAACCGTTTTCACGAAAGGTCTTTAAATCTTCTTTGTAAACTTTAATTGCTTCCTGAATTTTTCCTGCCTCAATTAAGACTGCCCCTAAATGATGACGTGTTGAAAAAAACCAGTCGGGTGGTTCATTATAATTCAAGGCATCCTCTTTCTCAACTGCATTTTGCAGTTGGGAAATTGCAGCAGAAAAATTATTTTCTTTTGCATTTATTTCTCCTTCTAAAGTATTTGATGCAACCACACATATATCATATAAGCTGTTAATGCCCCAGATGGATAATGCTTTAATTGCGGTATCAGTCATAATTATTTTCATTTCATTGAGATGCTTTTTTGAATCGGCAATTTTATTTTGTGAAAGCATAGTCATTCCTTGCGCATAATGATAAATCACAGATGGATACTTTAAATCATTTTCCGGCTTAGGTGAATGAAGAATATCGTTCCATAAGCCCAACTTAACTTCAACAAACCATGGGATAGAATAATAATGTTGAAGTGTCGCCCATGCTGGGTCGCGCAATAATTTTTTATGTGAATGAATGGAAGTTTCGTTTGCTCCAATCATTGCAATTTTACTTTCACCGCAAAGTGTGGCACATGCCGAAATGAAATGATAGTTATGTGGATAGTAGGCAAGAGGATACACGCCCTGAGCGTGACAAGCTTCCACGTACAAACTGTCAACTAAAACAGCTTTTTGATTAGCAACAACACCATCATGATATTTACCAATTCGGATGTATGTATGCGATGGCATGTGAACAAGATGGCCTGCACCCGGAACTAAATTGCAAAGCAGGTCAGCACTTGCCAAAGCAGTTTCTGCATGTTGAGACATTTCAGTTGCATGTATGTAAAAATGATTTGCTCCGGCATGACGTGGTTCTAACTGCAAACAACTTTTAAGGACAGTTAAAATCTCGGGTGTCCAAGATTGAATAGTTCCATCTTTTTTATAAAGATTCCAGGGGTGTAAATCCATCAATGCCTCAGCGAAAAGCGTAGCCACCGTAACATCAGTAGGATATTTTTTGTAAACTTCACGCATGGCTGCGGCATACATTGAGTCAAGTATAGGTCGCTCAATTGTTGAATCATTTGAATAGCGCAGTGTCAGCGCTTCAATCAAATCTTTTTCTTTCTGTGTACTTGATGCGAAATAAGATTTTGCTTTTTTTATTGCTTCGTAAGCTCGCCGGCAATTATCTTTCTCCATGCCTGCATTGTAATTGGGCCCTAATACATAAGCAAATCCCCACCAACACATGGCACATGTTGAGTCTTGCCTTGCTGCTTCGAAAAATGAACGCCCTGCCTCGGCATGATTAAAAGCGTAAGACAACATCAGACCCTGGTCAAAATATTTTTGTACTTCTTTGTTTGTTGTTGAAACAGGAAAATGTATTCCTTCTAATCCGTTAAACAGAGGGGCTTTTTTACCCGAGTAATACCATAACGTATCTAATATTTCAGGAACACAGCAGCTATTTTGTGCAGAGATAGAATTCTCTTTTTTTAAAGCTGTTTTATTTTCTGTTTGATGATTACAGGAGTAACAAATAGTAGTTAGCCCTAAAAAGTAAATGAAATGTTTCATTATGAAAGATTTATATTCCACAAAGTAAAGATAATTGGAATTTCGAATTATTTAACGGATAAAATCACAATTTCTCAAAACAGGGCATAGAGTTTAATCCTTATATGTTAGCGTTTAGTTATTATTATTTTGACGGATTATTTTGACGGAAATTTTGAAATGTCCATATAGAAAATCTCCCAGGTATGTCCGTCAAAATCTTCAATAGTTCGCTGTTGCATAAAACCATAATCTTTCATTTCGCTTGGTTCTATTCCGCCTGCTTTTAGTCCATTTGATAAAATCCGATTTACTTCTTCTATACTATCAACTGATAAAGAAAAAAGCCCGGCTAAATTTGTTTTTGTATCAGCAATAGGTTTGGTAGCAAATGCCTTAAATTTATCATGTGTCAATATCATTACAAAAATATTTTCACACCAAACCATACACTTTCCGCTATCGTCCGAAAATTGTGGATTGTTTGAAAAACCTAATGCAGTATAAAAATCCATGGATTTTTTCAGATCTTTCACTGCTAAATTGATAAAGATTTGTTTGGCCATTTTATAATGTTTAATTCATTAAGTGAATATAAATTTATTTTATTTTCTTTTATGTTGAACGACAATAGCAGTCTGTGCAAAAATTATAAGTAAAGAATATTTTAATGGCAACGACTTATTCGACAGTATTATTATGCATCGGGAATATTCGGCTCGACAAGTTTTTTTAATTTCTCGAGCGATTCCTGCCATCCTAAATAACACATTTCTGTAGGAATCATCGAAGGTATATTTTCCTGTAATATTTTTATTTCTGTTCCGCAAGATACCTTTTTCAACCAAACGGAAGTAATCATTTCTCCTGGTAGGTTAAGATCATCAAATGTGTCGGAGTACTTGATAAATTCATTTGGTTTTAGTTCAAGGTAGTTACCTCCAAATGAGTGGCCGTTGCCTGTTGAGAAGTTTATAAATGACATTTTAAAACTTCCACCTACTTTTACTTCCATTTTATGAACCTGGCATAAAAATCCATAAGGTGGAATCCAGGATGCCATTGCATTTGCATCTGTAAAGGCGCGATATATTTTTTCCGGAGAAGCCGTAAATACTCTGTGTAAGGATACGCTATTGTCAGCCATAATTTTATATTTTTATTTATTTAATTGGTGATTTGTAATTTTTAAGAAAGCCTTTACCCTCGTTAGAATCTTTTTGTGTTAACTCGTGTCTTATTGAATAATTAACATTCCTTCCGCCTTGATTTTTTTATCTGTTTTTAATTGCAAAAAGTAAAGTCCGGTCGTAAGATTTGATCTTTCTATTTCAATTAAATCTGTTGTTACGTGGGTAATTGTCCGAACGATTTGTCCATACATATCGTAAAGTGTCATCGTGCAAATGTCCTTCTCTGAGTTTTCAAATTTTACAGTTGTACTCAAGTTAAACGGATTGGGATATATTGAAAAGGCAGCAGAATTTTGAATGGGAGGAATTCCTACGTATGAAGGAAATGTAATTTTCCAAATGTCTCCGCCATTCTCAATTACATACATGACATTGCCGTTTAACTCTGCATCAACCGGTAGATAAAATCCTTGTGCGACGTTTGAAGTAGTCATCGTGTAATTATCAATAGCTGAATTATAAGTCAGTTTTAATTGCAACAGTTCTCTTGAAGGATCAACAAACGGACAAGGCCCTCCCCATGGTGATAGAGGACTATATCCCGTGCTATCTCCACCCGGCATAAAACTCAAAACAAAGCCATCTCCTCTAAATGGTGCTGCAAGCATACTGTCTTTGTCAAACACTAAACCAAGTGGTGAACGATGAGCGCTAAAAGAAGAAATATAGGTTCCTTCATCGTGTGCGTTTTTTACTTGTCCGGTTATGGAATCTCGGAAAAAATCTGCGACCACACCATAATTTCGTATTGGATCTGTAAACGTTATACCGGCTGGAACAGGAGGAAAAGCCGGGTCATCGGTAAACCAGCCATTAATATATCCACCACAAAGATGGTTTACCAGCGGATCAAGATTTACATCATAGGGTGAAAACCTGAGCGGATTATTATTGTCGCCCATTTTCCAAGGAAATCCATAATGCTTTCCTTGTCTCAACCAATTCAATTCTTCAGGATCATCTCTTTCCCCGGAATTGTCTATGGCAAATAGTGTATCATTACCATCCCATGCCATATCATAAGCATTTCTTGTTCCCCATGCAAAAACATATCCGCTATTATCAATAAGTAAAGAGTCGTTTTGAAGGACCACGCCAACGGTATTGACAGGAAACTTAAATATGCGCGTTGTTAAGGGAACCTCTCTCAATCCGGGCCATGCACCACTATTGGTACGGACTTCACCTAAATGTGTTCTCGCGCCACTTGATACATAAATAAAATTTCCGGCAGGATCTAAATTCACTCCGGTAAAACCATGATCACCGATAGAGTTTGCTGTAGGGTAGGGATCTGTTGTCACAATGTCCACCCAAATTCTTGTTCCATTGGGTTGTAACGTGCCTTTAACTACTTTCCCAATGCCACTAGTCGCTGACCAAATATTTCCACAGAGATACATTACACTATCACGAAAGAATAAACCTTGTAATGAAATAATGCCATGATCAGTGGAAGTATATCTTAAAGAGTCGTTTGCAGCACCTACAAGCGGTATGTATACTTCAAAAATGTCACCCGAAGCAGTGGTGTAAAAAAGGTGGCCGCTAACCGTTTCCAGGGCTATTTTTGTGGCACCCGGTTTTGTCTCCAAAATTGAATCAATTGTAATTCCCGGTACCAATGGATAAACTCTTTGCGCATACATGCCATGCGTGATTATTAGTAAAGTTGAAAGCAGAATAAGTTTTTTCATAACTTTATATTATTAAGATGATTTGCTTTTCGAATTGACAATAACGTCCGTTAAGGTAAAAAATAAAAGTACTGAATATTTTCACATAAAACAGGATAGATAAATTCAAGACATGAGCAATGAATTTGAAATCCACTTCACAAAACAAAGTAGTTTGAAACCGATAACAATCGGTTCCTTCGAAGCATTTTCTGTTTTTTATTGGTGAATGATAAGGTAATTCTGCACAGCAGGGGTTTGCTTATTTTACTTAGCTACGATGTTACAAGAATTTTTCTTTTTCTCCTATAGCCACAACCATCTCACAAGGTCCGATAAATCCTTGCTCTGTTTCAAATTTCTTAAGTTCTTGTTCTATTTCTAGCCAAACTGATTCCTTTTCGGTATCTGTTAAACTGCTCATCATTTGATGTAGTGCACCGAAAGACTCTTTCTCAAACCGCACACAATCTTTTGCAGCAGTCATAAGTAGAGGAGAATCAACAAGCACCGATTTCACATTAATGAAACCGGCTTGCATAAATGCTTTTTCAATTACACCTTCTGCACCTAAGCTGAACGGACCCGGCTGGCCGGGTAATGGTGGCGGTAGTTTTGCACGGTTGCGAATAATTGATACCGGAACTGAGAAAAGTTTATTATTTTCAGGAATTGAATAAACGATAGCGGCAACTTTGCCACCCGGTTTGAGCACTCGTAGCATTTCCCTTAAAGCTTTCTGTTGATCCGGAAAATATATAAGTCCTACTCTAGAAATGACTGCATCAAATGTTGCATCTGGTACAGATAGATTTTCTCCATCCATTACTTTTGTTTCAATGTTTTCCAGCCCTGAATTTTTTGCCATTTGTTTAGCAAACTCAAGTATGTTAGATGATATGTCGGTAGCGAGAACGTAACCTGTAGAACCAACTTTTTTTGCTGTAGTTATAGATTGCTCACCAGCACCAGCGGCAACATCAAGCACGCGATGCCCTGTTGAAATACCTGCCATATCCAACATTGTTTCTGTTGATTTACCAAGCCATTGATTGAGTGTAGGACTCCATCTGAACCAGGCTTCTGCTGCTGTTTGCCATTGGTCATGGGTAGTGTTTTTGTATTTAACAGGGTCAAATTGTGGTGCTGTTTCCATTTTATTTATTTTAATTTAGTTGATGTTTTAAATGATGTATAACTTAATCAGTTGTATCTATGTTGCTATTAGTTTTTCTGTTTAATTATATCACATGCCTTTTCAACTGTTTTTGTTTTGTTTAAAAAAAAAGGTGATGCTTGTGCAGCAGCTACTTTAAATACTTCGTTCATTTTAAATGTTTCGATTGTTAATCGCTATGTTCTCAAATATTGGCACATAAGTTCAATTTTTGTAAAAACTAAAAGTAATGAATATTTTTACATTGAAACCGGTAAGCCGCAATCGAATCGAAAAGTATATTTCATTTTAAAACACATTCTAGCTGAAACTGTGCTTAAGTGAAAAATAACAGCTTAGTCAGTTGCTTTATGAGCTCTTGGAACTCCAAAATTGACATTATGTGGAATATTTGAATTAAAAATTAATTCAAATTTCAGATGTTCGATTTCAGATTTACGAATTTGTAGAGTAAATCTTTCGCAGCCGGGATTTATTTGAGTGAAATGGAAAATTTTGATATTGAAAATTGAACTTTAATTGCAATGACCTAACAACATATAGATAACTATAAAAATTACAATTGTACTGAGACAACCACCTCCTAATTTTTTTGCTCCATAGCCGGCAATCAATCCTTTAAAGATATTATTCATATTATCTTTTTTTAATCAATTTTTAAGTTTGATTTCTTATGATTTGTTTTTTCTTAATTTCATAAATATAAAGACTATTATAACAACAATTGCTAACACGGTAAATATTCCGAAACTCATTCCTGCTTTAAAGATATCTGTTACTACTGAACAGGAGCTCAATGTAGAAGAAAGAATTAGTAGTGTAAAAAACGATAAAGGACTTAAAAATTTCATTTTCAATTTATTATTTTTTAGAAAAAACCACCTTTCCATTTGAATGGAAAAGTGGCATTAAATGGTATTACATTTTTCCTTTACCGGAATCTTGCTTACCTGTTGTATTTTGGTTTTGCTTAGAATTGGAGTCTCTTTTTTCTATTTCGCTTCCATAATTTTCTTCTTCTTCTTCAGTTTTTTCTTCATTTCCTTGTTTACCTGTTTTTGAATTTGCGGGTGGAGCGGAAAAAGCCCCGGTGATTTCTTTACTCTTGTTTTTCGTATCCTCTACTTCAGTTTCGGTATTTTGATTTCTCTGATTGGGATCATTCGGATTTGGCTTTTGTTTGTTAAAATCCTGATTTGTTTTGTCTTTTGACATGCCATCGTTTTGTTGATTGCGATTGTCGTTTTGATTTTTGTCCATTTTATTTTGAAATTATTTGTAACTGAATTATTACAATACAAATTTGCAGATGTATTTATTGGATTTATTATACAATTATTCAAAAGAGTTATATGTTTCATCGATCTTTGTTAAGTGAATTCGTTAAATGAGTTAACTTGGATTTTTTAAAATTTAAAATATTGAAAACTTCCCGCAGCACACGAGACTTCCTAATGGATTGAAGAATTAGTATAGTAAATAGAAATCCAAAGATCGGTTGCTAAGAGAAGCCGAAGTACAAAAACAACAGACGAATGTGCGATGTTTGAATTAAAATGATTTCAGATTTCAGATGTTCGATTTCAGATTTACGAATTTTGAGATGAAATTCGCGCGCGGTGGAAGCAAAAAAGTGCTTCGGCTTCGCTCAGCAACCTAACAGTGGATATTCATCCACTTTTAGTCGCTCATCGTCTTTCATAAACGAATGC
>JANNBB010000032.1:0-3406 GCA_031385005.1 Bacteroidota bacterium
AACGAAAGCCGGCAATCGTACGGAAGCAAGGTTTTAATCCTCGAAGCAACCACATCACTTCCACATTGCGTTCACATTCCCTTTCCAGCAAACGGGATGTGCGGATACGATTCAAGTAGCCATACAAATACAGTTTTAATAAATCTTTTGGATCAAACGCCGGACGACCTTCTGCAGCAGGTGCCGATGAAATGAACCCCAGCTTCTGAAGATCGAGTGTCTGAATAAATAAATCAATAATGCGCACCGGATGTTCCTCCGGAATCATTTCTTCCAGACTTACCGGAAACAGCATAGTCTGTTCGCGGTCAATTCCATTTTGAAATCCCATGTTATTTCTTTATTCCTTAAAGATGTTTAAAGAAAATATTTAATAAACAAATAGACTAAAAAATTATTAATAGTTTTTGCACAGTCTGACGTTTAGCATTGCCGAAGCATTATTTTTTTACCTAAATATAAAAATAAAAAGAGTCAAAAAATAATGTTTTGGCAATGCGGTGTTATGCGATCGCCAAATTATCAATTATCTATAAGCCTATTCATCAAGGATATCTGTTTGTTAATGAATGATCAGTTTTTCAATGAATTGACTTTCCCCTTTCATTGCTTTTACAAAGTAAATTCCGGCAGGATATCCAGTATTCATTATTTCTTCCTTGTTTGAGTGATCAGATGAATAAAGTATTGTTCCTAGCATGTCGTAAATAAATAGACGAACTGTTGCTTCTTCTGAATTGAATTTTATAGTGAAATTATTTTCGGTAGGATTGGGAAAAATGCTAAATAATGGTTTAGAGTTTATCAGCTCATCTGCTGATGTAAATGGACCAGTGTTACCCATGCTGTCGGTCTTTAATAAATAGTAATCGTTTTCTTCGCCTGGACAATATGTCATTCCTGAAATAATAAATCCTTTATCAAAAGTCTCATTTACTGATCCAAAATAATCCCAGTTCTGGCAATAATCATAGTATTGTGCCCACAATTCTGTTCCAAGTGAATCGTACTTAATTAAAACAATATCATTTAATGAACCTGGACCATTATACTCAGTAGCACCTAATGCAAAGCCATGATCCTTAGTTTCAATTATTGAAAGATAATTATAGCGACGACTACTTATTTTATACCAAACAATATTTCCATACTTATCTAATTTCATATTAAACAATCTTGATGGAATTGTGTATGTAGAATCAAAAGTTGCGCCGGAAACTATGACTGATGTATCAAATGATATACATTGTATAGAGAAAGGATTTAAGGTATCAGGAAAATCGTTCTTCCATAATATTGCACCGGAGGTATCAATTTTCATTACTGATAACCCTCTGTTATATTGCCTTATGTCAAAGCCCGAAACGACATTAAAAGTGTTGTCCAAAGAATATTCAATAAATGCAGGCGTGTAGGTGTGGATTGAATCAGGAATTATATCTATAACCTTTAGAATAGTAAGGTTGGTATCTACAATAGAAATTTTAAGATAACCAAATGTGGTCAAAGAAACTGAAGAAAGAAATAAATAATTGTTTCCATACTTGTTAATTTTATAATTAGCCGCATCAAGAATGGTATCAGCGAGTAAATTTCCAGATGAATCACATTTGCCGAAATGGTAAGTCGCAACTGGTGCGCTGCAAATCATAAAATTATCCCCTATGGTCTTGTCGAAATACAGCGTATTGGAAAATAATCCTTGAGCAACAGGGACATCAGAAATTAAATTGCCGAATTTATCAACTTTCTGAATTCGTGTTGTTGACAACCAAGATTGACTTGCCAACACATAATAGCCTGAATCCGAATTTTGAATTACATCATATGCATACTCATCAATAACTCCACCAAACGAACCCCATGCTTTTTCGAAATAAATTGTTTGTCCTTTCGAAAAGGAGGAAGTAAAAACCAATATTATTAGTAAATATTTTAACATTATTATTTATTTAGTAAAATATAATTCATTAAAGATGCTTGAAATTGGATTGATTCAAATTGGTGTTGCATAACGAAGAAGGGATTAAAGAAGTTTTAAAAAGAAGGGATTAGATGCACCACTGTTCGTTTCACCACAACTGTTTGTTAGAAGCACAACTGTTTGATGACCGAACAAAGCCCTTCTTTTTAAAATTTCTTTTAATCTTATGTTGCACTAAACCTCCGGTAGTTTTTCCCCATCCCGCCAAGCTGCATACCTTTACCATTCACTTTTTAAAACATAATATTATGAAAAAAAAATCAAACTACAACAAACTACCGGAGATACCTTTGTCGCCCATGCCTGTGCGCAGATTCCGGGATTTTTAGAATTGTACAAACGCTTCGAACGGAAAATGCATACTTCCGGCAGAAGCGAAAGTACGCTGAATAATTACAGCCGTTATCTCTCGCAGATTGCCTTACATTTTAATTGTCTTCCAACAGAGCTTCAGGAGGATCAAATTGAAGACTATCTTCATTTTCTGTTAAAGAAGGGAACTCCATCTGAAAGTTATTTCAAGCACACCATTTACGGATTGCGTTTCTTGTTTCGCCTGGAAGGATTGAATGATAAACGCATTGCCCTTCCTTCCATTCAGAGAGAGAAAAAACTACCCGTTGTATTAAGCCGGCAGGAAGTCAAAGCACTATTGAAAACCGCTATATTACTGAAACACCGGTTGATTATTGGTTTGCTTTATGGGTGCGGATTGCGCTGTGGTGAAGTGCGAAACATTCTGCTTAAAGATATAGACCTTGACCGCCGTACACTTTTGGTCAGGCAGGGGAAAGGAAACAAGGACCGGTACGTACCTCTGGGCGAACTTCTTTTCCGCGGAATAACATCTTACATCGAGGCGGAAAATCCGCAGACATATTTATTTACCGGCAGTCAGCATGAAGGCGATGCAGAAGAAAATTGTGCTTCTCAGCGGGGAATTCAATGGGCGGTGAAGACTTTAGCAAAAAAGGCGGGTATTCTTAAAGACGTAAATGTACATACACTGCGTCATTCCTATGCAACACATTTGCTTGAAGATGGCTTGAATATTATTTCTGTCAAAGAGCTGCTGGGACATGCGCACATCGAAACGACAATGATTTATTTGCATGTGGCGCAATGCACACATACAAAGCTATTCAGTCCACTGGATACTCTCTATGCACAACACACTCCAAATAAAGTTTCATTGCCTGACAACGGTTCTTAAACATGCGTCCGGCTTTCGAAGTGGCCGATGTTTTAGAAAGACATTGGCAGCAGGTGCTGAATCATCCGCTGACTATTCCGGTCCATATTGACCCCCCAATTCCGGAGCATACTGACCCACCTATTCCGGCCATGTTGACCCACCCCTTTTTAGAAAAGAGAATGACATTCCGGCAATACTGACCCACCTCATTAGGTGACATTCCGGCA
>JANNBB010000058.1:0-1815 GCA_031385005.1 Bacteroidota bacterium
AAATTATTATTAACTTTTTAAATAAAAATTATGTCAAACTCTTTATTAATAGACCCAAAAGTAAATTTTATTGAACAGCAAAAAAAGGCATATCAAACCTGCATTAATTCACTTAATGGGTTATCGGTAAAAGATGCGGAACAAATTTTATTTCAGCTAATGTCTGATATTAAGACTTTTTCTGCAATAGCTGTTTGAAAACGTCGTGTTCTCTAATCATTTCAGCCATTTGAAGTCTTATGTCGCTTGGTAGAAAATCTAACTTGTTCAGTAATTGATGTGTCAAGCCTTGAATAACTTGGCAAGACATATCATTACAACGAGCATTAAAATATTGGATATATAATCCCATATTTTCTTTGTTAAATTCTAAACCTGTGTCAGACTTAAATTCTTCCTTTAGCTTTAAAAATTTGTTTTCAATTTTAATTGGTGCGTTTGCCATATTTGTTTGATTTTAGTTAAAAAAATAAATAACGAATGAACCATGCAATTAAACCTGTCACAACACCAACTACAAGCACTATAAAAAAAAGAGTGCCAACAGAACGTGTCGTTTGTCTAAGTTCTTTTTTGATTCTTATTTCAATGCTTTTTTGGTATATGCCGTATATAAGACCTATTACGCTGCCGATAATAGCACCGTACAGAAGTCCATTTTTGGTGTCAAGTTTTAAGGCAATTGCCCAAACAAAACCAATTATGCAACCATACAATGCACTGAATAAAGTTGTCGTAAAAATCATAACATGAAATTAAAACGGGTTATTGTTTCGGAGGGTAAAGGTGACGCATAACGAACAGGGCTTGGCGTTGTTGGGATATTTGAAAAACGTCTGCCGACAACTGAAGCCCAATATTGTTTTAAAGGTTGAAGATATGAACTAAAGCTAAATTAATAACGTCCTGCCGAAACTTAAGCGGATAGCGATATGCTGCCGATTGCTCCAACGTCCCGCCCCAATAACGCCAAACCCCTTGTTGTGTGTTATTGCCTCTCTTCAAAGTTAAAGCTGTACGGATAAATGTAAACGACCTCCGAAGCCTTCTCTTATAATTCTCATAAGCGTAGAAAGTCTGATGTCACTTGCATTATTTTCAATTCGCGAAATATAAGATTTAGTAGTGCCACATTTAGCAGCAAGCTGTTCCTGTGTCAAGTTACTTTTTTCTCGCATTTCCTGAATCAGTACGCCTAATTTAAATGCTTCAAAATCTTGTTCATATGCCTCACGTTTTTTGGTTCCTCTCTTGCCGTATTGTTGGTCAAGAAAGTCTTCAAAAGAGGTAAGATTTTTATTTATTTGTTTTTTCATTGAAATACTCCTTTTTTAATTTTTCAGCTAATTCAATTTCGTTCTTCGGTGTCTTTTGCGACTTCTTTTGAAAGCCATTCAACAGAATAACCAAATTTCCTTCGTCAAAGAAACTGAACACTCTAAAGATATTACTGCCTACTTCAACTCGAATTTCAAAAAGTGCGTCTGTGTCCTCCATATGACTGAAATACTTCTTCGGAACCATTTCTATAGTCATTATCAGTTCAATCGTCCAGTTCAACTTTTTCTGTAATGCAGATGTCTGTTTCTTGTAGAAGTCCAGATAGTAATGTTTATAGAAAAAGATGTTCCTTTTAAAGTTTTCTTTCACCCAGCGAAGTTAGCTAATTAGGAAACAATTTCAAAGTTTCATTTCTGTAATTTTAGGAGATTGAATAGTTGAAATGGCATGACACACAACGTTCAGGGCTTGCCGAAGTGGGGGAAATAGAATTCCGTCCGCCCGGCTAACTGAAGCTAAATTTATAAATAAAAG
>JANNBB010000062.1:0-101387 GCA_031385005.1 Bacteroidota bacterium
TGCGGTTCGCGGCGTCTCCGCGTTAAAAAAAAGTTTACTGGGATAGAAGCTGTGTGAAGGAGTTTATAGAGACAGAAACTGTGTGGAGGAGTGTACAGAGACAGAGACAGAGACAGTGCGCAGGAGTGGACAGAGACAGAAACAGTGTGCAGGAGTGGACAGAGACAGAAACTGTGTACTGTTCACAGAACTGTACACGGTACACTGTAAAAAGTCAAAGGAGTTTGACAGTTGTATCAGGATTAGACAATCTTTTTATCAGGGCATATAACATTTTAGAAATCTCCTCCAATTGTGTTTGAACCGAATTATATACATCAGAGTCCGGAATGTTTAATAGATCAATAATGACATAACATTCATAAACTGAACCACGCGCTGTTACAAAAAAATGCCTTTGATCGGCTTTTGAAAGCCTGCTCGTTCCTTCTGCAATATTTAAAACGATGCTGAGACTTGCTCTTCTTAACTGATCTTTTATGACTCGATCTGTAAGGGTTGCGACAATCTCGTCACTAATTAATTTGTACAGTTCTTTTGCCTTTTGATAGGCAATTAATGTTTTGAATTCCATTCGATAAAGATTGAATATCGAATAAGAAAAAGCAACTGCTTTTAGTAAGGATAGTTTTTTAAGAAAAAGTTTACTGGGATAGGAACTGTGTGAATGAGTGTACAGAGATAGTGTGCAGGAGTGTACAGAGACAGAAACTGTGTACTGTATACAGATCTGTACACAGTACACTGTGGGCAGGAGTGTACAGAGACAGAAACTGTGTACTGTTTACAGATCTGTACACAGTACACTGTCAAAGTGGAGCTGGCGGGATTTGAACCCGCGTCCAGACAAGCAATCAATAAACTTTCTACATGCTTAGTGTTATTTGATTTTCGGTCCGACGGCTGCTAAACACTCGCTACCGGCAGACTTATTTCCGTTTGACTTTATTGAGACACCGGAAAAAGGCCTCAACGCACTCACCATACGATACTTCAGGTGAGCCGACGGGTGAGCAGGTCAGCTCGAAGTAGCTAGCGGGTTAATCTTCTGATTAAGCGGCTAACGCGTATGAATTGTTGCCAGTTGGCAGTTTGAAAGCCGTTATTAACGAGCCAGACTTCCGACGCTCGGCATGCTTATTTACCAATTTCACCTGCTGTCAATTCCTGTCAGCCCCGAAATGGTGGTGCAAAGGTAAGGATTTTTTCCGGCTTTTTTTCTTATTTTTTTTTTGAAGGATCAGACTGTTTCTTTGTCTAAGCTTCCATCTTTTTTTGAAATGGTTGTAATAGAGTAGTGGGACGAGTAATTTTTTTATATTAGGTTTTTAACAGTTATAGTTTTTCTGAATAGAAACAGGGGTTGAGTTTTCAGCGTGAAACGGAAATGTCTATTTTTTATGACGGCATTGATATCGGAACACGAAGAGTTGATTTTTTATAGAGGAAAACATAATGGCTGAACAAAAGGAATTGATAAAATTGGAAGACGTTCATTTGGCACAAGCAATGAATTACTGCCAGGCATTTAATTTACCAATTGGATTGCTGATAAATTTTGGAGCAAAAAGTCTTGAATTTAAAAGAGTATATAATGTCAATAACCCTGACAAAAAAGACTACATCAAGAACAATCCTAAAATCATCAAAACCTAAAAATCATAATTCAGACGATGAGTTCAAAAATATCCATACGTTTTTTTGATGACCGGGAAGTTCGGGCCTTATAGGACGAAGAAAATGCCAAGTGGTGGTTTTCTGAATGGATATTGTTGCTGTGCTTACCAACCAAAACGACTACACCAAAACCCGCAACTATTGGAAATACCTAAAAGCCAAGTTGAAGAAAGAGGGAAGTCAAGTGGTTAGTGCCACTACCCAGTTGAAATTCCTTGCCCCAGACGGTAAGAAGCGTTTAGCCGATATGCTCGACTACAAAGGCATTATTGCCTTAGGAAAAACTTTTCCCGGAACAAAAGCAAATAGGTTTATTGATTGGTTTACCTACTGCGATGAAAGCATTGACGGAAAAAGTAAAACAAAAGCGTATGCCTTGTTTGAAAGTTCTTTTATCAACAATATAGAAGTTGGCACATGTAAAGGACTACAACAAATTCATGCTTATTTGTTTGGTGGCTTGTATGAATTTGCAGGACAAATCAGGCAAAAGAACATTTCAAAAGACGGGTTCCGATTTGCCGTATCACGTTTATTAGGTGCCACCTTAAAACAAATTGATGCAATGCCCGAAACAACCTTTGACGAAATCGTAAACAAATATGTAGAAATGAACATTGCACATCCGTTTATGGAAGGCAATGGCAGAAGCACCCGAATATGGCTGGATTTTATATTGAAAAAACGTCTGAAAAAATGCGTGGATTGGAGTAAAATTGGTAAGAATGATTATATGAATGCCATGGTAAAAAGTTCAGTAAACAACACTTCACTTAAAAAACTCTTAAAAAAAGCTTTAACAACCGAAATAGATAGCAGAGAAATGTTTATGAAAGGAATTGATTATTCGTATTACTACGAGGAGAATTGATAATTGATAATGTAAGAAAATGTAATTAGAAATAAGTCGTTTGTATTTGCATTAGAAGAACCCAACGTACACCCGGCGCAAGGATCTGCAAGTTCGAATAAATTTCTTTGACGACTTTGCCAAAATAAAGGACCTGCATTTTTTCTAAGTCACAACACAGGCACATCATCTTTTTTCGTTAATCCCGGTTATCTTCATCGGGACATTTCAACCTAAAATTGAATGATGGAATTCCATTTAGCGCCAACCAACACAGCATCTAATACTTTTCAAACCAATCAAACTTATCTTTGATGATATTTGCCTTTTCTTTTTTTACATAATTCAAAAATGAAAAGGCAACGGGCGAATGATTTTTTCCTCTTAACCAAATTAAATTCCAAACAGATTTAATTGGAAACCCTTTTACGGGGATTATTTGTAACTCTCCATTTTGTAATTCATTTTTAATTCCAATTAACGGCATAATGGAACAGCCCAACCCTGCAATCACTGCTTGTTTGACTGCTTCGTTTGAAGTCAACTCCATTTTTTTTCTTACAGGTAAATTATTCTTCCGAATAAATTTTTCCATAGTTTGTCTTGTGCCTGAACCTTGCTCCCTATAGATCAATGGAATCGTTTCAAAAATTGATTTATCATACAGCTTGTTTTTGAATTTTTGGTTCGCATTGCCCACTACATACAACTTGTTTTGCATCAATTCAATTTTTTCAACTTGAATAGTATCAGGTAGAATAGATACCAACGAAAAATCTACTTCATTTTTCTCCAAACTCTCTACAACTTTTAATTTGTTGGTAACATCCAGTATTAATTCAATTCCATCATGCTGTTTCAGGAAGTCAGTCAAAAAATAGGGCATTACATACTTTCCGGTAGACACAATGGAGAGTTTTAGCCGACCTGTTAACTGACCTTTATGCGCCTGTGTTTTGTAATTGATAGCATGAACTTGATTTAAGATATTTTCTGCTGCAAAAGCAATTTCCTTTCCAAAATCCGTAATAAAAATTTTCCTGCCGACTATTTCTGTTAACGGAATGTCAAACTGATCTTGAAAATTTTTAAGTTGAATGGACACCGCAGGTTGTGTTAAGTGTAATTCTTGCGATGCCTTTGTTACGCTTTGCGTTTGGGTAACCTTTAAAAATATTCGTAGTTGGTTAAATGTATAATGCATAAAATAAATTAATGTATATTATTGCAAATATAAATGAATATTTATGAATGTCAATATGCACCTTTGTGCCTTAAATAAATAAATATTATCAAAATGACAAAAATGAAATTAATTTCAGCGACACTCTTCGCTTCCTTATTTCTGGCATCATTCACTCACGCACAAAAACAAAAGGGCCATGCAACACATTTAGATGTTAAGGAAACTGCCATAAAAACCCCTGACGATGCACTTTCAGAACTCAAAAAAGGAAATCAAAGATTTATGTCAGGTAAAATGATTAACACCAACTATAAAGAAGAAATTGAGCGGACAAAAGCCGACCAACATCCACACTCACTTATTCTTTCGTGCTTAGATTCACGTATTCCGCCGGAGATCATTTTTGATCAGGGTATTGGAAATATATTTGTGGCAAGAGTTGCAGGAAATATTGAAGATCCAAACGTACTGGGAAGTATGGAATTTGCCACAAAGGTTAAAGGGACGAAATTAATCGTTGTGATGGGACACAATAAATGCGGTGCTGTAAAAGGCGCAATTGACAATGCTGAACTTGGCAATCTAACACAACTGGTTGAGCAAATAAAACCTGCAATAACCGGCGATAAGTCTAATCCTGATTTATTGCTAACAGAGTCTGCTAAAAAGAATGTTGATTTAACTGTTGCCGATATTTTAAAAGAAAGCCCTGTAATAATGGAACTTGTAAAAAACGGAAGTGTAAAAATTGTTGGAGCATTTTATGATTTGACGAACGGTGAAGTCATGTTTTTGGACTAAGTATTTCTAAAATAAAGCTAAACAGTGGAATTTCAAATATTAATTTCTAATCTCACTAATCCTACATTACTTTTTTTTGTCTTAGGTGTTTTTGCCGTATCGGTAAAAAGTGATCTTGAAATTCCGGAATCATCCGCAAAATTTATTTCACTGTATCTGCTTTTCTCCATTGGTTTTAAGGGTGGACAGGAATTATCACACAGCGGTTTTACTGGTGAAATTGTCTACTCCCTTTTATTCGGACTTGCTATTGCATCCTTCATTCCGCTTTACACTTTCTTTATTCTTAAGCGCAAAATGAGTATCAGCGATGCAGGTGCTGTTTCTGCTGCTTATGGTTCGGTTAGTGCGGTAACATTTGTTGCGGCAGCTTCATTTCTCGATGCTCAAAAAATAATTTATGGCGGACACATGGTCGCGGTTATGGCACTCATGGAATCCCCGGCAATAATTATGGGAGTTGTTTTATTAATGAAATTTGATTCGGAAAGCCGCACTGAAACTAAATTGACCCAAACAATTAAACATTCTTTTACCAATGGAAGTGTGTTAATGATATTGGGAAGTTTAATCATTGGTTTAATTGCCGACAGCAAACAAGCTGAGGGAATCAAACCATTCACCACGGATATATTCAAAGGATTTCTTGCAATTTTTCTTTTAGAAATGGGAATGGTAACTGCGAGAAGATTTTCAGCATTCAAAAAATACGGGTGGTTTGCAACAGCATTTGCAATTATTGTTCCACTCATAAACGGTTGTTTGGTAGCCGCAGTTAGCGGTTTGTTTATCCACGACATCGGTAACCGATTCATCTTTGCCATCCTTGCCGCTAGTGCATCTTACATTGCTGTACCGGCAGCCATGCGTCTGGCAGCACCCAAAGCCGATCCCGGGCTTTATATTCCTATGGCATTGGGGATCACATTTCCATTCAACATCACTATTGGAATGCCTTTGTATTATTTGATAATTCAAAATATTTAAGGTATAAGACAAAAGGGTAAATTTGTATTCTTTTCGCTAACTTTGAAACTTTACAATTCATAAATTAGTAGCCAATGAAAACTATCAAAACCCTTCTAATTTCATTGGCATCATTATTTTTACTTGCCGGAGTCACTTGTAGGAAGAATAGTAATGAATGCTATGACGAACAACTCTATCAACAACATAAGAATGATAATTGCCCAGCGGATTGTCCCGGCGTAATCGGTTGTGACGGTAAAATTTACTGCAACGAATGCGATGCATTACGTCATGGAGTAAAAATAAAGCAGTAAATGATGCCGGCAATTTCCATAATAAATAAACGTAGTTACTACAAGTAAGCATTTTTTCATTATTATTGTTGTGGAAATAGCTCATTAAAACTGCTGGCGGTTCAAGCAGCTATAGATGTAGAATTTATTTTCCTGAAGTGAATAATTGAACATCCGATGTATTTCACAATAAAGAGGACAATCAGCGTAATGACATCTCCCTGTTTTGTTAAATAACACTTAGGTCGCTACACTTAAATTATTTTAAAACACAATAAAATGAATATCCTAATTTCAATTTTACTGGTTGTCGCAGGCCTAATTACCTTGCTTTTAATCGCTGCTCTTTTTATGAAGAAGGATCATTACGTCAGACGCGAAATTACCATCAATGCACCACGTCAAAATGTTTTTAATTTTTTAAAGCTGCTCAAAAATCAGGAAAAATTTAACAAGTGGGCAAAGGCAGACCCGGACAGAAATTGGGAATTCAAGGGAACAGATGGCACAGTTGGATTTGTTATTTCCTGGAATGGAAATAAAAATGTCGGTGAAGGAGAAAAAGAGATTATAAATATCGTTGAAGGAAAACGGATTGAAACTCAAATTCGTTTTGTCAGACCAATGGCAACTATTGCCAACGTAATTATGGATACTGAATCATTGTCTGAAAATCAAACCAAAGTATTTATGAGCAATGCCGGTTCATTAAAATATCCTTTAAATATAATGATTCCAATTGTTGAAAAAATGTTTCCAAAGGATATGGACGAAAGTTTGTTGACTTTGAAAAGCATTCTCGAAAATTAGTTACTCAACGTACGAACTAACATTAATTAAAAAATTGAATTCTGAAATCGTTGCATGCAATTTATGTATCACATAATTAGAATAAATTGTATATTTAATTGAAACAATTACCATATGAAAGCACAAGGAAAAACTGTTAAGGATATTTTAGTAAACCTGCCTGAAGACAGGGTTTTACCATTTAATAAATTGCACGATGTAATCGTCAAAAATCTTCCCAAAGGATTTGAACCCGGCATTAGTTATGGCGGACTGGGTTATGTGGTGCCGCATAAACTGTACCCTGCTGGTTACCATTGTAAGCCGGAGGAGCCCTTGCCATTCGCCGGGATTGCCTCTCAAAAAGGATCCATTAATTTTTATCACATGGGTATTTATGCTGATCCCAAATTATTAAAATGGTTTGTGAGCGAATATCCTAAACATAGCAAACAAAAACTGGATATGGGTAAGAGTTGCGTGCGCTTTAAAAAAATGGATGATATCCCCTATAAACTCATAGGTGAATTAATGAAAAAAATGTCAGCGAAGGAATGGATTGAAATGTATGAGAAAAATTATTTGTCGAAAACAAAAACAAAGTAAAAGTTGTTTTTCATTCTTCGGCCACATTAACAAGCAACGATAGTGAGTTAATTGAAATAGTATTTTATTAAATTTTTGCATAGTGAAAAACAAACCAACTTTAAATTTATAAGTTTTTATCTTAACTTTCATTTACCTCAGTAGTTACTTACTATATTAAATTCAATTATGAATAATAAAACAGCCTTTACTCTAATTTTATTCGCTTTCGCATTTCAAATTCATGCGCAAAATATAGACTATGCCTGGACTGTCGCTCTTGGATCGACCGGTATCGACGATGGCAAAGGCATAACAACTGATAGCAATCTAAATGTTTATGCTGTCGGTTCATTTAAAGGTACGGTAGATTTCGATCCGGGTCCCAATGTAAGCTCACTCACTGCTATAGGTACCGGATCCGGTTATTTGGTTAAATATGACGCGGGTGGAAACTTTCAATGGGTTTTTCAGATTAGCGGATCCGTCAGCGCTTCTACTACCAGCGTTTGCATGGATAATTCTGATAATGTTTACATCATTGGTGAAGTCAACGGAATCAGCGGTGATTTTGATCCGGGACCGGCTGTTCAATCCATTACCTCTGCAGGACTTACAGATGTTTACATCGCTAAATATACTTCAGCCGGACAATTTGTATGGCTCAATCAATTCGGTGGTACAGCGAATGAATATGCAAGGAAAATTAAAGCAGGTAAAAACGATGAACTTGTCATCTCCTGTAATTTTGAAGGTACTGTCGATTTTGATCCTGGTCCGGGAACGAATATTATTACTTCAGCCGGTTCTTCGGATGTTTTTATCGCTCGGTTTAAAACATCAGGAAATTTGGATTGGATAAGAACTATCGGTAATTCCGGTGGCAACACTGCACCCGGAATTGGTATCGATGAATTTGGTGGAATTTATAGCGTAGGTAGTTTTACCGGTACACTCGATACAGATCCTGATACATTAATTACAAATTATTTGACTGTATCTGCCCCTGCATCTGATGGCGTAATAATTAAGCTGGATTCTACCGGTACATTTCAATGGTCGCATAATATGAGTAGCAATAGCGCTGTTGAGATTAATGATGTTGAACCCGACGGTGATAATAATATTTACATCACAGGATGGTATTCCGGTTTTGTAGATTTCGATCCAAGCGCAGGTTTGGATACTTTTACAAATATTTCCGGCATCGATGTATTCGCATGGAAAATGAATTACAACGGAAATCACATCTGGGTGAAAATTGCCGGTAACACAATGCCTGAGTTTTATGATGGTCGATCAATAAGTATTGATAAAAATGGAAACCTATTTATTTTAGGAATATTTGAAGGTTCTGCCGATTTTAATCCGGACACAGGTTTAAACATCGAAACCTCTTTGGGTGATTTTGATACTTTTATTTGGGGATTAGATGCCAATGGAAATTATAATTTTTCTAAGAGTGTTGGAGGAACAGGAAAAGATGTAAGTATAAGTTTGCATATCGATAAAGTGAATAATTTATATTTTACGGGCTTCTTTAATGCTCAGGTGGATTTTAATCCATGGTCGGGAACTAATGTGTTTACAGCTGCTTCTTCCGTTGCCGATATCCATATTAATAAGTGGAGTAATTGTATTGCTAACGGATCGACAGTTACAGAAAATTCCTGCGATGATTTTTTTATCTTCAACGGACAGACCTATACAAACTCCGGCACTTACACTCAGACTTATTTAAATTCTGCCGGTTGCGATAGTATTGTTACACTTCAGTTAACACTTTCAGATATTGATACCGCAACCGCTGTTACCGGATCAACGATTAGTGCTTTACAAATTGGCGCAAGTTATCAGTGGTATACGTGCAACGGATCCTGGCTTCCTATTTCTAATGCAATACAACAAAGTTTTACCGCAACACAGAATGGAAATTATGCAGTTGTGATTTCGCGACTAGGTTGTTCTGATACATCTTCTTGTATTAATATATTAAATGTGAAATTAAATCAGCTGCATGAAAATAATTTTTGTCAAATCTACCCAAATCCTTCTTCCGGATTTGTATATATCAATTGGAGTTTTGCAAATATGCATGCAACTATTCTCATTTATAACAGCATTGGACAATTGTTACAACAAGTTTATTCAGCCGGAGATTTGCAAACCAAAATTGATTTGAATGTGCCTCCCGGCAGCTATCTTATAAAAATACGAACCGAGAAAGGTGAAGTGTTTATTCCACTGGTAAACTATTAACCATATTAGCCAAATTTTCGACTGTTATGGATTTGCTACATTTGATTTGCTTCTCTTCGTCACCTACACTGTGAGTAGTAAGTGCACATTTCCCATTTGGCAATTCTAAATTATTTCTTAGCGCAGAATATGTGATCTAAGTAAAATCCTTGGCGAGTAGCTGAAAAGCTAACGTAAGCCCGGCGCAGGGTCACTTAAGTTTAAAATATGTAATTTTACTAATTATAAAAATGGATTCTAAAACCTTTTATTTTAACACAATGAAAAAGGAAAAGTTCTTATTTTTATCAAAATAATTCACTCAAATCTCATCTCATTTAAAAATTATTCAATTTAGCTATGCGAAAATTTATTTTACTTATTTTTTCATTATCATTTTATAATGTTTCGAATTGTCAACAACTCCCTGTACAGTGGATAAAAACTTTTCAGGGTCAAGGAAAAGTCCCCGACAGGATTGCTTCCGTTACCACCGATGTAGCTGGCAATATCTATGTGGCCGGCTATGCAGGCAAGCACCATGGTTACCCGGATGCTTTTGCCATGAAACGCAATCCGCAAGGAGATACCCTCTGGACATATTATTACGATGCCGGTGACAACAAAGAAGATTATGCATCGGAAATTGTCGTCGATAATTCAGGAAATGCATATATCACCGGCAAGTCGCAATCTGCAACAGCTTATTTATTCGAATGCTTTACCGTAAAAATAGATCCTTCGGGAAATGAAGCATGGACTGCCAGGTATTCACCCGGTGGAAATGTAGAGAGTTATGGCAACGGACTTGCTATTGATGCCTCCGGAAATGTTTATACTGCTGGTTATACAGACCCGCCATCAGCAGGTACCGATTGGCTGGTTATTCAATACAATTCCTCCGGAGTACAACAATGGGTTGATGTAATGAATGGTCCCGGAAACTATGACGATGAAGCTTTAGACATCGTGATTGCCCCCAACGGTAACCCAACAGTGTGCGGTTACTCTTATTCTGTAAATGCCTCCGGATACATTAATAGCTTCGTTAAACAATACTCGACTTCGGGAACGCTTGTTTGGTCTGATACCTGGAACAATACTTCTGTGACAGGCGCTGACAGAGCTTTTGGTTTAGCTTATAACTCTACCGGTGACCTATTCGTCGGTGGAGAAACAGATAATATCAGTACGTCTAACCGTGAAGCTTTTGCCATTCGTTATGATGCAAATGGCGCCAGACAATGGGTAACTGTTTATACAGATTCCACTTCCGTGGTTGATGAATATTTACGCAACGTTTCATTCGATGATTCAGGGAATATTTATTTTACCGGCACCGATTACCAGGATGGTTATGTGACCTGTATTCACAGTGATGGAACTCCCGGCTGGAGAAGAGAGTGGAGAGGTCCGCTAAACAATGGTTCTGAAGTGTTTCATGGTATTGCTGTCGATAATTCCGGTGGCATTTATGTAACCGGACGCGGTGTTTACCCCGGTGAAGATTACTATGCAAATGGGGGCTTGCCCAATATGATAATTGCCAAATACAATACAAACGGAGATTCTTTGTGGACTTATCGTTGTATCGATTCACTGAATAGTTCCATGGGATTTGCAATAACTTCCGCAAATGGAAAAGTATATGCCGGAGGATTTGTAACAGATACGGCTTATGTAGATGAAAATTTGTACACTCTTATTCTCGATACTGCCGGGAATTCTATTAACGAATGGATTTATAATGGAATCGGTGATGCGATTACGATGGGGCAGTTTGTTCAAACAGATGCTAATGACAATGTTTATTGCGCAGCAACTGTCGACCGGTTATACAATCAGGGTTATGATGTGGTTTTAGTCAAGTATGATCCTTCCGGTAATCTGTTGTGGGAAAAATATTACACTTCATACGGTTGGAACAATGACACACTTACAAATATGCAAATGGATGCATTCGGCAACCTTGTACTTTGCATTTCGACTGATTCTGCATTACTGAAAAATAATTACAAGCTAACTTTACTGAAAGTGGATCAGTCAGGAAACTTTACCGACACTGTTCAGTTTGGAAGTGCAGTTACAGGAAGCATACTATCCACATCCATGGACATTGGCAGTAATGGAACCGTGGCACTTACTGCTGCATCAAATATTCACGGTGGTATAATCATTCATTTTGATGCTGCTTTTAGTCAGGTGTGGTGGGCTGAAATTGATTCCACTCCTTTTGCAGCGACCCGGGCGAACAGTGTTGATTTATTTCCGAATGGCGACTTGCTTATTGGTGGTAATTCACAGACATCCGGAAGTTGGATCGGAATCATACAACGGTATAGTCCTTCAGGCATTAAACTATGGTCCACAGTCATCGATTCGGCAAATGTTTATGATGAGATAAAGGATGTAACAACAGATGCAGGTGATGTTGCATTCACAGGAGCTTCCGGTGGAGCATCCTCATTTTTGACGATGACAGGTAAGCTGGATGGCACAACAGGTAATCTTATATGGAGGCAAATCTATAATCCGAATACAAGCAGTGAGTACGGTGTAAAAGTTCGATTTACTCCTGCCGGGAACATTGTTTTAATTAGCCGCGGAGGGACGGGTTCCGTTGCCAGATATTTTATAGTGCAATATTCTGGTGCAGGTTCATTACTTTGGGCAAATGTATATAGTCAGACTGCAAGCGACCGGCATCCTGTGGATCTGCTAGTTGAGCCGAATAACAGAGTCGTAACCGCCGGCTGGGAAATAAACGGATTCACTACAAACTATGATTATGTGCTTGCCGGTTATACTGCTTCCGGTACAGTAGATTTCATCAATACATACAGCGATTCATTACCTGTTTCCTTCAGTTGGGATCAATTGAACGACTTAACACGTGACAGCCAGGGTGATTTTATCGTTACCGGACAAAGCTCCCACGAATTTTTTAATAATTATTTATTTAAGATGCTCACTATAAAATATGGTGGTACAGTGGTTGGATTAGAGGATGAGAAAAAAAGAAGTATGCATGCTGCCTATGTTTATCCCAATCCTTCCTCAAGCGGAATGTATACATTAATCGATGCATCACCTGAGAAAATTACTTCTTGCAAGGTTTTCGATGTGCAGGGAAGATTTATTAAATCGATGGATGTTAATTCTTATAAAATCAATCTTGAAGGACAACAACCGGGTTTGTATATTTTAGTTTTGGAAAGATCGTCATCTGTCAAAGAGCACATCCGGCTCATTGTACATTGATTTATTTATTTTAAAATCCATATACCTAACAAAAATCCATATTACCATTGGTAAAAGCATAATACCAGATAAGCTGGATATTTCAGATTTTAACACTAACTTTGATTAGATTCCTATTAAATAAATATTTTTTTACTTAATATCCAAATCAATGTCTGTAACTAAAGAAAATTTGAAAATTTTATTCTGTATAACCGTTGCAATGACACTGTCTTCCTACGACCTTCCTAAAGGTTGGTTTAAAGCAGGTAGCGAACCTAAAAGCTATGAAATGGGAATAGACAAGGGCGCCGGAAAGGACGGTGGTCAAGCAGCTACCATTAAATCCATCAATAAAAAAATAAAAGGATTCGGAACATTAATGCAATACTGTTTGCCCGATAACTATCTGGGAAAAAGAGTTCGTATGTCGGGTTTGGTTAAAACAAAAGAAGTTGCCGATTGGTGCGGGCTTTGGTTTAGAATTGATCAAAAAGAATCCAAAAAAACTCTCGGATTTGATAACATGCACGATGGTGAAAAAGACAGGTCTATTAAAGGTACTACAGACTGGACCCGTTATGAAATCGTCTTAGATGTTCCTTTACATGCTTCAAATCTGGCTTACGGTGCATTACTGGTAGGCACCGGACAAATTTGGTTCGATGAAATTAAATTTGAAATTGTAGAAACAAATGTGCCTCTAACAGGTAACAGTGAAAAAAGCGTAATGCCTTCCAAAGAACCTGTTAACCTTGATTTTGATAAATAAAAGTATCGAAATTAACAAAGAGATATCAGCAACCGTATATTAAAAAGAATAGATGAAAAATATTAAAGTTGTAATTTTTGTTTTTTAATTTTATTAAGATGAAAAGTACAACTACTGTTTTCTTAATTATACACAATTAAATTATTTGAAAATGAATTCACAGGAACTAAAATCTCTTCAGGCGCCTATAAAGGAAAAATTTCTTTTGAATCCTGAAGCGGCCCTAATTACATTGAAGGCTGAAGGTAAAATCGGTGAAGGGATTTCATGTAAGGTCGAAACAGGAAGAGCTCTTGTTGAAGCAGGGCTTCATCCCGCAACAGGTGGTGATGGAATGCTGGCTTGCTCCGGTGATCTATTGCTAGAAGCATTAGTGGCATGTGCAGGTGTTACATTACGAGCAGTAGCAACAGCAATCGGCGTTGACATTAATGATGGTAGCGTTAAAGCTGAAGGCGATTTGGACTTTCGAGGTACATTAGGAGTTTCTAAAGATGTTCCGGTTGGTTTTAAAACAATTCGACTTTCATTTAAATTAGGTAGTAATGCAACACCGGAGCAAATGAAGAGTATTGCAAAACTTACTGAAAGATATTGTGTCGTTTATCAAACATTGACAAAAGGAGTTCTAATTGAAACGACTTATAGTTAACGTATTATTTTTCTAACTGTTTTGCGTAAAATTTATTTAAGTAATTCTAGTTGTTTAGCGTCGAATATTTTATTATTTATTAAAAAGTTCAACAGCAAAACATTTTAACAACAACAATAAATCTTCGTATTTATTGTTTGGCAGAGTAGATGACACATCATAAACATCATGATAGGCCTTAATACCGCCTAGTGTATAGATAAAAAAGGAATGAACCCCGTTTTCAGAAAACCAATAATGATCGCTGTTTTTGGCTTTGCCTCTTTGTCGAATTTCTTTCAATAAATTTTGCTGATTATTTATTTGGTTCAAGAATGAAAATTCTTTTTCATATTCCGTGGCATTGACGACAGTTATTCCTTCTTCACCTGTACCTGTCAAGTCGAGGTTGATTAAAAAGCGAATCGAACTTAAAGGTACTAAAGGATTTTTCGTGAAATACTCGGAACCCACTAATCCGGCTTCTTCTCCGGTGAAAAGTATGAAGCCGACACTAAAGCGCTGTGGATTATTTTTATACCACTTGGCAAGTCCGAGTAATAGCGAAACACCACTGGCATTGTCATTGGCACCGGGGAAAAACACATCTTTACCCATACCTCCAAGGTGATCGTAATGAGCAGAGAAAATCACCATTGAATCCGGTACTGTTGTGCCTCTAACCATCCCACAAATATTGGCCGTTGGAAAATTTTTAATGAACTTGTTTTGAAGATTTATAGAAATTGATTCCGGTTCAGACATAAGCGAATTTTTCAATACAATAATTCCCGTACTATCAGAATTAGTTTTGGATACTCTCCAGGTTAGTTTATCCACCAGCGTCAGAGAAAATATTTTAGACTGATTTGTATAATGTGTACTATCTTTTTTTACAAGTGAAAAATTTCCTTTCAATCCTTTGCTATCGGCTTCGGTAATATAATCGTATCCGGGGCGAAGTATTTTATTATTTAAAGTTACTGAAAGGTTGCTCGGAAAAGTATTCACGGAATAGGATAACTTTTGCAGAAAGGATTTTCCTTTCATAGGTATCAGCCCGATTTTCTCAAACTCTTTTTCTAAAAAAATTTGCGCATATTTTAATCCATTCTTTGTATAACCTCTGCCATTGAATTTGGAAGAAGTAAGAGTATCTATTATTTGTCGTGCATAGAGTGTATCCTGACCATACAGACAAGAACATGAAATTGTAATATTAATTAATAAAAACAACTGAAAAATGTACAACTTCATAAATAGGAGTTTTTGGGAATATTAATATAATAAAATTTCATTCATTCAGACCCCAAATTGTCTGAGGTGATGATCGAGGTGTTTGTATAAAAGGGTATCCCATTCTTGAATGTTTAACTTTCCAAAAAAGGGATGAGCGTTTTTAGTAATTCCTACCGGGCCCGATACATAGAATTTATTCACCAATTCAATTAATTTTGTTTTTTCTTTTTCGAAGTCAGGGTTTCCTGTGACGAGAAAATTTTTATCTGTCGGTAGATTTTTCCCAAATGGCTTGGTTCCGGTTAACTGCTTACGAGCAATTCCTCCGAAAAGAAGGCCTGCAATGCTGCGCTTTAGTTTTAATTCTTCAAAGGCAACTTTAAACGGAGCTTGTGCATGTAACAGCATTTGTGCCACATTCATTTTCCCCCATTCCGCTTTTGAGTGAGGATTGATTTTATTAATGCGGTCAATAATTTTTTGGTTGGTGGCGGATTCGAACAAGCTTTCCATTTTAACAGCTATTTGAAATTTATTTTTTGAATGATTATTAGTCGATTAAATTGATTGTAGAAAAGATTTAAAAGAAATACAATTTAGCTATCTCCGTAATATTTGCTTAAATATATTATTTAAATGTAATTTAAACAAGTCAATCATCAGCTGTTACATGCTTTTTATCTTTAAGTGTAAAGTGTAACCATAAATAACCGGCTATTCCCGCAATGGTGGATGCGATTAAAATCATCAATTTGGACTTATTAATTATTTCTGTATCAGTAAATGCAAGAAGCGTAATAAAGATTGACATTGTAAATCCAATGCCTCCTAAAAATCCTGCACCCAATAGCTGACGTAATTTTACTCCTACGGGCAATTTACATAATCCACTTACCAAAAGTAGAAAACAAAAGAGTGTTATTCCCAATGGTTTCCCTATAACGAGTCCAAGCAATATGCCTATTCCGTAACTTTCTGAAAAAATATTTGTCCAACCCGGAGTGATATGTATGGCAGTATTGGCAAGTGAAAAGAGTGGTAAAATAAAAAAGGCGACCGGCCTATGAAGAAATTTCTGAAGAATGAAAGATGTTGATTTTGAATCACCGTTTCCAAACGGAATAGCAAAGGCCAACATGACTCCTGAAATAGTACCATGAATGCCGGAGAGTTGCATAAAATACCACATCGGTAATCCACCTATTAGATAGGGTAGAAGATTTCTAATCTTCATTCGATTTAATAGCAAAAGGAAAACGAAGATGGATAATGAGATTAACAAGTTGCCAAGAACAAGCGTTTTAGTATAGAAAATTCCAATAATCAATATCGCTCCCAGATCGTCGATTACTGCTAAGGCGGTCAGGAATATTTTAAGTGACAGCGGTACTCTTTTTCCAAGTAGTGATAATATACCTAAGGCAAATGCAATATCGGTGGCGACGGGAATTCCTGCACCATTTAAATTATCTGTTCCGATATTAAGATAATAATATATAGTGGCCGGAACAAGCATGCCGCCGATTGCCGCACCTATCGGTAGCATTGCTTTCTTTATATCTGAAAGTTCTCCATTGTAAATTTCTCTTTCAAGTTCAAGCCCGATCAATAGAAAGAAAATTGTCATTAACCCATCATTAATCAAATGCATTAAATCAGTGCTACAAATCTGAATGCTCCAAATTGAAGTGTACGATCCGCGAAATGATGAATTTGTAAGTAGTAATGACAAAATTGTACAGAAAACAAGTATTAGTCCTCCGGATTTCTCGCTTTTGAAAAAATCTTTAAAAAGTGATGTTACCATTTTGCGTAAAAATAGTGTTTTTAAAGTATCCGCCTTTCATTTTTTCCGAACCATCTAAAAAAATAAAATTCAGACTTTATTTAAATTCATAAGAAATAAAATACACCTAATAATGTCAATCATAGGTTAACGTTCACGTCGGAAAACCAATCTCTTCGCCACTTAATACAATTCATTTGCCCTTATATGTTGACATTAGGCGTTGTTTGGTGATATTTTGACCAAAAATAAAAAAAAAGAAAAAATGAGAATCGATCATATAGCATACAGAGTCAGCGATAGACATAAAACTGCAGAATTTTTTATTAAGTGTTTTGGATATAGGATTGCTGAAGAACTACCCGAAGGATTTCAAATTTCTTTTGAGGATAATTCAGTTGCTGATTGTCTGGTATTACTTCCTTCTGAACAAATAACAGGAAGCATGCCTTGGATGACCGAACTTTATTTCGGAGGCGAGTTTTCTAAATATCACATGGCCCCTGAAATTTTCATTTCAGACGGAACCGGTGATTCTATCGTTGGTAAATGGGTGGAGCAAAGAAACGGAACAGGAGGGATACACCATATTGCCTACCACGTCGATGATGTAGAAAAAACAATGAGAGAATGGAAAACAAAAGGATTTGCAGAATTTGCTACTGACAAGCCCTTGTCGTGCCCGGGATTGGTTCAGGTATTTACAAAACCTTCTGAACTTACCGGTATCATTTATGAATTCATTACCAGAGAAGATCACGGTTTCTGCAAGGATAATGTAAAATTACTGATGGAAAGTACTCGCGGATTTTAAAACATCCGTGTTTACTCTTGAGTTGGTAGTTAATAGAAAGATAATCTATTTAAACCCATATAAACTCAATAAAATGCTGATGCTAATTACTTACATCTTATACCGATTAAGGTTAAAGAAATTAAAAGTAAATGTTATTCGAAATGAGGTCGAAAACAGGAGGTCCATTTTCATGAAATAATAAAATTAACAAAAAAAATTAGCATTTCTCTACTTCGAGATTAATTTTTGAAAATTAGAGTTGTTAAAATATCTTTTAAAAGGACAATCGTTTTCTATATTTTTTATTAAGAATTTTTAAAATTTATTGCCGAATAATTTTCCCGTCGTCCATTTCAATCACTCTTTTCGTTTTCATTGCAAAATCGGAGTCATGCGTGACAATCAATAGCGACTGCTTGTAAACATCTGAAAGTTCACTGAAAATATCAAATACAATTTCACTGTTTTTCTTATCCAGATTTCCAGTTGGCTCATCGCCCATGATAATAATAGGATCGTTAATCAAAGCCCGGGCAATTGCCACTCGTTGTTTTTGTCCTCCCGAAAGTTGGTTGGGCTTTTTCAAGGCCTCACTTTCAATTCCCAATATTTTCATCTTCTCATAGGCCTGTTGCTCGATTTCCTTGATTGATTTCCTTCCAAGTTTTAATGCCGGAAGCATAATGTTTCTCAAAACACTGAATTCATTTAGCAAATAATGAAACTGAAAAACAAATCCGATTTTTTCGTTTCTCACTTTTGCCAGATCGGGTTCTTTTCTGTTTTTCATGCTCTCACCGTCAATGTCCAGATCTCCTTCGAAATCCGTATCCATCGTCGAAAGGATGTAAAGCAAGGTCGATTTCCCGCAACCGGATTTGCCTATCACAGAAACAAATTCTCCGGGATTAACAGTAAACGTAATGTCTTTCAAAACCTGATTCGTTACCGGATCATGAAAATATTTATTGATATTCTTTGCTTCTAAAATATTCTTCACTTTCCTCGAATGATTATTACCGGATCAATTTTACTTGCTTTTCGGGATGGAAAATATCCTGCAAAATAAGTAGTAACGATTGCAAATATCCCACCTGTGAAATAGAATTTCGGATTGTAATTAATTGGATAGGTTTTTATTGTCGGCAAAGCCGCAGTATTAAATGGAATGTGATCGATTACCGTTGAAAGCGAAAATCCACATATCAAGCCCAGCAATCCGCCGAAAATCCCAATGCTCAAAGCAATAGAAATGAAAATTCTTTTTACATCTTTTCCTGAAAATCCGATTGCTTTTAAAATGGCAATTGAGTCCATCTTTTCATAAATCAACATATTCAGGATATTGTAAATTCCAAAACCCGCAACTATCAACAAGGTTATTCCTACTACATAGGAAATCAAGGAACGAACAAAACTACCTGTCTCGAATTGTGAATTGGCAGTCTGAATATCGATTGCATCGATCTGGTATATTCGATTGAATTCCTTTGCCAGAAAAGGAGAAAGTGCTATGTTTTTTAATTTAATGTTGATGTCGGTGATGTAATTATTAGGTACCCCAAGAAGTTTTTGTGTTGTAGTTATGGAGCAATAACTTTGTGTATTATCATAATCCTGCAAGCCGGATTGGAATACACCAACTACTTTTAAGGAAATCCGTTCTCCTTTTGAAGTGGTAACCTGCACCACATCTCCGATGTTAGCTAGCATTTTTTCAGCAACCCCCTTGCCTAAAATAATACTGTTCGATATATTTTTTAGATCGATATAATTTCCAAGCGTTACATAGTCTTTGAAAAAGAAGAGTCGGTTTTCCTGTTCTACATCAATGCCATTTATAACGCCCGTAAGATCGATGTTGCCGACATTGTAAAATACTTGTGATGTAATTTTAGGTGCTAATCCGAAAACTCGTTCATCATTTCTTAACGATTTCATTATAGCTCCGCTGTTGAATATCTCCAGTCTTTCCTGCTTGGGTTTAATCGAATGTATGATATTATAGCTTTTTTTATATTTCTCTGATTGCAAAACAGGTTGATTCGGATTGGGTTTAATCTCATTGTATAATCGAACATGTGGGGTACGATTCAGAATAAGGCCGTCTAAAAGATCATTCAATCCTGTCATAAAACTTAACAAAGCAATAAACATCGCTATGCTGAATGTTACTCCAATAGCTGCTACGAGCGTTTGTTTCCAGCGAGCGAGCAAAAGTGCTTTTGCAATACTATAAATCAATTGGTTTTTCATTCAATCGGTTTAATCAATTCATCTGCTTCCGTTAGTCCGGATATTACTTCAATTATTTTATAATCCTTCAATCCGGTACGAATTGTTATTTTTACGCTATGAATGTTAACTACTGTCGTGTCGTTTAGTAAATAGTTGCGCGGAATGGTTAGCGTCTGTTGCTTCTCATCAATTACAATATTTGCTTCAAAAGTAATATTGGGATAAATCTTTATAGGGGGATTAACGAACATAGCTTCAACCAAAAAACTCTTCGTCCTTTCATTCATTAAAGGATTGATTTTAGTTATTTTCGCTTCGAATAGCTGTCCTTTATAAGCATCCATCGTTATGATTGCCTGTTGTCCTGTCTTTATTTTTAATATGTCAAATTCGTCAACTTGCATTTCAAGTATAAATGTTTGTGCGTCGCCAATAACACCCAGCGAGGTTTGTGGACTAACCAATTCGCCTTTCGTTTTATCAAGACTGTAAATAATTCCATCGATTTCGCTACGAATCGTAAAATCATTTTCCTGGTTGGAGGAGATCAACAGGTTTTTTTTAGACTGACGGGAGCTGAATTTTAATTGTTTCTCCAGATCAGAATAACGGTATTTGGCGGATTCGAAAGATGTTTTGGAATTTTTAAAAGATAATTCTTTTTGTTCTAATTCGAATTTAGATCCAACACCTTTAGAAAATAGTGTTTGCTGTCGAATCAATAGCAATGAATCTTCTTCCAATTTGTTTTTCGCTAATTCAATTGAAAGCGTAAGATCTTTCAATTTGCTTAAGTTATTGTTGTAGTCTGCATATTCTGCAGCCAGTTCAGCATTTTGTTTGTTAATCTTCGTTGTCTCATTCGCTATAGTCAATATACGCTGACCTTTTTTAATCGTATCGCCTTCTGTTACATAAATTTCTTCGATAAGTCCGCTGACAGTGGGGAAAATCCTATACTGGTCTTTACTCTTCAGCAATCCGCTCGCATAGATTGATTCTGTTATATTTTCTTTTTTCGGATGAATCGATTCTTTATTTGATTTACATGCCCAAATAAGTATAAATAAAAAAGGGAAGAAGTATTTTATATTCATAAACTGCCGAAATGGTATTGGTATTTTATTTATTTCTGAATTATTTTATTTATTTTATTCAAACCGGCATAAAGCAAAATTTATTTCTCTCCCCGCGCAAAAATAGCAGATAGAGGAGACACGATATGTTTGGTACCAAATTCTTTTTCTATTTTTTTGAGTGCTACCGTAGCAATTTCATTGAGGGCGTCGGGGTTTTTTTTACTTATTTCTTTTCCCAATGAGTGTTTAAGAATAAAGGCATTTACAACTTCTTGTGCCGAAGGCGAACTTCCGCGGAATTTCAGATTGTCGACTTTAATTTTTTTGAATCCTGATTTTATAAGTAGCTCTTTGTGTAGTGCCATATCTGACATGGAAAATGGTACCAGATAAATGGATGTGTCTTCGCCTTTGAAAAAAGGTAATAGCACTTTATTGAACACAACGTTTATGATTGGAATGCTTTTTGAATTGTCCCACGTACTAAAAAATATTTTTCCTCCCGGTTTCAATACCCGATAGGCTTCATTTAGTCCCTTTTGTCTGTCAGGAAAAAACATAACTCCATACTGGCAAACGACCAGATCAAAGCTGTTGTCAGGGAAGGGAAGTGTCATAGCATCTGCGACAATATATTCAATCGAATTATCTTCTAATTTCGATTTAGCCACCTCAAGCATATCCGCGCTTAGATCTGTGGCAACTAATTTTGCCGGTTGAGGATAAATTTTACGAAGATATTTGGTTACTCTTCCCGTACCCGAGGCTATTTCAAGAATAGTCTGAACATTTTCTTTGGGTAAAAGGGTTGCAAGTAATTTGGCTGAGGGCTCAAATAGAAATGGTCCTAAATATGTTTCATAATTAATGGCGCCTTCACCGGAGAATTTAAAAGCTTCTTTTTCCATAATAGCGATTGATAGTCAGTCTAATTTACTCGTGAAAGGTAAATAATATTCATCAAAAGTATAGCTTAAACACAAAGGATTGATCAAAAAAAATATTCAGGAATGATTAACCGGGAATTAAAAGTATTTCATATAAAAACGACTTGCTGAATGCAAAGGCAGTCGATTACTTTCAACTCGAAAATGCTTTTTAATTGCATTTTTTAGAGTTGGGAAATAGGTTGTCAGGCACGTAAATCGTTACCCGGCTTCCCATCCAAAGGTTTTTATATGCTTCCGACTCCATAGTGGGCTCTATGCAAGCCATATTTCCTTTGGTAAGTTTGGTTAATTCAACAACTTCTTTGACTCTATCCAAAATAGCTTTCTCACCTTGAAGTAATTTTCCTTCTCCAGTATAAACACTTGTCTTAACTGAAATAATATCGAAAAGGCAAAGTTGAGTACTTATTGGCGATTTCAAGAGATTGAAATTTCTCTTTGTATCGGTCGATTTTAAAAATATAAGCACTTGTTTGTCATAGTAAAATGAGGGCTTGAAATTAGTTGAGTAATTGATATCGATGATAGTAATTGTCCCTTGCGCCATTCCTTTGTAACAACTGTCGACTGTAAGCTTAAAAGTCACCCGGTTACCTTGAGATGTCGGTTTTTCTTCTACCTGAATAATAGATCCGCGAACAATAACATCTGCATCTACTGTCAGCCATTCAATACTAGCTACAGCATTGTTTTCTGCTTTTGAAAGGATTGGAGAAGTAATCAGAAAGTAATTTAAAACAAATATTTTTAAAATAATATTCTGCCGCATAGGTTTTCAGGGTTGTTATTTTCCGGTTAATTATTTTTATTTTTGCTTAACAAATTTACTTATAATTCAAACTCGTGTTTAGGGTTGTTTAAAAAGTTTTCCAACGTAAGTTTCCACAATTTTACGGGTTGTTCAAAATTAATCCATCCGGGAGTTGTTACATATTCTTTCTCAAATTGAAATCCTGTTTTTCTCAACACATTGTGTGGGGCAGGATTCAATGAATAGGGCTCCGAATAAAGTGTTTTTAATTTCATTTTCCCGAAGAAAAAGGGCAAAGTCATGTTGACGAATTTTGTTCCCGCTCCTCTGTTTCTATAGTCGTTATTCCACAGATGTAAATGCATAAAGGCATCTTCACCAAACTTAATTTTATTGATATTTGAATGTCCAAATGGAATTCCATCAATCAGCCAGATGATGCAATACGATTTCTTTTCTTTATAGGGCTGACCGATTTGTTCCTGAAGCATAGCTGAAAATTCATTGCGTGAGGGTACTTTGTTTAAGTCCACTCCCATATTCCGAAGAAATGTTTTGTCGGAATTCAGCCAATAATTGCACAATAATTCGATATCTTCTTTTTGTATTTCTCGTACAGATAATTCAGGAAAATTTGTTGTCATCTTTTATTCGATTCAACTATTTATTTTAATGATTTCGGTTGATTAATTTTAATGTAATGGACTCACTTCTTTCCCATAAATCCATTTTCAATAAATAAATTTCATTTTTAAGCGAAGGTAATTGTTTGTTGAAGTCAAATGCATTCAGATATTGCTGAAAAATTATTTGGGACGATAAATCTGTCAGATGAATTAATTTTATTTTTTTATCTGAATGAATGACCAGGTTGTTATTTTCAATATAGGAAATTATTTTAAATGATTCCGGATTCTCCTCGATAATGGATGTGCTTTGATATTCGAAAGCGCCTGCATCTGTTATTGCCTGATTGACACGTACAGTATATCCGTTCGGGTGTAGGTATTCTTGCGATGGATATAAAATAAATCCATTTGCTGTACTTCCGGCGTAAACCCCTGAGTTTATTGCGGAAGAATTATTTAATAAATGGTAATCGTAGTTTGCGCTATTTACGAAACCTGCTGAGCTTATATTCGAATTAATTTCATTACCTGCCGTGTCTACCACTGTTGCACTTCCTGTTAGTATGGTTCCCGGTCCGGCGAATAGGTTGTTATACGCTTTTACCAGACTTGTTCCATTTTGAACATCAATAAAAACTCCTGTCGGTCTTTCATTTACAAATGTATTATTCACAACATACAATTCATGTTGAACGGGATTGGAAAGGCCCTCTAAACCAAATCCAAGCAGATTCGAATTTTGAGCATTCGGTCCTTGTTGAATAATATTTCCCATAATGATTGAAGTGCCTCCATTTGGTAAATCAATTTCCCGGCTGGCATTTCCCGTAGCTTCATTGCTGAATCGATTGTATAAAATATAATTGAAATGGGCTCTCGATTTTAATTCATGTCCGATATAGCTATGATGTGAATAATTGTAACGGAAAATCAACGTATCAATGTTTCCAATATAGACGTTGTGTGAATACCCCGTTCCAAAACCATTATAAGCAAATTCACAAAATTCTATTATCATCGTACTGGGATGAAATTCACCTGCTAAAATTCCATCTTCATTATTATGGAATGAACAATGTCTTACAGTTAGATTCAACCCTTCTTGTCTTATTCCCGCGCCATTTTGAGAAGTGGAAGTACATTCTGTAAACTCAATAAATTCCACAGTGGTATTGTTGCCTTGTATAACCCAAATGGCTTTGTCTCCCCAGCTTAGGCCATTTGATTCCAGTATTGCATACCCGCCAATTCCTCTAAGTAGTAAATTGTCTGCTTGCCAATTACAAACATCGGAAGGATAAATACCACTGTCAATATCGACAGTATCACCTGTCTGTACCAATGTCGAAACCTGACTGGGCAGGGTGTACATGTGCGATGCACCAACTTGCCATCGTGTTGAGTATGACAAAAGAGGGATACAATTGGTGACGATAAAAATAAAAATGAAACTCTTCATGTTTTCAATTAGTTTTTAATTCAGCAAAGTAAAAAAATAGAGGTGGATTTAATATTATTTTCGTAAATTCCATCTTCAGAATTTCTTTTCCCTAAAATTAATTTTTAAGTATTTTTTATATTTGTAAGAGAAAGACTGATTTTATTATTTTAAAAAAATTATCCTCCGGAAAAAGGAGGCAACAGGGCGACAATGTCATTGTCATGAAGCTCTGTCGGCAGATTAACCAATTGTTGATTTACTGCAAACCGATAAGGGAGATTTTTTAATAGAGGAAATTCATCTGTCAGAATTCCGGCTAATTGGCTAGTATTATTAATTCCCTCAAGTTCCCAATTTGTCCTACCGGCTATCTCAGCTATTTGTCCAAATGCAATTACTCTAATTATCATTCTTTGTGTATCAGAATATGCTTATTAAATATATATGTAAGATTAACGAAAAATTCGCAATAACTATTAATGGAAATGACTGTATTATTAATGTTCGTGTATATATACATTGACTAACAGTGAAATAGTTTAATTTTTCGCTTTCCTAAAGATAAAAGTAAATGAAGAATGAAGCATTTAGTCCTCCAATTCCTGATCGAGAGATCGAGCGTTTATTGGCATTAAATGAGTACAATTTACTCGATACTCTTCCTGAAGAGCAATTTGATCGTTTGACGAAATTGGCTTCTATCATTTGTGACGCTCCAATTGCCTTAATTAGTCTGATTGATAAGGACAGGCAATGGTTTAAATCCAAAGTGGGATTGAATGTAGATGAAACAGCCAGGGATATTTCTTTTTGTCAGTACACTATAATGGGCGATGATTTTTTCGAAGTCGAAGATGCCATGAAAGATGTTCGATTTAAAAAGAACCCATTGGTTTTAGGAGATCCGAATATTCGATTTTATGCAGCATTTCCGCTTATTGATCCGGAAGGTCATGCCTTGGGATCCTTGTGTATTATTGACCGTACGCCCAAAAAACTTACCGAGTTTCAAAAAGAAGCACTTAAAACATTGTCAGAAGATATCATGCTTCAGATCGTGAACAATAAGAAAAACGATGAGCGACGGAAACTTGAAAAGTTTTTTATGATGTCTATTGATTTGATTTGTATAGCAGGGTTAGATGGATTATTTAAGCGCATTAATCCGGCTTTCAAACAAACGCTAGGTTGGGAAGAAGAAGAAATGATCGGTAAGTCATTTTTTGATTTTATTCATCCGGAAGATGTAGAGAAGACAAAAAATGAATTGGAAAATTTAAGGGCGGGAAAAAACATTATGGATTTTATAAACCGTTACCGAACGAAGAATAATTCATATAGAATATTTCAATGGGTTGCCAGCGCAGATTTAAAAACGGGCGAAATTTTTGCCATAGCGAGAGATAATACCGTATTTAAAAAAATTAAAGCGGAGAACGAAGCATCGGCAACTGCCATTGAGCAGTTGAATACTGCTTTAAATGAATCGGCAATTGTTTCCGTTACAGATCCCAAGGGTAAAATTGAATTTGTCAATGAGGCATTTTGTAAAGTGTCCAAATACAAAAGAGAAGAACTTATAGGAAAAGATCACCGCATAGTTAATTCCGGATTTCATTCTAAAGAATTTATTGCCGAAATATGGAGTACACTTCAAAACGGAAAAATTTGGAAGGGAGAGATTAAAAATAGGTGTAAAGACGGAAGTTATTTCTGGGTTGAAACCACTATCGTACCTTTTCTGGATGCGGATAAAAAACCGTTGCGTTATGTATCGATTCTTTACGATGTGACGGATCGTGTGCAGTTAGAATCAGCTCTTCGTAAATCAAAATATGAAATCGAAAAAACGGCAAAAATTAAAGAGCAGTTTTTGGCCAATATGAGCCACGAGATTCGCACACCCTTAAATGCAATCATCGGATTCAGCGAAATATTGAGATCTTCCCGCTTAACACCTAAACAAGAAGAACATGCAAAGATAATTACCCGTTCCGGAGAGAACCTTATGGGTATTATTAATGACATTTTGGATTTCGCGAAAATTGAAAGCGGAAATTTTTCTCTTGAAAAGGTTCCCATGAGTATAGCTGAAATCAACGATAGCATTAAGAATATGTTTTTGAAAACTGCTGAAGAAAAAAAGATAGAGTTAAAAGTGTTTTCAGATAACGATATTCCGGCCTGCGTGAATGGTGATTCAATTAGAATAACACAGATCCTCGTAAATCTTATTGGTAATGCAATTAAGTTTACAGCTTCCGGATCCGTTCGGATTTTTACAACAATCATTTCTCAAGATGAGGATACCTTTATGGTAGAGTATAAGGTTGCAGATTCCGGAATCGGAATTGCTTCCGATAAGCTGGATGTCATCTTTGACCGCTTTGTACAGGCAGAAGATGATACCACAAGAAAATTTGGAGGAACAGGGTTGGGATTGAGTATCGTAAAGAATTTGGTTAAGTTAATGAACGGCGAGATTTCCGTTAAAAGTGAATTGAATATAGGATCTGAATTTCGTTTACTGATTCCCTTACAGAAGTCTTCAGAATCTGAAATGGAAGAATATCTTAATAGGCAGAAAAAAAATGAATTTACCAATAACGAAAGTTTTGGTGAATTAAGTGTCTTGTTGGTTGAAGATAACAGAATGAATCAGCAATATGTTGCTTCTCTTATGCAGCAATTCAATATCCACTGTGAGATAGCTGAAAGTGGAATGATTGCTATCAAGAAGTTGAATGCAAACTCATACGATTTAATTTTGATGGATATTCAAATGCCTGAAATGGATGGATATGAAGCAACCGGTATAATCCGAAAGGAAATGCAACTTAATACGCCCATCATCGCATTAACCGCTAATGCAACTATTGCCGATTTTGAGAAGTGTCTGAAATGCGGCATGAATGGCTATTTATCCAAACCGTATAAACCCAAAGATCTTTTTGATAAAATCGCCGAAGTGATGGCCTATAAAATGAATGTAGACAAAGGAAATAGAATCGACGTAACAGCAGAAAGGAAAAGCCCAAATGAAAATCTCTTTCAATTGTCGCATCTCAAAGAACAAGTCAATGGAAAGATGAATGTCGTCAAACAATTAATCGATATTTTTATTGAAGATACACCCAAGGATTTTATTCTCCTGGAAAATGGAATTTCAGATGAAGATTTTTCGAGTATTGAAAAAGTGTCTCATCAATTGGTTTCTACTTTTTCAATTATCGGAATTTCTCCTGCAATAAAATTACTTAAATCAATGGAATTGAATGCGAGAGAAAAGAAAAACATATTGGAAATTTTGGACATGTTTAAGGAATTGAAGGAGATTACTGTAAAAGTAAGAACGGAAGTGGAGCAAATAGCTCTCTCATTGGTAAATAGTAATTAATTTAATTTACAATTTAATTAATAGCAGGAATGAATTGTTTGATTGTGGATGATAATAGAATGGCAAGAACAGTCCTTCGCCAACAGGTCATGAATATCGATTTTCTAAACCTCGTTGGAGAATGTGAAAATGCCGTTGAGGCCATTAATATATTGAATAGAGAAAAAATTGATTTATTACTGCTCGATATCCAAATGCCTAAAATGTCGGGTATTGAATTTCTTAAAAGTGTCACGAAAAGGCCGCTTGTAATCTTAATAACCGCTCGCCCTGAATTTGCAGTCGAAGCATTCGAATACAATGTCGTAGATTACATTTTAAAGCCGGTAAAAGAAGATCGATTCATCAAAGCCATTATGCGGGTAAAAGAAATTCACAATAGTTTTTCCAAGCCGGTCAAAATGGATAAAGAATATTTTTTCTTCCGCGAGAAAGGTGTTGCACAAAAATTAAGAATCAATGACATCCTTTATATTCAAGCCATGGGTGATTATATCAATATACACACTGCCGAAAAAATGCATACCATTCACCACACTTTAAGCGCTATTGAAAAGGAGCTTCCTGAAGATAAGTTCTTGCGCATTCACCGGTCTTATATAGTCGCACTTGATAAAATTGACACAGTAGAAGATGGCACGGCTTATATCTATCAAAGCAATATTCCCGTAGGCGAATCTCACCGGTCTAAATTGATGAGTTTACTGAATTTGCTCTAAAATTGGGCTGCCAATTGGAGGATTTGGTCGATAAATAGATCTGTTTCATCGAAAATAACGAATTTTAGCTGTATTTCACTATATTATTGTACTCTAAAGTGAAAGACTACAAAATGAAAAACAGCAAATCGAAACTGCCAACAAACGAAAGGAGCTACACACTCGCTAGCTTTTTTTACTTGGTTGTTTTTGTTTTGTTGCACTCCCTTTCATTCGGACAAATATCTCAGACAAAGGTTGGCCAAACTTATTCTAATTCCGCGATTTCAGGTTCTAATTCATCCTGGATCAGCATTACAAATGCAAATTCTTCAGACGACGTTTATGTGGTAACCGCTGCAAATCTTCCTCACAACGGCGATTTTACGGATTATTTAAACATCACAAATTTCCAGTTTAACATTCCTCTAGGGAGCACAATTTCAGGAATAGAAGTGAATGTTGAACGTTCCGATATAAACGGTAAATCAAAGGATTCTAAAGTCAGTATAATAAAGGGAGGTTCAATCACAACGTTGAATAAGGCACAGACCCCTGCATGGAGCGGTACCGATAACGTTCAGAACTATGGAGGGAATACTGATTTATGGAGTAATTCATGGAACGTTAGCGATGTCAACTCAGCAGGATTTGGTTTCGCATTCTCGGCTAATAGAACAGGTGGCGGCGGTCAACCGACTAGTTCTAAAATCGATCAGGTCTACATCACGGTTTATTATACAAATCCTCTTCCGATTCAACTGGTTGAATTCACCGCAAAATGTACAAGCGAAGTTGTAACTCTCAAATGGGAAACAGCCAGCGAAATCAACAACGATTATTTCAGCATTGAAAGATCGAATGACGGTGTAAATTTCGAGACGGTTGCTACAATAAAAGGGGCAAATAACAGTACGATTAATAAAGCATATTCTTTCATAGATGAATCGCCTCTTTTTGGTACTTCTTTCTACAGATTAAAGCAAACTGACTTTGATGGAAAATCAGAAACTTTCAAAACGGTTGCTGTCACTAAATCGGGAAAAATAAATCCTTCAGAATCGATGGTTGTATATTCAAATCACTTCGATGAGTCTTTAATGGCTAAAGTCCAATTAACCGAAAGCGGAAGTGTTGAAATACAAGTTATCGGTATCAATAGTGGCAACATTATAAGTCAAAATTTCCAGGCAGAAGAAGGAATGAATTTGCTCGAGCTAAACACAAATGGAATTCTTAAAACCGGTGTTTATATCATCCGTTTGGTTAAGGATAATAAGGTGCTTGCAACAACAAAAACGATGTTTGTAATATAGTGGTTTTTTAAAAAAATTAGTTAAGTTAAATGCATAGAAAATCAGTTTTTCCTTTGCGGAAGTTTTTCCAATTAAATTATAAATAAAAAATCGCTAGGCAAAAAATGCCTAACGATCTCTGTTAAAAAAACAGGTTAAAGTGATGCAATTAACGTTGCAAATTCTTCTTTTGTTTTTCCGATTTTTGTTTGAACTTTTTCAAACATTTCGTCTTTTTTGCCATCTTCATACTTAAGATCAGCATCTGTCAGTATAGGAAACTTTGCCTTAAGTTTTTCTTTTTGCTCAGACCAATTACTTTTTATTGGAGTAGGAGTGTTGGTTAAATTTGTCATGGCGATTTATTTAATTTGTAACTAAATTATTACTTGACAAAGTTAAGCCGACTTAGTTTTTAATCTCTTACATTCTTTTTAATAATAGTTTCATAATTCACGCTATTTTTAAAATATTTTACTTATTCATAACCACTCTTTATGATCGTTTGTATCATTTTAAATCGACCATTAGGAATAATATGGTTGGCCTTGTGTGCAGGAATAATTATTGAGTTACCTGTTTCTAACTTAAATGAAGTCCCGTCGATTACAATTTCGGCTTTGCCTTCTATAATCTGAGTAAATGTATCAAAGGGCGTTATTTTCTCTGTCAATCCTTCGCCATTATCAAACGACATTACACTTATATTGCCTGTTGATTTTTTAATAATTGTTTTACTAACTACGGAATTAGGTACATATTCTATTATTTCCACTGTAATATGAGCTTTTGATTTTTGTAGTTCTATATCTTCCATTATTATTGTTTTAAAAAGTAATCAAATAGTTATTGTAAAGTTGGTGTTTAAAAAAATGATAAAGTATCATAACTATTATATTGTCTTACATAATAACCAGTCAATTTATAATATTTATAATTTCATTTATTTGACATTCTTTAGCTTTAATTTCCTAACTGCAACTAATTTTCGGTTTGGCATTTAATAGATAAAAAAAATAGCCCCAAAAAAAAGGGGCTTTGCACTTCATTTAACAAAAATTCACTTCTCAGTAAATAGGTTTTAGAATATAAACGATATTCCGATATATCCTGCATTCGTTTTAATATGTGTTTTGGAAACAACATAGAATTGGTCAGTTGTTGTGGTTTCGCTATTGTCGCTAATGTCAACCAGTCCTAAAACTCCACGGTAACCAAGTCCTAAACGGAAGGTTTTTCCCGGATTAAGGCCGAAATCAACACCTAATCCATAGGCAATTCCTAAATCATTTTTCTTAACGGATAGTACAGCTTGAGAGGTGATAGTACCATCTCCACCCGATGATTTTATACTGCTACCGGTACTTAATCCTATTTGCGGACCGGCTACAATATTTAAATTTACCGGTGCAGATTTATCTGTATTAAATGAAAGAAGAAGTGGAATATTAATGTATTTCAGATTTATTTCTCTTGATACATCCTGGTCTGTATATTTCTGATTGAGTGAAGTGTAAATTACTTCTACTTGAACACCAAGGTGTTTAGTGAAATTCACTCCCAAAAAGGCACCGGCACCATATCCAAGTGTAGCTTCTCCCTTAATTGTTCCTCCTGATGAAGTCTTTACATCAAAAGACGAGATTGTCGGCATATACCGTACACCAAATTCTATCACTTTTTGTGCTTGTACATTTGCTGTAATGAATATCATTAAAGATAATACGGCAATACTTTTTACTAATTGATTTTTGATTGTTTTCATTTTATTATTTTTTGTAATTATTTTCGGTTTGATGAAGCAAAGTTGCTATCATTTCCGATGTACGTTGTTACATAACTAAATGAAATGTTTACATCATTCTTAGAATGTTGGATTTTAAGAGCTATTTTCAAGGGATTATTACTAGAGTAGTAATTAATTAAATAATTACACTTTTAAAAACAGATCCGTGTACCCATGCAGAAAAGCGAAAATTTCGTTCATTAAAAAAGAAAATTAAAATTATTTATTTCACCGGCAATTCATTCTTTTTTGGAGTATTCCTGTCGCCGTACTTTGCCCGTGGTTCGGATCGATTTAATTCATTGATTTTCTCATAGGCTTTTAATAAAGATTTAGGAAGCTCGTTTTGATAATCAATTTTGTAAAATGAAAACCCTGAATATGGAATTACGTTTTCTATCGGTTTTATTATTACTTGTTTTAATGTTTCTTTACTGCTAAAATATGACGAAAAATTATCTTCTCTTTTTTTATTTAATTTTTTATATTCTGCCTCTATTTTTTTACTGCCAATCAACCTGTAGCATTTATCATAAATTGTAAAAAGTAAGGAATCATTTGTATTTGAATCAAGGAATTTTTGGAAGGCGGGATCTTTAGTGTTTATTTTATTTACGTTTTCGGAATCTTTTAAACTGAATAGGGAAGTTTTAATATCCTTGCTAGATAAATAATATTTCTTTTTAGCTTCATAATATAAGAGATATTCTTTTTCTTTTTTCTCATATATATGCGGATAGATAATTATTTTATATTCCGGATTATCTGATAAATAGTTACTTATTTTTTCGACAAAGTGTTTTCCTTCAGGGCGGAGTTCTGCTTCCATCATTTGCCATTGAAGCATTAACGATTTTTCAATCTCTTTCTCTGTTTCTTTTACCTTTATTCTATAGGTAGTAGTCGCAGGTTTAATAAAAATATTTTTGAAAAGATCGACGAATACATCGCCCAGATGAAAGCTTGGGTTTTTTAAATTACCGGTAATTGGAATTTCATAATCGATTGCATTTCCATAGTCTCTTACAAAAGACATGATTAAAGGAAGAGGCAACCAATTGGTGTCTTTATTTTTTATTTTTTTTGTTACTCTCGGATCTAATAAAATAAGATGATTATCACTTTTAATTATTCCATTTACTACATTCCAATTTCCTTTCACCTCTATAGTGCCATGATCCAATGGAAATGAAGTATAAGAAATGGTATATGGATTAAACATAGATGCCGGTATTTTTTCAAACGAATAAACCATATCGAAATCGGCACTGTCTTTTGGATTTATACTTAGATTTATCGTAGCTGCACCAAATGGCTTAATACCCGTTTTAAACAATACATCTACTTTTTGATGGTCTTTATCTATAGAGTCGGCTTGCATGGAAAGTGGTTTTAAATCAGTTGAAAAAACTTCAGAGAGTGTAAAATCGTTAAATTCCAGATTTCCTTCTTTAATTGCTAAGTGGTTTATTTTATAATAACTCTGGAAAAAATTTCTTGCAAGAATTTTTACATATTTGGCAATTTCCAATATCAGATTATAATGACTACTGTTGCCTTCGACGGAAATTATTTTCGAGCCATGTTTACCAAACATTGTTTCTAAATTATCGCGGTTCTCATACCTCTCGTATTTGAAAAAGGGTTGTAAAACTGAAACTGAATCAAAGAGATACTTGTGTTTGGCCGGACTAACATCTACCATCTGTATGTTCACATACTTAAAGGAGGCATAATCATCCTTTTCGTTTTTCCCAAAATGAAAATCATTCGCTTGCAGTTTGCCTTTTATAGTAATTTCTTCCTGATCTTCAAAATTCCCATTGGCGTGAAGATCTGCATCCAAAGTAGCTCTAAATGTTCCATAATTAGTTAATTCTTTCAAATACTGATTTATTATGTTTAAATCCAATTGGCTAATTTGAATTTTTGTATCGTAAGCAAGTGTCGTTAAGTTTAGCGAAAAACTGCAATTTACTTTTCCTGTACCTATTCCGGGAACAAATGAAAAAGTTCCTTTTATTGTGTCTTTATCCCATGTTTTTCCTTCACTGCGAAAATTAAATTTCTTTATAAAGTAGTTTACCGGAATAGTATTCTCCTTAAAATGAAATTCTCCGTTAATAATTTCAATATGAGTAATACTGAATTTTGTTTTAGTTTTTATTTGATTCGTATCTATTAGGGGTTTTTTAAATTTTTCAATTAAGTCTCTAAAATTGAATTTCATATCATTTTGTAAAATCATTAATCGTGGAGAATCGAGTATTAGTGAATTAATTTCAATTTTTCCTGTTAATAATTTTCTAAACGATAATTTTAAACTTAAATCATTTATGGATAAAAAGATTGAATCGCTTTTAAATTCAAGTATATTGGTATTTTGAAAGTGAATATAACCCGTAAATGGATTCAAATAAACTGTTTCAGCTAATATTTCTCTTCCAATTAATTTTGTATCATATTTTTCTAAAAGATATTTGGCTATGGGAGATATAAATACGATAAGTAAAGTGAGTAATATCGTAATAATAATCAACGTATAAATAATCGATTTTCTAAATTTAATTTTCATTCAGATTTAATTTTATTGATATACGACTATTCCGGGTTTCCCAATTTCAAACTCTGTGAACCCGAAATCAGATGTAGAATTCGAATTCATTTTGATGATATTTTTCCCTTCTCCGGGAATTATGGGATAATACGAAAAGGATAATTGAATATATTTAAATACCAGGTAGTCGTTTTTTAGGAGTATACCTAAACTAATTTGGGAATATGCATGACTGTTTTTAAACCCGGTCTCTGAATTTCCTATTATTCCGATCGAGTAAATTAAATAGGGGCCAAAACTAAATCCAAGTAATCTCCAGGGTGCATAGGATTGAGTCTGAATGGTAAAATTTATTTCTTTGTTTCCGGTTACTAGTGAATTACTAAAGCCATCAATATTGTTTTCATTATTGAAAGATAACACATCTTTCGCCTTTCTATTCAGTCCCAAGGTAAATTTTGGTTTTAAAAATTGTCGAAATTTCCATGTTTTTATTTCAAAAAGATCCGTGAAATAATTCACACTGGCGCTAAAAACTCCTTCTTGCGGATGAAATCTGCTAAAATAGTTTCCTATTTCTAAATTGCAGCTCATGTAACCCCGACTTAAATAATCGCCAATAGCGAATCTGCCTCCTAAATAAGTCCTTTCTCTTTTGGCTTTAACCTGATATCCAGTCGTAATTCCATAAGTTATTCCGGATGGAATATCTTCTATTGTCCCGTAATTGAAGATGAATTTATCCTGATAGTATTTACGTGTTGAAATGCCAAGCCCTAAGAAGTAATTCGTTTCATCTTCAAATAAACCCGAATTTGATATTGTGTCTTTTAAGAATCCTGAATAGTTTATGTTAACAAATCGCGAAGTCAAAACAATATTTGTATTTCTATTTTCTGCTATGGAACTATTAGTTAATTGTTTTGCCAAACCCAACCAATAATCTTGACTATTAATTTTAATATTATTGGAGTAATTCACGATGGGCATGTCAAAATTATCATTGTTTTTATAAATGGAGTATGCCGAAATACCTCCTGCCAACTTAGCGAGAGGTGAGTAAAATGGCCTGTCTACATTTATACTTTTTGTGAAATAACCTCTATCGTCTATTGCATAAATCAAATTTGTGTTGATGTATGTATTTTTAATGTTGGGAATTGTATAGCCCGTGATGTACGAATTTATTCCGTCGTTGAAATTTTTATTGTATCGATGTTGAAATTCATGTCCAATGCCAAAGATGTTTTTATCTGTTAATTTTAAAGTTAATTGAGATGTAGAAATCCCTGCTTCCGGAATTAAACTCCATTTATCCGATTCTCTAATTAATATATCGACGGAATCTTTATTGGTTCCGGAAGGAAAAGCATATATTTTTATTTCATGAACAAATTTCTGAGTACGAATCAATCTTTCCGATTCACTAACACGCACAGAGTCGAATAAATCATTTTTTTGAAATAATAAAAGATTTCTTATAGTAATTCGCTGTGATTTGATGTGTAAATTATTACCGGCTTTTTCTAAGTAACTTAGTTTTTTTTGAGATGTATCATTTACGGAATACCCAAATGGATCCAATGTCTCAATTTCTATGTTCCTGATCACCTTTCCTTCGAATTCCCGGAAAACCTGACGTTTTATTCCTTTATTTCTTTTTTTGTTTTTCGATTTTGTTATTTCTTCTATCGGCCTAAAGAAGATTTTATAGATAAAATTTGTTGTATTTCTTTTCTTGGAAAATTTCTCAATATCTTTATAGATGGCCAAAGAATCTGGTTTGGTAGAGTTATTTTGCGCAAAAATAGTAGAAAACGGAGCGATGAAAATATATAGCAAATAAGTAGTTATTATTTTTTTCATTTCTCATTTTACCATTCATAAATGATTTATTTAATTTACCACTTAATTTCAGTTAATTTATTTTTAATTATGGCAATTGAAATTGAAGGTCGATAGTTTTATTTTTAAATATACTAATTTTATTTTATGCTATCATTTTCTTTCTTTTCTTCTTTGGCTTTTTCTATTTCTTTTAATTTCTTCTCTTCTGCTTTCTTTTTTTTATTGAAATACCCTTTTAATAGAAAATTGCTTTTGGCAGCTTCCATGTTTTCTTTTAAACCCTTACTGCTGCTTTTAAGATTTTTTATAGTTTGGTTAAAATTTTCGGCAATAGTTGAATCTTGAATTAATTTGCCTAATGTACCATTTCCACTGTTAATTTTAATCATTATTTCGGCCAATTGATCAGTTATTATTTCGGCATTCTCTGCAGATACTTTTACACTTGTCATAATAGCATCTGTTTCAATCGGCTCAAATGAGGCTATATTATCGCCTTCTTTGATAACAGATGCATTCAATCCACCCTGACTCAATGTAAGAATCCGATCTCCAATTATTCCTTCGGAGCCAATACCGGCTATACAATCACTCTTAATAAAATTTTGGACTTCTGTTCGAATACTCATTACAACTTTAACAGAGGAGTCGTTAATAATGTTAATATCATCTATTGTTCCAACATTGATTCCGGCAAAGCGGATGTTGTTCCCTACTTGTAATCCGCTAATGTTGTGAAAAGTGGTAACAACTCTAAAAACAGGATTAAAAAGATTTTTTTGTTTACCTATTATAAAAATGGCGGCGATGAATAGTAATAGTCCACCTGTAATAAATATTCCTAATCGTACTTTAAATTGGGGCGTGTTTGATTTCATTTTGTCGGATGTTTACTTGCTGATGATTTATTTGAAAAATGATTTGATTATTGGGTCAGTAGACTTTTCGAATTTATCTATTTTGCCCTCTTGATAAACGAATCCATCTTTTAGCATTATAACACGATCCGAATTGATTCGTGCACACTCTATATCGTGTGTAATGATGATTGAAGATGTTTTGTATTTTGATTGGACATCATTAATTAATTGAAATATTTCATCTGATGTTACAGGATCCAATCCTGACGTTGGTTCGTCATAAAGCATGATAAGAGGGTCAACTACAATCGTACGTGCAAGACTGATACGCTTACGCATTCCACCGGATAATTGCGAAGGCATTTTATATATAGCGTCAGATAAACCAACGTTCTCCAATACTACTTCGATTTTTTCGACTCTTTCTTTTTCAGTTAATTTATTTTTTATTCTTTGAAGAGGAAAGTTGATGTTTTCAAAAACTGTCATCGAATCGTATAAAGCGCCACTTTGAAAAAGAAAGCCTATTTTAACTCTTAATTCGCTTAATTCTTTACTGTTTAATTCGGTAATATTACTTCCTAATACATTAATATTGCCTGAGGTAGGGGTCAATAATCCAACAATACACTTTATTAAAACGGATTTTCCCGTTCCTGATTTACCCAGAATGACCAGATTTTCGCCGTTGAAAAGTTTGAAGCTTATATCTTTCAATACATCTTGCTCCCCAAAACTTATTTTTAGATCTGTAATTTCAATTACTGTTTCAGCTGAATTATTTGTGTCGTTGTTTTCTTTCATAACAGATCGGTTATTTGAACAACAATTAAATCAACAAGAATAACCAGAAGGGATGATAGAACTACAGCGGAGTTGGCAGCTTTTCCCACGCTTTCTGTTCCCCGTCCTGCAGTATAACCCTTATAGCATCCGACAATACCTATTACAGCTCCGAAGAAAAATGATTTAACTAATGCAGGGAGAAAATCAATAAACTCCACATGACTAAATGCCTGATTAAAGAATAAAATAAAACTTAAATCTCCTTTAATATTTGTTCCTGCCCAACTTCCCAACAAACCGAGAATATCAGCATATAAGGTTAATAAAGGTATCATCAATGTTGCAGCAAGTACTCTTGTCGCCACTAAAAACTTCATTGGATTAATGGATGATACTTCCATCGCATCAATTTGTTCCGTCACCTTCATTGATCCTAATTCCGCACCCATTCCGGAGCCTATTTTTCCTGCACATATCAAAGCCGTTATCACGGGCCCCATTTCTCTTATTATGGATATAGCTACCATTCCGGGTAACATAGAAGCCGCTCCAAAATCGATTAATACGGGCCGTGATTGAATCGTTAACACTAGACCGATAACCAGTCCGGTAATGGATACTAGTGGCAAGGATTTATTACCTATTAAATAGCACTGATTAAGAAATTCCCTGAATTCAAAACCTCTTGAAAAAATCGCTTTTAGTGTTTCATAGATAAACAGAAAAATATTGGCAATTTCCTTGAAAAATGAGAAGGCAACATTTTTTTTCTGGATCGCTTTTTCTGAAACTTTTATTGATTTTATTTTTGCAAATTCTCTTACGCTCATGTGGGATGTTATTTAAAATAATCAGTTCAGATTATTTTTGTTAAAAACAGGGGAAAATTTATTTATTTCTTTAAATTACTTCCTTTGTTTTTAGGAAACGAAAAAATTTAGTATGCTCAAATGGGTAGAAGATTTGGTTGGTCCGAAAGTGAAAGTTATTGAATTTGAAAACCGCTCAGGTAAACTTCACCTGAACGGATTTTCAAAACATACATTTGAACACACACTATTTTTACTAATCTTTTACAACAACCAGGTATTTGGAAGTGCTCCAGAATTTATCGGGGTTAGTAATGTCTATACTAATTACTTTGTCTTTATCTTTTGTATCGGTAACTAATTTGTACGAGTCTGTCGGGTGATTGGTGATGATTTTTATGTCCTGACCATCTACCGGTATTTTTTCTGACTGTGTATAATCAATTTGGGTGAATTGACTCTTATCAAAATCGTCGCTTAGTTTTGTTGTCTTTCCTATTCCAAGTAAGCCACCTGATTTGTCAATCAGTTTTAGCTCTTTCAATTTCTTCGATTCACCAACGATATAATATGCTTTATGCATTTCCGCCGTTCCTTCAGCAATGGCTTGTGATTTAGCAGTGTTTTCAATTGTTAATACTTCAACCGAGGTTTGCAAATGAGCAACATTGGTGCTTAAATTGTTCAACTTTTCATTCAAAACAGTCAATTCTTCGTTTTTTTGAACCAGTTGCTGGTTTAATGAAACAATTGCTTTTTCGAGTTCCGCATTTTTGTGCGATGAGTTTTTCAGTTTACGATTCAATTCAGTAATCTTTTTGCTATTTTCAATCATAAGGTTATTGATAGCAGCTATTTCCTGATTAATTCTCGTTTTTTGATCTGATTTCATTTCTCCTCCGGAAGCAGAATTCTGTGCAATAATGTTTTGTTTCACTGCAATAGAATCCAGGTTTTTCTCGACATCGTTAAAAGACTCGAGAAATTCATTCATCATATTATTACGTTCATTAATAACAGACATCAGCGAATCTTTCTCTCTTTTTGCTTCAGTATTTTCATTCTGAGTGCAGGAAGTTGAAAGTAGGAGGGTAGTGGCAATAATTAAATAATATTTCATAATTTAAATTTTTATTTTTTGTTGACTGACTAGTTTGGATTATTCTTACTTTCTAATGAAATTAATTTAAATTTTTTTAGATTTTATCTATATACGGGATTTGTTTCCTGTAACAGTAACAGCGATTCCGCCTATCAGAAGAATAATACCAACAATAGGTGACCACTTTACCGGATGATTATTTTCCTTGTTGATTTCAATTGGGCCTAGATCTACTACTTTTTCTTTTGTAACATAGTTAAATCCGGTGTATGTGAGCATTATTATTCCCAATACTATTAGAACTATTCCGAGTGTTTTCTTTTCCATTTTTCGTTATTTATTTAAATTAATTGTTTAAATTAATTTTTTATTTTGAAATTAAATTGGTTTTTTGCCTTGTATTACTCTCAGCAGTACAACAATTATTGCTATTACTAATAAAATGTGAATTAATCCGCCTGCTCCATAACCAATAAAACCAATCAGCCAACTTATAACTAAAATGACTGCAATGATGTATAATAAATTTCCCATTTTTTTATTTTTTAATGTTAATTAGATAATTGAATATTATATTTTGTTTAAACTAAAAGAATTAAAAGAAGAAGAATTATAATAAGCGCTCCAACAGAAAGATAAACGCCTTCGCCCAGTTGATTGAGTGAACTCTTAATTGCTCTTACTTCTTTCCGAAGTTGTTTTTTTTCTGACGAGTTTAATTCGCTTTTGTCCATCGCATTAATCTCATTTAAACGACCAATAAGAGAGTTCGCAAGTTCTTTATCCGAATCAAATGTAACAACCATGGCTGTAGCTACTTGTTTGTTCTCTGCGCGTGTTTGTGTAGTAATTAGTAGTAAAGAAAAAATTACTATTTTCATGTTAAGTTTTAGGAATTTCATATCAATATGTTTTAAAATTTGTTTAATTTATTGTACAAATTTGCTAATTATATATTCCTTGCTTGTTATATAATACTATAATATTTTTATATAATTACATATACACTCTCCTTAACGCTAAATTTGATTAAAGGCTAAAAACTTAGATTACTAGTATTATTCCAAGCTGTTGTTTTTTTAAATGAGAAAATAAAGCAATTTATTTTATCACTTTAATCTATATTTATTTTAGGAAGGGGGACTTGATACTTATTTGTTTTAATGAAATTCAAAACAATAATTTCAAAATGCTTTAAAAAAAATCCAACGTTAATAAGAAAAATATAATAATTTTGAAAAATTTACTAATATTATTGAGACACTCAATATAAGTTATAATTTAAATGTTCTCTAGATTAATTCTTTTTTTTGATTTTAATGTTTTGAAAAAAGTCGGAGTAAGTCCTGTTACTTTTTTGAATTGAGTGGACAGGTGGGCTACACTGCTATAATGTAATTTTAAAGCAATTTCAGATAAATTTAATTCATTGTATATGATAAGTTCTTTCGCCCTTTCGATTTTATGGTGAATGATAAATTGTTCAATTGTTGTCCCTTTAACTTCTGCAAATAGATGAGCAAGGTAGCTATAGTTATGATTCAATTTTTCGCTTAGTAGATCCGAAAAATTTATTTTCGGTATTTCATCGGTATAATGAATCATTTCAATAACGATGTTTTTTATTCGCTCAACAAGAATTGCTCGTTTATCATCCATTACTTCTAATCCTGATTTTAATAATTCTTCTTTTAGTTTTTCTATAATATCAGGTGAATAATTTCCCATTAACTCCACTTCTCCTAATTCAAGTCTGGTGAATTTAAGGTTGAGATTATTTAATTCGGATTTTAAAACCATCTTGCATCGGAGACTAACCATATTTTTTATGTAAAGTTGCATCTTAATACAGATTGTTTCAGTTGAGTATTTCTTATTGTATTAGTTAAAATGACTAAAAAACTATTCTGTTAATTTATTTATTAGAATAGACTAATTTTTAATGAACATTACCAAATTTGTCAGAGCCCAAATGAAAACGATTATTATAAATTAAAAGAATAATTCGATGAAGCTAGCACTCCAAGACTATTTTCAAGATAAACAATTAAATTGATATTTGTTAAATAATTCTTATTTATTATACAAGTAGCTAGTATTGAATAGCTTTATTATCCTTAAATCCGGTCAATTTCCCAATTTTGATAGAAACTCACTAAATTAAAATTGAGATTTAAGACACAGTTTTTTTAAACAACGTCTTTACAGATAATTACTTTGTTTTACTTTTTGTTTTTCAAGTGAAAAAAAAGGGTATGAATTATATTTGAATACTACCCTTAGGCTGGAATTCTATAAACCAACGAATTAATATTTACACCTGCACCTACTGAAACGAAAAGAACGATGCGACCTTTTGTAATTGTTTGTTCTTCAAATTTGTTTTTGTTGAGCAAGTCGTATAACGTTGGCAAAGTAGCAACAGAACTGTTTCCCAGCCAGGAAATCGTTAATGGCATAATTTTATCCGGAACTTGTTTAATCCCATATTCTTCATAAAGTCTTTTCAAGATTGCGCCTACCATTTTTGTATTGGCCTGATGAATCAGGATTTTATCAACTTCTTGAATAGATACTCCCGCTCGTTCAATGCTTTCTTTGATTACAACCGGAACTATTTTAAGGGCATGTTCATATAATAATCGACCTTGCATTTTCAAAAATAGATTGTCGACAGGATAATCTGGGTTATTCGATTTTCCCATTTGCAAAACAAATGCATGTTCTGTAGCATAGGTTTGTGAACAGTGTGCTAAAATTCCAATTGGTTTTTCACTTGGCACAGCTTCTACGATAATAGCTCCGGCACCATCTGCATATATCATACTGTCACGGTCGTGTGGATCAGCAATTCTGGATAATGTTTCTGCGCCTATTATCAATATTCTTTTAGCAGCGCCGGCACGAATGTAAAAATCGGATTGTATCAAGGCCTGCAACCAGCCGGCACATCCAAAAGGAAGATCGTAGCAAACGGTGTTGGAATTGGAAATGTCGAGTTTATGTTTTACTCTTGAAGCAAGCGCAGGTACAAATTCGCTTCTTCTGTTTTCCTCTTTGATGTCTCCGAAATTATGAGCAACAATAATATAATCAAGCGATTCTTTATCTACTCCTGATGATTCTAAAGCATCTTTCGCAGCAAAATAAGCGATATCAGAGGTAACTAAATCTTCTGTCACATACCGTCTTTCCAATATCCCGGTTATGTCACTGAACCTTCGTATAATTTCTTCGTTAGGTTTTGTCAATTTAACACCCGAGGAGTCATAAAAAACGTTTTTTAAAAAATCTTCGTTCGTTATTCTGCGAGTTGGTATATAACTGCCGCTACCAATAATTACCGAGTAAATTTGTTTGCTGTTTTTTATTTCGTTCATTTTAAATGAATGTAATGTTTGAAAAGCGATCAATCGTTTAAAGGATCTGATACAAAGATAAGGCTTTTGTTAAAAAGTACTCATTTATGGTGCATATTACCAATTTCATTCAGTATTGACAATAATTGCACTATAAAATTCAATTTATTTAATACCAATTTGAAAAAAAATGCAGATTGCATGATGCTAACTTACTTAAGTTCACCATTAATTAGAAAAAAAACGATTCGGGTGCCGAATGACCGAATAAAAATAGAAAAGTAATTGCTTTTTTTCTCCCACCTTATTTGCGAGAAACTGTCACTTTCTTTTTTTTAGCTTTCTTTTTTGAAGACTTTGCAATTTTATTATATTCAAGTGCCAAATTAACCCAATACTGCAAGTCTTTTTTGGTATTCAGGTAATCAGCATCTACAAATACAAATCCTTTCATCACTTTGCCTGTAAAATCCATTGGCATACATCCTTCTTTTTCCATTACTTCTTCGTATTTCTCAGGATTCAATCTGACCATAATTCTTTCTTTTTCTACCCCTACACACATCTTATCATTAACCATAAAACAAAGTCCGCCAAACATTTTTTTTTCGACAACCTTTTTATGAGTAATGGCAATTATTTCCCTGATTTTATCTGCTAATTTTTCGTTGTAAGCCATTTTTAGTTTTATGAAAATTATTATCTAATTCAATTGCATCTATAATATAAGATTTCAAAAGGTCCGTATCAATTTCTGATAATTTTTGAAAGTCTTTATAATAGACATATTTTCTATTTCCTTTGGATAAATACGGAAAAGGGTCACGCAAAAGATAGCCATTGGTAAACCCAATCCGAACTCCTGTATATGATTTTTTTTCTCCCCAAAGTATCGAGGCAGGCCAAATGAAAAGTATGTTTTTGTGAAGTCTGAAAAAAGGAACATTATAAGAAAGTTTTTCAGTTATAGAAGGTGCTAAATTGAAAATAATCTTACGTATGACTAAAACTATTTCTAATTCGTCTTGCGGTAAAAACGACAGAAATTCTTCTACGTTTTTAAATGAAACGTTTTGCATTTTTCTTCTCTCAGTACTCATCAACTAGAATTCAAAGTAAATTGTGAAAGAAAAGAAGAATATATTTATTAGAATTTAAAATACTTATTTAGCAGCAGCAGCCGCAGCTGCCATCATTGCTTCCATATCTTCAGCAGTTGGTCCATAGATTGATGGAACTCTAACGCCCATTTGCCTGTAATATGTACTTAATTGACCTCTGTGATGAATCGTGTCATGCAGCAGCACCCAGTACATATCCATCATTTTCCCTTCGTAGATTTTGTTGCCGTTAACGGTTAAACTAACCATTTTGTTTTCCCATGTCTCATCATCTACATTTTTAAGTTTGTCTATTAGTTGCAGTGAATGTGTCTCATAATATTTATGGGCCTCATCCACACTTTTAAAATGAACTTCTTTTTCGTCTATAATTTTTGAATCCACTGCATTTTTTAACTCCTCAGCATGTGGTAAAATATGTCCGATAATTTGTTTGGCAGTCCTGCTTTTGGGATCCGGTTTAAATTCCCATTTTCCGATATCGGATGGTAAACCTTTAATTGCTCCCAGTGTGCGTTTCATTTCTTTATTCCAGTGGGAGATGAAGAATTCTTTGTTTTTCATGATGAAGAATTTTCAGTGATTAAATTGATTAAATGAGTAAGCAAGTTATTAATATTTTTAAACCTTCAAAGTAGACATACCTCCATCCACATGAAAAGTTTGACCTGTAATCCAGGATGATTTAACCGATAATAGAAATTCAGCCATATTTGCGGCGTCTTCAGTTGTTCCAATCCTTTTTAAAGGATGCCTTTGCGCATTTGCTTGTATTTTCTGATCACTATTCAGCATCGATGAGGAGAGAGGTGTATCCGTCAGCGATGGTGCAATACAATTTACTCTTACTATTGGGGCAAATTCCGCCGCTAATGCTTTGGTCATACCTTCCAATGCTCCCTTTGATACCGATACTTGTGAATGAAAACTAAATCCGGTTTGAACCGCTACTGTCGAAAAAACAACAATCGATGCATTTGGTGATTTTTTCATTCTCGGAAGCAAGGCCTGTATGACTTTTATTGCCCCTACTACCTGCAAATTAAAGTCACTCAGAAAATCAACAGGTTTTATTCTTTCAAACGGACGAAGATTAATGCTTCCCGGACAGTACACTAATCCATCCACAGTTTCAGGCAAAAAATCAAAATTATTATTTTCGTCAAGCACATTTAAATAGGTATATAATAAATTGCTTTTGCCGCTTGGGATTTCATGTTTAAAATAAGTCGCATAAACATTGTGTTCTGCTTGCGCCAATTGATTGGACAGTTGTTTACCAATACCCGTAGAACCTCCAACGATAAAAATTGTACTCATAATGTATTTTTTGACTTGAATTATTTATTCGGATAGCAATTTATGTTTTTAAAACAGGACTGTGTAAATTATTCCTTTTTTTTTGAGTTGTTTTAAAATGAAAGTCGAAAAGAAATGAAAATAATTGGTTTTTTATTAGAATTTCTTCTGTCAATTTAAAGTCAGGCAGATGCACTTAATTGATTGATATTTAATGAAAAATTCGTTTTTTTTTGTACCTTTGCGACCTTATAATCCCACACATGTTATCAGTATCTAATCTTTCCCTGCGATATGGGAAGCGAGTTTTATTTGAAGAAGTCAACCTGAAGTTCACACCCGGCAATTGTTACGGTGTAATTGGTGCAAATGGAGCCGGAAAATCAACTTTTCTCAAAATTTTATCGGCCGAATTAGAGGCCAATACCGGTGAAGTAATTATTACACCCGGTGAACGAATGAGTGTTCTTAGCCAGAATCACTTTGCTTTTGATTCTTACCAGGTTCTGCAAACTGTTATCATGGGCAATAAGAAGCTCTGGAAGGTTATGCAGGAAAAGGATGCGATTTATGCAAAACCCGATTTCAGCGATGAAGATGGTACTAAGGCAGGTGAATTAGAAGGACTTTTCGCTGAAATGCATGGATGGGACGCCGAAAGTGATGCTGCCAATATGTTAAGTGGCTTAGGTGTTACAGAAGATTATCATCATAAATTAATGAGCGAACTGAACGGTAAAGAAAAAGTTCGTGTGCTTCTTGCTCAGGCGCTTTTTGGAAATCCGGAAATACTCTTACTCGATGAGCCAACGAATGATCTCGATGTGGAGACTATTACCTGGTTGGAAAATTTTCTTGCCGATTTCGAAAATACTGTCATAGTGGTTTCTCACGACAGGCACTTTTTAGATGCTGTTTGTACACACGTTGCCGATATTGATTTCGGAAAGATTCAGCTTTTTACAGGAAACTATACTTTTTGGTATGAGTCAAGTCAGCTCGCTCTTCGTCAGCGTGCAGATCAAAATAAGAAAACAGAAGATAAGCGAAAAGAACTACAGGAATTTGTAGAGCGATTCAGTGCCAATGCTTCCAAATCCCGTCAGGCCACGAGTCGGAAAAAGTTGTTGGAGAAACTTGTTATAGATAATATTCAGCCATCTACACGTAAATACCCGGGAATTATTTTCAAACCTGAACGCGAATGTGGTGATCAGGTTCTTAGTGTAGAAAATCTTTCGAAGTCGGCGCCGGATGGTACAGTCTATTTCAACGACATCACATTTTCGCTGGGGAAAAATGATAAGGTTGCCATACTTTCAAAAGATCACGGTGCCATTTCCTCTTTCTTTGAAATTCTGATGGGCAATGATACCGCCGATGCAGGTGAATATAAATGGGGGAGTACCATAACCCGTGCTTATTTACCGAACGATAATTCAAGATTCTTCAACGGTGACGATAATTTGATCGATTGGCTGCGACAATTTTCAAAGGATAAAGATGAAACAGATATCCGTGGATTTTTAGGAAAGATGTTGTTCAGTGGAGAAGAAGTATTTAAAAAGTCGAATGTCCTCAGTGGGGGTGAGAAAGTGCGTTGCATGATTTCCAGAATGATGTTGGCAAATGCCAATTGTCTCATTTTAGATGAACCTACCAATCACCTCGATCTGGAAACGATTACCTCTTTCAATAATTCGTTGAACGATTGGAAGCATGTAGCGCTCTTTACTTCGCATGATCATGCATTCGTTCAGACGGTTGCCAATCGCATCATTGAACTCACTCCTTCCGGTATTATCGATAAGCGAATGAGTTATGATGAGTATTTATCTGACGAAAATATCAAAGCACTTCGTTCAAGTATGTATACCGATCCGGTTTTAATTAAATAAAAATACATAAATTTTTATAATTGTTTTTTTGTTGATTTGTTTGTAGATCAACAGACATTCCAATTAACACATTCTTTGTCAAATAATATTTTTGCCACCGGTAATTTTATTCAATCATGATTCAAATAGGAAAATACAATGAGCTTAAAGTAAAAAGTCGTGCTGATATCGGCTTATACCTTACCGATGGTAAAGAAGATATTCTTCTTCCCGTTAAATACGTTCCGGAAAACACGGAGGTCGGTGATATTTTGGAGGTGTTTATTTACCTCGACAATGAAAACCGGCCGATTGCAACTACTATTAAGCCCTTTGCATCTGTAGAAGATTTTGTTTTCCTGCAAGTCAAAGACGTGAATGAATATGGTGCTTTTCTCGATTGGGGAATTTCGAAAGACCTTTTTGTTTCTTATGCAGAACAACGATCCAAAATGGAAGTTGGAGATGAATTTTTGGTGTATGTTTTTGTGGATGAAGTTTCAGGTAGAATTGCCGCTACAACTAAATGGAGTAAGCATATTGATCACGATACAAAAGATTTGCAAGCAGGTGAAGAAGTTGAAATACTCATTGCCGAACAAACAGAATTGGGTTTTAAGGCAATTATTGATAATCAATATGAAGGATTGCTGTACAAGAATGAGATCTTTGAGGAAATTGAAATAGGTGATTTTAAGCGCGCATTCATCAGACAAGTTCGGGAAGATGGAAAAGTTGATTTGCGTTTGCAACAAGAAGGATATTCCCATGTTAAAGATATGAAGGATGTACTTCTTCGTGAATTGGAAATTAATAACGGTGTTTTGCCTTTAGGTGATAAAAGTTCGCCGGAGGATATTTACCTGCAATTAAATGTCAGCAAAAAAGTATTTAAGAAAACCGTTGGCGGATTATTCAAGGATCGGCTTATTACTGTTTCTGATTATGAAATAAAATTGATTAAAGGGAAATCTTAAATCTATTATTAATAATTGAAATATTTTTTAGAGGGAAATTGCTTACATTTTTTTGGTAATATTTTTTATCATGCCGTTAAAAATAAATCCATGAAAGGGTAAAACCGAATACCAATACAATCTTCCAAAAAGACCCAGTGGCCTGAATGTAGCTGTTTGAATTAACTCATTGTCTTCAATTCGAAATTCCAACCAGGCTTCTCCCGGTAATTTCATTTCTGCGAAAAGCAGTAGGCGATTTTCAACTTTGTTAGCCAGCAATACTCTCCAAAAGTCAAGTGCGTCGCCGGGAGAAATTTCTGTTTCACTTTTTCTGCCTCTTCTCATTCCAACACCGCCGAAAAGCTGATCGAGAAATCCTCTTATTTCCCAAAGCCAGTTGCCGTAATACCATCCTTGCTTGCCGCCAATGGACCAGATTTTATCTTTTACCTTTTTGATATCATCAATTTTTGCTCTGCGAATATCTTTGTAACATCCGTTTACTGGGACTTCAATTAAGTTTGAGATTCCGTTTTTAAAAATATCGCTTGTCTGTGCGTCTTTCCAACTAGAAAGCACTTGATTTTGTTCTATTTTATCAAAGGCGAGTTTAATAGATGTATCATAGTCGATTAGTTTAATTCCAAGATCGGCTGCGAGGTTATTGGGTTTACAGATGATTTCTATTTTCATACTGTTGACAAGATTTTTTGCTAAAGCATAAGAAGTAGAAGTAACGAAGTATAACCAGTAGGAAGAAATTCTTGGAGTCATAACCGGAACCACAAAGATGCGTCTTTTAAGTCCTCGTATTTTGGCAAAATGAAGAAGCATTTCTTTATAGCTTAAAATATCCGGCCCACCAATATCAAAACTTTTGCTATAGGTTGCAGAATTTAACATGACACCATTCAGGAATTCTACTATGTTTCTTATTGCAATCGGCTGGCATTTTGTACTGAGCCAACGAGGTGTTATCATGACAGGTAATTTTTCAACTAAATCCCGAATGATTTCAAAGGATGCACTTCCGGATCCAACTATAATTCCTGCACGAAGAGTGGTTAATGCAAAGGTGGATTCGGAAAGAATTCGTTCAACGTTTTTTCTGGAAGTAAGATGTCGTGACAATTCTGAATCGTTGACGATTCCGCTCAAATAAATTACCTGCTTGACATTTGTACGTTGTAATCGTTCTTTGAAGTTTTCTGCACATCTATATTCCAGATTTTCAAAGTCGTTTGATTCTGTCGACATCGAATGTATGAGGTAAAAAGCAACATCAATATTTTCGGGAATCTGAAGCAAACTATTTTTATTCAGAAAATCAACTTCTAATACTGTCAGATTTACACTGTTGAATTTCTCTTGGTTAAATCTACTTTTATCTCTAACGCAAGCAATAACTTGATGACCATTCAAAAGCAAAACAGGTAACAATCTTTGTGCAATATATCCGGTGACACCTGTTAGGAGAATTTTCATTTAATTAATTTATCGAATAACTTTTTGAAGTATTTGTTTATGAAATTATACATGAAACATTTTTCATGAATGGATGGATACAATTATTTAATAAAAAATTTGGAGAGTTTTAGTTTTATTAGTTCGATTTATTTTGGAGTGGCCATTCTTTCTGCTGCATATTCTCTTTTTCCGGTTGCCGGAATAAGCTCGCCGATTTTCCCTAAACCATATTTGGGCATATTGTTATAAATGCATTCAAAATCACCTGCTCGTATTTTATAGGTTTCATGCCAGATGCCCACATCACCATTGTTTTTAATTTTTTGATTGAATGCTTTCCAGGCAGGATAATGCGATGCATCTCTGTTTTTGGCATATGCTTCCAGGTGTTCAAATGACTTCCAGTATTGAACTGTTACAGGAGGAATACCCCCTAAAAGTTGAAATCCTAAAAGTCCACTTTCCCGATTTTCAGAAAGTTCTTTTAACATTTTTGGCATGGCCATGGCAACCGGTAGCCATTTGTGAATTTTCCATAGGCGATTAATGCGCATGCCAATCAGGAAAACAACAAAGTCTTCGTTTTTAGAAACGGTCATTCGTTGATTTATAGTTGCAGTCATAGTTTTTTGCTAATTAAATATTTCAATCCTCAATTTTTATAAAACTGAGATTGGATGTACCTTTTCTGGTTTTTACAATTACAGAATAATATCCGCTAATAAGACCGGAAACATCCAATTCATTTATTGTACAATTGGTTTTATTGTAAATCAATTCAGCATATAAGTTGTAAATAGAGATTTCAAATGGATCTTCAGATCGGATGTGTAAATAATTGTTTACAGGATTGGGAAAAGCGACAATGCTTGTTCCGGGTATAAAGGATGCAGGGAGAGAAGTTGTTAAATTACAATTAGGCGTCGAGGTAGAGGCGATTGTTTGTAATGAGCCATTTATTACGGACCAATCTTCCCATGTTCCACCGGAGCCATTGTCCCAATCCGAAAGTTCAAAGGAATTGATTCCGGAAGGAGTTCCCGGAACCTTGTAAACTTTTACGGCTTGTGAATTTCTATTCCATGTAAGTGGTTGTCCGGAAATACAGGTTTCCGGAGAATTGGGAGAATTGCAATTCGATTGAAGGAAGTATGCGAATTCCTGGTAATTGGGGTAATCACCATAAACTGTAGCATGACCGGTTGAATCGATGCAGACAGCAACGTATTCATTACAAGCAATTCCATTTACTGAAGAAATAGAATAATCTTGTAAAATACGCGCCATGAAAGTGACATGCCTTCCACTTCGGTCGGGGTTGTCGTAATGCGTATCGGTTACAACATTATTCAGCCAGGGATTAAAGATAAAGTCATCTTTAAGTAAGGTAATTGTTGAAGCATAAGGATTGGCAAGTGAAGTTGCTGATGTTGCCGATCCATTCTGGGCGGTATTTACGATGTGTCCAAGTATGGCCATTCCTGCCGAAGTTCCGCCAACCGGAATCTTTTTAGCATTAATCAGGTAGTTAATTGCACTGTCAATAGGGGTATTGTTCCAGTAGGAAACATAATCCCACTGATCGCCACCGGCAAACCAAAGGGCTTCTGCATTTCTGATTTGATTCACTACATAGGGGTCATAAGATGCAGCGGCATTGTTGCACACAATTGTTTGAACTGAGTTGACAGAAATTCCTAACTGCGAATACATATAAGCGTTGTAGCCATTACTTCCGGAAGCTCGTAAAACCACAATGTCGCCACCACCGCTGTTTTCGAGGAAACGTATCATGGCGCTGTCATTTTCTGTTGCACCACCCATTAAAACTGTAAAAGGATTTGTTATTGTAGTTACATCGGTAGTATCACCGGAAAAATAGCTTGTGTAATTCTGCCCGAAGGAAAAAAAAGAGAGGAAAATTAAAATGAAGAGAATGAATAGTCTTTGCATTCTGTAAAGATATGCTTCCTTTTAGAAAGGCCAAATTGCTTTATAGCACAACAATCAAACGAGGAAAACGGAATTAATACCCGGATTTTTTCCGCTCTCATAAATCCTTTTTTCAAATAACAAAGGACATTTTATATCAAATTTGGACATAAAAAAAGTTCTTTTTTTTCGTTTGGTTTTATTCGATCAATCCTTAAATGCTTGAATTGAAAAGGGTTTCATGTGTGAAAAATTGAATGGCTATTTGTTTTCTGTTTCTTCTATTCCATGAAGGTTAATAAGTCGCTTGTGAATACCTTTAGTTGCTCATTTTATAAATACTGTTGTTTAAAATGAGAAATACATACGGTTTACTATGTATCTTTGCACGCCCATTTACAGAAAATAAGGATTTGAACTCATCAGACTTCATAGAAACATCAGAGAATAAAATCGGCAAGCAGCTTTATGCTTATCAGCATGGAGCTATTGATGAGATATTTAAGCGTCTGCATAACAATACGACGAATTATAATTTGCTTTATCAGCTTCCTACAGGTGGAGGAAAAACTGTAATTTTTTCGGAAATCGCCAGGCGTTATATCAGAGATACCGGAAAAAAAGTACTGATTTTGACTCATCGGGTTGAGTTATGTGGTCAGACATCTCAAATGCTGAATGAATTCGGGGTAAAGAACAAGGTCATCAATAGTGCCGTAAAAGAAATGCCTGTTCCCAACGATTACATGTGTTATGTGGCAATGGTTGAGACCTTAAATAACCGTTTGCGTGATAAAATTTTGAGTCTGGATACAATCGGACTCATGATAGTGGATGAAGCCCATTACAATTCTTTTGGCAAGCTATTTAAGTTTTATGAAAAGGGAGTTGTGTTGGGAGTTACGGCTACTCCTCTGAGTTCGAATATTAATATAAGGATGCGTGACAATTACAACGAGCTAATCGTTGGAGAGTCCATTAGTTCATTGATTCAGGATGGTTTTTTGGCCAGGGCTACGACCTATCATTATCATGTAGGATTAACATCTTTAAAAGTAGGTCGTACGGGCGATTATACAGTCAGTTCTTCAGAGCGACTTTATAATAATCATGCTATGCAGGAGAAATTGCTGAGCGCTTATAAAGAGAAGTGTATTGGGAAAAAAACGCTGATTTTTAATAACGGTATTGCAACATCGCAATATGTTTATGCCACATTTCTGGAAGCCGGATTTGAAATTAAACACCTCGATCATACACACAATCCAAGAGAAAGAAAAGAGATTCTGCAATGGTTCAGAGAAAAACCGGATGCCATTCTGACTTCCGTGAGTATTTTAACAACCGGTTTCGATGAACCAACTGTTGATTGCATAATTCTGAATCGAGCAACAAAGTCGCTTACATTATATTTTCAAATGATTGGAAGGGGTTCCCGTATTTTACCTAACAAGAAAGAATTTATGGTTATTGATTTGGGTAATAATCTGAATAGGTTTGGACTTTGGGATGCTCCTGTTGACTGGCAGGCAATATTCCGATCTCCGGAATTGTATTTGTCGGGAATTCTTAGTGATGAAGAAATAGAAATAAACTATCGCTATTTAATGCCACCGGAGTTGCGCAGCTTATTCTCTAAATCAACAACAATTGATTTTGACATTAAGGAAGAACATAAGCTTGCGATGAGCCGAGGAGAGCGTCCAAAGGTTGTAATAGAAAGATCTCTTCAACAACATGTTAAAATTTGTATCGAAAACGGAAGTGAAGAAATTTCTGCGCTTCACCTGGCTGATTTGTTAAAGGAAGAGATCGAGTTCAGAGTAAGAGTATATACACGCTGTTTAAGTAAAACTTCTGAGAGCTATGTAAAATGGTTGCAAGATGATTATAAACGAATGCTGAGAGTCTCGCTTATTCGAAATGCTCATCAGGTTCCGGAAGGTGATTCGGTTAGTGAAGATAGCTTGGAAAGTGATTATAATCCGGATCAGGAGGAAAGCGATACAGGAAACGTAGATGAATAGTTTTTATAATTCCTGAATACTCTTTCTTTTTTCTTTAAGTTTTTTAAAATGTGTAGGGGTTAATCCGGTTGCTTTTTTAAACTGTGCTGATAAGTGAGCGACACTGCTATAGTTTAGTTTGTATGCTATTTCAGAAAGTGAATGTTCCTGAAAAAGAATCATCTCTTTTATTTTTTCAATTTTTAAGGAAATCAGGTATTGTTCAATGGTAGTTGCTTCTATTTCTGAAAAAAAATTGGCTAAATATGAATAACTGTAATTTAATTCCTTACTTAAATAAGCAGAAAATTTAATGGAAGGTTTTTCATATGCATGATTTACGTAGTCAATTATAACTTGTCTTATTTTTTCTATAAGAATTCCATTCTTTTTTTCCAGTAATTCCAACCCTACCTTTTTGAGCTTATTGTTGAGTTGAGCTTTTTCGTCAATTGAAATATTTTCATTTGTTTCTACTTCGCCAAGTTCAACTTTGATGGGAATAATGTCCATCTCTTCCAATGCATTTTTTACCACAACCTTGCAGCTTTCACATGCCATATTTTTAATGAATAATTTCATGATTATTTTTATTATAGGCACTGGTCCTTGTTAAAAATTTACAGTTTATAGCTCCTTGTAATTAATGAATTATTATTAAATTCCATACTTCTATTATTTTGACGATTCGAGTAGAGAAAGTGGTTGGAAAACCAATAAGGGACGAGCAATTATTTTCAATTGTTATTCTTTTGTGAAGATACAATAAAAGACCTGATTAATTCTTCAAGAATGAATTTTATTTGCTCGTGTATTTATTAAAAGAGGATATTTTACTTCAAAATCAAAACTGAAACTTCCGTCTTTGGCAGCTATAGTAGTTTTTAAATTGCTAACGTCCCGTAAATCGTTTTCAGAAAAGGAACATGCAAGTCGTCCGAGGCATTTTGTCATATTTTAATATGTCCGGAAACGGTTTGCAGCTACAAGAAGTTGGCGATTTCGGAGCACAAAACTGTCTGCCAGCACCGAACTTGATACGAAGCACAAGGCTTCATTTAACCACTGAACCGCCAATTTCTTGTAGGTGCTGTTATCGGTTCGTGCTTCTATTTGTCCGATGCTGTGTCGGTTTAAACTTAAACAATTGTCTGCACTGTCGGCTAAGTTGGCTTGTAAATTAATTGATAGTCGTTGCATAAAGTGCGATTTTTTTTCGGCAATGATTATTTATTCTTTTTTACTAATTCAACTATTTTACTTAATAGCAATTTCTCTTCTATTGGTTTGGATATGTAACTATCCATTCCAAATTCTTTACATTTAGACATGTCCATCGTAGTTACATCCGCTGTCAATGCAACGATTGGAATATGAGATTTCAATGTTTTACGTATGTATTTTGTTGCTTCATAACCGTTCATTTCTGGCATATGCAAATCCATCAAAATAATATCGTAAGTATTGGTTTGCATTTTTTCTATTGCCAATTTCCCATTGCCTACTATATCATATTCAAATCCAAAATCAATTAAAATAATTTTGATTAGTAATTGGTTTAATGCAACATCTTCGGCTACTAATACCCTCAGGGTTTTAATTTCTGAATTTGGATTTATTTGGACAATTTCTTCTTCTAGTTTTAGATTTGTTTTACCGAAAGACAGCGTAAAGCTAAATTCAGAACCTTCACCGAGTTTACTTTTTACGCTAACACTTCCCCCTTGACCTTCTACTAATTGCCTTACAATAGAAAGCCCTAACCCTGTGCCCCCATAAGAAGTAGATGTGTTAATTTCAGCCTGTTCAAAAAGATTAAAAATTGAATCTAATTTATTGTCAGGAATGCCAATTCCTGAATCGGAAACTACAAATTCAATGGTCACATTTTCCTTGTCTTCGTGCAGTAATTTGATAGTCAGTTTAATTTTTCCCTTTTGTGTAAATTTTACGGCATTGCTTAGGAGATTAAAAAAAATCTGATTAAGTCTTAACGAGTCGCATAAAAGTATAGAAGGTACTTTGCTGTCGTGTTCTACCGCAAGTTCTAAATTCTTTTCTTTTATTTTCAGGTCAAAAGAATGTAGTATTGAGGTTATTGATTTCCGAATTTCGGTGGGATGTTTTTCAAATGTCATTTTACCTGCGTCTACTTTTGCCAAATCAAGTATATCATTTATAATCAGGTTTAAAGACTTGCCACTTGTACTTATAGCTTCAACAAATTCTTTTTGTTGCAACCCTAATTCAGTTTTCAATAACACATTTGTAAACCCTATGATAGAATTTAATGGTGTACGAATTTCGTGGCTCATGTTTGATAAAAACTGTTGTTTGGATTTGGTAGCATTTTCTGCAAATTCCTTTGCATTTATCATTTCTTTTTCAAACATTTTGCGTTCGGTAACATCCCGTGCTGCTGCAAAAACTCCAAGAACATTTCCTTTACTATCTTTATAAACAGAAGCATTGTATAACACATCTGTCAAATATCCATTTTTATGTTTTATCGTTAGCGGATAATCGGCAACAAAACCTTTTTCAAAAACCTGCTGATAACCCTCTTGTGCTTTTTCTGGCTCTGTAAAATAATTGGAGAAATCTGTATCAATCAGTTTCCCACGTTCAACTCCAGTAACTTTTATTGATGCCTCGTTCACATCTAAAATCTTTCCTGTTGCACTGATAGTCACAAGTGGGTCTAAACTCGCTTCAATTAAACTTCGGGCGTATTGTGATGCTTGTTTTTGTGCAGTAACATCCCTTGCTGCTGCAAAAACTCCAAGAACATTTCCTTTATCATCTTTATAAATAGAAGCATTGTATAACACATCTGTCAAATTCCCATTTTTATGTTTTATCGTAAGCGGATAATCGGCAACAAAACCTTTTTCAAAGACCTGCTGATAACCCTCTTGTGCTTTTTTTGGTTCTGTAAAGTAATTGGAGAAATCTGTATCAATCAGTTTTTCACGGCAATACCAGTAACTTTTATTGATGCCTCGTTCACATCTAAAATCTTTCCTGTTGCACTGATAGTTACAAGTGGGTCTAAACTTGCTTCTATTAAACTTCGGGCATAATTAGCAATGATTAACTCTGCTGCTCGTTTTTCTTTTTCTTCATTTTGAAAAGCAAGTTCTATGTTAGCAATGCGTAACTCTGCTGCTCGCTTTTCTTTCTCATTATTTTGAAAAGCAAGTTCTATGTTAGCAATGCCTAACTCTGCTGCACGTTTTTCTTTTTCTTTGTTTTCAAAAGCAAGTTCTTTATTTGCAATGCCTAACTCTACTGCACGTTTTTCTTTCTCCGATGCACGTTTTTCTTTCTCTTCATTTTGAAAAGCAAGTTCTTTATTAGCAATGGTCAATTCTTCTGCTCGTTTTTCTTTCTCATTGTTTTGAAAAGTCAGCTCTATATTTGCAATGTTTAACTCTGCTGCACGTTTTTCTTTTTCATTGTTTTGAAAAGCCAATTCTTTGTTAGCAATGCTTAACTCTGCTGCTCTTTTTTCTTTCTCATCATTTTGAAAGACAAGCTCTTTGTTAATAATGGTCAATTCTGCTGCTCTTTTTTCTTTCTCATCATTTTGAAAAGCAAGTTCTGTGGTAGCAATGCTTAATTCTGCTGCACGTTTTTCTTTCTCATCATTTTGAAAAGCAAGTTCTATGTTAGCCATGTTTAATTCTGCTGCTCGTTTTTCTTTCTCTTTGTTTTCAAAAGCAAGTTCTTTATTTGCAATGCCTAACTCTGCTGAACGTCTTTCTTTCTCCGCTGAACGTTTTTCTTTCTCATCATTTTGAAAAGCAAGTTCTTTCTTAGCAATGGTCAATTCTTCTGCTCGTTTTGCCTTCTCGTCTTTTTGAAAAGTCAGTTCTATATTAGCAATGTTTAACTCTGCTGCACGTTTTTCTTTCTCATGCTTTTGAAAAGTCAATTCTTTGTTAGCAATGCTTAACTCTGCTGCTCTTTTTTCTTTCTCTTCATTTTGAAAGACAAGCTCTTTGTTAGCAATGGTCAATTCTTCTGCACGTTTTCCTCTCTCATTGTTTTGAAAGGAAATTTCTTTCTTGGCAGTTTTTAACTCTGACAGCAGCTTCTCAATCTCTTCTTTTTGAAAAACAAGTTCTTTGTTAGCAATTAATAATTCTGATGCTGATTTTTCTAGTGCTGTTGTTTTCATATTAAGGAAGGATTTTAAGATTATCTGAAATCATTTTGTAAAGTAAGGTAAATAAAGCCTTGTCCGCAATTGTAGTTTTGTTCATTTTTGCACTGTTGTCTGATGTTAGCACTGTCGTCATAGCATGGCCGATAACAATAAAATATGCGCACACTTTCTCTATAGTGAAGTAAATGTTGGTTTCTACTGTTATCATTGCTTAATTTATTAGGAGAGATTTGAAAAATGCTAAATTTTAATGCATCTCAATTTTATGAAGCATGAGTTGAGCTATGTTCGCGGCCCGCGATTTAGCTTCTTCTGCTTTGGCACCTTGAAAGTGAAGGTCTACAATCCGGTTAAAAATTAATAGCCAGGTGGAAAATTCAGTTTCTGAAAGGGGTGTAATTTTACTTAGTGCAATATGTTTGACCATAGGGTTTCCGGAGTAGCTGTGTTCTCCTAAAAGCAAACTCGACCAAAATGAATACATTTTTGGTAAATGTGTCTGCCAGTCAACTTTTGCAACATTTTCGAAAATATGGCCAAGAATTGAATTTGATTTGACTTCATTGTAAAAAGAATTTACCATTAATTCAATATCAGCAGCACTTTCAATATCTTTTTTCATGAATGACAATTTTCCATTTCAATAATGTAGTAGCCTTCGTTAAGTATGGTCTCTTGGAAATTCGCTTTCACAGCTTCCACATGACAGAACTTACATTCTTTGGAGGTTATAAGTTGACCTTCCTGACCTTTTGATTTTAGATATTCTTTCCCATATCCATAAATTTTATCAGTGTCTTTTATTTCGGCAGGAGCAATTATATCAAAGTGCATGATGGTCCCGTCTTTTTTAGTCACATATGTATCCCAAACAGCTACTTGCATATTTATATCTATATTTTAATTTGATTAACCGGAAAGAAAAGAAATAATATTTGGTGCGAAGTTAATAAAAAACTGAGTGGCTTTGTTTGTTATTTCAAGGGTAGGCTGGTTAATATTGACTTTTGTTTATCACAAATTATTTTTTTTTCTTTTTGGACAATCAAAAAGAAAATTAAGGATGTTAGTACCGGCCTTTGTTTTACCCGGACAACAGTGATTTTATTATATATAAATTTCGAAGGGGGCTTTATAAGCTAAAAATGCAGAAGGTCAGGTTAAAGAAATAAAGTAAATAAATCTTGCGTTTATTTAATTTCAATGATGTATGAATAAACCACCTGCATTTTACTGCAGGTGGTCGGGAAATAGGTTTACTTATTTCCGTTGGTTTAATTTTTTTCTTGTTTCCGAATTTCGTTCGGGCCTTTTATGTGTTTTTATTTTTCTCTACTGATTTCTTTTCTTTTTCATTGGCCTTCATTTCTTGCTCTTCCGGACTAATTGCTGCTTTAACTGACGAGGAGGTGTCTGTTTTAATAATTTCTGTATTGGTTTCCACTTGCTCGTTTTGTGACGCTTTTATATTGTTGGGATTTGTTTCTTCTGTTTTTTTTCCTTCCTGTGTTTTTTCAAAATGAGATTTACTCTCCTCGTGTTGACTTTCATTCACTGTTTTAGTATTTTTCATTTCGCTGATTTTAGATTGTTAAATTTTAATTGGAATGTAAATCTATGTGGTTTGTGAGTTAATTGAATTACACAATTAATGAATAGATTTATAAGATTATCCTAATCAATCAAAAAAAAGGAGCTTTTTAAGTCTAAATTATTTTGAAGATTGAATTATTATTTTTTTATAAAGGAGAAACTCTTTTTGATAAACTGCTCTTTTAAACGGATTATTTTTTATCTTGCAAGACTGCGGACATCTTTTTATGGATCGATTTTATAAAATCTTAAAGACCTTTTTTCTAAAAATTTCAGGTCTTTTCTCAACACCCTTTCTTAAGAGAAAAATTAAAAACAAATTTTTGCTCTGGACAATTCGGTTAATTCTTTATGCATTTTATTATGTAGTCGCATTACAATTCAATTTTTTGTGGTTGTTTGGGTATTTGCCTGATGCCGAAGATGTTGCAAATCCTGAAGTTTCAATAGCCACAGAACTTTACACGATGGATAGTGTTTTAATCGGTAAATATTATAATGAAAATCGTACTCCTGTTTCATTTGAAAAAATCTCTCCGTTTTCTGTTAACGCATTAATTGCCACTGAAGATGTTCGGTTTTATGAGCACAATGGAATGGATTTTAAATCTTTATTCGGAAGTGTTGTTGCAACAGCCACCGGCGATGATAGGGGAGGAAGTACAATCACCCAACAATTGGTGAAGAACATGTTTAACACCCGAAAGAAAGTAAACATGGGTTTGCTCCAGTACATTCCTTATGTACGCACCGTTGTTGCTAAAACAAAGGAGTGGCTAACCGCATTTAAATTGGAATCTTTTTATGGAAAGAAAAAGATTCTTGAAATGTATTTTAATACAGTTGATTTCGGAAATAATTCATTTGGAATTAAAGTCGCAAGCCAGAATTATTTTTCCAAACAACCTGCCGATTTAAAGTTGGAGGAAGCTGCAACACTTGTCGGTTTACTCAAAGCAACAAGCACCTATAACCCAATTCGTAATAAAAAACGTGCCTTAGAAAGACGCAATGTCGTGCTATCTAAAATGCTGAAATACAACTTTATAACCCAGCAATTGTACGATAGCGTTTCAAGTTTGCCTCTGGTTTTGAATTTGCGTAAAACTATGTCAAGCGATAATGATTCTTATATAAGACAATTTGTAGAACATAACATTTACGGGTGGATTGAAAAAAAGAAATTGAATTTATATGAGGATGGGTTGAAAATATATACAACTATTAATTCTCGTTTGCAATTGTATGCAGAGCAGGCAATGATTTCGCACATTAAAAAACTCCAGAAGAAATTTAACGATCAATGGAAAGGAAAAAATCCTTGGCGCGATGATGCCGGAAATGAAATTCCTAATTTTATCTACGAGCAAATTTCCAAAACCGCTTATTATGAAGAGTTGAAATATCGTTTTAACGATAATGATTCCGCTGTTTTTTCTGAATTGAAAAAGAAAAGGCCCATGAAAATATTTAGCTGGAATGGTTATGTTGATACATTAATGTCTTCAATGGATTCGTTGGCTTACTTTGCGCGTTTTTTAAATATTGGAATGATGAGCATGGATCCGTTTGCAGGTGAAATTCGTGTGTATATTGGAGGAATTGACTATAATTTTTTCAAGTATGATCATGTTTCGCAAAGCAAACGGCAGGCGGGATCTACTTTCAAGCCTTTTGCCTATCTGGCTGCACTGGCTGATTCTTTTTCCCCTTGCGATTTGTTTATTGACAAGCCGGTTAAAATTGAATATGAAGGAGGACAGTTTTGGGAGCCCAAAAACAGCAACGATAAATTTACGTTAAAGGAAAAGACATTGCGAAGGGCATTGGCTCAGTCATGTAATTCTATAACGGCGCAAGTCACCGAAAAAGTAGGATGGGGAAAAGTTATTGAATATGCACACAAAGCAGGTATTGTTTCAACTCTCGACTCTGTTCCTTCTGTTTGTCTGGGAGCAAGCGATGTCAATGTACTTGAAATGGTGCGGGCTTATTCTACATTTCTGAATAAAGGTAAAAGAAGTGATCCAATTATTGTAAGTAAGGTTTACAATACGCATGGAGAATTAATCGGAGACTTTAAGTCTAAACAAACGCAAACGATAGATGAAGAGACTGCTTGGTTAATGTGTTACATGCTCCTTGGTGCGCTTCAGGAGCCGGGTGGAACATCCAGAGCATTGTGGGGTTATGATATTTTCCCAAACAACAATGAGATTGCCGGTAAAACCGGCACAACATCCAATTATAGCGATGCTTGGTACATGGGACTTACTCGTGATTTAGTAACCGGAGTTTGGGTCGGTGCTGAATATAGATCTGTGCACTTAAAAGGAAGTGCCGGACAAGGTTCGCAGGCGGCATTACCGGTTTTTGCAAAAATGCTTGAGAAGGCTTATAAAGATCCGAAGGCAGGACTTTCACCCGGAACATTTCCTTCACCAAAAGTTAAAATCAAAAAAACATATATCTGTCCTGTTCTAATCGATAGTTCTGATTTTGATTTTATCATGTCTGATTCTATGTTGATTAAATTGCCGGAAGATTCCTTAGGTGTAGATTTGGACTCATTGGAAAATGAAATACCGGTCAAGCCGATTGATTGATTAGAATTAGTAAACTGAAAAGATTTATTTCTAATCCAGTATCAACCCACTCTTCAATTAGCTATTGTTTAATCACTTTTCCGCTTTGAATCATTTTATTTTTATTTTCCAAGATGTAAACATAAATTCCTTTTTCCAGTAATTCAGTATTGATTGCAGTGTTTTGTGTAAAATTTTGTTGAAGAGTTTGCCGAGAGGTTATGTCAAATAATGTTATTTGATAATCACCTTCAGTTATGGCAGAAACAATTAGGTTTTCATCAAATGGATTGCTGCAAATAACACCTTCGTTTCTCCCATATTTCTCATCAACAAACCCTGTAGGCGTGCATTTGCAATCAGAAAAGTGTTCTATAAAGAATAATTCGCCTGAATTGATAACTTGATTGTAAACCATATTTCCGCTTATCGTATTAGCGCCAATTAACATATGTCCCGAACCTGAATAATAATAATTGCCGGATGATTGATTGATGCAATCACCTCCTGATGCCGGTTTAAATATGCCTACATTCCAGCTTGTATTGGAAACATGTGTAATTTGTCCTGTGTATGGGTCGATTGTTGAAAGATACTTAACCCCCGCATTTACATTTGCAGAAGTACCAAATATTTCATGCGTGCTGCATTTTAAAGATATGTGACCAAAAATTTCATTGGGTAAATTCAACACAGGATTGTCGTAACGTATTTGTCCGGAATATATATCCAATCCAATTAAATTGCCATTTTGAAAAGCAAATATTCCACTGTCGGCATCAAGAAAACTCATGCATCCCATACAGAATGAGGTATTGGAATTTAAGGATGAAATGATAGACATAGTTGCAGAATCCGGATCGTACTTTGCAAAAGAAATGCTTGTAGGATAGTCGTTAATTATTCCATAAATTTTTAGATCACAAGGATTAAAACGAATGTGGAGAAAGTCGGCAGTAGGTGGAATTGGTAATACTGTTGAGGAAAGTAAATTCCCTGTAACCGGGTCAAATGTAGATAAGATATTTCCTTTACATAAATAATATTCGTGTGCAAGGTTGTTGATGCATGAACTGTAATTACTTCCTAAAGCGGTTGCTGCAGTTTGAAAATTAGTAATCGCACCGGTTGCAATTTCAATTTTTGAAAAATAAAACACTCCGGGGGATGCATTGTTAAGCCCATATATATAATTTGTAATTTGTGCATGGATAGGGAAGGTAAGAAGTGTAAGCAACCAGGTGGTATATAAAAAGTTTAAAATCTTTTTCATTGTCTTTGCTTTTAAATTATTAGGTAGGCATGTAAATATAAAAAAGATTATCACTTTTTCGAAAGTGTCGATTAATTTTCCGTTAAAAGAAAGAAAAATTGAAAAAAAAAGAGACTTATGAATCCCGGATAATAAAGCAAAGCTTGCAATCTTTAATCGCAAAGCATTCGGCAATTAAATTAATAAAATTTTACCGAATTCGTTTAAAATATCGTTCCAGGACTTTTCTTTGGCTTCTGCCGCATCTTGATTGATTATATTGGTGTGCCTAAGAGTGAATTTGCAATTGTCTTTATCTGTCGTCAAAGTTATTTCCAATAAAGTATTGTTTTCTTCCGGTCTGGTGAATCCTTTCACGTTCCAGTTTAAAACAATGGACGAATTTGTAATGTCAATATATTTACCGCTGATAATACCTCTATTTGTAAATGTAAGACAATAACTTCCTCCCTTCTGAAAATCATTTTCAATCACATCAGCGCCTGTCAGTTTTAAAAAGGTTGAGTCGTGGAAGTATTGAAAAATATTAACAATTTCAGTTGGAAATATTTTTTCGATATGTATGCTGTATATGGGTTGGTCTTTCATTGGCCTTATTTATTAACTTAACTCGCTTATGCAGGGTGGTACAGACACTCGATGTAATTTAACGAATCCGGAAATTGAATTTTACATTCGCAGGATTTAAGTATTAAAGGATAGTTGGCCTTCAACTATTCGAAATATTTTTTTTAATTTAAAAAACAAGAATCGGTTTTTAATGAAAAAATATTTTTTATTAAAAAGAGCTTGCACCGACAATTAAAACCTCATCTCCAACAGCAATATTTTTTCCGATTTCTGACCTGGGAATTGAACAATTGACAGTCAGGAAGTAGGAATGTCCAAAACTCTTTAAAGTAGACCACGATGGCAATTTTTCTAGTCTGTGTTTAGAAAACGATTTAGGAAAGCCATGCAGAACTTCGCCGTTTTCCGGATTACGGGTGGGGACAACGCATCTGTCGCGGGGACTAATTCCGATAACAGTAACATCGCCAATTTTGAACTCAATTCCTTTTCCTTCATCTGTAAATAAATGATCTTCCCAAAAAGCCGGTACACCTTCAATTTCTATTGTAGCCCGAAATCGTTTGCGTGTTTCTTCCAAATCCATATCAGAATACCATTTAGAAACTTCCTCCAAGCTGGAAGTAGATAAAACAGTCAACCCTGCCATATCAGGTATGTCCATGAAGCGTCCTGTTGAATTGCGTTCGAACCTGACAGGCATGTTGAAGTGTGCTGAAAGATAATTTTCGATGGCTTTTTTCTCCTTTAATAAATGAAAGGAATTTGCAGCTGATTCATTCTGCTTGCGAAATGAAACAATGTTATTTTCAATATCAAAATTAGTACGTAAGGAATGTACAAGTGAATTTGTTTTACCGATTATAAAATCACCCATTTCATCAAATAGGGCGAACTCCCTGTCGTGCATTAAGCATCCGCCTTCAATAATCACGGCCTTCTTAAGAGAGATTCCATCCAGCGATTTTATCGGATAAATAGTAATTCTGCTGAGAACCGCTTTGTTTTTCATGAAGAGTTTTAAAGATTGATGGTAGTAATTTTGTAAATGAATAAAATCTAAAAGTAATCTTTATTTTTTTATTCGATCCACTTAAAATTATACAACATCAATAACCAATAATTTTCTTAATGATATTTCCTGTTTTAGATTTTACATGAACAAAATAAATTCCCGATCCCGTTCCGGGTATAGAAAATGTATGAATGTGTTCTCTTTCAGGAATTGTAATAGATTGATTGAATACGATTCGTCCGGTGGCATCAAAAACAATAACTTCTGTTTCTTCTGCAATCATATTTAAGAATCCTATATTAAATTCGTGATCATAAAACGGATTAGGGAATATGGAGACATTAAAGTCCTTATGTAATACAGGATTTCCTGTATGGATATAATTGAAAGTGGCTATTTCACTACAACCCGTTGTTGTATCTGTAACGATTACAGAATATATAGCATTGAAAGTTGGCGAACAAGTGTCTCCCGTACAATTTGTCGGAGAGCCATTGATTAACCAGGAATATGAAAAGGCATTATTAAATGTGTCGCAAATTAATAATCCATTATCCTCTATAATTTGGGGTTGAATACTAATTACGCTTAGTGTTAAAGAGTCATTTGCCATACAACCATTCGTATCGGTAATTTGAACGCTATATATGTTGGCTGTATTTACATTAATGCATTCAACCACCCCGCCATTGGACCATAAATAAGATGCAAAGCCGGGAGTAGCACACCAGTTTGATAGTGAACCTGAACAAATGGTTGTTTGTCCGCTTATCGAAACGACAGGTGGGGCATTAAATGTAAGATTGTAAAAACTATTGGCTACACAACCAACCTGGTCATGTACGGTTACAGAGTAATTTCCGGCATTGTTTACTGACACACAAGGTGTCGTATCTCCGGTACTCCATGTGTAACTTTCATATCCTGAAGGAACACAAAGTTCTGCAGCAGTACCTGTACAGCCGGATGCCGGACCCGTAATATCAACGTTGAAAGACGAGGAAAATACAACGGCCTGCGAGGCACTTGCGGTGCAGCCATGTATGTCGGAAACAGTTACAGTGAAAACACCATTGCTGTTTATATTTATACATTCGCTCGTTTGCCCATTCGACCAGAAATAGGAATTTGCTCCCTGAGTGGCACAGAGTGGAACAACAGTTCCGGTGCAAGCGGATGATGGTCCTGAAATGGATGCATTAAGTGGTGTATAAATGGTAAGCCCTTTCGAAGCACTTCGGGTACATCCGGTTGAGATATTGGTGGCGATTACCGTATAGGTTCCGGATACTGTCGGACTAATACAAGCTGTTGTTGCTCCATTTAACCACTGATAAGTATAATTCCCATTACTTGCACACAATTGTGTATTGGAGCCACTGCAAGCTGTAGAAGGCCCGGTTATATTCATGGCAAAGGGCGGATAAACTGTAAGCGCATGTGAAGATGAACTGGTACATCCTGCCGAAGAAGTTACAGTCACGGAATAATTTCCGCTGGCTGAAGTCGAGATGCAGCTATTTGTCGCACCATTAGACCATAAGTAGAAAGCACTTCCCGCTGTTGAACACAGTTGTGCAGGAGTAGAATTACAACTTGAAGCAGGACCCGTTATTGTTGAAGATGGAATCGGGTTTATTGTAAAATTTACATTGTCACTTGCCGTGCATCCATTTCCATCAGTTACAATTACTGCATAATTTCCGGTTGAAGCCGGAGAGATACAATTCGTAGTCCCGCCACTCGACCAATTATAATTTGAAAAACCTGTTGGTGTACACAATTGTGCACTTGTGCCTGCACATTTTGAAGAAGGGCCTGAAATAACAACACTTGCCGGAGAAAAAATCGTTATCGTTTTAGATGCACTTCCTGTACAACCGAACGCATCTGTTACTGTTGCAGTATAAGTCCCTGTTGAGTTCGGAGAAATACAGTTTACTGTATCACCTGTTGTCCAGGAATATTGATTGAATCCTCCTGACACACACAATTGAGGATTGGTACCCGGACATGCGCTGGAAGGCCCACTCACACTTATTATAGGAGACGAGTTTACGGTAATGCCTCTATTGGCGGATGCCGTACAACCGTTCGCATCTGTTACTGTAACAAAATAAGTTGAAGTAGAAGCAGGGGTAATGCAGTTAGTCGTTCCTCCTGTTGACCAGGAATAACTTGAATATCCGGAAGCCACACAAAGTTGTTCACTTCCACCGCTGCATTTGGAAGGCGGTCCGGTTACGGTAATCGAAGGAGAAGCGAAAATTGTTATGGCATATGAATCAGATGCCGTACATCCATTTGAAGAGGAAACTGTAACCGTATAGGTTCCGGTTATTGCCGGATTCGTGCATCGTGTTGTACTACCATTCGACCAGCTATAAGTTGTAAATCCATTTGGTACACACAATTGCGGATTATTTCCTGTACACCCAGTAGAGGGCCCGGTTATCGTTACTGATGGCGAACTGTTAACTGTAAAACTATGTGAATCTGTAGCAGTGCATCCATCGGCGTCTGTGACTGTAACAGTATATGTAGCGGTTGAATTTACGTTAATGCAGGATGACATGCTTCCTCCATTCCATGAATAAGTTGAAAATCCGGGTGTTGCACATAATTGTTCAGGAACTGCTGTACATCCTGTTGTTGAACCGGTTATCGTCACACTTGCGGAGCAATTTACAAAAGCGCAAATGTTAAAAGTACCTGTTTCATCGTTGCCTACATCCCATAAACGAATCCATATTTCGCTTCCGGGCGTCATACCTGATAAGGAGGTATATGGCATTGCAGAAGCACCCGGACTACCACCTGCAACACAGGAGTGAAATGTAAGTGTAGAGCAATTGCTTCCCGTATAGATAGCCATTCCCATATCTGCGAGTGTTCCGGGCTGAGTTTGAATAATCAGTGTACCGTTTGCTCCAATTAATGCCGTGTACCAAATATCACCATTACTATTTCCTCCATCACAAGTAGCATCTGTAATTGCGGAATTTGTTGCTCCACTATTTGATTCTAAAATTGGACTGCAAGTTGTACCTACCGTCAATGGAAAGGCCGAGCAAGGATCGTCTGGAATTACTGCAAATGCATTTTGTTGCAGAATGAAGAATAGGAAAAGGAAATAGTTAACTTTTTTCATCTATAAAACTTTTTTAATTCGTTAATGCATTAATTGGGGTGTTAATGAGTAAGCTAATGAATTATCGAATTAGCTAATTTACTACATTTATATTAAATCTTTCAAAAAAAAAGCCCTCTGTTAGGAGAGCTTTTTTCATTTTAATTAGTTTAAACTGGGATCTTCCGGAAAGTTAGCCAGTATAGCGTATTGGCTACCCATAGTCCTTAATACTTCTCCCCAAAGATCTTCAGGAGCTTCGGTGAAAGCAATGTCTTTTTTGCAATTCGATACAATCCAGGTATGTCCTTTCAATTCATCATTTAATTGTTTGGGTTCCCAGCCGCTATAACCGGCAAAGAATCGAATGTCGTTTTTTGAAACCTGATTGGTATCAATCAATAGTTTTAATGTTTCCAAATCTCCACCCCAAAAAATTCCTTTCAGAATTTCTTTACTACCTTCCAGCTTTGTGCCTAGTGTGTGCAAAAAGTGAATGGTGTCTGTTTGAACCGGTCCGCCAAAATACAAGGGAACATCGAAAGGAGGGAAGTCCTCTAATGCATCATTCAGCCGCAGATCAGTGGGTTTGTTTAAGATAAATCCTACTGTTCCTTCTTCACTGTGTTCTCCCAATAAAATGACAGAACGCTTAAAATAGGAATCGAGTAAAAATGGTTCGGAGACGAGAATGCGTCCCACTTCGGGGTCTAAGTAAACGTTTCTTTTTCTCATGTTTTATGTTTAGTTTGTTAAGTGTTCAATAATTGTGTTACATTTCTATAGCTGTTTATGAGTTCTTTTACCACATTATCAAACAGGGGTTCATTTACTTTATCTTAAAAACTTACATAGAATATTTACGAAAGAATATAGCTATAAGGTTTTTTTAGTTTTTAATTAAATAAATACATGAAATCCAAGTCAATTTTTCGACTTTTGTACCCTAATTGGTCACAGTTGAGTTTATTTGAGAAAAAACTGTAAGAAGAAATGTCAAAAAGCTTTATACAATTACAATGTAGTATTGAGCTAAGAGTTTTAGATCAATTATTTAACTTTCAGAAAAATTATTTCCTTCACAAAATAAAATCATATTTATGTCCATAAAAAAAGCGATTAAAAACCTTCGATATGAATTTGAAGCCGGAGTTTTAACAGAAGACAAGGTTTCGTCGAGCCCGTTTAAGCAATTTGAGAAATGGATGTCGGAAGTCATCAAATCCGGCAATACCGAACCCAATGCTGTTACGTTGGCAACCGCCTCTAAAAATGGTGATGTAGATGCAAGAATTGTTTTGCTCCGCGACTTTGATTCTAAAGGTTTTACGTTTTTCACCAATTATCTTAGCATAAAAGGAAGAGAAATTCGTCAGAATAAAAAGATATGCATGAATTTCTTCTGGCCCGAATTACAACGTCAGGTTCGAATTAAAGGAATAGCAGAAAAAGTATCTGATCGTGCTTCCAATGCATACTTCCATTCCCGTCCGGTAGATAGCCGGATTGGTGCATGGGCATCCAGCCAAAGTGAAAAATTAGAAAGCAGAAAGGTGTTAGAAGAAAGATTTAAAAAATATGAAAAAGAATTTGACGGTAAAAAAATTCCTCGCCCGCCACATTGGGGTGGATATTGCCTTAAACCTTCTTACTTCGAATTTTGGCAAGGTCGCACCAATCGACTCCATGACAGAATCGTTTTTGAAAAGACAAAAAACGGGAAATGGGTACTTTCACGTTTAAATCCCTAACTTTTTTAATTAACGAATTAACGAATTGAACTCCCGTCTCCTCATCGCCATCCTTCTTCTTCTTGCAGTTGACTTCTATGTTTTTCAAGGGGTAAAAGTTCTTATTCAGAATAAGGCAGTTTCCATGCAACGCACTATTAATATTATTTACTGGAGTATAACTGTTATTTGTCTGGCCACGATTTTTATCGGACAATTTTACGACTGGCATTTATGGCCGAAAATGTTGCGAACATATTTGTTTGCTACCATAGTGATCATCTATCTCTCAAAAATAATCGTATTGTTGTTTTTAGTTATCGACGATATTATTCGGATTTTCCGATTCCTTTTTGGTTGGGTAGGTTCCATGTTTGCTTCCGGAGAAAGTGTGAACGAATCTTTACGCGTTTCAAGACTTGATTTTCTTGTGAAAACCGGATTTATCCTTGGATCTATTCCTTTCTTCTCGATGTTTTATGGAATGGTCAATGGTGCCTATAATTTCCGGGTAAGAAATCTGGCCATGAAATTTCCAAAGCTTCCCGATGCTTTTCACGGAATTAAAATTGTGCAGATTTCTGATCTGCATACAGGCAGTTTTATGGGAACGGAGCAGCTTTCAAAAGCAGTTGATCTGATACTACAACAGAAGCCCGATATCATATTTTTTACCGGGGATCTCGTAAATGATTTGCATACAGAAGCGCTTGAATTCAGAGAAGTATTAAAACGTTTACAAGCACCTCTGGGAACTTTTTCAATTTTAGGTAATCATGATTACGGTGATTATTATAAGTGGCCTGATGCGATTTCGAAGGAAGAAAATCTGAGTAAACTCAAATCATTTCACGGTGAAGTAGGATGGAATCTGTTGTTAAACGAACATGTTTATATCGAAAAGGGAGATCAGAAAATCGGATTAATCGGTGTTGAAAATATCAGCGCAAGGAGAAACTTCTCCAGTTATGGAAGTCTGTCAGCAGCTACAGAAAATTATCAGGTGCAAGGCGTAAACATCCTTTTATCGCACGATCCTTCACATTGGGAAGCGGAAGTGACAGATAAATATAAGTACATCGATTTAACACTGGCAGGACACACGCATGGTTTTCAATTTGGAGTTGATATACCCGGATTTAAATGGAGTCCTGTACAATACGTTTATAAGCAATGGGCTGATTTATATACAGAGGGAGATCAGTTTTTATATGTCAATCGTGGACTCGGATTTATCGGCTATCCGGGAAGAGTTGGTATATTACCGGAGATTACCGTTTTTGAATTACTAAAAACCTGATATGCTTACTAGAAACCAGGCCAAATTGATTACTTCGTTGCAGCAAAAGAAATTCAGGAAGGAAGAGAATCTTTTTATTGCTGAAGGTGAAAAGGTAGTAACCGATCTTTTATTGTCTGAAATCTATGTAAGGGAAATATACTGTACCGAAGAATTCGTAACAAGACAATCAAAAACTTCGGCTTTTTACGGCAAGAAAAATTTGGTGATAATTGAACAGGAGGAGTTAAGAAAAATAAGCGCTTTATCTACTCCGCAACATGTACTTGCTTTGGCAGATATTCCCGGAGAAGAAGCGGACATAAATTATGCAGGCGGACTTAAGCTCGTGCTCGACAACATTAAAGATCCGGGAAACATGGGCACGCTCATTCGTACGGCTGATTGGTTCGGTATCAATGAGGTAATTTGTTCGGAAGAATGTGTCGATTGTTTTAATCCTAAGGTAGTGCAAGGATCAATGGGTTCACTTTTTCGCTTAAAGTTATTTAGCAGAAATCTGCAAGAACTCTTTGACTTAAATGAGTCAAAAAATAGCCTTCCTGTTTATGGAACAGTTTTAAACGGCCGTAATATTTACGAAGAAGAGCTTTCAAAAAATGGATTTATTTTGATTGGAAACGAATCGGTAGGAATTGAAGAAGAACATATTTCTTTCATCACGAATGCACTGACCATACCGGCTTCCCCATCAACAAAAGCCGACTCCCTGAATGCGGCAATTGCGGCAGGGATTGTTTGTTCTGAATTTTTCAGAAGAAAATAGTCGGCGGATCTTTTTGGCTTCCATTTTGTTGGCATTTTTCCTTCAATTCAGACGCATTACTCACCCTTTTTTTAATAGACCCAATCGACAAAAAAATATTTATAAAATATTTGCATTTCTAAATAATAATTATTTACTTTAATCTTTCAGAGGGGATTTACGAAAAAGGTGGAGCGCTTATTTGCTTCGCCTTTTTCACTTTTATAGCTCCGTATTTAAAGTCGTTTTCTTTTTATTCGTGACTTTATAGGACTGCTTCTGCACACCTCTCTCCATCCATTGCTGCAGAAACAATTCCTCCTGCATATCCGGCTCCTTCTCCGCAAGGAAAAAGACCTTTTAATTGAGGATGTTGTAAGGTTACATGGTCTCGGGGAATTCGAACAGGTGATGAAGTGCGGGATTCAACAGCTACCAACAATGCTTCATTCGAATAATATGCTTTCATTTTTTTTCCAAATGATTTTAATGCATCATTCAATGCCAGTCCGATATCCTTTGGTAATAACACGTTTAAATCAAAAGAAGTTACTCCGGGTATATACGAACATTCGGGCAGGGTAGCGGAAACTTTCCCATCAATAAAATCGAGCATTCTTTGTGCCGGTGCTTTCAGCTTTCCTGTGCCGGCAAGAAAGGCTTGCTGTTCTGTTTCCTGCTGATATTTCATAGCAGCGAGCGGGCCGGCACTTTTAAATTTTGAATAATCGCTTTCGTTAACGGATACTACAATTCCGGAATTTGCATAAGGATTATTTCGTTTCGATGGGGACCATCCGTTCACTACTATTTCACCCGGAGCGGTTGCTGCTGGAGCTATAATGCCACCCGGACACATGCAAAATGAATACACACCTCGTCCGTTGAATTGATGTGTAAGTGAATAGGAGGCAGGGGGTAAAAAATCACCACGCTTGTCGCAATGGTATTGAATACTGTCTATGATTTCCTGCGGATGTTCGATGCGAACACCCATGGCGAATGGTTTGGCTTCAATGAGAATTTGACTTCCTGCCAGCAGTTCGTAAATATCACGAGCAGAATGTCCGGTTGCCAGTATAACAGAATCCGATAAAAATTCTTTTTCTTCGCCATTGATAACGTCGATGGTGTTTATTCCTTTCAGCGTTCCATTTTCAGATATGATACCTGTTAGTTTAGTATTGAAATGAATTTCTCCTCCGGCCAGTAGAATCGTTTCGCGCATTGCTTCTACGATTTTCGGAAGTTTGTTTGTTCCAATATGAGGATGAGCATGAATGCGAATTTCTTCATCTGCACCGTGCAGAATAAAAATCTCCAGAATCCTTTGTATGTCGCCTCTTTTGTTTGATCGCGTATATAGTTTCCCGTCGCTATACGTTCCTGCACCACCTTCACCGAAACAATAATTCGAATCCGGATTGATGATTCCTTGCTTATTTATTTCTGCTAGGTCCCGTCTGCGTTGTTGTACATTTTTCCCCCGTTCAATAATTATCGGTTTTATTCCTCTTTCAATTAATTTCAAAGCTGCAAACATTCCTGCCGGTCCAAAGCCGACTATAATTGCCGTTCTTGAAGATGAGACATCTTTTTCGAAATTAAAATTTTCTGAAATTTTCTTTTGAGGTGCAGGTTCCTCATCAATAAAAACCAGGACAGACAGTCGAATGACAACCTGTTTAATTGAACGTGCATCGATCGAATGCCTTAGAATCTGTATTGCTTTGATTCTGTCCTTTTTAATGCTAAGCAGTTGAGCGGCACATTGCAACTGTTTGCCGGGATCTGCTGCCTCTTCGGGAAGAAGGACTAGCTCTAGTTGCGATTGCATGATTTATTAAGCTTGGGTTATCTGTAATGAAATTATTCAAACAAAAATGAAATCACAAAAGTTTTTGCATAAAGTGCATCAATCGGATTGGAATATTGAGTGTTTTCTTTGATAAGTAGATTTCTCATGCCATTGTACATTTTTATTTCGGGAGAAAATTTAAAATAAGGCATGTAAAAATCAAAGCCAAGTCCAATTTCATATCCATAATCTTTACGGGCTAACTTAATAATATCTTTGTCTTTATTTTTAACCTTGGCCTGCGAAACCATATCGATGGCATATTTCATTCCCGCTAATACATAAACACGGTAATTGTTTCTGCGAGCCGATTTAAACTTAAGCATAACCGGAAATTCCAGATAGGTAGATTCGATTTTTTTAGGAGTATTTGCTTCTGTTGTGTCGCTATAAATAAAATGATATTTAAGATTCCTTTGTCCGAATGCAAGAGTAGGAATGAAACGGACGTCAAAAAAATCGCCTAATGCCAGGTTGCTGATGATGCCCAGATTGAGACCGGAAACAGGCTCTGATTCGACGCTGTAAATTGTATCTCTTATTTTTAAATCTCCGACACGATCAACGACGAAACTGGAACTATTCAATCCTAATGTAAATCCAAAATGTAGTCGTTGCTTATCGTACTTAGGAAGGTTTCTCGGTTCGTTATCCATTTGTGCACTTGCGAAAAAAGGCAGAAGAAGAAATCCTGAAAATATACATAGTCGTAGAAAAGCTTTTTCATAAAATGAAAGGCAATTCAGCATTGAAAAATATGTATGAGGCAGGTATTTCAATTTATTGAATAAATATGAGTGAATAAAAATAAAAGTACTATTTATTTTTTTGCTGTGTAAATGGTTGCAACACCAAATGTCAACGACCGTGCGTGAACATCTTTGTATCCTGTCTCGGTTAGAATTTTGCAAAATTCAGATCCAAATGGAAATGCGCTTACCGATTCGTTGAGGTAGGTATAGGCCGCACCGTCTTTGGATATGGCTTTTCCGATTTTCGGTGTTACATGCGATGAGTAAAAATTGTAGAGTTTCTTCAGCAATGGATTAGTTGGTTGCGAAAATTCTAAGATCATAACGATTCCTTCAGGTTTTAATACACGCAACATTTCGCTAAGTCCTTTTCTTAGGTTCTGGAAGTTACGTACACCGAAGGCAACGGTTACAATGTCAAATTTATTGTCTTCAAAAATCAGGTCTTCAGAATCTCCTTCGAAGAGTTGTATTTTTTCCTGTAAATTCTTCTTTTTAATCTTATTCCGTCCGATTTCCAGCATATCCGTAGAAATATCTATTCCATAAATCTTTTCCGGATTTAGGCGTATACTTTCAATGGCTAAATCAGCTGTACCGGTAGCAATGTCCAGAATAAGCATGGGAAATTCTTTTTCTAACATGGAAATCGCTTTACGGCGCCATATTCTATCAATTCCCATAGAAAGAAAATGATTTAAAAAATCGTATCGACGGGCGATGTTGTTAAACATCTGAGCCACCTGCTTTTTCTTTCCTTCCGAGCTCTCTTTATAAGGTTTTATGTTTTCGACTTTCATCGTATTTTTAACCGTTTTGACTCTTCGAGCAATTGGTTTTTTTCTATAGGTACAACTCCAACTTTTTCACAAACGAGTCCGCCGGCAAGATTTGAAATAGCTGCCATCGTCAAGGAATCTGCACCTGCAGCCAGACAGAGAGCTGCTACACTGATCACTGTATCACCGGCACCGGAAACATCTGTAATATTCCGGAAGTGTGCGGGAATAATTGTTTCCGTATTTTCATTCATCAGCAACACGCCTTTATCCGAAAGTGTAACCAACATCTGACCAATTTGGTGACTGGCTGCCAGTTTCTTTACGGCAGATTTGATTTCAGTGGTATTGTTTTTATCTAAATCGATTTTCATTCCTTCCCTTAATTCCTTTAAGTTTGGTTTGAAGAGATCAACGTTTTTATAGTGGTTGAAGTTTTTCTTTTTTGGATCTACGGCAACAGGAATTTTTTTCAGTTTAGCTAGTTTTGTTATTTGTTCAATAAGCGTTTTGCTGATGAGTCCTTTATCATAATCTTCAAAAATAATGATGTTTATTTTTTTTCTATTGATAATTCCTGTAATTCTGTCTATCAACTGTTTTCGTTCCAATGCGGAAATGTCTTCTTCTCGCTCTTCATCCACACGTAACATTTGGTAGTTATTGCCAATCACACGGGTTTTTACAGTTGTTGGTCTTTCATTGCTTTGGAAAATTCCTTCCGCAGTCATATTCATATTCTGCAGGAGGTCCAAAAAATTTCTACCATTTGCATCGCCGCCAATTACCGCACAGAGTATGGGATTAGCTCCGAGGGCCTGGATGTTGATGGCTACATTGGCAGCACCACCTAAACGCATTTCTTTTTTCTGAACAGAAACAATTGGCACCGGCGCTTCCGGAGAAATACGTTCAACCTTTCCCCACAGATAATTGTCGATCATTACGTCTCCAATTATGAGCGCATTGATCTTTTTAAAAGAATTAAATAGTTCTGTTATGGTTTTTGTTTTTGCCACAGGTTGATTGTTCTACTATTTATTACGACTGATGCCCGAATGGTGCATGCTGACATCAGCTATTATTAAATCAGATTCGATAAAGCAATTTTAATTCGTTTTACTGCTTCAATAAGTTTTTCGTCGGATGCAGCATAGGAGCAACGAAGGCAGTTGCCGTCTCCGAATGCCTCGCCGGTTACCAGACTAACATGTCCCTGATGTAACAGATACATACAAAGTTCTGTTGAATTATTTATTTTTTTTCCTTCAAATGATTTTCCAAAGTAAGAACTTACATCGGGAAAAACATAAAAGGCGCCTTCCGGTTTATTGATTTTCCATCCCGGGATATCACTCATCAATTTTAATATTAAATCTCTTCTTCTGTGAAAAGCTTCCTGCATATCAAGAGTAGGTCGCATATTCATTGTCAACGCCGCTTCCGCTGCCTTCTGAGCAATAGAACTAGCAGCAGATGTAAACTGCCCCTGCATCTTTTCGCAAGCATCAGCAATAAATTTAGGTGCTCCGATATAACCAATTCGCCATCCTGTCATCGCATATCCTTTCGACATGCCATTTACAATTATTACCTTGTCTTTAATAAAGTCGAACTGAGCGATACTTTCATGTTTTCCCAAGAAGTTGATGTGTTCATAGATCTCATCGGAAAGAATATAAATATTCGGATGCTTTTTTAGTACTTCAGCTAAAGCGCGAAGTTCTTCTTTCGTATAAACAGTTCCTGTCGGATTACACGGAGAAGAAAAGATAAACATCTTCGTTCGGGGAGTAATGGCTTTCTCCAGTTGTTCCGGAGTTATCTTAAAGTTTTTATCAATTGTGGTTTTAACTGCAACTGTTTTGCCTTCTGCCAGTTTTACGATTTCTATGTAACTAACCCAATAGGGAAGCGGAATGATGACTTCATCACCCGGATTCAATAAACTCAGGACGACATTCGCAATGCTCTGCTTGGCACCTGTAGATACAATGACCTGATCAGGAGCAAAATCAAGGTCGTTTTCGCGTTTGAATTTTTGAGAAATAGCTTTCCTTAATTCAGCATATCCGGCTATCGGAGGATAAAAAGTAAAGCCATCGTCAATAGCTTTTTTGGCAGCTTCCCGGATATGTACAGGAGTGACGAAATCCGGTTCACCCAAACTCAGGTTTACTATATCGATACCTTGTGATGATAATTCGCGACTTAATTTGGACATGCCAATCGTCTGACTTTCAGCCAACGATTCAACACGCCTAGAAAGGGTAGTAGATTCCATAATTTTCGTGGTGCAAACGTAGGGGATTATTGGGAATTAGCCAATTTGAATGTGGGCAGATTTGCCTTGAGTTTCCCTACTATGCCTTCCGGATTTGCTTTTTAATGTTAAGTAGCTTATTTAAACTGTTTTATGTGGGTTTAGAATTTCAATGGGATAAATGATTTTCTTTAACTTATTAACAAACATCGAAAACTATGTCAGTTATACTTCAATGGCATGGAATTCGACTAAAGAAATGCACGATAATTTTACTGTCACATTGTCGTTTACTATATTCGTACATGTATCCACAAGACCCCAAAAACCTGAATTCTTTCGATTTAGCCAATATAATCGACGACGATACCGAATTTATACCTCTACTTTCTCAGGAAGACGAAGATCAGATGAACCAACAGGATGTTCCTGATGTTTTATCCATTCTTCCCCTTCGAAATACGGTACTTTTTCCCGGTGTTGTCATTCCCATTACTGTTGGCAGGGATAAATCTATCAATCTGATTAAAGACGCCTATAAAGGCGATAAAATAATCGGTGTTGTTTCACAAAAGGACGTTAGTATAGAAGACCCGGTATTCGAAGATCTCAATAAGGTTGGTACTGTTGCTCAGGTGTTGAAAATGTTGCGCATGCCTGATGGAAATACAACTATCATCATCCAGGGTAAGCGACGTTTTCGTTTGGATGAATGCATAACAACGGAGCCCTATATCCGTTGCAAGGTCAAATCTTTTCCGGAAGTTACCCATAACATTACCGATAAAGAATTTGTAGCTCTCGTTGCTTCACTGAAAGATCTGGCTCTACAGATCATTCAGAATTCTCCAAACATACCTTCCGACTCTGCTTTTGCAATCAGGAATATTGAAAGTCATACCTTTCTTATCAATTTCATTTGTTCAAATATGAATCTGGATGTTCCCAAGAAACAGCAGCTTCTGGAAATCGTAGATCATAAGGAACGCGCAACTCTTGTACTCGAACATCTGGATAAGGAATTACAGATGTTGGAATTGAAAAATCAGATTCAGAGTAAGGTTCGGACTGACATCGATAAGCAGCAACGGGAATATTTTCTTAACCAGCAATTACGAACCATACAAGAAGAACTGGGTGGAAGCACTCCGGATAGGGAAGTCAGCGAGCTGAAAGAAAGAGCACTTACAAAAAAATGGAGCAAAGAAGTTGCTGACACATTTAAGAAAGAATCAGACCGGCTTTCACGAATGAATCCTGCCGCTGCTGAATATTCTGTTATTCTTAATTACCTCGAACTTTTACTCGATCTCCCCTGGCAGGAATTTACAAATGATAACTTCGATCTGAAGCATGCTCAAAAAGTTTTAGATAAAGATCATTACGGACTGGAGAAGGTTAAAGCCCGCATCTTAGAATACCTCGCTGTATTGAAACTCAAGCGCGACATGAAGTCTCCAATCATGTGTTTGTATGGTCCTCCCGGAGTCGGAAAAACTTCTCTTGGTAAATCTATCGCCAAAGCACTTGGCCGAAAATACGTGCGTATGTCACTCGGCGGATTGCGTGATGAAGCAGAAATTCGTGGACATCGTAAAACATATATTGGGGCAATGCCCGGAAGAATAATCCAGAGTTTAAAAAAGGCGAAGTCGTCAAATCCGATTTTTGTACTCGATGAAGTGGATAAACTAGGTAACGATTTTCACGGCGATCCATCATCCGCTTTACTGGAGGTTCTTGATCCGGAACAAAACAATACTTTTTACGATAACTATGTAGAGATCGATTACGATCTTTCCAATGTACTTTTTATAGCTACAGCAAATTCCCTGAGTCGAGTTCAGCCTGCTTTACTCGACAGAATGGAAATCATAGAGATCACAGGTTATACTGTAGAAGAAAAAATACAGATTGCTATAAAGCATTTGATACCCAAACAACTTGAAGCTCATGGACTCAAAAAAGAGCACCTAAAGCTTACTCCGAAGTTAATCGAATACATGATCGAATTTTATACGAGAGAGTCTGGAGTACGTGGTCTGGAAAAAAAGATTGCTTCATTGGTAAGAGCACTTGCTAAGTCGGTAGCCATGGAAGAAAAATACGATCCTGCAGTAACGGAAAAAGATGTTGTCCGTCTTCTTGGTGCACCTTTGTTTCAACACGATAAATATCAGGGCAACGATGTAGCAGGTGTAGTAACAGGACTTGCCTGGACTTCTGTCGGTGGCGATATTTTATTTGTGGAATCGAGTATCAGTAAGGGTAAAGGTAAATTAACCATTACAGGTAACCTCGGTGAGGTGATGAAAGAATCTGCCGTAATTGCTCTGGCATATTTAAAAGCACACTCTGATCAATTAGGGATTGACCCTTTGTTATTTGATCAGTGGGACATTCACATACACGTTCCTGAAGGGGCAACACCCAAGGATGGTCCTTCTGCAGGAATTACAATGTTAACTTCGCTTGCTTCATCATTCACACAAAGAAAGGTGAAGCCGCACATTGCCATGACTGGAGAGATTACGCTTCGCGGAAAGGTTTTACCGGTGGGAGGAATAAAAGAAAAAATTCTGGCAGCCAAACGTGCAGGAATAAAAGAGATTATTCTTTCGGTAGAAAATAAAAAGGATATAGCTGAAATCCGCAAGGATTATTTGAAAGAGTTGAAGTTTGTTTATGTGGAAGAGATGATGGAAGTGATTCAACATGTGTTGTTAAAAGAAAAAGTGAAAAACCCGTTGAAGATGGAATTGTCGAAGGAAAAAGTTAAGTCAAACGGGGCTGAATGATAGAAATTTTAATTGCCACGAATACATTCGTGTATTCGTGGCAATTAAAAGTGTAAGCACTACTCAACCAAAGTATAAAAGATAATTTCCGGTGGACCTTCTACACCGGCATTCATCATGAGTGATTTTAATTCTTCTGAATTCATCCGGGCTTTTGCTTTCGTCATGTCTGATATGGCAAAAACAATGTAAACCAAGTTGGGATCATCGGCGCCTCTGGCAAGACCTCTGTCGATTATTCCATTTTCACTTCTAGTCTTCATTCCTTCACTATCGAAAACCTTCAGCCAGGCATCAAAATCTTTTACTCTGTGTTTGATCATTACTCGGTCTTTAATATCAATTTTGGAATCATCGGAACGTACAGCATCAGCAAACTCAAAAACCGGAGGACCGGTAACTCCTGCATTTGCCATAGCATCTTTGAGGTCAGGTAATGCTGTAAAATCTTTTGCTTTTTGCAGATCGTCAATTTTTTCAATTAAGATTAGCTGATTGGGATCATCCATACCTCTTCCCATTACAAAGCTATTTATACCATAAGCTTTTCGCATAGAATCATGCGCAAGGTAAACCGGTTTCCATTTTTCAAAATCAGCTACAGGATGCTTTATCATCATTAACTTAAATGAGGATGCTGCCATTGTTTGTGTAGTATCATCGGCTTTTTTTTCTTCTCCGCTTTTACAGGAGAAAAACATAATGATGCTGAATGCACTGAGAATTGTCAATAGTTTTTTCATAGTGTGTGTTTGTTTTATAATAGTTAGAAATGTGAAAATAATCTATATAGATTTCACCAAAGGTAAATTAAAGGTAAAATAAAATTTGAAAACTACTGAAATTCAGAAATTATGATAAAAAGAGCTCTGTTTTAAGAAAAAAAAATTGCCACAAATGCACGATAAAATTCGTGAATTCGTGGCAATAATATTATGCATTCAACTATTATCCATTCATGGAAACCAGAAACTCTTCATTCGATTTAGTACCCCTGATTCTTTCGAGCATGAATTCCATGGCTTCGAGCGGGTTCATATCGGCGAGATGATTTCTGAGTATCCACATACGTTGCATCATTTCTTTATCAAGAAGCATGTCTTCGCGACGAGTGCTGGAAGCGACAAGATCAATAGCAGGGAAAAGACGTTTATTAGAGAGCTTACGGTCGAGTTGAAGTTCCATGTTACCGGTACCTTTAAATTCTTCGAAGATAACTTCATCCATACGCGAACCGGTATCGGTCAATGCAGTTGCGATGATAGTCAGACTGCCACCATTTTCTATTTTCCGGGCTGAGCCGAAAAATCGTTTTGGCTTGTGCAATGCATTTGCTTCAACACCACCGGATAGTACTTTTCCACTGGCAGGAGCTACAGTATTGTAAGCGCGGGCAAGACGTGTTATAGAATCGAGTAGTATGACTACATCATGGCCACATTCTACCATACGTTTTGCTTTTTCTAAAACAATATTGGCAATTTTTACGTGTCTTTCGGCAGGTTCATCGAAGGTAGAAGCTACAACTTCTGCTTTTACGCTGCGTGCCATATCGGTAACCTCTTCCGGACGTTCGTCAATTAGTAAGATGATCATGTAGACTTCCGGATGATTGGCGGCGATGGCATTTGCGACGTCTTTCAACAACATCGTTTTACCCGTTTTCGGCTGAGCGACGATGAGTCCACGCTGGCCTTTACCGATAGGTGTAAACATATCCATTACGCGAGTGGAATAACTGGCATTATCGCCGCTGAGATTCAACTTTTCATAGGGAAACAAAGGAGTAAGGAAATCGAAATGAATACGATCGCGAACGATAGCAGGATCTTGTCCGTTGATATAATCAACTTTGACGAGAGGAAAATATTTTTCACCTTCACGTGGAGGGCGTACGGCACCTTTTACAGTATCACCGGTTTTTAATCCAAATAATTTAATCTGCGACAAAGAAACATAAACGTCATCAGGGGAAGTCAGGTAATTGAAATCACTTGAACGCAGAAACCCAAAACCATCAGGCATAGTTTCTAAAACACCTTCGGCAGGGATTAAAGAATCAGGATCCGGTGCAGGTTCTGGAGCTACGGTAACCTCACGACGCTGTCTGAAATTGTTATTGAACTGACCTTGATTGGGATTAGAATTTTGGTTTTGGTTTTGATTTTGTGGCTGGGTTTGAGTCTGAGTTTGAGTCTGTGTTTGTGTTTGAGCTTGTGAATTAAATCTGTCCGTCTCCGGTTTAGAAAACGTATTCCGGTTTGGAAGTTCGGGAGCTTTTTCTCTTTCAACAACAGGAGGAGCGGGGGGGTTAACACGAGGAGTTGCAATTTTCACGCTTGGCTCGAGTACAACATTCGTTTTTGTTAATTCTCCTTCTTCGCCGGGAATTACGCGTTTTCTTTTAGGACGGGCAGCAGAAGCGGCACTTTCCTTCTTTTCAGAAACAGCGGCAGGTTCTGCGACTTCAACTTTTGAAGTGGCATTCGAGAATTTTGTAGAAAGAGATTCGCGAATGGAAGAAGTTGCTCCGGGATTTAACGCTTGTTGATCAAGTATTTTGTAAATTAATTCCTGCTTGCGTAATTCATCATAATTCTGAATGTTCATCAGGCGGGCAATTTCTTTTAGCTCATTCAGGAGCTTGTCATTTAATTCAAGAATATCGTACATGAAAAATAATTTGTTTTTTTAAAAATGCTGTAAATACAGGTTTTTTTTAGGGGGAACACTTTATGATAAAAAGTGTGTTATTTAGTAAGAGAAATAATTATTAAGGAAAGAATTTGAGATAATGTAACCCGGGGAAATTCTTTTTTTTGGTTAAAAAATCCAGAACGGATTTGAATTTCGTTGCAAGTATAACTTATTTAAATGAATCTAACAAACAGTTTTTAAAATAAATTAATACCAATAAACCTTTATACAGGACAAAGTTAATTATTGTTTCCTTGCAATAAAACAACGAAATTCGCAGCATAAAGCTAATAATATGATTCAAAGAATCCAATCACTTTTATTATTGTTTTCAACACTTTTAAGTGCGCTGTTACTCTATCTTCCGGTTTATGAATTGATTTCTGTACCGGATAATGTATCCGTGGTTACCCGTTTTACCATTATGTCCAGTGCGCTTTTAGTCATTTTAAATGGTGGAATAGGAATACTTTCCTTCTTTGCAATTTTTCTGTACCGGACAAGAAATATTCAGATTCGCATGTGCAACCTGGCTCTTTTGCTTTCATGTGTACTAATCGGGTTGCTGTTTTTTGTCGCAGATACCATGTCGACCAGTATGAATCAAAAAATTCATTATCTCTATGGAAGTTACATTCCTTTGATACAGGTGTTGATTATTTTCCTTGCCACTCGCGCCATAAAAAGGGATGAAAATTTAATTCGTTCGGCAGATCGGTTAAGGTAGGTTTTCAATTAAGCCGCGAAGTCCAAGTTCTATTGCTTCCGGATATTTAATTTTTCCGTCTTCAATTTCAAAACGAAGTAAGGTTCTGATTTTATGAAAACCATGTTTCCCTGCAGCACCTGGGTTCATGTGTAATAAATTGTTTTTCTTATCCGGCATCACCTTTAATATATGCGAATGCCCACAGATAAAAAGTCCGGGTTTAAAATCTTCAATTTTTTTTCTGGCTTCCGGAAAGTAGTTGCCCGGATAACCGCCAATATGCGTGATGTAAACTTTTAAACCTTCGCATTCAAATAGCTGATCGAGTGGGTGGGTTTGCCTTAATTCAGTTCCGTCAATATTTCCGTAAACTCCCCTCAAGGTTCGGAACGATTGCAGTTGATCAGAAACGACGATGTCGCCGAAATCTCCTGCATGCCAGATTTCGTCACACTCATTGAAGTAGTTAAAAACCTTCGGGTCGAGATAGCCGTGGGTGTCGCTAATCAATCCGATTTTCTTCATCAGATTTTTTCTATGTCTTCTGATTTCATCCAGCCAACACTGCCGTTTGCAATTCTGATTTTATGCCAGTTATTCAACTGGTCGAGTAAATCAACCTTTGTTCCTTCATGAAGGATGAACAAGTCGTTGCCTTTTTCATCCGGCGAACTTTTTATGTAAACAGAAGTCGCCATTATTATGGCTTTCTGATCTACATAATTTATTGCATGACTTCTATAAGCTATGATTGCTGTTCCTGATGTCAATAGAATGAGTCCAAGCATGGAAATAAAAGCAATTTTTTTCGTTGCTATCGATTGTCCGACTATGTAAAATGCGGCTGAACCGAACAATAACCAGGAGAGTATTATTAATATCGTCGCCCAACTAGCTGAGGAGAAAATCAACGAAAGTTTATTGATCCATTTCTTGTAAAAAATTTCAGGAACGTTTTCAATTTTATCAGCAACTTTCAAAGAAGCAATTTTTAAATTGAAAATTACATCTTCATCATCAGGATTGGATTTGAGGGCACGCTCGTAATTTAGTATTGCTTTGGCGAAGTTTCCATTTTTAAAATAAGCATTTCCGAGATTGTAGAAAACATCTGAGGAGTGAAAATCTTCCTTCAGGAGTTTTTCGTAAAGCTGAATGCTTTTTTCAAATTGAAGTTTTTGATAGGCCGTATTGGCCTCCTGATATATTTTCTGACCTTCATTTATTGTTTGGCCTATTGCGCCAACAGAAGCAGAAAGAAAAACGAATAGTATGCTAACGATCAGTTTTTTCATCTTAGGAAATGGCGTTTTCAAGTCGAGATATGATTTCAATACCTTTATTGTAAATAACTTCATTGCTTTCGGAAGTTCCGCCGGCGAAACGGGCAAACTCACAGGTATTCAACGTATCTGTAAATTGGTCGATGAGAGGTTGTGGAACATTTCTTTTTTCAAGTGCCGATGCTGTAGTTTCTTTGGAGAGATCAGAAACTGGTATCTGAAGCTTATCGCTGATAAATCCCCAAAGTGCACGGAACATTTCGTCGAGAAATTTTTCTTTCTCATTCTGCGCCATGAATTTCTTCGCTGCACTCAATCTTTTCATCGCGACTTTATTGGCTCGCTGGCTGCGAATAAGACGAATATTTCCTGCCATCGATTTATTCCTTTTACGAATAAAGAGAAGTCCGATGAAGAGTAAAGCAGGAGCCGCCATAAATGTATAAAAGGCCGGCGAGTTAAAAGGCGATTGATTTCCTCTGGTTAATTCCGTTTCTTTTGTTTTGATGTAGCGGATGTCTTTTCCCAGAATTTGAACGTCTGATTTACTTACTCCTGAAACAACAGTTGTCTCTGTTTCATTTCCTCTCTGAACTTTCAGCGTAATGCTTGGCGATTCAATTGTCTGATATTGCTTTTTATCAAGATCAAAGTAGGAAAATGGTGCAACGGGAATTTTGTATTCACCGGCGTTGCGGGGAATCATCAGAAATTCAAAAACCTTGCTTCCTGAAACACCATTGGCTGATGCAATAGCAGAAACATTTTCCTTTGGATCATAGGTTTCAAAATCGGGTGGTATTTCTATGTGAGGAGCATCGATAAGCCGTATATTTCCTTTGCCGGTAATCTTGATTTTTAAATTGACAGCATCGTGCGCTTTTACTTCTTTTTTATCGAGTGAAATGTCGCAAACAAATTTACCTACAGCACCGGTAAATCCGGCCGGAGCTCCGGGTGGAAGATCGCGAACCGTAATTTTAATCGGTTCACTTTTCAGCGGAACTTTAATATCCTGAAGATTGTTGTTGAAAAATGGATTATTGAAAAACGGATCATTAAAAAACTGGTCGAATGGATCATTACTTTTTTGGTTTTGCTGACGTTTTACCTGAACACGGGCAATCACTTCTCCTTCCATTGGGTCGATGCTCAAACTGCCGGTACGTTGTGGGAATAGAACAACCTTTTTGATATCGGCTACTTTGTAATTTACACCATCCAGATTTTCATTCCTGAATTCAAGCTGTTGTGGCATAGAAATTTCCTGACTCCAAAAAGCATTAAACGAAGGGAGTTTGCTTACGGAGTAATTAAGCAGTGTTACCTTCGTATATAACCGGTAGGTTACTGAAATGGCTTCACCTATAAAGACATTTGATTTATCAATTTTCGCACGAATGAAAACATTGTTACCGCCACCTTTTACGGAAGGGTTATCTCCGGATTGACCTTGATTTCCTCCTTGTCCCCCTTGCTGCTTGGGGGCGGCTTTTGAAACAAGAATGGTTACGGGCTCGGAGACAAGTTTTTTATTGCCGACTGTTATCTCAGCACTTCCTATTTTAAAGGATCCTTCTTTTATGGCCTGTAAAACGTAGGTGAAGGAAATGGTTTGTGAAACAGTTCCGTTAATGATCTGCATTTGCGTACTCTGATTCGGACCAACGAGCACATTAAAGTCATTGAAAACCGGAGCACGGAAATTCTTTCCGGTAGAGTTAACGCTGAAAGTGACTTCAACCTGCTCTCCGACGCTAATGGTATTGGAGGAAACGGTTGCTGTTAATTCCTGTGCTTGTATAGATGATGAAACCAAAAATAAAGCACAAAGGATCATCCGAGCAGATAAGCGTTTGCGTTTCGTTTGTAGTATGTTGAAAAGGGTTTTCAATTTTTTTGAATTAATGGAATTCTATTTGGGTTTATAAGGAGTGTAATGGTGCACATTTTTAAAGGGTGAATTTACCATTCTTTTTCAATGGAGACCTTTACTCTTTCTTTAACGTTCATCTTTTTTTGTGTTTTTTTCTCGTCATTGTTTAAAGCTTGCAAAATCTTTTCTGCATCTTCTTTGGAGATTTTATCTTTATTTGCCTGCTTCTCCGGATTGTCTTTTTTAGATTCGTCTTGTTTGGCTTGCTGATCTTTTTGCTGTTGTTCTTTGTCTTTTTGTTGTTGTTCTTTATCCTTTTGTTGCTGACTCTTATCGTCCTTTTTTTGATCTTTGTTTTTATCTTGCTTATTATCTTTATTCTGTTGTTGTTGTTGTTGTTGTTGTTGTTGTTGTTGCAACTTCGACTTTGCATAAGCCAGGTTGTAACGAGTGTCGTTGTCTGAAGGGTTGAGTTTCAGCGATTGCTTATAGGCCTCAATACTTTCTTCGTATTTATTATTTTTCAGCAATGTATTTCCCAGGTTGTGATAGGTGTTCGACAGTTCTTTTTTGTTAGGTTCCTTTGACCCAGCGGCGATTTCGAATTGCTGTTTGGCCTCATCATATTTTCCTTCTTGATAAAAAGTATTTCCCAGATTGTAGTTTCCAATGAATTCATTCTCTTTTGTGTTAAGTGATTTCCGGTAATTTATTTCTGCTTCATTGAATTTTTTTTGTTCGTATTGTTTATTGCCTTCGTGAATAAGTTTTCGGGATGATTGTGCGGAAACGCTTGAGGAAGAAAAAAGAATGAAACATAAAAGCAAATTCAAAAGCAAAGAGCTGTTTGAATTTCTTCCGTAAAATATGTTGTTTACTTTTCTCATGATGGCAATTTTAATTTTTTTCTACTTTAAACAAGTTAAGTCGCTGTATAAATTTACTTCTCCGTTCAGAAATGGAAAATTCAAGCAGGAGTAAAAACAAACCGGCCGCGAGAAAATATTGAAAACGATCTTCGAAGCCGGTGAACTGTTTCGTTCCGAAGGATTTTTTTTCCATTTTGTTGATTTGTCCTAAAATAGTAGAAAGTCCATCATCGCTGTTAGTGGCTCGAACGAAAACTCCTTTTCCTTCGGCAGCAATTTGTTGTAAAGTCAGACTTTCTAATTTGGTAATTACGGTAGAACCATTGTTGTCTTTTTGAAAATCGATTTGTCTGCCATTACTGTAGAGAGGAATAGGGGCTCCATCAATTGATCCCATTCCTATGGTATGAATGATAATCCCTTTTTCATTTGCTTTTTTGGCAGATTCGACAGCATCTTCTTCGTGGTTTTCTCCATCAGTAATGATCACGAGGGCTTTGTGTTTATTTTCGTTTCCGACGAAAGATTCTTCGGCCAAATCTATTGCACAACCGATGCATGTACCTTGTGTAGGTACTAAATCCGTTTCTATTGTGGAAAGAAAAAGTTTAGCCGCTGCATAATCAGTCGTGATTGGAAGTTGTACGTAAGCTTTGCCTGCAAAAACGATCATTCCTATTCTGTCGTTTTGCAGTTTGTCAATAAGCCGGCTAATTGCCTGTTTGGAACGTTCCAGGCGGTTAGGACGAATGTCTTCCGCCTTCATGCTGTTTGAAACATCGAGAGCGATGATAATATCAACACCTTCTCGTTTTACTTCTTCCAGCCGAGTCCCTAATTGGGGGTTCGCGCATGCAATGATTAAGAAAGTGAGCCCGAGTAAAGCGAGTACGATTTTCAATATAGGTTTACTTGTCGAGTATCCAGATGACAGCTTGTCCATAAGAACTTGTTCGCCGATTTTTCTTCGAACTCTTTTTTTCCAGTCTTGCATCAATAGAAATGAAAGTAAGATAACCGGAATGATTATCAGTGTATACAAATACTCGGGGTGTGCGAAGCGATACATCAGGGTATTCGTTTAAAGAGTGTAAACAGTAACGTAAAATCCAATATGATAAAAAGCAAAGACCCCATTGCCCAGGGATAAAATTCTTCCGTATGATTTCGGAATTCAGTTACGGCAATTTTTGTTTTTTCCAGTTTATCGATGGAGTTATAGATTTCTTTTAGTTTGGAAGTATTCGTTGCGCGAAAATATCGGCCATCCGTGTCTTCGGCGATTTTCTGAAGCACTTCTTCGTCAATTTGCACTTCAACATTTTGGTATTGAATTCCAAAAGGAGTTTTAAACGGATAGGGAGCCATTCCACGAGTACCAACACCAATCGTGTAAACACGGATGCCAAATGTTTTTGCTATTTCTCCCGCTGTTTCGGGAGCAATTGCGCCAACGTTGTTTACTCCATCGGTAAGTAAAATGATGACTTTGCTTTTAGCTGTACTGTTTCGGATACGGTTAACCGCAGTTGCAAGGCCTTCGCCGATAGCAGTACCATCAGCCAATAAACCTGACTGTATTCCTGAGAAAAGATTTTTGAGAACGGCATGATCTGTTGTCAATGGACATTGCGTAAAGCTTTCTCCACCGAAAACAACTAAGCCGATTCTGTCGTTTGGCCGGCTGCCGATAAAATCATCAGCCACTTTTTTTGCAGCTTCAATGCGATTTGGTTTAAGGTCTTCTGCAAGCATTGAACTTGAAATATCAAGCGCCATCATAATATCAATGCCCTCTGTCGTTACGTTTTGCCCGCTCGAAGTAGATTGCGGTCTGGCGAGAGCAATGATAGCCAATGTAAATGCCAACAACTTAAATATAAATGGCAAAATACTTAGCCGCTGCTTAAGTGAAGGTCGCAGCCCCTGAAAAGTCCGGAAGTTGGAAAACCGTAACGGAGATGTTTTCCGGTTCAGGTAGAAAATATAAAACACTACCATCAGTGGAATGATCAACAGTAGCCATAACAATTTTGGATTGGCAAATGTAATATCGCTCATCATGATGCTACCTCCTGTTTCTCTAAATCTGCTTTAACTACGGGTCTTGTAACATGAATAAACTCATAGGCAAATGCCATGGAGTTTTCATTCTCCGTAGGGAATGGCTGAGCTTTTGCAAATTTTACCATATCGGCTTGTCGAAGAATAAAGCCGAGTTTTTCTTTTATGTCGGTCGGAATTAATGTTGCATCAAAATGTTTTAGAATTTCATCAGTTGTTTGTTCCATGGCATTAATAGAAAACCGTCTTTCGATGTATTGTCTGATAATTTCTGTTAACTCACTGTAGTATTTTTTTGTAAATCCCTGTTGCCATAATTTTTCGGATTCAATACGTTTTAATCCTTCAAGCGCAATTTCATGTGCCGGTCTTTCCGGAATTTTAGGAATGAACACCGGTTTTTCTTTGCGTTTAAATCGTTTATATATATAAAAAATTAATATGCCCAGAGCAATAGCAAGAAGACCGTAAATCAGGTAGTCTTGCCATGGGAATGGTACATTGATAATATTTTTCAGTGCCTTAATTTCTTTAGTTGTATCTACAGGGACTGTCACTACAGTCATCAGCATGGGCTCTGTTGCCATGGAGTCACTTAAATTTCCTGTATTTTGAGTAAAATAAAATGGAGGGATAACGAAATAGCCTGAATCGAAGCTGGTAAGTGTTAATTGTTGACGAAGGGTAAGTGCTGTAGAATCTTTTGGAGATAAGGTATCAATTTTACCTCGATTAACGATTTCAAAATTATTGAAAGTGTCTGTTAAAAACGGAAAATTAATTTTTGAACCGGTAGTAACATTGGCTGTCAGGTTTACATGAAATTGTTCGCCTATGCGAATTTGATTGGTATCTGTAGTGGCCTGAACAGAATTGATTTTGGCGGAAATAGAATATGGGAAAATCAGAAAAAGGAATACAGCAAAAATAGTTTTTGCCGAAAGTATCCTGCTGATTTGAATTACGCGATTAATATTCTTGCTGAAAATCATATTCATGGATTAGTGGCAATTACTTTTTACTTCCTCTTTTTTTGAAAAGTCTCATCAGGGGAGTGATATAAGATTCATCTGTTCGGATTTTTGCTTTATCTACACCGGACCTCGAAAAAATATCTTTCAATTCACGATCCATCTTGTTCCAGTTTTTAGCGAATAACTCACGCATGGATTTGTCGCTTGAATCAACTAAAATAACTTCTCCTGATTCCGCATCCTGAAAATGGATGAGTCCGGCATTTGGCATTTCTGTTTCACGCTGATCGTAGATTTGTAAGGCGACGACATCGTGTTTTTTATTTGCAAGTTTGAGTGCGTCTTCAAAATTAGTATCTTGAAAATCGGAAATGACGAAACAGATGGATCTTTTTTTTATTGCATTTCTAACATAACGCAGCGCTTCGCTGATATTAGTTTTAGAATGAGCAGGTTTGAATTCAATCAGCTCCCGGATAATTCGTAAAATATGTGTTTTTCCTTTTTTGGGCGGAATGAATTTTTCAATTTTATCGCTAAAGAAGATAAGGCCAATCTTATCATTGTTTTGTATAGCAGAAAATGAAAGGACAGCGCAAAGTTCTGTCATCAGATCTTTCTTGAACAGATTTTTAGTTCCAAATGAACCGGAGGCGCTGACATCTACTACGAGAATAACAGTTAACTCTCTTTCTTCTTCGAAAACTTTGACGTATGGATGACCTAAGCGAGCTGTAACATTCCAGTCGATCGATCGGATATCATCTCCTGCCATGTATTCGCGCACTTCACTAAAAGCCATACCTCTTCCTTTGAAAGCACTGTGATATTCGCCCGAAAAAATATGCGACGAAAGCCCACGTGTTTTTATTTCAATCTTTCTGACTTTTTTAAGCAGCTCCTGTGTTTCCATTTTTATCTTCAGATAACATCAACAATTGTTGGTAATCAATTTTGAAAGTGATAACCTGTTAAGGAACTTCAACAGTGTTCAGGATTTCATTGATGATTGTTTCACTGGTTACATTTTCTGCTTCAGCTTCATAGGTGATTCCGATACGATGACGCATAACATCGTGACAAACGGCACGAATATCCTCAGGGATTACATAACCGCGTCTTTTTATAAATGCATATGCTTTTGCAGCAAGAGCCAGATTTATGCTCGCGCGAGGGGAGCCGCCGTAACTGATTAACTGTTGTAACCGCGACAAGTTGTATTCTTTCGGCATACGGCTGGCAAAAACGATATCAACAATATATTTTTCAATTTTCTCATCCATGTAAACATCTCTCACCATTGCACGGGCACGAAGAATGTCTTCGGTCTTAATGATTGGAGAGATTTTCGGTCCTGCCATTCCCATGTTCTGACGGATAATCAATTTTTCTTCTTCTTTAGTTGGATAGCCAATTACAATCTTCAGCATGAATCGATCTACCTGAGCTTCCGGTAATGGATAAGTTCCTTCCTGTTCAATTGGATTTTGAGTAGCAAGAACTAAAAAGGGTTCTTCCAGCGGAAAAGTGGTGTCGCCAATTGTTACTTGCTTTTCTTGCATGGCTTCGAGTAGTGCACTCTGAACTTTTGCAGGTGCACGGTTAATTTCATCGGCTAGAATGAAGTTGGCGAAGATAGGACCACGTCTTACAGTAAACGATTCTTGCTTCTGGTTGTAAATCATCGTTCCTATAAGATCAGCGGGCAGCAAATCGGGAGTGAACTGAATGCGGCTAAACTTAGCATGAATGGCCGAGGCAAGAGATTTAATTGCAAGTGTCTTGGCTAATCCCGGAACACCTTCCAATAAAATGTGACCATTTGCAAGTAAACCGATTAGCAACCTTTCTGTCATGTACTTTTGGCCGATGATAACTTTGCCCAATTCCATGGTAATCATGTCAACAAAAGCAGATTCCTGCTGTATGCGATCGTTTATTTCTTTGATGTCCATCATAAGAATTAATTTATTTTTTTGTATAATATTGAAAATGTGATTATTGACAGAGTAATTTGGTATAAATGAACTATAAAAAGAAGTTTTTTAAGAATTTTAAGCGGATGCAATTTTATTAAAATTTGCATTAAGCAAAAATGAACTCAGGGGTTAAAGTTTGTTAAAAAACGGCTCTTTATTAACAGTTTTGATTTAAAGTTTTGAGCAATTGAAAACAATGAAAGAAGCAAAAGGGAAATTGCCAATCCGGGAAAAACGACAAGCCACCAGGCCTGATAATTTTGACGGGCCTGAAAGATAAGACTTCCCCAACTGGCAGAATCAGCGGGAAGTCCAACTCCAAGAAAGGAAAGTCCGGTTTCAATCAGTATTGCAGAAGCAACACCAAAAATTCCGGTTAAAATAATTTGAGGAAGGGCATTCGGCAGCATGTGAAAAAATATTACCCTTCTTTTTTTATTCCCCATCGCTGTTGCTGCATCAACAAAGTTTAAGTTCTTCATTAGCAGAAATTGTCCCCGGGTTATTCGGGCAAAATCTGTCCAGGAAGTAAATCCGATGATGAGAATAATATTGAATAAGGATGGCCTCGTAATGGCAGCAAGCGTAAGTATCAGAATTAACCTCGGAAGCGACATGAAAATTTCTATTAGTCTGGAAATAATTGCATCGACAGGAATGGAAACTCTTTTTTTTAGATACCTGCTGAAATTAAAGGAAAATAATACAGGCCAAAATAAGAGTATGGTAAAGAAAAATGTGCTAATAAAAAGTTGCATGATTCCGAAAATGGAAGCTTGCATAAATGATTCGGCAATAATTTCTTTACGCAGATAGAAGGCATAAAACCAGGATGGAATGAGCATTAATAAAATTAGGATGATGCTTCCTCTGCTGGCCAATAATTTATTGTCGCCAAAAAAACCGGCCAGGGCTCCAAGAAAGACGCCCGGAAGAATGGCTATTAGCATGGAAAATATCCCAATGGTTAATGAATTTCTACAACCATGAATTAAAGCCGAAAGTACATCGTTGCCTGTATTTCCTGTTCCTAGAAAATGCCTGTTAAAAGTGGGAAGGGCTTCTTGCTTCCCGTTTAAAAGGTAATATTGATTTTCAAATGGGGAAGAAAGTATATTATTCAAGTCGGAATGTACAGGCGACCAACTGACCGGAGCATGCAGGATTCCCGTGCTATATTTTTTCCAGTCGATTGAATTTGCTCTTACTTTGTTGATATTTCCTGCAGAGTCGGTTAATTCAATATATGTGTTGTTGTTTAATGCCGGCAGAAATATTTTATTATTCGTGGAAAAGTATAAAGGTTTTTCATTGGCAATTAGAGGCGCGAAGACAGCGATAAAAATATAGCCGAATATGGTAAGTATGCTTAAGCGATAACTGAGTTTTCTGTTTCGCATTTTCATTTTTAGGATTGTGATTTTTGTGTAAATGAAATGCGTGGATCGACAAGTGCATAAAGTATATCTCCTAACAGGAAAGCGGTCATGGTGAAAATTCCTGTTATCATGAATACATTGATGATGACAGGGTAGTCTTGCGCACTCAAACTAAAAAAAATAGCCTGACCCATTCCCGGAATTGTAAAAATTGTTTCGAGGATTACAGAGCCGCTGACTGCAAAAGGCAACACGTGTGAAAAAATCGTAATCATAGGTAACAAAGCATTTCGCAAGGCATGTTTATATAAAACTTTTCTTTCATTCAGCCCTTTTGCACGGGCAGTTCGAATATAGTCTTCTTTCAAAACATCTTCTAAGCTTACTCTGATGCTTCCTGATAAGAATGCGAGTGAACTATAAGTGTAGCAAATAGTTGGAAGAATGAGGTAAGGGATTGTGTTTAAAAAAATATTTAATGTACCGGTTCCCATTGGGAATCCCCCGGCCGGACCGACTCCGGAAGATGGAAGTATGTTTAGAATATCAGGATTGCAAAATAATAGCATGAGTAAAGTTGCGAACCAAAAAGATGGGAGTGAAAACAAAATCGAAAAAATAATGGTAGTCCATTTGCTGAAACCCGAATCAGGATTTGCAGCGCCATATAATCCGGTTGGGATGCTGATCAGGTATGCAAGAATAACGGAAATTATAGCAAAGAGGAAAGACCATTTCATGCGATTACTTAAGATGGACGATACATTTTCTTTGCTGGCCCAGGATATCCCAAGATCGCCACGGAGTATTCCTTTATAAGTATTGTTGTCACCGAATAGCCAACGATGAAATTGGTTTTGACCTTGAAAGGAAATTGCAGGAAAATAATTTTTCCAGTTTTGAATTTCGGTAGATGTTTGGTTTTCTTTTTCGCTCAGACTACTTAACGAAAAGTAAAAAAGAGGAAGATTGAGTCCGAGTTTTTCGGTTAATTCTTGTTTTAATTTTTGATCGGTTGTATGGGCATTTAAATCTTCACCATATATACCCTGATCATTTAAAATGCGTTCTACCGGGTCTCCCGGAGAATAGTGAAGCAAGATGAATGACAGGAGTACTACGAGAATAATCCCGGGAATAAAAAACAGAAGTCGTTTCGCAATATAGATGCGCATGGTTCAAATATAATGCAAAGAAAAGTTAAGGCGACTGCTCATCGACCATAGTTATTCCTTTGTTTATTGACAAAAGGCGTAACATATTTACTAAAACTCCCGGTCTTTCTGAAAAAATGAGTTGGTTTCCAAAGCGCTTGTGGATGACATTTCTTCTCATGCTTGAGTAAAGAAAAACATAGGGATGATTGTTGTAAATCTCTTGCTGAAGTTTTCCGCTTAATCTAAAACGGATGGAGTCTGTTGTGGATTGATTGATTTCGTCAATGAGTGAGTCCGTATGCTGATTACCAAAACCTGAATAGTTAGATCCATGTTTGCTCCAGGATTGAGTATGCCAAAGCTGAGAATAATCCTCCGGAAGTCCGGTTCCGGACCAACTTCCTAGCATCATGTCAAAATCATGTGATTTGGCTTTTTCTAAAAACAATTTGATATCCATTCCGACGGTGTTGACTTTGATTCCTGCTTTCGCCATTGATTCTGCAATAAGCAAGGCGATGTCTTTCCAGTCGGAGGAAGATGCGAGATAATTTAAATCGGCCACTAAGGAGATCTGTTTCCCTTCGACTGATTTATCTAAAATTCCATCGTTGTCAGAATCTTTCCATCCGGCTTTTTTTAATAATTGTTCTGCGGTTTGAGCATCAAAAGGAAGCGGCTTTAACTGATTATTAAATTCTTTTTTTAAGGTAGATACATTGCTGACCATTCTTCTGCATTGAGGAGCAAATTGTTTGTATTGAAGAAGGATTATTTCATCAACCGGAGTGAGCAGGGCAAATGCACGTCTGACCTGGATGTCATTAAATATCGGATTTCTTTTTTTCTCCTCAGGTTTAGTGTTGAAACAGACGTAGGTATAATTATAAGTGGGCATTAATTCCTGGTTGTAGTTGCTAAGAAACACTTCATCGGATTTCAATTTTATAAACGCCGGCATGGATAGATTGGTAGAGACATCCATTTCCTGCGATTTGAATTTAAAGAGTTGGGATGATTCATCTTTGTTTAAAAGAAATATTATTTTCTCAGGAAAAGATACTTCTCGATAATCAGTAGATTGAAAAGACCAATGATCTGTTTTTCGTTTTAAGGTTATGTACTGGCCGGTTGCCCATTCGGTAACGCTATACATGCCTAGACCATTTAAGAATAAAGGATCTCGGCCATATTTATCCAGATTAAATTCCTGAGCCCATTCAATCAGATCGTCTTGAGGGATAAAGAGCGAGTCATTAAATTGGTTAAAAGAATATTTTGATAAAACATTTTTCTTGTCGTGGAATGTGCATTGAAGAACAGAAAAGCCGGTAAGAAATGAAACATTCTGAATGTTTACTTGCTTCATGACGAAGCTGAACTTTTTAGGATCGGAAGGGTAGGTGATGATGTCTTTGATGTTTTTCCAATACAAACGGACAGCTTGATCATTCGTCAAAGGGCATTTAAAAGCTTTTGCAGTAAAAACGATATCATCAGCAAGAAGAGGGCTTTTGTCGTCCCAGGATACATCTTCACGAAGAGTATAGGTATAAGTGAGTTTGTCTTTAGATATTTCAGGAAGTGATTTTACGAGTCCGGGAATGACTGACTGGTTTTCAAAATCTACGTACAATAACGGACGTTGCGTGTATTGAATTATTTCGGAGCGAGGAGATGAATTTCCATTGGTAGGATGAAGGTTGTCGGGCTCGGATATGGTGTGATAAATAAGTGTGTTTTTTTTGGGCCAGGAAACATGGATGTCTTGAGCATCCTCAAAACGATGGAATGTTTTTGTGTTTATTTCGGGTAGTTGAATTGTTTTCCGCTCCCCGCATGAAAGAAGAAAAGTTAAAAAGCCGATCCAATAAAATTTGAACATGGTAAATTAAATCAGGAATGTCGGCTTAAAGTTAATTTAATTTTGAACAGTTGATTTCTTTAATCTTCGAATTCGATTTTGGGCATGATGAGAAAAAATAAGGGAACTAAAATATAGATGATAATGGGGATAAAGACATTTATCCAGCCGAGGAGAATAGCCGTTGCGAAAAAAATGGGACCTAATACAACTCGTTTCCATATTTTTTGGCGCGACTTTTTTGAAATTTTCTCATGCATTAATTTGCTTTTAAAAGCGATATGGTAGTACATGATTGTAGCAATAGAGGCGGTAATTAATAAAACCAAACCATAAACTGTTATGGCAATAAATTCGAATGGATATTCACTCACAAAAGCAGTTGTGAAAGGAATGAGTGTAATGAATAATAGAAACAATATATTCAGATAAGTCAGTTTTGCATCGAAGCGTAACAAGACTTTTCCGATGCTGTCATGATTGACCCAGAAGATTAAAATATTGAGAAAGCTGAATACAAAAGCAATGAAGGAAGGATGAATAGGGTATAGGGCATGAATTATCGCTGACGACGACTCTATTTCCAGTTTAGGAACACGAATTTCGAGCACTAAAAGCGTGGCAGCGATGGCAAATATTCCATCGGTAAGGGCTTCCATACGTTTGGAAGCACCGGTATGAGGAAGTTCCGACTTGGTTTCCATGGGTTAGTGCAAATCGAAATTAAGGAAAATCAGTTTTAGATACAAGTCGAGGATCGAACACATAACCTTCCCGCGTAAAAACGCGGGATGCTCTATAACTGGATAGTAATACAAATCGAGCAACAATATCTTGCTACCGTTTCCGAACTCGATTTCGTTCTTGTGTTCGCGGTAGATGATGTGCGCAGTATTAAAATCTTTCCCACGTATGTAACCGAGATCATCGCACACCTCCCAGAATTTGTTGAGCGTTGTCTTTTTAAGATTCGCTAAGTCCTTTCTTCCAAGCCCCCACCGAGTACCTGGATAGTTCTGACAGACGTAAATCAGAAAGACACAAAGGATGTAAGTCTTCCCGCAGTTTACACTCCCGCCGAACAGACACTCATTTGTCTCGTCGTCGAGAAATGCTTTGAAGACTTCCTGTTGTCGCGGCCAGGGAATAAATTGTAATGGTGCTTGTTCTTGCATCCATTATCTATCTCAATCTGAACGGATAAGAATTTTCGGATGAACAATTTTATAAGCCCGATTTTATCTTTTACAAGTATTGCTAATTAGCAACAGCTGTTTCTTAAACCCGAAATACATTCGAGACCTGATGTCCTTTACATCGGAATCATCGTGATGTAGGTTTGACTTAAAGTATTGTGACTTAGGGAAAAATAATTTTCAAAATCAGAGGTGAGTAAGAAAGTTTTACCGCTATCTGAAATCGTCAAGGGTTGGAAAAGTGGGAAATCAGATCAGAAATTGGGTGTCTTTTTTTTCGGCGACCGAACAAAATACTTTTCCGATGAAGTGGGGATACCGTTACTTCTAATAGTAGTTGACAACAATTAGCGACTGTGATAGAGTGAAAAGAAAACAATGAAAATAATAGGAACCATAATCTACTGCTGCTTCTGCCTTTGGTATTCGATTACCAAAGGACAGGATCTTCTATTGGTTATGGCTGAGGCCGCTGCTATCATATTGCTCTTCCCTAAGCTGTTTTCTGATGAAAAGCCAGTTTCCACGCTGAAATCGCAGAAAATAATAGGATTCGTAACCAAGCGCTTAAGCCATTTCTTCTGGAATCATTTTCATTTTAGCACTTTTCTCTTGCCGGAACTGTTACTCTCGACATATCAAAAACAAACAAAACAAATCGATATGAAAAAGAATTCCAAGACAGCAGGAAAGACTGCCAAGAAAAAAGTAGCTAAGAAAGCAACGGCAAAAAAAGTTGCGACTAAGAAGTCAGAAGCAAAAGCTTCTGAGAAAATTGAAGGTGAGGTAAAAGAAAAACAAGTGCAGAACCGCAACACCACGACCTACAAGTTCCAAAATAAGGAATACGGAAAGGGGCCGATTGTGTTAGCAGTCGTTCAGCACTATGTTAAGAGCCATCCGAAATGTACCGAAGCTCATTTGAAGGAGATATTTCCCGACAGCATCATCAGCCGCTACGGAGTGTTCACCGACCTTAAGACCGCTATAAGTAAGAGCAAGACTTCAGGAAAAAAGCGTTACTTCCTAAATCCTGACCAACTTCTCACCATAGGTAAATCACAGTATGCTGTGACAAATCAGTGGACGGCCAAGCTTATGGAAAAATTTCTTGCGGCCTTAAAGGAGAAGGGGATGAAGCTGAGTAAGTGAGTGTTTAATATTACACGTAACAAAAAGGGAGGCCTATGAAGCCTCCCTTTTTTATTTACCGTTCTTCTCGAAAGCACTTCGAAGTTAGTTTATGGTCCTCGTGCTTGCAATGAGGCAAGAGTGGCACTTCCATATTTTCGATTCCAGATGAGTAATATAAACGAATCAAAAGTGGCAGGTTATCAATGCGATCAATGTTATCAATATTAATTATTATGGTCACACTTGCCATCGGACATATTTCCCCTTGAAATATTTCAGATGTTTTTGGAAAAGTGTAGACGTAATATTCTCCCTCTTTTCTGTTGCCTGCTTTGAAAAAAATATCATTTGAGTTGATGCTTGGTTTGTGTTGGTCAGGAGGCAATCGAATTTCAAGCTTATACTTGTCCTCAATTGCGGAACCTATATTTTTTACCCCGAAAGACAGCTTCACTCGATACTCCTTAATTTTTCCAGAAGAAGCTGATCCTACCTTACCATCAATAGCGGGTTCAAGTATTTGTAGCATAGTTTTGGTAGGTCTGAAATAAGATTCCTTTATTTCATACTCCTCCATTTTATCGTTTTTAAAATTGCGTCTTCGGTAAAAACACTTATCACCAGCTTGATGAGGAGAATGCGAACTTTTTGGAATGCGAATAACATAAGCAGAAGTCTTTATATTTTTCCCAATCCTTATAGGATCGATTGTATATTCTGGCGTTGGATTGACTCGAATATTAATAACCTGCTCAAGCCATTCCTTGGTGAACTTATTGCCATCAACAGTGACAATTCCATTGGCTACGTGATCCTTCTCCGAAATACCATAAATTAAAATTCCACCGTCTGCATTCGCAAAAGCCGAAACGTCCTTGCTTATCTCGATTTTTGCCGTATCATCAGAGCCCAATGCTCGACCATCCTTGAATTCGAGATGAGTAGACTCTTCGACTTTATTTTTGATGTAATTGTCGAGATCTTTCTTTGTGTGTACTTTATTAATATCCATCTACCAAAAAATAAAGATTTCTTGTGAGTTTCACAGATTAAACGGCGGTAGACCTTTATCGGTGTTTGCAATATACCTATATAATTCTTGCACTTCGGGTATTTGACCAACTTCCGTCGATCCGAATTCGACAACTTTACCTATTACCATTAATCCGAGATCTTTCTTTGTTACACGGCAAGCGTCCTTCTTAAGCTCTTCTATTTCCTGGAAAATAATTTCTTGCCCGAGTCCCATTAGTTTAAGCTGGTACAATACATCATCTATTTTAGAGTTCAATTCTACTAACTGCGAGGTTGAGAAGTCAGATTGTGGTTGTGCATCAGAATTGTTATTGGGAAAATCTGTAGGCTCATTGGAGATTTCAGACAAATTGACCCCCCAGTTTCATTTTAAATTGACCCCTCTGTTTCAGTCGAAATTGACCCCCTCGTTTCGCTGTAAACTGACCCCCTGTTTTACGATTGTTTAAGGTGAGTGATCGAGTCATCTGATTCGAATATTTAATCGTGCTTTTGCATGACTTAAATATAA
>JANNBB010000017.1:0-72078 GCA_031385005.1 Bacteroidota bacterium
GGGATGCTCTGAACCGCTGAGCTTTGCTCCCCATATTGTATTTTTATTTTATGTTGTATAAAATAATATCAAAGTATTTAAACGACAAAACCCGCCATAATTGACGGGTTTTGAAATGAAGTGGGAACAACAGGGTTCGAACCTGTGACCCTCTGCTTGTAAGGCAGATGCTCTGAACCAGCTGAGCTATGCTCCCTCTTATTAAATTTCTTCTCAACCTGTGACCCTCCCGCACTTTTCGTGCGGGATGCTCTGAACCAGCTGAGCTATGCTCCCCTTTTTAAGGTCGGCAAAGATAGTTGATTTTTAATAATTTCAAAACCATTGTTTTGAGGAAATTTTTGTACAACGTTAACGTATTCTTTTTCAATTGAAAGGGTAGGGATTTGCAGATTAATTAGCGTGAATTTGCAACGTTTTTTAGTGATTTGTTGCAATTAACATTATTCAATAACCACTTTCTTCATTTGATTTCTATCGTCTCCGATAATCCTTAAATAGTACATTCCACGAGTAAGTCCTGTTAACTCAAGCTCAATTTTATTTTCACCAACTACTGAAGAATAGTCCATGTTTTTTACAATTCGCCCAGTTGCATCGATCATTAAAATTGAAATCAATTTATTCTCGCTCTGATTAAATTCAACATTCAAATGTTCTCTTGCTGGATTTGGGTAAATGATAAATGATTCTTCTGAATTTGTGGAGATATCTTCTGATTGATCATTTCCTTTCGTACTTGCCACTCGCGCCAATATAACTGTCACATTGAAAGGCAGCGAAGTAGAATAACATCCGCCTTTAGTATAAGAGCGAACTGAATAGCTTCCTGCAGCCGAAACAGTAATGGATCGTGTTTGCTGTCCGTTTGACCATAAATATCCTCCGCTAAGACTGGAAGTAAGAATGATGCTTTGCCCGGATGTGATAATAGAGGAACCACTGGAAGTAATCGTAGGGGCAGCAGGCGGTGTGCAACCATTTGCTATTACCATAACATCATTGGACGTGTTCGTACAGCCATTCGTGCCTGTGATTGTTACCCGGTAGTTTCCTTGTGTTGTTACTGTGATTGCTCTTGTAAAATCTGTTGTCGACCATAAATAAGCGCTTGCCGTTGAAGATGTGAGTACAACAGCAGGATTGCCGGTTGTCAAAGTAGTAGAGCTTCCGGCCGTTATTATTGGTTTTGATGGAGCCGATAAAGTTGTAATCGTTTTGACCGCAGATTGAGCAAAGCAATTGGGTCCTGTAAATGCTTTTACTGAGTAATTCCCCGGAGAAGTGACTACGATTGAGCGTGTGGTAGCACCATTCGACCACAGGTACCCGTTCGATGGTGATGATGTAAGAGTCCGTAAGGTTCCCTGACAGATGTTTAATGATCCATTAACCGTTATTAAAGGTGTTGTAGGTGATGAAGATGCGTTTACTGCAACATTTGCAGAAGTACCTAAGCAACTTCCACTTCCTGTTCTCACATAATATGTTCCGGAGTTGGAAACTGATATGGCTTGTGTTGTAGCGCCATTGGACCATAAATAGGAGTTGGCCTGACTGGAAGTTAATGTTACATAGCCCCCCGGACAAAAAGAAGTTGAGCCGGAAACTGAAACAGTTGGTGTAATACCTGCTCCGGAAATAGTGACTTGAACCGGTAAGGATACTACTGCTAGTCCTGTGGCATTTGTTACTGAAACCGTGTACGATCCGGCTGTTGAAGTTGTAATTGATTGTGTTGTTTGTCCTCCGGGACTCCAAAGATATGCTGACCCGGGATTAGCAGTTAATGTTACACTTCCACTCGGACAAAATGAAAGCGGACCGTTTGCAGTTATGGTTGCTGTTCCTAAAATTGTTTTAGGCATTAATTTGTAAGTAAACCATTGATAGCCCTGTAAATTTATATTTTGTTTGAATGCTGCCGTTTCAGCATTAAATGCGGCAGATAAAGTCTGATAGGGTTGTGTTTGCTGATGAGTGCTTAACCAGGGTCCCATGAAGACGGATTCACTTGATAGGAGAGTTATAACTTTTGTTGAACCACCAATACTGGCAATATCCATTAATCGAGGTTTTGAATAAGCATAAATGTCGCCGTCGTTTTGTCTGTAAGCGGCTAACAGAATTCTGTCGGCGCGTGAAGCAAGCTGTTGCATCTGAGATAAGTCAGGCCAACCCAAATAAATTTCCGACATCAAAGAATTTGCTAAACAGAGATCGTCAATTAGTTTAAATTCTCTCCAGGCAAATTGCCAGGCACCTGCCAGATCACAGGAGTAGCCGGCAGAAGAAAGAAATTTCGTACAATAATAAGTTGATGCGCTTGCTGATAGCCAGAATTCAAATTCCATATTAATTACATCGAATTTCTCTGTGTTGCTTGACCGGGAATTGTTATACGGCAAAAGAAATTGTGAGACATATCCGGAATACTCTACAACGCCACCGATTTGAATAATACCATACTGTGTTCGTGCTTTATTCATAAATGCACCTAACTGGTTTTTTTGTGTTGAATTGTTCCAGTTGATTTGGTCCAGGTCGTAGAAGAGAATGTAGTTGAATCCATTGCCTTGGGTATAGGTTAGGATTTCATTTTCCAAAACCGTATTGCCTAACCAGGTTCCTACATCTTGCAAATAATATCCGCGAATATTCTGAGCCTTCGTTGCAAGAGAGAATAATATCAAAATTGACATAACTGTTAAACGTAGATTGTTTTTCATTTTATTGATTTTTGGGAATTAGTAAACAATGACTTAATACAGAGGGTATTGATAAATTCCCAAACGTGTCTATTGCTGCTTGTCAGCAGTAAAAGAAAAGCGACACCGGTAAATTTATTTGCTTGCCAACAATTTTTTCGATGATATTGAGGGGAACTGTTTAACCCTTTTGTGCAGAACAAATATACATTGCATTATTCGACATTCGACATACGGTCTCTTAACTTCATATAGACAATTAATTGTTGTTGATGTATTGTGACAATAGTTTTAAAACTATAATCATATTTAATTGTCGTTCGAATTTTTTTTAAACATTAAACAGTTCCTGTAATGGGTTTGAAATTAATTAAAGCTGTAGAAGTGGCTTTCTGTAGTAAAGTTCCCTGTTGATTTTTTAAAATGATTTTATGAATAGTTGTCTTCTTAGTATGACAGCTTGAAAAGTTCTAATTTGTAAAACAGCCAATGAAGTAGGAGCTTTTCCGTAAAAACTATCGGACAAAATAAAAGCGGGATACTTCCCGCTTTTATTTCACTAAATAATTGTTGTTGATAATAAACTGTTTTGAGTTTAATGTTTCATTTGTCGAAGGAGGTTGTTACTCGACAATTACTTTCTTTATTAGTTTCTGATCGTCGCTTAACAAACAAGCCAGGTAGATTCCATGAGGAAGTTCTGATATGTCAATCTGGTAATTATTTTCACCGATTACTGACGTTAAATTATAGTTTTGTACTTCTCGACCTGTAATATCAAACATTTTAATGTTGATGGTTTTTTCACTTGATTGATTGAAAACAAAATTCAACTTTTCTCTTGCAGGGTTCGGGTAAACTGTTAATTTATCTAAAGTGTTTTCTTTTGATTCAACAGCAGGATTTGCAAGACGTGTTGCAAGAACGGTAATGGTTATCGGAAGAGAAGTTGAATAACATCCGCCTTTATTATAAGAACGAACAGTATAGATTCCGGGAGTAGTAACTGTAATAGAACTTGTTTGTGCTCCTGTTGACCACAGATAGCCGCCGCTTAAACTTGAAGTAAGTACAACGCTTTGTCCGGTTGTTATGATGGTCGATCCACTTGCCGTAATGGTCGGCAGAGGAGGAGGAGTGCAACCATTGGCAATTACTGCTATAGGATTGGAAGTGGCACTACAACCGTTCGAACCGGTTACGGTAACAAGATATGTTCCCTGAGTTGAGGTGGTGATTGATCTCGTTACATCTGCTGTGGACCAATTATATGTGCTACCTACCGAAGACGTAAGTACGACTGATGGATTCGATGTTGTTAAAGTTGTTGAACTTCCGGCTGTAATAACCGGTTTTGCTGGAGCTGTTAGAAGCGTTACGGTATTAATGGCTGAAATAGCAGAGCAAGAAGGCCCACTATAACCTGTAACAGAATAATTTCCTGCTGAAGAAATGGCAATTGAACGTGTCGTTGCTCCATTCGACCACAGGTAGCCGTTAGCGGCAGAGGAAGTAAGTGTCAGTACTGTGCCCGGACAAACATTTAATGATCCGCTTGCAGTAATTACAGGAGTTGTAGGAGCGGAAGAAGAATTAACAGTTGCGGGAGCAGATGTTGCGCTGCAAGTACCACTTCCTGCTGTTACAGAAAATGTTCCCGAATTGGAAACTGTAATAGATTGTGTAGTTGCTCCATTTGTCCAAAGATAAGAGGAGGCAGCACTTGACGTAAGTACTACGCTACTACCCGGACAGAAAGACGTAGGGCCCGATGCAGAAATGGTTGGTGCTGTACCTGTTCCACTTGTTGAAACTACTGCAGGCGATGATGTTACAGCGGTTCCCGCAGAATTTGTTACTCTTACAGTATATGAGCCGGCATTTGTTACGTTAATAGACTGTGTTGTTTGTCCACCGGGACTCCATAAATATGCTGTACCGGAATTTGCTGTTAGTGTTACGTTACCACCCGGACAAAAAGCCAAAGGGCCACTTGCAGAAATCGTAGCTGTAGCCAGCATTGTCTTGGGCATATACTTATAGGTGAACCACTGGTATCCCTGCAAGTTGATATTTTGTTTAAACGATAATGTCTCAGCATTAAGAGCTGCTGCCATCGTTTGATAGGGTTGTGTTTGTGGATGAGTATTTAACCACGAACCCATGAAAGACGATTCACTCGACATCAGTGTTAATACTTTAGTTGTTCCACCGATAGTGGCAATGTCTTTCATTCTTTGTTTAGAATATAAATAAACATCGCTGTCTGTTGGTCGGTAAGCAGATAATAATATTCTGTCTGCTCTGGATGCTATTTGTTGCATCTGAGCTAAGGAAGGCCATCCTAGATAAAATTCCGACATCATTCCGTTTGCCAAACACATGTCGTCAATCAGTTTAAATTCTCGCCATGCAAATGCCCAGGCACCGGCAGCGTCACACGTAAATCCTGCGGCAGATAAAAATTTGCTGCAGTAGTAGGAAACAGAAGAGGATACCCAGAATTCAAACTCCAGGTTTATTACATCAAACTTTTCAAGATTACTAGTACGGGAATTGTTATATGGTAATAAATTTTGTGATACATATCCGGCATATTCAACAACACCGCCGACCTGAATTATGCCGTATTGTGTTCTGGCTTTACTTATAAAAGCAGCCAATTTATTTTTTTGCACTGTGTTTGTCCAGGAGATATCTCCCAGGTCATAAAACAAAATGTAGTTAAATCCATTTCCCTGAGCATACTGCAGGATTTCGTTTTCTGATGTTATATTTCCCAGCCAGGTGCCGACGTTCTGTAAATAGAAACCACGTACGTTTTGACCCAGTGAAGTTAAAGAGATCATCAGCATCGCTGTAACCATAATTACTTGTAGTTTGTTTTTCATCATCTTAATTAGGTAGTTAGTAATTCAATTAATTTAGAACAGGAAGCAGTTTTTAAAAAAAACCAATGAAAGTTTCGCGGCTGCGTTAATTCAATCGGTAAACTGTTAAAGTGTTTTTTGTGGATTTACTAGCGGTAAACAAAAGGAATTACTTTTTCTTCCTCATTGCTTGACAAAGGTAATTCAGCAAAGAGCCAATTCGACAAAAGCACCTTCAACTTCATGTAGAACACCAATTGCCTTTAACAAATCTGCGCGCATCTTCATTTAACATTCCACATGTTGTTCAATTCATTCAATGAAAGGCAATATGTGTTTATCCGGCTTCAAAAAGGCGCTTTGAGTAAAAAAAATTAAAACCAAGAATTGGGATTAACACCCATCAGAAAATACTTTTTCCCCGAAAATAATTTTGCATGTTGGCAAAAATATTTTTTTTTAAACAGAGACAGAGACAGAGACAGAGACAGAGACAGAGACAGAGACAGAGACAGAGACAGAGACAGAGACAGAGACAGAGACAGAGACAGAGACAGAAACAGAAACAGAGACAGAGACAGAAACAGAAATCTGAAATCCCCCCTCGCCACACCGTTTTTTACTCTTCCATGATAATTCACCCTTGTTTTCTGCCTAGTTGTGAATCTGTGGTGACATGGATAATCATCAGAATGTACAATTTTGAAAATAAAACCAGCCCCTATGAACATCGAATCGAATTTTTCAGAAACCAATCAACCCGCTATAGACGGGCTTAAGCAACTTTATTTTATTTTATGGACGATGGGGGAGAATTTTCCTCCTCACCAGAGTTTCACGAATACAGATTTAAAGCGGCATGAATCGTATATCCGTCAGGCATTTTGTGATGGCCGGTTATTAATGGCAGCTCTCTTTGAAAACGGAAGCGGTTTCATAACGCTTGTGGAAGCGGAAAGTGAAAACGACGCTTACAAATTTGTCAGAAATAATCCGGAGGTGGTTGATAAGAAAATTCAGGCCCGCATAAAACCATGTAAGCCCGTTCATTGGAGGAGCATTAGCTAAAGTAAGTTGATTTTCAGGATGAATGATTGAGAAAACATTACTATTTCCGTTGGAATATTATTGATTCGGTACTAAAGATTATCTTTGACAAAACGTTGTAGATTTTTTTAAATATGTCGAAGAAGGCTATTGTTATTTGTTGTTTTTTTCTTCACCTGTTTTCCATTTCAGTCGGACAAACTGTAAAATGGTCGCAGCCATTGGAAAATAATAAAAAGGTTCCTTATCTCGTAATTCTTGGTCAAAATGAAGATGAGAATTTTTTTGTTTTAAGAAGTAATAAGTCGCTTGAAAATGACAATGTACATTCCGGTTTTCGTAGCAGGAATTATCAGATTCAGTATTTTTCTTCCGGGATGAATTTGATCTGGGAAAAAGAACTTAAGTCATCCTATGAAGACGGTCATATTTCTGATGTAAAAATGATTAATGGAAAAGTTGTTGTCACCAGCTATTTAAATGATAAAAAAAGTAAGCGTTTTTATTTTTATATTCAGTATTTCAATACGAATGGGACGTGGAGCGGGCAGCCGGTTTTATTGGATTCTTTTCCTTCCGATAATTTTGATGAAGGTGAAAAACCCGGATTGTTGAATTCGCATGATCAATCGTTGATAGCTTTTACTTATCGAAAAATATTTAAAGATGTCAATTCACAAGTATGCAGTGCAATTGTTTTGGATACTAATCTGACCATTCAATATAAAAAGGAAATTGAAATTCCTGTTAAAGAACAAATGTATGTTCCTGTTAATTATTTGCTCACGAACCGAGGTTCTTTTTTTGTTTTGGGCATACATTATACCACTGAAAAAAAGGTAAAGGAGCCCGATCAGAGTTATTATGAGTTATACGGCTACAACCGGCTTCTCAATCGTCCGGTTACTGCTGCTATACGAGGAGAAAACAGGTTTTTGACCGATGTTGAAATGACTTCAGACAACATCAATAATAGCATCGTCGTGGCCGGTTTTTATTCGGATAAAACAACTTATTCCATTGCCGGAGTCTTTTATTATTCGCTTACAGAAGACAGTCTGAAAGAAACAAAGACTATTCATACCCCATTTAGTACAACCTATCTGCAAAAGTTTTTAGGTGAGCCCAAAGAAAACCGAGAACTTGTTAATTATTCAATAGACAGGTTGTTTGTTAGAAAAGATGGGGGAGTGGCCATCATTGCAGAGTCTGTTTATAAGACTTCCCGTTCGTATTTTGACTATTACATGCAGGCATATATTTCTCATGTATATTATCATTACGGTAATATCATGCTATTATCCATAAACCCCGACGGAAATATATTGTGGAACAATGTGATTGCCAAAGACCAAAATTCTATTGATGATGAGGGGTTATTCTCTTCCTATTTTAGTATAGTCTCCGGCGGAAAATTGGCAGTTATTTACAATAAGTATGTAGAAGATGATTCGTCAGTTTTGCTCACAACAATTGGTTCAACTGGTGCGCAAAAGACAGATGTATTGTTCAATGAATTAGATAAAATTAAAGTGGTAGGTCAATCAGCTAAGCAAGTGAATGATGATACGGTGATATTGCCTGCCTTTCGACAGGATAAATTTTATTTCCTTAGTATCAACTTTTAGAAGTTGATTTTTTGAGAACCAGCATCTGTCCGGCTTCTAACCGATCACCTTCTTTCAATTTGTTGTATTTGTAAATATACTTCACCTTGATTCCGAAACGTTGAGCAATGGAATAAGCATCTTCACCGGGTTGTACGATATGAGATCCTTCCCATGACTCGCTCTTTTTAGGTTTTAGATAAATTAACTGACCTTCTTCTAATTCGGAATAAGTATCAGCTTCATTGTATTTTGGAAGCTGCCAATAACCCAGTTTTAATTCCTTTGCAAGAGATTTAAAAGAATCGCCTTTTCTCGCTTTTACACACTCAATACCATTGTTTGAAATGATGTCTCTTCTGCCAACAGTAGTAGCTACGGGAACAGAAGGAACAAAAACTTTTTTCTCCGGTACTGTTATCTCGGAAACATCATTGGATGCGGTTAAATCTTCCACATTCATATTATCATAAATGTGGAGTTGATTTTCTTCTATTATTTTGATTAGTCGGGTGGCATAATTCGGATCCGTTGCATAACCGGCTTTCTTAAGACCATGTGCCCATCCTTTGTAATCTGTTTTTTCTAATTGAAATAAAAATGCATAGCGCGGACGAGTAAGTAGAAAATTGCTGTGATCGATATAGGATTCCAGTGTCGAATTATATTTACGGAAGCACTCGTCTTTCGTATCATCATCCTGAATGTATGAAGGACCTGTCCAATTGGAACATTTAATTCCAAAATGATTATTCGCTTCTTTTGCCAAAGCGCTTCGACCATCCTGTGATTCCAGACATGCCTGAGCAAGTGTAATACTTGCCGGAACCCCGGTTTTTTTCATGTCACGGATTGCATCATCTTTGTGCTCATTAATATACGATTGACGGTTTGGAAGAATGTTGTCTCCAGCAAGTGTCTTAATCGCATTTAAAATCAAAAAAAGAAATATTGCTATTCTTTTCATAGTATTCAAACGTTGTTGTTTTAATTAAATTCTCCGACTGTTACGCAGGAAACTGTAAGATAGATACAGTAAATTATTTTAAAAAGCATATAATTTAATGAAATATCCGTTTTTAATTGTAACTAATTAAAATGCTTTATTTTTTGTTTCTATTTATGTTAGAAGAAGTCGTTTTATTAATTGCTGAAAGGATAGATCCCTCCGGTATGAATGAGATTAATCTTATCGCCTTGTTTGAAATAGCCGGAGTTAATCATATCGTTAACAGCAAAAAACAATTTTCCCGTATAAACCGGCTCGATCCGAATTTCTGTTTCATTATAAAATTTCTCGCAGAAACTAATGAGAGATGCATCTTTTTTTGCATAACCACCGAAATGATATTCTTCCTTTATTATCATTCTATCTACATTGCCGCCTAATGCTTCAACAGCAGATTTTAAAAACCCGGGTGCTTTTAAAACAGGAATAGCTATTAATTGCTGACCGGTTTTTAAACTCAGACTCAATCCTGCAACAGTGGCACCTGTTCCGCAAGCGCAACAGATATAATTCATGTCATTGGAAATTTCATTCATGATTTCTGATGCGCCTTTCACGGCAGAAAAATTGGCGCCTCCTTCAGGAATAATAAATACATCATCTAAGTCTTTAATCACGCTTTTCAATATGAGCGATTCAAGAATCTTTATTTGAGTATTGGAGTCGGTTTTATTTCTGTAATCTTCTCTTGAAATGAAATGCAATTTCATGCCGCAACTCTGCATAAAATCCAGATAGGGGTTTTTGATTTCATCTCCCCTTACAATTCCAATAGATTCGAATCTATATTCACGTCCGGCTGCGGCTGTAGCAATAAGATGATTACTAAATGCACCACCGAATGTTAGAATTGTTTTTTTACCGGAATGAAAAAAATCGATCAGGTTGTATTTTAACTTTCTTCCTTTATTACCAGAAATATATGGATGCACGAGGTCTTCCCTTAAAACGGATACTTGAATGCCTTTTTTCTCCCAGTCGCCAAAACGAACTGTTTGTAAAGGAATATGAGCGGTTACCTGATTCATAAGAATGGGTGCCTAAAATACACTCTTCTAACTTATGAATATGAAATAAATCAAAAATAAGTCTTAAAAGCGCATGTTCCGGAAACTTTAAACTTCGCTTTTCAATACTCTGTTATTTCATTCAATTTTGGTAATTTTGCAATCAGTTTAATCTACCCTATGGCTTTTTACGATAAATTCGAAAAGGATGATTATTATTTTTCTGAAGAGGGCTATATCGTATTCACGGAGAAATATCACTTGAAGCGCGGCTATTGTTGTCAAAGTGGATGTCGTCATTGCCCATGGCGGGAAAAAGAAGGAAATAAGAAACCAATAAAAAAATAATATGCAAACCGGTTTATTAAAAGACAAATTAGATCTCAGCAAAACTGTAACCCCTGTGGGAACAAAACTGAGTTGTAAAGGATGGGTACAGGAAGCGGCTCTGCGAATGCTGTTGAACAACCTCGATCCGGACGTTGCCGAAAGACCGGAAGACCTTATCGTGTATGGCGGAACAGGAAAAGCGGCAAGAAATGTAGAGGCCTTTCATCTTATCGTAAAAGCATTGCGCGACTTGAACGACGATGAAACCTTGTTGATACAGTCCGGCAAACCGGTTGGGATTTTACCAACTCACAAGGATGCACCGCGCGTCATCATTAGCAATTCACAATTAGTTCCTCATTGGGCGAATTGGGACTATTTCAGGGAACTTGAAGATAAAGGGTTGATCATGTATGGTCAGATGACTGCAGGTTCCTGGATCTATATTGGCTCTCAGGGAATAGTTCAAGGAACTTATGAAACGTATTCGGCTATTGCCAATCAACATTTCGGCGGTTCGTTAAAAAATACATTGAATGTTACTGCAGGACTCGGCGGCATGGGTGGAGCACAACCCTTGGCTATTACCATGAATGAAGGTGTTTGTCTGGCTGCTGAAATTGAAGAATGGAGAATACAAAAACGAATCGACACAAGATACATCGATGAGATGTCCCACAATATCGATGAAGCAATCGACAAGGCAGTTGAATACAAGCAAAAGGGAATAGCTAAAAGTATTGGTGTCGTTTGTAATGCTGTTGAATTACTTGAGCGACTGATCAAACGAAATATTGTTCCCGATACATTGACGGATCAGACATCTGCGCACGATGAATTAGTCGGTTATTTTCCTTTAGGATTAACTGTTAAAGAAGCCAAAGAATTGCGTGAAAACAATCCAAAGGAATACATCAGACAGTCGCATGAAACAATGGTCAGGCATGTAAAGCTCATGATTGCTTTGCAGGAAAAAGGGGCCATTACATTTGATTATGGAAATAATCTCCGCGGACAAGCATTGGCGCAAGGATTGAAAAATGCTTTTGCATTTCCGGGTTTTGTACCTGCTTATATTCGTCCTCTTTTCTGTGAAGGGAAAGGCCCTTTTCGTTGGGCTGCCTTATCAGGCGATCCGAATGATATTTATGAAACAGATAAGTTGATTCTTGAGTTATTTCCTGAAAACAAATCGTTACACCGTTGGATAAAAATGGCTCAGGAAAGAATTGCTTTTCAGGGATTGCCTGCCCGCATTTGTTGGCTTGGAATGGGAGAGCGTCAAAAGGCCGGATTGGCTTTTAACGAACTCGTTCGTACCGGAAAGGTAAAAGCGCCCATTGTAATTGGTCGTGATCATTTAGATACCGGTTCTGTTGCTTCACCGAATCGCGAGACAGAAGCTATGCTTGATGGAAGCGATGCTATAGCCGACTGGCCTATTCTTAATGCATTGATTAATACTGCCGGTGGAGCCAGTTGGGTATCTCTGCACCACGGCGGTGGAGTGGGAATTGGGTATTCTATTCATGCCGGTATGGTCATCGTCGCAGATGGTACCGAAGATGCTAAGCGCAGAATCAGTCGTGTTCTTAATAACGACCCTGCAATGGGAGTAATCCGTCATTCCGATGCCGGTTACGATATTGCAAAAGATACCGCCAGAAAATTCAAACTCGATTTAGAGTCCCGCCTTGGAAAATAAAGGTCCGATTATTGAAGTGCCCTATATATACAGATTGATTTCATGAAAAATAACAAATCCCTAGTCCTCTTCGCTTTTATTTTATTGTTTCTATCCACGGGTTGTGAAAAAACAGAACCCGATATTATTACAACAGACCGCGATAAATATCTAGGTACATGGGATGCCGTTTCAACAGGAACGGGAGGCACGAGAAATTTTACATTGGTAATTAATGCTTCCAATTCTGCTCCCGATCAGATTATTATGAAAGGTTTTGACGGGGGAAGTTCTACTTCCAGTTTACCTGCTAATGTCTCCGGTAATGATCTTTCAATAGTCACAACATTGATATCAGGAGAAACAATTGCCGGAAGTGGAACTTATAATAATGGATCGTTGAATTTTACCTTTACGGTAGACGATGGCCAGTCTGTTGAAAACAGAACGTGTACAGCAAACAAATAAATTTCGATTTTTCCCTTTCAGGAGATAAAAGAATCAGAATAAATCGGCAATAACCGTTTCGCCGCCGCGAACTTTTTCATTCAACTTCACTCTGATTTTAGAATTTAAGGGAAGAAACAAATCGACTCTGGATCCAAATTTTATGAAGCCCATTTCTTCACCTTGTTTAACCATCCAGCCGGATTGAGGATAGCAGACGATTCTGCGAGCAAGGGCGCCGGCAATCTGACGCATTAAAATACGAACTTTGGCTCCTGTTTCGATTACGACTGTTGTGCGTTCATTTTCCGTAGATGATTTCGGATGCCAGGCAACTAAAAAACGACCGGGATGATAAATGGAGTAGATAACTTGTCCGCTCAATGGATATCTGTTTACATGCACATTTAAAGGTGACATAAAGATAGAAACCTGTATTCTCTTTTCGTTAAAGATTTCCGTTTCTATTGCTTCTTCTATAACAACTACTTTACCGTCGGCTGGAGCAATAATTACATTTTGGTTTCTGTTTATCTTTCTTTTGGGATGTCTGAAAAACTGAAGTACGATGATGAGTAAAATTAAAGATAAGACAATCACTGATATTTTAATCGGTTGAAATTCATTTCCCAGAAAATTATGCGTGACATAATTGAGAACACCGAGTACCAATAAGGTAAGAATTATGGTGGGGTAACCTTCTTTGTGAATCGTCATTTTTGAAATATTATTACCGATATTAGGTGGTGTAAAAGAATAAAATAAAGCAAATCAGTGCACTGATTAAAATTTAATTTTCGAAAAGTAGTGTGTTGAAACCGGATTTCAATCCTTACACTCAAGTATTTTACTAACAACGAATTTTCAAAAAATGCTTACCGAAGTGCCGACAAGCATTTTTTTGAAGTTAATAGCTTCCTCGTGATTTTACAGCAACTGATACTTTTTCAAGTGCAAATATGTAGGCAGCGATACGTAATGATACTTTATGTTTTTTGGCGACTTCCCAGACATTAGCGAATGCACGAATCATATAACGATCGGCACGTTTGTTAATTTCGTCTTCCGGATAATAGTAACCGAAGCGATTTTGTGTCCATTCGAAATAAGAAACAGTAACACCGCCGCCGTTGGCAAGAATATCGGGAATAACATGGATGCCTTTGCTGAGCAATATCTCATCCGCACCGGCAGTTGTAGGCCCATTTGCTCCTTCAACAATTAATTGTGCCTTAATCTCATTGGCATTGGATCGTCTGATCTGGTTTTCAAGTGCACAAGGAGCAAGAATATCCACATCCAGGAAAAGTAGTTCTTCGTTTCCTATTTCTTTACCCCCCGTAAAATTCTTTAAAATGCCATGATTCGAATTTCTGTAATCGATGGCTTTTTCGATGTTGATTCCTTTCGGATTATACCAGGCACCGCTATGATCGCTGATAGCAACAATACGAACACCGGATTCGTCCAGGTGTTTGGCTGTAATTGAGCCTACGTTTCCAAATCCCTGTACGGCGCAAATGGCCTTCTTCGGATCCATTTTTATCTTTTTCATGGCTTCCAGAGCAGCGACAGTTACGCCTCTTCCGGTCGCCTCTACGCGGCCTTCAGAGCCACCGAGATGGATGGGTTTTCCTGTAACTACTCCCGGTGTGAAAGCGCCCTTAATTTTTGAATATTCATCAACAATCCAGGCCATTTCTCTTGGTCCGGTTGCGACATCCGGGGCAGGAATGTCTTTATCCACACCAAAAACATCAGACATGGCAGAGGTGTAGGCTCTTGTAAGTCGCTCAAGTTCACCCTCTGACATAGTTGAAGGATCGCAGGTAATACCACCTTTGGCTCCTCCATAAGGAATATCAGCAATAGCGCATTTCCAGGTCATCCAAGCCGCAAGTGCCTTTACTTCATCCAGGTTTACTTCCATCGAATAACGAATTCCACCTTTAGACGGACCTCTTGAACTGTTATGAACGATTCGATATCCTTCAAAAACCTTAATTTTTCCATCATCCATCATTACCGGCAGACTTACCAGGTATTGACGGGAGGGTGTTTTTAAGATATTGTACGTGTCTGCATCCAGTCCAATTATATGTGCTGCCACGTCAAAACGCTGGATCATAGAATCATAAGGGTTCATTATCTCCTTTGTCTTGCTGGCTTTTTTTTCTGCTGTTATCATTGATTAGTTAGTTGAATCAGGGGCGAAGTTAAATATTTTTAATAATTGGGTTGTATGTGTTGATTTCGTTGGTGTTTGAACGATTTTTATTGATGTTGGTTTTACTTAGCTGAAAATAAATAATTAGCCGTTTTGTGAATTCACCAAAAGATAATTCGAGCCCGTTTTATATGAGATTCTTCAAGATGATTGTTTAAAGATTGTTCAATCACTTATTCGTCAGCGTATTTTTATAATGGATGTATTTATTCTGATAATAGAAGATAAGAAATGATACTAGAAAAAATGGCAGCAGCTTATCGGAATAATTTTAAGAATTCAGTGAAATGAATTTTTTTAAAAAATGAAATTAAAAAATATCAGTAGTAACCGGATTATTTACTTCCACATTTGAAGGTAGAAAAATACAAATGGAGCAGAGATAAACAGTCCGTCGAAGCGATCCAGAAATCCGCCATGACCGGGTAATATCGAACCGGAATCTTTCAAATGAACACTGCGTTTGAACATCGATTCAACTAAGTCTCCAAGTGTTCCGGTAACGATGATGATTGAAGCGATAATCATCCATTCGATAAGAGTGAAATTCTCAAAATACATTGAAAGAATTCCTGCCATGAAGAAGGCAAGTATCATTCCGCCAAAAAAACCTTCCCAGGTTTTTTTCGGAGAAATCCTTTCGAAGAGTTTATTTTTCCCCAAATAAGTGCCGGCAAAATAGGCGCCAATATCATTGGCCCAAAGAATAAAAAAGTAGCCAAGAATACAAGCAAATTGGTAGTTTTCCAGATTTCCCTGAAATGAAATGAGGTAGAAGCAAAATAAAGAAATGCTGATGTAAATGTTACCAAGCAGTGTTGCTCCAATATTGTTAATTGGCTTATCGGATTTCGCATAGAGTTCTCTAATAAATACGAGAAATGGCAGAACGATAATCAATGGTAGTATGTTGAATCCGGTCTGAAAAATATTTTGTATAAGCGGAGGAAGAAAAATTATGAAGTTAATCAGCAGTCCGAAAAATTTTTGCGGATGGATATTGTCTGAGGCCGTGAGTTTATAGAATTCGAGCAAAGCCATAGAGCTGATAAATATCAGCAGAAGCAAAAAGGTTTGTTCGCTGTAAATGATTCCCGCCAGCAGAATAGAAGCACCGATTACACCGGTTATAGTACGTTGAGCGAGGTTTGTCAATGGATATTTTCTTCTATGATTATTTTCGCAAGGATGGCATCTTCTTTTTTAACATATACTTCGATATCGCCTATTGAAATGTAACTGGAATCTCTTTTATCGACTATGTGAGATTCGATATCGTGATCAAGTAGTATTGCGCGAACTATTTCTACAGTATGTAACTGGTTGCTTAAGTATACCGGCTGCCATTCGTTGTTCATATATACTAATCATCGATTAGAAATACCAGAATGTCGCGTGGACCATGAGCCGGTGTAACAAGTGTTTTTTCGATGTCGGCAGTTCTGCTGGGACCGGTTAATGAAGCTATGAATGACGGTAAGCGTTCTCCGTATTTATTTTTTATCAATTGCAAGCCATCCTTCATTTCAGTTACTAGTTGTGAGGTATAAGCAAGAATGACGTGCGTTGTCGGTATAACAAAGGCTTGTCGGCCGGATCCTTGTCCGGATGAAACCAGTACACTCCCCAGACGAGCAATTAATGCCTCACAAGAAGTGATGGAAACCATTCCTTCCGGAAAATTTTTATCGTCGGATGTAAAAGGGAAAATAGCATTTGACAGTTTCTCGGTGATGGCGGCTTCTCGGCAATATACATGCGTCCAGTTTTTTTCGCTTGAAAGTTTGGAGATGATTTCAATAAATTCATTTTCGTTTTCACAGAAAATAAACTGTCCACCGACTTTTGTAAAGTTTTTGGCAAATTGTTCTTCCAAGCCGTCTTTGCCGGCTTCGTAAACGTTTTTATCCCATTCTGTTCCGGGGAAACGCAGGCCTTTTTTTTGAATCAGTGCTTGCCTGATTCTCTTTAAGACAGTTTCTTTTGCTGTTATATCCTGCATGTCGTACTGATAAAATAATCAATTTCCTGTTGGTTCTACTTTTGCTTGATTTTCTTCTGCAGGAGGCAGAACAATTGTTGGAATGGTATCTGTAATTGTTGTGCCATTTGCAGCCGGACCAAAGTGAGCCATTTCGCTCTTGTCTTCCCACTTGCGTTTACCGAAGATCTGTTCCAAATCTTCTTTGAAGATTACTTCTCTCTCGAGCAGACGGCTGGCAAGTAAATGTAGTTCGGGCTTATGATCCACTAACAGGTCTTTTGTACGCTTGTATGCATTTTCAACCAGCAGTTTTACTTCTTTGTCGATGACTTCTGCTGTATGCTCGCTATAAGGTTTTCCAAATGTGTATTCTTGCTGACCGCTTGAGTCGTAGAAACTGATGTTCCCGATTTTATCATTCAAACCATAGATCGTTACCATGGCATAAGCTTGTTTGGTTATTTTCTCCAGGTCGCTTAATGCGCCTGTAGAAATTTTTCCGAAGATGATATCTTCGGCAGCTCTTCCTCCCAATGCGGCGCAGATCTCATCAATGATTTGATCGGTGGTTGTAATCTGTCTTTCCTCGGGAAGATACCAAGCAGCGCCGAGAGATTTTCCTCTTGGCACAATCGTAACTTTAACGAGCGGATGAGCGAATTCAAGCAGCCAGCTTACAGCGGCATGACCTGATTCATGATAAGCAATAACTTTTTTCTCATCCTGAGAGATAATTTTATTTTTCTTTTCCAGTCCTCCGATAATTCTGTCAATGGCATCGAGGAAATCCTGCTTCTCGATGGATTGTTTGTTTTTTCTGGCGGCAATCAATGCGGCTTCGTTACATACGTTGGCAATATCGGCTCCTGAAAATCCGGGAGTCTGGCGTGCAAGAAAATCAATATCGAGAGCGATGTTAATTTTTAACGGTTTTAAATGTACTTTGAAAATATCTTTTCTTCCATTTAAATCTGGAAGTTCCACATAGATTTGTCTGTCGAAACGTCCGGGACGCAGCAATGCGCGATCAAGAATATCGGCTCGGTTTGTTGCAGCAACGATGATCACGCCGGAATTACTTCCAAAGCCATCCATTTCTGTTAAAAGTTGGTTGAGTGTACTTTCTCTTTCGTCGTTCGAACTGAAAGAAGCTGATTTTCCTCTGGCGCGACCGATAGCATCTATCTCATCGATAAAAATAATACAAGGAGCTTTTTCTTTTGCCTGACGGAAAAGATCACGTACTCTTGAAGCACCTACACCGACAAACATTTCAACAAAGTCAGAACCGGAAAGAGAAAAGAAAGGCACCTGTGCTTCTCCGGCCATGGCTTTAGCCAAAAGTGTTTTTCCTGTTCCGGGAGGACCAACGAGTAGGGCTCCACGAGGAATTTTTCCTCCAAGTGTCGTATATTTTTTCGGGTTTTTCAGGAAGTCCACAATTTCCATGACTTCCAATTTTGCTTCTTCCAAACCGGCAACATCATTGAATGTAACTTTTACCTGAAGATCTTTATCAAAAAGCTGAGCTTTGGATTTTCCGATATTGAAAATCTGGCTGCCACCACCACCGCCACTCATTCTGCGCATGATGAAAACCCAGATAAGGATTAAAAATCCGAGTGGGATTATCCAGTTGAGGACAACTTCCCAATAGCTGCGGTTATCTTGCAAATAATTGATGCTTACTTTTTCTTCCGCAGGAAATTCCTTCTGAACTTCTTCAACTTTTTTTGCGAATAAGTCTTCCGGTCCGGTGTTGAAATAGTAATGTGGTCCATCGTTAGTGACGTTTCCCCACTTTTTGGTATTTATTTCTTTGTATTTGGGATCAGTCAGTTTATCTTTTTTGATAGTGATATGAGCCGTTTTTTCAGTGACTTCAATTTTGGCTACATCTTTTGTTGCCAACATTTCTTTTTCGAAACGGTCTATAGAAATCTGACGTTCTGCTGCACCCCACTGAAAAAGTTGAGTAATTATCAAAACAACGATGATGATACCGTAAATCCAGTAAAAGTTAAAATTAATTTTAGGTCCTCCCGGAAATTTCTTTCCCGGACCACCTTTTTGTCCGCCTTTCGGATCGCTTGGTTTGTTTTGTTCGCTCATTTTTATTTTTTGAAAACTACAGATAATAAAACCGTTTTTGTATCTGATAAGACACCGGTCAGTTATCTGTAAAGTAGCAAAGTTAGTGATTAATAATTTCCTGCAATACTTTGTATTTCAGCATCGGCCCAAAGACGTTCGATACCATAAAACTCACGCTGTTCCTGGCGAAAAACATGAGCCACTACATTGAGATAATCGATTAAAACCCATTCGGAGTTTGTCATTCCTTCGCAATGAACAGGGTCTTCTCCTTGTTTTTTGGAGACGTATTCCTGAATCGATCTCGAAATTGCATCAACATGTGTCTTGGAATCAGCATGGCAGACAACAAAGAAGTCTGCTACAGAGTTCTTCAGATTTCTTAAGTCGATACAAACAATCTCTTTAGCTTTCTTTTCCTGCATGCCTTCAACAACACAGTTTAGTAATCGTTCTGTATCATCTACTTTCTTAACAGTTTTTTTTGTTATTTTTCGCTTGGGAGTTTGTTTTTTTATCATTAAGATTAATAGGTTTCTTTACATAAACAATGACGCAAAAGTAATCAAAATATTGTGAGACTTAAAGATAAGATACCCGATAGTGAAAGCCGGGACGGAAATAATAAGAAGCTAACAACCTTATTCACAGGTCGTCATTGTGTTTTATTGCCTGAAACAGATTCAACTAACACCTATTTGTCGGATCTTTTGCATAAAAACGCATTGCCGGAGGGTTATGCAGTTCGAACACGTTTCCAAAAAGCAGGGAAAGGTCAACGTGGCTCATCCTGGGAAAGCGAAAATGGTAAAAATTTATTACAGAGTTTTGTTTTTTACCCCGATTTTATTGCTCTTCCAAGGGTTTTTCTGTTGAATAAGACATTTTCTCTGGGCGTTTACGATTTTGTCAGCCAAATTACAGGAGAAGGCGTGTCGATTAAATGGCCGAACGACATCTATATTGGCTCAAAAAAAGTAAGCGGAATGCTTATCGAAAATTCAATTTCGGGTTCGGTTTTGTCCCAGTGTATTTTGGGAATTGGAGTAAATGTGAATCAAAAGGAATTTTCAGTTGATTTAAAAAATGCAACATCTTTTTCAACGATAATGAAGAAAGAGTTGGATCTGTATTCTCTTTTCACCTTATTGTGTTCGTGTGTTGAAAAAAGATATTTGATGTTGAAAAATGGCGAGCTGATGAAACTAGAACAGGATTATTTACAAGCTCTTTATGGAAAGAATGTAAAACGGAAGTATGAAAGCAGAGGGAAAGAGTTTTATGGAATCATCCGAGGTGTGGATGATAACGGAAGACTGCAGGTAGAAAAGGAGGATGGTAGCTGTTCAGGATTTGAAATGAAGGAGATCGTATTTTTATAACGATTATTTATTACGTAGAACGGAATCTCAGGAAATATCTTTCAACCGTCCTACGAGAATATTCAGGAAATTGGTGAGTGGTTTTACTGCCATCATTTTAAGCATGGGATTTAATTCTGCATTAAATGCAAGTTGAACTTCTGACTCCGATGGGTTTTTTTCTGAAAGCATGCATTCGAGGGTAAAGTCGAAAGGTGCAGCACCGTTTCTGGTAACCAGAATAAATTTATTGGGTTGCTTTTCGATTATTTTCATTCCCAACGATGCCATTCCAGCAATAGTAAAAGAGCATTCATCTTCGGAAGATTTCCAATTGGTGACTTGCTCGGGCATTAGTTTTTCAAAGTTGTTGAAGTTGCTTAAAAAAGAAAAAACTTCTTCCGGCGATTTACCGACTACTGTTTTATCACTTTCTATTCTTGTCATGATTTAATTTTTTAGAATGTAGTGCCTATTGCCCCCATGTTTCAGGAGAAGTTCTCCATTTTTCGAGCGTAGCAGTATCGCTATCTTTAATGTAAGCGGCTTCAACGGCTTGTTTGAGAAGATCAGAATAATCACAAAGAGAAACGACGGGACATTGAGCGTTTTCGAAATTCTTTTTCGCAAGTTCAAAACCGTAGTTGAAGATAGATATCATTCCTTTAACTTTGCAGCCGGCTTCCCGGAGTGCCTCAACAGCTTTCAGCGAACTTTTGCCGGTAGAAATCAGGTCTTCAATTACGACAACAGACTGGTTTTCTCTTATTTCCCCTTCGATAAGGTTTTCTCTTCCATGATCTTTAGCAGCTGAACGGACATACACAAAAGGAAGTCCGAGCGACTCGGCTACCAATGCACCTTGAGCGATTGCGGCTGTAGCAACGGCTGCAATTACATCCGGTTTGCCATAGCTTTTTTCAATTTGACTCGCGAGTTCCTGTCGGATGTAGGTTCTGACAATCGGATAAGAAAGGGAAATTCTGTTGTCGCAGTAAATTGGGGATTTCCATCCCGAAGCCCAGGTAAATGGTTTTTCAGGTTGTAATTTGATGGCTTTAATCTGAAGAAGTTGTTCGGCTATTTTCTTTGAAACTTCTGAATCTATTGGCATTGGGCAAACTTACAAAAATACCGATTACTAAATACGGGAATCAATACTTAATTGCTTTCTCATCATTCAAGATTTTTGTTATTAAAGTTGGTCAATTCTATAATTGAATGCTTACCCTCAACGATTCCTTTCCTTAACTTGCACGCAGATTTAATTCCTTTGTATGCATAAAGCTTTCATCAACAACAAGCCACTGATTTTCGAAGATGTTTATCGTGTCGACTCCTTGAATGTAGGCGGAAATCTGGTTTTAAGTGATTCTGAATTTACGATTGACGATGTGGTCAAACGTATTGAATCGGAGAAGTTAACAGGAATAATTTATTTGTCAGCGAATCCTGACCAAGCCTGGACAGCTTTTACAGGACGGTATGTCTTAATGGAAGCCGCAGGTGGAGTTGTAAAAAATGACAAAGGTGAAATACTGACCATTTACCGGAAGAAACATTGGGATCTTCCCAAAGGAAAACTGGAATACAGAGAGTCACCTGAAAATGCTGCTGTCAGAGAGGTGCAGGAAGAGTGTGGAATTAAAAAGATCGAGTTGAATAATTTTCTGATGAAGACATTTCATACGTATTCGGAGAAAAATAAATTCATTTTAAAGAAAACGCACTGGTATACCATGACAACTTCTGATGAAAAATTAATTCCCCAAAGAGAGGAAGACATAGAAAAGGCAGAGTGGATGAATAAAGAAATGGTTTATTCAACTTTTTTCAAAAAGACATATTTATCAATTGCTGATGTGTTGGATAAATATTACTCACAGACTTAAGTTTTTGATTTTTTCGCTTGGGTTTTTAACCAACCCCTTCAGGAACAAAAGGTGCAATGTCTCCCTGATATAAAAGAATGTCTCGGACAATTGTAGAAGAAATGTGAGACAATGCAGGTTCACTTACTATAAAAATTGTTTCAATATCGTTTTCCATGGCATGGTTCATTTGTGCAATGGCGCGTTCAAATTCATAATCTGCTGAAGTCCGTAATCCACGAAGGATAAAATTGGCGCCAATTTCTTTGCAAAAGTTTACGGTAAGTCCCGAATAACGCATCACTTTAATATTCGGATGATTTTGGAAAACTTTTTTAATGAAATGTTCACGTCTTTCCTGAGAGAAGAAGTAGTTTTTATTGGTGTTATATCCAATGCCGACAACGATTTCGTCAAAGAGTTGTAATCCGCGGAGAACAATGTTTTCATGTCCTTTCGTAATGGGGTCAAAGGAGCCGGGAAATACTGCAATGCGTTTTTTCATAATTTCTAATTTCAATAAGCAAAATAACGAATTTCCTATTAAACGAATTAGCTAATTAACGAATTAGCTAATTAACTAATCAACATCTGTACATCGAAAACGCACAATTGCCATATTTTCTAACATCAAAAGGAAGTGCTTTGCTTTGTAAGAATCGTTTGGCCTGGTGTTCGACAATGAGCCAACCGTTTTCTTTGAGCATGCCTTTTTCTAAAATGAGATCTGGAAGTGAGTCCGTTTCTTCGAGAATGAAGGGTGGATCGGCAAAGACGATGTCACATGGAGCGAATCCTAGTTTTACGAACTTGAATACATCGCTGCGGATGCAATGGATTTCGGGAATTTTAAAATCAGCAGCCGTTTTTTTGATGAAGCGTATGCAATCCATGTCTTCGTCTACACAGGTGACATCTTCTGTACCGCGTGAGACAAATTCAAAAGCAATGCTTCCTGCTCCAGCGAAGAGATCGAGTACTTTCAGTTCCGGAAAGTCGAAATGGTTATTCAGAATATTGAAGAGTGCTGATTTCGCGAAATCAGTCGTGGGGCGAACAGGCAAATTGGCCGGTGGACGAATTAAGCGCCCTCGTAAATCACCTCCTGTTATTCGCACAATGAGAAATTGTATAAGGTAGAATATTTATGAAACGGGAGTCCGCTGTCGGTAAATATATTCAGGAGCGACGATGGCTTTTCAGGAAAAACCACTGTTCTGAAATATTTATATAACAACATATAAATTGCAGAGTCTGCGTCGATTTCTCCGGTTACCATCAGCGGATCTTTATCCGGATTGATTTTTAATTGCTCGCAAATAAATAAGAGATTGTATAATATATCTTCGTTGGTATTGAAAACAAAGGAATTTAAAAAGAGCAATTTCTTTTTTTCTGAAACGAGTAGGTCAATTTGGTTTCCACGCTTGTTGAGCAAAACATGTTTTCCCGTTTCAGATTTCATTTGTAAGGCAATTCCGGCGAGTAATGCCTGAGAGATATGCCAGATGCGTGGATCCTGAAAAAGGTGTTTTAGTTCTTTTTCGAGTTCGTGATCTACCGCAAAGATGGAATACAGATGAAAAGAAGGAACCTGTTGAGCACGGATTATTTTATCGGATAAAAAGGCATAATTTTTTCTGAAATAAATTATTTCGTCTCCAGGTTTATAAAGCGACTCAGGTACGAGTGTGTATTCGGGTGAAGTAATGCAAGCGGTGACTTTAGAAAACTCATAATTCCTGAGCATGCGGCTGTTGGCCGTGATATTTTCTAAAAGTTGTTTCCAGTCGTTCTCATTCGATTTGCCGGAAATAATTTCTACTGCCAACAAACGTCCCGATCGTCTTTCTTTGAGCGCAAGTTGAATGGAGTGCTTTTCCAGCGTCATAAAGAGATCACAGGTGCCTGCTGTTTTTGCATCGAGTGATGGATCGGCGTAAAAAGCAGGACCGGAAGAAACCGCAGGATTCAAAAAAATATTTTCGGTTGGTTGGCTCAAAGGACTTGTTTAATTTAATGCAAATTACTGAAAGGAATTCAAACTTGGTCTTCGTCGGCAAGGCTCGACTTCGGCTTTGCCTTCGGCAAGCTCAGTCTTCGCCTTCGGCAAGGCTCGACTTCGACTTTGCCTTCGGCAAGCTCAGTCTTCGCCTTGGTCTCCGCCTCAGTCTAGACTGAGACGGAACTTGCCGAAAGCAAAGACCCAACTGTGACTGAGCTTGCCGAAGGCAAAGTCGAAACTGTGACTGAGCTTGCCGAAGGCAAAGTCGAAGTCAGTTGTGCACACTACAGGACTCGAACCTGTGACCCCTACCTTGTCGAGGTAATGCTCTAAACCAACTGAGCTAAGCGTGCAAGGGCTGCAAAGCTAAAGCTTTTGTAAAATTGACAAAATTATTCCAGGGATTTTTCTATTATTTTATAGATTTACATAGCTAAATAGTGGAATCTAAAGCAGTCGTGTTAAAATGGTTAGCGTTTTCAAATATATTGAATTATACATCCTTATTTTTTACTAACATTTATAAAACCCCGTACCATGAAAACAATACTTACTTTCTTTTCTTTTTGTCTTGTTATTTTATTTTCTTTCAAATCATTGGCGCAGCCAACTTTATATTCAAAAGTCTTATACACTGATTCAGCAAATGTAACTGCAAGTGCTGCCTGTAAGACTCTTGACGGAAGTATAGTAATTGCCGGAGAGTATGAAAGTAAACCTTTTTTATGCAAAATCGATTCGCTCAGTAACATTCTGTGGAATGTAAGACTTGGAAACACCAACTCCGGAGGTTTTCGAAGCCTTGCACTGACAAAAGATTCAGGCTTCCTTGCTGCCGGTTACATTTTTCAAGGTCTCGTTAGTGCATTTGTTGCCCGGTTCAATCAGTGGGGCGACACGTTATGGACGACGATGACTGATACCTTAAACGAAGCCTGGTCTGTCGATGAAACATTCGATAACGGAGCCGTAATCTGCGGACCGTCTTATGTCACGAAACTGGATTCAACGGGCAACATTGAATGGAGCAATTCTTATATGGCAGGCAATAATTTCAATTGGATTTTCGATTGCAAACAAACACCTGACAGCGGATACATCGTTACCGGCTACATGGAGAACTTTCCTCCTTTCGACGCAAATGCCATTATCTATAAACTTTCATCTTCCGGAAGCATACTCTGGTCCCAAAAATATAATTTAACAACGCCTGATTTTTGTTTCGGCTTATCCATTGATGTAATCCAGGATGGTTTTATTTGTTTAGTTTCCTGTCCGAATTATGGTTTAGTGGTTAAAACGGATTTTAACGGTACACCTTTGTGGACGAAAAGAAATCCTTTTCCGGGCAATGGCAATTGTATCAACTGCGGTTCCGCAGGTATTCATCCGACTAACGACAAAGGGTTTTTATTGTATTCAAATGGCAATGTCCTGGGGGAATCATGGGCAGAAAAAATTGACTCAACAGGAAATTCTGTCTGGACCATTCAACCACAATTGATGTTGCGCGACATTGTAGAGGACAATGAGGGTATTTATACACTGGTTGGTAATGGGCCTCTCCAGGGATTCAGGCAGGCTTTTCCGATGTATTCGCATATCGGCATTGTCAAGACAGATTCGCTGGCTAACAATACAAATTGCGCATTTGGTACTGTTTTGTCTACCTCCGCTGATACGGTTGTGGTTTCGCCTGTTACCGTAAATGTTATTCCAGCCGGTTCTGAAATTAATGCTACACTGACTCTCTCGAATCATCTGATAACGGTTGATCCGGGCTGTGTGGTTATTTTGCCGGGTATTGAATCACCGGAAAATGATGCTCTCGTTCGGATTTTCCCGAATCCTGCTGCTGACAGAATAAATTTTTCTTTCGGAGAACATGAGGGAAAATATTTGTTGTCTGTCTATTCGCCTTTAGGACAATTGGTATTTAATCGTATTGTCTCCGGGGAGGAATCGGATTTCTCTATTCGTGCAGGTTTTTCTGCGGGCATTTATACTGTTGTAATCAGCAACGATTCTTTTGTGTCAACGAAAAAACTGGTTATACAGTAACAGCTCCATACGTTTCATCTTTAAATCGTATTTCTTCGCCTGCGCAGGATTATAAACAGGCTGTAGTTATTAAACGCAGAACCCGTAAAGTTGCGATGTTTCGAAAAAGAATTGGCGTTACCTGTTTTGGGTGATAGCGGAAGTGGTAACTGAATTACTTACATGTCCCGCACGATCAACAACGTAAAGGGTGTAACTCACACTTTGTTGAGAGGAGCTATCAGTAATAACCTGTCCACCTGGATCGATCTTCAGATTACCTGAAATCGGTTGATAAGGTTCACTTCTTCCTCTGTTCAGGCCTCTGCTGACTCTGTGTAAGAAAACCGGCACCGGTACTAGTACAATCGTTGGATTTTAACACAGAGGAAGCAAAGGTCTGAACAGAGAGACCAGAGAGATCCTGAGAAAGGATAATAAAAAATCGGTGAGATGTTATTTGTTAATTACGATAGCGCCGGTAGTGACCGAATTACTTGCATGACCTGCACGGTCAACGACGTATAAGGTATAGCTTACGCTTTGTTGGGAAGAGCTATCGGTAATAACCTGTCCGCCTAAATCGATGTTTAGATTACCTGAAATCGGTATGGAAGATCCTTCCGGAGCAAGTTGTTGAATTCTGTACTGGTAAGTAATGCCGATGCGGTTATCCGTGACAAAACAATTTTTCACTCCATCTTTATTTTCTCCCAGGTCGCCATCGCCATCTTCATAATGAATGTTGATGATTACTTTATCTGAATACTGATTGGGATTAGAAGGGGAGATGGAAATATATTCGATAACAGGAACTGCATCAAATGTTATCTCATCCTTCTTGCAAGAGGCAACAAAAAGAAAAGCAATCAAAATAAATACGATTTTCTTATTCCACATAAAAAGCATAGAGAGTTTTATAGTAATCCATTGATCCGTTTCGAGGAAATTCGGAATCGGTTGTGTGATCACCGTCGTTAATATAAATGCGGAAGTAGACAGTCGTTCCTGAAGTCCAAAGTGATTTTGGAACAGTTACCAACCAGGCATTGAATTGCGGTATATAAAGATAAGCAGGAATGGTAATCGCACCGTTGAAGTTGTCTTTACTCAGGGAGAATTTAATTTCCTTTTTAGTGAACAAAGCCGGATCTGTACCATCCGATCCATCTGCTGTATCTGTCGCTATGATTGCGATAAGCATCGTGTCGATTGCCTGTTTAAGAATGAAAGGGTTTAGCGGAAAGTTTCCTACACGGGCTGTATCAATCCTTGTAAATGCAGAATCAACCGCAACATAACCTATCACATTCGGTTGAAGATTCGGTTTAACTGCTACATTTCCGGAATTATCCGGGCATCCTGCATTGATCCAGTTTTTTACATGATCGATATCTGCTGTACTCAAACGAACTGCATTCGATGGCATATACTCTGATGTGGATGTTGTCAATCGCTCAACCAACCACGAGTCTGCTACATTGTTCGGTATTACGCGCAATGAATAGAGCTTGACAGAATCGAGCGTTACTTTATTCACAGGTTGATAAACGAGCGTTGCGTAGGAGGATTCCACCGTGCGGTAGTCGGGTTCAAATGTTCCGTCGTGGCAACCGGGGTTGGCACATTTTGGGAAAAGAATATTTTTATGCAATCCTGCTATTGAATTTGGATCGGGTTCCGCAGGAGTAGGAGTGTCATTGGTATAATCGATGTCGTCATAAGGGTTTGCCGGTGCATCATCTTCTTTTTTGCAAGCGCTTATCGTAATTGCAAGAAAAATCAACATGAAAAAGAGGGAATAAAAATTTCTTTTATTCTTTGAATTGCCGGAGATAGCTGCACAGAAATTTTTAGTCGCAAAAGCAACATGCAGAGCTTGCAAAATACGCCGTAATATTATGTTGAATTTGTTTCTCATATAAATGCAGCTTGTATCTGGCAGGTTGTCCAGTCTTTGATGTTGCCTCCGGGAATAGCAGAATCAAAACCCAGTATGTTGGCAATGGCCGGAACAATTTCCGTACTCTCTCCCATAATTGTATTGATGACTTGTCCTTGTACCACTTTATTCGGAGGACCTACAATGAGGCAGAATATTTCTCTAGCCATTTGTAAGTTAGGATCACCGCTGAATTCAGGATCGTTAGGAGCGGTGTGATCCAATGCTCTTCTTCCATAGGCATCAACAGAAGTATTCCCGTAAAAATTTCTTCCATGTTCCGGTGCAACGATCAGAATAGTATCGTCTGCCATTCCCGGTGTTTGTTGAATGGTATTCCATAACTGGGCGACAGCATAATCTGCTTTGCGCAAATTGTTGGCATAATCGGTGTAATTGAAATGGCATACATCTACATCCTGCATGTTTACAACGAGCAATTCGGGTTTGAATGTTTTGATGATTTCATTCGCGAACAGGATGTTGTACATGTCATTGTTCATCACGGAGCCGGCTCCCCAGGAATTCAGGAAGGCAGGATTCTGCGCTTGCGTATAGAGGTCGGTAATAAATTGCTGTAACAAAATTGCATCTGCAGGAGTGTTGGAAACGCCGGCTGAACCATCTGTATACGAATGATTGAAGATGCCATTCACAAACTGTCTCATGTTGGTAATAGCCGCTTCTTCGTTACTGGCGAAGGAACGGGGATTTCCTAAAACGTCATAACCCTGTGGACTAATCAGACTGGTAGGAGCAATAAAATTGGCACCATAGGCAGGACCATAATCACCGGATTGAGAATAATTCAATGCAGGATAGGGCCCGAGAGTATTGGCAACCCACCAGCTATTCAATGCACTTTGTTGAGGACTGTTATGCTTTCTGTAATATTCGAAGATGGTTGGATTTCTGGGATGTTCGCGAATGTTGAGATCGACTTCGACATAATTTCCGGTTACTGCAACAGTGTGACCGTTGTAATGTCCGGTTGGACCATTGTAATATCTGAACTCTTTGAAAAGTGTGCCGAAAGATTGTAAAGGAGCGGAGAGCGGTGAAGAAGGAAGTGTTTCCATGGCCGAAGCGATATCGGAGGAGATTGGAGCATTGCCGCTCAGAATATTGGGCATTAAGTTACCATCATTCATGTGTACGGATTCGAGGTTACGCACACCGCCTGCATATAAACAGAACACGACGTGGTTTACACGTCTTGCTCCTGTGGCAGCGAACAACCGACCTGAAGGGAGAATGTAAGGCGCAATGAATGCACCTGCCGTCGCCAGGGTGGTTTTCTTTAAAAAGTCACGTCTTTTCATGATGGCTGAATTAATAAAATCTGTATTCGTCAGATGTCATCATGGCGAAATAGATTGTAACTGGACTTACATTTGTATTGGTGCGAATCAGATTCATCCATTGATGTTTTTCGAATTCATTGGGTTCTCTGTTGAAGAATTTTTTGTAGGTATTTACGATGAAGAGCGTGGTATCACCGCTGACGGAAGGCAGGGCAGGAATAATAGCGCTTGAATCATTTAGTAAATTGCTGATGATGCGTTCTTCGATTACTTTCAAGTCGCCGAATGAAGAATAAGCGACGCTGAGGTTGACGAGTTTTGTTTGAGGGATATTCGTTCCGAAGAGATCGGCATAAGCAATGGAGATGAATTCGGTGGTGGATTTCTGATTCGTCTTATCCCCACCTTCTTGTCCGACAGTCACGTCATTAACGTCATACTGATATTTTTTTTCTTTCGTACAAGCGAAAAAAATCGTCAGCAAAATAAATAGAAGAATTTTATTTTTTGATTTCATCAGAGTCCTATAAATTCATCAGTAGATAATATGTCGCTTTGAACGGCTGAGTAGTCGCCGGTAGTTTCATAACGTTGCGTGCCATTGACCATTTCAAGTGTTGTTGGCAGGCGTCGGAGGTATTTCAAATACATGAAAACGACCTGGCCTTCAAAATAATTGGAACTTTGGGAAAAGATATTCAGGTAATCGGTTTTGGAAGATCCTGCTTGAAGGAAGAGGATAGCATATTTGCCTTCAATCATAGAGACTCCGGAGGCCTGTTCTGCATCTGTCGGATTGCGGTTTATCAGGTTTTGAAAAGTAGAAATAACGAAGTTAGCGGATCCCATATTGATTTGATCATACAGATAATTATCACACATCCGTCGCTGTACTTCGTCAACTTCAATCGTTCCATTGACGTATTCATTAAAAGCACTTCTTAAGGAAATCAGACGGTTAATTTCAAATTGCAACGTTGACCAGATTTGAATATAGGTAGAATCTGTACTCAGCAATTGAAATAAATTTATCCACATGGTATAGTCGGCCGTATCGGCATTGTTGAGCAAATTTATTTTGAGTTCTTCATAAACGTGAGGGCGAAAACTTGCGGAAGAAAAAACGTCGTTTAAAAATATTCGGCGGGAAGCACTATCCAGATTTGTTCCGGAGAGTAAGCTCTTTGACATGGTAAATTCGCTGTTATCCGGTTCTCTTCCAAGAGCAAGTATGTACGTACGCGTAATATAATTTTCAATGGTTACGGAAGAGATTGTCTTATCAGGTGGTGCCTGATTGCCGGGAATTACTTCGAGTTCGGATTTGGTGCAACCGGTTATGAAAGCGATAAATAAAAAAGCAATAATTATTCGAACCATAGGAGAATTGGATTCCGTATGGGTAAAGATATAAAATCTATTTAAAACAAGACCGCCTATTAAAATTCCATCAAGTTGAAAAAGCTAACAATCTACTTTTAAAAATACTTGTTAATTTCAACTCTATTGACTACGGGACAATAATTTTTTTTGTTAAAAACTTTTGAGAAGAATTGTTTATTACTCTAATCAAGTATGTACCGCTAGCTAAATCTGAAAGATCTAAATCAGATTCATAATTGAATTGTTGTTCAACTATTTTTTGACCTTGCAAATTATATAATTCATAAAACCCGTTTTCAACATTGCTTGATAAGAAACCTATTCTATTACTCACATTTGGGAAAAATGCCACTGTCATTTCTTCATCTGTTTTATTTAACACATTATTTTGTCCTTTAACAGCAGCGAGTCTTAATAGAGGGTTGCTTTGACAGCTACTCATAACTTCCTCAATTGATCCGAGTTCGATAGTCCCGTTTAATATGTCAATTTCATTTTGAACAACACATATGAAATCATTTACTTGCTCAATCTCTTCCTGATTCACCCAAGTGTGTATTTCATTCAATAACGAAAGACTTAAATCCCTTCTACAGGCAAGACGGTATGTTTGTGCTTTGTCCATGGAATAATAAAACCTTCTAAAATAATTTCCTTCAGTTTCGGCTTGAACAATAAATTTATCTTCAATGTCAACAACCATTCGTAATACTGAACATAGATCAACTGAATTTTCATTACATGAAATTTGGTTATACTTAAACGCGTTTCCTAAAGATTCCAACAATTTAATATAATTGTAATTTAAAAGAAGTAGTTCTCTTTCGGAAGGATTCGGGTAGTTTTCCCAAAGTATCTGATAAAATAATTCTACTCCTTTTCGGTAATTAAGCGGATCGTTTGACTTAATCATATCTAGCGAAATGGAAGTCGCCTCATTCAGGCGTTCGTTTACGAAGTCATCCGTGTTTATTATGTCGCATTGAGGACAGGATGAAAGCATATCAAGCCAATTGTCACAAGGAGGATTTGGGCAAGGGGGAATTGCCTGCCCACAAGCCACTGTTGAGTTTAAAGGGTGAGCGTCTGTTATAGTCAGAGGCGATCCGTATTGATCAACAATTGAATAATCATTTTGGCTAAAAGTGCCGTTTACGTTCCATTGATTTGCATCAGCCACAATGGGAAATGGAAGTGGTTGAAGAATTCCAACTAAAAATGAACCGTTTATGGTACTTTGGTTGTAAATTCCTGTCGGAGAAAGATTGTTAAACCCTTTTTTAAGAAATAAATAATTAGCGAGAGCTGTTCGGATGGTGTAATTATTCTGAACCGCTGTTACATCAGATCCGGATGTGGAGTTTATTAATTCGTCCATCAACAATGTTCCTCCTATACGAATATCAAAACCTGTATTGTTAAAAGAAACCGTACCGCAATTTGTGTAAAGAGGAGCGCTTTGAATTCTCGCGCCAATGCTGTTATGGTTAAGGTGTGGGTTATCCAATGTAAAATTCGCGGACGAATATCCTTGCCAAGACAGACCAAAAGTGTTATAATCAACAGTACATCCATTGCATATGGAAGGGAAAGACATCTGAGATCCTGTTATCGCCGAATTGTTGCTAAAGAAAAAACAATTGTCAAGTCCTATTCCTTTGTCCTGCGCATACAATCCTTGGTTACAATTTCTGAATATACTATAAAAAATATTCAACGGAGAGCCTCCATAAGTCAGGTTTGCATAAATTCCATATTGGCCATATTCAAAAATGCAGTTATTGATAGTTGTATTCGGTTGTCCGTAATGATGATAACCACGGTGGCCATTATTTATTCCCGGAGTTGTACTTGTAAACTTTACCATGTTGAAGTTGATATTTGTATTCAATCCGCTAGCTTGAATTCGGGAACCGGAATTTAACTCTACCTTGGCAAGCGTTATTGAAAACGTAGCTAAATTAGCGGGAGTGTAAAAAGTTTCCTGATTAATTTGTAACACTTTATTGCTTTGCGAATTGCCGCTCAGAATAATGCTGCAATTGTTATCCGCAGTAATGTTCGCCGAAGGAAACAATGAAGAATTTCCGAAAAGCAAATAACCACGATTTTGTCCTGTTGTTGAAGTTGTAATTGTAAAAACAGGATCAGTCGTTATAAGTGGATCCGGATCCCTTTTTATATTCAACATTCCATTGATTTCAAAAACGGCATTGGATCCATTTAAATTAATTACAGGGTTACGAAGGTAATCTACTGAGGCATCGTCTTCAATAATTATTCGGGCACCATTATTTACATTAATCGTTGACCCTGGATTTAAAATTAATTTGCTGCCTCTCTTAACAATTAGTTTTGCGCCAGAGTTTATGTCCATAATACTTCCAGATTTCATTTCTAGGATGCTTCCATTATCAACAGTAATGCTACTATTATTATCGATTTTGATTTTGGAATCCGGCAACGAAATAAAATGTGTTACTTCGGAAAAAATATAGTTGCCATTGATTTGTCCTCTTGCTTTAAGATAAGTTGGAGAAAGCCCTCTATCTATTAAAACATTTGATCCATTTATTATATTTAAGGAATAATCGTTAATATTAAAATCGTTCGGACTAAGATTTATCATATCGGCACACCAACGAACATCATTCTCGACATCATAATCGTCCCATCTGACTTTTATTCTTACATCACCATTGGGAAGTTCGTCTAAAATGGAAACTGATAATCCACTTAACCAAATTGTTCTATTTTCGTATTCAAGTAATGGGGTAGTATTTGGTGAACTATAGTTGTCATTTGCCATATGTGTCAATACTGTAAAGGGCGAAGGATTAGTTGACAGTGAAAGAATTTTCTTTCCACCAATTGGACACGCCGTAGAACATCTAAATGCAACTTTATCACTTCCACCAAAAGATAATTCATCGGTGATGGGTCCGCCTGTTCCTGAATAATATATACTGGAACCTTGATCATAATCTGGGAAAGACCCTTTATAATTGATTTCATCATCGTTGTTTGTGTTTGGTTTCCCATAAATTAATGAAAATCCGGAAAAAGGATTTGCGACATCATTAACAACATCATTTGAGATACAACTTCTTGAACACCATGAACTATACAGTTGAGGAATGCCATATGCCTGGTCGAAATTTCCCTGTGCCGTCAATGGAAACAGCCAACTAGCTAACCCGTTAGGAGAACTGTGGTTACTTTGCGAAGCCCAAATTTCAGACTCCGAAATCGTACTTGATTTAATATCTTTCCCTACCTGAATATAACAATATAATCCCTTTGTCCAATCTGTACCGCAAAGTGTAAATGGATTACAAAGAGACTGATGCCACATGAATTTTGAATTGTGGTCAAAAGTAGTTTGTTGTTGATGGTTTTCAATCCATAAATATTGATTCTTAGGCAAGTTAGTTTGCCAATTCAAATGAGGGAGTTTGATTTGAATAGCGTCTCCGGTTGCTCCAAAATCCCTTAAAATGTATTCACCATTTGCTGATGGATTAGGATTATTAATAATATCAATGTTTGTCTCAACCATATTTGTACCATCTGATGCTTCTATGTATTTGTCATCGGCATCTGACTCCCAACCTAAAAACCATCTGTCCCAAGCGCATACCATATTTGACATGCCTGCTCCCGCAAGTTGGGTCGTCATACCCCAATTGTTTGGACGAAAAGGAAATGTATGATTTGCAGACCCTGTACCAGAATGAAAATTATTCGCGCCAAATAAAGCGTGAAAAAACTCTTCAAGAATAAAATCCTTGTGAACAGGGCCTCCACACATATAAAAATCACAACCTACATCAACACTATATCCTCCAATAGTAAAAGGTGAGACAAAATCTAAACAGGCACTTCCTGCACTACATTGATTATTTAAATAGGAGTTGCCATAACATATAATTAGGAAATCAATTCCATTATTTGGACCTGTTGGCTTAGGCAAGCCAAATCTATAAGGACTGTTTGAAAAATCATAATTATCAAAATCTGATAAAGAATGATTATACCGAGTACCGTGTGCATTAAACTCTGTCGTGATAGCATCACTTAACGCTTGATAATCACTAAGGTAGATATTACTAACTAGAGAACAAGGTAGGTGAATTGTCTTTTTTAAACAATCACCTATCACTTGAAATTGTCCAAAAGAGGCTTCGTAAAAATATTTTGAAAAGTATGCTGTTGGAGTGGTTGAAGCTTGATCATCAAAATAATCATCCGGATCAAATGGTAAAGCGTCAGGGTCAGGTGGCGTTTGGTTATGATTCCAACAGTTATCGTTAACCGGGAAACAGTGATTATTGCCATCATAATCAAATTCAACAAATACAATTAATACACGTAGCGGAGTAGTTGATGTTTTTGTACTAATTTCATAACCATTTTTCGATTCCCATGGTTGAGAATTCGCTTTAACTAAAAAGATACAAAAAAAAGTAAATAATAAGATTCGGTTTTTAGTTCTCATAAAATATTATTTTATAGGTTTTTCTAAAAATTTTATTATTGATTACGAGTAAGTATAAATTCGCTTTTAATTTAGGAATATTATAGAATTCATTCGATTTAATCTTTTTGGATAAATATTCTTTCCCCATTAAATCGTAAACAGAAATCGTAAGTTCTTCTTTTAAACAGGTGATGGTTATGTCATTTTCAAATGATGAAACATTAAAATAATTTTCAGCTAAAACGTCTTCAATATTTGTTGGCGAGTTCCATGCTTCGATACTAAACCCTATATATCCGGAACTTACAGGTTGTGTTTGACCATGAAGAGGGTAATAGGTTACACTATCTGAAGCGGCATCAACGCAACAAAAAACAGTATCGGTGACCATAAAAAAACCACCAAAGGGATAAATATCGATAAAATTTTCTCTTTGTCCGCAAAATGGATATTGTCCTGTAATTCTTCCCCATGCTCTTGGAGCGCCAATATTACTTGGAAAAGGAAGCGAATCACTATAAAACAGAGTGTTATCCCAGGAGAATTTTAAAGGCATAATTCCCTTATTACAAATAATTGTAACTTCCCCTGGGAATGCACCCCAAGATGCCAGACGGCAAACGTTTGCTTTATACACCTCCGTACAAAGTGTATCTATTCCACAATGAAGTACTGCCTGCCACTTTGCATAGAACATATTGGTATCAACATGGGTAGTGACAACGCCAAAATCCTGACTCGCAGTGTCAAAAGAAATTTCAGAAGCATTTGGATCGTACCCGAGGTAAAGTGTATCTCTTTGCCCTCCTCCTTCTTCTATAAAAATAGGAAAAACAAATTTCGGTTGCTGACTAGCCCATGGAATTGTATAAATTGTTTGCGAATGCACGAATAAAGTAGTTGCGAACAGAAGAGGGATAAGTAACTTTTTCATGATTGTAGTGTATTCTAAAAGTAAAAATTTTAATTTAGCTATATCAAAGATAAAATTATTTTCAAAACAAAAAAGTTTTTGGGAAAATTTATTGGATTTCTATTTTTGAAATAGTGATTTATTTGCAAAATTTCGATAACGATTTCAACGTCGGACTCAAATCCGACGGCGGTACTACCTAAAAATCATACTCACCCCAAAACCAACCAGCACAATTCCAATGCCTCGGTTTACCCAGAGCATTACATTTGGTTTAAGTATGTTTTTAATCCGATGTGCTACATAACTTTTAAGAAGATCGGTGCTGAAAACAGTGGCCAGTGTAGCTCCGAGAAAGGTGGCAATATGTAGATGTGTGTATTCTTCGCGGCTGTTAGCTAAGCCGACTACTCCCAGCCAGAAAAAAAACACGGCGGGATTTAAAATGTTCAATAAAAATCCTTTTAGTACAAAGTGGGCGTGAACGGTTTTCTTTTCATCATCAACTTCTTTCATTTTGATTTTGTGGAAGAAATTATATACACCAAAACCAATCATCAAAACACCTCCGGCCCAACTCATAACTGTGTGATGATTGTCAATGAGCGTAATTAAAGAGGCGAAAGAATAGCATACACCGATCACAACTGCATCGCTGAGCAGTACGCCAAAAGCCAGAAACAACCCGGCTTTGAATCCTTCATGCAGACTGGTTTGTAATAAGGTGAAGAAGACCGGGCCAAGCATAATTGCTAAAAGCAGACCAAAGCCAATGCCACTAAAAAGGGGTTCCGTCAATCCTGTCATTTATTCAAAAAAGATTTCCATTCACCATATTGCTGTGAACGCATCACGCGTGGAAATTTATTCTGTCCGCCCATTTTACCTTTGCTTTCCATAAACTCATAAAATTTATTGACAGGTAAAGCATGAACGAAAATATCTTTTAATGCTGATTTTCTTTCTATCAGGTAGTCGTCATTCAACTCGCACAATTTTTCATCGAGAAGTTTTTTGACCAGTTGTACGTCGATGTCAGCATTGGTGCCAATGTACCAGTCGTGGGCAAACAATCCATCATGAGGAATACCGCTTACGGTAAACTCCGGAATTTCCACATTCGTTTTCCGCGAAACGTATTCGATGGCCTTATTCATGTTGTCAACCGATAAATGTTCGCCGGTCAGACTCAGGTAGTGCTTCGTTCTGCCGCTTATAATAATGTTGGCATTCGCTTTATCCGTAAAACGAATTACATCGCCAATCATGTAACGCCATGCTCCTGCACAAGTACTCATGACTAAAGCATAGTCCATGTTTTCTTCCACGTCTTCAATCAACAGGGCTTTTGCATCGGCAGTGGGTTCGCCATTGGAATCAAAATTTTTGTCGTTGAAAGGAATGAACTCATAGAAAATTCCATTGTCCGTAATAAGCTTCATGTAGTGTGCATCGGGATCTGCCTGAAAAGCGATGAACCCTTCGGAAGCCGGATACATTTCTATGTAATGAACTTTTTTCGAAAAGAATTTGGAAAAACTATTTCGATACGGTTCGAATGAAACTCCGCCATGGGCATAAACATGCAGGTTAGGCCAGATCTCGTGAATGTTGGATAGTTTATAATGCGCAATTACTTTCTCAAGTAGCAACTGAACCCAGGCAGGAACACCGGTAATGATACCAATATCCCAGCCCGCTGCTTGTTTGGTAATTTCTTCCAACTTAACATTCCAGTCTTTCTCCTGAGATATTTTTTTTCCCGGTTTATAAAAATGCTGAAACCAGATCGGAACCTGTCGAGCGGAAATTCCACTTACATCGCCTTCGAAATACCCTCCTTGTTTTTTCAGATCCGTACTTCCTCCTAACCAGAGAATGCCTTTTTCGAAAACACTTGCCGGTAAATCGTATTTCCCAAGAGTAGTGATCTGTCGTATACTTGCTTTCCTTAATGCGCGTATCATTTCACTCGTAACAGGAATGTGCTTGCTGGCAGAACCTGCCGTTCCGGAACTCAATGCAAAATATTTGATTTGTCCGGGCCAGCAAACATCTTTTTCTTCGGCATAACAACGGTGCCACCACTTTTCATAAATTTTATCGTAATCGAAAAGCGGAACATTTTTTTGAAAAATTTCGGAAACTTTTCCTGAATTTAAGATTCCTGAAAAGTCGTAATGTTTGCCGAAGGATGTCCACTGTGCGGCGACTAATAATTTTTTTAATTCCCGTTTTTGGTAATAAGCAGGGGTGTTGCTACGCAAACGTACGTGCGTACTTAACCGCAACCCCTGTTTAATTAAAGCCCCAAGTACCGGCATATTAAAATAATTTATTTATTTCATTAATTACTAGCCGTAACCTTTTCGTTGAGGTTAAGGGAGGAAATGAATTATGCAGTAACCATTAATTTTTTCTTCAATGTTGCATCAATGGCATCGAGAAATTCTTCCGTGTAAACATAGTGTTTTCCGTGAGAAACATTGTTGCCGTGAATAGTAACAGCAAGATCTTTTGTCATGATACCATTTTCAACAGTTTCAATGCAGGCCTCTTCGAGTGTTTTGCAGAAGCGGATAAGATCGGTGTTGTTATCGAGGCGACCGCGAAATTCAAATCCGCGTGTCCAGGCGAAAATGGATGCGATCGGATTGGTAGATGTAGGTTTTCCTTGCTGATGATCGCGATAGTGACGTGTAACAGTACCATGTGCAGCTTCTGCTTCAATTGTTTTTCCATCGGGAGTAACTAAAACGGAAGTCATCAATCCAAGCGAACCAAATCCCTGTGCAACAGTGTCCGATTGAACATCGCCATCATAATTTTTGCAGGCCCAGACGAAATTTCCATTCCATTTCAAAGCACTTGCTACCATGTCGTCGATGAGGCGGTGTTCATAGGTGATTTTAGCTGCTTCAAAACGGGTTTTAAAATCTTTTTCATAGATCTCTTCGAAAATATCTTTGAAACGGCCGTCGTATTTTTTCAGGATGGTATTTTTTGTCGAAAGATAGAGCGGCCACTTTTTCAAAAGAGCCTGATTGAAACAAGCGTGAGCAAAACCGCGAATAGATTCGTCAGTATTGTACATGGCTAAAGCTACTCCATCGCCTTTGAAATTAAAAACTTCAAAAACTTGCGGTTCTCCATTTTCAGGAGTAAAGGTCATGGTTAATTTTCCTTTTCCTTTGATGAGTGTATCCGTTGCTCTGTATTGATCGCCAAAAGCGTGACGACCGATACAAATTGGTGCTGTCCAGTTAGGAACCAGACGCGGTACATTTTTAATTACGATTGGCTCACGGAAAACGGTGCCATCCAAAATGTTTCGGATCGTACCATTAGGCGACTTCCACATCTGTTTGAGATTGAATTCTTTCACACGGGCCTCATCGGGTGTAATGGTTGCGCATTTAATTCCTACGCCGTATTTTTTTATTGCTTCGGCAGAATCGACGGTAACCTGATCGTTGGTTTTATCTCTGTTTTCCATACCCAGATCGTAATATTTAATGTCTGCTTCCAGGTAAGGGAAAATGAATTTGTCTTTAATAGATTTCCAGATGATTCGAGTCATTTCATCGCCGTCGAGTTCGACAACGGGATTTGTTACCTTAATTTTGGAGTTCATTTTTGGGTTGATTTAGTGGCAAATTTAACTTTTTTCCTATTGTATTAATCTGTCTGATAATTTTAAATTAACAACAACCCGAGTGTTGTTAATAAAGGATTACTTTATATTTGCCGAAGTGAAAGTATACTCTTCAATCGACAAATTTCCGGGACTGGCAAATGCAGTGGTGACCATTGGCACCTTTGACGGTGTGCATGCAGGACATCAACTTATCATACGGAAATTGAATTCACTTGCTGCTGAAACCAAGGGAGAAACGGTTGTTTTGACATTCTTTCCTCATCCGCGTATGGTTCTTCAGCCCGACGACAATGATTTGAAGTTGATTACTACGATGAAAGAGCGGGAGGAGTTACTCCGGAATTTCGGAATTCAACACCTCATAATCCAGCCGTTTAATAAGGAGTTTTCGCGTATCAGTGCCACTCAGTTTGTCAGGGATGTGTTGATAAATAAAATTGGAACAAAAACTCTGGTAATTGGTTACGATCATCATTTCGGGCGTAACAGAGAGGGTTCTTATAAAGACTTGGAAGAAATGTCGTCCATCTATAAATATAAACTCGTTGAAATTCACGAACAGATTATCAACCACATTGCTGTGAGTTCAACCAAAATTAGAGAAGCACTTCTCTCAGGCAACATTCAAGCCGCCAATACCTTGCTGGAACACGAGTTTACACTGGAAGGCAAGGTTGTAAAAGGCGAACAAATGGGAAAGAAGTTGGGTTTTCCGACGGCGAATATTCACGTTGCAGAAGGTTATAAACTGATTCCTGCCGATGGTATTTATGCTGTTCGTGCGGAAGTGGACGGGGAGCAATTCAAAGGAATGCTTTATATCGGTAATCGACCGGCATTGAATGGTCGAAGTCGGAGTATTGAAGTGAATATCTTCGATTTCAAGCGCGATATTTACGGTAAAAACGTTCGTATCTTGTTCAAGGACAGAATTCGTGGTGACATGAATTTTGAGAATCTCGAACAACTTAAAGAAAAAATGAAGGAGGATAAAGTCCATGCAACAAAATTGCTGGCTTAACGTTCCTTGTAAATATTTTATACCTGTGAGAATAGCTTTTATCCTTCTTTTTTTACTCTCGTTTAATTATGCATCCGCTCAGGATGAAATTCCTGTTGTTGGCGACAGCATTTTTATCTTCAGAAGTCTGAAGGAAGCGATGTTGAGTCCCGAAAAGGTTTACAGATTGAATCTCAGCAAAACGAAACTCGATTCATTTCCGCAAGAAGTGCTGTTGATGACCAATCTCGTCGAACTCGATTTGAGTAAAAACAAATTGGAAGAAATCCCTGCAGGAATTGGAACGTTGGTTCATCTAAAACGACTCAACCTGGCTAACAATAAGCTTGTGCATTTGCCGGATGAAATTGGTCGCCTGACAGAACTCGAATATTTGGGTTTGAATAGAAATATATTGGAAGATATTCCAGCAACAATAGGCAGCTTATCAAAAATGGAAGTTTTAGAACTCTGGGACAATGAACTCAATACTATTCCTGATGAAATTTCACAATTAGGAAATTTGCGTGTGCTGGAGTTAAGAGGCATTCTTCTTTCCGATGAAGAGCAGAAAAGAATTGATTCGCTTGTTGTCAGATCCGCAAAGATTCACATGTCGCCAAGTTGTAATTGCAAGAATTAATTTTTTTTATTACTGAAATCACCGAGCGGAAAAATGCATTTCGACTCCGTGATCTCCATGCCTCGTATGTTTGAAAAATGATGGCACGTAGATTCAACAAGTTTGGGATAAAATTTGTCCCTGACGTGGCGCTTAGCTTTTTTAAAAATTACCATGGAGGCACGGAGGGCATGGAGTTTCACGGAGTCGAAATGTAATTCTCGGTGTAACACGCTGCTCGGTAGTCTTAAGCAAGTAATAATTTTTCAAATTGTTTCCTGTTCTCCATGCGTGACTACGTCGCCCTATGTACTTAGCCGGAATTATTTACGCCGAACCGTGAGGTCGGTACGAAATGCGACGTAGTCACGCATGGAAGTGTGTATTTCCGAACTATCAATAGTGCTTGCTTAAGACTACCCGAGCCGTGAATGTACTTTTCAAATCCCAATCGTCACCCCCGCCAACCAATTAATTCCCGCCTGAGGAAAGTAGTAATTGTAATCGCTTCGTTGACCTCCGCTGTATCCGCTGTAAGAATAACCATTGCTGATGTATTTCTTGTCAAGAAAATTGTAGACAGATATACGGATAACTACCTCCTTGAGTTTTTTAACCGGAAGTTTATATGAACAATGCAGATCATTAACCAGATAGGCGTCCAGCTTTCTGGATTCATTTGATGTGTTATCTAAAAATTGTTTGCCTATATACTTCCCTGAAATTTCAGCGTTGAAATTTTTAAATGGAATAAATCCGGCAGCGGCGCTTCCTATTACTTGGGGAGAGAATGCAATGTTGGTTTCTCTATAAACATTCATCACTTGCGAGCCATCATCGTAATTGTCAACGTATTCTTTATAAAGCGTAATTTTATTGTCACTCAAGGTCAGATTCATTTTTAAATTTATTTTGGAAGTAATCGTCCACATTCCTTCCATTTCAACTCCTGAGCGATAACTGTCTTTCACGCTTTCCCGGATGTATTCTCCTACTTCGTTTATTTTGCCATTCAAAATAAGCTGACTGCTGTACTCCATATAATAGGTGTTGATGCCGAACTGTATCTTTGCTGAAGTGTAACGCAAGCCGGATTCAAAGTCAATCATTTTCTCTCTTTCCGGTCGTTTCGCAGGTGTTGAATAAACGAAGTCGTCTCTTACCGGTTCTTTTTGTCCAATTCCTATTGATGTGTAGAGAATTATTTTTTCCATCGGAGTTATGCTGATTCCCGCTTTTGGATTGAAGAAATAATTATTCTCTCTTTCTATGCTGGTGTTGTAAGCATTATCGAACCCTGTAAATTTATAAGAGATGATTCTTTCCTGGAGGTCGGCGAAGAATTTCAACTTTCCATAGAGGGAATAGTCAGCCCGCACATAAACATTCAGATCTGTTTTGTTGGCATCATCGGAATAATAAGTATGAGGAAGTTTTTGCTGCATAGGCAAGTCTGTTTTTACTACCTCGCCAAAATGCTTACCCGCATACCTGTTTACTGATCCTCCCGCAACAAGATTTAATTTAGTATTCTCATATTTTATTGACCAGGTCATTCCATAGAAATCATTTGCTAGCCCTAATTGTCTGATGATATCTGTGCTATGAATTGCTGTGTCAGTCACGATTAATGGGCTCAGTCCGTAATCAGCATAATCTGCCCCTGATTTAAATTCCTCATAATATCCTTTTCCCTTGGTATAATGCAAAGCAGCATTGAAAGAGAAATTATTGTTAAACCAATGGGAAAAAATTAATTGATAATAATCCTGTCTGTAGTTATCGGTTTGATTGTCGTAATAATGAATGTTTCCCTGTGTATCGTAAAATTCACCGGCAGGATTGTATGTGCGATTTGTTTTCAGAGAGTCCTGCGGTACACCATACCAGGCCTGATATGTTTTTTCCTTTCCTGAAAAAGCGATTAGTCGCAACGAACTATTGCTTTTATAAAAACCGCCGCTAAGAAAAAATGAACGCAGGTTGGCGGAGGAACGATCGATGTAACCATCGGAAGTAATTTTAGAAACTCTTCCTTCGAGGGCGAAGTATTTCGAAAAAATTCCGCTGCCGAATTGAATTGTATTTTTAAATGTGTTAAAGGAGCCCGCCGAAGAATTAACCGTAGCGAAGGGAGTAGTCGATAATTTATTTGTTAAAATGTTGACGCTGCCGCCGAAAGCTCCGGCTCCATTCGTAGAACTGCCAATGCCTCTTTGCACCTGAATGTTCTCCGTGGAGGAAGCGAAATCGGGAAGATCAACCCAATAAACCTGGTGCGATTCGGCATCGTTAACGGGAATGCCGTTAATGGTAACATTGATTCGTGTTGCATCACTGCCGCGTATCCTTATTCCTGAATAACCCACTCCTGTTCCGGCATCGCTTGTCAGAACAGTCGACGGCGTATTGTTTAGGATTGATGGAATGTCTTTTCCCAGATTATACTTTGTAATTTCCGCTTTTGAAATTTCAGTATAAGAAACCGCGGATGACTTTTCTGCCCGTGTTGCAGAAATATTTATTTCTTCCGAAAGATAGATTCGCTTTTGAAGAATAATTTTATTTTCTTTTCCTGATTGAATGGTAGTTTTTAAAAGCTCATAGGAAATATGCGTAATTGAAATAGGGTAATTGCTTTTTGTCAATCCCGTAAAACTGAAACGACCATCTTCATTGCTGGTTGTAAATTGAAATGTTTCATCTACCTGAATAAGCGCCCCAACAACCGGGGTTCCTGTTTCTTTATCTGTCAGCATTCCTTCAATCGTGAATTGTGAGAATGCACAAAATGGATTGATTAAGAAGATTATTAAAAATAAACTTCCTGCTACGGTTTTAATAATTTGATTAGACATCGGATTCTTCATTAAAGTTAAACGTATGCACGACTGGGGTTCATGCATAATAAAAAAGTTTACCTCTTTCCCTTCGCAGGCATTATCCTGTGCAGGTTCTGTGGGTGTAATCTCAGCCCCTTGTTCAGGAGCACCCCAATGATTCGATAGTAAAGGTATATTTAATTTGAGGAAAAACAAATCAATGTTGTACGGGTGAAATATAGTCAGGTAATCATATCCTTTTATTTTTTGCCTGCCTATTTACCTTAAAGGCAATAATGCTTGCACAAAAAGGGTCTAAAATGCTAGTATATTTTTCTGTGATAATTACTTAATTTAAAATGTTTAAATTTAATTTATCGGTATTTTATAATCTATGTCTTCAGATTTTGTGAAATTCAGTTCATTGGTGTCCGCTTAAAACAAAGGGCGGTACTAACATCCTCGCTTTTTTAATGACAGTTTTTAATGACTTTTTAATAAAAATTAATCGTTTACAGGAGGTACTTAATTTTAACCGAACAACAGTGAAATTCAGTTTACTAATTCATGGAAACAATTTTAATAAAAGAACCTTCTTTTATTGCGTTGTCGTGCAGAAATGGAATTTTCATCTTTGGCTATTTAAAAAGACGATTAATGCAATGGCTCACGCCTGATGGTCGTACGGTTGGGAAAGAGGGTATACCGTACAGCCATTTGGCGCAAGCCATTTTTTTTCATTCCCACTTTTATTCTATTTACAATTTATATGTTTATTTAAGATGCCGGACTCTATATCAGCAGGAGTCCCGGGGCAGAGAATTCTTTCATCGTTCTCAGGCGCCCTTAGGGGATGTATTGTTTTTTGTTTACCGGTCTGAAATTAAAATGCTCTGAGATGGAATCACAAATGTTGACCATTTGCAGAATAGATATTTGGTAGAAAAGTAAACAAAAGAAAACGGACTTAGCACTTAGTACAATGGCTCGATTCTAACTTTTAAATAAGATTATTTGCAAATAACATAAAATCGGTTTTCTATGCTAATCGCTTAAAGCTGCAAAAAAGAAAATTTTGTTTGGTGTTAAATGGTGTCAGGTGATCTTCAGTAATACATTTTATTTTCTCGAAACCATTGGAAAGGGTTTTTTGTAATTCCTCTTCAGTATATTGATGAACATTTAATCCACTGCATTTATCCGGACCTTTGTCAGAAAAAGTGCCTATAATAAGATATGTATTTACAGCATTCCTGACTTTTTCCATGTAGGAGTTTATTTGTTCCTTGGTAGTCAGGAAATGAAAGGTAGCTCTGTCATGCCACATTTTATAATGCATAGAAGGTTTAAATTCCAAGATGTCACTGACAATCCATTTCACCTTCTTTGCATTTTCACCTAAACGTTTTTTTGCTTTTTCTAATGCTTTTTCGGAAATGTCGAGAACAGTAATGTTCGTATATCCTTCCATTAACAATTTGTCGACTAGCTTGCTGTCACCACCGCCAATATCGATAATGCTTGCATCTTTTTCCAAATTCAAACTATGAAAAAATTCAATTGATGTTTTTGGAAGCTCTTGCGTCCAGCTTACTTCATGTGGTTCTTTTGTCGAATAAACTTTTTCCCAATGTTCTTTTATTGATTTCATGATATAAATTTAAGCAATTGTTTTCCTGAAATGATTATGAATTTAAATTTTATAATGCTTATTTATGGAAGCAACTGCCATTTCAAAACGATGATTGTCCGATCCCCGAATAATTTCATAGGGAAAATTTCTTTTTTCGAGTTCCTCTTTGTATAAATTGTAAAAGTAGTCTCTGCGTTCAGGATTTTCTCTTAATGGATCTTCTTCAAAGGGTAAATCGGGAAAGGTGAGTAAGAAAAGATTGTAGTTATTTTCTTCAATTGTTTTTTCTATCCATTCCGGACACATCGCATATTTATCTTCCAGCCAGATTTTAAAATTAATCATCTCTGTATCACAAAATAAAATGTTTTGCGTGTACTGCTGAATTTTATTTTCAAGCAGTAATTGTGACTGAGCACAAAAAAGTACATCGTCTAAATCATAAGGTCTGTCCAGTTGCTCCAAATAAGTACGTGCAAATTCAGGAACCCATTCGGAATTGAAGTGATTAGCGAGTTGAATGCACAACGTCGTCTTTCCCGTTGACTCCGGACCAATCAAGGCAACACGAAACAATTTTTCTGACATTTACGATCGGTTGAGTGTTAATTTATTTTTCCAATCCATGTAGCCGATAATGGCAAGAATTAAAAAGATGCCGTAGAGAATAGCCGTTAGTGGTAACTGTTTGACGAGGAAGAGTGGAATATAAATGATATCAGCAACAATCCAAACAATCCAGTTTTCTATAAACTTTTTAGCAACCATCCATTGCGCTGCAAGACTCATGCAAGTTAATGACGAGTCAAGCCAGGGGTAAGACGCATCCGTATAATTATCGAAAAAATAACCGCATAAGAACGTAGCTGATATTCCTAAAAGGATTATTCTAATTGCCGATTTCGAACCCATTTTTTCGGGTACAATTGTTTCATTGCTTTGCTTCGACCATTGCATCCATCCGTAAATCAGGAGGAATACATAAATACACTGAAGAAGGGCATCTGCATAAAGCTGAATGCCGGGAGAAAAAAACAACCAGGCGTAAAGTACCACATTAATTATACCGATGGGAAAACAAAGAATGTTTTGTCGTGCTGTCAGCCAAACGCCTGCTACTCCGGTGAGCATGGCTGCTATTTCCAGCCAACTTGTAACCTGACCCCAAATCGAAATTTCATTGAGCATAATTTAGATGGATTGCAGCGAATGAACTGCTGCCGCAAGTTCCGTTATGAGTGAAGGTTCTTTTTCTAATATATTGCCGATGACAATCATGTCTGCACCTGCTAAGCATAACTCCGCTGCTTTTTCCGGAGTGCGAATTCCACCTCCGACGATTAACGGCACGCTGATATTCTTCTTTACCGATGTTATCATCGATTTGCTTACGGGAAAACGAGCACCGCTTCCGGCATCCATGTAAATGACTTTCAAGCCAAGCATTTCTCCGGCCATGGCTGTGCAAACTGCAATTTCATCTTTGTCGTGCGGAATAGGAAGCGTTCCGCTCATGTAGCTGACAGAAGTAGGAGAGCCGCTATCGATGAGCATGTATCCGGTCGGAATAATTTCCAGTGAAGTTTTCTTTAATAGGGGAGCGGCCAGTACATGTCTGCCGATTAGCATCTCCGGATTTCTGCCGCTGATGAGTGATAGAAATAAAATACCATCGGCGTTACTGCTAATTTGCGACATGTTGCCCGGAAAAATAATTACAGGTATGGCAGTATTTTTAAGTATACCGACGCATTGCTCGAAGTTGGTTCCTGTAATGATGCTGCTGCCGATAAAGAAAAAGTCAATTCCGGATGCTACAGCACGTTCAGCGAGATGGGAACAACTTTTCTCATTCAGCTTATCAGGATCGATAAGAACAGCAATTTGTTTTTTTTTGTTGCGAATATTTGAAGTAATTTTTTCCGGAAAAGTCATTCAGCTTTGTTTATAAAGTTGGCTAGTGAGGGAGTTTAGTTGCAGAATAATTTTGAGTGTGTTTTTGATTTACATATTTCAACTTAGAATTCATTTTTTTTTATTTTCATCCCATACCCCAAACGAGCATATAGTCATTCATCTGTAAATAATTTACGGAGTAGTCTTTTTCAAATCCTTTTTTCAGGATAGAAGCTTGAACAACTCCGGATCCGGTGTAAATAAATGGATGAACTAACAGGTCAGTAATAAATATTAGATTGCCAATGCTGTGAATTTTAAACAAAACTTCTTTGGCGCCCCACATGACGTGAAGTTTTTCAATGTGTTTTGACGAATATCCATATTGTTTTTCATTTTGACTAAGGAATTTTTGTGAAAGGCGTTCTATGCGAGTGCCAATTTCTTCAATGTCGATGCCAATGTTTCCTTTTTCAGAAACCATGACGGCAATGAAGTCATTTGAATGTGAAATGGAAATGGATTTATCAGCAAGTTTGGGTTTGCCATTTTCGTCATATTGAATAGCTTCTGCGGAATTGCCGGGTAGCAATAATTGGATGGCATTTCTAACAGTCAGCCACTCACGTTTTCGGGCATTGCTTAAAAAGGTGGACCATTTTGCATGCTCTGATACGGATAATCTCGCATTTTCAAGCAATTCTGCCAATGGCTCTGTGCTATGCCATACAATAATTGAATTATTTTCGCCTGACTGAAGCCAAACCTTTGGCATAATTTTACTGTTAAAAAGCGCAAGATACTCGTTTAGTTTTTCATCCCTAATCCGTATCTTTGCAAAAAGAAACTTATTAAATCCTTAAATATCATATAAATGGCTAACACAACAGCTTCAGTCGACAAATTTGTCAAGTTTAAAGTAAAAGACATTTCCTTAGCGGAATGGGGACGTAAAGAAATTCGTCTTGCAGAATCTGAAATGCCAGGTCTAATGGCACTTCGTAAAGAATATGGTTCAAAAAAACCATTAAAAGGCGCTCGTATTGCCGGATGCCTTCACATGACTATTCAAACAGCTGTTCTTATTGAAACGCTTGTTGAATTAGGTGCAGAGGTAACATGGTCATCATGTAATATCTTTTCGACACAAGATCACGCTGCCGCTGCAATTGCTGCTGCAGGAATTTCTGTTTATGCCTGGAAAGGTATGAATGCAGAGGAATTCGACTGGTGTATCGAACAAACGCTATTTTTCGGTGAAGACCGTAAGCCATTGAATATGATTTTAGATGATGGTGGTGATTTAACCAATATGGTTTTCGATAAATATCCTGAGCTGATTAAAGGCATTAAAGGATTATCAGAAGAAACGACAACAGGTGTTCTACGTTTGTATGAGCGCATGAAAAATGGAACATTACCAATCCCGGCTATTAACGTAAATGATTCAGTTACTAAATCGAAGTTCGATAATAAATACGGTTGCCGCGAATCACTTGTAGATGCTATCCGTCGTGCTACGGACTTAATGATGGCAGGTAAAGTTGCTGTCGTTGCCGGTTTCGGTGATGTAGGTAAAGGTTCTGCAGAATCTCTCCGTGATGCTAAAGTTCGTGTAATCGTTACTGAAATTGATCCAATCTGCGCATTACAGGCAGCGATGGAAGGTTTCGAAGTGAAGAAAATGGATCAGGCAATTAAAGAAGCTGATATTGTTGTTACCGCTACAGGAAATTTCAACATCATTTCTGATCGTCACTTCAAAGCGATGAAACATAATGCGGTTGTTTGTAACATCGGACATTTCGATAATGAAATCGATATGGCCTGGTTGAATAAAAACCACGGAAATTCGAAAGTTGAAATCAAACCACAAGTAGATAAATATTCCTTAGACGGAAAAGACATCATCGTTCTTGCTGAAGGTCGTTTGGTAAACCTCGGTTGTGCAATGGGTCATCCTTCATTCGTAATGTCGAATTCATTCACCAATCAAACTCTTGCTCAACTTGAGTTGTGGATGAACACTTCTAACTATGAGAATAAAGTATATACCCTTCCTAAACATCTCGATGAAAAAGTTGCTCGTCTTCACCTTGCCAAGATCGGTGTGGAGCTGGACGAATTGACTGAAGAGCAGGCAAAATACATCGGAGTCCAGAAAGCCGGCCCTTACAAAGGAGATACCTACAGATACTAATCAGGTAGTTTTGAAAAATGCTCCCAATGAAAAGGGCGCGAAGGAAGTTTTTCCTTTGCGCCCTTTTTATTTCTTAGAGGACTCTGTGTGAAATCAATTAAACTGACTCGGCCAGAATAACGATTTTATTTTTCAGGTTCTCTACAACCCCACCTTTAACATCGAAAGTCTTCACGCCTTCTTTGTCTTTGATTTTAACCTTGCCATTCAGCAGCGTCGAGATAATCGGCGCATGGTTCTTTAACATCTCAAACCGTCCAAGTGCACCCGGAACGGAAACCGAAGTAACTTCTCCGGAGTAGATTTTTTTATCGGGAGTAATGATTTCTAGTTGCATTTTTTTTCGTTTTATTAATTCGCTAATTTGTTAATTCGTTAATTAGCTAATTAACGAATCAGCGAATTACTTAGATTCTGCTAATAATTTTTTTCCTTTAGCAATCGCATCGTCAATTGTACCAACGAGGTTGAAGGCAGCTTCAGGGTATTCGTCCACTTCACCATTCATGATCATGTTGAAACCTTTGATAGTTTCTTCGATTGGAACGATAACGCCTTTGAGTCCGGTAAACTGCTCAGCCACGTTGAATGGTTGAGAGAGGAAACGCTGAACACGACGGGCGCGGGTTACTGTTAATTTATCTTCATCACTCAACTCATCCATACCGAGGATGGCGATGATATCCTGAAGTTCTTTGTAACGCTGAAGAATGAGTTTCACGCGTTGTGCTGTATTGTAATGTTCTTCACCAACGATAAGCGGAGTAAGGATACGGGAAGTTGAATCCAATGGATCAACGGCAGGATAGATACCTAACTCAGCGATCTTACGGTTCAATACCGTTGTTGCATCCAAGTGAGCGAAAGTTGTTGCAGGAGCAGGATCGGTAAGGTCATCCGCAGGGACGTAAACCGCCTGAACGGAAGTAATGGATCCTCGTTTTGTTGATGTAATACGTTCCTGCATCTGTCCCATTTCAGTAGCGAGAGTCGGCTGGTAACCTACTGCTGAAGGCATACGACCAAGAAGGGCGGAAACTTCAGAACCTGCTTGAGTAAAACGGAAGATGTTATCGATAAAGAAAAGGATATCACGACCGCCTGATTTCTCATCACCATCGCGGAAATATTCAGCTACTGTAAGTCCTGAAAGGGCTACACGAGCACGTGCTCCCGGTGGCTCGTTCATTTGTCCGAATACGAGTGTCGCTTGTGATTTAGCGAGTTCTGTACGATCTACTTTGCTGAGATCCCAACCACCGCTTTCCATGGAATGCTTGAAAGCATCACCGTAACGGATAACGCCTGATTCAATCATTTCACGTAAAAGGTCATTACCCTCACGCGTACGCTCACCTACACCGGCGAAAACGGAAAGACCGGCATAACTCTTTGCAATGTTGTTGATCAGCTCCATGATTAGAACTGTTTTTCCAACACCTGCACCACCGAACAAACCGATTTTACCACCTTTTGCATAAGGTTCGATCAGGTCGATAACTTTGATTCCTGTATATAATATTTCTGATTCTGTTGAAAGGTCTTCGAAACGAGGCGCCTGACGGTGAATAGGTACACCTTTGTCTTTGGATACTTTTCCGATTCCATCGATTGCATCGCCGGTTACGTTAAAAAGTCGTCCTTTAATCGCATCACTTGCAGGCATCATGATCGGTGCATCTGTAGAACGCACAGGCATTCCGCGCATGAGTCCGTCTGTAGATTCCATCGCTACCGCGCGCACGGTATCTTCTCCAATGTGCTGCTGACATTCCAAAACCAACGGGGGTAAGCCCGGACGGTCGATTTCCAATGCTTCGAGGATGTTGGGAAGTCCGGTTCCTGTAGAATCGAAGCTAACGTCCACTACCGGACCAATAATCTGTGAAATTTTACCAATATTCGCCATTTGAATTATTAAGATTTTTAGTTTCTAAATTTGAGAGCGCGAAAGTAAGGTTTTTTTGGAAAAGAGAGAGCAATTTTTGAAGAATTGTTCATAAAAAATTGCCTTAAAATGCAGTGAAAATGGAGGAAAAAAAGGCGTTATTAAAGAAAATTTTACCTTCTTATTTCTTCAATCAAAAGCAGGAAAAAACCGGAAAACGTGTTATCCCAAAAGTCAATTTCTGTTATTGGTAGTAGAATTTATTTTACATTTTTAAAAGATAAGCATGTTAGTGAATGTAGATTGTTTGTGTGGTAAAGAAAGGAAAGCGAACATCGTGTTTCAAGGTCTTACCTCTATTTATTCATCGCATCGTTGGGACGTAGTTGAATGTGCAAACTGCGGCAATGGAATCACCATTCCTGTTCCCGGAAAAAAATTACTGGAAGAAATTTATTCCCAAAATTATTTTTACAATGTTCATTTTTTAGCTTCAGGAGAAAAAAAATTTCGTTCCCAAATTTTTTCAAAGTTTTTGAAAAAATTATTACCGCAGGATAAAGCGAAAAAAATATTTGAAATTGGTTGTATGCATGGTTTCCTGCTCAATGAATTGAAAAATGATTATATCGTCAAAGGTATTGAGATTGGAGACGACGCTGTCAATTATTGTAAAAATCTTGGCCTGAATGTATCGGATGTCAGTATTGAAAATTATCTATCACAAAATTCTGAAACATTTGATTTAATAATTTTGTCGCATGTATTCGAACACCTGCTTAATCCTGTATGGATAATAACTCAGTTGCGTGACAGGTTAAATGAAAATGGAAAACTCGTAATCAGTGTTCCGAATTCAGCCTCTTTTTTTAGAAAATTATTTGGAAGAAATTGGGGTTGGTGGCAGGTGCCGGTGCATATCAATCATTTTAAAGAATCTGCTATGCATAAGTTGGCGGATAATAATGGAATGAAAATAGAAAAAGTCAGATACAAAGGCGGTGATAGTCTGATGATTTTACTCAATTTTATTAATCTTTTTAACTTTAGAAGTAAAAAATCACGTCCCGGTTTATTACAAACTTTCATTATTAAGTTTTTTTCCTTTTTCCTTCGCTATTGGTATTTTTTAGGAAACGAAGAGTTGACGGTGGTTTTAACCAAAAAGTGAGCAACGCTTCCAAACAATTGCAATGATTTAATTTTTAAAGATTTTGTAAGGATATCTGCAACGCTTAATTTTTCTTACGGAATAATATTGAAACTTTTTATTGTATAGCTAGTTCGGTCGGTACTCTGATCTGATTTATAAGCTTTAGAATGTTGAAAGTCGAATGCAGAAGATATTTAATGCCTGACACTAAGTCTTAACTTCGTTGCCTGAATTATCGATAACTATGAAATCACTATATGAAATTTTCAGGGAGTATACATTAATTAGTACGGATAGCCGGAATATATCTCCAGGGTGCATTTTCTTTGCTTTAAAGGGTCCTAATTTTAATGGCAATACATTTTCTGAAAAAGCGCTTTCACTGGGGGCCTCCTATGTTGTTATCGATGAACCGGAATATAAAAAAGACGAAAGGTATATTGTTGTTGAAGATGTCCTCAAAGCTTTGCAGGACCTTGCTCATGAACATCGCAAACAAATTAATATTCCTGTATTGGCTATTACAGGTTCCAATGGTAAAACAACAACGAAGGAATTGATCCGTAATGTGCTTGCTAAAAAATTCAATACGCTTGCTACTATAGGCAATCTGAACAATCATATCGGAGTGCCACTGACTATTTTATCCATCACGAAAGAAACGGAATTCGCCGTCATTGAGATGGGTGCGAATCACCTGAAGGAAATCGAAAGTTACTGTAAGATTGCAGAACCGGATTACGGGCTCATCACCAATGTCGGAAAAGCACACCTGGAGGGATTTGGCGGATTCGAAGGAGTAAAGAAAGGGAAAGGAGAGTTGTATGAATGGATTAAGAAAAAGGGGAAAGGAGTTTTTCTGAATAACGACAATCCTCTTCTTATTTCGATGGCAGGTACGTTTAAGATACCTCAGGTTATTCGTTATGGAACAGGTGACAGTTTTTATTGTTCGGGCACACTTTTAGGCGAAAGACCATTTTTGACATTACAATGGAAAAGTGAGGGACGTTTGGGACATATAAATTCGCAATTGACAGGGGCTTATAATTTCGAAAATATTCTCAGCGCCATTTGCGTCGGCAATTATTTTGGTGTGAGTGCCGCAGACATTAAAGATGCTATCGAAAGTTATCGTCCCGACAACAGCCGATCGCAACTCGTTAAGAAGGGCAGCAACACCATTATTCTGGATGCATACAATGCGAATCCTACAAGCATGGAAGCGGCACTTACCAATTTCGCCAAACTGGAAATAAAAAACAGAGTTGTTTTTCTGGGCGACATGGCTGAATTAGGTGAAGAAAGCGATGCCGAACATAAACGTATTACAGGGATGCTCAAAAAAGCGCATTATACCAGAGTCATTCTTGTCGGAAAAAATTTCGGAAAATTTAAAGAGGAACTGGATTGTATTTATTTCGATGATTCCGAAAAAGCTGCCGAATGGGTGAAAACAAACCCGCTTACCAACACGACTATTCTTATTAAAGGTTCCCGTTCAACGAAAATGGAAAAAGTGTTTGAAGCGATCTGAAAGTATTTTTTTGTAGTGATAACTACTTTTTAAACCTGCTCAGAATTCCTTTTTTCTTTTGTTCTTCATCGTAGTAGCCATAACCCGTATAGCCATAGCTATAACCATATCCATAACCATATCGCTGATTCGTTCCCGCATCATTTAAAAGTATGCAAAGGTTTTTCACTTTACCCTGAGCATAATATTCGTTAATCGTTTTGATGTAGTCTTTCTTCGAATAATTTTCGCGCAAAATGAATACATTGATGTCGGCATAGTTCATCAGCATCATGGCATCGCTGACGATCCCTACCGGTGGCGTATCGATAATGATGTAGTCATACATGTCGCGCAACTTATCCAATACCTGTATCGTTTCTTTTTTCGAAAGCAATTCCGACGGATTAGGAGGAACAGGTCCGGAAGGAATAATATCCAGCCCTTCTACATTCGTTTTCTGAATGACCTGTTCGAGTGTAGATTTGCCAATCAAAAGCGTACTTACTCCATCCGTATTATTTACGCCAAGATCCTGAATCAATTGAGGTTTCCTTAAATCCATGCCGACAATAATTACCCGGTGGTGTTGCAGAGACAGCACAGTTGCCAGATTCAAAGTTGAAAATGATTTCCCTTCGCCGCCAACAGAAGATGTAATCAGCACAATTTTATGTTGGTCTGCCAGTCCGAAGAACATAAGATTTGCACGAATGGAACGGAAGGCCTCTGCAATTGATGATTTAGGTTTATTGGCTACGACTAATCGCTCGCCTGAACTTAAATGTCCGACAACACCGATGATAGGAATTTTGGTAAGCTTCTCGACGTCTTCTCTGTTGCTGATGGTGTTTTTAATATAACCCTGAAGGAGGATGGTAATCAAGGGTAGTAACAAAGCAAGAATGAGTGTAATGATGGCTACGGCTTTTCGGTTTGGAATTACAGGAATGTTGTTCAGCGATGCCGTATCGAGTACTTTGTTATCGGATACAGCTGTTGCTTTCGCAATTCCTGTTTCTGCTTTTTTCTGAAGAAGATAGAGATAGATATTTTCATTCACAGTAAAGTTTCTTCGAATGCCGAGTAATTCTCTTTCTATGTTCGGGATTTTGTGAATGTAGTTTTCGTATTCCGATAGCTGACTGTCGAGTCCTTTGAGATTGGAGCGAGTAAGATTTCTAATGTTGTTGATGTTTTCTATCAGCGCCCTTTTTGTTTGCTCGATTTGTTCGTCTATTACTTTGATAGCAGGCGACTGAGCACTGCTGCCATATATCAGACTTTTACGTTTACTTTGGAGTTCCTTCAGTTTGGTGATCAGTTCAATTAGCAATGGATCGGGTGTACCTAAACTCGAAGGAGCGAAACTCTCCACATCTTTATTGCCGGTAACATAATCATATAGAAAATCGAGTGTACGAAGATTGATATCGGCTTTCATGCGATCCTGTTCTATCGATGTCACGCGAACGAGGTATGATTTTGACTCTTCACTTAAGTCGACCATTCCTTGTTTCTCTTTGAACTTTTGAAGTTCAAGTTCCGTTGTATTCAGTGTCTTGCTGATTTCTTCAAGCTGCTCATCTACAAATTTAAGAGTGAGGGCCGCGACGGATGATTTGTCTTTTACATCGCGGTTGATATAAACCTTGCCGAGCATGTTCAAAAAGTCGGTGGCGCGTTCGGGCAAATTATCCTGTACAGTTACCTGGACGATGGTTGCGTCTTTGTTAATTGGTTCTACTTTCAATTTTTCATTGTAAGTAGAAAAAAGTTTATTCATCGAATTCACGACGAAATAATATTCTTCTTCGGAAGCAGGAAAAGGAGCTGTCTCGTTTTTAGTAATCGTGAATGAAAAAAACGGTGTCTTTATTAAACTACCAAAATTGTGTGTACCTGAATAGCTGTAATCTTTCAACGTCCGGTTGTCAACCTCAATCTCGAGTGCGAAGTGCGAGGTGTCGAGGAGGGATATATGAAACCTTTCATCGTAAATGCCATCGGTAATATTATTTACCTGAACAACGAAAGGAGCTGTTTTATATACAGGCGATTTGAAAAATGTCGATTTCGAATAGTAGCTGATTCCAAGATTCAACTCATTGACTGTCTCTTCAAAAACCGAACGGGAGCGGAGGATTCCAATTTCTGTTGCAATATTTTTAGTGTTACCAAAAAGATCGCCCGTTAAAATGTCTTCAATATTCTTGGAGGTGTTTTTACTATCCTTGACTAATATACTCGTAGAAGCTTCATACACCGGAAGCGTAAACCTTACATAAATAAAGGCAGCAATCCCGAAAAGGATAGCAGAAATAACAAAGTAATGCCATTTGTTACGAAGGTTGAAAAATAACAAACGCAAATCAATTTCATCATCGTTGCGTTTGTTTTCCGGAGACATTCTCATTTTTGCGTGATGATAAAAGTAAGTACAATGACTGCAGTAGTAAGAACAGAAGTAAAGAGTGTTACAGAAGGACTGATATTTTGAAAGGCTCTGCGGGGAAGAGGTTGAACATAAAGAACATCATCGGGATGGAGGTAATAGCTGGTGGAATTCAGCGATTGAGCATTCGTCAGGTCGACAAAGAAATCGTTTCGCATGCCGTTTTCTTCCCGAATGATTCTTAACCTTTTCCGATCCGCGAACTGAGAGAGATCGCCGGCCATACCGAGAATTTCAGGTAAAGAAACTTTTTCATTTGCTATGGTATACGTTCCGGGTTTATTCACTTCGCCGAGAACTGTTACCTTGAAGTTTAATTTTTTTATCGTGACGATAGGATCTTCGATAAAGATTTTAAATTTTTTTTCGAGCAACGATGTGGCTTCGAAAATAGTGAGGCCGCTCATTTCCACATTGCCCACTAAAGGGAGTTTTACATTACCGCTGTCGTTGACGATGAATCCTTTTTCATAGGCAGAACGGTTATCAGTTGAAAACCTGTCGTTCGGTGCCGACAAGTATGGATAGGCCTCTGTATTGATTGTGAAAATATTGATGGAAAGAATATCGCCCGGAAAAATCCGCACCTTGTAAATGCTATCTGTACTAATTGTGGGAATGGTTCCCTGAAAATAGACAAGATCTTTCTGTTGTTTACATGATGCAAAGGAGATACAAAAAAGCATCAGAAAGATCCGTAAACGGTTCAGAGCGTATGTAGGTATAAGAGACATTATTTGCTGAGAACGGATCTGGAGATAACGATCTTCTGCACTTCGGAAGTTCCTTCGTAAATCTGCGTGATCTTCGCATCGCGCATGAGTCGTTCGACATGGAATTCTTTTACGAAGCCATAACCTCCGTGAATTTGTACAGCTTCAATGGTAGTATCCATGGCAACCTTAGAGGCAAATAATTTAGCCATCGCTGCGGAAAGTCCGTAGTCGAGTCCTTTATCCTTCATCCACGCAGCTTTGAAGCAGAGTAGTCTGGCTGCTTCTATTTCTGTAGCCATGTCGGCCAGCTTAAACTGAATGGCCTGATGTTGAGAAATGGGCACGCCAAATGCTTTACGCTCTTTCGAATAATTCAATGCAAGTTCAAATGCGCCGGAAGCGATTCCAAGTGCCTGAGAAGCAATACCGATACGTCCGCCTGTAAGCGTTTTCATGGCAAATTTAAAACCGAAGCCATCTTCACCGATGCGATTGGCTTTGGGAACTTTCACGTCTGTAAACATTAATGAATGGGTATCACTTCCGCGAATTCCCAATTTGTTTTCTTTAGGTCCGACAGTAAAGCCGGGCATACCTTTTTCAACGATGAGTGCATTGATGCCTTTATGTCCTTTTGCTACATCTGTTTGAGCCATTACGAGGTAAACAGAAGCTGTTGAGCCATTGGTGATCCAATTTTTTGTCCCGTTGAGAATATAATGATCTCCGGCATCTATGGCAGTAGTATGCTGAGAGGTGGCGTCAGAACCTGCCTCCGGTTCACTCAGGCAAAATGCACCAATGATTTCCCCTTTAGCGAGAGGCACGAGATATTTTTGTTTTTGTTCTTCTGTTCCAAAAGCTTCGAGACCCCAGCAAACCAATGAATTGTTCACCGACATGATTACAGAAGCAGATGCATCTACTTTCGAAATTTCTTCCATAGCAAGTACGTAAGAAACTGTATCCATTCCGCCACCGCCGTATTTCGGACTCACCATCATGCCCATAAAACCCAATTCGGCCATTTTCGTAATTTGTTCCTTAGGAAATTTCTGATTTTCATCGCGTTCGATGACGCCCGGTTTTAAATCCGACTGTGCAAAATCGCGTGCGGCATTGCGAATCATCAGATGTTCTTCACTTAATTCAAAATTCATATCAGGATTGTTGATAGATTTCGCTCAAAAGAGGCGAAAATTGTTAATTCTTTACTTTTATTGTATCCGCAAACGTACAGGATTTGAGTATCATTAACAAGGAAAAGCGGCAGGAAAGGGTTAAAATTGGTGGTTAAAATCAGTTGCTTATTGGCTCGGAATCGGGCATTATGGACATCCTTTCAGACAAATTAAAAGGTTTGAGAACGTGTTTTTTGAGCCCTTCAATTGTAGAAAGATAACTGTAATTTCTCCTTTTCTGTTTTTAATTTTAAAAGAAAACCATGAATCACTATAAAGTAATTGGATTAATGTCGGGCACATCACTGGATGGTGTTGATATCGCTTATTGTGAATTAACCTTGGACAAGGTCTGGTCATTTCAGTTGATAAATGCCGAGACAATTCCTTATGAAGAAAAATGGAAAAATCTGCTGGAGAATGCTCATCATTCAACTGCAGAGGAAATTTCCGAATTGAATTCCCGGTATGGAGCTTATTTGGGAAAGCTTGTAAAGGAATTTTGCGAAAGGAATCGTTTACAACCCGATTTTGTATCGTCTCACGGACATACTATTTTTCATAATCCGGGCAAAGGATATACGTTACAAATTGGTTCGGGTGCTTCGTTAGCAGCACATTCGGGATATCAAGTCATCTGTGATTTTCGAAGTACAGATGTTGCATTGGACGGACAAGGCGCGCCATTGGTTCCGATAGGAGACAAGTTTTTATTTTCTGAAGCCGCTTTCTGTTTGAACCTGGGTGGGATTGCGAATATATCATTTGAAAAAGGAGGCGAACGTTTTGCCTATGACCTTTGCGCCTGCAACATGGTTTTAAATAAATATGCAATGAAGTTGGGAAGTCCTTATGATTCCGAAGGTAATTTTGCCGCTAAAGGAACAGTCGATAAAACAATTTTAAATGAGCTCTCACAGATTTCATTTTACAAAAAGCCATTTCCAAAATCGCTGGGAAGAGAAGATGTCGAGCACCATGTTTTTCCCATACTGAAGAAATCCGAATTAAATGCTGAAGACATTTTAGCAACATTTTGCGAACATATTGCACTGGAAATATCTTCTGTTGTAAATGATTTGAAGAAAAGCGGAAATGTATTAATTACCGGTGGTGGTGCATTCAACAATTACCTCATCAGCCGGCTCAAAAAATACCTGGTAAATGAAATCCAAATCCCGGAAAGGAAAATAATAGAATTCAAAGAAGCCATTATTTTCGCCTTTCTGGGAGTATTGAGAATTCGCAATGAGGTAAATTGCCTGAAAAGTGTTACCGGTTCTTCCAAAGATAATTGCGGGGGAGCAATTTATAAGGGGTAACAAGATTGTTTCATGCCAATAAACTATTTATTAGCAGGCACTCATACAGCTTTTAATTATTAAAAATCGTCGTCGTCGTCGTAATCGCTCAACGGAGCTTCGCTGTCAAAATCCTTCATGTCAGCGTCAAGAGGAAGATTGTCATCAGCACCATCGATTGCATCATTTTCAACCGGGGAGATTTCTATGATTTCAGTTTCGCTCATAATCATTTCGGGTTGATTACGTATTTCCTGAATCTTAATCGGCTTTGGAGCAGGTTTTTTAGCAGCGGGTTTCTTTGCTGCAGGTTTTGGAGCGACAGCTTTTTTAACTTCAGCTTTTTTAACTTCAACTTTTTTAGCAGCAGGTTTTTTAGCAGCAGGTTTAGGTGCGACTTTCTTTTTTGCGGCGGGAGCTGATTTTTTTGCTGTTTTCTTAGCGGCCTTTTTAGGTGCTGCTTTTTTTGCGGGAGCTTTCTTAACCGCTTTTTTTCCTGTAGCTTTTTTAGCTGCCGCTTTTTTAGCTTTCGGCTTTTTTACAGATTTCTTTTTAGTTGCCATAATGTGTATTCAGGTTTTAGTGATAACGACACAATGTTAAATTGCTTTTCTCAAAATTACAATATCAATTTTATTACAACCAAATATTATTGAAGTTTTTTTAAAAATATTTTCTGAGAGTTCAATTAACCAATTCCACTTTTTATGTTTCAATGAAATTGAAAATTTTATGGCTGAGGAAAGTAAGGGTAAAAGCTTCGGAATGTCTTGTAATTGTATATCCTCAAGACAACTATAAATACTTGAAAATCATATATTTAAACATATAAAAACTAAAAATAAAACGAAAAATTTCAATTAATTATAGATGTAAACAATATTGTTTCCATCGTAGTCAGTATTATAAGCTTTCATAGGACTAGTAGCCGGTCCTTTCAAAACGGAACCGTAAGCGAGACTGAATTTGCTGCCACAATGGTTATCGACCATAGTAACTCCGGAAGAATCGACCTCTAAAACAGCACCGGAGGCACTTGGATCGTAAGGGCAAGCCAGATCAAAAGCGGCGAATTCGGTCTGACTTCGTCTATAAACGATAATACCCCTGTAACCACCGGCTACTTTGGCATAATTTCCCACGACATTCAAGGCCGAATAAGAAGGAAGATTCAGGTAAATGGTAACACTGACAGGCACGACAGGAATTCTGTCCTCCACATTGCTTTTCTTACACGAAAAGGAAGCGATCAGAATAAAGGGAAGTAATAGGCGTTTTACTGTGAATAAAGAAATGCGGTTAAGTGTCATTTAGGATTTATTTACCCTGTATCTTTGTAAAAACCAAAAACAAACTATGAAAAAACTACTCTTCTTCGTGATTCTTTCGGCTTTTATTTCTTGCAAAAGTAATGAAAACAAAGAAGCTGCAAGTACAACTGATTCAACAAAGGTAAATGCTGCAACCATTTATACTTGTCCGATGCATCCTGAAGTAACAAGCGACAAACCGGGTAAGTGTCCGCAGTGTGATATGGATTTGCAAATTAAGAGCTAATCGGAAAAATGAAAGTTTCTATTAATTACAAAAGGTGGCTTTCGAAGGCCACCTTTCTCTTCTTTCTTCTAATTTCATTTTCGCTTGCGGGTCAGGACGTAGATTCTCGTTCACCGAAGCCAAATGGGGGAAGTAAGCAACAACAAAAGGCAGATAAGAAAAAAGCCATCCAGAAAAAGAAGATGGAAAAGGGAGTGGAGAAGGGAAAAAAAAGGCATTTGAAGTTACAGGCGAAGAATGCCAAAAAAATGATGAAGAAAGCGAAAAAGAAATCTAAAAAATGGAATGACAGAACCGATATAATCATTCGCGAAAATGATCTGTGTTTAACAAAGCGGTCAGTTTACTTTTTTACGAATCTGGAAGAATAATTTTTCCCATTGCTAAAGCGCATATTAACCAGATATAAACCGGATATCAGATTAACGTTTTTGTTGCACTTAATCACATTCTCTCCTTTTTCATAATCTACATCTTGTTGAAACAATTCTTTTCCTAATGAATTATAAATTGTTATTACGGCAGAATTTTTTTCTTCGCCAAGAAAACGGAAATAAATTTCATTGATTACCGGTGAAGGAGATATAAAAAGTTGCTGAGAATTGTTTTTACTTTTTGTAGATGCGAACACCAGACTATTTGAATAGTTTATAGCTCCATCGTAATCTGTTTGTGCAAGTCGGTAATAGGAAATGTCTAAGAATGGGTTTTCGTCTGTAAACTGATAAGAATTGATAGAGGAGCTATTACCGGCTCCATCAACACGACCTATTTCTTCATAGTATTCAGCATCATGACTTCTTTCGATTCCGAAAAAATCATTATTGGTTTCGCTGGCAGTATTCCATTGAAGCAAAACTTGATCGTCATCATTTTTTAATTCGAAAGAAAGAAGTTCGACGGGAAGGGTAGAGCCGGATAATATTCTTACGCAAATTGTTTTAATATTTCTTCTTCCGCAATTATCTCCGACTTGAACGGTAATTACGGCAGTTGTGTCGGCAGCAACACTTGGAGGAGTGAAGTTAGTTGAAGAAGACGTAGGATTAGAGAATGATCCACCGATGTTGCAAGTCCAGTTGTAAGTAAAAGGCGCAATTCCGGTAGAGACGGCTGCGGATACTGGGTAGGTTGTACCTGCATTCATGGTTGTAGCACTCGTAAGGGAAACTCCCAGTCGGGTCTTTAAACCTGACCAGAGAATATAATTCAGATAAGCACGCTGAGCGGCAACCTGATCGGGGATTGTTCCGCTTCCGGTAAAGCTATGTCCACCTTCATACATGACGTAACCGTTAGCTGTATTGGCAAAAGCAGGTCCGTAAGAAATTTCAGCTCCCTCTCTAGGAGAAAGACCATCAGAGGTAGTAACACCTCTTTTAGTTGTAGCCCTCCATTGTCCGCCGGAGAGAGGTATGAACCATTTCTCGGAACCGTTCTGGCAGGCAGGATCCATGATGCCCATGAATTGCATTGGAGGATCGTTTGGATAATAATAACTGAAAGGTGAAGTTGGTATTCCCGCATGGACTGTTGCGATGCCGTTACAACTGGATGCATTATAACATTGTAGTCCGGTGGTGGTAAGAAATTTTAAATTGTTAAAAGGAAAAACAGAATTTTGACAGCTCTCCATCATGCTGATAGAATGGCAAGCAGCCCATATCCAACCTTTGCGAACGGTGACGAAATTATATAAATAAAAATGTGTTGCCCATGTAGGATCTGAGTGAGGGGCCGTCCATATATCAAAACAATTTCCCAATCCGGATGAACTACCGATTGAATAAGCAGAGGAAGGAATACCTGAGTTTACATAGTAGGGGGTGAGTAGACCCTCATTGCTTCCCTGATTATCAATCATCACTTTTGGGAAACTGGTAAGCGTATCAAATACCGGCGGAGTCAATTGCGAAACGGTATAAGCACCGACGACTCCCTGAGATTGCCAAAACGTTATTCTTCCCTGTACGGCCGGAGAAATAAAGTCTGCCGGAACGATGAATGTTCCACCGCGGTAATTGTTTCCATTGTGCGAAAAATCAATACCGTCTTTAAGTTTCGTTGGACTTATCGACCAGATTATCGGCACTTTGTAATTGATGATTAAATCATAAATCATTCCGTAAGGCATTAGTCCATTTCCGAAAGTTTGCGGAGTAATACCCATGTTAATAATAAAAGATCCAATGTTTAGCGTATCGCTGCAACAGCAAACTGCTGCCTGAGTTGCATTCGAAGTAGATTGATTATCTATCGAATAATAATAGTTGTCAGGCGCTATTTCATCCTGCGGTATGTCTTCTATGTATAGGGAATAATAATTCAACAAGTGAGCATTCGCATTTGTTAAAACAGGAGTGTTTAGACTTTGTGCGTTTGTCCGGTGAAAAGTAAAAATTAATAAAAGAGTAAAATAAACAGGTTTCAAAAGATTAACAGTTTTAATAATCTGTTAAAATAATTAAAATATTAAACAATGTAATTATTATTTGGCCGAAATAATAAAGTGCTTGGTAAAAATAAAAAGTATTATGACAAAAATCGTTATTTTTCAAAAATACTTATCAACATTGGGTTTTGAGGCAATTAAATTGTTGTAAAATCGAATAAAAAAGATGTTTGGGAGATGTTAAATTATTAATAAAGGCAATTTTGATTTTATTATTATTAATTATTCATTATTAATTGGTTGACTAAATATGGCTAAAGTCCTTTCTAATATCAATTTTGTTTTTTATCTGTTTTAAAATTCGCCAAGTAATATTAACTATTTACCATTTTATTATATGATTTAATATTAAATTATTGCTAAAACCCTTAATTGACGGTAGTTTGTGATATATTTGCATTCTTAAATATTCATATTAAATCCATTATTGTAATTATTTTAAAATGGGTTTGTTGTTAATCTTGCACAATTAGCAAACATGAAACACACTTTACAATTTAACAGGTGTAGGAACTTTTGTTTTTATTGCCCTGTGTATCTTTTACAAATGACAAAGTATTTCAAGTCCGGAATACAGTTACTTTTTATTCCCTTGTTGGCCGAAGGGTTGGCTTCCCATAATATAAATTCTTAAATAATCTTCTATTATAATTTCACCGAATAAACACATTTAAATTTCAAAACATACAAACACAAATTTTCAAAACATGAATACGAAATTCTACAACAACAATAGTTTGGTAAATTCCTATGGCTTATTGAAAAAGTCTGGAAAGGAAAACCAATTTAAATTGATTCCGGTACAGGGCTACAAAGTGTTCCTTCAGTTAGCAATTGCCTGGTTACTTTGTTTAAGTTCGGTTTCCGCTGCAACGTTTAACAACACAGCAACGGGAAACTGGAATGCCCCTGCAACCTGGGGTTTGACTGGTACTCCGGTTGCAGGAACCAATTATCCCGGACCAAGTGATATTGCAAATGTGCTTGCCAATTTTACAGTCACTGTAAATATTGCAGGAGCTGCTTGTCAGACCTTAAATGTAGCACCAGTAAATAATAATATTTGCGTCCTTAAATTCAATGCTTCCACGAGTTTAACAGTTGGAGGGATTGTTACATTGGGAAATTCAGGAAATACAAATAGAAGAGGCAGTATTGATATGGCATTAGGCGGCACATTGACTTGTCAAGGATTTGCATTGGCGAATGCCGGCGTGAATGTTTTCACTCCCGGAATAGGTACAGTGGAACTTACAGCAAACAATACTATTCCGGCAACCATTTTCACCACATTCAATAACTTATCTATTACAGGAGGTACAACTACACTAGCGGCACCAATTGCTGCAACAGGAAATATTTCCATTTCAGCAGGGGCGACGTTTGATGTTTCGGCTAGTAATCATTCATTAAATGTAACAGGAAACTGGACTAACGGTGGTACTTTCAATCCGAGAAGTGGAACAGTTACATTAAATGGCGGAGCTCAAACAATATCCGGCAGCACTACTTTTTTCAATTTGACGTCTAGCGCAACCGGAAATAAGGATTTCGGATCATCGACCATTACATTGTCAGGGACATTGACTATGACATCAGGAACAATGGTTCAGGGCACTTCAACTTTTATTCTAACCGGTTCTTCAGGAGTTTTAGCAGGAAACAATGCAAAGAACTTCAACAACCTTCAGATTAATAATGGTGCTTCAATTACCACTTCCGGTTCAGGCAATATTTTTATTACAGGTAATTATACTAACAATGGAACAATTGTTCAAACTAACACATTGAATTTTAATTTTACCGGCACAGTACAATCGTTGTCAGGGAGCGGCTCGTCAACCTTCGGTAATTTTTTATTGCCCAATTCCGGTACAACATTAAATGCAGGATCGCATAGTTTTTCCGTGAAAGGAGCAAGTTTTAACGTAGCCACAGGATCAACATTTAATGGTCAAACCAATACGGTGACATTTTCAGGTGGAGGCACTACAACTGTAATCGGCAGTGGCTCAGGTGCAATGAATTTTAATAATTTGACAATAGCGAGTGGGAGTACCCTTTCAAATGCTACCAATAACAAAAACTTTAACGTAAAAGGCACGTGGAGTAACGGTGGTACTTATACAAGGGGTACAGAAGTTATCACCTTCGATGGTGGTTCGAATCAGTCAATCGGAGGAACAGCCGTCACGCAATTTAACAGCACAACATTTAACAATTCTGCCGGTTTCACCATGACGAATAGTTTTACCGTGAATGGAGCAATCTTATTTGGCAACGGTATTATTCAAACGGGTTTAAATATTTTGTCGCTGGGTGTCTCAGCAACCTTATCCGGACAATCCGGTAGTAGTTATGTAAATGGTAAAGTGTTAAGGAGTGTCGCAAATAGTGGTTCGCCATCCTTGTTATTTCCAATAGGAGATGCGTCTGCTTACGCACCTGTTTTAGTGGATATGAATACGATGAGCGCTTCAGGAACATTGTTGGCGTCAACAATTAATACTGATCATCCTTCAATTTCAGGTTCCGGTATTATTGCTTCAAAAAGTGTAAACAGGTATTGGTCTCTTGTAAATACAGGTATGACTTTTACCAATTATAATATTACCTTAAACTTTGTTTCCGGGGATATTGATGGCAGTGCAAATACTTCTAATTTTGTTATCAGAAAATTTAATTCGCCTTCAACCTGGAGTCCAACAACAACGAGTACTCTGACTGCAACATCAACAAAAGCAATAAACGTTGGTTCGTTTAGTGATTTTCAGATTGGAGAAGTGTGTGTTCCGGCTACTATAAATGCTCCATCAATTACCAATGTAAGTTGCTTTGGTGGAAATACCGGTGCAATTAATATTACAACAACAGGAGGAACTCTTCCATTGTCTTATTCATGGTCGCCGGGTGGGGCAACAACTCAAAACATATCCGGACTTACAGCAAACACGTATACGGTTACAGTTACTGCAACGGGTGGTTGTACTTCAACGGCCAGTGCAACAGTGACTCAACCTGCAATTTACAATGCTAATATTTCCGGATCCGTTAATGATTGTCAGACAAGTACTGCTACTAATTTATCCGTTGCTTTTACGGGAGGTACAGGACCTTGGACATTTGTTTATTCTAACGGAGTTAATTCAACATCTGTTACAACAAATAATAATCCCCATACATTAAGTGTATCACCGGTTTCTACAACTACCTATTCAATCGTTTCGGTTACAGATAACGTTTCTTGTTCCGGAGCCCCCGGTAGCAATGCAACTGTTTCCGTTTTGCCAACTCCTACAGCAAGTATAAGCGGGAATACGGCGGTATGTATAAATTCTTCTTCTACGGTTCAATTTAACGGTACACCAAATACAGTTATAACTTATAAAATTAATAATGGAGGAAATCAAACGATAACACTTAATAACTCCGGATTGGCATCTGTATCAACAGGGCCATTAAACAGTACAACAACATATGATTTGGTGAGTGTTGAATATGCAACTACTCCTTTATGTTCTGCTACAGTAGTTGGCAGTCTACAAATTTTAATTGACCAGCCGCCGGTTGGAGGAACGATTAGTATGGATGCAGATGTTTGCTCAGGTGCAAATGGAGCAACTTTGACATTGGGAGGAAATTCAGGGGCAATTGTTCGTTGGGAGAGTTCTTCAAATAATGGACTTACATGGGCAACAATATCCAATACTACTACAAATCAAAATTACATAAACCTTACGGGTACCACTTACTTTAGAACGTTGGTTCAAAGCGGAGTTTGTCCGACGGTTTATTCAGACACAGCCATCATCAACGTAATTGATAATACATTTATCGTTACACAGCCACAGAGCCAAGCGGTTTGTTCGGGAAGCAATGCAAACTTTTCGTTATCTGCAGGAGGAGCGGGACTGAGTTATCAATGGCAATATGACGATTTGATAAATGGTATGACAAATTTATTGGGAGAAACCAATCCGACATTAAACCTGAGTTCTGTTACAACCGGCATGAATGGCTGGCAATACCGTTGTATTGTTACCGGTACATGCGGAGGAGCAACTACTAATGTGGTAACATTGTTTGTTGATGTATTAACAATTGCAGGACATTTATCTTCAGATGCAACTGTTTGTTCCGGCACCAATAGCGGCACAATTACACTTGCCGGAAACAACGGATCTATTGTTCGGTGGGAAAGTTCAACAAATAATGGTGTAACATGGGCGACAATTTCTAATACTACTTCTAGTCAGAATTACCTGAATTTGAATGGTACAACACTTTATCGTGTATTGGTTGACAATGGTGGTTGTCCATCAGTGTATTCAGATACGGCAACTATTACCGTAAACCAATCCATATCGATTAGCAATCAGCCATCAAATGCAATTCTTTGTGAAGGTAGTACTGCCAATTTCACAATTGTAGCTTCAGGAAGCTTGTTAACCTATCAATGGCAGCAAAACACCGGAAGTGGGATGACAGATATCCTGAATGCAACAGGGCCGACATTAAGTATCAGCAATATCACACCTTCAATGAGCGGGACTACCTATCAGTGTGTATTATCGGGAGCATGTCCTTCGCTTACTTCAAATGTTGTAACGCTTACTGTGTCACCAACAACAGTCGGGGGTTCAGTTTCTCCTGATATGACTGTTTGTACAGGAACAAATTCAGGAACGCTCACGCTTTCCGGTCACACCGGTTCTGTACAACGTTGGGAGTTTTCTCTCAACGGTGGTACAAGTTGGACCACTGTCACGAATACAACAAATACGCTAACCTTTAACAATATTGGTGCAACTAGATTATACAGAGCTGTAGTAAAAAGCGGAGTATGTCCGGAAGTGAATTCAAGTCCGGCAACAGTTACAGTATTGCTGAATACATCCATTACCTCACAACCCGTTTCATCTACTTTATGTGCGGGTGGTACAGCAACCTTTGCAGTGGTTGCAACAGGAACCAGTTTAACTTATCAATGGCAGGATAATAGCTCCGGTAGTTTTGCGAATATAAGCGGTGCCACAAGTTCTTCTTTAGTATTACCCGGTGTTACATTCGGAATGAATGGAAGACAATATAAATGTATTGTTGGAGGACCATGTCCACAGGTTGTTTCTAACACGGTAACGCTTACTGTAAACCCAACTTCTGTTGCCGGTACTGTTGGCCCCAATGCGACAGTTTGTTCAAGTACCAACAATGGTACGTTAACGGTCTCGGGTTTTACCGGATCAATAGTGAAATGGCAAATTTCAAGTAACAGTGGTTCGACATATACAGATATCGCCAATACAACATCTACGCTTACATATACAAATCTTACAGGTACTCGTTTGTACCGTGTTATTGTTAAGAGCGGAGTTTGTCCGAATGATACTTCCGCTCCGGCTGTAATCACTTTTGGTACAACGACATCGATTATCACCCAACCGGTAAGTGCAACGGTTTGTGAGAATGGATTGACCGGATTTCAGACCGTCGGTAATGGAACAAATATATCTTATCAGTGGTATCAAAATACAGGAAGTGGTTTTGTTTTGATGTCTGGGGAAACGAATAATATTTTATTTTTAAGTAGTGTGCCGTTGTCTGCAACCGGATATCAATACCGATGTATTGTAACAGGCGATTGCGGCACAGTAACTTCCAATATTGCTACGCTAACTGTAAATTCACTTTCAGTAGGGGGTAATGTAAGTCCAAACATGACAGTTTGTGCCGGAAACAATACAGGATTGCTTTCACTTGCAGGGCAAAATGGTTCAGTCGTTCGATGGGAATCATCCATTGATGGAGAAGTCACTTGGTTACCAATTGCAAATACTTCAACCAGCTTCACTTTTAACAATGTTGCAGTAAACACACATTTTCGTGCAGTTGTAAGAAATGGCAGTCTTTGTGATTCAGCCGTATCAAGTAGTGTTTTGATCAGCATGGATCCATTGTCACCGGCGCTATTTAGTATAACCGGTGGAAACACATATTGTTCCAATACAGCAGGTGCTTTGCTCGGCTTAAGTGGATCAGAAAATGGTGTCGCTTACCAGTTTAAAAGTGGTAATTCAAATGTTGGATCGCCTGTTTCCGGAAATGGTTTACCGCTTTCTTTCGGAACATTTACGGTAGGAACGTACAGTGTTATTGCTACGAATACAACATCCCTTTGCAGCAGAACTTTTGGGCCGATAACACTGAGTGTATTGCCGGCTCCTACCGCTTCAGCTTCCGCTACGGTTACTTCATTCTGTGAAGGAGCTTCGACTTCTCTTTCATCAACAGGAGCTTCTACGGGTGTTTCGCCAAAAACATTCAGTTCGACAATGACAACCACATTTCTTGGTACTACTACTGCAGGTGTTACAGACTCTATATTGGTATCTGGAGTTCCAACCTCACTTTCTCTTGTTACCAATTTAAAAGTTACAATTAATGTATTGCATACAAAACTTGACGAAGTTGAGGTTTATTTGGTTCGTCCGGGTGGCACATTGAATAATACAACAAACGGCACATTCATTAATGATACTGTATTGGGACAATCGGTTTGTCTTGTTGCCGATAGTGGCGCCAGTGGGGATAATTTTACCAATACAATATTCTCCGATGCAGCGGCTTCTTTTATTCCGGGTACAGCTACCGGTGCCCCATTTACCGGAACCTATAAACCAAGAAATGCTATGAGTTCACTTACCGGCAATCCGAATGGTTATTGGAGACTTAAAGTTCTGGATGATGGAGGTGGTGGAAATACCGGTTCTTTTGTAACCTGGTCCATTACAATGGATGGTCCCAACGGTATTGTTTACTCATGGTCATCCAATCCTCCCGGTTTTAGTTCTTCCAGCCAAAACCCGGGAAATGTAGCACCGTTAGTTACCACAACATATACATTAACAGTAACTGATCTTGTAAACGGTTGCCCGGCAACGTCTGCTGTTCCGGTTACTGTATTTCCTAATGGTACAACCGGATTGTCAGATGGACTTGCATGTACGGATGATATTTGCCAAGGCGGGGTAACAGTTCATCCGCCAGTTAATGTGAATGACAACAATGCTTGTACAAACGATGGTTGTGTTGAGCCGACGGGAATTTTTCACAATACGTTTAGCATAGATGATGGCAATCCATGTACTACAGATGTCTGTGATCCTGTCACTGGAGTATCTCATGTAAATGTTCCGGATGGCATAGCAGGAGCGACTGATGGATTGGTTTGTACAAATGATGTTTGTTTAAATGGCATAACTTTTCACAATCCTGTGAATGTTGACGATAACAATTTATGTACAACTGATGCCTGCACAGAACCTTCAGGAATTTCTCATACCCTTGTTAATTACGATGACAGCAATCCTTGTACGGTAGATGCCTGCGATCCGTTAACGGGAGTATCTCATATGAATGTTCCCGATGGCACGTTCGGAATAACGGATGGATTGGTTTGTACGAATGATTTTTGCATAAATGGTGTTACCGTTCACGATCCGGTGAATATTGATGATAACGATTTATGTACCACAGATGCTTGTACGGAACCTACAGGAGTTTCACATGTGTCGGTAAATTACGATGATAGCAATCCATGTACAATAGATGCTTGTGATCCTTTGACAGGAGTATCTCACGTGAATGTTCCCGATGGCACGTTCGGTACAACTGATGGATTGGTATGTACGAATGATTTTTGTGTAAATGGTGTT
>JANNBB010000004.1:0-2817 GCA_031385005.1 Bacteroidota bacterium
GATTGGCTGTATTACGTGATAGGCGGAATACTTTGGGTGAAAGACGATGAGCGACTAACAGTGGATGAATATCCACAGCAAAAAAACAACGGACGAATGTCCGTCGAAGCGAGTAGTAGAAGACCGTCGCAGCGGGGAGAAGCCGAAGTACAAAAACAACGGTCGGATGTCCGTCGCGCGCAGGTGGTGTAAGCCTGACACAACAGGAGTTGTGTAACCGAGTCGCAGAAGGGTCCGCCAAACACAAAAAGCCGACGTTCAAAGATCGCCGTGCAAGGGAGGTTTGAGTAAGTCCGTCACAGCTGGAGAAAGCACACACTTTGCCAAGTTTTGGTTTGTGTGTCGGCTTGTGCGACTTGGCAATGTGTGTGCTTTGTGCATGGGCTAAAACAATTTCGTTTGTAAATCTATCTTAGGTTGAAATGACCCGATAATGATAAACGGGTTTGGTGCATTTCTTAGATGAAATTCAAAAGTTGTTCCTAAGAAAAAATGCAGGTCTTTGGTTTTGGCAAAGTCGTCAAAGTATTTTTTGCGAACGTCTGCAATAGCTTTCTTTTCGTCTCCTTCGTGTCGGGCAAGGCAGTTCCAGTAAAGTTGTCCTGTTTCCCAATCTTCAATCATCATGCGGCTTACAGTGCCTTGATTGTCTTTGAAATGGAATTTGAATTTGTAAGGTAATTTCTGCACTACTTCAAATTTTCCTTCTTTGTTCGTTTCAAAAAGGTTGAGTTGGTTCAGTTTGTCTAATTTGTCTTTGTCCCATTCACGGTCAACTAACTCGGCTGTGAAATCTAATATTTCTGTCGGTTTGAAAACGGCTAATGATGTGCAGATGTCTTTGTTCTTAGCTTCTGCAATCAGTTCAGTGAGGTTGTAGTAAATCTTGCCTAAACAAATTTTCTTGCGTTCTTCCCAATTGTTGGTTGTGTCAATGTGTCCAACAACTTTTATTTCGCTGTCAATACTTTTTTGGTCTGAAACTATCAGGTCTAAAATCGCTGGTGTTCTTTACCAAATCAACTTCAATCCAATCGTATTTTTTGTATTGCTCGTTGTATGATTTTTTGCGGAACGGAACAGGGTAAAGTCGTATCCAAGTGCCATCTTCTTTGAAACCTGCTGTGCAAACCAATTCATCATACTTGGCGGAAAGTGTCGGATAAGTTTTTACCGTGATTAATACTTTCGTTAACGCCATAAGTTAGATGTGTTTTACTTCATAATTAAAGTCAGGTAAGGTTTCAATCGCTTCGGCTAAATGCTTGCGGTGGCACTGACAAATATTTGCTTCAAAACAAGTTAACGCAATGCGTTTGTGTTGTTTCAATAGCTTCAAAATTTCGTTTTGCGAAGTTGTTGTTTTACTCAAATTGTTTTTGCGGTAAACGGCAAACAACTTATCGTAATCGCTTTGTGTGTTCAGTTCCTGGCGTTGGTCGCTTTGTATGCCTACTTCGGGAATATGCACATACTCAATGCCCAAACTTGCACAATATTTTTTTAATTGGCTTTTGCTAAAGCCATATTTCATGCTCAACGGATTGTTGCGAACATCTACCAAAACTTTTACATCATTTTTAATCAAACGAACCAAATATTCTTCCAACGAAATACCTTCGTAACCGATGGTAAACAACACGGTTTTGTTTCCTTTAGGTTTGGCTTTTGTTACTTTTTCTAATTCGTCTTTGGTTAAGATATTTTCGGCTGCTTCGCTTCGGGTGGCGTAAAACGGAAAGTTGATGTAAGTGTGCTTCATCAAAGCCGTTGCACTCATTTTGCCATAGTTGGCTTTTACTTCCTGCAAAAGTTTAAGGTCAGCAGGTTTCAGTTGTTTCAGGTAGTCGGTTTTGTCTTTCTTTTCAAATGATTTTTCATCTTCATTTAAAAAGCCCCTTGTTACCATTGCCGTCATATCGGCATTGGCGGAGTAGGAGTAGCACCCGAATTTGTAAGGAATAAATTCATACTCGGCTTTGCCTTGTTTGTTGGTAAACAGGAAAAGTAGTTTTTGCAGGCGAATTTTATCCAATTGCCCGTCAAACAGTTGCAGTAAAGCCAGTATTATTTTTCTTCTATAAAACACGATGCGAAGTTAAGATTTTAAAATGCCGTTATCAATTTTAATACTCAAATCATTGAACTGCTTGCTGTTGATTTCTAAAATATTGCCATTTTGAAAGTAATCGGCTTCTGATAGGAAATAAACCTCTTTCAAATTGGTTTTGTCCTTAACCCAAACCAAATATGGTTTAACGTGGTTTGGGTATGATTTCAAGGAAGATGTTCCTTTCGGTGTCATCACTATCACTAAAATTCCAGTTCTATCATTTTGCAGAAAATGTGCTGCTTTAATTACATCAGCAACAATGGTTTTTCTGTTTGGCTCTGATTCATGTTCAATTAATATGTATTTGTCCTTATTCTTTAGAGAAACATCAGGACTATAATTTTTCTCAATTGTTTTTCCTTCAGAGTGTTTTGTATATCCCTTGGCATGATGCTTTAATGTTTTGAAATCTGCATCCTTCATGCTGCAACCTCCTCCCCGCTCGGCGGAATCTTTAAGCGTCGGCCTTTTAAGGTAGGAGATTCCGCCGCACGCAGTACTTCAATTTTAACCTGGCTTAAATTTTTCATCATTCATTATTCTCGTTAGCAGGATATCGCTGCGTAATCAGAAAGCTAAGATAATTAAATCTGCTATACTCAAAACAACGGATTTTGAAATCCTTAGAAGCAATTTGTTTTTTTATAGGTTAGAGATAAGGAAATACTGCACAGCGGGGGTTATGTAACCGACTCACAGCATGG
>JANNBB010000040.1:0-5340 GCA_031385005.1 Bacteroidota bacterium
CAAATTTACAGGCAAACAATTTTGGCTCTGAAAAATCGTGAGCATCCTTACAGACAAACTTTAGATATTTCAAGCGGAGGCAGAACACTTATCAAAGAGAAAACAGAAATGTTTAACCGACTTGATGTAGAAGAAAATTTAGTTGTGCTGATGCTGATGTTGCCTTCGGCAAACAGGCAGAATAAAGAAACGCTAAGAGTGTTTAGGGATGCAGGCGGCTTCACTGAATTTTTCCCGGCAGAAGATAATTACCCTGCACAAAAAGAATTGTTAGATAAAATTCCAAACCTTGATTGCTTTGGAGAAGAAGGAGAAGTTTTCAATCGGCAAATAAAAACTTCGTTAGGAAATACTTTGAAGTATTTGAAACCGCTTGTAATAGTTGATGAAGGACACAAAGCATACAGCGAACAATCAAGAGAAACGATACAGAATTTTAATCCGAGTTTTATTTTAGAATTATCAGCCACACCGCCAAAAGACAAAGACGGCAGAGAGTTAGTAAATGTGTTGGTGAAAATTACAGGCAGAGAATTGCACGAAGAAGAAATGATAAAGTTGGATATTCACCTGACCAACAAAACAAGTTTGGATTGGAAAGACACCATGCTTGCAAGTTTTGAAAAGCGAAATGCTTTACAAAAGACAGCCGAAGAATACGAACAGAACACAGGAAAATATATCCGTCCAATTTGTTTGATACAAGTAGAGAACACAGGCAAAGACCAAATTCAAAAAGGAACAATTCACTCCGAGCATGTGAAAGAATTTTTGATGAAGCAATGCAATGTTCCTGAAAGTCATATTGCAATTAAGACAAGTGAGAAAGATGAATTGATTGAGGTTGCAGATATTTTTTCAAAGGATTGTGATATACGCTACATCATTACGAAACAAGCATTGCAAGAGGGTTGGGATTGTTCGTTTGCATACATACTTACCATACTTACCAATCCGCAATCAGCAACAGGCATTACACAATTGGTTGGAAGAATTTTGCGACAACCGCAAGCGATAAAAACCAAAGTGAAAGAGTTAGATGAATGTTACATCTACACTTTCAGACCCAACGCTGCAACATTGGTGAAAGAAATTAAAAATGGTTTGGAGAGTGAAGGACTTGGCGACATTGCAGGTAGATTAGTGAACGATGAAGGCGAAGGCGGTGAACCGAATTTGCAAGACAAAGATTTGAATTACCGACAAGGATTTAAAAAGTTTGAAGGAAGTATTTACTTACCAAAGTTTGTGATACAGGAAAAAGAAAGTTGGAGAGATATAATTTTTGAAGCCGACATTCTTAGCAACGTTGACTGGGAAAAAATTGATGTTGCTGAAATTGCAGAAAGAACTTTAAGCAACAAACAAAGCAAGGAACAAGAATTGACTTTGGGTTTGAGCAAAGAAGAAAAAGAATTGTTGCAAGAAACAGGAAGATTGGAAACGAAAGGAACTTTAGAAATTGATGAAGCATTTTTAGCAAGACAATTAGGTGATGTTATTCCCAATCCATGGATTGCTTTTGAGTTGGGACACCAAGCATTGCAACTGCTTTCAAAGAAATATGACAAAGAAACCATTGCAAACAATTTTGTTTTTGTGATTGAAGAATTGAAAAAGATTTTGGAGCAAGAGAAGAACAAACTTGCAGAGCAAGTTTTCAAAAAATTATTGGACAAGAAAAAACTTTGCTTCTTTTTAATTCAGGAGAAAGGACATCATTTGTTGCCTTCACACATCAAAGTAAAAAGCAACAAACAATTAGTTCGTGCTGACAATTCACCAATTCAAAATTCTTTGTTTGACTATGTGCCTGACGAAGATTTGAATGAAACAGAAAAGAAAGTTGCAATCTATTTGGACAAGGAAGAACAATTGCTTTGGTGGTATAGAAACAGAGTGAGGAGAGATTTTCATATTCAAGGTTGGCAACGAAATAAAATTTACCCTGACTTTATTGCAGCGAAGAAATCCGACTCCCCTTCTCTTTTGGAAAAGGGGCTGGGGGATGAGGCCGATTACGACAAGGTTTATGTTTTAGAAACAAAAGGCGTTCACCTGAAAGCAAATGATGACACGAAATACAAACAGAATGTGTTTGCACTCTGCAACGAGTTAGGAGCTAAAAAAGCATGGACAGAATTGTTTGACGAATTTCCAGACCATGATTTTGAATTTCAAGTTGTGTTTGAAAACGAATGGCAAAACGATATAAACAAAATCATGCAATGACAAGCCGACACACCAAGTCAGGCACATTTGCAAGGCACACAAAGCCGACACACAAAAGCTAACCTTGCAAAAGAGCCTGCCTTGTTCCTACGCTTCTGGGATACAGCCTACTTCGATGGACACATACATTACAGTGACACACCCGAAAGAAGGGCGAACGTACAACAAACCGTTTTGCGCCATGTGGGCAGGATGTTGTTACATCAGCAGCATCTATTTATTGTGCTCCGGTTTCGGCTGAAAGTACGCTATTGAACGTTTGTTCGTTACCGTCAACAGTATATCTTTGTTCAGCAGCAGCTCCGGCAGAAGGAACGCTATTTCCCACACGGCGCAAAGCGGGCAAATCGTTATGGGCAATTCGCAAACAGCGTTCAGTGGCAAGTACCAAGACAACATACATTTGACCCCTTTCGCATTTATTCATAAGCAACACTTAAAAAATAATCTATGGTTTGGGACTTTATAATTTTGTGGCTAAAATTAATCGGCTTAGTTTTTATTGGAAATGGACTTCTTGCATTTATTGTAGTTTTATTGTTTCATTTTGGTTTTAAAACAGCAACACACTTTAAAAACTATAAATCACTTTCTGTTCTTTGTCAGTTATTATTCATAGCCTTGAATACCTACATTTACATAATACTATTAAGAATGTCATTAAACACTTTTGACATTACAGTAATTGAAAGAAAGCACATACTGCTTTTATTTATTCCCATTTTTTCATGCAACAGCTTACTTAACCATATCAGCAAGGAATATTCAAAAGAATACCAATTCAAATCAAGCGAGGATTTTGAAGTAATGGACGATTTCCAACAAAAGACAGCATTACAAAATTTAATGCTTGCAAAATCTTTAAAAATAGCTTTAGGAGTAACATTTTGGATACAAGTCATTTTACTAATCTTCCCTTCTTTGCAAAAATTAATTCTATAGTATGTATATTAAAGACAAGCTATCTTCCGCCGCAGCTTATATCTTACCAGTTGCTTTTATAGCACTTTGGATTAATGGCTGCAACCATGGACAAAAAAAACACAATATAGACCCATGGTCTTCAAATTTCTTTGTGTGTTGGTACTATGGAGCAGAGAAATTTTGGCATAAGACTGACTATACAGAACTTAACGATAATGTACGAGTAGCAATTTATCTTCTAATGGCAAATCCGCAAACAATTGACCCAAAAGAACAATTAGAATTTAACCAAACAAAAAAAGAGTTTAAAAAAGTCCTTTCAAATTGCGACAGTAAAGAAATTGAATATATTAAGGATGGAACAAAAACTTATTTAGCATTTAAAAATGATTTTGAAAATCAATGTTTCCAGGCTTTTATAAACTATCCGAAAACACAAAGGTTTGATTTAAAGCAAAGTGATAGCAGCATTCTCTTGACAAAAAAATTATCAACCTTCGGCTTAGAAAAAGAAATGAAAGAACTTACTGACGGCATTGGAAATATTTCGACACAGATTAAAGAGAAATTGGAAACAAATCCAAATTACATTGACGAAGCACTTTTAGAAAAAGCTAAATTGGAAGAAAATGTGAAGAAAGGTATTGAGGCAAGGCAAAAAATATTTGATGAACTATTTAACTAAAAATGAAAATACATTTTGCTATTAATGTGCTACTAAGGTTTGTGACAGCAGCTTTACTCTTCATTTGCTTACTACAAATGCCTTATGGTTATTATCAAGTAACAAGATTTTTTGCAGCATTTACATTTATAGTTTTAGGACTGACAACAACTAAGACACAGTATTCAACTTTTTATCAAACGACATTCTATGCACTTGCAATTTTATTTCAACCATTTTTTAAAGTTGCAATCGGTAGGACAATTTGGAATATTATAGATGTTATTGTTGGTGTCGCTTTGCTAATTTCAATCTACATAATTTATAGACAAAGAAATAATTTAAAGCAGGTTTGACAATACAGATTTGACTACCAAGCTGACAAGAACTGCCCATAACATGGGGTTTGGCGTTATTGGGGCAGGACGTTGTTATCTTCATCAGCAGCAACATGGCAGCAGTTGTTCGGGCAGGACGTTTTTCAATTTAGCTTTTTGTTGTTATCTTCAACTTCAGTTTTTTAATTGGGCTTCAGTTCCGGGCGGACGTTTTTCAAATCCCCCAACAACGCCAAGCCCTGTTCGTTGCCTGCAAGGCTATTTGAACACCCTAAGTACTTTGACAGTTTATAATAATTTATGAGCAAAACCAAAAAAGAAAAAACACATAATTATTTTAGTTCTCGGACAAAGTATCAATTAAAAAGACATAAAGAAAAGTGGAAAGTCAGGAAACGCAATAAGGTTCTTAACAAACATAGGAAATTCGTTTCACGACAAATTCAAAATGCTAAACCATATACAGAACACTATGCACCGAAAAATTTCTCATTTATAAACAACACCAATGAAGTTCTAAAATATTTTATTGATGCAGAGAAAATGTTCAAAAACAAGTTGAAAATTAGTTTGAATATTGACGACATAGAAATTTTATCAGCAGATGCAATATCACTTCTTGTTGCCAGTATTAATGACAAAGACTTTCACCACAATTCAGGTTATCGAGGTAATGCACCGAAAAAACCAGAACTAAAAAAAATATTTAAGGAATCAGGGTTTTATAATTTTGTAAGTAGCAGTGTACAAAAAGGAACAGGAGAAGGAAATTTATTACACAAGGAAATGCATACTAAAGTTATGCCAAAACTTGCTCAAAAAGCTGCACTAATTGGTATCAAACATACATTTGAAAATGAAATTCCATATGAACCCTTATATGATATTTTGATTGAGTGTATGTCAAATACAAATAACCACGCCAGCCTTAAAAGTTTGACTAAATGTAATTGGTGGCTTTATGTTTACAATGACCCTAACTCAAAAATAACATCTTATTCATTTTTAGATTTAGGCGTTGGTATTTTTGACAGTATTGTTGTTCAAGGTTATTTGAAGCAATTATTTAAAGGAACAATAGCTTATAAAAACATTAAGATAGTAAATGAACTACTTACAGGAAAAATACAGTCCAGAGTAGACGAAGACAATGAAATTTGAGGTATTCCTTTTCCTCTAATT
>JANNBB010000070.1:0-179507 GCA_031385005.1 Bacteroidota bacterium
AACGAAAGCCGGCAATCGTACGGAAGCAAGGTTTTAATCCTCGAAGCAACCACATCACTTCCACATTGCGTTCACATTCCCTTTCCAGCAAACGGGATGTGCGGATACGATTCAAGTAGCCATACAAATACAGTTTTAATATATCTTTTGGATCAAACGCCGGACGACCTTCTGCAGCAGGTGCCGATGAAATGAACCCCAGCTTCTGAAGATCGAGTGTCTGAATAAATAAATCAATAATTCGCACCGGATGTTCCTCCGGAATCATTTCTTCCAGGCTTACCGGAAACAGCATCGTCTGTTCGCGGTCAATTCCATTTTGAAAACCCATGTTATTTCTTTATTCCTTAAAGATGTTTAAAGAAAATATTTAATAAACAAATAGACTAAAAAATTATTAATAGTTTTTGCACAGTCTGACGACGTTTAGCATTGCCGAAGCATTATTTTTTTACCGAAATATAAAAATAAAAAGAGTCAAAAAATAATGTTTTGGCAATGCGATGTTATAGCCAGTGCTGTTAATCCCCATTTAAGTCTGTCTTTACAATGTATGCATTGCCGTTTCCAGAGTTCAAAGAATAACCTGCTATTACTAATCCATTGTCGGTTGTTTGTTGAACTTCACTGAACATATTAAAGGCACCAGCATTAAAAGATTTTTGCCAAACTTTATTTCCGGTGCCGTCAACTTTTAAAAGATATGCTTGTGAAGTGCTGCTGAAACTCTCTCGTCCGACTGCTAAAAATTGATTGTCGTTTGTTGTAGTAATAGATTCAAGTGCTTGAATGTTGTCGTTATGAAAATCACTATTCCAAATCTCTCCACCGTTTGCATCAATTAGTTTGACGAAACCTGAGGCACCTTGTGGAGTATTTGTGTTGTAACCACAAAGAATAAAATTGCCAGATGTCGTTTCCTTAATAGTTCTTGAAGTGTTATCGGAACTGTCACCAAATGTTTTTGTCCAAAGAGTGTCGCCACTTGAATTAGCCCTGATAATGTAAATATCGGTTGGGGCAGTAGAAACGGATTTTATAGAACCGCAAAGAATAAATCCACCGTCAGCAGTTTTGCCAATACTGGTAAGCTCAACAAGCCCACCGAAATATTTTCTCCAAGTCTCTTGACCTGAAGCATCGGTTTTAAGTAGAATTCCTTTGTCAGAATTATATTCAGTTCCGCAAACAATGTAACCTCCGTCTGCGGTTTGTCTTACTGTTGTGAAGTTGGTGTAGTTTCCAAAAGTGAATGTCTGTTTCCAAAGTTGGTTGCCGTTGCTGTCAGTTTTAATTAGTTGACCGCTGTATTTAACAGGTACTTGCGATTTTGGTGAGAGTGATGTTGTTGCTGCAAGAATAAAACCTTTGTCGCTTGTAACATCTACAAACCAACCTTGGTCGGTGTAGCTGTCAGTAAAACTTTTAATCCATAAAGTTGAACCGTCATTGCTTGTCTTGAAAAGAAGAATGTCCCTTTCAGAAGCGGATTGGTTTTCTGTGAAGCCACAAAAAACAAAACCCCCATCTGCAGTTTGCTTAACAGAATAGAAACCGTCTAGTTTTTGTCCGCCAACAATTCGCTGAAAAGAAGTTGAGCCATTACCTGTAACCAATGTGTTCTCAATAGTTGAACTGTCGTTGGGTAAAATAGCTTTGTCCTTCTTGCACGCTGTCAAAGAAGCGAACAAGAAAAGTCCGAAAGAGATATGTTGTTTCAATTTACTCATTGTCGGTCTGTTAGCATTGGCTATAACGTAGGCTTCACGCAACCAGTTTCGTAAACCCTTCCTAATGCATGGCTTTACGCAACCCGGTTGCGTATATATTTAATTTGTATGAAGAATTATTTTTATTTCTCTATGTATTTATACTAAACAAATATTCGTCTTTTTCTAAAAATTTAAATGCTAAAACCACAATATATACAAAAATTTGAACTTCTAAATAATCTGTTCCCAATATACTTTTATTTTTTAATAATTTCTATATTCTGCGATTTCACTTAATTTATTACACTTTTCCTGACTTAACATCTCACCGACCGGTCGTTTCCCCTTCCCACTTACTCACCACCGCTGTTGCCACTGCATTTCCCATCACATTTGTTGCTGATCGGCCCATGTCCAGGAGCCAGTCGATAGCAAGTAAAAGCGCGAGTCCTTCCTGTGGAATTGAAAAAGTTTGAAGCATTCCTGCTATTACAACCAGCGATGCTCGCGGAACACCTGCCATCCCTTTACTCGTAACCAATAAGATGAGCATCATCGTTACCTGTTGTCCGGTGCTGATTTCTATTCCATAGGCCTGGGCTATCGACATTGTTGCAAACGTCATGTACATGATTGAACCGTCGAGATTGAAAGAATAGCCGAGTGGTAAAACGAAACTCACAATCTTTGGCGGACAACCAAAACGTTCAAGACCTAAAATCGTTTTCGGCATAGCGGCTTCACTGCTTGCCGTGCTGAATGCAAGCAGCATGGGTTCTTTCACATGTTCGAATAAACTTTTAAAATTTATCCTAAAGATTAAACAGATAACGAAGAGCACTCCGAAAACAAAAAACACCAATCCGCCAAAAAAGCAGAGGATAATTTTCATATATCCTTCCAAAATGCCAAGCCCTTTAAGTGCTATGACAGACGACATAGCCCCGAATACAGCAAGCGGCGCAAGTTTCATTACATAAGAAGTAACCCGCAACATGGCATGACCAACAGCATCAAAAAAGTCAATGATAACTTTACCTTTTTCATGCAGCGACGAAACAGCTACTCCGAATAAAAGCGTAAAGATGATTATGGGTAATATCTGATTTCTTGCCAGCACATCGAAAATGCTTTCCGGAAAAATATTTTTCACAAACTCCGTTGCATTGAATTCTTTTGCTGCTACGGTCGCCGTATGGGCGGCCTCCATGTGCAATACCTTGCCTGGTTCAAATATATTTACGATGACCAGTCCGAGTACCAGTGCAATAATGGTTGCACCTGTAAAATAAATCATAGTCTTCAATCCGATTCGACCTACCGTTTTGAAATCTCCTGCTTTGGCAATTCCCGTCAACAGCAATGAAAAAACCAACGGGGCAATAATCATCTTGATGAGACGAAGGAATATATCGCTGATCAGGTGCATGTTATCTGCAAAAGGTTTTATCTGATCAGGATCCGGCCAATTGCTTCTATACCAGGAGCCGAGAATGATTCCTGCAGTCAATCCAATTATTATCTGTGTAGTGAGTGTGATTTTTTTCATAAATAATTTGAATCTTACATCGCTAATGTACAAAGTTTTATTATTCCAATGTATAATTCTTTGTACTTTGTCGGTTGAAATAAATTCATGTTAAATTTTCCTCCATCTTTCCTCGAACGGGCTAAACATTTTGCCGGAAAGGAGTATGAACAGTTCATACAATCTCTTTCGGAACCGGCTCCGGTAAGCATTCGTATGAATCCTTTTAAAAGGCATGATTTATTTTCAGGTGATGAAGAAATTCCATGGTCGAGTGACGGTAAATATCTTATAGAGCGACCTTCGTTTACAATGGACCCATTGTTTCATGCAGGATGTTATTATGTACAGGATGCAAGCTCTCAATTTTTGGAACAACCTTTTTTGCAGGCAAAGAAAATGTTTAACGCACCAATTCGTGTTTTGGATTTGTGTGCAGCTCCCGGTGGTAAAAGCACTCATCTGTTATCGCTTTTAGATCCTGGCGATGTTCTCATCAGCAATGAAGTTATACCAACACGAAATTCTATCTTAAAAGAGAACATAACCAAATGGGGTTGCTCCAACGTAATCATTACCCAAAACGATCCGGCTGCTTTCGAGCAGCTCAAAGGATTTTTTGATATCGTTGTTGTCGATGCACCATGCAGCGGGGAAGGGCTTTTCAGAAAAGATCCTTCGGCCATTAAGGAATGGTCAGTCGAAAATGTAAATAGGTGTTCTGTCAGACAAAAGAATATTCTCAACTCCGCCGTTGAAACCCTTGCACCCGGTGGTTTTCTGATTTACAGCACCTGCACATTTGAAGAAGAGGAGAATGATTTGCAAATAGATTACCTGATCCAAACGTTTGGAATGAAAAAAGTTTCGATTGAAAATCTGAATCATGATATCGTCTCAACGAAGAATGGGTTATCCTTTTATCCGCATCGTATTCGCGGAGAGGGATTTTATATTTCACTCTTACAAAAGGAAAACGGCGACTTTTATCGATTGAAAAATGAAAAACCGGGAAGTGATAAGTTTAATTACCGCAAGTTCATTGATGAATATCTTCAATCCCCAAATGATTTTTTGCCTGTTTATAAAGAAGGACGCCTGTATGCAATTTCCGCAAAACATTTTCAAACATTTAGAATTCTTTCCGAAAAATTTTACCTCCGATTGGCCGGCATTTCCATGGGTGAAATGAAGGGTAATGATTTTATTCCATCTGAAGCACTCGCCTTATCTATTTTTCTGAATCCCGATATTCCTCATCTGAATCTTTCCGAACAACAAATTATCGATTACCTGAAGGGCGGAACACCGGAAATTCCCGAAGCAAAGAAGGGCTGGAATGTTGTGCGCTTTCAAAATCATTCCCTTGGTTGGATAAAAAACCTGGGTAATAGAATGAATAATTACTATCCCAAAGAATGGAGGATTAAAAACGATAAGCTCCGTTAAAATATTGGGTCACGAATTGAGCCTGAGAGTTGTAAGAGTTTTTTTTCTATTTCATCATTTTGCATGAAAAATATGCGGATAAATAGACCTCATATTCGGATAGAACTTTTCTCTATTTCTGAAAAAGTTTCCCTAAATTCGCCACCTATGGCAGAGATTCCTAAAACGTACGACCCCTCACAAACCGAAGATAAATGGTATTCCTATTGGATGGAGCACGGTTTTTTCCGCAGCACTCCCGATAGCCGCGAACCTTATACAATTGTCATCCCGCCACCAAACGTAACAGGTGTTTTACATATGGGACACATGCTTAACAATACCATTCAGGATGTGTTGATCCGACGAGCAAGAATGTTGGGAAAAAATGCTTGTTGGGTTCCCGGGACCGACCATGCTTCCATTGCTACAGAAGCAAAGGTAGTTTCACTGTTAAAAGAAAAGGGTATTCATAAAAAGGATCTGACACGTGAAGAGTTTTTAAAGCATGCTTTTGAATGGAAAGAAAAATACGGTGGCATTATCCTGGACCAGTTGAAAAAGCTTGGCGCTTCCTGTGACTGGGAACGCACACATTTCACGATGGAAGACGACCTGAGCGATGCTGTTATATCTGTATTCATCGACCTCTATAACAAAGGCCATATTTATCGCGGTGTGCGTATGGTAAACTGGGATCCGCTCGGAAAAACAGCACTCAGCGATGAGGAAGTTATTCACAAAGAAGTTAATTCCCGCTTGATTTATGTGCGTTATCCAATCGTCGATAAAGTTTTGGCCGATCTGTTGAAAAATGATAATGCCGAATGCACGATTGATGGCGATGAATGGAGTTTTCAATTGGCCGGAAAAAAGTTTTCCGGAAAAGAATTTATTTCCATTGCAACTGTTCGCCCTGAAACAATTTTAGGTGATACCGGTGTATGCGTTCACCCTGAAGATGATCGGTATAAGAAAATGAAAGGGAAGTTCGCCGTAATTCCAATGGTAAATAGACCTGTTCCTATCATCTTCGACGATTACATCGAAATGGAATTTGGTACAGGTGCATTGAAAGTGACTCCTGCACATGATATTAATGATTACAATTTAGGCGTCAAACATGGATTGCCTGTAATTGATACAATCAACGACGACGGATCGATGAGTCAGGCCGCAGGTTTCTATATTGGTGAAGATCGCTTCATCGTAAGAAAGAAAATTGTAAAGGACCTTGAGGCTTCCGGGAATGTTTTTAAAATCGAAGATTATAAAAACAAAGTTGGTTATTCCGAACGAACAGATGCCGTAATCGAACCCAAACTTTCTATGCAGTGGTTTCTGAAGATGGATACAATCAGCAAGCCGGCATTGGAAAATGTACTGAATGGAAACATAAAAATTATCCCTGAAAAGTTCATCAACACATATCGTCATTGGATGGAAAACGTTCATGACTGGTGTATTTCCCGTCAATTGTGGTGGGGACAACAAATTCCGGCCTGGTATGATCCTCAGGGAAGATTTGTGGTTGCAAAAACCTCTGCAGAAGCCGTAAACTTATTTAAGAAACAGTATACCGATTTCCAATTCGGCGAGAAGGATATTAAACAGGATGAAGATGTTTTAGATACATGGTTCAGTTCCTGGCTTTGGCCCATTAGCGTATTTGATGGTTTCAAGGATCCGGGAAATAAGGATATCAAGTATTATTATCCGACGAATGATTTGATCACGGCACCGGAAATTTTATTTTTCTGGGTAGCCAGAATGATTATTGCCGGTTATGAATACATGGATGAGAAGCCATTTTCCAATGTTTACCTCACAGGTATCGTGCGCGACAAGCAAGGCAGAAAAATGTCGAAGTCGCTCGGTAATTCTCCTGATCCGATTGACTTGATGAAAAAGTACAGTGCGGATGGAGTTCGTGTAGGTATGTTGCTTGCATCTCCTGCAGGAAACGATTTACTGTTCGATGAGTCATTATGTGAGCAAGGAAGAAATTTTGCGAATAAAATATGGAATGCGTTTCGTCTGGTAAAGGGATGGAGTGTTCACAACAACAAGCAAAGTGAAAGCGATAAAATCTCAATCGAATGGTTTCGTTCTCGTTTCAATGAGCAGCTTGAAATCATTAACGATCATTATTCGAAACACAGAATGAGTGATGCATTGATGGCATCATACAAACTCATATGGGATGACTTTTGCGCCTGGTATCTCGAAATGGTAAAGCCCGAATTTATTGAAGGCAATCCGACTCCAATCAGCAAAGAAACGCTGGATGCGACGGTTGTTTTTTTCGAAGACCTGTTGAAAGTAATTCATCCGTGGATGCCATTTATTTCAGAAGAGCTCTGGCATTTGTTAAAAGAAAGAAAACCGAAAGAGTGTCTGATAGTAGCGGAGTGGCCACAATCACCTGATTACGATAAGAAATTATTGGATGGATTTTCAATTGCATCAGAGGCAATACAACAGATCCGTAACATCCGCAAACAGAAAAATATTTCACCGAAGGATGGCTTGGATTTATTTATCAAAAAAGATCCTGCATATGACAGTCGTTTCAATGTTATCATCAATCGACTTGCGAATATTCAAACAATTACGATGGATGTACAAAAGCCGGAAAATGCATCTTCATTTCTCATTAATCAATTCGAGTTTTCACTGCCGCTTCACGGAGCAATCGATGCCGATGTTGAAAAAGAACGACTGTCAAAAGAGCTGGAATACAACATGGGTTTTTTAAAATCTGTCCAGTCAAAGCTTGCGAACGAGCGCTTTATTTCCAATGCAAAACCGGAAGCAATAGAAAACGAACGCAAAAAATTGACAGATGCAGAAGCTAAAATAAAGGCGATTAAAGAGCAGATTTTGTCGTTGAAATAATCGTTGTTAGTACCCTCTCGTGTTTTAACCGGACGATATTGTTACACATATCCCATAATTAAATATCCAATCATTCCCACCCATTCATGAATCAGTTTTTCCCAGTTGAAGAGCGTAGCTGATGAGGGGAGGAACAGATAATCAAAATCATATTTAACCGGGCCACTATAGCGGTCGGTGCTAAAAAGTAAAACGGGAATTCCTTGTTTATGAAAGCAAGCTCCGGCTCGCTTCATGTGAGCTGCTGAAGTGATTAAAATAAATTTGCCATCCCGGAAAATTTGAGTCAGCAGGGGTTTAAGAAAAAGGGCATTCTCATGAGTGTTGCGAGATTTCATTACGAGTATCAGATCATTTTCCGGAATGCCTATTGAAACCAGAAATTTTTTCAATCGGGGCGCATCAAGAGTATCGCTTCCTGAAAACGTTACCGGACCACCACAAAGAATCAGTTTTTTTATTTTTTGTTGTTTATACAATCGAATGGCTTGCATGAGTCTGTCCGTTCTATCGTTGAATTCCAATCGGTCAACTTGCGGGTCGTAGGTAGCCATTCCGGTAAGCAATATGCCTGCATCGCATACAGGAACAGCTTCATCGCGAATAGATTTGATTTCCCACGCTTGCATAAAGCGGTCGAAGATAAATGTGTTGGAGAAAAAGAATAAAAGGAAAAAACAAGCAGCAATAAATTTTTTTCTTTTCACTTGATTTTTACTGAATAGAGTGAAAAGGAGGAATAAAAAAATCCAGCTTACCGGAGAAAGCAGGAAATGAAAAAATTTGGAGAGTAAAAAAAACATGGATATAATATGTTGGCTATTTGTTTTGTGAACTTTTACAGGAATGCAGAGAAATATACGTGAATAATATGAAATGTAAAATTTATTGAGAAAATTCTCTAATTACAATTAACTTTGCTTTTCAAAACCGACTTCCTGATGCATCTATGAAAAACAAACCGGGATTTTATTTAAAAAGAGTTTTCGGCTTCATACTATTTTTAGTCGTTGTACTTGTTGTTGCTAATTATTCTTTAGTTGTTTACGGTTTGCGACAGTTAAACGGTCAAATGCATATCATTTTTAATACTCGTCAGATTAATGAAATGTTAACAGATTCGGCCGTTTCAGACAGCGTTAAATTGCAATTGAAATATATAGAAGAAGTTAAAAAATTCGCTATTGATTCACTCGGACTGAAAGCTTCAAAAAATTATACCACTTTTTACGATCAGGAAAACAAACCGATTCTCTGGGTTCTTACGGCAAGTGATCCTTATAAGATTAAGGCCTATCAATGGAGATTTCCGCTTTTGGGGAGTGTTTCATATAAAGGTTTTTTTGATTTTGAAATAGGAAGGGAAGCGGAACTGGAGATGATAGAAAAAGGATACGATACGGATTATGATGATGTATCCGCCTGGAGTACCTTGGGTTGGTTTAAAGATCCGGTGTTATCGGGCATGCTAAAAAGAGGAAAAGGTCAACTGGCAGAACTCATCATTCACGAGATGACACATGCGACACTTTACCTAAAAAATAATGTGGACAAGAATGAAAACCTGGCTTCTGTTTGTGGTGAACAAGGTGCTGAACGTTTTCTTGAGTCTAAATACGGTAGTAATTCTATTGAATTATCCGATTATTTAAATCAAAAAAATGATTATGCGCTCTTCAGTAACCATATGCTACGAGGAACGCATTTATTGGATTCAGTTTATCAAGTTATAAACGATTCGATTACAATCTATAAAAAAACAGTCAAGGATAATATGATAAACGCGATTGTTTCCGGTTTAGATACGATTACGTTTCATAAACCACATGCTTTTGGATTAGTATTTAAGAAGCGAATGCCCAACAATGCTTACTTTTTAAATTTTGTTCGCTACGATGCACAAAAGGACAAGATGAAAGAGGAGTTGGTTGAGAAGTTTAATGGTAATATCCGTCGCTATATAGATTCTATAAGGGATTCGGTTTGATTCTTTTTAAAACTCTTTTGCGATAGTATTGTACATTTAAATCACTAAACATTTTATTCTTTTTTTACACGAGAACATTTGAAAAGTAAAATTATTTTAGAAGAAATGCAGATTAGCAAACTGTTGCTGCACGAGCACTCCAAAAAACAGACAATGAAGATCGTTCGTTTTGTTGGAGGCGATCAAAAGAAGTTTGATGCATTGATGAAGCTGTGTTTGGGAAAGGATGTTCTATTAGCACAACGTGCATCGTGGACACTTGGATATTGTGTTGAGTTACATCCAGAAATGATGAAGATGCATTTGAAAAAAATGTTGAAGTTTATCAGAGGTGCTCAACATCCCGCAATTCGCAGAAATTTTGTAAAGATTATGAGTCTCGTGCACATTCCGCCTTCACTCGAATCAGAGAGTATTTCAGTTTGCTTCGATCTTCTCCATACGAAATCGGAATTTGTAGCAATCAGAGTTTATGCGATGTATTATCTTGAAAGTTGTTGCAAAAAATACCCCGATCTTTGGATAGAGCTAATCGCAACAATTCAATATGAATCGGATAATGAAAAACCTGCATTTAAAGCAGGTGCAAAAAAGGTGATTTTAAACTATCGTAAATTCAAAATCGGCAATTTCTCGTTCGGCTCCTTTGGCTAAGCCGATCATTTTCCTGATATCAGGAAAATGATCGGGAACGCTGCCACCGGCGTTTTTACAGGCTTGTTTGGCTTTATCAATTACCTTAATAAAATTTTCCCATTTAGTGTAACCGAGTATTTCCTGAAGCTCTCGGGCACTCCAACATTCAATTCCTTGGTACACATAGCAAGCATTTTCAAACTTGTTTAGCAATGCTGTAATAATTTCTTTTTTCATCTTTTAATTTTTTTAATGTTGATCAATATCTTTTATTTGAAATTTTGTTTCGTCGGCTATTCAAAATTAACTTTTAGTTATTGGAATCAGGATCCATATAAGATGGGTATTTATTGATGATTATTGATTCTAGGCCACTGACTCAATTGCTTCATAAACCATGTTTTAGCTTTAATACAGAGTAAGATGCTTCAGTTTTTGCAGGGAAAGAAACGGTGATTTAAAGAATGATCTTAAAATCTTATATTTGTCATTCGCTATAAGAATTCAATGACTAAAACCGAAGTATATCAACCTAAGAATAAAATTCGCATCGTAACAGCGGCTTCGCTTTTTGATGGCCATGACGCTGCAATTAATATCATGCGCCGCATTATCCAGTCGAGCGGCGTAGAAGTAATTCATTTGGGCCACGACAGAAGTGTTATGGAAGTAGTCGATTGTGCTATTCAGGAAGATGTGCAGGCAATTGCCATGACGAGTTACCAGGGAGGTCACATGGAGTATTTCCGTTATATGCACGATTTACTCAAAGAAAGAGGTTGTGGACATATCCGTATTTTCGGTGGAGGTGGAGGTGTTATTCTTCCTTCTGAAATAAAACAACTGATGTCTTATGGAATAACCCGAATATATTCCCCGGATGATGGTCGTTCGATGGGTTTGCAGGGAATGATTAACGACATGCTGAAACAATGCGATTTCGCGACAGGTGTAAATCTGAATGGAGAAGTGAAAGAGTTTGTAAAGAAAAATCACGGAGCTATTGCACGCTTGATTTCCTGTGCAGAGAATAATGAAAAAGAATTCGGTCCTATCCGTTCCACAGTAATTGAGCCGACTATCGTAAAGCAAAAGGTTCACGCTCCCGTTTTGGGAATTACAGGAACAGGAGGATCGGGCAAATCTTCGCTTGTCGATGAACTGGTTCGAAGATTTCTGATTGATTTCAAAGATAAAAATATCGCCATCGTTTCTGTAGATCCTTCAAAGAAGAAGACAGGCGGTGCTTTGTTGGGTGATCGCATAAGGATGAATTCTATTTTTAATCCACGTGTGTACATGCGTTCGTTGGCAACTAGGCAATCCAATCTCGCTTTATCGAAATATGTAAAGGATGCCGTGGATGTGTTAAAGGCGGCTAATTATGATTTAATCATTTTAGAAACTTCCGGAATAGGACAAAGCGATACGGAGATTCTGGATCATTCCAATATCTCGCTTTATGTAATGACTCCTGAATATGGTGCGGCTTCACAGTTGGAAAAAATTGACATGCTCGATTTCGCCGACATCATTGCTTTGAACAAATTCGACAAGCGCGGAGCATTAGATGCATTGCGAGATGTAAAAAAGCAATACAAGCGCAACCATCAGTTGTGGGAGACGAAGGATGAAGACGTTCCTGTTTTCGGAACTATCGCTTCGCAATTCAATGATCCGGGAATGAATAGTCTATACCGCGCAATCATAAATAAATTGAATGAAAAATTAAATCTCAATCTCCATTCTTCATTTGAAATAACAAGTGAGCTTTCAGAAAAAATATACATCATTCCTCCCGCACGCACGCGTTACCTGAGTGAAATTTCTGAAACAATACGCAATTATGCAAAATGGGTGAATGAACAAAGCAACATTGCTCAGAGTTTATTCGGAATCCAGCGAACAAAGGACGCACTTGCTTTATCTAAACTTCCGGAGAAGGAAACATTCTCCAATAATCTGGATAAACTTTATGCAGAAGCTTCAATAAATTTAGATGGGAGAAATAAAAAGTTACTCGAAGAATGGCCGGAGAAACTAAAGCAATACACCAGCGAATTTTATATTTACAAAGTCAGAGACAAAGAAGTAAAAGTTAAAACACATACGGAATCACTTTCTCATTTGCAGATTCCCCGTGTTTCTGCACCTCGTTTCGAATCGTGGGGCGACATACTTCGTTGGAATTTGCAGGAAAATTTTCCCGGCGAATTTCCTTATACCGCAGGAGTTTACCCGTTCAAACGAATGGAAGAAGATCCTACGCGTATGTTTGCCGGGGAAGGCGGACCGGAGCGCACGAACAGACGTTTCCATTATGTGAGTAAAGGAATGCCGGCTAAACGATTGTCCACAGCATTCGATTCTGTTACACTTTACGGCCAGGATCCGGATTATCGCCCCGACATCTACGGTAAAATCGGAAACAGCGGAGTATCTATTTGCTGCCTCGATGATGCCAAGAAATTATATAGCGGATTTAATTTGTCCGATAGCAAGACTTCCGTTTCGATGACCATTAACGGTCCTGCTTCGATAATCGCCGGATTTTTTATGAATGCTGCCATCGATCAACAATGTGAAGTTTATATCAAAGAGAATGGTTTAGAGGCCGAAGTAAATAAGAAAATCGAAGCCATATATAAACAGAAAGGATCCAAACGCCCATCCTATCAGGGAGATTTACCTGAAGGCAATGACGGTTTGGGCCTGATGTTACTTGGAGTAACAGGCGATCAGGTTTTACCTGCTGATGTTTACAAAAAAATAAAGGACCATACATTGAATGTGGTGAGGGGAACAGTGCAAGCCGATATTTTGAAAGAAGATCAGGCACAGAACACTTGTATTTTCTCAACCGAGTTTTCGTTGCGACTCATGGGCGACGTGCAGCAATATTTTATTCAAAACAAAGTAAGAAACTTTTATTCAGTTTCGATTTCCGGTTACCATATAGCAGAGGCTGGTGCGAATCCGATTACCCAACTGGCGCTTACATTGTCGAATGGTTTTACCTATGTGGAATATTACCTGTCGCGTGGAATGGACATCAATAAGTTTGCTCCAAACCTCAGCTTCTTTTTCAGCAATGGTATCGATCCTGAATATGCAGTTATCGGACGAGTAGCAAGAAAGATATGGGCGAAGGCAATGAAGTTGAAGTACCATGCCGATGAGCGTTCGCAGATGCTGAAATATCACATTCAAACTTCCGGGCGTTCTTTGCATGCACAGGAAATCGACTTTAACGATATCCGAACTACCTTGCAGGCGCTTTATGCGATTTACGACAATTGCAATTCGCTTCATACAAATGCATACGACGAAGCTATCACGACGCCGACAGAAGAGAGTGTAAGGAGAGCAATGGCCATTCAGTTAATCATAAACCGCGAACTCGGATTGGCTAAAAATGAAAATACATTACAAGGTTCCTTTATCATAGAAGAGCTTACGGATTTGGTTGAAGATGCTGTCATGCTAGAATTTGATCGCATCACTGAAAGAGGAGGAGTATTGGGAGCGATGGAAACGATGTATCAACGCGGAAAAATCCAGGAAGAAAGTCTCTACTATGAAACACTCAAGCACAATGGAGAATATCCAATCATTGGTGTCAATACCTTTCTGTCATCTAAAGGATCGCCAACCATTATTCCTTCGGAAGTCATTCGCGCCACCAAAGAAGAAATGGAATATCAGATCAATATGCTGAATGAATTGCATAAGACGCATTCCGATAAAAAAGATAAATTATTAAAAGAACTCCAACTGGCAGCTGTTCAGAATAAAAATCTTTTTGATAACCTGATGGAAGTTTCCAAATACCTTTCACTCGGACAAATTACCAATGCCCTTTTTGAAGTGGGTGGACAGTATCGGAGGAATATGTAGAATCAGTTGATTAGCTGATTAACTGTTAACAATTAAATTATACTAAAAAGTAAATAAAAGCTGTCCTTAAAATAGTAAGCTCCTAGCTAGAACAACCAAAGTAAACGAAAACAATAATCGAAGAGGAGCGGGGCCGTCCACGTGCAGCACAACGATCGTATGTTGAAGTCCAACTCTGAAGTACTTATCAATATTTTGGGAACAGAATTTTAGTGATATTGAAATCACCATCAGATTTTTAACGCAGAGACGCTGCGGTTCGCGGCGTCTCTGCGTTTGAATTCCAAAGTTGAAATACTTTTTGATAATTTGCTTAGTGAATTGTTGTCATATTTGCAACGGCCTTAGTTTTACCCGGACAACAGTGATTAGCGGATCAACTAATAAATCAAATCACCTACTCAACTACAAGTCTTTCAACAAAACGACTCGTTCCATTTATAACTTTTACAAAATAAATTCCTTTTCCGAAATTTCCCGTTTGTATTGTAACCGGGTCGGAGCTATTCGTCAGGTTTTGTGTAAATACAGTTTTTCCGAGTGCGTCTACGATTTCAATTTTTCCATTTTCAACTGTGTTGAAAAAATGAAACGTCATGTTTTCAGAAACAGGATTCGGAAACAAGGAGAATAGTTTATCTCCCGAAACTGTGTTGAGATGGTTTGGAATAACGTTGTAAATTTCAACACTGCCAAGAGGAAGTCCGCTTGAATTGGAACCACCGGCAATCATAAACTTATTTCCAATAGAAGTGGCCGGAGCAAATGCGCGAGCCGTCATTAAAGTAGAACTAGTCCAGGTTCCTGTTGTAATATCCAGAATGTCGACATTGTCTAAAGTATGAGTTCCTGTATAATCACTTCCGCCTGCAAAAATGGCAAAGCCGCTAACCACTGCTGCACCCATGTTAGCGCGTGCCATACTCAACGAATCGATTGTCCATGTACCCGTAGTTACATCGTAGATATCAATTCTTTTGCTTTGTGAGTTGGAAGAATTGATCCCGCCAGCAATGTAAATTTTATCGCCATAAGAAACTGCCGAGCAATTGGAACGCGCTTCGGAAAGTGAATCAGTTGTCCAGGTTCCTGAAACTACATCGTAAATATCAACAGTCTTAAAAAAGTTGCCGGCTATATCAGTGCCACCTGCAAAGAGAACCTTCGTTCCTGCACCGGCGCCTGCAAGAGAATAACGAGCATCAGAAAGAGTTGCTGTCGACCAGGTTTGAGTAAGTGTATCGTAAATATCAACCGTATTATATGTCAAACCATTTACATCAAAAGCGCCTCCTGCAAATAAAACCTTACTTCCGGCAGAAGCCGCTGCAAGTTTTGTTCTCGCAACAGACAAATGCATTAATGACCATGCTCCGGTACTTCCATCATACATGTCTACATTATCCCAAACAGATAAAATATTGTCATCTGCTCCGCCACCGAAAAATATTTTGCTTCCTGCAGATGTTCCCGCAAGTGAAGTACGGGCATGTGATAGCTGTCCATTCGTCCAGTTTCCGGAACTCAATGTAAACATATCGAATACCGGAGGAGGCACGCTGATTAAACCGATTCCACCTGCAAATATTGCCTTGTCACCTCCGGCTGCTGCTGCCATGAATACACGATTAGAACTTAATGTAGCTGTTGTCCATTGCGCATGGCTATTTGTACTAAATAATATAAAAATGAGGAATAGGAAGACGATGTAGTTTTTTTTCATAATTGACGTGCTTGTGTTTGCAGTTTTCAAATAAAAAAATGTTGGACCTAAATGTTTACAGATTATTCAGTTATTATTTCCGGTTAATTTTTCAAAAACTTTTTCACTCGCATAATATCGCCTGTTTTTAAAGTGATGAAATATATTCCGGCTGCATAATTGGAAACATCCAGTTTCGTTGTACTCAATCCATTTTGTACGTTAGACATTTCATTTTTTATCAATTTGCCTTCTGAATCGATTATAGAAATATTAATCATAGCAGACTCGGGAAGATAATATTGAAATTGCAGTTGATTGCTGACAGGATTTGGAAAAGGTTCATATAATTGGGCAGTCGAAATTTTACTGTTATGAATATCGACAACATTGGTAGTAATCAAACTGGAGTCGATTATAATATTTTCATCACCCGGGAAATAATATGTATAGGAAAAATATACCAACATCATTTCATCAGTAGTCGATTCTCCCAAATAGACCAGTTGCGGTGGCGAGTTAGGGTTGTTTGGATTCGCCGTCGTATTATCATAGGTTGCTTCGCTGTAAATAGTAGTTCCTGCCGGCAAATGAACTACTCGCTGAAAGGCGAAATTTCCTTGCCAATGAAAATCCCAATTCGGAATATCGATAAAAGGTATTGTATCATTGGTTGGAGTTACTCCATAACTGGAAATACTTTTACCCACTAAATGCATATGTGGACCAACACTCATGATTGATAAATCATAAGGAGCCGGAATAACATAATGTGCATTGAACGTTCGAATCGTATTGGCCGGAATAATAAGCGGACCATTGTCGAGTTGATAATGATTCAATGGCGATTCAATAAAAATTTCGCGTTGAGGAACGGTCGTTGTTTTTAATAAAAGTTTAGTACTATCCGTTTTCCCTATTGTGCCTCCCGGATAATGAATTTGCATGATAATGTTGGTGTTAGCCGGCAAACGAATGCCCATTCCAATCGGAGAATAATAAACACTTTGTCCGGGAACCCATGCTCCGATAAGTTTCGAGTAAATAGATCCCGTACCACCGAAGTTTGTATAACCCGGACCCGGATCTGCCGCATCAAGTGCACTCGGTATGGATGATGTATCGGAATAAATCAAAATATGATGGACGATACTTCTGTCACCCGGAATTGCTTCCAGCGCCTTAATGTAGTTGTCGGTTAGAAAATTTGTCGGTATCACAAAGCAGCGATAAAGATCATTAGAGGTATTTACTGAATAAACCGGGGCTTGAGCAATGTGATCCGGATTGGCGATTTCTGCAACGTTATTAAAAACAGGAGGAGCCGGTTCAAGTGTGGAGTCGCCTCTAAGCATACCATTGTCAACCCAATCGGAAATTGCTGTAATTTGTTGTTGCGTTAATATTCTCTCATGTGCGAGATGATTGTAGTTTGGATCGGGAGGCCAAGGTGGCATCGTGCGATTAATAACCTGGTCTTTGATATCGGAACCATTCTGATAGGCATCCTGATAACTCAATAATGTAAATGGAGCAATTCCATATGAATTATGGCACTTGCTGCAATTCGAATAAATTATTGATGCAACATCGGCTGACCAGGTAACTTGTCCTTGAGAATTTATAAAGTAAACCGAAAAGATTAGAAGTAGTATTAGTTTTTTCATGAAATTATTTTGAAGTTGAAAGATACAAATTTTTTATAATAGGGCGTTAGTATAACTCTGCCATCATGCATCTGGCGCTTCCACCTCCTAAGGTTTCAATGGTGTTCAATCCGGAGTAAATAATGGAGGTATGCCTGATTAAGGTGTTTTTTTGGCCTTCTGTAAATGCATTATAGGCCTGAGCGGACATAACCAGGTATTTATCGCCTTTGTGATTTTTTAATTCCAGGCAATTTCCACAGAAAGCATGTAATTGATCGAGATTCAAGGTTAGGATTTCGTTTTTTTCAGCCAATTTTTTACGTACATTTTCTTTTTCCTTGGCATCTTTTATGGCATCCAGACAAACGATTGCAAAGCCTTCTCCAAGTGTTAAGACAACATTCGTATGATAAATAACATTACCGTTTTTATCGAAAGACGAAAAAGTCACCAACTCATAACCGGTTTTCTTTCCCCATTCTTTTAAGGCCTCAAGATTTGTTCTTTTTGATAGGGAAGCGTAAGCTATTTTATTCTCATGATCAGCCACAATACTTCCTGTTCCTTCTAAGAACATTTCTTTTTCTTCGAGAGAAGAAAGATCAATTAACTCTTTGTATTCGGGTTTAAAACGTTTAACAATTTCAGATCTTCTTTCTAGCCGGCGATTGGCTGCCATCATCGGATATAAAATAAATTGACCATAGGGTGTTGTCGAAAACCAGTTATTCGGAAAAACACTGTCAGGAGTCTCCAGGTTGTCTTCGGGAGAAATCGCAATTACCGTTATTCCGGCACGCATCAACTTAAATTTCAATTCCTGAAATTCTTTCATAGCTGTTTCAGCAGGAAATTTGATGACACTTTGTGTCTGAAAAAAATTATCTCCACTGGTTTTTGGATTAAAAGTAAACCCTTTGGGTTCAATCATTAATACTTTATCGGAAAGAATCATGGTAGAAAGTTCAAATTATGTGTCAAAAGTCGTTCAGAAGTAGTCAATATGCAATCAATCTTACAGTTTTTTAGCAGATGTTTTTCACACCTAAAAGGGTAAAATTTTAATTTATTGGCATTTCTATGCTAAAACAGTGGTCATTTTCTTACAAATGAGATTTTTCGAAACAAGTACACTTAATAAAACACGTCGATAAACGTAAATATTCTTAAAACCCAACAAAAATGAAAAATGAACCGGTAGTAAGTTACAATCACATGCAAGAAGAACAGGAAACAAGTACTGTAAGTAGCAAGATTCCTTATTCTCTTTATGTATTATTGTTTATTGATGCTATTTTGATTTCTGCATTGTCTGTTTTCGTCGCCAAAATAATATTCTAAGAATATTACAAAACTTTAGTAAAGGCCGGTCGAAAGACCGGCCTTTCGTTTTTATAGTTGATTATTCTTTCTATTTTTGTCGGAAGTCATACTAACGACTTCCCCTATGATCAAACGATTTCTCCCATTATGTTTTCTGTTCTCTTTATGTGCAGGAAAAATATTCTCCCAAATTAACCTTGTCAGTTTTTCTACCGGATATTCTGCTCCGGTCGACATAAAAAATTGTGGTGACGACCGTATGTTCATCGTCGAACAACGAGGAACCATTCAAATTTGTGATACGGATGGCGTTAAAAATGCTCAACCTTTTCTCGATATCAGAACCCGTGTAAAATATGTGGGTGGAGGTGATGAAAGAGGTCTTCTCGGTCTTGCTTTTGCTCCCGACTTCCTGACTTCCGGATATTTTTATGTGAACTATGTTGCTCTATCTGACGGACGCACACGAATATCTCGTTTTCATGTCGATTCTCTTACGCCGGATTCAGCTGATGCTGCAAGTGAAGAGATTTTATTGACGATTTATCAGCCCTATACGAATCACAAAGGAGGTCACCTGGGATTCGGTCCGGATGGCTATTTATATATTGGAACTGGTGATGGTGGCTCCGGCGGTGATCCACAAAACAGAGCGCAGAATAAAGATTCTCTGCTCGGAAAATTACTGCGCATCGATGTCAATCCTTCTATTCCTACTTACACTATTCCTCCAACAAATCCTTATGCCGATGGCATTCAAGGTCGTCCCGAAGTTTGGGCTATCGGTATGAGGAATCCATGGAGATGGAGTTTTGACCGACTTACAGGTGATTTATGGATAGGCGATGTTGGACAGCTTTTGATAGAAGAAATCGATTTTCAACCTGCAGGTAGTTCGGGTGGATTAAACTATGGATGGAGATGCTACGAAGCCAATGCAAATTACAATACGAGTGGAGTATGTCCGACTTATGCACAGACAGTAGCTCCGGTTTTTCAATTCAATCACACTCCTTATTGCAGTGTAACCGGTGGATATATTTACCGCGGATCAAAATATCAGGAATTATATGGCAAATATTTCTTTACGGATTATTGCAGAGCGGATATGCAATACCTCGAATCCGATGGAACCGGTGGATTTAACAACAGCAATCTAGGCATCCTCGCTGGTTCTTCTTCTATCGTTGCTTTCGGTGAAGATAGAAATGGAGAAATATATTGTTCCGGATTAAATTCCGGAATCGTTTATCATCTAATCTCTCTAAATTGTTCACCTGTCGCAACCATTAATGCAGGAAGAGATTCTGTCGATCAATGCGGAACAGGATCTGCGGTTCTTTCAGTTCCACTTGGAACAGGATATAATTATTTGTGGGTTTACAATGGAACAGATACCGTTTCTGCTGCTTCATCATTTACTGCAACGCAATTGGGCACTTACGTTGTAACAGTAGAAAATCAAGGTTGTACGGGTACGGATACGGTTGTTGTAAAATCTTCTCCAACCATTAACCTTAATTTTTCCGGACTCGATTCTGTGTATTGTTTTTATAACTCTCCTGCTAATCTTTCTCCAAATTATCTTGGAGGTGTATTTTCAGGTCCTGGAATTACCGGGGCTACTTTTAATCCAACAATTGCCGGAGTAGGTGTCTACGATATTATTTATACCTATACCAATTCTAACGGATGTGTATTTTCTTATTCTCAATCCGTCATCGTAGATGCATGCGTCAACATACCAGAAAATCGTTGGATTAATTCACTCTCCGTTTATCCAAATCCTGCGGATGATAATTTCAGCATCAACGCTTACACACAATCAGAAAAAGATTTGAAGATGGAGATTTATGATGTTACCGGTAGTCTGGTAATGACAGACAATTTTAAATTAAACGTAGGTGAAAACTTCATTCCGGTCGAAACTGGATTTTCAAAAGGCGTATATTTTATTGTCTTCTCCGATATTCAATCTTCATCCACTGTTAAATTAGTTGTTCGCTAACTATGAAGGGGAAAATAAGTTTTATTGGTTTCTATTTCTTTTTATTGATCCCTTTTGTAAGTTTCTCTCAACAGGCCTTTACGGTTCACGTTGTTCCATCGGCAATAACAGCGGTTCCGGGAATTCATTCGGGAGCTTTTGCAAACCATTCAGGTAAATGGATTTTCATAGGAGGGAGGATTGATGGGATTCATACCATGCAGGCAAATATGGCATTTCCTACTTCGGGAAGAAATGACTCTATCTTTATTGTCGATCCTGTTTTAAATACTTATGAAGCAGTTTCCGCCACAACATTGACCGGGTTGATGTACGAAGCTCTCTGTTCATCGAATATGGAATATTTTCAGGACGGGAGTAACTTGTACATGATTGGCGGCTATGGAAGCGAAGACAGTTCAGCAACATGGATTACCTTTCCATCGCTGATCAGCATCGACCTCGATTGCCTGTTGAATAAGGTAGATTCCGGATTTCCGATAGAAAGTTGCTTCCGTCAACTCATTGATTCCAATCTGACTGTTACCGGTGGCGCAATCGATAAATTAGATTCCACCTATTACCTGGTTTTCGGACACCGCTTTGATGGCCGCTATTCCAATCCTCCTTCCGCACTTTTTTATCAGCAGTATACTCATGAGATCAGAAAATTTTCCATTCAGGATGATGGTGTGAACCTTTCCATTTCGAATTACCGGACTTTGCAGGATACCAATATTTATCACCGAAGAGATTTTACAATGCTTCCACAAATCTACCCTAATCACGATCGGGGGTTTACTGTTTTCGGCGGAGTTTTTCAGAAGTTCATAGATCGTCCGTTTCTTACACCCATTGATATCACTGCTGCTAACGTAGTACATCAGTCTGCCTTTAACGAAAACCTCAATCAATATTCTACTGCATCTATGTCAATTTATGATTCATTGAACAATTACATGCACAATGTTTTTTTCGGTGGAATCAGTTTATATACGCTGGATACAGTAACGATGTCGCTCGTTGAAGATACATTGGTTCCGTTTGTCTCCACGATCAGTAAAGTGACCCGTGATGCATCCGGAGTGTTAACGGAATCAAGAATGCAAGAGGACATGCCGGCATTGAAAGGTACCAATGCTGTTTTTATTCCTGATCCCTCAGTAATGACGTTAGAAGGAAAAATCATTGACTTGAATGCATTAACCGGAAACACTCGTGTTGGTTACATTGCAGGCGGTATTCTAAGCGACTTTCCAAACGTAGCAAATCTGGATCCGATTGGAATGAGTCGTCCGAATATTGTTTTATATGAAGTGTATATTGATAAAAACATTAACAGCATTCCTGAAATTAAAATACAAAACGAAATCAATAATTTAGTTGTTTATCCAAACCCTTTTAATGAAAACCTGATCATTCGTTTTTCCACCATTCATGAAAACAAATGCAGCATTCAATTATTCGACTCCAAAGGTCTATTGGTGAAAGAGCTCTTGTCAAACAGAAAGGGTCATGGCGAACAGAAGTTTACCTTTTCAACCGGCGGATTGCCTGCAGGAATTTATGCCTGTCAGATTAAAGTAGGGGATGCCATAAAAACAATTCTGGTAGAAAAGGCGAAAGAATAATCAATCGCTTTTTGTTTTTCGTAACGGATTTATTTAGGTGCTACACGCACCAGATAGGCGGCAACACTAGCAAAGATTACGTTTGGAATCCATACAGCTAAAACAGGAGTAATGGATCCGTTTATCGCAAATGTATTCGAAATCTGAATAAAGAGAATGTATGTAAAGCTTAGGAAAATTCCCAGTCCTAGTTGAGCTCCTATACCACCTCTGATTTTTCGGGAGGAAAGCGAAACGCCGATTAACATCAGAATAAAGGTCGAGAAAGGTAAGGCAATCCGCCTGTATTTCTCTACAAGAAAGGAGGTGACGTTGGCGGATCCTTGTAATTGTTCTTCTCGGATGAAACGGTCAAGAGCGGGACTATCCATCGCTTCTATAATGTTGAGTCTGCGTTTGAAATCGGATGGTTTAATTTTAAATACGGTGTCTTTACGCAGACCACTTTCTATCTGTTCGTGAAAACCATTGATTTTGCGGATGTAGTAGTTGTAGATTTTCCACTTACCGGTCACACTGTCCCATTGTAATTTTTCGGAATTGAGAAACCAAGTGCGTTTTCCATCTTCAATTTTTTCGAGCGAAAAACGATAACCGATATTTTCTTTGTTGTTATAACTTTCCATGTACATGAAAATACCCGGACTAATTTGCCGGTGCAAGTTTCTGTCTTTAAACTCGACCGGATTTTTAATATACACATTTTCGAAATCGAGTTTGATTTTATTGGAATGGGGAATAACCCATCCGTTAAAATAGAAGGAAAGGGAAGCGAGTACTCCGGCTGCAATGAAATAGGGAAATAGTAAACGTCGAAAGCTCACACCACTATTCAGGATGGCGACAATTTCCACATTGGCTGCCATTCTTGCCGTAAAGAAGATAACAGAAATAAAGACGAATAAAGGAGCAAAGAGATTGGCGAAGTATGGAATAAAGTTGAAGTAGTAATCGAAAACGATGGCTTTCAACGGCGCCTTTCTTTCAATAAAATCGTCGAGTTTTTCAGATATGTCGAATACAACAGCAATGACGATTATCAAAGCCAAGGAGAGAAAAAAAGTTCCGAGAAATTTCCGGATGATATATTTGTCGAGTATTTTCAAGAATGTATTCGATATTCCAAGGCCGAAAGTACTAAGTTCTATTAAATAATACTTACTTCAATTTGATTTACTTATTTTTGTGCGCCTTATTTGAACAGATAGCGTAAAAATCTATTCTTTATTTATTGAACTATGACTCATTTGATTATCGGATACTTATTATCAATGGTAATAGGTATTTCGCTCGGGTTGATAGGAGGGGGCGGTTCCATCCTAACCGTTCCTGTGTTGGTGTATGTTTTCAATGTTAAACCGGAATTGGCTACTGCTTATTCATTATTTATTGTTGGATTAACAGCATTAACAGGATCTGTCAAATATTGGAATCATAAATTAATCAACGTTAATATCGGATTAATGTTTGCTATTCCTTCACTGATTGCAGTTTGGTTAACCAGAAAATTTCTCATGCCTGCCATCCCGCATGAAATATTTAAGTCAGGTAATTATATTTTCACAAAAGACTCTTTAATACTGGGTGTCTTTGCCGTTATTATGATTTTTACATCAATCTCAATGATTCGAAAAGGCAAAACTGTTGAGGTTGAAAAGGATGGCAAATCCGAGCGCCATTATTTTTCAATCATCCTGGATGGTTTGGTAGTCGGCGCTCTTACCGGATTTATCGGAGCAGGCGGAGGTTTTCTGATTATCCCTGCACTCGTAGTATTGGCCAAATTACCCATGAAAATTGCTGTGGGAACTTCGTTAATGATTATTGCCATTAAATCGTTGCTTGGTTTCACCGGCGATATCTTTGCAGGAGTGGCAATTGATTATCACTTTTTAATCTCTATTTCGGTCTTCAGTATTGCAGGAATGTTTGCCGGATTTGAGTTGAGTAAAAAAATTCATGGCGATAAACTTCGTCCGGCTTTCGGTTGGTTCGTCCTGGCTATGGGTTTGTTTATGCTGGGCAAAGAAATCCTGCTGAAATAGCTCGATTATTTTTTCAGAAATAGAAAAAATCCAAAATTGATTTTGCTGATAAATCTGTTGCCGCTGATTTTATTGTGAGCTTAATTTTTTTCAGTTAAACTTTTTGACCGAGTTTATTCACCATTTCTTTCTTCCATTCCGAAAAAGTCCCATCCATTATTTTTTCTCTGGCTTCTTCCATGAGCGATAGATAAAAAGCGAGGTTGTGCAATGTGCCAATCTGTGCACTCAGAATTTCTTTACTGATAACAAGGTGTCTTAAATAAGCTTTGGAATAGTAATGATCAACGAAAGAAGTTCCATCCGGATCGAGAGTAGAATTATCATCTTTCCATTTTTCATTACGCATGTTCATGACTCCATTTCGAGTGAAGAGGGTTCCGTTTCTGGCATTTCGTGTAGGCATTACACAATCGAACATGTCTATGCCAAGCGCGATGTTTTCAAGTAAATTGATCGGTGTACCAACGCCCATCAGGTAGCGGGGTTTATGTTCGGGTAATATGTTGCAGACGATTTCCGTCATCTCATACATGAGTTCTGCAGGTTCGCCAACGGAGAGTCCGCCGATGGCATTTCCTTCGCATTCCATCGAAGCGATAAACTCAGCAGATTGAGTGCGGTATTCCCTGAATACACTTCCCTGAACAATTGGAAAAAGAGTTTGTTGATGTCCGTATAGGCCTTCTGTTTCGCCTGCTCTAACGATACAACGCTTAAGCCAACGATGCGTCATCTCCATACTTTTTTTCGCATAATTGGTTTCGCACGGGTAGGGAGTACACTCATCCAATACCATCATGATGTCGGCGCCAATTACCCGTTGAATGTCGATCGCATATTCGGGAGAGAAAAAATGTTTAGAGCCATCGATGTGAGAAGTGAATGAAACACCTTCTTCTTTAATTTTTCTGGAGTCGGCAAGCGAATAAACCTGATAACCGCCGCTATCGGTAAGTATGGGTTTATCCCAATTCATGAATTTGTGTAAGCCACCGGCTTGTTGAAGAATCCTTAATCCGGGTCGCAGGTATAGATGGTAAGTGTTCCCAAGAATAATCTGTGCTTTGATATCATCCTTTAACTCATGCTGATGCACGGCTTTCACAGTACCTCCGGTGCCAACAGGCATAAAAATGGGTGTTTGAATGGTGCCATGATCCGTAATTATTTCCCCGGTCCGGGCTTTTGTTTGATTGTCTTTTTTTATTACCCGAAACTTCATAGTGGCGATTTACAGGATACAAGTATAAGGATTTGATCATTGTATCAAGCACCCGATTTCTTCTTTCAAGTAACAGGATTTTCGGTATTATCCATTAACATTCTGACGTTAATATCTATCTAAATCATGCAACTTTAATGGGCTCTCCATTTTTACATTTGCTTCATTCAAAATATGTCCTTATTGGCTGATTATGTATGAGCGGAATGAAATTGATTGCAGAGGTTTTATTTATTATTCTAGTATTAACCTCCCTGATCCAACTTGGATATTATTGGATGAATTACAGAAGACTAGCTTATTTTGTCAGAAGGTCGGCGAACACAGTAGCTAAGCCCTTATCTGTAATTATTTGTGCACGAAACGAGGCCGAACGCCTCAAAAAATATTTACCTGATGTACTTGAACAGGATTATCCTTCATTTGAAGTAATTGTTGTTAACGATTGTTCATGGGATGATACTGATTTAGTGTTAAAGGATTTTGAAAAGCAGTATAAGCATTTAAAAATCGTCACCATTAACGAACAGGAAAAATATAAGCACGGAAAAAAATTCGCACTCACATTGGGAATCAAAGCAGCATCTAACGATTTGCTTTTATTTACCGATGCAGACTGTCGTCCTCTCGGAAAGCAATGGATATCTTTAATGCAAAGTAATTTTTCTGATAAATCGGACTTTGTATTGGGTTATGGCGCGTACAACAAAGAACCCGGAATCATCAATAAACTCATACGTTTTGACGCTTTCATGATAGCTATACAATTCCTTTCTGCTGCTCTGGCCGGTAATTCCTATATGGGCGTTGGAAGAAATTTGGCATATAAAAAAACCATTTTCTTTAAGAATAAGGGCTTTGCCAAGCATAATCATGTCCTTTCAGGTGATGATGATCTGTTTGTCAATGAAAATGCTAATTCAGAAAATTGTACAATAGAAATCACCCCCGAAGCGTTTACATCTTCAGAGCCCAAGAGATCATTTTCTGAATGGTTTACCCAAAAGAAAAGGCATTTGTCAACTTCTCGTTACTATAAATCATCCGATAAATTTTCCTTATTCCTAAAAAATGGAAGTGTCATTTTTTTCTACCTGCTTCTCATTACCTTGTTAATTCTGCAATACGACTGGAGATTACTCGTATCTTTGTACGCTTTCGTCTTGTTGGCAAAAATGCCCATCATCTATAAGATCGCAACTAAACTAAAAGAAAAGGATATCATTTGGAGTTTTCCTTTGCTGGAATTTTTTCACACCCTCTTATTGCCTCTTTTCTACTTAGCTAACCTCATATCAAAACAAAAAACATGGAAGTAAATCCCAATCTTTCTGAAAAAGCCCAGATTGATTTCAAACTGGTTCAACAAGCAGTAAAAGGCGATCAGAAGGCATATGCCGAACTCATGTCGCGCTATAAAGATTCAATTTACTTTATGCTTCTGAAGATGGTTAATAACCGCGACGATGCCGATGATCTCACTATTGAAGCATTCGGAAAAGCTTTTAAAAACCTTCATCAATATACTCCCGATTTTGCATTCAGTACCTGGCTATTTAAAATTGCTACCAATAATTGTATAGACTTCATCCGCAGAAAAAGAAAGTTTACATTCTCTATCGATAAGAGTATGGAAAGCGATAGCGGACATGAAATGCAATTCGAGATCAAATCTCCGATGCTCGATCCGGAGGAGAATATGATCAAAAAGCAAAAGGCAGTCCTCATGCGCGATGTCGTTGAAAAACTCAAACCACGTTACAAACGCCTCGTCGAACTCCGCTACTTCCAGGAACGCTCATACGAAGAAATCGCCGAAGAACTCAAACTTCCTCTTGGTACCGTTAAAGCTCAACTTTTCAGAGCACGTGAATTTCTTTACCAGATTTTAAAAAATCAGGAAGAACAGATTTAGCTTCTTTTTATAATTCGTTAATTTGCTAATTCGTTAATTAGTTAATCACTGCTATCCGAAGAAAATTAGGTAATGCCTGTAAACAATTAAATTTTAATAAAAAGTCAGTAAAAACTTTCATTAAAAAAGTAAGGGTGTTAGTACCGGCCTTTGTTTTACCCGGACAACAATGATTTGTTAATTAATTTGAATTGTAAAACTAAAAATGATTGATGAAACGATTTCTGACGACAGTCATCTTTTAAAAAAATATTTTCACGGACTTACGGAAGTTCAGTTAAAACAATTTTCTCTTTTACCTTCCTTGTATGCCGACTGGAATGAAAAAATAAATGTGATATCACGCAAGGATATCGTACACTTATTTACCAATCATATTTTACATTCACTCAGCATTGCAAAACTGATTTCTTTTAATCCCGGAACAAGAATTATCGACGTGGGAACCGGCGGCGGTTTCCCCGGCATTCCACTCGCCATTTTCTTTCCCGATTGTGAATTTTTATTAGTCGATTCTATCGGTAAAAAGATTTTAGTCGTCAATGAAGTCGTTCAAGCCCTCGGATTAACAAATGTTACTGCCATCAAAAGCAGAGCAGAAGACGTAGACGCTGAATGTGACTTCGTCGTCAGCCGAGCTGTTGCCGGAATCAGCGACCTCTATCAGTGGACCAAACACCTGGTTCAAGCAGGTGGAAATAATACCATGAGAAACGGTTGGCTATTCATTAAAGGAGGCGATCTTTCTGAAGAAAAAAAAGCTCTTAAAAAGGAGATGATGGAATTCGAAATCAGTAATTTCTTTAAAGAAAATTTTTTCGAAACTAAAAAAATCATCTACTTTCAGGCTTGATCCAATTACTTTATTTTTCAGATGAATTATTCTTAAACTAATTGAATTTTCAGTTTGCATGACTTGTTTTGTTAATGTACTTTGCACGAAGAATTAAGTAAAAGTAATTTGCTTTTTCCAAAGGGAATTGTACCTTTGCCCTCCATTTTTGAAGAAAATATAGAATCATGAAACGGACCTTCCAACCCTCAACCCGCAAAAGAAAGAATAAACACGGTTTTCGTGAAAGAATGAGCACTGCCAATGGCCGTCGCGTTTTAGCCGCTCGCCGTAAAAGAGGTCGCAAGAAACTCACTGTTTCCAGCGAAAAAAGTAATAAATAGTTAATTTTTAAGTTTGATAATCAATAGATTATCAATTAATTAAAACAGATATATTACGATGTCAGGTTTTCCGGGCATCGTTTTTTTGTGGACTTATCATCCGTGAAATGTCCTTTAATACCTTTTCTTTCAGTAGTTTATGTCCTGCTTCGAGGACATTTAATATCACAAACTCACTTACTCCTTTTTGCAACGACCTTCCAATTGAAGGTGGAATGATCTTATCGTATTTGCCAAAAAAGAGGTCGAATGGAATTCTGTGCTTTCTAATAATGGTTTTGATATCTGATTTCCTTGAAATGATTTTTCTGAAAACCATCCAAATCAAAAAAACCTTCTGACGCTTTTCTTCCGTATCAAAATTTTGTCTGGCAAATTGAAATTTCTTTTCACTCACCAACCGCGTCTTACGCAGGAAAATAGCGACTTTGAAAAAAATAATTGGATTTGTAATTGATTGCTTAAAAACCCATTTGCCTATCAGTGAATTTGTTAAAAGGCGATACAATCTGCTAATATGGATGCCATCCGGTGCTAAAAGAATAACTCTTTCGATTTTTTCAGGAAGCAATTCAACCATTTTCAAGACAATCCTACCGCCCAGACTGAAGCCCAACAACGTATAACTTTTGGCAGGAAATCGATCAGCCAGTTGAAGAAACATTTTTTTTAGCTCGTCTGTTGATAGTCCGTTTTTCACTAAATCATCTTCAGCTTTACTAGCCCCATGAAAAAAGAGGTTTACAGCTACTATTTTGAATTCGTCGCCTATAAAATCTCCTAAAATTCTAAAGTCTTCAGCATTGTTGTTAAATCCATGAAATGCAATCAGTACTTTCGGGCCATTGCCAAAGATAAAGTACTCTAACTCATAATCTACGTGATTGATTACCCCTTGCATAGCATCAAAGATAATTTCTAATTCTGACAACACTAGAATTAAAGGGGAAACTGTATTTTTGAGCAAAAGCTGATAGCAGAATCGACAAATCAATTGTAAGATATTCCTTTAGTATTCAACCATATTTCTACCTGTAAACATGAGAGACACTTCAATTAAATCTGTTCTAATCATCGGCAGCGGACCGATTGTAATTGGACAAGCATGTGAATTTGATTATTCCGGATCTCAGGCAGCTCGTTCGTTGAGGGAAGAAGGCATTGAGGTAACACTCATTAATTCGAATCCGGCAACGATTATGACGGACTCCGTTACTGCTAATAATATTTACCTCAAACCACTTGTGAAAAAGTCAATCATCGAGATTTTGGAGAAGCATAAGATCGATGCAGTGCTTCCAACAATGGGAGGACAAACAGCTTTGAATCTTGCTATCGATTGCCAGAAGGCCGGCATTTGGGATAAATATGGCGTGCGTATTATCGGAGTCGACATCGCTGCCATTCACATGACAGAAGATCGGGAGAAATTCCGTTTGCGAATGCTCGAACTAGGCGCCGGTGTTTGTAAAGGCCGCACCGCATCTTCCTTCCTCGAAGGAAAAGAAATTGCACAGGAAATCGGATTTCCACTCGTCATTCGTCCTTCTTTTACATTGGGAGGAACAGGCGGAGGTTTTGTTCATACCAAAGAAGAATTTGACGCTGCCATCAATCGGGGATTGCATGCTTCCCCTTTGCATGAAGTGTTGATCGAGCAATCCATCAGGGGATGGAAAGAATTCGAATTGGAATTGCTTCGTGATTCTGCCGGAAATGTAATCATCATTTGTTCGATAGAAAATTTCGATCCGATGGGTATTCATACAGGTGATTCGATAACCGTCGCTCCTGCAATGACTCTTTCTGATGTGACTTATCAGCGATTACGGGATCTGGCTATTAAGTGTATGAATGGCATCGGTAACTTTGCCGGTGGTTGCAATATTCAATTTTCCGTTAACCCTGATAATGAAGAGGAGATCATCGTCATTGAAATCAACCCGCGTGTATCCCGCTCATCCGCTCTGGCTTCCAAAGCTACAGGTTATCCGATAGCGAAGATCGCTGCCAAACTTGCAATTGGATACAACCTCGATGAACTCAGCAATCAGATCACAAAAAGCACTTCCGCCTTCTTTGAACCGACGCTTGATTATGTTATCGTAAAAGTTCCACGTTGGAATTTTGATAAGTTTCAGGGAACAGATCGTCATCTGGGATTGCAAATGAAGTCAGTAGGAGAAGCAATGGGTATTGGTCGAAGTTTTCAGGAAGCCCTCCAAAAAGCTTGTCAGTCGCTCGAGATAAAACGAAACGGATTGGGAGCTGACGGAAGAGAATTAAGAGAACAGGAAGAAATACTGGACAGTCTCGAACGTCCGCGTTGGAACCGATTGTTTCATATTTACGATGCATTTAAGATAGGAATACCATTCAATACCATTCACAAACTCACCCGCATCGATCCCTGGTTTTTACGACAGATTGAAGAGCTCATTCAATTGGAAAAAGAAATCGAAAAATTCAATGTCGATTCAATTCCGCGTGAGTTGCTGATGGAGGCTAAGAAGAAAGGATATGCAGACAGACAGGTAGCACACCTGTTACGGTGCCTCGAAAGTCAGGTCTTTAAAAAACGAAAAGACATGAACATTAAGCGCGTCTGGAAACTCGTAGATACCTGTGCCGCGGAGTTCGAAGCGAAGACGCCTTATTACTATTCTACCTTTGATGAAGAAAATGAAAGTGTACGAACAGATAAAAAGAAGATCGTCATTCTCGGTTCGGGTCCCAACCGCATCGGACAAGGGATTGAATTTGATTACAGTTGTGTGCATGGAGTACTGGCGGCAAAAGAGTGCGGCTATGAAACGATTATGATTAATTGCAATCCGGAAACAGTAAGCACCGACTTCGATATATCAGACAAACTTTATTTTGAACCTGTTTTCTGGGAGCATATTTATGAGATTATCGAACATGAGAAGCCCGAAGGTGTAATCGTTCAATTGGGCGGACAGACAGCATTGAAGTTGGCGGAGAAGCTTGACAAATATGGCATACACATTATCGGTACTTCCTATAAATCACTCGATCTCGCAGAGGATCGTGGAAGGTTTTCGACTTTGTTGCGCGATCTCAATATTCCTTATCCTAAATTCGGTGTGGTAGAGAATGCCGATCAAAGTGTGGAGTTGTCCAGGGAATTGGGTTTTCCATTGTTAGTTCGTCCTTCTTATGTTTTAGGCGGACAGAGTATGAAAATCGTTATTAACGAGAGCGAACTGGAGACGCATGTAATTAAAATATTGCAGGATATTCCGGATAATAAAATTTTGCTTGATAATTTTTTAGAGAAAGCGATAGAAGCGGAGGCCGATGCAATTTGCGATGGAGATGATGTTTATATTATCGGTATCATGGAACACATTGAACCTGCGGGTATACATAGCGGCGATAGCAATGCAGTACTTCCTCCCTTTGATCTCAGCGAAAATGTTATCAATCAAATAAAGGACATTACAAAGAAAGTTGCGATAGCAATGCGGGTAATCGGACTAATTAACATTCAATTTGCCATTAAGAATGATATTGTCTATGTAATCGAAGCCAATCCCCGTGCTTCGCGTACAGTTCCATTTATCGCTAAAGCGTACCGTGAACCCTATGTAAATTATGCGACAAAAGTTATGTTAGGGGTGAATAAGGTAAAAGATTTTAATTTCAAACCTTTTCAAGAAGGATATGCAATAAAAGTTCCTGTGTTTTCATTCGATAAATTTTTAGATGTAAATAAAGAACTCGGTCCGGAAATGAAATCAACCGGAGAAGCTATTTATTTTATTAAGGACCTGGAAGACGAATTCTTTCAAAAAATTTACGGTGAGAGGAATTTGTATTTGTCGAGGTAGGAGTTTGTACTGATGAACACCTTTTTATTGGTTTGCAACCTTTACGGAAGTCAACCGATTCAATATTCAATAATTCTTATATTAGCTGCCTAATGTAAACTCTATGAAAAGACACCTCCCGCATGTAATCGCTCTTGCTGTTTTTATTGTCATTACCATGATTTACTTCGCTCCTTTATTCGGAGGAAAGGAACTCAAGCAAACAGATATCAACAACTGGAAGGGAATGTCGGAGGAGATTCTCAAATTTAAGGAAAAGACCGGCGAAAATACTTATTGGACAAATTCCATGTTTGGCGGAATGCCCGGCTACCAGATTACTGTTGTTTATGCAGCTAATTTGCTTCAGTATGTCGACAAGATTTTCACACTCGGATTACCTAACCCTTCCAATTACTTTTTTCTTTTCATGGCCGGATTTTATTTTTTGCTTATTGTTATGGGTATCGACAAAAGAATTGCCATCGTTGGAGCAGTCGCATTCGCCTTCAGCTCCTATTTTCTGATTATCATTGAAGCCGGACACAATTCAAAGGCACATGCAATCGGATATATGGCTCCTGTCATTGCCGGTATTATTATGACCTATCGGAGCCGACATTTGCTCGGTGCAGCATTGACAGCTTTATTCCTCGGATTGGAACTCTACTCGAATCACCTTCAGATTACTTACTACCTGATGCTGATTATTCTTATTTTGGTAGCTACAGAATTGTACTCTGCTATCAAAGAAAAAAGGATTGCCGGTTTTGTAAAAGCAAGTTCTCTTCTTGTTTGTGGCGTTGTGCTTGCAGTATTGTCTAACATAACAAGTTTGTGGGCTACACAGGAATATGGAAAATATTCAACTCGCGGTCCATCGGAGCTCACGAACAATAAAGAGAACCAGACAACAGGCCTTGATCGGGACTATATCACCGATTGGAGTCACGGTATCGGCGAAACCTTTACCTTATTCATTCCCGATTTCAAAGGCGGTGCCAGTGAGCCCATTTCTAAAAATAACAAAGAAGTATTGAATAAAGTGAATAGCAGTTACCGTCAATATGTTGGAGGATTTGGTTCTTATTTCGGTGATCAGCCATTTACAAACGGACCTTATTATATTGGTTGTATTGTCATCTTATTATTTGTCATCGGAGTATTTGTAGTGCAAGGCCCCGTTAAATGGTGGCTGTTAATTGCAACAGCACTTTCACTCATGCTAAGTTGGGGGAAGAACCTAATGTCGTTTACCAATCTTTTCCTTGATTTAGTTCCCGGTTATGATAAGTTTAGAGCAGTTGCCATGATAATGGTTATTGCTGAATTCGCAGTTCCCCTGTTGGCCATTATTACTGTAAACAAAATGGTTACAGAAAAAGATTTTTTTGAACGCAATAAAAAGAAGCTCATGTATTCTATGGGAGCAGTAATTGCCATTGCCTTATTGATTTCCGTCGCTCCGGGAACATTCACTTCTTTCTATACACAAAATGAATACGATCAGGTATCGCAGTCTGTGCAAGGGCAACCCAATTCATCGCAAATGCTCGATGAATTTTTTAGTGCTGTCAGTACTGCACGAGAGGAAATCGTTAAAGGCGATGCACTGCGTACACTTTTTTTGGTCATCCTTGTCTCGATTTTAATTTGGACTTTTCTGAAATACCGTTACAAGAGTGAAATTTTCATCTATGCATTGATGGCACTAATTATTATCGATCTGAGTGTTGTCGGACGCAGGTATTTGCATTCGGAAGATTTTGTAAAGAAATCTGCCAATGCAGTTCCTTTTCCTATGACGCAAGCCGATCAATATATTCTTCAGGATAAAACACCGAGTTACCGTGTATTGAATATTGCCGCTAACACTTTCAATGATGCGAGTACGTCTTATTATCATCAATCAATCGGCGGTTATCACGGAGCGAAATTAAAACGTTACAAAGAAGTAATTGATACCTGTTTGACAAGAGAACTAGCAGTATTGCGATCAGTCATGCAAAAACCAGATTCTTCAACGGAGAAAATAATGTCGAGCCAGCCCGTCATCAACATGATGAATACAAAATATATCATTTACAATCCGGACGCACCGCCTGCATTGAATTCAGGTGCATTGGGGAATGCCTGGTTTGTGTCTTCAATCAAAATGGTGCCGAATGCAGATGCTGAAATTGTTGCCATCAAAAATTTTGATCCTCGCTATACAGTTATCGTGGATGAACGATACAAAGAAAAATTAGCCGGCTTTAATGTTACCGGTCCGGATTCTGTTTCTTCTATTCAGTTAACAGAATACAAACCCAATCATCTGACTTATAAATATTCTGCAAACAGTGAGCAGTTAGCTGTTTTCTCGGAAATATTTTACGATAAAGGATGGCATGCATTTATCGATGGAAATCCGGCAGATTATTTCAGAGCGAATTATATTTTGCGTGCCATGAAAGTACCGGCAGGAAATCATACCCTTGAATTTAAATTCGAACCTCAGGTTGTTTTTACGGGAGAGAAAATTTCATTTGCAGGATCTATATTGATTCTTTTGATGGCCGGTATAGCTTGCTGGATGGAATTGAAGAAGAAGCCGCAAACAGATTAATATGGGAGTTGAAGATTTTTTATAGCACTTAGATTTCTTTGTATTTAGCATCTTCTTTATTTGTGGTAATTATTTTTCATTCCTACTGCATAGAAGGTGTAATTTAAATTGAAAGACCAAAAAGGAACTTCATTGAATTGAAAAAAATACTTTTAATAACTTATTATTGGCCTCCGAGTGGAGGAGCGGGTGTACAGCGTCCGCTGAAATTCGCAAAATATCTTTCTCAGGCAGGATTTGAGGTTCATGTGTTAACTGTTGATCCGTCTAAAGCAAGTTATCCGGTGACAGATAATTCGTTGGTCAGCGAAGTGCCTGAAGCAATAAAGGTGCACTATAGCCATTCTTTTGAGCCGCTCAAAATACTAGGTGCTTTTATCAGCAAGAAAAAAATTCCTTACGGTGGATTTGCGAATACAGAAGAAAGTTTTTTCCAAAAAACACTACGTTATATACGAGGAAATTTTTTCATTCCTGATGCACGTATTGGCTGGGTTCGATTTGCCGAAAAGAAAGCGTCGGAGATCATTAGGAAGGAAAGCATTTCAAATGTGATTATTTCTTCACCACCGCATAGCAGTCAGTTGATAGGTTTGCGTTTAAAAAAGAAATTTCAATTCAGGTGGCTGGCAGATTTGCGTGATCCCTGGACGGATATTTATTACTACAAGGAACTGCTGCATACGCCATCATCGGCTGAGAAAGATAAAGCATTCGAGCGGGAGGTATTGGAACAAGCAGATGAAATCATTGCAGTGAGTTCGCCGATTAATAAAACGTTTCTGAGTAAATCTTCGAAATTGTCCGCAGAAAAATTTCATGTGATACCTAATGGTTTTGAGGAAGAGAATTTTAAATTCCCCGCAATCCTTGATAAGGAAGTTTTTAGAATAACCTATGTGGGAACGATGGCAGAGACGTACAAACCTCTTGTGTTTTTTGAAGCATTCAGAGAAGTCATGTCTATGCAGCAGTCGATAAAAATACGATTACGTTTTGTCGGATCAGTTGCGGATTCGGTTAAAAAGCAATTACAGGAAGCGAACCTGATCGATCAGGTAGAAATCATTCCGACCGTTATACATTCAAAAGCAGTTTCCTACATGCAGGAATCGGATATGTTATTACTTGCCATACCGGATACACCGGGAAATGAGGGCATTTTAACAGGAAAACTGTTTGAATACCTGGCGACACGAAACCCAATTATTGGATTAGGTCCCGTAAAAGGAGAAGCAGCAGCAATCCTAACCGAATGTGCTGCCGGAAAAATGTTTGAACGAAGCGAAAAACAGGCAATGATTAATTACTTAAATAGTGTAATTTTACGATGGAGGTCAGGGGAGGGTATTGAAAATAAATCCGATGTGTTTTTTAAATACTCCCGGAAGGAACTGACTGATAAATTAATAGCCATTATCAATAAAAAATAAATCAGATATGTGCGGTATTGCAGGTTTTGTTGATCCTTCTCTTTCTTTCGAAAGCGCTTCTAATACGATTTCAAAGATGCTTCAGTCCATTAGTTATCGTGGACCTGATGCCCGTTCAGAATGGATCGAAATGCCTGTTATTCTTGGCCATAATCGATTAAGTATTCTAGACCTTAGTAAAGACGGCAATCAGCCGATGCATTTTAATGAAACCTCTATTGTTTTCAATGGTGAAATTTACAATTATATAGAAATTAGAGAAGTATTAAAAAGCAAAGGTTATATTTTCAAAACCCAATCTGATACTGAAGTTGTATTGGCTGCTTATCAGGAATACGGAACTGATTGTGTGAAGCATTTTGTTGGCATGTGGGCTTTTGCATTGTGGGACAAAAAGAAAAAAGAATTGTTTTGTTCACGGGATCGTTTTGGTATAAAGCCATTTTATTATATAGCTGAAGGATTAAAATTTTATTTTGGATCAGAGTATAAAGTCCTAAAGCAAACTTCATTATTTTCAAATGAGCTGAATCTGGATCAGGTAAATCGCGGTTTACAACTGGGTTGGATCTGTTATCGAGATGAAACCTATTTTTCGAAAATAAAATCACTTCCTGAATCGTGTAACCTGATATTTTCAGAAGGCAAAATTAAAATTGAAAAATATTGGGATGTCAATACCGTAAATAGATTTAATGGTTCAGAGTCAGAAAAAACAGAAAAATTTCGTTCCTTGTTTTTGGATAGTGTCAAATTGCATATGCGGGCAGATGTGGAAGTAGGAGGGTGTTTGAGTGGAGGACTAGATAGTTCAGCAATTGCTTCAGGAGTTTCTGTTTTATTTCCGGAATCAAAATTTAAAACCTTTACGATATTTTACGAAGGTAAAAATGAAGTAGATGAAAGACCATGGGTCAATGAAGTCTTAAAAAATTTTCCACGTTTGGATTCTTATACTTATTCACCTAGCGAAAAGGAAGTCGTTGAAAATTTGGGAAAAGTAATTCATCATGCAGAAGTGCCGATTGCGGGTTCATCTCCGATATCTCAATTTTTTGTAATGAAACTTGCTGCATCTCATAAAATCAAGGTGCTGCTTGATGGCCAGGGTTCTGATGAATATTTAGCGGGCTATATGCATTCTTTTTACAGATTGATGGGAGGGATGCTGAGAAAAATGAATCTTCCCGATGCCTTTGGTGAGTTTTTTGCGCATAGCTCAACACAACAAATGGGATTTGTAAAAGGGATAGGGACTATTGGGAAAAGTTTATTGGCAGGAGTTAAATCTGAACAAGCTTTATATGAACTGGAGTATGGTAATTATTTTCCTTTTTTACCGAATGATAAAAATATTAATTTTCAATTAGACAAGAAGCCCGGATCGCAACTTAATAACTTTCTGTATCATTTAGTTTTCACTACATCGTTGCCTTCTCTTTTACATTATGAAGATCGTAATTCTATGGCTTTTTCTATAGAATCAAGGGTGCCATTTTTAGATCACCGTCTGGTCGAGTTTGTTTTTTCACTGGAAGATTCTGATAAATTCAAAAACGGATTAACAAAAAGTATTTTGAGAAAATCGCTCAGTGGCATGATTCCCGAAGCAATTATTAACCGAAAAGACAAAAAAGGATTTGTTACTCCGGGTGAAGTTAAATGGCTTCGTGGCCCATTAAAGCATACACTTGATATTGATTATAAAAAATTAGACTTTCTTGCAGCACCTCGATTGAAGTCGCTTGTCGCTGACTTTAACAATGGAAACAATAAAAATGCTAATTTAGTCTGGAGAGTAGCTATGCTGAATTATTGGTTAAATAGTAATTAGTCTCCAAAAGTAATTAACTATTATTTATTTACTTTTAACTTAAAATTGTACTTTCGGTTTTAAAATTGACAAAATGAGAACTAATTTTATCTTTTTAATTTTTATGTTGACTTATCTTTGTGTTTTTTCTCAACCGGCTATTAAATGGCAACACAAGTTTGGTGGAACAGATAGTGATAGAATTGGTGACGATACAAATTATTATGATTCTCCTGACCATGCAGTTGTTCGGACCACAGATGGAGGATTTGTTTTTTGTGGTTACACATTATCAAACGATGGCGATGCATTAGGCAACCATGGAGGATCAGATTTTCTTGTAGTAAAGACTGATGTGAGCGGTAATAAATTGTGGAGTTATGTATATGGCGGTTCCGGAAATGATCAGGCAACTTCTGTCATTCAAACATCAGATGGTGGTTATGCTGTTGCAGGTTTTAGTAATTCCAACGATGGAGATTTTATTAATTCACACGGTAACGATGACGTTGTAATATTGAAATTAGATTCGAATGGCTTATTTCAATGGTCAAAATTATATGGAGGAAGTCAAAATGATCGTACATATTCTTTTCTTCAAAATCCGGATGGAAGTTATGTTATCGGTGCGTTATCTGATTCTTACGATGGAGATCTATTAATAAATCAGGGGTATTGGGATTATTGGGTTTTCAAAATTGATTCGACAGGAAATGTTCTTTGGAATAGAAATTACGGTGGTAGTAGTTTTGACTGGTTGAATTCTGTCAGATCAACAACAGATAATGGTTATGTTTTATGTGGATGGTCACAGTCTTCAGATGGGGATGTAAGTTTTAGTCATGGGCTGGGTGATTTTTGGATTGTAAAGATTGATAGCTTGGGTAATATGCAATGGGAGCAAACTTATGGTGGATCTTTAAATGAAAGAGGCACTTGTATCATTCAAAATTTAAACGGTAATTATACAATTTGTGGAATTTCCGAATCTGCAGATGGTCAGATAACCAACAACCAGGGAGGAAACGATTTTTGGATTATTTCCATCTCAAGTACCGGTTCGTTAATTTGGGAGAAAAGTATTGGCGGCACCGGCACAGATGAAGCATATGAATTGTTAGAGGATTCCGATCAGGGAATTGTAATCGCAGGTACTTCAAATTCTACTAATGGAGATGTAATTGGGGCACTGGGAAGTTTTGATTACTTTATTGTAAAGCTAAAGTCTGATGGCGACCTTCTTTGGAGAAAATCGCTTGGAGGTTCTTTATTTGACTGGTCTCTATCTGTAATTCTTCTTCCTGACGGTGATTACTTAATATCCGGAAGTTCCAAATCATATAATTTTTATTCATCTCCGAGTATAGGAAATTTTGATCTTTGGCTTGTAAGGTTAACTTCAAATTTTAATATTATTAGTGGAACCGCTTTTGTTGACAATAATAATAATACAGTTTTCGATTCCGGAGACCAAGCCATTCCGCATAAAATATATGGAAACATTATTGCTAATCAATTTGGTTTTACAGACACAACCGGAAAGTATACTATACAAGTACTGGATTCGGGAAGTTATTCAATTTCTTCTACTTATATCGATTACTATACGGCAATTCCTTCTTTTAATACAGCAAATTTTTCAGGTCTTAATCAAATTGATTCCTTAAATGATTTTGCTTATCAGGCAACAAACATTGTGAATGATCTATGCATTTCAATAGCACCCGTTGGAAGATTTCGTCCCGGATTTGATGCAGAGTACTTACTTACCTACACAAATACAGGGACAACAACATTAACTCCAACTGTATATTTCTTTGCGGATTCTCTATTAACATTTATTTCATCTGTTCCAACAGCTAATTTCGCTTCAAATGATTCTGCTATCTGGTACCCGGGAGCAATAAGTCCTTTTCAAACCGGGACAATCCGAATTACTGTAAATGTAAATTCATCGACACCTATTGGCACTTTGCTTAACTCATTCGCTTTAATTGAACCAATAGTGGGGGATGCAAATCCATCTTGCAACCGGGCTTCATGGGAAGTTCTTGTTACCGGCTCATTGGATCCCAATGATAAAGCAGTTTCTATTTCACAACTATCTTCAACCCAGTTATCAGATGTGCCCGTTTTGAATTACCTTATTCGGTTTCAGAATACCGGTTCTGATACTGCCTTCAATGTAATGGTAAGGGATACCATTTCCTCTATGCTCGACATTACTTCATTAAATATTGTTTCATCCAGTCATCCTTTATTTATAGAGTTCGATTCCTTATTTAATGCTTTATATTTTCATTTTCAAAATATATTTTTACCCGATAGTTTTACAAATGAACCACTCAGTCATGGATATGTCCAATATAGCTTGAAACCATTCTCGAATTTAAACCTTGGTGATACAATTAAAAACACAGCGGGTATTTATTTTGATTTCAATTTACCCGTTATAACAAATTCTGTAATCACCACAATTGTTTCTCCATTAAGTATTAATAAGAAAGAAGAAAATTTAGATATCTCTGTATTTCCAAACCCTTCAACCGGAAATTTCAATATTGTTTCAATCAGTAACAGAAAGATATTGGAGATTGAGCTATCAAATTATCTAGGTCAGGTTGTAGTCAAAAATAATTATAAAGGAAATAAAAACATATCTCTTAATCTGAATGCTTTGGTAAATGGAGTTTACCTTTTAAAAATTAGTACAGAGTATAAAATATTTACTCAGCAAATTTGTATTTATCAAAATTGATATTTGAATAAAAATGATTGGGAAATGTAATTTACTTCTTGACTAAAAGTAATTCGGTGGTTTACAAATAAACATAAACCATCCCCGTCCTCGAGCTCCCGTTTTCTCTTATTAGCCAACTGTAAGCTCCGCCTTCAACGCCTTTTCCGTGTTGTTTTCCATCCCAGAACTTGGTAATATCGTCCGTAGAATAAACGATTTCTCCCCAGCGGTTGTAAATAAAAAGTTCATAGTTTCCGCAGGTACTGTGGCCGTAAATAGTAAATACATCATTGATGCCATCGCCATTGGGAGAAAAAGAGTTCGGAATAAATAAATAATCGTTAAGTGGTTCCGGAGCTTTTACTAATGCCATCGTTTTTTCTTCGCAATTAAAGTTTTTATTCGTCGTTAATGTTGCCTGAAAGCTTCCTGCATGAGAGTAATTATTTGTTGGATAGGCCGTCGTGGAGGATCCATTATCGCCGAAATCCCACGTATATGTTTGAGCATCTGTTGCTGCAGGTTGGAAATGAATCTTTCCCGTGCAGGAATCATAAGCGGTAGAAAACGCAGAAGATGAGTAGATAACAACCGGAACTTTCTTTTCAATACTGTCCAGACATCCTTGCGGACTCTTCGCAATAAGTTTTACATTGAATGTACCATTCGTTGGGAAATCATGCTGCGGTGAATATGTATTGTCACTTGTGCCATCTCCAAAATACCAGGAATATTGTACTCCATTCGTGGAGAAATTTTGAAACGTTTTAGTCAGACTACAAATCGAATCAGTCGCAAATTGCGGAGAAGGCGATAACTTTAATGTTAGCATGGTTGACGGCGTATCTACACAACCATTTACATCATTCACTATAGCAGAATAACTTCCCGAAGAATAAACAAAAATGGAATTGGAAGTTTGTCCAATATTATAATTGTTTCTTTGCCAGTGTTGGGATACTATACCATTTCCATTTAACGTTAACCTGACAGAATCACCCAAACAAAATGAGAATCCCGGATAGGAGGTAATAATCGGATTCATTGGAGGAAGAATAGTCACATTGACGGAGTTGACTGCCGTGCATCCATTCGTACTTGCTGTAACCGAAAAATTACCGGCCGTATTTACACTAATGGATTGTGTCGTTGCCCCGTTCGACCAGCTATATTGTGTTCCGCCATTTGCTGTTAATGTAGTTGAACTTCCTGCACAAAGGTTTATGGAACCACTGGGAACGATGGTTGGATTTACCTGTAGTGGAGTTACCACAACATTCGACGATCCCGTACATCCATAAGGAACAGTTCCGGTAACAGTATAGGTCGTAACAGAGGTTGGATTAGCGATTACATTATTTCCGGTAGTGCCGTTCAATCCCGCAGCAGGAGACCAGCTATAGGTAGCCGCACCTAATGCTGTCAATGAAACAGGTGATCCATTGCACATATATGCATTCGCAGGAATACCTATCGGAATGTTTATTAAACTAATATTCACATTTTTTGAAACAGTAAAAGTATCCGCGCAAACGCTAACACGCATGGTTACATTGTAATTTCCCGGGGTATTATATTGATGTACAGGAGATGAAATGGAAGATGTTCCTCCATCACCAAAATCCCATGACCACCAGGTTGCCAGACAAGACGAATCAACGAAATAATAAGCCAGACAATTGGTCGTGTAAGAAGCCATAAAGTCGTCTCCCGTTGGAAATACAAATGTTCCCGGAGCTTCTCCATCAATAAAGTTAGGTAACCCCGGCCTGCATCCCAATGTGTCAATCAGTACTGCATCTTTAATATAGAGTATGTTCGTATCAACAGGATTGTTTGGGTCTCCGATTTCACTCAGGTAATTATTTGAAGGATTTCCAGAAGCATATAATTTTCCATTCGCCGCTAATTCAATATTCGTTAAATTTATGGCGCGCATACTGTCTATTATAAATACAGAATCGGTAAGCAGGTTTATTCGTCCCAGTTCAGATAAAGTAAGGGTGGTATGTGATTGGAAATATACCTTATTGGCATCCGGTGAAAATTCAATTCCCAAAACCGGATCGTTGGAAACACTATACAATTTGCGATTCGTCAAATTTCCGGATTCCAGATCGAAGTCAAATGCGATAATATCTGAATCGTTTGGATTGGACGTATACGTGCTGATACAAACTTTTCTGTTATCAGGTGAAAGTTCGATTTCATGTTTTTTATTTACAGCATTGCTTAATGGATATCGATCGATTACAACGGGGTTGGAAACACCATAATAAGAAATCATGATTTCATTGACAGTTAACGTATCATTGATAATTCCCGGAATTAACAGCCATCGGCAACCATTTCTTTTCTGGTGTGATATGGTCATTCCTTCAGTGAACCCCGAAGCAATGAATACATTTTTTTGTGTAACATCGCCTAAGCCACCATTGAGTGCCATATCGATTACAGAATAAAATAAAGAATCACCGCTTGCAGATGATGTATAGTTAAAGAGGTAGTATTGATCAGATGTGCACGATATTTTACAAATCGCTGATTCCAAAGTATTGGAGCCGGCGCGAATGTTGTCACCGTTTGGCATTGGATTATTATTTGCATCAAAAACCCGGATATTATTACTTCCATCAACCGCTGTCAAAAACAAAATATTGTTAGAAGCGTCTGTCATCACATTAACATCTTCATTGCCGTTTAATCCCAATACCGGAATAGTAGCGCTAACGGAAGGAATAGGAGTTGAAAAATCAACTACCTTAACTTCTCCGCTAACACTTCTCACCGGCCATTTCATGGATTGACCAAATGAAATGAATGGAGAAAGCAATAACGAAATGATTAAGTAATGACTCTTATTCATCAACAAGTGTAATTTCTATTCACAGAATATTTTTTAGCAATTCTATGCCTTCAGGAACAAGTAATATTTATTCCAAGACATAGTATTGGTTTGCTTTTGTTCTACTTAACACATTGTCATAGGATACACTAAAAAGCTCCAAAATAGCTCGAATGCACACTTAATATGCTTTGAAAACAATTCAAAAATGACGATTGTAAGATTTGTCGTTAAATTGATTTTCTAAAACATCTTGTTCACCCTTGTTTTGAAAAAAAACAAGAGTAGATTTAACGATCAGTAAATATGAATAAAAAGGTAAAAGTTTTTTTTACCGTTGTGCCATTGCTTCAGCATAAAATTTCCGTTCTTTCAAATCATAGCAATTACCTTTTGCTAAAACATGAACGATCAGATTTTCTATGGAAATAGGAGAGCCCTCTTTGAGGTCTGCGATATTGGAGTGACGAATGTTGTGTCCATCGATAACTATAATGAGTCCGCTACCAACAGCTTCCATAAATCTTCCTTCGCGTATTAATGCTCCGGTATCTTCCCCCAATCCGATTCCGGTGCAAGATGGGTTAGCAGCGACAGCTTGTGCAAGACGTCCAAATCTACCTCTTGTTACGAAGTGCGAATCGATAATCACATTTTTAATAAAAGCCAGTCCGGTTGTAATTTTAACTTCACCTTTAAAAAGTGCTTCCGAACTACTTCCCTGGTAAATCATGGTATTCGACATGGCCATAGCCCCGGCGCTTGTACCCGCAATAATAAAATGCTCGTCATCAAAATATCTTTCTGAAACGATATCTAAAAATTCAGTCCCGCCGAAAATAGAAGACAATCTTAACTGATTGCCACCACTGAACATAACGCATTTACATGCTCGAATTCTTTCAATCATCTCCGGCTTATCAGCTTCTTCGCGTTTGCGAATATCCATGATGCGAATATTGTTGCATCCGAGTTTCTTAAATGCATCCAGATAATTGCTTCCGATTTCATCCGGAATAGAGGAAGCGCTTGTTACTACTTCTATGTAAGCATCGTGACCACCGGCTTCATGCACAATGCGGCTTAATATCTGTAATCCAAAAAAGTTAAGATTATTCTTTTGTATAAAATTTGGTTCCGGTTCGGTACCCTTATCTTCATTGCCCCCGATTGCTATCAGTCGTCCTTTAGGAATCATAATTTTTCTTTCATTAATTTGGGCGCAAAGATAAAAATACTGGTTTGTGGGAGACGAATAAACTACATAGTTTTCAACGAATTTTCTGACAAACCCTCTGTTTTATTGATCTTTCTATAATCCATTAAAAAGATTTTTTGCAATTCAATAAAAACTTTCTACTTTGAAATCGGAAAAAAAGGCAGAAATTATAAAAAACTATGAAAATTATTGAAATAAGAGCCATGCGCGGACCAAATTACTGGTCAATCTGGAGACATAAGCTAATTGTAATGAAGCTGGATATCGAAGAGCTTGAGGATGCACCGACAAATAAAATCCCGGGTTTTTCAAATAGATTGGAAGCTCTTTTCCCGAATATGTATGCTCATGAGTGTTCAGAAGGTCATCCCGGCGGATTTTTTAAGCGCTTAAAGGAAGGTACCTGGATGGGCCATGTAATTGAGCATCTGGCACTTGAGATTCAAACGCTGGCAGGAATGGACGTTGGGTTTGGTAGGACAAGAGGTACCGGTCAACATGGTGTCTATAATGTTGTCTTTAATTACATGGAAGAAAAGGTTGGTATTTATGCCGCCAGAGCAGCAGTCAGAATTGCAGAATCGCTAATAAACAATACACCTTATGATATATCTGACGACGTTCAAAAGATGAGAGAATTGCGGGAAGATGAACGCCTCGGTCCATCTACCGGTTCAATCGTTGATGAAGCTATCAAAAGAAAGATTCCTTGGATCCGATTAAATCGTCATTCGCTGGTTCAGCTGGGTTATGGAAAAAACCAAAGACGCGTACAAGCTACTGTTGCCAGTACAACCAGTAGTATCGCCGTTGAAATTGCCTGTGATAAGGAAGAAACAAAAAATCTGTTGGAAGCTGCATCAATTCCTGTTCCTCGCGGAAGAGTTGTTTACGATGAAGAAGATCTCACAACAGCAATTCAAAAAGTCGGATATCCAATCGTATTAAAACCGGTAGGAGGTAATCACGGTCGTGGTGCGACAATCAACGTCAACGATTGGGAGACAGCTGTAGAGGCCCTTGCCGCGGCCAAGCGAATTTCTCGTGGCGTTATCGTCGAAAAATTTATTACCGGATTTGATCACAGGTTACTCGTTATCGATTATAAATTCGTTGCCGGTGCTAAACGAACTCCTGCACTTGTTATGGGTGACGGAAAACATACCATTGAAGAACTTGTTGCCCTTGTAAACAGTGATCCAAGACGTGGGTATGGACATGAAAAAGTATTAACGGCAATCAAGATCGATGATACAACTCTAAGTATACTCGATGAAAAAGGATTGACTGTTAAAAGTGTATTGAAAAAAGGGGAGGAGTTGCATCTCAAACGTACAGCTAACTTAAGTACAGGTGGTACATCTACGGATGTAACGGATGTGGTGCATCCTTACAATGTATTTATGGCTGAAAGAATTTCCCGGATTATCGGATTGGATATTTGCGGCATCGATATCATGACTCCGGATATTGGAGTGCCCATGTATGAAAATGGCGGTGCCGTTCTCGAAGTGAATGCAGGTCCGGGTTTCCGCATGCACATTGCTCCCGCAGAAGGTCTTCCCCGTAACGTCGCCGAACCGGTTATCGATATGCTTTATCCTCCCGGAAGTTCAGCACGCATCCCAATCATTGCCGTTACAGGTACGAATGGTAAAACGACAACAACCCGACTCATCGCTCATATCGTTAAGACTATGGGTATTAAAGTCGGCTTTACTACTACAGATGGTATCTATATTCAAAACAGGATGGTGGAGCGAGGCGATTGTACCGGTCCGCTCAGTGCGGAATTTGTTTTGAGAGATCCTACCGTTGAATTCGCCGTATTGGAATGTGCAAGAGGAGGGATTTTAAAAGCCGGACTCGGTTTTCACAATTGCGATATCAGTATCGTCACCAATGTGGCTGCTGATCATCTCGGACTCAAAGACATTAACACGATTGAAGAAATGGCACGCGTAAAAAGTGTTGTCGCTGAAAGTGTCTTGCCGGAGGGATATTGTATTTTAAATGCCGATGACGATCTCGTTTTTGAAATGCGTAAAAACATTAAAGCGAATGTCGCTTTATTTAGTCTGGACGAAAATAATCCGCGCATTCTCCGTCATTGTGAAAACGGAGGAATAGCTGCAATTGTTGAGAATGGTTACATCACCATTTGCAAAGGCACCTGGAAAATCAGAGTAGACAAGGTCATAAATATTCCACTTACTTTTTCCGGAAAAGCGATTTTTATGATTCAGAATATTTTTCCTGCTGTACTAGCAGGATTCTTACGCGGCTTTAAAGTAGAAGACATTCGTCTCGCTCTGGAAACATTTATTCCTTCTCCGACTCAAACTCCGGGACGAATGAATATGTTCCAGTTCAAAAACTTCACGGTCATGGTTGATTATGCTCATAATCCGGCAGGATTCCAGGCCATTGCCCGCTTCCTCGATAAAATAGACAGCAAGCCGAAAGTCGGAATTATTGCCGGTGTCGGTGACCGTCGTGACGAAGATATCATTCAGTTGGGTGCTATCGCTTCTCAAATGTTTGATGAAGTCATTATCCGACAGGATAAAAACTTACGAGGAAGAAGCGAGAAAGAAATCATCGATCTCATGCGAGAGGGAATTCATTCTGAAGATGCGAATAAAAAAATCAAAGTTATTCCGAGTGAGCATGAAGCGATCGAATATGCTATCAAGAATGCAAAGAAAGGATCGTTCATTGTAATTTGCAGCGATGTGGTGCCTGATGCATTGGATCAAATCTTAAAGTACAAAGAAGAGGAAGATCATTTTGAAATTCATAAGGAGGATATTCCGCATACTTCGGTTACGAAGTAGTTTCTGTGTATTGTAACTTCTTCTATTATTATTCTTCGGCAGACTTATTAAATATGAGCTTGTCTAAAATTCAGATAGTAATCTTCAACTTTATTCTTGTGTTTTTTTATTTCTAACAAATCATTGCTTAACGGCTATAGAATTGAAAACACATTTAGCTATGAATTTTTTTTTGTAGTTTAAGAATCCACAAGGTCTCTTGCAAGATGACCTTACTAAAAGTAAATCGTCTTTGCTCACTCTGTTCAGACCTCTGATCTCTCTGCGATAAAATCCGACGTTGAAATTAACCACGAAGGACTGAACGGAGGAACACCAATATTAAACGACGTTATTCTTTTTATTTATTCTTTTTGATGCCTTTAAGACCCAATTAGACCATTTTAGTGTAAAAAATCCTGTTTTTCTATTTTTTGAACCAAATTTTTAGTAATTTAACATGAACTCATTCATGTATTTCTAATTTTTCTTACACCTTATTTAACTTTAAAAATTGAGCAATTATCATAATTAACCATAAATTAATTTTAAAACGGAACTTTTTAAGATGAGAGTTAGTAAAAATCACCGTAATACTTACAGTTACAATCATCATCATCATATATTATTTTAAAGCTTCAGTAAATTAAACTATCATGCAGCAACTGTTACGAAGACTAATTCTGTTTTTATCTTTAGCGGCTACAGTTGGAATTATTCCTCGTAAAGCTTTTGCGACTCATCTGGCCGGTTCTGATATCTCCTATACTTGTATCGGAGGAAATAATTACCGTGTTGAACTCACTTTTTACCGCGATTGCCGCGGATTATCCGGGCACCCGAATGGAGTAGGTATAGAATTCCGATCAGTTAGTTGTAACCGTTATTTTACGGATACTCTTTTATTAGTCCCCGGATCGGGGCAAGAAATCAGTTATCCATGTCCCGGATTAACAACAGCTTGTGATGATCCAACTTCTCCAAATCCCGGCATACAAGAATATAAGTATTCGGGCATTATCAATTTCCCTCAGCAATGTGCAGACTGGGTAATCGGTTGGACCTATTGCTGCAGGAACTGTGATATCACTACAATGGTGCAATCACTTCCCTGTACTCCGGGAAACAATCCAAGCATGTACATCTCGTCATTTTTGGATAACCTGAATTATACCTGCAATTCTTCACCCTATTTTACGAATAAACCGATTGTCTTTATTTGTGTAGGACAAAATTTCACATACAATCATGGCGCAGTTGATCCCGATGGGGATTCACTTGTTTATACACTCGTTAATCCGCTCGTTAATGCAACCGATTCCATTCCTTTCGTTTCCGGTTACTCTGCAACAAATCCAATCACATCCTCTCCGACACTTTCGCTAAACCCACTTACCGGTGATATCAATATTACTCCTACTCAAATAGAAGTAGGGGTACTTTCCGTTTTAGTGGAAGAATATAGGAATGGAGTATTAATAGGACACGTTGTGCGAGACATGGAAATCTATGTGCAACCCTGTACGAATATTATTCCTACTGCCACCGGAATGAATGGTACAACAGACCGTGACACCACTGTTTGTCCAAATACTCAAATTTGTTTTGATGTATTATCGAATGATATGGATGCCGGTCAAATTGTAACCATGTCGTGGAATCAGGCAATTGCTAATGCCACTTTTACTATCTCCGGATTTCCCTATCCAACCGGCCGTTTTTGCTGGACGCCAACCATAAATGATATTAGCACAATTCCTCATCAGTTTACAGTAAGTGTGGTCGATAATGCTTGTCCGAATAATGGGTATCAGACATATTCGTTTTCAATTCTGATAAATTCGCCTTTAGTCAATATCAATACAAGTAATATTACCTGTGCCGGTTACAACAACGGTTCAATAACTGTTGTACCTGTAAATCCCGGTGGTTATTCCTATTTATGGTCGCCGGGCGGTCAAACAACTGCAGGAATTACCAATTTGCCTCCAGGTCCGTATGCTGTGACCGTTTACGACAGTACAACAGGTTGTGCAGCAACATTTCCGGATACCATTTACGATCCTCCCGGAATGAGCGGTACTGCTAGTGTTATTTCTTCTTCTTGTCCGGGAAGCGCAAGCGGAGTAGCGACAATTGTTGTTTCAGGTGGAACGCCGTCCTATACCTATTCCTGGAATACCATTCCTCCGACTTTAAACGATACAGCCAGTGGTCTTGCTCCCGGCACCTACATAGTTACAGCAACAGATAATAGCGGTTGTACGATCACCGATTCTGTAACTATAAATCCATCTTCATCTGCTTTAATTTTAAATGTCGATACTGTATCGACATTGTTATGTTATACGGATACGAATGGAATTGCATCAATTTCAGCGAGCGGAGGAACACCCGGCTATACATATCTTTGGAATACGAGTCCTCCTCAATCCGGTCCGACAGCAACTGGTCTGGGACCCGGCTCTTACTTTGTGACAGTTACAGATACGTTAGGTTGTAGTAATACGGATACCGTTGATGTAAATTCACCTCCACAAATACTGATGGTCGGAAGCGCACAAAACGCTAGTTGTAATGCTCCCGATGGAATTGCTATTGTAACAGTTAGTGGGGGAGTAGTTCCCTATACATATTCATGGGTCGGTTATCCTTCAACGGACGATTCATTGATTAATGTGTTTCCGGGATTATACACAGTATCTATTTCCGATTCGAACAGTTGTTCTCAACAACTCCAGATTTTAGTTGGAAGCCTTGTTATAAGCACGTCTGCCGGTGCAATCTCTCCGGTTGTTTGTCATGGAGATTCCAATGCAGTAGCCGTAATTTCTTCTTCAGGTGGAACTCCGCCTTATTCGTATTCCTGGAATACAATTCCTCCTCAGGCAAACGATACAGCAACTGGACTACCTGCCGGGCAATATATTATCAACGTAACCGATTCGAATAATTGCATTACTGTAGATACGGTAAATATTCCTGATCCTTCGTTACTGAACCTGAGTGTTTCAACCGTTAATGCTTCATGTGTCGGCGATAGCAGTGGATCAGCGATAGCTTTAGTTACAGGTGGAGTTGGTTCTTATACATATTTGTGGACACCTTATGGTGGTGTAAATGATACAGCACTCAATCTCATTCCCGATACATTTCAGGTAACGATTACAGATGGAAATGGATGTGTACTCAGTTCTACTTTTATTATTGGGCAGAATACAGTAATCACTTTAACGGTGGATAGTGTATTGCAACCGGTTTGTAACGGCACCAATACAGGAGCAATATACATTTCTGTGAATGGTGGAACAGGAATATATTCTTATGCGTGGAATCCGGGAACTTACATTACTCAGGATATCAGTAACATTAATTCGGGCATTTATCAGGTAACAGTATCAGATCAAAACGGTTGTACGCAACAACAACAAATCAATGTGAATCAGCCGCCACCACCGCCCGCCAATGCAGGAAATGATACCGCTATTTGCAATGGAAATTCCATTCAATTGTTAGCTGCACAACTTTCTCCTGGTAGTACAGGGGTATGGTCTTCCGTTACGGTCAATACTTTTATAGACATTAACGATCCGAATACAGTTGTAACCTACGTGCCTCCGGGAAATAATACAATCACCTGGACTGTCACCGATTCCATTGGTTGTGTTGCTTCAGACAATATTCAAGTATTTAATTATTTCAATTCATTGGATGCCGGTTTTGATCTTAATTTGTGTTCACTGGATCCGATTCAATTAAATGCCAGTTCATATATAGGGTTTAATGGATTATGGACGTCGTCTCCGAATGTTTCATTCGTCGACCCTGTGCTGTACAATACCTTTGCGAACTTGCTAAGCTACGGAGTTGATACTCTAGTTTGGACAATTTCAAACGCTGCATGTTCTGCATCCGATTACGTGGTGATTTCTGCTTATGAAAACCCAACTGCAGATGCCGGTCCGTATTCTACGATTTGTGAACCCATAGGCATGTTAGAAGCGAATCCTCCTTCAATTGGAAGTGGTGCATGGTCAATCCTGCCTCCTCAGCAAGCAAACATTGCGAATACATTGAATCCAATAACAGATGTTACAAACCTTCAGACAGGAAAAACAATTTTTATCTGGACGGTTACGAATGGAACGTGTGCTGCCTCTGATACTGTTTCAATTGATTATGATGATGCTTGTGAAATTAAACTTCCTACAGCATTTTCTCCAAATGGCGATGGTTATAACGATGGATATGTTATCAAAGGAATTGAAGGATATCCTGAAAATGTTTTCCGTGTATTTAACAGATGGGGTAATGAAGTTTATGTAAAAGAAAATTATAAAAATGCTGATTGGATTGGTCAGAATAAAAACGGAGAAGAACTGCCGGAGGGTACTTACTTTGTAATACTTGTTGTCAGGAAGCAGAATATTGTCAAAAACACCTATGTAGATATTCGCCGCAATACAGGGAAGTAATAATCAATTTCAAAATTAATCAGAATTTAATAAGCATGAAAAAGCTTTTAATCATAATTGTGTTCTTAAACTGCGCATCATCCGTGAATGCACAGCAGGATATTCTTGTCAGCCAATATATGTTCAATCATTTATTGCTAAATCCGGCTTATGCAGGAAGCAAGGATTACATGATGGCAACTTTGCTTTACCGAAAACAATGGATCGATTGGAAAGGAGCGCCTGAAACGCAGGTAGCCACCATTCACGGCCCACTTGGCCTAACTAATTTCGGTTGGGGACTTATGTTAAGTCACGATAAAATATCTGTTACAGATCGGACAGATGCTTATTTGAATGCTGCCTATCATTTAACCTTGTCCCCTAATTTGAAATTATCGCTGGGTTTAAGAGGCGGAGGAGGGTATTACAGTATTAAAAACAGCGACCTGATTTATTGGGATGCCGGCGATCCAACTTTTGCAGAAGATAGAGTAACGAAATTTCTTCCAAATGTCGGCTGTGGAACTTATTTGTATTCCGATAAATTTTATGCCGGTGTTTCTGTACCGACAATTATCAGCTATGACCCTTCTAAAGGATTAAGTGTCGATTTGAGCAGTGGAGAAGTAGTGCCGCGTCAGGTAAGACACTATTTTGCTACGACCGGATATGCAATTGTGTTTAATCCGGATTTCGTGTTAACGCCAAGTGTGCTGGCTAAATTTGTGCACCATACACCACTAGAGATAGACTATAATTTAAACATGCTGATCGGACAACTTATCACGCTCGGTGGAAGTTATCGTACCGGCGATAGCTTTGTCGCTCTCTTTGAATTGCAATTGGGAAGACAATGGCGCCTTGGTTATAGTTATGACTTTACATTCACAGATGTAAAAGACTATTCTAGCGGTTCTCATGAAATTATGATTGGTTACGATTTTGGCTACGACATCATGAAAATTAAAACTCCACGATATTTTTAATCACCTTTATGAAAATTACTTTCTTTACTAATAGAATAAATAGAAATTCAAACATGAATACTTTTTTTCGCCTACTGATTATCTCATTGTTTTTTACAAGCTGTGCAAGCTACCACATTCGTCAGGGAAACCGACTTTATGATGACCTTGCATATAGCGCAGCAATTGAAGAATATCAAAAGGCGCTAAGCAAAAAAGAATATCCCACCGCTCGTATTAAACTTGCCGAGTGTTACAGAAAAATAAACGACCTGCCACGAGCGGAAGAGGCCTTCGCTAAAGCAGTTCAGCTGCCTGAGGCACAACCAGTGCATAAATTACACTATGGACAAATTCTCATGCGCAATGGAAAATATGAGCAGGCGAAAATTTACTTGGATCAGTATCTGAATGCCGTTGTTTCCGATAATGCAGCACGTAAATTACGTGAAAGCTGTGATAGTATTTCTTATTGGATGGCGGATAGTATCAAGTATAAAATTCAAACCACTAATTTGAATTCCGGGCAGAGTAATTTTTCACCTGTATGGTATAAAGAGGGTGTGGTGTTTACATCCGATAGAAACCTGAAAGGAAAAGTATATGACTGGACCGGCCGCCCATTTCTTGAGTTATACTATAGTAAGGGAGATATGAAAAAAGGTTTTGCCCCTCCTGTAAACTTAACCGGCGATGTTAACGGCTTGTATCACGATGGTCCAGCTACTTTTACTTCCAAGGGTGATACCATTTACTTTAGCAGGAACAATTATGAAAAGAGTAAAATTGGGGAATCCTCTAAAGACGAGTTAAACCTTAAAATATGCAGAGCAGTTCGCAGCGATTCCAGTTTTAATAATATTACCGAATTTAAATTCAACAGTAAAGAATTCAGTACGGCTCATCCTTCTCTAAGTCCGGATGGCAATACAATGTATTTTGTAACTGATATGCCGGGTGGATTAGGAGGCGCGGATATTTACTCCTCTCAGAAAGTCAATGGCGAATGGACTACCCCCGTAAACCTCGGACCTAATATTAACACTCCTTACAATGAAATGTTCCCTTATATCTGGAAGGACTCCGTTCTTTATTTCAGTTCGGAGGGACATTATAACTTCGGAGGACTTGATATTTTCCAAAGTGTGAAAACAGGAAATTCCTGGTCGCCGGCTAAGAATGCAGGTTACCCATTAAATTCAAGTTATGATGATTTCGGAGTTACTGTAAACGACACCGGTTTAGCCGGACTTTTCTCGAGCAACAGGAATAACAAATTTACTACGCTCGACAATATCTACAGCTTCGAATTAAATGACCTGAGGTTTAACCTCGAAGGAATGGCAGTTGAAAAAGCGACTCAATTACCACTTAAAGACGTTAAAATTGAGTTGTTAAACAAAGATAAAAATAAAGTAGAGTCAATTCTAACCGATGAGGCAGGTAAATTTACATTCAAACTCGATCCTGAAACCGACTTTTCCGTAGTAGGAAGCAAGGACACTTATTTTACCAATACGGAAGACGTAAGCACAAAAGGTAAAAAGCAAAGTGAGAATATGTTTGTTAAACTCAAGTTGGAATTGGAAAGAATTGTAATCAACAAGCCAATCGTACTGGAAAATATTTACTATGACCTCGATAAATACGATATTCGTGCAGATGCCTTTCCAAGTTTAGATAACCTGATTAGTATTATGACAGATAATCCGGGTATATCAATCGAATTAAGTTCACATACCGATTCACGCGCTGATGACCGTTACAACGATAACTTATCGCAGAAGAGGGCAGAAGCAGCGGTAGATTATATAGTTGCACATGGCATTGAAAGTTCCAGGATTGTTGCCAAAGGTTATGGAGAACGTCAACTTGTAAATAATTGTAAAAATAATGTTTCTTGCACAGAAGAAGAACATCAGCAAAACAGACGTACAGAATTTAAAGTTACTTCCATGGGCATTAAACAACCATAAAGTAAGGAATTAAAATCATCCGGTAGAAAATTGACTCAATTACCGCAAGTCGGTAGATATAGCCAATGTTAAGAATACTAAAAACGAAGCGTTGGATGATAAAAATAAATTTGGAAAATAGTTGTCTAAATAGTTAACTTTGTTTTGTGACTTATATTAGACAAGTAATTGCCTATAAAAATTATTTTCTCAACTTTTACAAGGAACTGCCTGACAATGTTCAAGCAAAAATCGAATGGACACTAAACTTAATCAGAGTAAGTCAACAAGTTCCTGAAAAATATTTTAAGCATTTAGAAGGTTCGAAAGGACTCTATGAAATAAGAGTTGAATTTGGAAGTAATATTTATCGCATCTTTTCCTTTTTCGACTAAGGGAATTTAGTAGTTCTTGGATATGCTTTTCAAAAGAAAACCAAAAAGACACCAAAAAAAGAAATAGAAAAAGCTCTTAAAATAATGGAGGAATATAAGAATGAAAACAAAAAGTAAAATAACGACATTAGACCAAATTCTTGACAGAAAGTATGGAAAAAAGGGGCGACCCAAACGTGAGCAATGGGAGCAACAATTTGAATCGTTTCGACTTGGTGTTTTGCTTGAGCAAGCAAGGACTAAGCTGGGAATGACTCAAGAGGAACTTGCTGACAAATGTGGTACAAATAAATCTTACATTTCACGCATTGAAAATAACTCCTCTGACATTAGACTTTCGACACTTATGAAAATAATACAGCAAGGACTCGGTGGACACTTAACCTTGACGCTTAAACTATAATGACTAAAAAACACTGGCTATAACAACGCATTGCCACAACATTCTTTTTTCAAATGGTTAAAGCTTTACAACTTTTCGAGTCACCTTTTTATTTTCGAATATCAACGAAAGGTTATATTCACCTGGTTGTAGATTTTTTTCATCCTTAAATACATGAACATTTTTGCCTCTCGGGGCATCAAAGGATTCAGTCATCAGTATTTTTCCTTTATCATCCGAAATCTGCATCCATACTTGTCCTGAACCGGGCAAATAATAGGAAACATCGAAACTTGTTTTAAATGGAATCGGATTAATATGATCAATCGAAAAAGATTTTTGTGAATTGAATTTTATAGCCGATAGTTCATGCGTGATGAATTTTTTATTTTTAAAGGATTGCTTGAGCCGGTAATATACTACTGTTGATCCCGGAGTGGTTTTATCCAAATAGGTGTATTCCGATTCAGCGCTGTCTGATCGTGCGTTAACGATGCCTACAGTAGTGAAATCGGTACCATTTAATGATCGCTCCACACTGAAATAAGCCACATCTTTATTTGCTGAGGTCGACCAATGAACTTTTACTCCTCCATCTTTCATTTCCAACATAAAGTTTAACAAGGATTCCGAAAACGGAACTACCGAGCCCGAATTTCTGACGATCAGGTTGTCGAAAACAACTTTGTCTTCGCCGCCACCATTCATATTGCGTCCGACCATTATTTTTCCGGCATTTTTCCAGTATAAGGCACTATTCTTTTCATGTTGTTTTTGCCAAACAATTAATCCATTTGCAAAAATTTCAGACTTACCTGTTAATGGAGTAAAAATAAACCGAAATGTTCGAAATACTCTATCGGTTGGAATTTCATAATCTGTCTTGGCATTAACAGTTTCTACTTTTCCTAAATTATTTTCGATTTTGTAACTGATAATTAAGAAACCCTGATCCATACCGAAATTAAATGCTTTCCCACGACTAAAAAAATCGCCGGATGGTTCATTTCTTCTGAAGTCTATACTGATGTCTAAGCCATCCTGATTGAATAACTCATTATCTTCAATTTCTAAATCGATATTTTTGCCATTTGGACCGGGGGCTAATCCATTGGAAGAGGATCTTCCTCCTGTCATGGCATGAGCATCTTCACAGGCGCGTTTTCCATCCGGACCAACAATTGAGGTTGTGACCGGATCCGCCTCCCAATTGAACTCCGAAATAATCTCTCCTTTACTTAAATCTATACCACCTCCTTCTTCCGTTGTTCCTTTCGCCCGGGTTTTTGTAAGGTTGTTCAGATTAAGAATAACCAGCAGTCCAATTCCTAACGTTATGAATAAAGTAGAAACGGCAATGACATATAAGAATCGTATTCTTATTTTATTTTTCTGCTTGATTCCTTGTTGTATTTTCTTTTTCATCAAAGAATTAGTTCTTAATTATTTTTAATGTGTTAATCTTTCCGTTGGAAATAACCGACAAAAAGTAAATCCCTTTGTTCAAATAGGCCAGATTGTTTATTACTTCTGTTTTTTTATTACCACCTTCTTCTGCATTTCGCTTCATCACAACTTTCCCTTGAGCATCTGAAATTTGTATAATTGGAATATCCGTTGAGGAATAGCTTACTTGAATTTGGTCTGTGAAAGGATTCGGACTTGCAGCATGTATAACTTCATTTGAACCGGATGCATCTCTTATTTTTCTTACAACCTTTGTTTCCGAATATACCGGTGTTTCTTCCCGGTTATTGAGTTTTATTCTGTAATAAGAGGTATTATTTACCGGACCCTGGTCGAAATATTTATATTCTGAAGAACCCTCATTATTCTCTTGACGGATTTGTCCGATTTCATAATAATTAATTCCGTCTTCACTTCTTTCAATACTAAAGGAAGCATTGGCAATTCCCATTATACTTTCCCATCTTAATTCAACCTCATTGTTATTATCTTTTGCTTCGATTAAGCGGATTTTTAAGTTTTGAGCATTCGAGTCAGGGACCAGAGCAAAGGTCGACCAGCTATTTATGTTTGTTATTTCTGCCGTTCGAATATTCAAATTCTTGGATGCAGAATTTGTTCCGGATACATTATTCCATGAAGTGCCGGTCCAATACAATGTATTATAGAATGGGCAGTCTTTCCCATTGGCATTTTCTTCTTTGTCGAATGAAAATGTGGCATCAGCGGTTATTCCTGGAGCTGAAATTTCCCATCTCCTTTTTACTGCAAAAAGAGGAGTACTATTTTCTAAACTTACTGCTCCGCCTGTTAAATTGGTTACGGAGAAAGCATCACTAGAAGTTGCAAACGTGCTTATGCTTACCGAATTTCCGACTCCTCCTTTGACATTGAGCTGAACAGGAATATAGGAATTGGCCGACAAGCCGAAAGGGAATTCATGTACTCCAATACCTAAATTGTTCCAGTTTAATCTTCCACGTGAAGTTGCTTCTTCCGGTTCACTTTCGATAAATCCTTTCAATCGCCTAATAGCATCTATGTTGCCATTCTCCACAGAAAGTATATGGTTGTTTAATCGCACCTTTCCTTGAATCAATTCAAGTCGGGTTCTAACATGAATATTTGCATCGAGTTTAGCAGTGTAGTTATTACCGCTCATGTTAATTCTGAGAATTCCATATTTCAATTCCGGCAGAGTAGAAGAGCCTGTAATTCCGGTAACGCTTTGTTTCTTTACTCCATTGTATTCTACAATACTGTGTGAATGCAGGTAATATCCGACTCCAAAATTAAGAGCAGCATTTACATTACCCGAAAACCCTTCTTCATTTGTAAAGGTCAGCACTCCGGACGAATCGATGCGCATTTTACAAAAGCCATAAACACCATTTGAGGATATAACCGAATTGATCAAATTTACTTTTCCGCCGGGTAAAATGCGTAATGAAAACAGATCATTCGATGTTTGTGAGGATAGGTTTATCTTTCCATTACTTATTTTCAATTCGCAATTTCGATTCACATGTTGTATAACCTGTTCAAGAAAATGAGTGTTGCCATTTCGTACATAATTGATTGTTCCATTTCTGTCAAAGCTTAGGATACCAAAAACAGTAGATGAACCCGAACCTTCCCTATAAATAATTCCGCTTCCTTCTATCTTACAGCTTTCTCCTCGCAAAGAAATAGTATGTTGTGTGCCGTTTGCATTGTTGTCGTATATAATACTTCCTCCTGATTGCGTGAAATTTCCGTTGATATTTAATTTGATTTGGTCATTCGTTGGTGTGGCATAATTTCCATGCAGTAGCAAGGTGCCGGCAGTCTGACTAAATGGCCCGTTTATATTGATCGTAGCCGGACCGGTATTTCCTTTAAACACAAAAGTTCCATTTTGAATCTGAATACCTTTTCCAATAAGAGAATTTAACGATCCGGGATTGGCTGAAAGGATTGTATTTCCTCCGTTGACAAGTAATGTGCCTCCTACAAAAAATTCGGTAGAATGGGCAGCTGCAGATGTACCATAATTGAAGTTGATTTTACATCCGCGAATATTCATATCCCCGGAAACCTGTATCATTTCTGTTCCTGATGAAGCAGAGGACGTAAACTCAGCATTCGCATTACCACTGATGTAAAGGTTTTTTCCAATGCTCATGTTGAGTTTTGCTTTATTGGTAGCAAGACCAATAGAAGTGATTCCATTTCCCCTGAATTTATCTGCTGCACTGTTAAACTGAACAGTAAAATTTTCAGTGATAGTGAGGTAGTTAATATTGCCTGTAGAATTACAGGCACTCTGTCCCATGAAAATCCCACCGTTCAATAGGAGGTTTTTTACTGTGGCTATAAAAGTTCCCGAATTGGTTGTTGTTACATTGTAAATTATTCTGGTATCACCACTTGTTTGAACGTAATCGCCATCAACCCGGAACACAGCATTTCCATTGGAAACCCCGCTAACACCGGAGTTGTTTATTACTTTTACGTTTCCATTATTATAAAAATTCCCCAGTACATGTAGATCGATATTTCCATTTCCATCATTTAACCCATAAAATTTTCCTCCATTGTTTATGACGGAGTTGGCAGTTATAGTAAAAGAATTTGGGTGGCTGCCATTGTGTGCTATAAAAGTAGAGTTGAGTGATGTCAAAACAATTTGTCCGATTTCAGTCGATGTAATCGAACCTGTTTTATCTAGAGTAATCCATCCTTGTTCAATTGTTAACGTTCCTAATATCTTATGTGATTCGAATTTGTTTTTTTGATTCCACTCAATAATTGAACTGATTCCATCAAATGTGTTGATGGTCAGATTCCCAAAATTGCCGGTAATAACATCACCTAATGGAATCGTAAAATCGTACCATTTCTTTATGATCAATGTGCTGGATGCATCAAAACTTTCCACGCCATTTGTAAAAAGAGAAGCTCCCGACGATGTATTGTTTCCGGGTTTCCAGGTGAATGACGAATTTGGTCCAAGAATAAATGCAGAGCTGAATGTTTGCAGTAAAAGATTCCCTCCGTTTAAATCTACGGTTCCATTAACTGTAAGATTTCCGCTTAAGGTTAGTGTTTTCTCTGCTAATGAGCTGAAATAGGAGGAGGGACTTACAATCAGATTTCTGGCCTGACCATTATTGTTCAAGGTGATTGTATGGCCGACCGATATTTCGATATCGTCTGAATTTGAAGGAATGCCATTTGGTGTCCACGTTGAGGGATTATCCCAATTCCCCGAATTTCTGCTCACCCGGCTAATAGCAGCTGTATCCGTTGTAATAAACAAGCTTATAGCTATTTGAAGAATCTGGAAAAGTCGCAACGGCCAACTTCGTTTTTTTGTCAATGATTTTAAGTATTGAATTTGTTTCATACTATTCGTTATTTGTTGATGTGGCTTCAGGGGATTTTATTTGTTGAGTCTGAATAGTTTCAGAACCCTCTACTTTGTGTGTTCGGATGATGGGTGCAGGTAAGGCCATTTCATTGGTGAAAACCTGATCTTCTACACGGGTAAATTGAATTCCTTGCGCCTTCGTTTTTCGGATATCGCCGTAATAGAAAATTATCATTAGCCCGGCAAAAAGTAAAGTTCCGGTAGCTCCCAAAATAACCAACGTTTTGATTCCGAATCGTTGTCGTTGATTAACCCTGTGTTTTATCCTGTTTTTCATGCGATTTGATTTAACACTTACGTGAATACAGGTTTACGATAAAAACTGCATTCATCTTCAATTAAAACAAATCAGATATTACAGTTGTAAGGAAATTCGGAAAATTAAAATGGAAAAAATAAATAATAGGGAAGGGTCTGGTCATTATAACCGGAATAAAAAATAATAATTGGCTGTAACAGGAAGTAACTTCCTATTCAGAAAAAAGCAATTACCTAAAATAATTTAATTTGAAAACACAAGATCAGAGGGCAGGATGGTATTGTTTTCTGACATGATTGCAGCACGTTCGATGACTGCTTTCAATTCACGTACATTACCGGGCCATTTGTATTTCATCAGAAAATCTACTGCCTCTTTACTCAATGCAATAGGAGGCATTTTATTTTCTTTGCAGAAATCAATCAGGAAGCTTTTAGATAATAAGATAACGTCGTCCCCACGTTCTAGTAACGGCGGCAAGTGAATTAAAAATCCTTGTAAGCGATAGAACAAATCTTCTCTAAAGCGTCCTTCTTTTACTTCTTGTACAAGATTTCTATTTGTAGCTGCAATGACCCTGACATCAAGTTTAATAGATTTGTTGCTACCAATTCGAGTGACTTCTTTTTCCTGAAGTACGCGTAATAATTTGGTTTGCATCATCAGGTCCATTTCACCAATCTCATCAAGAAATACTGTTCCTTCATTAGCTTCTTCAAATTTCCCTATCCTTCTTTCTCTTGCATCAGTAAATGCACCTTTTTCGTGACCGAACAATTCACTTTCAATCAAATCCTCGGGTATGGCACCCATGTTTACGGTCACAAATGGTTTTTTGGCTCGTGGAGAATTATAATGAATAGCTTTTGCGACAAGTTCTTTTCCTGTCCCTGATTGTCCGGTTACCAATACCATGATATTACTTTTCTCCACTTTTTGAATCATCTTCAAAATCTTCATTACAGGACCGCTATTTCCTAAAATATTCGTGTATTTATTTCTGTCAATGATGATATCTTTCAGGTGATCGTTTTCTTTTCTTAAATGAACGGATTCGACAAGTGTTTTAATTGAATTCTCCAGATTTACAAGTGCATTATCGTCCTTGATAATGTAATCGACTACTCCTTTTCTATAAGTATCAATAACCACATCTAGCTTTTCCTGACCTGAAACGATGATGCAATGAATGGAATCATTATAATTTCTGATTTTCTCCAGTAATTCCACACCATTCATTCCCGGAAGGTTATAATCGAGCGTAACAATATCAGGGTTGAGGTGAAGATTATTTAGAAACTCTTCTGGGGATAGAAAATGCGTGACATCAATATTGTCAAGCTTTTCTAACGTCTTCTTGATGAGATTTCCTAAGAAATGATCATCTTCGACTACAAAGATTTTTGCTATTGCCATTTTGTAAACACTTTTATGTGAATCTTTTTATCCATTTCGACCACTTATTGTTGCATTTCCACCTCATAAATACGGTACATTTATCATCAAATTCTTACAGTTTTATATGAAAAGCCGTACTATCCTTATTGTTATTATTATTTTTCTGGCAACACCTTTATGGATGCGTATTGGATGGGAAGTAGGGCATAAGAAGGCATTAAACCTGTTGATAGTCGATAAAACCGTATTAAATACGAATAGTTTTAAGCATCGTTCAGTCAACTGGATTCTTGACTATGAGAAATACACTAAATCCAGCGGTTCTTTTTATGAAATTAATAAGGATTATTACGGTTTTTTCCCCCAGGAGAATGAAAAATATGACATTAGAGATTTTGAAAAAATGAATGAAGCTGAGCTGGATTCGTTGGCTTCGGTTTATGATATGGCTTACTTTACCGATACCTACGGTATAATGGGAAATGAATGGTATAAGCATAGAGATATTTTTGAAACATCAACCAGTATTTATGGCGGACTTTCGGAGAAGGATATCTTACTGCTTAAAAAAATGAAGGAACGTTCCAAACCAATTATTGCCGAATATAACACCATTGGATTTCCAACTACTCATGATGTAAGAGTCAGTTTTGAAAAAATGTTTGGTGTTGAATGGACAGGATGGGTTGCCCGCTATATCAGTTCTTTAGATACCTTAAACAACCCTGATTTACCTAAGTGGATAGTACGTAAATACAAAAAAGAGCATAAGGGAAACTGGAGTTTCAAAAATGAAGGACTGCTATTTATTCATGAAAATGGAAATGTCATTGTTCTTGAAAAAGGTAAGGAATTGGTAGAAGCGATGCCTAAAATCTATACCACAAATAAATATCAATCCAGGTTCGATCTCCCTGCTGCAATGATTTATCCTTATTGGATTGATATCATGATGAACAAAAGTGACACAAATGAAGTAGCTGCTAACTACTTGATTGAAACAACACGCGAAGGAGAAAGTTTGTTAAAAGAAAATGGAATTTCCCGATCATTTCCCTGCATCATTCATAGGGAAAAAGATTTTCCGTTTTATTATTTCTGCGGTGATTTCGCAGACAATCCTACAAAATTCAGATTTGCCAAACTGGATGGAATTACCAGTTTGAAATTTTTAATGTACAATGCTGTGGATATTACGGATAGAAATAGATTCTTCTGGGAATTCTACCTGCCTATGATGCAATCTATCTTCAATGAGACTTATAAAGAACGATTAAGTAAGAAATAAATTTATCGTTGTCGAATTGTTATCGCTTAATCGCAAATCCTTTTCGTTTCATCTCACCCCAGTTTTTTACTCCGGTAAGCAAATCAAGGTTGCCACGGATTGCATAGTAAACAGTGAGCGGGTGAATGATAATCGGTTCAATAAGAGCAGTACCGAGCAAACGCAAAATATCCCGTTTCTTTTTATACTGATGAAAGCTCAGTTCCTCAAAAAGTATGGCAGCAGTCGAATACATGATGGCAAAGGCATATATTAGTAGGAAAAGGGTAATAAATAAATCGACATTTAAGATTCCTAAAAAGGCCATCATGATGAGGTATAAGAATGCAGTTGTTTCGACAATAGGTGCCAGCCATTCAAATAAAAACCAAAATGGCATGCTTACCATTCCCAGAAAATGATACTTAGGATTAAAGATTAATTTTTTATGCATCCATAAAGTTTCGGCTGTTCCTCTTGTCCAACGATTACGCTGCTTTCCCAATATTTTTAAACTGGAAGGAGCTTCAGTCCAGCACAAAGGATCCGGCAAATAAACGACACTGTATTTTTCCCTTCTTTCCTCCATATATCTGCGCATTCGGATTACCAATTCCATGTCTTCTCCAACTGTTTCGTGGTTGTATCCACCTGCAGCTATTGTTATCTTTTTATCGAACATTCCGAATGCTCCGGAAATCAAAATAAGTCCATTGAGGCGGCTCCAGGCCATTCGTCCAAGCAAGAATGCCCGAATATATTCAAGCACCTGAATGCGAGGTAAAATTTGTTTTGGAAGATTAACACGAATTATTTTCCCTTCATGTACCTCACATGAATTGGCAATACGAACAACACCACCTACGGCAATCACTTTTTTATCGACTGTTTGTTCCATAAATGGTTTGACCATCTTTAAAAGTGATTCATATTCCAATATACAATCCACATCTATAGCAGCGAACAAATCATATTTGGAAACATTGATTCCGGCATTGAGTGCATCTGCCTTTCCTCCATTAACTTTGTCAATTACAGTCAGTTTATTTAGCGAAGGTATCTTCGATTTATAAACGGCATTCACAGGTTTCGACAAAAGTTTTTGTTCGAATGCATAGGGTACAGGTTCGAGCATGTATTCTTCGATCAGTAATTGCAAAGTCTCGTCTTTTGATCCGTCATTTACAATGATAACCTCAAAATTGACGTAGTGAATATTCAACAAGGACCGCACATTTTCAACAATTGTTTTGGATTCATTGTAAGCAGGGGCAATCACAGAAATGGAAGGAGCAGAAGGAGCAGCAAGAATATCGCGGTAATCAATAAAGCTGTTGCGGCGCATGTAATTAATGATGTCGAATGCCGATATCGCTGACAGTAAAAAGTAAGTTCCAAAAAGCAAGCAGCTGTAAACCAAAATGAAGTGGTCAGCAAACTTTGTAAAATAATAAAAAAATAATCCCATCCCGTTTAAAGTCTTTTATCTTTTGCGTGATTAATGATAAGCTGCATATTAACATCTGATTCTGAAAATAATTTTTCTACAATCCCTGATCCTGTATGACCCATTGAAAGTAATGCACGAACGGCCTGTATGGCCAATGGATAATCTTCCTGTTTTTGTTTAAGAATTTTTTCAAGAAAGCCGGCTGCCTGAACACTGCCAATTACCTCCAGAGCTTTTAATATTTCTTTTTTTAAAGTGATATTTTCTTTTGGATATATTTCCATCATTTTAAATTCAGCTCTTGTCTCGTTGAGTGATTTAAGAGATCGAATGACAGCAAGCCGGATTCGCTCATCCTTTTCATCCAGCATTTGTATAAGTCTTTCTGTAGATGATTGTTGTCTGAATGTACCAATCATATGTATGCAAAAAATTACCACATCTTTATTCGGAGAATCCAACCACTCACTGAAGTCAGGAATCATTTTTTCGGGTAGTTTGGCAAGCATGGAATAGATGTTGGCCGTATCCCATGCAGAAAGGTGCGTTTTTTCATGAGATAAAAATGCAAGTGGATTTTTATCACTCAATTTCATTATCGCAATGCGTGCCTCCATGCGTAATACATCGTTGGTATTGTTGAGAAAAGGAGTGAAGTGAGGTAACGACTGCTTCACATTCATCAATGCTAGTTCGCGCATTCCTTTAGCAATAATATACCAGCGTTTATCTTTTAATTTAGCAATCGAATCAAAATGCAGGTTTAATTGAATGTAAATTTCTTCTAATCGTTCTGCTGTTTCGCCTCGGAAGTTTTCATGAAGGTGAATAATTTCATGTTGAATTATTTCCCGGTTATATTTTATTCTTAAGTCAACAGGATTAAAATAGCCGGGAATTTTTGTAGGAACGATTCGATCTTCGAAAAGTAAAACCTTAAATACCTTTTGATATTGTTCTTGAAGTTCTGTTCGCTTGCGGACTCGACCGGTTTTGTAAATCCTGCTCCCCAATACAACCGCCAAAAGAATAAGGATGATGATTACAAATATCAAGGTAATCACTAACAAGGCCCGGATATGTACGGGAAAACTATATACAGCCCGACCTAAATCATCAATGGTATATTGAAGGTCACTCCAGTTGATTTGCAATATAGTTGGCATCAATGAGCAGCAAATATTGTGTTTATGTTAGTATTGAAAAAATAACCGTTTTCAAAGCACTTTTTCTTCTCCTGTACTGAATTTTTACCAATTATATTAATTTTTAATGATATTTTCCGAGTTTTCGAAGAATTGTTTCCACCAAAAATTTTCATAAAAAGTGGCGAAGGAATAAAGTGAAATGTATAAAATCTGAGAATTGTCTCACAACATGCTAAATGTAGTAAAAAATCAGCTTGGGTTGAAATAATTAATAATCAAGCTGCTTGCTGAGCATTTGAATTTCTGCCTCAATGTTTTTTCTTCTGTCGATTATTATAGATTTCAAACCCGGAATAAAGTTTCCGGGATCAAGCGGATCGCCAATTGTCGTATTAATATTGTTGTCAAAGTCTTTATTCGTATACATTTTATTTACATCTGCATAAACCGCAATTCGAATACGACTCGAAAGACTATCGATTGTGTGTATTAGCCTTTCTTCAGAAAAGTCATCTTTCAAAAGCTCCTGAACAATGGCTAAATATCTCTTTTGGATTTTTTTATTTTTTCCCAGTGTCTTATCCAACAACGGTCGCTCTTCTTTGAAGGGAACAGAATCAGGTACCAATACACTCATTTTAATTAACGATGGCGTGGACATAACCGGATTCCATGCAGCGAAAGCATAGTTTCCATCCAATGAAATCCAATGCCATTTAAAAGTAATGCTATCGTGATATAGAAAAAAATTATGCGGGTAAAACATATTGTAAGCGTCAATGTTGGCGATCAAATTATTAATTGCCCATGCACGCAGACATTTGTCGAGGTTAAAGGATGATTCTAACTGCCTCAAGTACCCATCGTCATTCAATACCGAATCATTAACCAGTCGAACAAATTTCACAAGATCAGACCAATCGTTTTTTGTTGTATTGTTTTTCAAAATGTATTTGTTGTAATACTTGGATTGCTCATTTCCGTAGTATTTAAAAGTCGCCATCGGTTCGCCCTGGAAAAGATTTCCGCGTGAATCTCCAAAACGTGATTGTAAAAATACCTTATCAATGTTGTCTGTAACAAGATATAACCCCCAGTATTTATCGTTAATGTAAACTTTAGCATAAGTAGCACGTGGTGCCGGTAATCCTTCTTTGTTTAGCATGTCGAGATATATCTTTTCCCGTATCATCGTTGGATCCTTGAAGTTATTATTAAGGTTTAATTCTTCAAGTCCATCCATGTTTTGGCCCTTTATAAATTTGTTAAACTTTAACCGGAAGGGCTTCTTTTTTCCCGGATAAAACTCATAGGAAGATTCGCCTTTAAATCGAATGCCGACTGAATGATAACTTTGGTTGTCTATCGTTACTGTCGATTGCATATAATTTGAAACTTGCAGCGAATCAAACATCTTACGATATAAAACTAATGAATCCCAATAATTACACTGAACGAAATTGATTTTTATAACATGAACAGAATCTTTTTCGAAAAAACTTTTACCATAGTTTTTTTGCTTGGGTTTGGCAACATTTGCATTTTCCTGAGCAATAGCAAATAAGGAAATACTTACCAGAAAATGTAAAATAATAATCGACTTAATTGATTTCATAATTGTTGTACTGTCAAAATACAGTTTTCAAAGTAATTGTTGTAGAAATCCGTTGGATGTCACCTGTTCGTATTGGTACTTCTTTTCCATAGGATAGATCACACTTCATAATCCAACGGCCAAATGCCCGTTTCTGTAATTCTATACCGCCCTGAAAGGTTTGGTAAAACGTGGCCACATCCAGCGTCTGGTTTTCATCCGGCGACCTTCCGCTTCCTGCTTTAAAGCCCAGGTAATTGTCGGAGTCGCCAAAATAAATCCGGATGTTTCCGATAACCGTAATCGAACTTTTATTTAAAGATGCTTCTTTAACAATTGAATCTGTCTTAGGCGTTATAAACGTACGCACACTGAACCAGTAGTCTTTGTAATAATTCGAAAGCGATGCAGAGTAAAAAGTAGTACTCGTTGTAAATTTTTGATACCGTACCCCTAGCGAAACTTCAAAACCTTTAGGCAGTTTTTGATAGATTTCTGCTGTAGCTTTTGTATTCGGGAACAAACCCGTTAATGCATTTTGTTTAGCCAGTATGCTTTTATCCGAATAACCGGCTAGCAAATTTATATAGGTGGTCGAAGTAAAGTGTGCATAACTCTCTAACTCAAATTGCAAACCTTTCTTGTTAAACCTGTCAGCATAGTTTGTTCTGAAAGTCAGAGAACCAAAGGTGAAATTATGTCCAACTTCTACGGATCCTAAATGCTGTGCATTCTTATTGTCGAAAAGGTCAACCAGCAAACTCGCCTGAAAGTTATTGCTGAGTTTGCGCCCTTCAAGCGAATTCATCATCCTTATCGCTTCTTTCTGACCGGGATTTAAATCCAAAATCCGGCGAAGCGTTAATGCCGCTTCTCCTTTATCTTCTAATTTTATCTGAAGCTTCGCTTTCTTTAAAAGCAATTCCTCGGAAGTAGGGTAGAAGCCCAAAGCGACTTTTAAGTAATCTCCCGCCAATGAATAACTTTCTGTCCAGAACTCAACATCAAACAATGCATTCAAAGCTTCATAATCATTTTCACGCTCTATCAATACGCGACTTAATTCTGTACGGGCATTGTCGTATTGTTTTTCCCAGGCATATGTTCTGCCTAGAAAGGTGCGGACTTCAAAATAATTCGGCTTGCGTTCCAGAATTTTCAGACAAATTCTTCTGGCCTGAGAATGGTTGTTATCGTAACTAAATTCTCTGGCTTTTTTAAAAAGTGCTTCAATATTGGTTGTATCGTTTATGGTAACAGTAGTATCTGATCTGCCCTGGCCATTTACCTGAGAGGTATAAAGCAGACAAAAAAAGCAGAAAAAAAGAGGAAAAAGTAAGTGTTTCTTATGCATAAATTACCGACCGCAAAGGTAAAGAATGCATACGAGAATATTAATAAAAAGTGGCGTTTATTGAAATAGGTAAGTTTTTGGTAAAGAGTTGAAATTAAGCAGTTTTCAACAGTAATTTTTTTACCCGTACAGAGAGTTCACTTGGGCTGAACGGTTTGGTGATAAAATCGTCTGCTCCCAGCTGGAAGGCCTCCAATACAGTCTTTTCAAGTCCAATAGATGAAACAATAATGATCGGAGTTTTTATTCCCATTTCTTTCCTCACTTTATGCACTATTTCCAGTCCTGTAAGATAGGGCATCATTATATCTGTAATGATGATATCCGGCTTAATGGATTGTATTTTTTCTATGGCTTCCTTACCGTCGTTTGCCAAGTAAACATCATGGCCTTCCTTCTGAAGTTTAAATTCAACCATCTTCAGAACCATCTCATCATCTTCGCAAACTAATACCTTCATGTGTAATTAATATTAAAACCATCAATTGTGGTTGCAAGGTAATCTTTTTTGAAAATAGATGGGAAATACCTGTCCAATCCATGTAAAAAAATATAGGGCTTAAAGGACAAATAAACGACTTTTGAATCGTTTAGTATATATCGTAATAATTAGAGTTTTATTTCCCTGCTTGAAGAGCTTCCCTAAGTTGAACAAATGCTTTTTCCGTTGCTGATTTTATTTCGACCAAATGTTCCTGAATGAGTTCCGGTTTTACCTTTTGGGAATCCCATTTTTCAATTTTGGTTAAAAGTATCTGAATTTCTTTTAGTCCTACATAACCATAGGAGGGTTTGATCCTGTGAGCTATTCCCCTCAGTTCATCCCATTGTTTTTGAACCAGACTCTGATTCATTTTCTCCAGGGCCTTCGGTGTCATGTCTAGAAATGTTTCGATTAGTTCAATAAAAAACTTATCATTTCCGCCTGACAACTGTTTGAGATAATCCAGATTGATATTGGAGGATGTTACTTGTTTGTTGTTCTTCTGTGTCGTAGTTTCCTTTGCAAGAGCGACATTTTTTTCTTGTACCGATTCCTGTTTGGGTGGATAAAAATCGGGTTGAATGGTTTTTGAATAAGCAGGGTTACCCGAAACCTCGGTAACAACATTGCCGCAAAGCTCTGCAATTTTCTTTTTTAGGTTCGCCGGATCAAATGGTTTACTAATATAGTCCTGCATGCCCGCTTCCTTGCATTTTTGTTTTTCTATAGCAGATGCATGTGCTGTCATTGCCATAATCGGTATCGATCGCTTATTCTCCGGAAATTTTTTTCGAATGATTTCCACCGCTGTATAACCATCCATTTCCGGCATCTGAATATCCATTAAGATAAGATCATACTCATTTGATTTTAACATTTCCACAGCTATTAATCCATTTTCTGCTATGTCAATATTCGAATTCCAGTCCGCAAATGTTTTTTTAACAACAAGCTGATTTATACTATTATCCTCAGCTACTAAAATTTTTAAATGTGAAATATCAATTTGATCTGATTCGTTCGAAGCTTTTTTTGTGCTTGTTTCCGAGGAAACAGAATAGGTGAGAGAAAAGGTAAATGTAGTGCCGGATCCCTGTTTGCTCTTTACACTTATTGTTCCATCTTGTAATTCGATCAGGTTTTTTACGATGGTTAAACCTAATCCTGTTCCACCAAACTTACGTGTGGTGTCACTGCAGGCCTGTGTAAAGCTGTCAAATATGGAGGATAGACTTTTTTCCGGAATTCCAATTCCGCTGTCCTTTACATTAAATGTTATCGTTGTGTTTTTACCATCATTATTGGTTTGTAACATCGACAACCTAACTTCTCCTTTTTCCGTAAATTTAATCGCATTGCTAACTAGATTGTTCAGTATTTGACTTAATCGAGTCGGATCTCCTTCTATATACTTAGGAATTCTTGTATCAAGTTCCAGACAAAGTTGAATTGATTTTTCATCTGCTTTTGCCTGATACAATTCTATTGTTTGATTCGCTAATTCTACAATGTTAAATGTGATTTTCTCAAAACTCATTTTCCCCGCTTCAATCTTCGATACATCCAATAAATCGTTGATGATAATCATCAGACTCTCTCCGCAAGAGCTGATTGACTGAAGGTATTTCAATTGCTCCTGATTTACTTTCGAGCTGAGAAGGATTCTCGTTAAACCTATGATTCCATTCATAGGTGTCCGGATTTCATGACTAATGTTTGCTAAAAACTGTTCCTTTATTTTAACAGTCTCTTCAGCAAGTTGTTTGGCATGCTTTAATTCTTCTTCTGCCTCAATATGCCTCGTAATGTCTGATGCTATGCCTAAAACACCCGTAATTTCTTTTTTCACATTCAAGATGGGTGAATATTGAATCTCGAAAAAAGATTCTTGCCACTTAATAATTCTACTGAATTCCTCTCCTTTTATTGCTCTTTCATAGTCTTGAATTGTCACCGGAACTCCATCAATCTCGCGTAAAGATATATTGAGAATCTTCTTTAAATTGACACCAATTTTATTAAGACTTTTCCCTTCAAATAACCGGAATGTCGCATTATCGTCAAGCGAAAAAATGATGATTGGCGCATTGTCAACCACAACTTGCAATTGTTTTTGAGTTTCTTTTAATTGATTTTCAAGGAGTGCTTGTCTTTCAGTCTGTTTCTTTTTATTAACCATGTACCGGACAGTCTGTCCAATTCCATCTCCCGATAAGAGGTTTTTGGGGATGTAATCATCTGCCCCAAGCTTCATAGCTTCAACTGCAATCTTTTCATCGCCTTGGCTCGTCACAATAATTATCGGTGACATATTTTTCGACTCCCGGATAAATTTCAGCAGTTCCAGTCCTGAACCTCCCGGTAAATTATAGTCAAGAAAAATACAGTCATATTCTTTCGAAAATGTAGCTTCCTTGCCACTCTCATGGTCAACTACAAAAAACAGGTCATGATTTATCTTAGAGTCTTTTAAAGCCCTTTTGATAATCATACGATCTACATCATCATCTTCAACGACAAGAATTTGCAGTTTCCTCTCCAGCATAACAAATTAGTTTTAACAACTATTCATTTACTTGTTAATCCGAATTATGTTTTTGCGAAAAGTCTTCAAACCTTACACCTTCAGTTAAACAAAACCTGAAAAAAGATCAAAAAAAAACGACCGAATTATACCGGTCGTTTTCAAAAAAATGCTTTTTAATATTTAACGTTGCGAGAAGAAGAAGTCAATCAACTCAAAAAACTGCGTAACGTTATAGGGTGACTGTCTGGACAAATACATATCAATGGCTTCGCTGATTTCTCTTGGAGAAATAATGCCGTTTTTATCGTTATCCAGATTAGTATATACATCAGGAATAGGCGTTGACTGTTTTTGTTTGCTGGAGTTTTCTTTCAGCCAGGTGTTTTCAGCGCCGGGATTTCGTTTTGTCAGTTTATCAAACCCTTTCAGGTATTCGATAACTGCAGGTAATGAAGCAAGTGAGTCTTTGCGGAATTTCTCTTCAATCATTTGTTCGGTGATTGTAACTCCATTTTCATTTACTACTGCATTTGAAGAACTCTTTAACTCCTGATCACGATAATCAGGGATACCGTCATTGTCTTCATCGTATGGCTTACCATCTGATGTTACCGGATTATTACGCGGTGTTCCGGATGAATCATCATCCAAGTCGGTAATACCATCACCATCCGCATCTTCGTAAACAAGAGCCGTAATTTGTGAAGCTTTTTCGCTTTCCTTTGGAGATGACAAGGAGAATCGAAGTGAAACAGAAGAGAAAATAAATTTATCGTTTGCTTCATTACCCTTTCTGTTTCCTTTTCCTGCATCGGTCATTCCATCTATATAGTCTGTGCCTGTCAGGTGTAAAACACTGCTGAAGTGCATGGAAATCCGGTTACTTACATTAAATCGAAAACCTGCTCCAATAGGTACACCCCAAGTACTGGTGCTGTATTTTCCGAAGTTATCGAGATTCGCATCTCTCAGATCCGATTCAAATGAATAGTCGCGATAAAGATTGACGGCCTGATCAGAATTGGGCTCCGTTTGAGCGATATCTCTGATAGATCCATCATCCCAGTATTGGTATAATTTGCCATTCGCATCTTTAATATCTGTTTTTGAACGGAAGAACATATATTCAAGTCCTGCTGTAATAAAGGGTACGATTACCTGATCATCGTTTTTCTTACTTAGGAAGTCATAACGCAACATAATTCCTTCGCTAACGATTGATGATTTGAAGTTAGCATTACGTTTGATTGTTTTTTCATCACCATAAACCCGGCCTGAAAGAAGAAACAATGCAAAAGAAAGTCTGCTAGCCGATTGTAACTGAACTTCTATTTGAAAACCTGAACGGGAAGAAAATGGCTGATTCAGTTTGTTGTAACCAACATCTCCATTAAAATTCATTACCCCTTGCGCAAATGATAAAATCGGGAGAAATATACTTTTCGCCGGTTTCTTTACTTCAGCAACAGGAGGAACAGCCGGTGTTGAAGGAGTAGCTTCTTGTGCAAAAGAACTTACTGATGAGCACAAAAGTAACAGGACAAATAATTGAAAGGTAAAAGCCTGAAAAAATGATTTGACAGCTTGTAGTGTTTGGTTCATCACTTATGGATTTATGGTTTTTCTTTTTAATGCATCTCTTAAGTCAACTCGCATTCCATTGTCGTAAGCGACAACAAATGCGTCAGGAATTTTTTCTTGTGTTTTGCTGCGTAATACCTTTGCTTCACGGTATAAAGCGCAATTTCCGATGAGGTATTTTTTCCACCCCTGATGATAAGAAAGTTCTACATCGGTATTTATCTGATATTTTGAGTTAAACCAGTTTGAGCTTTTCACACTGCTTTTTTTAGTAGCCGATATCTGTACTTTAAATAAAATCCCATTCTTGTTTACGTAATTTCTCTTTTGCTGCTGAACAGGATTGTCTTGAGCAACTTGCTCTTTTTCGTTTTCTGAACCGGTAGGGTGAGATGTAGTGTTTTCTTGATTCACGTTTTGTTCAGCTACTTTGTTCTCTTGCGGAATATTTTCTGCAGGAGCGTTAGTTTCAGAGTTAATAGGGTTATTATTTACGTTATTCTCAACAACAGGTTTCTCTTCAGTACTAAAATTATCCTTTATTCTATTTTGATTTCCAAACAAAAGCACTCCATTTATTACAGGAGGGGGGCCATCTTTTCCGGAGCGAACGAGATAGGAAACTGTGAATTCTTCCTCAGCCGGTAATTGAGCCCAATCGAATATGGCAGTATTGTTTTCATACCGGAAATTTGATTGATGTGGCTCTAGTAATTCTGCCGTGTAATCTGCCGGTAACTCGTCAGTAAAACGTGCCCATTCTTTTACGTTGTTGGTCTTAATGGTTAGTTCTACACGGTATTCACCATTTTCAGGTGAAACGTTTATCAATTTGCGTGCAACTTCAGGGCTTTTTCCTGCTCCTGTTCCTACAAAATCGCTGTCAAACTTAATTTCAATAGGAGGAATGGCTTGACGAATAGTTTTCTCATCATCGATGTAAACAAACAAGCCATTGATAACTTTGAAACCGCTGATGTTACCTTCTGTTTTTACTTTGTAGGAAATTGTAAAGTCTTCATCCTGCGGAACTGTCGACCAAAGAAACTTTACGTTCTGTTCTTCAAAAACAAAATCTGCTCCGTGAGATTCTATCTCGAAAGCAGAAAATCCATTCGGTAGGTATTGTTGCAAGCGCGCAGTACCCATAATTTTTGCTTTATGGACACTGAGTGTCACAGTAAATTCTTCTCCCGGTTTGACAACAGCCGGATAGTTGGCCGTGACTTTCAGTTTTTCGTCGCTTTGCTGGAAAGGAGAAACGAAGAATAATATTACAGCAGGAATGAATGCTAAAAGGAATTTTACCATTGTTTTTTGAATAACTAATTTGGCCTCAATTTATAGAAGCTTTGTCATTCATAAATAGGGGTAAAATTTCAGTTATTCAGACGCTATGTTGATAACTGCAATTAAAAATTAGGTTTCAACATGTACTTACTGTAAAATTCATTGATATGATTGACGGCATGTTCAGCGTCATCAGCCAAAAAAACCAGGTTAAGATCCTTCTCATCAATCATCTTTTCCGTCACCAGCATCTTCTTAATCCAGTCAAACATTCCTTCCCAATATTCACGTCCGGCAAGTACAATAGGGAATTTTCCTATTTTTTTTGTCTGGATCAACGTTAAAGCTTCGAAAAGTTCATCCATCGTTCCAAATCCTCCGGGAAGTACTACGAAACCTTGTGCATATTTGATAAACATCAGTTTTCTGACAAAGAAATAATCAAAAGTAATCAGTTTGTCCGGATCGATATAGGGATTCGAGCTTTGTTCAAATGGTAATTCAATATTTAAGCCGACAGATTTTCCTCCCGCTTCTTTCGCACCCTTATTGGCCGCTTCCATAATTCCCGGACCACCTCCGGTGATGATTCCATATCCCTCTTTGGTCAGTTTGAAGGCTATGTCTTCTGCCAACTTGTAATATTTATGGTCAGGTTTGGTTCTTGCCGATCCGAAAATGGATACGCAAGGACCAATCTTGCTTAATTTTTCAAAACCATCTACAAATTCTGACATGATTTTAAAAATTTGCCAGGTGTCATGAGCTTTTATTTCTTGCCAGTCTTTATCCGAAAATGCTCTGCGGATTTTTAATTCGTCGTAATTCATGATTGAAAAAATAATTTGTGTAAAAACGGAAATATATACTTTTTGGCTTCCCGCAATTTTAGTTTAACGATTCCTTTAATTTTTGGTTGCTGTATGGGAATAGATTTTTCATTTCTTTTTTTAAAAATTCCCCTGTTATGCTTTCTTTGTTTTTTATAAGTTCTTTCGGTGTACCACTGAAAATTAGTCTTCCTCCTCGAAATCCTCCTTCCGGACCCATATCGATAATGTGATCTGCCGATTTAATTACATCCATATTGTGTTCAATTATCAATACAGAATTTCCTTTGTCAACCAAACGATTTATTACCTCCAGAAGAATTCTAACATCTTCAAAGTGCAGTCCTGTTGTGGGCTCATCTAAAATGTAAAAAGTATTTCCTGTATCCCGCTTGGATAATTCAGTAGCTAGTTTGACGCGTTGTGCTTCACCACCACTCAGTGTCGTGCTTTGTTGACCGAGTGTTATATAGCCGAGCCCAACTTCTTTTAATGTTTGAATTTTATGAAGTATATGTGGCAGATTGGCAAAAAAATCAACCGCATTCTCTATGCTGAGATTCAAAATGTCGCTGATAGATTTTCCCCGATAACGGATCTCAAGCGTTTCTCTGTTATATCTTTTTCCTCTGCAGGTCTCACATTCTACATAAACATCCGGAAGAAAGTTCATTTCAATTACCCGCATTCCACCACCCTGACAAGTTTCGCATCTGCCGCCTTTTACATTGAATGAAAATCTTCCCGGCGCATATCCGCGAATGGCTGCTTCAGGAAGTTGAGCAAAAAGCGTCCGTATATCCGTAAAAACTCCTGTGTATGTTGCCGGATTGGATCGCGGTGTTCTGCCTATAGGCGACTGATCAATTTCAATTACTTTGTCGATATGCTCCAAACCCTTCAGTGACTGATAGGGTAGTGGTTTTTGCAATGCATTGTAAAAGTGCGTATTCAAAATCGGAAACAGCGTTTCATTGATCAGGGAAGATTTTCCGCTTCCTGATACTCCTGTCACACAAACCAGTTTGCCAAGAGGAATTTTAACGGAAACGTTTTTCAGGTTGTGACCTGTTGCTCCTTTTAATTCCAGGTTTTTTCCTGTGCCTTCTCTGTATTTCTTTCTTTCTTCAATTTGAATCGTTCCATTCAGATAATCGGTTGTCAGACTCCCTTGTTCCATGATTTCATCCGGAGTACCCTGAGCAACTATTTTTCCTCCATGTGTTCCTGCTCCCGGACCAAGATCGATGATGTAATCCGCAGCCAGTATGGTTTCTTTGTCGTGTTCGACAACAATTACCGTATTGCCCATATCCCGTAAATCTTGCAAAGAACGTATCAGTCTTACATTGTCACGTTGGTGAAGTCCGATACTGGGCTCATCAAGAATATACAAAACTCCCACCAATTGTGAACCGATTTGAGTGGCCAGCCGTATTCGCTGCGACTCACCGCCGCTTAACGACCTGGAATTCCTATTCAAAGTTAAATAGTCAAGTCCCACATCCAGCAAAAACTTAATTCGCTTTCGGATTTCTTTGATGACTTCTTGTCCAATTTTTATTTGTCTGGCAGATAATTTTTTCTCGATATTCTTAAACCAATCTGAAAGTTGAATGATATCCATTCCTGCCAGATCTGCAATGCTTTTTTCATACAAATGAAAATACAAGGCCTCTTTTTTTAATCGAGAACCGTTGCATTCAGGACAAGTTACATGCTGCATAAAGCTCTGTATCCATCTGCGCATGGAGGTGGAGGCCTGTTCATTATCCTGATTGATGATAAAACTAATGATCCCTTCAAAAGTTACGGGCTGATTGTATCCGCTTCCGGATTGGTAGTCCATGGCAACATTTAACAAATCATCGGAACCATACAAAATGATGTTCAAAGATTCTTCCGGTATATCTTCAATCGGCATGGTCAGATTGAAATTGTATTTTCTTCCAAGCGCAATGAGTTGTTTGAAGATCCAGTTATCTTTTTGCGGACCAAGAGGAATTATTCCTCCAACCTTAATATTTTTTTTAGAATCAGGAATGATACTCTTGATATCGATTTCTGAAATCACTCCTAACCCATTGCATCGTTTGCAAGCTCCATAAGGTGAATTAAACGAAAAGGTATTCGGTTGCGGTTCGTCATAAGATATTCCCGAAGTAGGACACATCAAATGACGACTGTAATAATTTTCTTTTTCTTTCCCGTTTTCAATAATCAAGATGGTTCCTTTGCCGAGTTTCATAGCCAGAGTGAGGGATTCAACCATTCGTTGACGGCTTTCAATAGAAACTTCAATCCGGTCGATCAACAATTCAATGTCATGTGTTTTATATCTGTCAACCTGTAATCCTTTTTTCAATTCTACTATTTTTCCATCAGCCCTTACACGCAAATATCCCTGCAGAAGCAACTGTTCAAATAGCTCACGGTAGTGTCCTTTGCGGGCTTTGACGAGGGGAGCAAGCAATAAAATTTTTTTTCCTTCAAATTTTTTAAGAATCAAGTCGATGATTTGATCATCACTCAACTTAATCATCTTTTCACCGGTAACATAAGAAACTGCATCGGCAGTACGGGCATAAAGCAGACGAAGGAAATCATAGATTTCCGTTGTTGTTCCTACAGTAGATCGGGGATTCAGGTTGGTGGTTTTTTGCTCGATGGATATGACAGGGGATAGTCCATTTATCTTATCAACATCAGGCCTCTCCAGATTGCCCAGAAATTGTCTCGCATAGGCAGAAAAACTTTCTAAATACCTACGTTGTCCCTCAGCATAAATAGTATCGAATGCGAGGGACGATTTTCCGCTCCCACTCAGTCCGGTAATGACAATTAATTTGTTTCGCGGAAATGTTAAATCTATATTTTTCAGATTATGAACACGCGCACCAAAAATTTCAAGTACTTCTTTTTCCTCTGTCATTATTTTTAAAAAATCGAGCCTGCAAAGGTAGACAAAAGGAGGGAAGAAAAACAGGAAAGGGCGAACGAATGCAGTCTTTAAGAATAATTTCTAAGATTAAAAGGACCCTGAAATTCAATCAGATTGCATTTTGTTGGAACTCCAGTCGTTATTTTCCAAACAAAGATATTTCGAACAAATAATTCATTGCTTTCTTCGTTCCTCTCAGATAATATTATTTCTTTGCATTTATGAAGATTTTACGATTCGTTTTATTGTTGTCCTTTCTTGTTGGAAATGTCAATGCTCAAATCGGTGGGGCAGGTGTTTATTCTTTTCTCGATATACCGGCTTCCGCGCGTATTGCTGCAATGGGAGGTACCTATATTGCCGTTAAAGACAATGACATCAATTCAGCTTTACAAGCTCCTTCATTACTGAATCCAACAATGAATAACTCACTTGCATTAAGCGGAGTAACTTACTTCGATGGAATAAAGTTCGGCGATGCTTCATATGCAAGGGATTTCGGAAAATACGGAACCTATTCGGCTTCTATGCATTATGCAGGGTATGGACAAATGTTTAATACAGATGAATATGGTAATATTAATGGCACTTTCAAGCCGGCTGATTATGCCCTCTCGCTAAGTGGCGGATATCAATTCAACCCTTTATTTTCTTTTGGTGCAAGTTTGAAAACAATTTACAGTGATTATTTCCTTTACAATTCGTTAGGTTTAGCGCTCGATCTTTCAGCAACTTTTTGCGATACAATAAACAACTTTACCGCAACAATCTTGTTTCGAAATGCCGGTATTCAAATTGATAACTATGTAAAAGGAAATTCGGAACCGATTAAACCCGAAGCACTCCTCGGTGTTTCAAAAAAACTGTCGCACACTCCTCTCAGATTCAATTTAACCTATCGTCATTTAGAGAAATTTGATATCACTTATTCTGATCCATACGATTTAGGAGATGTCAATGCGCTGACAGGAGAACAGGAAGTCAAAAAGATCGGATTCATGAATAAATTGACTCGCCATTTTATTTTTGGCGCAGAAATACTTTTATCCAAGAATTTCCATCTTCGTGCCGCCTACAATTTTGAACGTCGCAAAGAGCTTTCGGTAGATACACGCGGAGGTTTGGTCGGCTTCTCCATGGGCGTCGGATTAAAAATCAGTAAGTTCATAATCAGTTATGGTCGTGGAAACTACCATCTTGCAGGAGGTGCCAATCACTTCTCAATTACAACCAATTTGTCGGAATTTGTATCAAAAGAGAAATAATTCAATTAACCAAAAACTTTCCTTTAATTTGCTTTCAACACTATCATATCCCCCTGTGTCTTCTTTATCAGACAAAATAATAATCGCAATCGACGGCTATTCTTCCTGTGGAAAAAGTACTATTTCAAAAGCTATAGCTAAGCGATTGAAATATCGCTACATCGATTCAGGGGCAATGTACAGGGCCGTAACTTATTTTATTCAGCAGCATAATATTTCTTTGCCTCAATTAATGTCGATGTCTCCTAAAGAAATCAACGAATTGATGGAACACATTCATATTACTTTTCATGTCAATCCGGAAACCGGTCTTTCAGAAGTGTACCTGAATGACGAGAATATTGAAAAGAAAATACGCAACTTAAAAGTTTCCGATTGGGTGAGTCCTGTCAGTGCCATATCCGGAATCCGGTTTCATTTAGTAAAACTTCAGCAATCTTACGGAAGAGAAAAAGGTATCGTTATGGATGGACGCGACATCGGTACCAAGGTTTTTCCGGAAGCAGAGTTGAAAATTTTCATGACAGCACAAAAGCTAATCCGTTCCAAAAGACGGTTTGATGAAATGAATAGCAACGGTTTCATGGTAACAATGGATGAAGTTACCAGGAATATAGAAGAAAGAGATTTTACAGATACCAACCGTGCCGAAAGTCCTCTTCGTAAAGCGGATGATGCAATTGTTCTCGACAATTCCAATTTGAGTGAAAGTGAACAATTGGATTTTGCTATGGGCCTCGTTGAAGAGACCTTGAGCAGGTTAAAACTAAAGTAATTGCTTCTTTTATTCTGTTCCCGGTTGATCTGCTTCTTTTCCGAATTCTCCCTATCTTTGCAACCATGAAAGTAACAATCGATCCGCATTCAGGTTTTTGTTTTGGTGTTGTATATGCCATTGAGAAGGCGGAGGAAGAACTCGACAGGTCCGGAAAATTGTATTGTTTAGGTGATATCGTCCATAATAATATGGAGGTCGACAGACTTCAGGCGAAAGGCCTTCAGGTAATTAATCATGATCAATTAAAAGACCTGCATGATTGCAAGGTGCTCATCCGTGCACACGGAGAACCGCCGGAAACTTATAAGATAGCACTTGATAATAATATTGAATTGATCGATGCTTCCTGCCCGGTCGTTCTAAAATTGCAAAATCGCGTTCGTACCAGTTTCGAAAATGCAATCGACGAAGATGGTCAGCTTGTTATTTTCGGCGAACCCGGACATGCAGAAGTAAACGGATTGATGGGACAAACAGGCGGAAAAGCTATCATCGTCAAAAATGAAGATGATTTAGTTCATGTAGATTTTTCAAAGCCCGTTTATCTTTTTTCCCAAACCACAAAAAGCACTGCCGGTTTTCAGGCAATGAAAAAGCTGATCGAGGATAGAGCATATAAATCCGTGGAAAAAGAAGTGACGGACGAGTTCCTGGTCACGAATGATACAGTCTGCCGTCAGGTTTCCAATCGGGAACCGCATCTTCGTAAATTTGCTGTTGAATACGATGTCATTCTTTTTGTCAGCGGAAAAAAGAGTTCAAACGGTAAAGCCCTTTATGAAGTCTGTAAATCGGTTAATCCTAAAACTTATTTTATTTCTGATGTCGACGAAATCGACGCTTCTTGGCTAGAAAACACAGAAAGTATAGGAATTGCGGGAGCCACTTCTACTCCTATGTGGCTTATGCAAAAAGTAGCCGAAACGGTTAAAAGCCATTAATTCACATTTTCTTTTTTTTGATTTTGTTTCTTTTCAAAAATATTTTGCCGTATATTTATTCCTGACGAACAGAAAATTCATGGATTTTACCCGATTATTAGCATATTTTAAGGGAATGTTAATAGATGCTTCTTAGCTTAGTATTAATTATCTGTTTTCGTCGGTATTGAGTTAAAAAGTTTCCGTTTTTCCCTTTTTTGGTTTGAAATAATTTGATACATTTGCGTCCCTTTTAGCGAAAAAACCAACATACATCTTAAAACATTAAAAACTAAATGATTACAGAAGAAATCACCAACCCTGCACCACAGTATAAGCCAGAACCTTTTAACTGGGATTCTGAAGGAAAAGGATGGAATGACTATTCCACCGAAGAGCGTACAAAAATGGAAATGCTGTACGATCAAACCCTGAACGCAGTGGTTGAGCATGATATCGTTGACGGTACAGTAGTTTCTATTTCTACTAAAGACGTTTTAATTAACATCGGCTTTAAATCTGACGGTCTTGTTCCTCTTACCGAATTCCGCCACATGCCTGATATTAAAATCGGCGACAAGGTGGAAGTTTATGTGGAGACACAGGAAGACAAAAACGGACAGTTAATTCTTTCTCATAAGAAAGCCCGTGCATTGAAATCATGGGATCGCGTAAATGCGGCTCTTGAGGGAGATGAAATCATTCAGGGTTTTGTAAAATGTCGTACTAAAGGGGGACTTATCGTTGATGTATTTGGAATCGAAGCGTTTTTACCGGGTTCACAAATTGACGTGAAACCTATTCGCGATTACGATCAGTTCGTTGGTAAAACAATGGAATTTAAAGTGGTTAAAATCAACAACGAATTTAAAAACGTTGTTGTTTCACATAAAGTGTTGATCGAAGAAGAACTCGAGCAGCAGAAGGCAGAGATCATGAAGAAACTGGAAAAAGGCCAGGTTCTCGAAGGTACTGTCAAGAATATTACATCTTATGGTGTATTCATGGATCTTGGTGGTGTTGATGGTCTCTTACACATTACAGACATCTCCTGGGGACGTATCACACATCCCGAAGAATTACTTAAACTCGATCAGAAAATCAATGTTGTTATTCTTGATTTCGATGATGAGAAAAAACGTATTGCTCTCGGATTGAAACAACTTACAGCTCACCCGTGGTCACAACTCGATGAGAACATCAAAGTCGGCGATAAAATCAAAGGTAAGGTTGTTGTCATTGCCGATTACGGTGCATTCATTGAAATTGCTCCGGGTGTTGAAGGTTTAGTTCACGTTTCTGAAATGTCATGGTCACAACACTTACGCAGCCCGCATGAGTTCCTTAAAGTAGGAGATGAAATCGAAGCTGTTGTATTGACTCTCGATCGCGAAGAACGTAAAATGTCACTCGGATTAAAACAACTTCGTCCTGATCCATGGATCGACGTAGCTGTTAAATATCCTGTAGGTTCCAAGCATAATTCAACTGTAAAAAATTTCCAAAACTTCGGTGTTTTTGTTGAACTCGAAGAAGGTATCGACGGACTTGTTCACATTTCCGATCTTTCGTGGAATAAGAAAATAAAGCACCCTTCAGAATTCACCAAGATTGGTGATAAAATGGATGTTGTCGTATTAGAAGTAGATGCAGAAAATCGTCGCCTATCTTTAGGACACAAACAACTCGAAGAGAATCCTTGGGATGTTTTCGAAACGATCTACTCTGTTGACTCCTTGCATGAAGGAACAGTTCTTAAAGTAGGTGATAAAGGTGCTACCGTAGCTCTTGCTTATGGTGTTGAAGCTTTCGGGCCCAACAAACACATGGTTAAAGAAGACGGAAAACCGTTGAAAGCCGAAGAGAAAGCGATGTTTAAAGTTATTGAATTCAGCAAAGACCAACGTAAAATTGTCGTTTCTCACAGCAGAATTCACGAAGAAAAATCAGCTCAAAGCAGAGTTAGCGAAGGTGCTGCAAAAGATAAAGATCGTGAAGATGGTGTAAAAGCGGTTAAGAAGGTTAAAGAAAGCGTCGAAAAAACCACTCTTGGTGATATCGGTGTATTGAGTAACCTTAAAAATGAAATGGAAGCTGCCGAAAAGAAAAAGGCAGATGACATGGAATAATTGATCGCCAATACCATAAATAGAATTTTTTTTTTTACTCCGCTCGTAAGAGCGGAGTTTTTTTTTGAGGATATCGGCTCGTTTACGCAATTTTATTTATCTTGTTTTTATAATTGTATTCTATGAAAGCCGTCTTGTACTTAATTTTCTTTACTCTGATCTTCTCTTGTAGTAAAGAGAACGATGATGCCTATGGTAATAACAATTCTCTAGTAACACCGACAAATGATCCTTCGAAAGCATCATTTTCTGCATTCATCAATGGGCAGCACATAGATTTTATAGAAGGCCCCGATTTTTTTAGCTAAAGGATACTTAATTGATTCCTGCGGTTCAATTGACTTAGGGAAAATTAAAAATTTCTTTCAGGTTAGTACCTATCCTTATTCATTATCCGGAAATAACGGAATAGAATTGACTTTTGTTGATGCAAACCAAATAAATTGGAGTACTTCGAAGCAAAGTGGCGACCAGACAAATAGCACATTTGCAATTACGGAATCTAAAATAATTTTCGATACACTTTTTCAAGATTCACTTGTTTTATTTAAAGCCCAGTTCAATTGTAAGTTATACAACGACTCCAATGCCACTGTAAATAATTTAACAGATGGTGTCTTTGTCGGAAAAATCTGGAATGTTTTTTAACTACAACGTTCTTTATCCAAGCTCTTTATTTTTGCTATGCATTACTTTATTTAATTAGAATTTTTTCTTAATTTTATTAGATGATTACTGAGAAGAAAAAATTTCTATTTAATACCGTACCGGATTTGTTATCCAAACTCGATCCTGCAACAAAAGGTCTATGGGGTAAAATGAATGTTCATCAAATGATTGAGCATTTGGGCGATTCATTGCGTGAGGCAAATGGAAAAATTCCCCGTACGATAATTACACCTGCTGAAAGATTGCAGGCCATGAAAGATTTTGTTTTAAGTGAAAGAGAATTCAAACCGAATACGAAAAATGCATTAATGGGCGAGGATCCTTTGCCCGTGCGGTTTGCAACTGTAGAGGAGGCGATTGCTGATTTTAAAAATGAGCTGAAAGATTTCGAGATGCGTTATAAAGATAATCCCGAAAGCAAAATCACCAACGCTTTTTTTGGTGATTTAAATTACGAAGAATGGATTCACCTGTTGCATAAACATGCCCTTCACCACTTGAAACAATTCGGTGCTATCTAAAGAAAGTCATCCGGATTTCATCCAATCACATCGTTTTTCCTGCCAGCAAGTATAAAACAGACATGCGTATAGCTACGCCATTTTCTACCTGTTGAAGAATGATCGATTGTCCGGAATCGGCCACATCGCTCGTAATCTCTACACCCCGATTGATCGGACCCGGATGCATAATTATGATTTCCTTAGTGAGTGAATCCAATATTTCTTTATTCAGTCCATATTGCATGATGTACTCACGTAGCGAAGGAAAAAAACGAATGTCTTGTCGCTCGAGCTGAATGCGAAGCATGTTAGCGACATCGCACCATTCAAGTGCTTTTTTCAGGTTGTGCTCGACCTTAACTCCTAAAGACGAAATGTATTTTGGAATCAATGTAGTTGGACCACAAACCATGACTTCCGCTCCGAGTTTTTGCAGACAGAAGATATTACTGAGTGCTACGCGGGAATGCAGAATGTCACCGATGATGGCGATTTTCTTTCCGGCGATCTCTCCTAGTTTTTCCCGAATCGAAAATGCGTCGAGCAGAGCTTGTGTCGGGTGTTCATGTGCGCCATCGCCTGCATTGATGATGCTGGCTTTTACATGTCTCGAAAGAAATTCAGCAGAGCCGGCATAGGGATGACGCATCACAACCATATCCACTTTCATAGCTAAAATGTTGTTGACGGTATCAATCAGTGTTTCGCCTTTACTGACAGAAGAGGAGGAAGCAGAAAAATTAACCACATCGGCAGACAATCTTTTTTCTGCCAGCTCAAATGAAAGCCGTGTTCGTGTAGAATTTTCGAAAAATAAATTGGCAATGGTAACATCACGCAACGACGGAACTTTCTTAATAGGTCTGTTGATTACATCCTTAAAAGAATCAGCCGTCGAAAATATCAATTCGATGTCGCCCTTTGTTAGGCCCTTGATTCCGAGTAGATGTTTGGTTGTTAGCACTTCTTTTTATTAATTAGTTAATTAGCTAATTAGCTAATTCGTTAATGATTGATAGTATTATTTAATATTGTCATTCATGAATTTTCATATTTTACTAATTACAACCCTCATTCGCTAATTAACGAATCAGCTAATTAACGAATTTCTATACAAGCCACACGGCATCTTCTCCGTCAACTTCTTTCCATTGTACTTTTACTTTCTCTGTAGTTATGGTATCTACCTGAACTCCGATGTAATCCGGAGCAATGGGTAAATGTCTGCTATATCTTCTGTCAACAAGTGTGAGTAATTCAATTTTTGCCGGCCGGCCGAAGTCAAGTAATGCATCCATTCCGGCACGAATTGTTCTGCCGGTGAAGAATACATCATCTATCAATACTACATGGAGGTTTTCGACCTGAAAATCAATTTTATTTTCGCTGGGAGTAATAATTTCTCTTCGGCGAAAATCATCGCGGTAAAATGTAACGTCGAGATTGCCCAGCCGAAGTGAAGGGATTTGTAGAATTTCTAAAAGATATTGGTGAATGCGAGCGGCAACAAAAATGCCCCTTGGCTGAAGTCCAATGAGGGCGGAATTCGAAAAATCGTCGTGATTTTCAATTAATTGATGACACAATCGGCGGATTGTAATTTCAATCTGTGTATGGTCGAGCAATAACCTTTTTTGCATTGCGAGGTGCAAACGTACATAAATTGTGACGAACAAACAAGCCCTAACGGCTAGCAATGGATTATAAAAAAGGTTCCTGTTATTGGATTATTGAACTACAATTTTCCCGATAAGTAAGGTGGCATCAGACTGATGAGCTTTTACCAAATAAACTCCCGCAGAAACATTTTTCAGATTGCAATCGATGGAAGATGCGGAGGCAAAAAATGGAATCAATATTGTTTGTCCTAGCGCATCAATTAACTCAACAGAAGTGACCGTCGTGTTTTTATTTGTGATAATTGTAAATTTATCTTTACTAGGAGTCGGGTAAATAAATAATTTCTCAGCTCCCGGGTTAGTGGTTTGTGTAGGAGAAAAAGTTCCTTTACGGTATTTGACGGTTTCGGAATTATCGTCTTGCCAAACAACGTGAATGGCATCGGCAGTCATTTCAACATCACCGTTGGTAATATTTCCCATGGCCAATGAATCATAAGTTTGGGGCAATCCGGAATATATATCATCTGTATAAAAGAAAGCAAGTTGTCCGTCAAAATTACTATTGATTTGTTTACAGACTACTGCAACCTTATTTCCTGAATGAGCAATACGCGGATAGTTTTGATTGGAGACAAATGCAGTAGAGTCTGTCAGTTCACGAGTTGGACCGGATACAGTTTGAGTAAGCGATGATGCACTCATGTAACATCTGGCATCTCCTGTCTGGCCGCTCATAAATACCGTGTATACAGAATCTCCGATAATAACACCATCAGGCCCGGTAGAAGGACATGCATTAAATTGCCAACCGGTTTGATCTACCTGCATTCCGAATGGAAAAGAAGCGCAATTATCTGTTGAAACGCCGCACCAAATGGTACGAAAATTATTGAAGTTCGTCCGATACAACATAGCACCGTAGTTGCCCGAACTAATGAAGGCGGCCGGACAACAGTCGCAGACATTCTCGCTGAGATAACTGCTGGCTAGGACATCGTTACCGAAAGTCGTTCCGAAATCGTTTGAGCGAGCAACGACATAAGATGCATTGATAAAGCCCTGTTCGAATTTCATGTAAGCGACAATTGGATTACCTATGGAGTCTGTTGCTACTGTAGGGAAACGCGAGGCGCTGTCAGTGAGGTGTTCGACTTGTATAGGAGCGGAAAATGTTATTCCTCCATCGAATGAACGAATGATAAACACATGATTGGTATCTTCAGGAGTTTGTTTTACGACAACGTAAACGGTATCGCCATGAGATGCAATGTCCGGTCCTGCCCAGGAAGCGGTAAAAACCGGAAGGTTAGAAGGATTCAGGATGACGGGAGTTGTAAATGCAGTTCCATCCCACCTCGAAAAATTAATTTCGTTGTTGGAAAAATTTCCCCAGATGACTATTGGATTTCCTGTCCGATCGGTAACAATTCTTGGATGCAGGTTGCTGAAAGAGCTGGAAGCAATATCAACTTCCGGCGACCAGTTAATGACACTTTGAGAGAAGGATAGATTAAAGAAGAAAGTCAGGAGGAGAGTGTAAAGTAGTTTCATAGGGTAAATGTATTAAAATATTGATTGAAATGGTTGTGTTCTTTACTATTTTTGGTTTAGGATATAAATCTACCGTCCAACGCTGAAATACTTATCGATAGTTTGCAATAAAACAATTATATCAAAATTAGAAATCTAATAAAATATTTCCGAAATTAATTTTGCTTTGAAAATAAACTTATATTTGATATAGCCTGTTTATAAATATAATAAGTTAATCTTTCATCTTTAATGATAAAATCTTGTCTATTGTTAATTTGTACAATTCAACTTATGATTTTACAATGTGAAGGTCAAAGATGGGCAACAACTGGTGCTACTTGGACTTATTCATTTAATGCTCTTTTTTCATTTGGATATGTAAAGATAGAACAGATAGGTGATACATTAATAAACAATAAAAACTGTGATATTTTAAAAAAAGTAAAATTCGGTTATACTTTTCCGGGTGTCTATGATACTTTAGATCTCGGTCATGAATATACTTATTTTGATAGTTCCAAAGTTTTCATATACAGAAACAATCAGTTTTGGATATTGTATGATTTTAATGCACCTGTAGGATCATCTTGGTTTTGCCCCGGAAATAATTCAATTTGCCCAAGTATGGGGGAGTATCATGTAGATAGTGTTGGAAATATGGTAATTAATAATGATACTTTAAGAGTAATTTTTACATCCCCTGCAGTTAATTCAGGGTGGCATTTTGTTGAGAGAATTGTAGAAAAAATCGGTTGCATGGGATACTTATTTCCTGAACCAAGGTGTCAATTCGATTCTGAAGAAGGAGGACCATTAAGATGCTATACTGATAGTACTTCATGGTCATATAATTCAGGTATTTCATCTTCTTGTGATTATCTTAATTCTATATATTCTTTTGATGAGTTAAATGCTTTAAAGATTTATCCAAATCCCTCATTCTCGGAATTTACTATTGAAGCAATACCAGATTATTCGAATGCAAAATTTGACATTTACATTCATAATTTCCAAGGAGAGGAAATTAAATCATTTCGTATGCTTTCTTGTAAAACTAAATTTTCTACAGACAGTTTAAAATCTGGTTCATACATAATATCTGTTGTAAACCAAAAGCAAAATTCAAAAATATTAATGACAGTGATTCATTGATATCCTAATAAATAAATTTAATTTTTAAATTAAAACAGTCCGCAAATTAAAATGGATTTGATGCCTCAGCTCATACTACTGCTAATGCACCGTTAAGAGTTCAACTTGATTTTGTCGAATTGACGTCATTTTCAAACCGTACTATTTACATTCCCAATTGGAATGATGGCGTTTTATTTGATTCAAACAATATACTTTGAATAGGTCATGAAGGAAAAGTGGCTTTTAAAAGAAAGTATTTTTATAATGTACTTTAGCTGCAATAAATTGAAACAGAGTAAATCTCGTTTTTTTTTCTACTTTTGAACAAAACATACACCATGCTTCCAGCTTCCTACATCATTCTTGTTCTTGTAATTTTAACTTTATTCCTGAGTATTGTAACTGTACAACAAGGGTTCATTGCAGTAGTGACTATATTTGGAAAATACAGGAGGATTTTAACTCCCGGACTAAATTTTAAAATTCCTTTTATCGAACAGGTTTATAAAAAGATATCCATTCAAAACCGGTCTGTCGAATTGGAGTTTCAGGCCATTACCATCGATCAGGCCAATGTTTATTTCAAGGCCATGTTGTTGTACTCTGTTATCAACCAAAATGAGACGAGCATTGTCAATGTTGCCTTTAAATTTGTCGACGACAGGAACTTCATGCAGGCATTGATAAGAACCATCGAAGGATCCATTCGCGGATTTGTCGCAACAAAAAAACAGGCAGATGTTTTAGGTTTAAGAAAAGACATCACCGAGCACGTAAAAGAACAAATTGATTTGACTCTCGAAGACTGGGGTTACCACTTACAGGATCTTCAACTAAACGATATCACATTCGACGAAGTCATTATGAAGTCCATGAGTCAGGTCGTTGCATCCAACAACCTCAAAGCCGCCGCTGAAAACGAAGGTCAGGCCCTCCTGATCACTAAAACGAAAGCAGCGGAGGCGGAAGGAAATGCGATAAAAATTTCCGCAGCCGCAGAACGTGAAGCTGCTCAAATGCGCGGACAAGGTGTTGCGCTCTTCCGTCAGGAAGTTGCAAAGGGAATGACAGAAGCAGCTTTGGAGTTAAAAGAAGCGAACCTCGATACGTCCGTCATACTCTTCAGTATGTGGACAGAAGCCGTGAAAAACTTCTCCGAATTCGGAAAAGGCAATGTTATTTTCCTCGATGGCTCACCGGATGGCATGCAACATACCATGAAACAAATGATGGCCTTGTCGAACCTTACTGATATGAAGAAGTAAAAATTTGCTTTAAAATTTACTTAACGAAATTTCTGTTGTATGAATTCGCTAAATCTTCTTCCGGATGAATGTTTCTTCCAAGGATTACATCTTTTTTCTCATACATCTGAACATTGTTTCTTGCAGGGCTGGTAGCATTCGGAAAATTCAGGTTTTCCTGCATGAGTAAAGCATTGCCTATAGACGGACTCTCAACATGTTCAGAAACTGCTTTTGCAAGTGTTACGGCGCCAACTAATGCGATGGCTGATAAAACAATCTTATATTTATTACTTTTCATCGTCAATGTATTTTAATGCATGATTCAAGGACATAAAAGTAGTAATTTTTTTTATTCCCTTTTTATTAACTTTGATCTTATTCATTAGTTATAAAGCAAGTTATAAACCTCAGAATAAGTATCCCAATGGAAATAGAAAAAACGGAAGACGAATGGAAAAAGGAACTCACACCCGAGCAATATCAGGTATTGAGGGAAAAAGGCACTGAACGACCTTTTACAGGCAAATACTACCTCAATAAAGAAAAAGGAATTTATGTTTGTGGCGCCTGCGGAAATGAATTGTTTACCTCTGAAATGAAATTTGATTCCGGCTGCGGGTGGCCTTCTTTTGATAAAGAAATTGAAGGCGGAAAAGTTCTTAGAAAAAAAGATGTAACACATGGCATGATACGCACTGAAATCCTTTGTGCCCGATGCGGTTCACATCTCGGTCACGTCTTCGACGATGGTCCGACAGAGACAGGTGAAAGGTATTGTGTGAATTCAGTATCTCTCGATTTTAAAGGGAAGTAATGGGCATAAAATCGAACCAATACCGTTATTGTTAATAATTCTTTAGCCCGACTTTGTTATTTTCGATTGAAACCTGTAGGTTTGAATTCAATCCAATTTACCCCAATGGGAGCATCATCATTAATCTTATTAATAATTTGTGCTATTGTTTTCTCTGCAGGTGGGATTTTCGCTTCAAGTTTATTAGCAAAACACTCGAAAAACAGTCAAAAAGGACAGGCCTATGAATGTGGCGTTCCTACCATCGGGCAATCCTGGATACAGTTTAATGTAGGTTATTATCTCTTCGCATTACTATTTCTTATCTTTGATGTAGAATTAGTGTTCTTATATCCGTGGGCTGTAGTGGTGAAAGAAATCGGCATGCCGGCATTGATTGAAATAATCATTTTCATCTTCATTTTATTCCTCGGATTTCTATATGCACACAAAAAAGGCGCTCTGAAATGGATGTAATGGAAGACCCCAAAAAAACATTTCCCGGTGAAGTTCATCCTGCTCCCGGAGGTGGAATATTGGTTAGCAAGCTGGATGATGTCATCAACTGGGCACGCTCCAATTCCCTATGGCCGCTCGTCTTTGGAACGAGTTGTTGTGCTATCGAAATGATGAGCACTGCATCAGCGAAATATGACTGGTCACGTTTCGGTTTTGAAGTTGCCCGCGCTACACCAAGACAAGCCGATGTAATCATTATTGCCGGTACAATAGTTAATAAGATGGCTCCCGTTTTAAAACGCCTCTACGACCAAATGCCAGATCCCAAATACGTAATCGCTATGGGAGCATGTGCCACCTCAGGCGGTCCCTTTTTCTACAATACTTACTCCGTAGTAAAAGGAGCCGATCACGTTATACCCGTTGATGTCTATGTAGCAGGTTGTCCCCCTAGACCGGAAGCTTTGTTGCATGCACTAATAACTCTGCAGGAAAAAGTAAGGGGTGGAGGGTAGGTTGGGGACTAGAGTCTGGAGTCTGGGTAGTCTGGAGTCCGGAGTCCGGTAGTCCGGTAGCCCGTAGTTAGGTAGTCCGTAGTCTGGAGTCCGAAGTCCGGTAGTCTGTAAATGCGCATAATTATGCGCATCAACCAACCAACCAACCAACCAATCAACCAACCAACCAACCACCAATGAACCCGGAAACCCTCCAATCAACAATCACCTCCCTAATCCCCACTGCAACTTTCGATGAGGCGTCTCAGTGGACAACTGTAAACATTGAATCTGAGCAATGGTTGGTATTGGCTAAGGAGCTAAGAAATGATGAGTCACTTTCATTCGATTATTTGTTTTGTGTCACGGGAGTTGACTGGAAAACACACCTTTCAATGGTTTATCATTTAAGTTCTACGAAACATAATCATAAGATTGTTGTGAAAGCGAAAATTACTGACAGGAACAATCCGCTGATAGAATCTGTTTCATCGATCTGGCGGACGGCAGAATTTCATGAAAGAGAGGCCTATGATTTATTTGGAATTAAATTCCTCAACCATCCTGATTTGCGACGTTTGTTTTTAACGGAGGACTGGCAGGGATGGCCATTAAGGAAGGATTATGAGGATGCTGTAAATATGATTAAGCTATAGTTATTCGTTTGTAGGACTCAGATTTATTACTTTTTCAAAATATTTGGTTTAAAATAATAGTCACATGAAAAAATTATCCTTATTGGTCATCTTCACGTTTGTCAATTTCCTAATTGTTATGTCGCAGACAAACATTTCTTTTACAATTGATTCTAGTGGACAAGATGCGGCCATAGACGACTATGTTACTAGTAATAGTCATCCGAATGAAATAGAGTACAATACTTGTGCCTGGACTATCAGCGGAACACCTGTGATATGGCGCAATGTTTTTAAGTTTGATCTTTCCTGCATTCCGCCTAATGCAATTATTCAAACTGCCGAGCTCAATCTTTTCTATGCCGATACGAATTCTTATTCCAATACAACTCATTCTTCGCTTACAAGTTCTAATGAAAGTGTTTTGCAAAGAATTACTTCCAACTGGACTGAAAACACGGTGAATTGGCTGAATCAACCAGCGTCAACAAATATTGACGAAGTTATTCTGCCGCAAAGTACAAGCCCCACTCAGGATTATTTGAACATCGACGTTAAAAATATCGTTCAGCATATGGTCAATAATCCCAATGACAATTTCGGATTTTTGCTTAAATTAATTAATGAATCATATTATGCCCGTTTAATTTTCGCTTCAGGCGATAATCCTATTGGTTCGAAGCATCCGAAGCTGAATATTAAATATTCCATTCCGGTTTCCGATTGCATTCTTTTCAGACTTGATCAGACTGGAGAGGATGTAGCAATTGATGATTACGGTCCGGGTAATAATTATCCGAATGAAATTGAATATAATACTTGTGCCTGGACCATCAGCGGTACTCCTGTTATCTGGCGCAACCTGTTTAAGTTTAATCTTCCCTGCGAACTGGCACAGGCAACTATTCAAAGCGCACATCTTTCACTTTATTATGCTGTCCAGAATAACTATGGTAATACAACACATTCTTCATTAACGAGCTCAAACGAAAGTGTTTTGCAGCGGGTGACAAATTCGTGGTCTGAAAATTCTGCAACATGGAATACTCAGCCTACTGTAACAACAGTCGATGAGGTAATTTTGCCTCAGAGTATATCCGGAACTCAGGACTATACAAACATCGATGTAACAAATATGGTAAGGCAAATGATAAACAATAACAACCAGAATTATGGTTTCAGTCTTAAGCTTACCAATGAAAATTATTATGCACGATTAATATTTGCTTCCGGTGATAATCCTGATCAAGGGAAACATCCATTGTTAGAAGTTTGTTATACGATAGCAACTTCAGTTCAGGAAACAGATGTTCCATTTACTATTTCTGTTTTTCCAAATCCTTTTAAGGATGAGGTAAATATTTCGATTGCCACAAAAATTGCCAATGCTCAATTTAATCTCTATGATGTTTTAGGAAAGGTAGTTTATACGAAATCGAATTTATACGGAAATCAATTTCATTTTGATTGTCCGAAAATTGCAAGTGGAATGTATTTTTATAACCTGATCGAAAGTGGAATTGAAATTTCAAAAGGTAAATTGATGAAAAATTAAATCTGATTTCCGAATAATATTATTCAACAAAGATCTTTTTTAGTTGTATAAAATTCAGGTGTCATATTATCTGAAAAAGTTGGGTAATAAGGATCGATGATTACGTCAATACCTAAAGTGGAATCAAGTTGTAAAACTACTGTTGTTTGAGAATAAGAAGAATTCAAGCAAATCATTATGAAGAATAAAGTAAATAGTTTTCGCACATGTTTATCTCTAGCAAATATTTATTTTAACTTAATCACTTTAAAATCATTCAGAAAAAGGAAATAAATGTACAAATAACTACCGTGCGCTTTTCGATAAGGATAAAATCAAGTCACTAAGTTTTAATTTCGATTCTTTTCAGCTTTAATTATGTCAAAAAAGGAAAAAATAACAGCAATCTTACAGTAGTTTTTTAGGAATTTCAGATACTATTTGATTCGTTTTTTATTAAAATCCATAAAAATGAAATCAATTAAATAATATCTTTTTTAGTACAATAAAATTCGCCGATTTATTACAGTTGCTAAAATATACTTTATGAAGTGTTCACTTTTTGATGCTGTTGAAGTATAAGATGACAATAGCCCTAATTTGAAATGTCGCTTTTATTGTAATGAAAAACTTTTTTTGGATTTTTTTATTTATCTTATTTTTCGCAAATCAGCTTTCAGTTGCGCAGGTTGGAATAGGAATAACTACACCGAATTCATCCTCCATACTTGACCTGACTTCTACTGCAAAGGGAATGCTAATTCCCAGGATGACTCTTGCCCAGAAACTATCGATTGCATCACCTGCGACAGGATTATTAATTTACCAGACGGATGGATCATATGGATTTTGGTATTATGATGGATCCGCATGGGTGCCGTTTTTATCCGGTGGAGATGGCTGGAGGATACTCGGCAATTCAGGAACCGTAGATGGTACTAACTTTTTGGGAACTACGGATAATATTCCATTTTCAATCCGCGTCAATAACCAACGCTCCGGTCGAATCGATCAATCTACCGGAAATTTATTTTTAGGATATCAGGCAGGTATTTCAGCGAGTGGTGGCTCGAATATATTCTTAGGGCATCAGGCAGGCTATTCAAATACCTCCGGAAATATTAATCAGTTTATTGGTTATCAAGCAGGATATGCTAACACCACCGGAACCTTAAATACCTATATCGGTCATCAGTCAGGGCAACTGCGTACTGGTGGAAATGCGAATACAGGAGTTGGATACCAAACCTTGAATGCAGCAGGAAGCGGGACGTCCAATACAAGCGTCGGTCATCAGGCAGGACTTGTAATGACAACTGCTTCTTACAATACAACAGTTGGAACACAAGCAGGTGATGGAATCACTACAGGATGGAGTAATTCTATTTTAGGGTATCAGGCAGGCCATAGTTTGGGAAGTGGTTCAGGGAATATTTTAATAGGTAATCAAGCAGGCTATAGTACCACAGCAAGTAATAATATTTTTATCGGAAATAATTCGGGATATGCAAATACGAGCGGTACATCAAATATTTTTATTGGAAAAGATGCGGGCTCTGCAAATACTACCGGACTTTCCAATGTTTTTATTGGAGAAACTGCGGGAGCCGCAAATACTATAGGAGGAAATGGTACTTATTTCGGTCATCAAACGGGTCGCTTCAATACAACAGGGACAGACAACACATTTGTTGGTTTTCAGGCAGGGACTGCCAATACAGTAGGATTAAGAAATACATTCATTGGAACCATATCCGGTACCAGTAGCGTATCCGGAAATTACAATACATACCTGGGTTATGCGTCCGGTTATTCGACAAGCACCGGTTCATACAATACGATAGCAGGGTCAGACGCGGGTTATTACATTACCACGGCATCGAATAATTCATTCTATGGTTACAGAGCCGGCTGGAATAATACAGGTAGTAACAATACCTTTTTGGGTTCGACTGCAGGATATAATTCAACATCCGGATCGGGGAATCACTTTATCGGATACATGGCAGGATATCTAAATACAACCGGTTCCGGGAACCATTTCGATGGTAACAATGCCGGTTACGGCAATACAACCGGATCTTACAATACAATGATAGGGGACAGTGCAGGTTACAGTAATTCAACAACAAATAATAGTTTATTTATTGGATATAAAGCCGGGTATAATAATACGGTAAGTTCGAATTGTTTTATTGGATATCAATCCGGTTATTCAAATACGACAGGATTGGGAAATAGCTTTTTAGGGCACCGTGCAGGGTATTCAAATACGACAGGAGATTACAATACCTGTTTTGGCTATATAGCTGGTCAAAACAATACTTCAGGATTTGGAAATGCTTTTTTCGGTTATTATGCAGGGCCTTACAATACTACGGGAAATGGTAATATTGCTTTGGGTTATTATCCATTGAATGCAAATACTACCGGTAACGATAATATTGCAATTGGAAGAGAATCGCTTCGGTTTTTGTCATCTGGAAATAATAACACCACCTTGGGCAGCTATTGCATGTATACGATTACCACCGGAAATTCAAATGCAATTGTAGGTCGATCCGCTAATCATTTCTCAACTACTGCCAGCAATAATTCTACTTTAGGTGCATTTGCCTGTTATTACAATACAACCGGATCGCTCAATGCCACTCTTGGTATGAATGCAGGTTATTGGAACACGACAGGATCGAGCAACGTATTTATAGGAGAGCAAGCAGGAACATTTGCTTCGTCTCCGACTTCAAATACAACCGGTAATTACAATACTTTCATAGGAGCGCAATCCGGCTTAGGAAGTTCAACTCAACGTACCAATGCAACTGCTATTGGTTATAAGGCACAGGTAGATACCGATAATGCTGTCATTCTTGGAGGTGTAGGAGCATATGAAGTGAATGTTGGAATCGGCCTCACCAAGCCGCTCTCCAGTCTGGATGTTTTTGGTTCTATAGCTTCCGCAATAACCACAACTTCAGGGAACATTACTCTGGATGAAACCATGTATTCAGTTATTCTTACAAGTGGTACTCCAACGGTTACGTTGCCTTCGGCTACTAACTGCTCGCGTAGAATTTATGTAATTGTAAATAACACCGGAGGAGGAAGAACGATTTCCAGTTATATCGCTATCGGAGGAAGCGCTTCTACAACAATAGCAGGAAGTACTTCAATTACGATTCAAAGTAATGGTACATCCTGGTATCAGATCAAATAATCTTTTTCACCATGGTTATTTGAATATAAATCTTATCCCAAAAAGGTTAATATTTTCGACTAAATTTCTCAAAACGCAGCTTTTTTATTTGATTCTTTAATGTATTTTGCGTCAAAGAATCAGACAAATTGGAGACAGTCGGCCAAACAGAAACAGGCGATCTTATTATTAACGTTGGGCCACAACACCCTTCCACACACGGTGTACTTCATCTGCTCATTACACTGAATGGTGAGGAGGTAAAGAAGGTTGAACCTCACTTAGGTTACATTCATCGAAGCATCGAGAAGATGTGTGAGAGTCTAACTTACCGCCAGTTTATCTATGTTACCTCCAGGATGGACTATCTATCCTCCCACATTAATAATCATGCTTGCGCTTTAGTTGTAGAAAAGGGAATGCAAATTGAAGTTCCTTTGCGTGCACAATATATCCGGGTTATCATGGATGAATTAACTCGTCTCGCTTCCCATCAACTTTGGTGGGGCGCCATGGCTATGGACGTAGGTGCTATCACTCCATTTTTTCATGCCTTTCGCGAAAGAGAAATGATAAATGATATCATGGAGCAAACCTGTGGTGCCCGACTCACTATGAATTACATGGTTCCCGGTGGTGTCATGGCCGATATACATCCTGATTTTGCTAAACGTACCAAAGAATTTTTGGCTTTCTTCATGAGTAAGTTTTCTGAATACGATGAAATGGTTACTAATAATATCATCTTCCGGAACAGAATGGAAAAAGTTGGAATTCTATCTAAAGAGGATGCCATTTCTTATGGAACAAGTGGTCCTGTCGCCCGTGCCTCCGGTGTTTCCTGCGACATTCGAAAATACGCACCATACGATATTTATTCTCAATTGAATTTCGAAGAAGCCATAGAAACAGCCGGTGATTGTTATGCCCGCTACCTTGTACGAATGAAGGAAATGAAACAAACCGTTCATATTATCGGACAGTTAATAGATAATATTCCCGAAGGCGAATTTCAGGCAAAGACAAAAGCCGTTCTTAAACTACCGAAGGGCGAATATTATTCGCAGGTCGAAACTGCCCGGGGTGATTTTGGTGTTTATGTTATTAGTGAAGGAGGTACAACACCTTACAGAATCAAATTCCGTTCACCGGGGTTCTCTAATTTGTCAGCACTGGATCACATGACTAAAGGATATAAAATCGGCGACCTTGTTGCCATCATGGGTTCTCTTGATCTCGTAATTCCTGATATCGATCGATAAATGTTCAGCTTAGAAAAAATAACTTCTGCCATTCAATCTTTTCTGGACGCCAACCTTCCACCAATGTTCGCTTTGCTGACGCAATTTGTTATCGTTGGCATATGTGTATTAACACTCTTCGCTTTGTTAGGACTCGTTCTCGTTTTTATGGAGAGAAAAGTTTCCGCATTCATGCAAATCAGAGTGGGTCCCAATCGGGTTGGATATCGTGGCACCGCTCAAACGCTTGCTGATACACTCAAACTCGTCGTCAAAGAAGGGTTAGTACCGGATGGTGCCGATAAATTTCTTTTCAACCTTGCTCCTTTCGTTGTAATGATTGGTGCCATGCTTCTAATGGCTCCCATACCTTTTGCAAGAAATTTTCAAATCTGGGATTTAAATATCGGCGTACTTTATATTACTTCCATCTCGTCTATTTCTGTTATCGGCATTCTTATTGCCGGATGGTCGAGTAACAATAAATATTCTTTGCTCGGTGCCATGCGCAGCGGTGCTCAAATTGTCAGCTATGAATTATCTGCAGGGTTGGCCATTCTAACTATCATTGTTTTAACCGGCAGTTTACGTATTTCAGATATTATCGAAAGTCAGGCCAATGGATGGTGGATATTTAAAGGACACATTCCCGCATTAATTTCTTTCGTTATTTTTATCATTGCCGTAACAGCAGAAACAAATCGTGCTCCTTTTGATATGGCAGAAGCCGAATCAGAACTCACTGCCGGCTTTCATACAGAGTATTCAGGAATGCGTTTCGCCCTTTTCTTTCTTGCGGAATACGTAAATATTTTCATCGTTTGTGCAATAGGAGCAACCTTGTTTTTAGGAGGATGGATGCCTTTTCACATCGGCTCCTGGACTGCATTTAACCACCTCATGGATTTTATTCCGTCTTCTTTATGGTTCTTCGGAAAAACATTTTTCCTCATCTTTGTCATCATGTGGTTCAGATGGACATTCCCGCGACTACGTATCGATCAATTACTAAATCTCGAATGGAAGTATCTGCTGCCTATAAGTCTCTTTAATTTATTACTCATGACATTCATCGCCATAATGGGATGGCACTTCTGAAAAAACAATCAATCCTTAAATCAAAAACATAATAAAGAATAAATATTTTACAATCCGATTTGAAGTGAAAATTAAAACAAAAATTAATCTATAATAAATGAGTTTTTTATCCACATACTTTTCTGATATATACAAAGGGGTTACTTCTTTGCTCAAAGGTATGCGACGTACTGGATATTACTTTACACACCATAAAGAAATCATCACTCAGAATTATCCCGAAAACAGGGATACCTTGAACCTGCCGGAAAGATTTCGCGGTGAAGTAGTAATGCCACATACTGATGCGAACGAACATCGTTGCACCGGATGTACGGCTTGCGAGTTGGCTTGTCCGAACGGTACAATTAAAATTATCACCAAGTTCGAAATTTCTCCTGAAGGCAAAAAGAAAAAAGCGATCGATACATTTATCTATCACCTCGAGCTTTGTACGATGTGCAACTTATGCATTGAAGCATGTCCGACGGATGCAATTAAAATGGCACAATCATTTGAACACAGTGTCTACGATCGTTCTAAATTAACGAAGACGTTAAATAAAGAAGGGTCTAAACTGATGGAGGGCGTTGAATGACAGCATCCGTACTCGGCTTTTATATTATTTCAGCATTCATTCTCGGCGGCGGTTTTTTGGCTGTTGCATCCCGTAAAATATTTCGAAGTGCAATCTGGTTGCTTTGTTCTCTAACAGGCATAGCCGCTCTCTATTTCTGGATGGACCTCCAATTCCTCGCTGCCGTTCAGATTGTCGTTTATATTGGAGGGATAGTCGTCCTCATTATCTTTTCTATTTTCCTTACCGAACACACAGGTGCCGACTTACCACCTGCCTTATTAACCAGGAAAACACTTAGCGCATTAATGACACTTACCGGTTTCATTATTGTCATGTGCATAATTTTTAATTCAGATTTCACTTTATCCTCCAGTACCCTTAATGCAGAAGTGGCAACGATAGGCAGGAAAATGCTCAGCACCGGTGATGATGGATATATTTTACCCTTTGAAGTAATCAGTCTACTATTACTCGCTGCAATGATCGGATGTATAGCAATTGCACTTCGAAAAAATCCCGAGAAATCATGATTATTACACTTACTCATATTCTTGTGTTGAGCACGTCTTTATTCTTCATCGGCGTTTATGGTTTTTTCACACGCAGAAACATGATCACCATGCTGATGTCTATCGAGTTAATTTTGAATAGCGTAAATATCAATTTCGTCGCTTTCAATAAATACCTCTATCCGGATAAACATGACGGAGTATTTTTTAGTTTGTTTATCATCGCCATTGCTGCTGCCGAAGCAGCCGTTGCTATTGCCATAATTATTCACCTATACCGTGCATACCGTTCCATCGATGTGGAAGATGCAGATGAACTAAAACTCTAATAAACTCCGGAAACTTTGAATCCTATTTTTCCCATATTAATACTTCTCATCCCTTTTGCAAGTTTCTTGTTTTTGGGATTATGCGGCAAAAAATATTTTTCACAATTCGCAGGATTGTTGGGAACAACTTCGTTGTTTATTTCGGCTGTTCTTTCTCTCATCACGGCCTACAATTATTTCTTCATCTCAGGTTTCATAGACGGACATTTCACTCAACAGATTGCTTATGAAATGGAATGGTTGCGATTTACTCCCAAACTAAGCATAAACATGGGCATTCTCATCGATCCAATATCGGTGATGATGCTTGTCGTTGTTACTGTTGTTTCATTCATGGTTCACCTATACAGTACATCTTATTTGAAAGGGGAGGAGCGATACACAACTTATTTTTCTTTTCTTTCTTTATTTACTTTTTCTATGTTGGGATTGGTTGTCGCAACGAATATATTCCAAACCTACATTTTTTGGGAACTCGTTGGTGTAAGTAGCTTCTTGCTCATCGGATTTTATTATGACCGTCCTTCTGCAGTAGCCGCTTCCAAGAAAGCATTTATCGTAACACGTTTTGCTGATTTGGGATTTCTTGCCGGAATATTAATTCTCTCTTACTATTCAGAAACACTCGACTTCCAAACGCTGATATCGCGATATACGGATCTTACTTCTACTCATTTGCATGCAGCAGTGAATGCTTCATTTTTGGGAATTTCTGCCTTAGCATGGGGATTGATTCTTGTTTTTGCAGGTGGTGCCGGTAAATCAGCCATGTTCCCGCTGCATATATGGCTTCCGGATGCAATGGAAGGTCCAACTCCTGTTTCTGCCTTGATACATGCAGCAACAATGGTTGTCGCCGGCGTTTATCTTGTCGCACGCTTGTTTCCTGTATATGCCATTTCTTGTCCGGGTGCTTTGGAAGTTATTACCTATGTAGGAATATTTTCTGCCGCCTTCGCAGCAATCATTGCCTGTACCCAAACAGATATCAAACGCATCCTCGCTTATTCAACTATGTCGCAAATCGGTTTTATGATGTTTGCATTAGGTGTATCCGGTTACAGCGGTGAGCTAGGACTCGGATATACTGCTTCCATGTTCCATCTTTTTACGCATGCTTTTTTCAAAGCTCTTCTGTTCCTCGGTGCCGGTGTAGTCATTCATTATATCCACAGCAATGAGATCACGGATATGGGAGGTTTAAGAAAAAAACTTCGAATCACTCACTTAACTTTTCTGATCGCTTGTCTGGCCATTGCAGGAATACCTCCTTTCGCCGGGTTCTTCAGCAAAGAAGAAATTTTATTGGCCGCATATAATTCCAATAAACCGGTTTATTGGATTGCTTGTTTAACCTCAGGTCTCACTGCATTTTATATGTTCCGTTTATTTTTCTTTGTCTTTTATAGAAGGGAATCCAAATCCCACCATGGAGAACATCAGCATGAAGGTTCACCTGCTATGTTAATACCACTCATGGTCCTTGCAGTCGGTGCTTTGATATCCGGTTTTATTCCTTTCGGAAAATACATCAGTACAGATTACCGTCCGCTAGAATCTCACATGGATCTTTCCTTTTCCATTTTACCTGTCGGTCTTGCTTCATTAGGAATTATACTGGCCTTTGTATTCTTCAAAAAGGAAAATCCTTTAGCTCTTCAGATTTCCGTAAAGATGGGAACGTTTTTAATGGCGGCCAAACAGAAGTTTTACATCGATGAAATGTATCAATTCGTAACTAAAAAAATAATTTTCCAATTCATTGCGACGCCGGCAGCATGGATCGATAAAAACCTGGTCGATGGATTTATGAATTTATTGGCCAAAGCAACAGAGCTATTTTCATATTCTACTTCAGGAGTACAATCAGGAAAAGTTCAGGCATATGGAATATGGATGCTGGGTGGTGCCTTGTCAGTTTTATTGTTGATTATTTATTTATTAAATGTATAGTAAAATATGAATCTAAATATACTGATCCTTTTACCTCTATTAACCGCATTCGGAATTCTTGCTGCTCCATCCCGGATAGCTCGTTTACTTGCTTTAGTCGGATCAGGGATTCAATTGGTGGTTTCAATAATATTACTTTTCTTATTTAACGCTGAAAGAATACAATTTCCGGCAGAGACTTTTCTTTTCCGTTCAAGTTATAATTGGTTTACCACTCTTCACATTAATTATTTTGTTGGTCTGGATGGAATTTCTCTGGCAATGATTCTCCTGACAGCCATTGTTGTATTTGCAGGCATTTTGGTCTCCTGGAATATGGAAAAAATGAAGAAGGAGTATTTTTTCTTGCTAATCATGTTAAGTGCCGGTGCTTATGGATTTTTTATTTCACTCGATTTATTCAGCATGTTTTTCTTTTTGGAAATAGCTGTAATTCCTAAGTACTTACTTATAGGTATCTGGGGCAGCGGTAAAAAGGAATACAGTGCCAATAAACTTGCCTTAATGCTCATGGGAGGTTCCGCTCTTGTCTTGGTCGGTCTGCTCGGAGTCTATTTCAATACTTCCGATGGGATTCCATCTTTTAACTTATTGTCGCTCGGATCACAGCGCATGTCATTTGAAATGCAACGCATTTTCTTTCCCCTGCTTTTCGTTGGCTTCGGAGTATTCACTGCTATTTTTCCATTTCATACTTGGGTACCTGACGGACACTCATCTGCTCCAACTGCTGCCTCTATGTTCTTAGCAGGTATTTCCATGAAACTCGGTGGCTATGGTTGCCTGCGTGTTGCTGTTTTCCTTATGCCTGATGCTGCTCATTATTATTCCGGTTGGATAACGGCTTTGTCGGCAATCGCCATTTTATATGGCGCTTTTGCAACCATGATGCAAACCGATTTGAAATATATGAATGCTTATTCTTCGGTCAGTCATTGTGGATTTGTATTACTCGGAATTGGAATGATGACTACTGCATCCATTCACGGTGCTGTATTGCAGATGGCATCTCATGGGTTGATGACAGCCCTTTTCTTCGCCGTGATCGGAATGATTTATGAACGCACACATACCAGACAGGTCAAAGAACTCGGAGGTTTGATGAAGGTGATGCCGTTTATTTGTTCGGTCTTTTTTATTGCCGGTTTATGCTCACTCGGACTCCCGGGACTCAGCGGTTTTGTTGCTGAAATGAATGTCTTTATCGGCTCGTGGCAAAGGCCTGAAACATTTTACCGGACAGCAACGATTCTTGCCTGCATGTCAATCGTTGTTACCGCTGTTTACATACTGCGTGCAACAGGAAGTTCGTTGATGGGTCCAATCCTCAATAAAGAATATTTAAAACTGGGAGATGCTAGGTGGAATGAGCGTTTAGCTTCAGGTGTTCTCATCATCGGAATATTATTAATAGGTGTTACACCCTTTCTCGTGAATGACCTGATAGCTCCTTCAACAAATCAACTAATGATGAACATTCAAAACTTATTGTTTTAGATATGGAGATAGTCTACCTATTAAAACATGAGATCCTGCTGGTATTTCTACTCGTGGTGCTGTTAATCATTCGTGTCTACGAAGAGCATACTGATAACGCTACCTGGATAAAAATGTTCAATGCGATGTTCTTACTTAACTGCATGGCCGGTTGGTTGTTTAATCGCACCGGTATTGCATTTAATAATATGTTTATCAATAATGAACTTTTGGCTTTCGAAAAAAACATTCTCAACACCGGCACCCTTATCATTTGTCTTTTTTCTTCGGGCTGGTTGATGAAACAGCGACACATTGCTGAGTTTTATATTTTATTGATATCGGCATTATTAGGAATGTTCTTCATGCTTTCTTCCGGAAATTTACTCATGTTCTTCCTTGCCGTTGAAATGTCCGCTATTCCTGTCGCGGCCCTCTGTAATTTTAATCACGATGAAAAACGCTCGAGCGAAGCTGCCATGAAGATGATTTTTTCTTCTGCATTTTCATCTTGTATCATGTTGTTGGGAATTTCATTTCTGTATGGTGCAACCGGTACGCTTGATTATTTTGTTCTCTCTACTGCGCAAAGCTCTCCTTTGTTTCTTGCAGGTTTCGTTTTTTTCTTTACTGGACTTGTTTTTAAATTGTCAGTCGTTCCATTTCACTTCTGGACAGCCGATGTGTATGAAGGTGCACCAGTTGCGGTTACGTCCTTTCTTTCTGTGATTAGCAAAGGTTCTATGGTATTTGTGTTGACTTCTATCCTCTATCATGTTTTTCCTTCTATCAAAGATCAATGGTATATATTGCTTTGTATTTTCAGTGTAATCACCATGGTTACCGGAAACCTCTTCGCCATACGACAAGAAAATATGAAACGTTTCCTCGCGTTTTCATCTATTACACAAGTGGGTTTTATTCTCATCGGAATTTCAGGTAATCTTCAGGACGGACAATCATCTTCCATATACTTTATTCTGATTTATGTATTTTCAAATCTCGCAGCATTTTCTATAGTTTCAAGAATTAGTGAGCAAACAGGAAAGGAAACAATTTCAGAGTATAAAGGGCTTGTTAAAACAAATCCAATGTTCACATGGATTCTGGCTATTGCTTTGTTTTCATTAGCCGGTATACCGCCAACGGCAGGATTTTTCGGTAAGATATTTCTGCTGACTTCCGGTGCTTCTACCGGTAATTATGTGTTGATCAGCATTGCTGCAATTAATATGGTTGTTTCTTTATACTATTACCTGCGTGTTATTCGTTCTATGTTTATGGAAACACGAGCAGACATTATTCCGAAGCTTACAACGGGAATCAATTTGCGGATTGCCATGTTTATCTGTTTGGCCGGAATATTATTAACCGGATTTTTTGGTACTCTTTATCAGTTTATTTATTCGTTAAGCGGAGGACTTTAATATGGCTATTAATCAAAATCATTTATTCGAAGACATCGATGGACAAAAATGCGCCATCGTAGAAAAAAATGTGGATGCCGGTCGTGTTGAATTTCTCAAAAAACTGTTGGAATTTAATCGCTTTACGGTGGTGGTTGTTGCAAGTCCACCTCCAAAATCGGCTGTCCCTGCTACTGAAGAGCCGGTCACCGTTTCACCGACTACTTTTACAATAGGAGTAACGGATGTTCGTTTCAATGCCACCAATGCAATTTTTGGAAGACTCTTAAAAACTCCCGACGGAAAAATTGTTACCCGAAGTTATTGGTTGCAGAAGGATTTTCAGTCAAATGATCAGATTCCGTACTTTCAGAAGAAATAATTTTTAGGCAATACTATTTCGATTGCTAAATGAGTGGTACACGCTATACTTTTGAATCACAATGCCATAATCATCTGCACATCGCATCCGGTATGTCCGGTTTGTCCGAGTGGTTGATTAATTTTCCTGAATCCTGTTTTTTCGTAAAGGTGAATAGCCGCTTTCATTGGGCTTAGTGTTTCCAGGTAAATTTTTTCGTAGTTAAATTCACGGGCTTTATCCAGGCACAAATCAATTAATATTTTTCCCAGCCCTAAACCCCGGACGGATTTATTTAAAAACATCCGTTGCAATTCGCATATGTTTTCATCGGTATGATCGAGGTGTTTGATTCCACAACCTCCGGCATACTCTCCTTTGTATTTCAATATATAATAAATGGATCGATCGGATAGATAGTTTTCGAACATGGCATCTAAAGTCGGATCACCTAAAATGGTTGTTTTAGGATCTGCATTAAATTCTGTCATCGCATTGCGAATAATAGAGGCAATGATAGGATTGTCTTTTTGCTCGATCGGATAGATGAATATATCGGAATTCACAATTATTGTAGATAGGGGAGGTATAAAATTACAAAAAGGAATCGAGAAATTTGTTTTTTGTTTAACAGATATTTTCGTTATCCTTTTTCTTCCCAAATATTCGGTAGCGGTTTTTGGCTATCCAATCATACATATAATCCCGCCATCGTTTTGGAAAGAATCTGAGCGCAGTCAAATACTTCCAGGGACCATTCATTTGTTCCAGAATTTTTAAAACAGCAGTAGATTTTTGAAAAGCTTCATTCTCGTGGATGAATACAATGGAGTTTGATCCTTCACTGGTTAATTTAAATTCACTTAGAATATTTATCCCTGTAACTGATTGAAGAGATTGGAAAGTAAATAATCCTCTTTTATCTCTCTTCTTTACAAATTTTACAGTCTTGCTGCATAGGTTGCATTGTCCGTCATAAAGAATAATATTTCTTACCATTGGCTGTTTCTCAAAATTATTATATATTCTTAATGAAGGGTATGTTTCAAATTTTGGAATAACTTTTTATTGTGGAGTATTTTAAATTGGATGTGCAAAGTTAATTCAACTTCAGGAATATTATGAAAATATAAATAGGAAGTTGGATCATGAAATATCAAATAATAACATAGTTAATTTCGTTAAATAAAGTCTAAAAATATCAATCAATATTATAATCCGGCCAATTTTTACCCATTTATTTGTTTAATAATATTTGTATTATGTTAAACAATATTTATATTTGCGGCCTGTATGCATTTTCCTGCAAAATATTCTATTAAGGACCTTGAGAAGCTTTCCGGTATTAAAGCGCATACCATTAGGATATGGGAAAAGCGATTTGGGGTCATTGAACCGGATAGAACGGATACCAATATTCGGTTGTATTCGAACGATGACCTTCGTAAAATACTAAATATTAGTTTGTTAAATAAAAACGGTCATAAGATTTCGGAAATTGCGGAATTGAGTGATTCGGAATTAAGCAATAAGGTCGATGCCATCAATCTGGTCAAGACAGGTAATGAAGATTTGATTGAGAACCTGATATTGGGAATGATAGATCTCAATGAGCACTTGTTTAACCGCATTTTTTCTGCTTGTATTTTGCGAATGGGTTTTGAAGAAACTATTTTAAGTGTGGTCTTTCCATTTTTTCAGCGAATCGGAATTATGTGGCAGGTGGGAAGTATTAATCCGGCCCAGGAACATTTTGTCAGCAACATAATACGCCAGAAGATGATTGTGGCAACTGAAAGTCTGACTTTTTCAGATGTGAAAAATAGTGGTACAGCTTTACTTTTTTTACCGGAAAATGAATTGCATGAAATCAGTTTATTGTTTTACAATTATGTACTTCGTTCGAGGAAAATAAAAACGATTTACCTGGGACAATCAGTACCTGTGGATAACCTCGAGCGTATCATTCAGATAACTAAACCGACTATTCTTTTAACAGTCATTTCCAACAATGGGTCGGGTCTTAACTTCAAAGATTTTTATACTTTTCTTCAGGCGGTGGCCGGTAAAAAGAAGATACTCATATCCGGTATTGCTGCATTCGAAAATAAAGAGTTGATGCCCCCTTCTTTTCATTTATTTAAGGATCATTCAGAATTGATCGCACTCATTTAATTCTGTATTTATTCTCCAAAAATTTAATTTTCTTAATCGATGGGTTGGGTTTATTTCCTGTTATCAGCTTGTTTGCATCACTTTCTTGTTCAATCTATGGATATCCATATAAAAATTAATTGATTGAAATTCAAATATATATGATATTTGTTCATGTATTTGTTTAATAAATACTTGCAAAGATTAAACAAAACTATTTCCTTTGATCCATCAAAAATTTAATAAACTTTTTAAAAATCTATTAACTAAAAAACAAAACCAATGAAAAAAATAATTTTCTACTTCTCTACTTTTATTCTGTCAATATTTAATTTAGAATCATATTCACAGAATGCCGATCTGCAGATCATTCACAATGCTGCAGATCCTGCTGCAACAACCGTCGATATTTATGTTGATGGCACCTTAGCTTTAAACGATTTTAGTTTTCGTTCTGCGACTCCATTTCTGAGTTTGCCTTCCAATGTAGTAATCAACGTAGGCGTTGCTCCATCTACAAGTATGTCGGTTATGGATACCCTTGTAAATTTCCCAATTACTTTAGCACCGGGTGGTCGTTATGTAGCCATTGCAAACGGAGTGCTTGATCCTAATTCATTCTCCCCAAACCCTGATGCAGTAAGTACAGCTTTTACCTTATTTATAAAGGATAACATTCAGTCATTATCTTCCAATCCGGCAAATGTGGATTTTATTGTTGTTCATGGTTCCACAGATGCTACGACAGTAGATGTATTGGCGCGTGGTGTGGCTTCTCTGGTTGACGATGCTTCTTACAGCGATATTACCAATTACATCAGTGTTCCGGCTTCCGATTATATCCTGGATGTTACACCCGGTGGTTCAAATTCTACTATCGTAGCAAGTTTTGCTGCCGATCTTTCTACACTTGCGGGAGGAACTGCGGTAGTTGTTGCATCTGGCTTTTTGGATTCAACCGTTAATCAAAACGGACCCGCATTTGGATTGTGGGCATATTTGAGTAATGGTACCGCAATACAACTTCCTGTTGTTTCTTTAGCACGATTACAAGTAATTCACAATGCTGCAGATCCGGGAGCATCAAGCGTGGATGTTTATTTAAACGGAGCCCTGTTATTGGACAATTTCGCATTCCGTACGGCAACACCCTATATCGATGCACCTGCAGGAGTTAATTTAAACATCGGCATAGCACCGGGAAACAGTACTTCCGTTGCAGACACTTTAGTGAACTTTCAGGCAACTCTCGATAACGGAAACTCTTATGTGGCCATTGCCAATGGAGTTTTAACTCCCGGAAGTTTTCAGGTAAATCCGGATGGTGTTTCTACTGCTTTCACTTTATTCATTCAGGATGCTATGCGCGAGTCGGCTCTTCTTCCGGGAACTGTTGATTTAAGAGTCGTGCACGGAGCAACGGACGCTCCAACTGTTGATGTAATTGCCCGTGGGGTGGGAACCATTGTCGATGATGCAGTATATAGTGTAATCACCCCATATTTATCAGTACCTGCATCCAGCTATACACTCGACATTACTCCGGGTAGTAACAATTCTGTAATCGTCGCTACTTTCGCGGCAGATCTGACAACACTGGGTGGTGGCGCCGCAGTCGTATTAGCTTCGGGTTTCCTTGATCCTTCCATGAATCAGAATGGTCAGACATTTGGTTTGATCGCTGTATTGCCTGATGGACAAGTCCTTTTGTTGAGCAATGTTACAGGCATAGAAGAAAATGCCTTCGGTCAATTCAACATGTATCCGAATCCTGCCACCGATAAACTGAATATTGAATTTCAGGATCTGCAGGCAAGCCAGTTATCTGTTTCTGTAACTGACCTATCGGGAAGAATTGTAAAACAAGCTGAAAGTACTATTTCTCAAAATAAGTTAACGATTAACACATCCGGACTTACCGGCGGTACGTATGTTATTCGTGTAACAGACAATCAAAAAGTATTAGTTAAAAAATTCAGTGTTCATTAATGTTATTGTGTGTGTTTAATTGTTAGTGTAAAGAGATTGCCAGAGTTCGGCAATCTCTTTTTTTAAAGTATTTTTCCATTGTTATTTATTAAAATGTAAATTGCCTAATCAAATGATGCCTGTTAGAAGTAAAAATAAAAAAGTAGTTGTACTGGGTGCCGGTTTTGCCGGACTAAGTGCCGCGGCATCTTTGGCACGTGAAGGGTTTTCAGTTACGCTGATCGAAAAAAATGATCAGACAGGCGGTAGAGCTCGTGTTTTTCGCCAAAATGGATTTGTATTTGATATGGGACCAAGCTGGTATTGGATGCCCGATGTAATTGAACAATATTTCAGCCGGTTCGGTAAATCTGTAAAAGACTATTTTGATTTAGTGCGACTCGATCCTTCTTATCAGGTAATATTTGGAAAAAACGACACGATAAATCTTCCTGCAGATTTCAATGATCTGAAGAAAGAATTTGAAAAACTGGAAGCAGGGGCAGGGGAGAAACTGGATTTATTTATGAGGGAAGCCAAATTAAAATATGACGCAGGGATGAAAGATTTTGTTTTTAAGCCAAGTGTCAGTATTAAGGAGTTTGTTAACATCAACTTACTCACTTCCGTTTTTCGGCTTGATATGTTTAAATCGTTTTCTATCCATGCCGCCAAATATTTTAAAAACCCTAAATTATTACGTTTACTCGAATTTCCTGTTTTATTCCTTGGAGCAAAACCTGCCAATACTCCGGCTTTATATAGTCTGATGAATTATGCCGACATGAAACTCGGTACCTGGTATCCTATGGGCGGCATGTATAAACTCGTTGAAGCCATGACTCATCTGGCAATCGAAACAGGAGTAGAAATAAAATTAAATGAAAGTGTTACGAAAATTGAAGTAAATGAAAAAAATGCCAATTTCGTAATTACCGATAAAAATTATTACGAAGCCGATATCGTTGTGGCCGGTGCCGATTACAATCATGTAGAACAAAATCTACTCAACCCCGGTGAAAGAAGCTATTCTGCTAAATACTGGGAGTCTAAGACCATGTCTCCTTCCAGTTTAATTTATTATGTAGGTGTAAAAAAGAAATTAAAAAACATTCTTCATCACAATCTTTTTTTCGATGCTGATTTTGATTTACATACCAATTCAATTTATAAAAGTAAAACATGGCCCGACGATCCGTTGTTTTATCTCTGTTGTCCTTCTGTAACCGACAAAAGCGTTGCACCTGAAGGCATGGAAAATCTTTTTATCCTTATCCCTGTTTCTGCAGGTCTGAATGATTCTCCTGATATACAAGACGCCTTTTTTGATAAAGTCATTCAACGTATCGAAGCTCATTGTGGAGAAAATATCCGTGATTCTATTGTTTATAAAAGAAGTTATGCGGGCTCTGATTTTAAATCAGATTATAACTCTTTCAAGGGAAATGCATATGGATTAGCGAATACATTGAATCAAACAGCTTTCTTACGTCCTTCTATTAAAAGTAAAAAAGTTAATAATTTATTTTATACCGGACAACTTACCGTTCCCGGTCCGGGAGTTCCACCATCTATCATTTCCGGACAAGTGGTTGCAGGATATGTCAGTAAACAATTCAAAAATAAAAACACATGAAAAAACTTTTTGATGATGTTTCTGCAGCCACAAGCAGATTAACCACAGAAGCTTACAGCACTTCTTTTTCATTGGGCATTAAATTCCTGTCTAGAAAATTTCACAGACCAATATATAGCATTTATGGTTTTGTCAGATTTGCTGATGAGATCGTTGACTCATTTCACGAATACGACAAAAAGCAACTTTTACAAAAATTCAGAAATGATACCTATGAAGCTATTGATGATGGGATTAGTTTAAATCCAATAATAAATAGTTTTCAACGGGTAGTAAAGGAGTACAATATTGAAATAGAGCTCATCGATACCTTTCTTGATAGCATGGAAATGGATTTAAATCCATCCATATATGACCAAAAGAATTATGAAAAATATATTTTGGGATCGGCCGAAGTTGTTGGTTTAATGTGCTTGCGTGTTTTTTGTGAAAAGAACGATGAATTATTCGAATCACTCAAATATCCGGCTATGAAGCTTGGATCTGCATTTCAGAAAATTAATTTTCTGAGGGACATAAAGGCAGATAACTATGAGCTGGGAAGAACGTATTTTCCTGAAGTGAATTTTGAAACATTTAAAGATGAAAATAAAATTGTTATTCAAGAGCAAATTGAAGATGAATTAAATGAGGGATTGAAAGGTATTCGAAAATTACCAAAGTCATCTCGTGCCGGAGTCTTTCTGGCTTATTATTATTATATGGCACTTTTCAAAAAGATAAAAGCACTTCCGGCCAGTAAAATTGCCGAAGAAAGAATTCGCGTATCTAATCCGCGTAAAATTGGATTAATGATTAATTCAATGATAAAACACCGGTTGAATTTGATTTAGTTGGATGCAATTTTTTAAGATTAATTAAACTCAAAACACGATATAATTAAATGAAATTTATTTTAGCTTTAATTGTTTTTATTTCTCAGCCATTTTTTGATGTAGATATTAGTTTTGTCAGAAGCGAATTCAAACTAGCTGTCGAAGATGAAGATAAAGCCAAAGATTTAATTGAATACCTGGACAATTTTAAGAAAAGTCCTGTCCTTTTGGGATATGCAGGTTCTGCCACAATTCTATTAGCAAAGCACTCATTTAATCCTATCAAACAATATAATTACTTTCTCGAAGGTAGAGGGATGTTGGAAGAAGCGATAGGTGTCGATGCATCTTGCTGCGAATTGCGGTATCTGCGTTTTTCAATTCAAAGTAACACTCCGGGATTTTTAAATTACAAAAAAAATATAGAAGCAGATAAAATATTTCTCCTAAATTCATTACGAAATAAAATTTCTTTAGATAAAGAAATGCGAACAGATATTGCAGCTGCTTTATGCAGTTCTACTCACTGTTCTGAAAGTGAAAAAAAATTGGTGAAGGAGACATTGAAATGGAACATGTAATTCTGGTTGATTCAAACGACAGGGTAATGGGTGAAATGGAAAAACTTAAAGCTCATCAATCCGGTACCTTACATCGGGCTTTTTCAGTTTTCTTGTTCAATGAAAGTAATGAACTTCTATTACAACAGCGAGCGTTAACCAAATATCATTCTGCAGGACTGTGGACCAATACATGTTGCAGTCATCCCAGAATGGGTGAAAATACAATGGATGCCGCTAAGAGACGGCTGTTGGAAGAGATGGGAATCGAATGTGAATTGGAATTTGCATTTTCTTTCATCTATAAAGCAGAACTCGAAAACGGACTTATCGAACACGAACTTGATCACGTTTTTACAGGCCTCTATACCGACGCACCTAATTTTGATCCCAATGAAGTTGGCGATTGGAAATACGACTCCATTGAACATATCAAAAGTGATTTAAGATTAAGTCCTGAACTATTTACAGCTTGGTTTAAGCTTGCATTCGAAAAAGTTTGCTTATTAAATAGAAAGGAAACATAATCCGGAATTGACCAATATTCCCCTTATTGGGAATTCGACAGGCAAGGAAAGTCATTTTTATTAAAAGCATTTAAAAGAACAGGAACAAATGAAAGTATATAATTTAGAAAGGAAGTCTACTCTGCCAATTACCATCGATAAAGCATGGAGTTTTTTTTCTGACCCAAAGAACCTGGCCAAAATTACTCCTGAATCCATGAATTTTGAAATACTAACAAAAGACCTTCCTCCAAGTATTTATTCCGGATTATTGGTTCAATATACCGTCACTCCTTTATTGGGTTTAAAGATGAAATGGCTAACCGAGATTAAACATGTTAACAAGCCCTTTTATTTCATTGATGAGCAGAAATCCGGCCCCTACACACTTTGGTATCACGAACATTCCTTTTCCGAAAATGGTAGTCAGACCATAATGACCGACAAAGTGAGTTATGCCCTTCCTTTCTCGATATTGGGGAACATTTCACACTCAATTTTTGTAAGAAAAAAAATAGAGAGTATCTTTGACCACAGAGAAAAAGTCATTGCCGATTTATTTAAATAAAACCATTCATGTTGAATCTGTTTATTGTAGTTATTACATTCTTTACAATGGAATTCGTTGCCTGGTTTACACATAAATATGTCATGCATGGTTTTCTCTGGAATTTACACGACGACCATCACAATAAAGATATCACCTCTTTTTTTGAAAAGAACGATTCCTTTTTTTTAATATTCGCTATTCCCAGTATGGTATTAATTTTGTTTGGCACGTTGAACAATTTGGATTATCGCTTTTGGATTGGAATTGGAATTGCTGCATATGGTTTGGCATACTTTCTTGTTCACGATGTTTTTATTCACCAACGATTTAAGATTTTCAGGAATTCTGATAATTTTTATTTGCGAGCGATTCGGAAAGCACATAAAATTCATCACAAACATCTTGATAAATATCACGGAGAGTGTTTTGGTATGTTACTCGTTCCGGTAAAATATTTTTTAGAAGCAATGAAATCGGCGCGTCAATGAAGTTTACGTATTTAATCATTAACCTAGCTTCATTTGTTGTCCCATTTATTTATTCCTTTCACCCTAAATTAAAATTTAATCTCAATTTTCGTTTTTTCTGGCCGGCTACTCTAATCGTTGCCGCATTTTTTATTATTTGGGACATGGTTTTTACCGAACTGAAAATTTGGTCTTTCAATCCCAAGTACGTAACCGGAATTAACTTTTTTAATTTACCGATCGAAGAGGTACTATTTTTTATTTGCATCCCTTTTGCATGTGTTTTTACATACCATTGCATTGTTAAATTGTTTATTCGGGATAATTTATACTTCTTCGAAAGTACACTCACTCCAATATTTATTTTATTGATGTTATTTATGGCTACTATTAATATCAATCGTTTATATACTTCCGTTACGTTTACTTTTCTCTCCGGGGCATTGTTTTTTATTAAGTATTTAGCAAAAGCTAAATGGCTGAGTAATTTTTATATTGTCTACGCTGTTTTAATTATACCATTTCTGATCGTAAACGGTATCCTTACCGGCTCCTGGCTGGAAGAGCCCGTTGTACTTTATAACGACAAGGAAAATATGGGTATTCGTATTTTTACTATCCCCTTTGAGGATATTTTTTATGGGATGTTGCTGATCTTACTTAATGTAGCATTGTATTTAAAGTTTATTGAAATGCATAGGTCTAGATTGGTTTCCCCTAAAAAATAAGTGTTCTCCGGCTATTTTGATAAGATTAAAGGCCATAATTTCTTATTATGAGCACCTATTAACTATTTTGTCTATAATTTTTGTGTTCTTTTATCCTGCCATTTATTTATTTCCGATATTCGTTTAGCTATATCACTAGCAAGCATTTAAAATATTATAAAGATGAAAAAATTTCCTCTCGCAATTTTAGTAGCATTGTTTACTTCAATCAGCTCATACTGCCAGGTTTGTCAGGTCTTCATTTCCCATGTGATCAATGGAAATATTGTACAGTATTCAGCTTCCAGTCCGGATAATCCTGCCAGTTGGTCGTGGTTTTTTAATGGCGGTACACCTTCGACTTCAAATCAGCAAAATCCTGTTATTAATTATGCTGTTCCCGGAGTTTATATTTGTGCTTGTACTGTTAGTGGCGGTCCAAACAGTTGTTCACCGTCTTTATCTAGTGGACAAGACTCGGTGACGATTTTAAGCTCCGGAATAAATGAAGTTAAAAGAATCGATGGAGTTTTTATTTTTAATCGAAATTCAATTCCTACTTTTGAGATTAATAGTACTTCTAAACAAGATGTAAATATTCATCTATTTGATATTTCAGGAAAGTTAATTGATCGAATTTTTGAGGGTTCTTTGTATTCAGGAAATAATACTTTTCAAATGCGTCCGATCGGATTGCCTGATGGGAATTATATACTTCAAATTATCACCGATGAAAATCAGCTGACAAGAAAATTTAGTTGGAAAAATTAATATCGGATGGAGTTGAATTTATTTGTATAAATAATATACGAATGTTTATTGTTTTATAATAATTTCTGAAAGTGATTGCTGTTGATTACGCAACTTCAATACATAAATTCCTGCCGGTTGATTTGAAATGTCTATGGCAATTTGGTTGGTTCCTTGTTTAACTGAGTAAAGCGGCAATATTTTTTCACCCATCAAATTATAAATTAATATGTCTTCTGTCTTGAATGAGTTTTCATTTAAGAATAAATTAAATTTTCCGTCTGTAGGATTGGATGAAATTGACATATTTTTATTGGCAAATAGTGGATTTTTATTTCCAACAATATCAGCAACTAATCGTTTCCAGACACCTTTTGTTCGGGTGCTTGCATAAATATAAATTCCATCTGTGGTCATGGCCGTAATTCCGGCAGCTACCGGAAGTCCTGTATTAAAATCATCCCAAAACATACCACTGGTTGAAAGGTTGTAAACTTCTCCATTGTAGGTAGCGGAAAAAACATTTGTCCCGTCAAAATGAAAAGCAGATATATAATAATTTGTAAGACCAATTGTAGCATCGGTCCATACTCCGCCATTGTTTACGGTGGTAAAGATTCCGTTATCGCAACCTGCAAATATTGTTGTCCCGTCGGTTGTAAGAGCATTGACAGTTAGTGATGTTAAACCATTGCTCACAGAAGTCCATGAGCCGCCATTGTTCGAGGAGATAAATACACCTCCTAATGTAGCGGCAAGAATATTTCCTGAAGTGTATAACAAGGCATTTACATTTAAATCCAATAATCCGGTGTTTACAGCAGCCCATGAGATTCCACTATCGGAGGAGTAAAAGACTCCATCGTATGCAGTTCCTGCGAATATTTCTGTACCGTTAATGGCAAGGCTCGTTACATTTAGATTGCCCATTCCCAGAATGGATGGTGACCAATCTAACCCACCATTGGTTGAGACGGAGATTCCGTCATATGTTCCGGCAACTAATTTGGTTCCCGATAATGCAAGTGCGTTTACTGCAGCACCTGCAATTCCGTTTGCTCCTTTATTCCAGGTAACGCCATAATCTGTTGTATTGAAAACACCTGCACCGTTTGTACCCGCATATATTGTTCCTGAAATCGAAGCAAGTGAAAGTGTAATATTATTCGTAATTCCCGTATTGGCATTTGTCCAGCTTGCTCCATTGTTTGTAGAAGAAAATAGTCCGTCATATATAGTACCCGCAAATAGAGTAGAACCATTTAATGAAATAGTTTGAATAAATGCATCACCAAGACCTACGGTATCTAATGTCCAGCTGTTACCTGAATTAGTCGAAACATAAACGCCATTAATGGTTCCTGCATATACATTAGACCCTGACGAAGCTAATGAAAGCACATTCGCATAGCCCATTCCTATTGTATCCTGAATCCAATTATTTCCTGAATCTGCAGATGCAAAAACACCTTCACCACCTGTGCCTGCAAAAATAGCTGTGCCACTGGTTGTCAGCGAAAAAATAAGTGTATTTGTAAATCCATTGTTGACGGATATCCATGTATTACCTGTGTCGGCAGAAAGAAATACTCCAAAATTTGTACCTGCAAAAACCTGAGTGCCTATAAATGCTATTGAATAAATACTGGTGGATGTGAGTCCTTTTTGTATCCATTGATTTCCGCCATTGTTCGAGTAATATATACCATCATAAGAACCTGCAAAAAGATTGGATCCATTTGCACCAAAACAGGTGATAGAATTTTGTCCGACACCATTTGTATCTAATGCCCATGTTGCACCACTGTCTAATGAAGAATGTAAGCCCAGATCTGTTAATGCAAACATTTTTGTACCACTTGATCCCAAGGATGAAACAAATAGATTGTTAAATCCGGTATTGGATGGAGTCCAATTGGCTCCATTATTTGACGAAATAAAAACGCCACTACCGTAAGCTGCTGTAAAAAGCATATTGCCAAATGATAAAACGCTTTTAATATTGCCTCCGTATGGACCGTTTGTCGGTTGCCATTGTGCGAAGCCGGTTTGTACTGAGAAGATAAATAAATAAATTATGAGTAATCCTTTTTTCATTGATTCGGAATATTGGGGGATAAAATTTGATTGGGAAATCTACAAATATTTTTTCAAAATTCAATTATAGAAATGTCCTATTTGATGAAATTAAATCCGAATATTCCTCCTTTAGCTAAAATCCTTTAGGGAAGGCACTTTTGGCTTGTTTTACCTGTTTATTTTTGATAAAATTCTACTGAAAATAGTCTTAATAATTAATTTTTTAGAGGGAAGGTAACGTTCCGCCGGATAACTGAATTATTTTTTAATGCTAATTTTTTTTATCCGTGCTAGAATAGAATGGACTCCGGAACTTTTTAAATGTGATAATAATTTCCATTTGTGCGAAGGTTACCCTCCGATAAAAGTTTTAAAAGGTTAGCCGATTTTTTCAAAAGATGCTATGATCCCTTTTATCAATGAAGAGCTGAAGCCATTGTGTTCCATTTCATTTAGTCCTACAATTGTGCAACCCTTTGGTGTCGTTACTTTGTCTATTTCAAATTCAGGATGTTGCTTTCTTTCTATGATCAATTGAGCAGCTCCTTTAACGGTATGATTGACGATGGTACTCGCTGTAGCGGAATCAAATCCGATTTGAATTCCTCCCTGAACCATAGCACGCATAAACCGCAGCACGAAAGCAATACCGCAAGCACCTAAAACTGTAGCCGATTCCATCAATTCTTCTTTTATGGAAAGGGGTGTTCCAACGATGCTAAAAAGAGCATTGACCGTTTCAATGTCTTTTGCATTCGCGCCTTCCGAACAAATACAGGTAATGGATTCCTTCACATCGGCCGCTGTATTGGGCATGGCCCTGAAGAATGGGATAGAGGTTTTGATTTTATCTTTTATCTCTTTAATCGAAATGCCGGTGGCGACAGAAATTAATATATGTTTTCCGGGTACTAGACTTCCTTTAATTTCTTCCAGCACGTTGAAAATATCATAGGGTTTTACGGAGATCAAAACAATGTCAGATTCACTTACAGCTTTTGCATTGTTACTGGTTACTTCAATTCCCAAGTCAGAAAGATGTTGAATACTTTGTGTATTCCGCTTTGTGACGATGATGTTATTTTTCGGAAAATCAGATTGATCAATCAGTCCTTTAACGATTGACAAACCCAGATTTCCACATCCGATAATTGATATTTTTTTTCCTTGCATGGAACGGTGGTTGTTATAAGTTGGATTTGGAGATTATTTTGAAGCTGTAAATATAGACTTAATCTTGCCAAAATGTTTTTATAATAGTCAAAATTTGAAAAAGAAAGGAACATTATTTTTTTTACTTTTTGTGCTTTATTATACAATTTTGTTTACCCGGAAATCATAAAATATAAAAATACTCCTGCACAGAAAGTCATAACAAGAAGGGTAGCCATTCCCAGAAAATTAGACCAGCGTGTATTCGTAAATTCGCCCATAATTTTTTTATTGTTACAGATGTGCAGGATGAGAGCAATGATAAAAGGTGCAACGATGCCATAGAGTACAGCAGTGTAAATAAGCATCTTCACCGGACTGATTCCCGCCAGTTGTATCATTAACCCGACAAACAAGGAGATCACCAGCGTTATATAAAACCCTTTAGCTTGTCTGAAAGTATTGTCGAGTCCTTCCTTCCATAGAAAAGTTTCGGCAATCATATAGCTGAGTGATCCGGCCAGAACGGGAATTGCCAATGCGCCGGTTCCCAGTACTCCGATAGAAAAGAGGATGTAGGCCTTGTCTCCCGCCAAGGGCTGAAGTGCCCGTGCGGCTTCCTCAACTGTGTTGATGGAATGAATTCCTTTGCTGAATAGTACGGTTCCTGTAGCCAGTATGATAAAATAGAAAACGACATTGGTTAAAAACAAACCGGTCGCTATTCCTGTTTCCATCATGGAAATATTTTTTTTATCTACCACCAGGTGTTTTTCATTCACTTCCTCAACTTCCATGGATGTCTGCCAGAAAAATAAATAAGGAGAAATGGTTGTTCCTAATATCCCAACCAATACAAGGAAATATTGTTTGGAAAATTCTATAGTTGGAAAAATAGTATTCTTTAGAGCTTCCAGCCAGTTTGTTTCGGTTAAAAATGGAATTAGAATGTAACTGAATAAACTAATGCAAAGCCATTTTAAAACCAATGCAATACGTTTGTATTTCCAAAGGATCAGACCAATCATCAGAAAAAATGTATAGATTATGGAAAAGACATATGTGGGAATAACCGGGAAAAGCATGTTTGTAACAGAACCCATGCCTGCTATGTCCGCTCCGATATTTAATGTTATGGAAGGAAAGCTAAGAAGAATGATAAAATATAATATGTATTTCGGATAATTGTTTTTAATAACACCTGTTAGTCCGTGATCGGTTACCAATCCGATGCGGGCACACATTTCCTGAACCGATACAATTAATGGATAGGTGGCAATTGCGGTCCATAAAAATTTATTTCCAAATTGAGCACCCGCTTGTGAATATGTTGCAATTCCGGAAGGATCGTCGTCACTTGCTCCGGTTATCAATCCGGGGCCAAGGCTTCTGAAAAAGCTTTGTTTATTCCCGACTGAATTTAACTTACCTTTTTGCGGTTCACTCATTAGAATAATTATCTCTGCAAATATTCATAAATTCAAGGTAATACGAAAAAGAGTACTATTGCTTGTGAGATAAAGATATTTAAACTTAAGTGAACAGCAACTCAGAAATGGGATGTTTTCGGTTTTTTATGAGCCCAATTATCAACTATTAAATAATATTAATTATTTCGGTTTTTCTATTTAGAATATTAATTTCACACTTAAAATATATACAGATGAAAAAACACTTACTCTCCATTTTAACTTTCTTGTTGACAATTGTTAATTTAAATGCACAAACTGCCGGACCTTTTTTTCCAATTACTTATGCCACCTCAGGACAGGGTGCTGGATGGGCAAATTTGGTAGGTGTACAATACGTCGACAACAGTCCTGCCTATGTTGATTTAGCACAATTTCCTACATGTAATAATTTCATGTGTTATTATTCCAATGTTGCTTCTTTCACCGGATTTAATTTCGCTATTCCCGCAGGTTCGACAATTGAAGGAATACAAATAGATATGCTCCAGCGGGTAAGTTCTCCGGGAGGCGGCATTCACGATTCGGCGCTGGTGTTAGTATTAAATGGAGCTCCGGTAGGAAATGTTACCGTAAATCCTAACAACTGGAATGATGTCCCAACCGTTTATACCTATGGGGGAGCTACGGATAATTGGGGTTCGAGCTGGACACCGGCATTAATCAATGATCCAACTTTCGGATTGTTGTTTCGGGTAACCAATTCTTCTTATGACCAACCGGCTTCTGTCGATCATCTGACAATGACAATTTATTACCAGACAGGAACAGGAATTTTTTCGCAAACTTCTTCTCCTTTAGTTATTAGTTTTAAAAATAATTTTCTTCAAATCACAAGCGAAGGTTCTAATTATTTAGCGGGAGGGAAAGTGGAAGTTGTGAGTATGGACGGCAAGATTCTTTGCTCAACAGTAATTCAAAGTGGTCAATCGACATTGAATGTAAATTTTGATGCGCAAAATTGGAGCAAAAGAATTTATGTGGTTAATATTTATAGTAACTCAGGGAATTCTATTCAACGTAAAGTTGTATTGGTGGATTAGTGGTTTATTGTTTTCTAAAATCACGGATTATTATCGTTACTAAAATCCTTGAAGTTTAACCTTGAAAGAAATAACTCAGCCTGTTTCTACAAATGGCACAGTAAACAAATACAAATTCACCAACAAAGAACTACAATTAGACCTCGGCATGAACCAATACGATTTAGGAGCAAGGTTATACGATCCTGTCCTTGGGCGGTTTAGTGTTATCGATCCCTTTACAGACTACGCTCCTGATTTAACTTCCTATCGGTATGCTTTTGATAACCCGGTTTCTTTTACTGATCCTACGGGGTTGTTGGAGGAAGATGGGGAAGGTGATTATGGTTACAACGATGCAGATCCGGATCCCAAACAACTTTATTTTACTTATGGAATAGTTAATGTCAATGAAAAAGATGATGAAGATGATGAAAAAGGAAAATATGTATTGCGGCTTCAGGATGTAGATGAACTTGATGCTTCAAGTGGAACTGATTATAACGATGGAAGTTCTACGGAATTTGAAAGTAGGGAAATTGAAGAGGAGAATGTGGAAGAGGAAGCTCAAGGTGGTGGGGGTGGTCTAAGTAGTCCAAGAGATTTTGCCAACGAATTAAAATATTACTACAAATATAACTCAGGTACAGACTATCATTTGAGCCAAGAGAGGTTTAACGATGTTTACAATCAAGCTCATCAAAATTATGCTATTCAATGGAATAAGGCTACGAGATTAGCCAACGGAAATTATAGCATCCCAGTAAATTTTTATAAAACAGATTATGACTTTGCTTTTGGTAGAGCAACAATGAACTTCAGTTTTGATAAAATCAATGGTTTTCAGCCAGTCGGTTTTTATGATATTTGGGATTTAGACCCTAAAGCTTGGGGTACTCGTTCATATTTTAACGAAGTAGTAACGCGCTATTATAATTGGCAGTTAAATGGTGGAACACCATTTAAAGTAACCTATCCATAATTTGAACCTGATATGAGAAAATTTTTAATAATTAATATAATCCTGATTGTACTTGGTACAACAGTATATTACCTTTTCTTAAGAAGAACACCCTATACTATTGCAAGTAATATCACAGGTTTTAAAGTTTCAACATCATTGACAGTTGAACAGTTTCAGGATGATTGGACAAATAATCCTGGTGGCGATGGAGAATCATTTATCCTTTTTTCATTTCAAGAAAGTGAAAAAGAAAAACTGGTAGATGCTTGTAAAATTAATAACTATAAACCACTACCGATAAAGGATATTTTACCAGACAATTTTATTTATAAGTATGTCAAAATAGAAAATCAATCAGGGTTTTATAAATTAGATAAAGACAAAAAAGACGAAAGAAACTATCAAATAACAGTCTTAAACTTACAAGAGAATAAATTAATCGTTTATAATGTAATTTACTAATAAGGACAAAGCCCGCTCGCCGGAATCTTTGCGCATCAGCCTTACGGGAAAGGGGATTCGACGCACACAGTACTTCAAATGCTGAACATAAAGTAATTTTCATTCTCATTTCTTTAAATAAATAGCAATAGCATTATCAAAAACTTAAGCATTATATTAGTGGCGGAGATTAATACAAATACAAATTCACCACCAAAGAACTACAATTAGACTTCTGCATGAACCCCCTTGAGGAGAGAAATGAAAGTCGTAGTCGGCGCGAAGGAGTTGTAAGCGATTGTTGAAAGGGGTGTTTCTCGCGCTTACTACTCCGAGCGGATCAAATGGTATTATTGTATTGACGATCAGGTGCAGATGGCTTGTCATTAAACTCTAACCAAATATACTAGTATAACCTACTCAGAATTTAGCACATCAATTCATTCCTTCAATTTATAAACTTCATTCTTACTATTTCCCCAAATTTTTTCAAGATTTCTTTGATTCACATAAGCCTTAATTGAGTCATCTGACTCTACAGTATTTATAATTATATAACTAATTTTATTTTTCAAAAGGCTTTGATGGATATCTGATAAAGATTGATTGCGTTTATGAGTCATCGCATTCCTTGAAGCATAGAGAGACAAGGCACGCGGCTTCTTGAAACTAAATGCTGCTTCGGGAGGAGTATGCATACGGATATATTCGAACAACTCTTGGTTTTCTTTTACTTGGGGACCCTCTATAATTGTGTTTCTGCTTTTATAAATTTCTTTAAAACCGTTTTGATAAGAGCATAATACAATAATAGCCATGCAAACTGCCAATGTTTTCGGACCAATTTTTAAACGGATATTTATGCTGTAAATTCCCTGTACAAGATAGTAAAGCAAGAATTGTGCGATAGGAAAAAGGAATCGGAAACCTGCATCTGAATAAGGATAAACAATGATAACTGTAAGATAAATCAACGTAAGCAAATCGATAAAGTCGAACTGTATACTCATTTTTTTTATCATACCTAAAATGATGAAAGCAAATGCCATTGTTCCGGAAATCAAAGCAACAAACTGCCATTCATCGTTCCATGGTTCAAAAAATGCACGAAGCACGGCCATATAATAGGATAGATTGACTTGAATAAAATGTTTTAGCTGTGTTAGATTGAAAAAGTATTTGTAAGAGAACAACCCATCTCCGGATGACGGAATCAAAACTTTATTGATCAAAATGAAAATCAAAAATCCACCTGCTATTATACAAAGTTTTTCGATTATTTGTTTGTAAAAAAGTGATGTAGTTTTTTCAACTCTGGCCATATAAAAATCTTTAATCAAATCAATTAAAACAGCCAGCAAGAAAACAACTCCAATGTTCCTAATTGACAGTAGAATACCAGTCAAAATTGTAAGTATAACTATTCGAAAGCCGGAATTGTTTTTACTTGTATACATCAAGACACACAACAGAAAACAGGTGGAGAAAGGAATGTCCGACATTATTTCTAGTTTAAACCAAAGTGTCCAGGGGTTATATATGAAAATGATAATTAACAGCGTAGAAACTAAAGCTGAATAAAACCGCATCAAAAACTTAAACAATAATAGAGCGAATATGAAGAGAAACAACGTAATATATAAATCAAAATATAAAATACAATTTCCGAAAACTGCGTAAACAGGTGAAAGCAACAAAGGGAATCCCGAAGGGTAAGCAGGTGGAGCATAGGAGGGATAATCAGGATTATAAATATATCCTGTATTAGATTGAGTTTTCCCCTCTGTTATATTTATGGCCTGATGAATATACTGGGCAAAATCATCACCCCAATCGTGCGAAGTTTTTACGTTGATGAAAAATAGCGGAAGGCAAATAATAAAAATTAGAATATACTTATTAAAACTATTTTTCATTTTTTGACTTCAATTTTAGTAAATATAATGCAGAATATAAATTAATCCTATAAAACCCAAAAACGCTAACTGTTTTTAATTTATTATTATTAGTTTAGAGATAATTATTCTGTCAAACCTGTCGCTGATGCGAAGGACATAAGTCCCTTGATGAATGGATGAAACATCAATAGAAACTTTTTCTGAATTTCCCTTTTGGCTCAATAAAATTCTTCCGAATTGATCAACTAACTCAGCATTGAAAAATTCACTTTTGTAATTTATGTGCAACATGTGATTTATGGGATTCGGAAAAACAATTACTTCCGGATAAGAATTACCTTCTTCATTTATAGAAGTTGATCCGCAGGTGACAGCATTAATTTTTTGCCATATCTGATTACAAAATATTGTAGAAACTTCTGATGACGGCGAGTTGGGCGAATCTCCCATACGCACAAAGGTTAACCCACTCGAAGGCGCTATCGAAAGTAATTGTCCGTTTTTTCCAATTCCTGCATACATGTCAGACGGTGCTTGGGGAGCATAGGATCCCGGAATTACTATTTGTGACGTTGGAACCATATACGATTGTTTACCATTCAGCCACCATAAATATCCATAAGAATAATTGAATTGCTGAGAGGTGTTTGTCATTTGATAGATATATGTTGTATCATGCAATAAGGTGTCCGTATCCCAAATGAAATGATTGGCTGCAAGCAAACCGTATCGGGCCATGCTTCTTGCTGTACTGAAATATACATTGTCGAAATCAACAGTAAGCCAGAAGCCATTCATTCCCGTCGCATTTTTAAGTTTGTTTTGAGTATAGGTATTTATAGGAGAGCCGGTAGCATTTGTTAATACACCTTCTAAAAGGGTATAAGGCGCATTGTGATAGGCCCAGCGTGTACCCGCATCAGCGAAGTAGGTCAGGCAGGTGTCGATGGTGCAATGATTGTCAGGAACGCCGTCATCCAATCCTGTTGTCATCGTCAGTTGGTTTGCAATCTGAATGTTTCCCTCCTGCAAAGGTGAGCAGGATGTCCATCCGCTGCCTAAATACGTTGATGTCGTATCGTTGATATTCAAAAAACCTTCTTCCTGCGCTTTACCGACCAGAAAGGATGTAATCGTTTTACCTGCCGATGCCCAATACCATAAACTGTCTTTCGTAAACGTCCCAAAGTATTTTTCCAGTACGATGTAGCCATCTTTTAATAGAATAAATCCTTTTGTATTTTCTTGTTGAAGGAAGTCATATAAAGTGTCAATTTTATCTGTGCACCAACCCAGACTTGCAGGGGAGAGGGTGTCCCAAAGTAAATTATTATTTAATGGCGGGAAATATGTTTGTTGTGCTTTTAACAAGCAAAATGAATGTAGAAATAAATAAATGAGCAGATATTTTTTCATTTTTAATATGGTTTCTTTATTGATGTGTTTTCACTTTAATAGTTTAATTATTTTATCAAGTTAATACAAAAAAATAAAAACTTAAAATTCAACCCTTATACCAATGGACGGAAGTATATTCCCGCTTGTGTTTTTAATTAAGTAAGAATTGTAGGAAGTAGAATCTAAAGGATTTTCTTCCAAATTACCGGCGGCATCCCGTTTTACATTTAAGAATGGAACTTCTTCAATCGTATTGTTGTAAATATTTTGAATATCGATGTAAAGATTAAGCGTCCATTTTTCGAAAAACCATTTTTTATCGATACGCACATCCAGACTGTGAAATAATGCAAGACGATTTTCATTTAATTTGTCCCAGTTGTTCAGGCCTCTGTTATAGATATTCCAGATTTCTTTTTTTGAAGATAGCGGAATATCATAAGGTGTGTAAGGTGCACCACCCAAAATCCGGAATTTGAATCCGCCTTCCCAGTTTTTTTTCAATTTTACTCCGGCTGTAATATTTAAAATATGTCTGTTATCCCAGGAAGTCGGCCTGTATTTTCCATTCTTATCCTGAAACTCACTTTTAAAGAAAGTATAGGAAATAATTCCGTAGAAGAATTTATTTAACTTCTGTTGCAAAAATAATTCAAGGCCATAACTTCTTCCATCGGAAATGGAAGTAGCGGCTTCATTTCCGATAACTCCGAAATCGCCTCCGAGGTTTGCGAGGGATATACTGTCATTTAATAAAAATGGATAGTTTTTATATTTTTTGAAAAACGTTTCACACGTTATTTTGGAGAAACGAGTAGGATTGTATTCTATTCCTGCAACCAAATGGTCGTTTTGAATAAAAGTTACTTTGTTCAATTTATTTACTAATTCATTTTGAGAATTTCTATATCCTAAAATCGTATATGCCGGAAGCTGGAAGTACCTTCCTGCATTGAAGTTCAGGAAAATGTCTTTTGCTAATTTTAGGGAAAGTGAAATACGCGGTGATAATTGCTTTAGCGGATTCATCATCTCATCGGAGTAAGTGTTTCCGTCTGCTCGAATTCCAAATGAAACAGCAAGTTTCTCATCAAAAATATTTTTGCTGATTTGTCCGAACCCGGAATATTTATTGAAAGTTAATCTGGAACTATAGTTGTCTGTTATTAATACCCCGGAATTTTGAATTCGCTGAAATGTTTGATTTGTGTATAAAATGTTTTCAGCTCCCAGACCAAAATTGATTTTCCAATTGTTTTTTAATGTGGTTTTTTCAAACCGTATTTTGTTTTCAATTTCCTGTGAATGATAATCAAGTAATAAATTTTCAGATGTTTCAATATTATCAAAATATTTTTCAGCTTGATTGTTTAATTGATTTCGACTTAATGCAAGCGTGTAAAAATAATCAGAAGAAAAGTGTTTGTATATGCTGCCAACAGTATAATTCCATTGTGAGTTTACCGGAAGATTACCTAACAGATAATTGTTTTTCTCAATTAATTCGGCATCTGTAATTTTTTCATTAACCGTTTTATTTAATTCAAACTGATCAATAGCACCGAGAAAAAGAAAAGAAATTGAATTTTTATTATTTATTTTAACATTTTGTTTGAATTGTAAATCGTTGTAAGTAGGGAGGAAGGGCAACCCAAGTGCTTTGAAAAGAAATTGCAGGTAGGATCTCCTTGCCGAAAGGAGGAAAGTGGATTTTTTCCCTATCGGTCCATCAAGTGTCAGACCAATATCGCTGGAGCCGATTGTCGCGGCACCGGCAAGTTTTTCTTTATTCCCATCAATAAATTTGAAATCTAAAACAGAGCTTAATGCATTCCCTCTGTTAGCCGGAAAGGCACCCGAATAAAAATCTACTTCTCTGATGAAATCCACATTGATGAGTCCTACAGGTCCACCCGAGGCCCCTTGTGTTGCGAAATGATTGATATTAGGAATTTCTATTCCATCCAGATAAAAGCGATTTTCATTGGGAGCACCACCACGAACAATGAGATCGTTTCTGAAGGATACTGTCGATCCAACTCCCGGCAAGTTTTGCAAAACTTTAGAAATGTCTCTGCTACTGCCCGGACTCCTGTAAATTTCTGTGCTGCTAATGGTTCTTAAACTGAGCGGACTTTCTTCTGTTTTATTGAATGGTGAGGCAGTGACCTGTGCATCTTTTAACGTGATTGAGTTTTCAGCTAAAGGAAAATCAATGGTAGTTGTTTTTACCGCATTTATATTGATTTCAAAATAGTCCACTCTGCTAAAACCAACAAATGTACAATAGAGATTGTGAACTCCGGGTGGAATGTTTTCTATTTGATAATATCCGCCGGTATCTGATGTCGCACTTAATTTTAAACTATCGATGACTACCGTTGCAAATGGAATAGGGTCATTGTTTATTTTATTGTAAACACGTCCGTTTAGTTTTCCTGTTTGGGCTAGTAATTGGAATAAATTAAATAAAGTAATAAAAATTATTAATAATCCTTTTTTCATTTTTACTTGAATGACTATATTTATTATTTTTCGATTTGGTGATTGTATTTTAAATTGAATTCTCCAATTGACTTTTAATATTATTCAGCGGAGTAGCAATGGCATTCACATACTGGAAATTTCCTTCTCTGTTTTTATTGATCGATAATTGAATTGGACTGGCTTCACTTTGAATGGCATTGGCCATGAAACATTTTTCATTTTCATCGTAAACCACATAAGGAGAACCGGAAGATCCGAAACGGAAATATCCTTTAATGAAATAACGTTCACCATCCATTACGTAATCACCGCCAATTCGATCTTTGAATTGTGACCAGTTATCTGCATAACCATCGATTCTGGCATTGTTCATTAATCTTCCCAATAAACTATTGGATGAACTTTGTAAGCAATAAAAATTGTCTTCTGTTGTATCTAAAAGAGAATAATTCATTTTCAAAAATGGAATTTTCCGGATAATTTCTACCGGAGTATTCACAATGCGATAAGCTGCAATGTCATCCGAGTAAAATGCATTTTCCAATTCCAATTCGATAAGAAAAGTCTGACGCTGAAGCAAGGGTTCCGCAAAGCTCGTTGAATGATTAAAAAATTGAGTCAGCTCCGGGTCATTATAAAATTGATTGCCTCTGAATTGTATGATAAGATAAGGTTTACACATGTTTTTCTTGTCAAGTGTCAACCAACGTGTATCGAAGTTTATCTGCTTAAAAATTTCGATGATATTCGAAGTATTAGCAGGATCTGCATTTTGAAGATATCTTTTATTCGTAGCCGGATCGAATAGATAACTTTGATTTAGAAGTTGATTTTGAGATGGATTTAATACTGGAGCAATCTCTCGCATGAATATTTCATTGTCAATCGTACTAACGATTCCCGCTTCTGTCCTCAGGTTATGAGCTACAGTCAATATCCTGCCGTTACCTGTGTGGAAAGCACAAATGTTATTTCCAAATTGTTTCCTGGATGGTTCGTTAATATTGTAAACCCACATAATCCTAAACAATGGTGAAGTTTGTTCATGAACGAGTTGCAGCTTGGCTTGAGTCATTTTTTGATCTTTCTTAAAATTAGGGTGAAATTGAGTGGAGAATTCCGCTGCAAGGTATTTAGAAAGCACCGTAAACAAAATATTTTAAATGAATATTCTTTAACGTTTTTACCTGTTTTAAGTGTGTATATTTATCCGGTTTTAATATCGAAATTGGAAAAACACGGTTATGTTTAACGGACGTATTTTATTAAGAAAAATTTATCGGTTTAACGCAATTTTAATTGTTGTTTGTGCGCTTAAATTGATTTCTTGTTCGAGCGAGAGTTCTAAAAGTTCAACAAGAAATATTAGTACTTCTGAAAAAATGTATTACAACGGAATTGGATTTGGCCCCATTCAAGAAGTAATTATTATGAGTGGGATCGATGATAAATTGGCGGCATATGGAGAAGAGGTTTTCAATGTTAAATGTATTACTTGTCATTCGCTTTCTGAAAAACGGAAAATCGGTCCGGGATTATATGGAGTTACTAAAAGAAGGCGACCCGAATGGATTATGAACCAAATCATCAATCCGGTCGAAAATACACAAAAGGATTCGTTAGCAAAGGAGTTGTTATCGATTTATCTGGCTCAGATGGTTCCCATGAATGTTTCTAATGAAGAGGCCAGAGCGGTGTTAGAATTTTTCCGTAAAACGGATTTGAAAGACCCTAAATAAAAAACCGCTTCCGGAAATTTCCGAAAGCGGTTCACTCGGGGTAATTGTTGATTTTTTATTCTTCTTTTCCTGCATCAACAGGTGTAATCGACTTATCCTGTACGCCGAAATCTGTTTTTCCGGTTTGTACAACAGGGCGGCCAAACACCAAGTTGATTCCAAAGTTCACATGCAATGTATTATGAGATAGTGGATTGATTGTTCCGATAATATTATCAGAGATCATATAAAATTGTACCGGACCTGCATTCGCTGAAAATCCTACACCTACGTTGTTGAAGTGGTGATTGATGAAGGAGTAATTAACAGAAGCCGCAAAACGATTGCTTAATTTTCTATTATAAGCTGCTGTAATTGTTGGTTGTACTGTTTGTCTGAAGATTTCCGCATGGAGTAATCCGGAAACAGTACTCTTGGTATTTATGCGGAATAGCGCATTGGCATACAAGTGTGTCGGAAGGTTCGTTTTGTAACTATCTTCGTTTTCTGTCGGTCCAAATGTGTTTGTAATCGTATCTAACATATTTCCGCCATCTGAATTATTGTTGTCGCTCATGTATTCATTGATATCTACACCGTCAAATTTGTAATCTCCGGATTCTGCAACATAATTTTTTACATTGCTGCTCCATTTAATAAAACCAAAATCCAATACACTTGCCTGGAATTTCCAGCGATCATTAAATCGGTAAGTCGTTCCGAGGTCAACTGCGAATCCTGTGTTTTTTAACCCGAAGAAGTAATTATCAGAAGTTCCTTTTTTCGAATTACCTTTTACCGATGTATTGATAATATAATCAGAGTTTAATTCGAGTTGATAGTCATCCGGTGCTGTATAAAAACTTAAGTTACTTTTTGCAGAAGAAATGTTTTCCATTCCATACAGGTATTTGAATTTACCACCAACAGTTACTTTCTCATTGATTTCACGGGCGATACCAATTGCATATTCACGATGATGTGTTACATCAAATGACATTCTTTGCAGCGTGACTTCTTGTCCGATGAATGCTGCATTTCCTTTAAAGGCCAATTCAAATAGTTCTTTGGGGAAAGTCAGGTTGAAATTAGCTTTTTCGGAGATATTGAAGGTGATGTAACTTTTTTTCCATTTGAATCCTGTTTCAAAAATATTAGCTCTTATTGAAAGCGAAATGAAATTTTTCTCGGCAAGTTTACTGATAGCATTTCCGATTTCCATTGAAACGGAGTCGTCAACTCTTACACGATGTAGATCTCTCCAAGTAAAACCACTGTTAGTAAACATCAGTGAAGTTGAACCCAACATAGGAATTCCTATATAGAGTTTATCTTCCGGAATAATTGAGGGATTAACCTGGGAGGATTGTCCGATCCAAGGCATATTGAAGAGTGTCAGGGCTTGTTGTGCATATCCTCTGGAAATGCATAACAACATTGTGAGTATGATATATATTTTTTTCATGTCGGTTATTTTTTAGTTTTTTGTGCTGATTATTTTTTATAGATCAACTCTTAATTTTGTACGGACGCCCAGTTTGAAATCAAGTTTGTAATCATCATAAATTTCTATCATTGAGAATGGAGCATCTTTAGTAGTGATATCACCATGGATAATTACTTTTTTAGCATTGAAGAGGTGTTGCAATTTGGCTCCTTTAAACGATTCATCTGTCATTCGTTTAGTTGGAATGGTTGTTCTGCCATCAGATTCCAACTCTGCTGATTCGATTAATCTGTTTTGGAAATGATCGATTAAAGAATCGAGTACGTTATAGTTGTCGTCAACAAAATAAACCTGTGTATAAACATTTAATGGGAATCCATTCGCTACATTTAAACGGAAGATTACTGATTCCAATTCATTAATATCGCCTATACTGAAGTCAATCGTATCTTGTATGACAAATCCGGAAGCATATCCTTTTAATGGAATTTCAAATTTAACATCGGCTTTAAACACGCTTGAATCGCTCATGAAATTGTAGGTAGGCAGTGGTGAATTGGTTCCTGCATCTAAACCATAAGCAAAGTATCTTGGTGCTGAGTTAATGATTTGTTGAATATTACTGTTGTTCTTGTCGAATACAATATTAGTAGTAGCAGTTTGACCATACGTAAGCGGGTAGTCAATAAGTGGAGTAGGTATTGGTCCACTTAATGGAATACTTGTTCCATTTCCTAAAATGGCTGTAAGCGGATTTAAAACTGCATCCAATGGCATACCAAAACTATTCTCAAGACTTAATGTCATCTTTGGATCATCAAAGTATATTGATCCTGCTTGAATATTGTTGAAGACATTCAGATTCAAAGAATCCAAAGGCATAATAAATTCGCTTTGTCCGAAATAACCAAATAAACTAGCCGGAGTCATGGCATCGAATGAAGTAGTGATATCGAAATTTTTATTTAGTGTATTTAAGGAGCTGTTCGAATTGTTAAATGTAAGTGTGTACACAATATTTAATTGATTGGGCATTCCACCAATGTTTGTTTTCATATTGTAACCGCTCAGATCAGCGATGTCCTGTGCATAAATAGTCTGACCTGTAAATTCAGTAAACGGAACATCTTTAGTGAAAGGCAGACCGTTTTTTGTTGCTTCAGGAATCGAAATGTTCAACACCCCACCATGAGGAATTTCAGAGGTGATGTTAATTCGTAAATCACCTTTTCTGAAAGTTAATGAATCGATTTGCTCTCCATTTGGAAATGTCAGCGGCATAACACGACTCACAGAGCGTGTCAAACTACCATCCTGATAGAGTGTGCTGCTGTCTGAATACGTAATCATCAGCGTTTGAGCATTCGATTGATTGACCGGCGTGAAAAACTCATAGCCATACTTCGAATAGATATTCGAACTATAAACAAGAGTTACCTGATGGTTGTTGTTTACCGATAACATTCCATTACTCGCACCGGTAATATCACCGATCGATAAATCTGAATGTATTAGCGGAATGGCAAACTCGGGTGACCATTCACCGGAAGTTACCTTGTTGAAGTCGAAGTCTTCCTGTTTTATACAACCATTAAAGGTTAATACTAAAGCCGAAAGCACAAGTAGTGTGTGTCTTTGAAAAATTTTCATTGTTTCGTGTTTTAAAGGGACGTAGTAATTCCCTGCACGATCAATACGCCTGCAATTCTGAGTTGTTAAGCGATAATTTGTTCAAATATTACATCCGGATATGCACAGAAAAAGATTGAAATGTGGATTATTTTCAAAATAACCCACACTAAAAGTTAAATATGACTTCATTTTCTTGCAGAAATTAGCCTAAAAATCAATACAATATTTCCAAAAATATTTCGATTATTTTAAATAAAAAACAATTATTTCAGATCTAAAGTAAGTTGAGAATCTGAAATGTGAAAAGTTAAGCGATGAAAAGGAGAAAAACCTTTTTCTAAAATTGCTTTGCGGTGTTTAAGTGTTCCATATCCTTTATTTTTGCTCCATTCATATTGAGGATAATCGCCGTGAATTTTTTCCATGAAATCATCCCGGTATGTTTTAGCTAAAACGGATGCCGCTGCAATGGACATATAGATTCCGTCGCCACCTATGATGCATTTGTGGTCTATGTTCCTGTATTTATTAAACCGATTTCCGTCTATTAATAATAACTCAGGTGTAACTTTTAATTGAGAGATGGCACGATGCATGGCTAAAAAAGATGCCTGAAGAATATTTATTTTATCGATTTCTTCATGTGTTGCAAATGCGACTGACCAGCAAATTGCTTCGCTTTCGATAATGGGACGAAGTTTGAATCGTTGATCGGCAGTTAGTTTTTTTGAATCGTTTAATAATGGGTTTTTAAATGTCTGTGGTAAAATTACAGCGGCAGCGTAAACCGGACCGGCTAAACAACCTCTTCCGGCTTCATCACAACCGGATTCTAAAAATTGATTACTATAGAATTTCTTTAACATTCCTGAATCAAATATATTCAATAAACTGTTTAGTATTATTAAAATAATTATAACCTTTAAAATTGAGACTTTTCAATTTCTATATGAAAATTAAATGGATTTCTCGACTGACTTCCAAAGTTCTTCAGCAGTTTTTTGCCAACTGAAAAACTGATGACGTACATTTCCTTTGGCAATAAGGGAATTTCGTAAAGATGGATCAGCATAGAGCTTTGACATAGCATCAGCAATTGAATCAACAGAAAAAGGATCACACAATAAAGCAGCATTTCCGGAAACTTCAGGCATAGATGTTACATTGGAAGTGATTACAGGAACTCCGCATCGCATAGCTTCAATGATAGGAATGCCAAATCCTTCGAATATCGAAACGTATGTGAGTGCGAAAGCTGATGCAGTTAATTTTATCAAATCTTCTTCCGAAACTCTTCCGGTAAAAACAATGTCATCTTTAAATTGCATGGATTTGAAAACAGTTTCCATTTCCTCTGTCCACCACCGTTTTTGTCCGGTCAATACCAAACGCAAAGGTGAGCTTGTCGAACCCTTAAATTTATCAAATGCCCGTAAAAGATTCGCTATATTTTTACGCTGATGCAAAGCACCAACGAATAAGAAATAAGGATTCCCATTCGTAAATCGAGCATGTGTTTGCCGGATAATTTCTTCTGATGCCGGAATAAATTTTTCCGAAACACCATTGTAAACAACATCTATTTTTTTTTCATCTATAAGATATTTATTTATAACATCCTTTTTTGTGAATTCAGAAACAGCAGCTATTCTTTTTGCCTTTTCAGCATATTTAGGAAAGTAGTAGCGATAATAATGTCTATTGAGAAAAGGTAAATCACCAGGAAAATGTTCGAAGTTTAGATCGTGAAACACAGCTAGGGTAGGGGTTTTCGACGAAAGTGAGAGATAGCCATCGGTACTAATGAATAAATCGGGGTTGTATTTTTTGAAAACAGGAGGCAAAGACCATTCATGCCACAGATACCATAAAAGCGGATGTCTGGCCGGAGGAAAAACAGAAACGGGAATGATGTTTGCTGAAAAAATAAAGGACGGATCAAATGGGCGATCAAACAGAAAAACAAATTCATGCTCCGGGTGCATGGTAGTCATCCTTTTCATTGTTTCATAGGTAAAATAGCCAATGCCTTCCATTTTATTTCGGATGAGCATTCGTGTATTTACGGCTATTCGCATGGGCTTATGAATTTTCCGGACATTTTCCTGCCGAAACCTTGGAAACAAAATTTGAATTTATTCGAATTGAATACTTTCATAATTTTTACAAACCTATAATTTTACTTTCAAATACCAACAAAAATATAGCAATAGAATAGTAAGTTTAATGCAATATAAATTCTCGATTTTAGCTAACGAGCAGGATGAATGAAAGGTCGCTGAAGACAGGTATTACAAGCCGTATAAGAATAACCAACATTTGGCTTGTTAATAAATGTCGAAGCTTTCATTCCGGTAAGCATCTACTGCTGATGAAAATGAGTATTTTTGTAAGCAATGAAATTTCCCTCCCCAGTTACATTAAAGGAGCTTGCCGAATTGACGCAGACAAGCATTATCGGTAATGGCGATATGTTGGTTTCCGGAATCAATGAGATTCATAAAGTGGAGTCAGGTGATATTACATTTGTTGATCATCCAAAATACTACGATAAGGCTCTTGGATCTTCGGCTAGTTTTGTAATTATTAATAAAGATGTTCCTGCTCCCAAAGGCAAAGCATTGTTGTTTGCAGAAGATCCCTTTTCAGTTTATATAGCTATTGTAAAAAAGTTCAGGACCTTTGTTGCTGCAAAAGTAGCCATCAGTCAAACCGCAATCATTGGAAATGGTACAATAATTCAGCCGGGTGTATTTATAGGGGAAAATGTTAAGATTGGGAAAAACTGCATACTTCATTCCAATGTTTCGATTTATGATCATTGTGAAATCGGTGATGAGGTGATTATTCATGCCAATACAGTGATAGGTGCTGACGCTTTCTACTTTAAACGTCGTCCGGAAGGGTATGATAAAATGTTATCCTGCGGAAGAGTGTTAATTCATAATAGAGTTGAAATCGGAGCATCCTGTACAATTGACAAAGGTGTTTCAGGGGATACTATCATCGGCGAAGGTTCGAAGCTGGATAATCAGGTTCACGTCGGACACGATACCGTTATCGGAAAAAATTGCCTGTTTGCCGCACAGGTAGGTATTGCAGGAGTTGTCACTATTGAAGACGACGTAATCCTATGGGGTCAGGTAGGAGTACAAAAGGATCTGACGATTGGAAAAGGAGCTGTTGTGCTCGGTCAGTCCGGTATTCCTAAATCCATCGAGGGAGGAAAGACTTACTTCGGAAGTCCTATTCAGGAGGCCCGTGAAAAAATGAAGGAATTGGCATTGATGAAACAAATGCCTCAAATTATTGAAAAGTTAAAAGGAAAGAAATAAGCGTGTCAAAACAGCAAAAGGATATATCGCCGGGACCAATCATTACCGATTTACAAACTGAGTTGCAGGTTAAAAAAACTCAATTGCATTGGTTACTCCAGATTACGAAGGCGATTAATTATAATTTCAGCACGAAACAATTATTGGATGTTTACGAGCATGTTTTGCATAGTCAGTTAAAGGTTGGAAAGTTTGCTCTGCTAATTAAAGAAGATACATGGAAGTGTGTCATTCTTTCCGGTATAGAAATGGGTTTAAAAGAATTCGATATGGAGTCGATGCTTATCGAATTAAACAAATTGCATAATTTAGAAACGGAGCATGAGCTATGGATTAAATCTTTTGATACCGTCCTTCCCGTTTATCACAAAGATCAATTACTTGCATATGCATTGGTTGGTGGAGTTTCTAATTCGGTCATTCCTAAAAAGAATGAATTGTATTCATTTATTCATACCATTTCAAATTTGATTGTTGTCGCAATCGAAAACAACCATACTGCAAGGGAAAGGATGAGACAAATTGGTATTCGAAAGGAATTGGAATTAGCGGCACAGATGCAATCTATGTTGTTTCCCGTTAAATTGCCAACGAGCGACAAGTATGAAATTTATGCCACTTATTTACCGCATCAGGAGGTTGGAGGTGATTACTATGATTTCATTCACATCAATGATAAGGAATTTATTTTTTGTATGGCAGATGTGTCGGGTAAAGGAATTGCAGCGGCTCTGCTCATGTCTAATTTTCAGGCAAACTTGCATGCACTCGTTCAACATAACTATTCGCTTATTGAATTGACCCGGCTGTTAAACGACAAAGTATATGCAAGCGCCAAAGGTGAAAAGTTTATCACTTTTTTTATTGGCAAATACAATTCTCAAAACAGGCAACTTCATTATATCAACGCCGGACACAATCCGCCTTTTCTCATACATGAAAAAGTAGTTTACATGCTGAATGAAGGCAGCACCGGATTAGGAATGTTTGATACATTGCCATTTGTTAACCAAGGTAATGTTTTCATTCCTCCGAACGCTATGTTGCATTGTTATACAGATGGCGTGACAGACGTTGAAAATGAAAATGGAAAAGAATTCGGCATGCAGCGATTGCACGATTTCCTTACAGAAAGAAAGCAGATGCACAACATGCAAAAACTTCACAAGGAGTTAATCGATTCTTTATCCGACTTCAAAGAAAACAAAGGATACACAGATGATATTACGCTGATGAGTTGTTGGTTTAAAGCATAATCGTTGCCCAATTCAATCTGAAATCTGAAATCGTACATCTGAAATCTGAGATCAGATCTAAAATCTAAAATCCCAATCGTAAAATCCTGTTAGGATTTGGATGGAAGAGAATCGGCTATGTTTTTCGGGTTTTCATTGTGATAAACATCCATAGAAACGAGCATGGCAATAAAAGCCCAGAAAGGAACAGAGAGTTTATCTGTATCTAAAAAATTGTTCAATGTACCATGGACAAAATAGGTGATTAATCCCATTAAGATTCCCATAGTAAGCAATCGGATTTTAGGATCCTGACAGGTTGAATAGAGAATAGTAGATCGGTAAATTACGGTAATCACAATTAAAATTACAGCCAACATGCCCAATACACCTTCTTCAGAAAGAGGGCCGATGTATTCGCTATGTGCATTTCCCATGTTCCCGGCATTTGTGCTGATGATAGTCATTTCATTCGATTTCTGGAATGAAGCATAATTGAACTGATAAGTTCCGGGTCCCCAACCCCAAAATGGTTTTTGTTCCCACATACGTATGGCGCTATTCCATCGATTGATACGTTCGAGGTTAGATGCATCAGTAGAAATATTGGAAATGGAACGAATATGTTTATTGAAGTCTGTTGCTGAATCTTGCCTGTTATTTTCCAGTTTCATGAAAATGTCAGTTCTGAAAATGAGAAATGCGGTGATCAATGTTATCAGGATGATCAACACATTGTAGAATTTTATTTTGAAGAAATAAACGAAATAAACGAGCATTGCGACAATGAGACTCAGCCAGGCAGCACGGGTATAGGAGAGGATGATTGCGGTAATTAATATACATGACATAAATATAGCGATGTACCGTTCCCGTATTGATGAATAACGATCACGGCTGAATGCTATCATAGGAGGAATAAATAAGGCCAATACGGCAGCATATGCTGTGTGATCATTATAGAAAGGATACATGACCCAGTGGGCAGCTTTTTGTGTCCAGTTGTTTTCGGCATGCCTGAATATTGTATAGCTCATAACAAACAATAGTGTTCCTGCATAGAGCCAAACAAATTTCTTTATGTTTTTTAGTTTACGGAACAATTGGGTTCCTAAAAAATAAAAAGGAACAATAAACCAAAGCTGGGAAACGAAATGCTTTAAGGAAACAATAGGTAGCGTGCTCGTCAATGAAGTAATAAACATCCAAACAAGGTGAAATCCGATGGCCAATGTAACAGGATGATAGCTAATCCTGCGATCGAATCCTCCTTCAAAAATAAATTTAAAAACAAAAATTAATAAAATCCCGAACATGAGTGGTTCTCCGGGTAGGCTTAATGCGGGACCACTGGCTTTATCGTTTACAACAATTGCGAGCGGAGTAAAAAATGCAATGATAAGTAGTATCGTATCCAGCGAAAAAATTGATAAATAAACGACCAATGCTACAAGTGGAAGTAGAGCAATCCAATATGCTTCTTTAGCAAGCAAAAAAAGTCCGGTGGCAATAAAGCAAAACATAATGCCATAAAACCACTTCAACTCTGTATTTACTGGAACGAGCTTGTTCACTCAGCAATATTTTTCTTCGTATTGAATATCAAGAGTATCATGAAAGCGAGCAGGAGGGAAGAGCCGACTGAAGCCAACACGATTATCCAACGAACTGGATAAGCTTTTTTATCGGATGGAAATGGTTGGGTAACGACGTTCGCATAGGTGAGCTTTTTATACACATCTCTGTAAGCAACATCATAAGCATTTTTTAAATCGTTGTAGGTACCACGAATTCTCCACAAGTGTTCTTGGAGTGCATTGTATTCAGAACCTTTTTCGGTGAGGTTTTGTATGATTTGTTTAGATTCGTTTATTACCTTATTGTTGTTGGAGGTCAACCCACGCATATAAGCACGCGTAACTTCTTTTGATTGTGATTTATAATCGAGTAAACCATACTTCATGCTGTAATCTTTGATGAGATTATCCATGGAATCCATTTCCAACTTCTTCTTTTTATATTGTTCTTCAGTAATAATCATAACCTCCAACGATTTTTCTACTTGCAAATTCCGCGCTTTGACGTTGAAATAATGAATAATAGAATCGACTATGCTTGAAGCGATCTTAGGATCAGTATCGAAAGCAGTAATTTCCATCGACTCGTATTCGGTCTTTTTAATGGTAATATTTTCATCGTAGAGTTTATAGATCAAGCTTTGATAGCTCTTGACTTTATTCGTATCAATGTCGTAATGTGCATAAAGATTAAATTTGTTTATTACCTGATTTCGAATATCATAGGATTGTGTAATTTGAAGCATCTGCTCCGTTGCACTCTCTGTAGAATAGGCAATGAGATTGGAAGGATAAATGAGCGCAAATGATTTGTACTTGGGTTTAATAAACAGAGGGGAAGAGAAAAGAATCGACCCCAGCAAACTTACAATTCCAACGAGGATAAGATGTTTTTTCCACTTGAAAATTAACTTTAGTAGATCTGTAGAATTAAAGAATTTATTATCCATGAACTTTTCGAATCGATTATTTAGAGGTTGTATTTAATTTCTTTCACTTTTTCAAAAACACTGATTACAATAACAGAAAGAATAAAAGAAAGACATACTGAAACGGCAACAATCAGCCAGCGAACGGGATAGCTTTTCTTCTCTGCTTTTGCCGCCTTATTGACGACAAACTTTGGAGTGAGTGTTTGATTCGCATCGACAGAAAGTTTATCATATTGCTTTTTTAACTTGGATAATTCTTCCCGGTCTAGTTTAAGCTCGGCATTGAGCGATACGCTGGCGCCACCATATTGTGTGAGATTGTTTAGTTGTGCCTGGAGGTTTGAAATACGGGCTTCTGCGCCGCTTATTCTGGCTTTGGTTGAAATAATGGCCGTATCATTCTCTGATTTGTATTTTTGAAGTACTTTTAGACTGGCTTTCTCGTTCTGATAAAGAGCCGAAGCAAGAGTAAATTCTTTATTTACTATTTCCGATTGAGAAAGAAAATCCATTACACCTAAACGACAAATTTTCATTAGGGAATCCTCTTTTGCCTTCATGGTGACCAATTTTTCCTCATAAGCCCCTTTGATGATATTAAGCGCATCGGTGGCACGGGAACGTTGAATTTTAGTTTTGGTGGAGTCTAATAATGCGGCTATGTCGTTGGCAATATCCGCTGCCATTTGAGGATCTGTATCCAAAACGTCAATACGAACCGACATGTATTCCGTCCGGGCATAACTGATGTTTTCTTTATAAATTTTATGGAGTTTCGTATTCGGAAACTCCTCTTCTTTTTGAATTCCATAGTGATTCAGCAAATCGTATTTCTTGATGATGGCTTCACTTATTTCATCAGAGTTTAAAATCTGAAGCATTTGTTCGGCTTGCTCCTCATCACCATAAGCAAGGATATCTTGTTTTTCAGAATTAGATTCCTCTAAAATTGCTTTACTCACGGAGTTTGTGGCGGAAGGAAAAAAGACTACTGATGACTTAAATTTTGGTTTGATAAAGTAGGTTCCGGAAAGAACAAAAGAGCCAACAAAAGTTAATAACAATATAATAGCCACATGCTTACGCCAATTCACCAGAAGCATCAATATACTGGTAGATTCCAGGTAAGTTTTTTCTCTGGCTTTTTGAAACATAATAAGTTAGGTCGAGTTTTTTTAAAAAGTTTCCAAAGGTAGAAAAGGATTCGGTAAAAGAAAACGTAAAAGGGCATACTAAATAGTCGTTTTTGAATCAAAAATAAGGGTATTTGATTATATTGAGAATCGCAGAACGAAATAGAATACGATAGCTTAAAGAAATAATATTCATTATATAATTTTAGAAAAACGGAATAATTGGGTACAAAAAACAGGAAAAACAGTTTTATTCCTCATACTTAACTATTCTGTAAATATTTCGAATGCTGATTAATTTGGTTAAAAAAGCCACAGAAAAACAAGCAAAAGCAGCCAGAACAATGCGTAAAATCCAATTAAAGTTCAAGTTTGAAAAGAAAATATTGATGCCAATGCAGCTTGCAATAAATAAGGCAATCAATGATAGCAACCGGTAATTTTTCCGGAACCCGAATTCTTTCTGTGCCATAAGTACCTGAGCCAAAGCAGTAAATGACTGGGTAACTATAGAAGAAATTGCAGCTCCCTTTGCCGACATTTTTGGGATGAGAATGAAATTTAATACAATGTTTAAGAGCATACCTGTCGATGCCATTAAATTGAGTTGTTTTAGGTTGCCATTAGCTGTAAGCAGTGTTCCAAAAATGTAGGTCGAAGAAATCGGAATAAAGCAGCACATTAAAATTTTAAATACTGCGGCAGAATTTTCAATATGGTTTCCTCGATAAAGTAGATCCATGATTTCGAAGGCAAAAAAGTAACTACAACTGGCTACGATTATTGCGGGTATGATTAACAAAGAAAAAGAGAGCCGAACCATATCTTCAATATTTTGACGAAGTTTTATCATTCTGGAAAAAATAGGTAAGAGGAGTCCGGCAAACAGAAAGGCAATCATATTGGATGCATCAAGCAACCTGTAGGCGGATGCATAAATTCCCGCTTCTACAGCACCTGTACGGAATGGTAGTATTCTTTCAAGCATTACACCATCTATACGGTTATAAAAAGTCATTAGCAGTACCAAAACCGCATAAGGGTAGCTTTTTTTGAGAATCATCAAAAAGAAGGGCCATCTCCATCTGAGTCGTCTGATTTTAGCTTTCTTCATTACAATTGCCAAAGTAATGATCGATGTAAGCACGTAAGCTGCAGTCTGCGCATAAATAAACCACCGTATATCGAAGTTGCCTCGGGTACGATAATATACGAGCATAAATCCGCAAAGTACGATCATGATCAACCGATCGAGTACCGAAATAATGCTATCGGTTTTAAATAAATGTAATCCGGCCAGATTGGAGCGCAGATATAATATGAAGGAGATCATCACCTGATTGAAGATGACGGCCACAAGCATTTTCATCATATCGCTGGTGTAACCGATAATTAATCCTCCTGCAATCGTTATGATGGCAAAAATTCCGGCTAAAAGTAAGCGCAGCAATACGATACTTGAAAGATGTTTACTCAGCAGGTGATTATTCTGAGAAATGTTCTTGTTGTTAAAATTGGTTATGCCAAAATCAAGAAGGATGTTTAATAAAAAAGAAAAATTGAAAATTGCATAATAGAAGCCGTATTGTTCGGTTCCCACAGCATTCTGAACAGCCACTTCAATTCCTAAAATCCAAAATGGCTTTATGAGGAGGTTCAGAAAAAGTACTAAGGCAAGATTGGTGACAAACTTTCTCTGCATCTTGTTGAATAAGCGCCAAATGTACTTTTTTTATTATTCTAAATCACTTTTGTTATACAGGAATACAGATGCAAATATTGGTTAATTCCATCGGAATAGAATCTATTACGATTGTTCCGCCATAAGCCCGAATAATATCATGTGCTACACTTAACCCTAAACCGGCTCCTTTACCTGTTGGCTTTGTAGTAAAAAACGGTTCACCAATTTTTTGCAGATGTTCTTTTTTGATTCCAATACCATTGTCGGAAATATTAATCTTTAACTGTTTTTTTTCGTAATTAGTTGTTATGGTGATTTCAGGAATAAATGGCTGTAAGTTGAGTTTTTCTTCAATTGCCTGAAATGCGTTGGTAAAAATATTGATTAACGCTCTTCCGATTTCATTCTGATTGATCGATATTAATGGGATATCTGTAGCGTATTTTTTAATTATTTTATGATTGAATTCAACTTTATTTAATGACATTGTATGCATGACCATCTTTAAATAAATATCGCAAATGTGATTTATATCACTTACTTCCCTTACTCCTTTTGAAGTATGTACATGTTCTATCATCTGTTTTACAATCATCTCTGCTCGTTTCCCGTGTTCGCTGATACGGAATATGTTATCTTTCATGGAATGAATGATGGCCTTCCTTTCATTCTCGTCGGTAACCTCTTCCAATTCTTTCAGCATTTCTGAAGTAACTTCAGAAAATCCATTTACAAAATTCAGTGGGTTACGCATTTCATGGGCTATACCCGCACTCAAGCGGCCCATAGATGCCAGTTTTTCATGGTGGACAAGTTGAGTTTGTGTGTCTTTTAACTTGATGATTGAATCTGCCAGTTCTTTATTGACTTTCTTTTTCTGATTATTGTTTCGAATTAATACAGCCACAAATGCTAAAATGAAAAAAGTGATGGCAATGAATAAATTTTTCAAACCTTTCTGTCGGGTTATAGTGGCCTCCGATTTTGCTTTGTCTACCAAAAAAATTCTCTTTTCATGTTCGAGGTTTAATTTTGTTGCCTCACTATTCAATTGAAACACATTTTTTTCATTGATTAACGAATCATTTAAATCAACATACAATTTCAAATATTTTTCAGCTAATTCATATTCTTTTTCTAACCGATATAATGTATTTAAAGATTTATAGGTGTGTCTAAATAGATATTCTGTATTGTGTCTTCTGCCACTTTTTATAAGTTGGTTGAAAATTTTCTTAGCTTCTATAGTATCTCCAGCTAATAAATAGGCCTGAGCTAAATCGGAATTGTAGTTCATTAAAACTGAAATTCCTTGAGAAATCGCATTTTTTTTTAATTCTTCTTTAACAATATTTATAATTGGATTTAAAAAAAAAATTGCAGAATCCCCCATTCCTTTATTCAGATAATATTTCGCCCAACCATAATCATGTTCCATTTTAGAATCAGCGAACTTATTATTTATTCCGGAAATCCGGATGTATTTAAGAGCTTCTTCAGGTTCTTTGGCTTCAGAATATGATAAACCAATTAAATAAGCCAGGCGACATATTCTAACTGTATCTGTTGTTTGCGAAATTAATTCAAATGCTTTCTGAAAATGTTCACGCGCTTGAGGAAAATCTCTGTACAAAAAATAGATAACCCCAATCTGCATTTCAGATTTAGCCATTTCGGCTTTAGCATCTAATTCTTCAAAAATTACATAACCTTTAAAAATTTCCTTGAATGCTTTCGGATAATCAAATGTACTTATAATAAGGTATTTTCCCTTCAGGTAATAGGCTTTTGCAAGTGCAAAGGAATCATTTTCATTTTTTGCAACCTTAATAATTTCATCGAGTATTGAAGGTATTCCAATTTCTTTTTGATACAATTTCAATTCGAGTGTATCAAATATGGCTACATTTATTTTTTTATTTTTGGAAGAAGCATAATTTTTCTCGCAAGAAAAAAAAGAAAGAAATAAAAAAATGAAAATGACCTTATACATTTTTACCAATTTTGACATTCAGTAGGACAAAACGAACTTGTCATAAAAATGGAATTGTTTTTTAGAATGTTGACGTTGCAATTTTGAGAACGAATTCCTTTTATTACTATTTTCAAAGCGCCTTCACTTTCAACCAGATCAATCGTAATACCATTCAAATCAGTGTCCTCGAAAATATTATCAAGAACCTGTTTGGTAATTTGGAATCCTGTCGTTTTGTAGACCGTCCTGTCAGTGCTATGTTTTGTTCTGTACGCCAGAACTAAAGTTTTCGCTACAACAGAATCTACTTCTACTGCTCCAATTTTTCCTGTGGAAGGATATCGTTTGGAATTGTCACAATAACCCGGTAACGGTTCCTGAGCTTTTACATTGTTACTAAAAAGAATACCTGAAACGAGGGTCGATGATAAAACTAAAAATGCAAGAAATTTTTTCATAGTTGATTTATTTTAAAATTATTTAAATATTCAATCAGCAATTTACCAAAATAATTAACAATTGCAAAAAAAAACAACAACGGATTAAGTGCTTTTTTCTTTCAAACAGGATCCTAATTCAGATGGTTAAAGTGCTGATTATTATATTTATTAATATTTGTTGATCGGTTAATTAAAAATAATTTTTTTTATCGTTTTTAAAATAACATTTCAATTTTACTACCAGAATACAGTTAAACTTAATTTATTTTATAAAGAAATTCAAAGATATTCAACTAAAAAAAGTAAATATTTACAAAGAAAAAAGTAATCAATACAAATTATGAAGTCTGTTTTATTAAATTGATTTCGTAAGTAGTTTTTTATTTACGTATACCATAACGACATAATCCTTCGTCTAAATATGCCGTATAATCTTTAATGCCAATAATTCCTCCTCTTGGCTCTGCCAATAATTTAGCATTGTTGTCTACCAATACGTAATAAGGTTGAGAATTTGTTTGGTAAACAGATGCCTGCAAATCACTCCATTTGTTTCCTGTGGTTACGATTTTTTTTCCACTCGTCGGTGAAATAAATTGCTGTTCAGCAGGTAGTGTTGTTTTATCATCCACATACAAGGAAATAATAATATACTTCTCAGAAAGTCTTTTTAAAACTGCAGGATCGCTCCACACTTTGTCTTCCATTTTTCTGCAATTTACACATGCCCACCCCGTAAAGTCGAGCATGACCGGTTTTCCCTGTGCTTTTGCATATCGCATCCCTTCATCATAGTCATGAAAGCAATTAAGATCGTGCGGACATTCATTCTCCACACCGGTTTTCCATTCTTTGTAAAACTCAGGCGGTGGAAATCCGCTAATAAGTTTTAAAGGTGCTCCCCATATACCGGGTACCAGATATAAGGCAAATGTTAAAACAATAATGGATAATATTAATCGTCCTGTCGATATATAACCAATGTCTGAATCGTGTGAAAGCTTTAATTTCCCCAACAAGTAAAATCCCCACATCAGGAAAATAACAACCCAGATACTAATAAATGTTTCCCGTTGAAGTATGCCCCAGTGATAAGCCAGATCTACATTGGAAAGGAATTTCAATGCCAAAGCCAGTTCCAAAAAACCCAGAGATACTTTAACAGTATTTAACCATCCGCCTGACTTGGGTAATGAGTTTAACCATTCCGGAAATAGGGAGAAGAGTGCAAATGGTATAGCCAATGCCAATGAAAAACCGGTCATTCCCAGCAATGGACCAACATAGCTTTGTCCCTGAGCTGCTTCAACAAGCAGGGTTCCTATGATTGGTCCGGTACATGAAAAAGATACTAACGAAAGAGTAAAGGCCATAAAAAATATTCCGATCAAACCGCCCCGATCACTTGCAGAATCAACTTTGTTTATCACCGAACTCGGAAGCGTAATTTCAAATGCTCCGAAAAAGGAAATGGCGAAAATGACAAATATGATGAAGAAGGAGAGATTGAAAAATGCATTACTGGACAAATCATTTAATGCATCTGAACCAAATGTAACCGTTACTAAAAATCCTAAGAAAACATAAATAAAGATTATCGATGCCGCATAAATCAGTGCATTCTGAATTCCTTTTCTTCTGCTACCACTACGCTTTGTAAAAAAACTAACTGTCATCGGTATCATCGGAAAGACACAAGGTGTAAGCAATGCTAAAAGTCCACCTATCATTCCCGCAAAAAATATTGTAAGAAGTGTGCGATCTGATTTTGGCACATCGCCCGCGCTCGTGCCACATCCTTCTTCCAGTTTAAATGGTTGGTCTTTGTCATTCCCCGAAGATTCCTGTGCCACTACTACTGTAGTTTCGGTTGTTGTATCTTTTAATACAGGGGTTATTTCAGCAATCGTATCTTTGCTAAGAGATGGAGAATTGTTTTTTTCTATATAAATTGTGAAAGTGGTATCCTTAAAAATACAAGACTCCAGACACACCTGATAGTCAATACGACCTGTAATTTTACATTTATCACCTGTCAATTTTACTTTCTGTCTAAGGATGACCTCTTCTGCAAAACCGAAAACATTGACACCAAAAGAGGAGTCAAATTCCACAAATGGCTTGGGCTCAATTACTTTTCCAATCAGTTGATAACAACCATTCGGTTCAAATGTAAAAGCCATGGGTATCGGTCCGCCATCCGGTGTAAATTGTGAATATATATGCCACCCCTTATCCAGCTTCACTTTAAAAATCAATTCCGTTTCGCCTGATTTATTCTCTGCTGCCTTAAATGTCCATTTAGCAGGATAGAGCAATTGCCCCTGTGAAGCAGTCGAAATAAATAGTAAAATGTAAAATAAAAACTTCTTGAACATAAATAATCTGTTATCGAACAATGTATTTTAAATAACTATTTGAGGCCAAAATGTATTCATAAAATTTAATTTTATTTAGTGTTAACGGCATGTTTGTTTCACCCGGACTTGGTGTTTTTTGAAGGTCTTTATTTTGAATAATCCTTAAGTTTCCTCCAAGAATTTCTTTTTTATTGATCGGCAAAACTGACTTTTTGTTATCAATTATAATGGAAAAAGTAGTGTCCAGAAATATACATGATTGCAGGCATGCCTGATATTCAATCTTTCCTGTAATCTTACATGAATTTGATGTTAATTTTATTTTTTGTTTAAATGTTACTTCTTTATCAAAAGTATATACAAATACGTTAAACGATGAATCAAATTCCTGTATTGGCTTGGGTTCTGTGACTTTTCCAATAAGCTGCGAACAAGTGTTGCCCTCGAAAGTAAACAGGGTAGGTAAGGGGCCTCCATCAGGAGTAAATTGGGAATACATATGCCAATCCTTATCTAATTTCACATTAAAAATCAATTCGACTTCACCATTTTTGTTCTCAACAGATTTAAAAGTCCATTTAGCCGGATGCATCATTTGTCCGAAACTGTTAATAGAAACAAATAGTATCAATATTAAAAAAAGTCGGTTATTCATTGTCTTTTAAATTTAATGCAATCTATCATAAATAACGATAAATCTGCCTGATGTATTTTTTTGAAGCGAATTTATAAAAATTTCATTCTCCGAACCATTCAAAAACGGCCTTCATATTTAACTCATGTTCCGGGCCTTTTCTAAAATCTCTTTCTATCTTTCCTTCTTTTAGCTGCAAAACCCTGTTCCCGTAATTGATCACATCCTTGTAATTATGAGTTACCAGAAGAGCAGTCAATTCAAATTCCCGAATAACCTTGTCGGCCAATTGCATGACGATTAGAGATGTTTTTGGATCCAAAGCAGCTGCAGGCTCATCCAACAGTAGCAGACGGGTATCGTCCATTATGGCCATCAATAAAGCTAACGATTGTCGCTGACCACCGGATAAACTACCCATTGGCCGGGAAAGTTTGTTTTCTAGACCGAGATTTAAAACACTGATTTTTTCCTTAACCGTTGACTTAAATTTATCTCCAATCCCAAACTTTAACCCTTTTTTTCCGGTACGCAAAGATGCCAATCGGAAATTCTCAAGTATCGTCAGTTCCGGAGCAGTACCTGTCAGGGGATTTTGAAAAATCCTGGCAATCCAGCGACTTCTTTTATGTTCATCTAACTCTGAAATCTCTAACTCATTCAAAAAAATTTTCCCATGGTCAGATTTTATAGTTCCACCTAATAAATTTAAAAGTGTAGATTTTCCCGAGCCATTGCTTCCGATCACCACAATAAAATCATTCTTTATTATCTCATAACTGAAATCGTTGAAGATAGTAGCTTCATTCGGGCTACCCTTTCCAAAAGTTTTCGATATGGATGATAGTTTTATCATTGACTTTTTTTCAGATTGGGAATACTAACAACGATCAACACTAACAGGGCAACAACCAATTTCAGATAAAGTGCATTCACGCCAATTGACAATGCAAAGGCCAAAATAATTCGAAAAATAATGGCGCCGAAAATGACGGCAAGAATATTTAAAGTAATGCTGCTTTTTTTAAAAAGTTTAAGAAAAATCTCACCTATCATAACAGATCCCAATCCGAGAATAACAATGCCTATGCCCATTCCAATGTCGCCAAATCCTTGCACCTGACAAATGAAATATCCGCTTACAGCCGTAAGCCCGTTGGCTAATGCCAAACCTGCTATCTTCATGGAGGTTGTGTTTACTCCGAGTGAACTCATCATTGTTTCATTATTACCGGTGGCTCGCATAGCCAAACCGAAATCCGTTTTTAATAGCAAGGATAAAACGACGAATACGAATACCGTGAAAAAAGTAAGTATGATAAATTGCGATTGAAATTCACTTACTCTTGAAATATGGAAGATCGTATTAATCCCTATCAATGGGATATTTGATTTTCCCATGATACCCAGGTTGATAGAATAAAGCGCTGTCATTACCAATATTCCGGATAAAAGTGAGTTTACTTTTAGCCGGGTGTGAATGAGTCCGGTTATCGCTCCTGCTATTGCTCCTGCAATAAAAGCCACCGGTAAAACTATCAATGAATGATTTCCATTCATGAGCAGAATGGCCGTCATTGCGCCACCTAATGTAAACGAACCATCTGTTGTAATATCCGGAATATTGAAGATACGCATCGATACAAAAATTCCCATCGCAAGAAATGAAAATCCAAGTCCAAGTAAGATAGCTGAAAGGTAAAAGTTCATTGAAAATATTTCTTATTTCGAACCCGTAATTTATTTTTATTTTGAATGCATTTCCGGATTATTTCTTTTTGTTCAATGTTTGTAGTTGAAAACAGTTATTTCACCAATACAAAAGTAGAATCAAAACTGACATTGAATTGTTTTGCTTTGTTTTCATTGAATACCTTACGACGTACTTCAACAATAGCGGGAGTAATGCCTGCCAGCGATTTTTGTTTAAGAAATCGTGCGGCCTGCAATCCGGATTGATAACCCCATTGATACATGTCTGCTCCAAAAGCTGCAATAGCCCCTCGCTTGACCAGACCTTCCTCGCTTGTGAAAACCGGAATTTTTAATGCATCACAACTTTTGACAATTACTTCCATAGAGGAAAATACGATGTTATCGGGAAGCGCAAAGAAGGCATCTATTTCCTGATTCAGGATTGATTGAACAACCAATTGCGTTTCATTGGATGCAGTTACAGGCATGCTGACTAATTCAATACCTTCGATTTCACATTGGTTTTCAATTTCATTTAAAGCATCGACCGACTGGGGCTCACTTTGATTGTAAATGACTCCGATTTTTTTTACCGCTGGAAATGTTTTTTTAATTAGCATCAATGAAGTGTCGATGTAATCGAGTGTCTCAAAAACGCCAAATAAATTAACCGGATTTTTCCCGTCTTTTGTTGTAAGTCCCGCTAAATCCGCTCGTGGGGAAACCATCATAAAAATAGGAATAGTCTTCGTTTTTTGAACAGCAGTAATAGTTGATAGGGTAGGGTTTGTGGCAATGAGATCGACATTTTTAGAAATCATATAATCACATGCCTGTATTAAAGATGGCTGATCGCCCTGAGCATTTCTGTAAACGACTTCCAGTGTTTTATTGTTTTCATCAAAACCCTCTGACTTTAATGCCTCAAAAAATCCAACTTTCGCTTGTTCAAGAGTTTCGTCCTGGAGTAAATCTAAAAAACCAACAACCGGTATTGATTTATTTTTCTCCGATGTGCAGGAGAAAAATAGTATAAGAACGATAAATAGTATTGAGCCGGGTTTAAATGAATGGTAAGTTGGTTTATTCATAATATTAAATCGGGTAATTTTTTGGAAATATTTGGATTGCATTTACCAGCTTCCACCTGCACCACCACCACCGGATCCGCCACCGCCGAATCCTCCAAAACCACCTCCACCGAAACCGCCCCCACCAAATCCTCCTCCACCTGAGAAATCGCCCCATGTGCCTCTGCTTCTGCCGGAAGCCGCATTCAGCAATGCCCAGGCCGCCCAGAAAGCAAGATTGTTTCTTCTTGCATATCGGTTAACACGACCGAAACGGGATATTATTACGACAAATATGATGAACAGGAAAATGAGAAAAGGGAAAAATGCCGGCTTTTCTTTTTTTGACTTTAAGTAATCTTCAGCAGTGTATTCACCTTTGACAATAGACATGATCGAATTGGTTCCTTCAGAAATTCCCTGGTAGTAATTTCCAAGCCGAAATGCCGGAACGATATCTCTTTCTACAATTCGTTTACATATTGCATCAGGTAACACACCTTCCATGCCATAGCCGGTTGTTATCCAGACTTTCCTGTCGTCTTTAGCAATCAGTAAAAGTATACCATTGTTCTTCGTTGCTTCCCCAATCTTCCATTGATTAAATAACTGAACAGAATATTCTGCAATGTCATAATTTCCGGTAGAGCTCATAATCACTACTGCAATTTGTGTTGATGTAGAGTCGTTGAAAGCAACAAGTTTATTTTCCAGCGATGATTTTTCTTCCTGACTTAAAGTTTGTGTAAAATCAGAAACGATGGTAGAAGCGCGTGGAGGAAAATCTTCACCACGTGAAGTAGCAAACAGAAAAAGAAAAATCCCAACAAAGAAAAAAACGGAATTGTGAATTTTCATTATTTTTTATGTGAAAATTTCTTATTTGATTTACCAAAAACGATTTCATCGGAAAGTTCGTTCTTGTCTTGTTTTTGGAATGGGAAGTGTCTCTTCAAGGCCATTCCTGTCATGTTTACTCCCTTAGTGAGACCTTTTACAAAATCACCTTCTGTAAAGTGGTTTTGCATTTCCAACTTTATTGCATGCCAGAAATCTTTTTCCACTTTGGTGTTTATTCCTACATCACCAAGAATAGCAAATTGATGGGCAGTAATTGCAAGGTAAAATAAAACGCCATTTCTCTCCTTAGTTTTATGCATTTTCAATTCTTTGAAGATGAATGCGGCTCTGTCTAATACATTTTCACCACAATCATCTTCAATGAACAGTCGGATTTCACCCGAAGTGTTTTTTTCGGCTTCTTTGATCGATTGCATAATCTGCAACCTGTCATCTTCCGTAAAACTGTCGGAGTTTACCATTAGAATTTTACTGATGGAGCTTTTTCGGTTCCTTTATCTGCTTCAAAATATGGACGGTCTTTAAATCCGAATAAATTGGCAATTATTACACGCGGAAATTTTGCACGCGATGTATTGTATCCCTGAGCAGCTTCATTGTATTGTCTGCGGGCTTCATTAATCCGGTTTTCTGTGCCTTCAAGTTGCGATTGAAGTTCGCTGAAGTTTGCTACAGCTTTCAATTGTGGGTAGTTTTCAGCCACTACAAGTAATCTTCCAATTGCTCCGCCAACCTGTGCTTGTGCTTGCTGATATTCCTGAAGCTTTTCAGGTGTCATGGTATTGGGATCAATGGTAATGCTTGTCGCTTTTGCGCGTGCCTGAATAACCGCTTCCAATGTTGATTTCTCGAAATCAGCAGCTCCTTTTACGGTGCTGACAAGGTTCGGAATCAGATCCGAACGACGTTGATATTGTGCTTCTACATTTGCCCATGCTTTGTTCACTCCCTCACGGGATCCTACTAGTCCATTATAAAGACTAACGATAAACAAAACGAGGACTCCAAGAACTATCCAAATGGTGTATTTTTTCATGTGATGATTTTATTTGTTTAGACGATTAAGATTTAATTGTATTTTATATAGAAGTAAGTTGTCTCAAAATAGTTTCAAATTCCTTTGGACGATGGGTTCCTATACGATAGGGCTCTCCGCTCCGGGATGTTATTTCTACAGCTTCATTGCCTCCTGTATAGAACCGAACCAGCCCTTTTAAATGTAAATTGAAAACAGGGTTGTTCAGGTGATATTTACTGTACTTTTTGCGTTCAATTTTTACTATGTTTTTCAATTCAATATTCACTTTTCGGGATGTCCAAAGCCCATCCAATTCAATATGATTCTTAAACACAGAAATTTTCATGTGTAAGACGAATAGAAGCAAAATGCTGATCACTATGATTATCATGCCCAATAAAAAAAACAAATCACCATTTTGGTCATGTTGCTTTTTCCACCAGTAAAGACCAAAACAAAACAATGCAAGGGATAGTCGCCATACCATGCTCAACTGGTTATAACCCAAATATTGCTTTTCTTCGAAGAGTGGTTGTTCTTGTGTCATTTGACGTTAATAACGATGGTCAGTATACTTTGCGTGTCTTTTGTGATTTTAAACCGGTTGTCAATACGATGCCCTAAGATACAGACAATGTTTTTACCTGACAAGAGAATCAACGCATTATCTTTTTCAAATCTGTTAAGTTTGAGGTCAGTAAAGAAGTCGCTGACTTTTTTTCTACCTTTCATACCCAATGGAATAAAATGATCGCCGGCTTGCCAGGGTCTTACGGTAAGCGGAAACTTCAAATTGTCACCTGAAAAATGCTGTACATTCAGATTCCGACTTGTATCTATCTTTGTTTCAGCACTTTCTTCGCTTATGTTTATTTTCTTTTTTCCGGCTACAAAACTAAATGGTAGTTTTTCAATCGTAAACTTAACTTCTTTTTTTTCTTCTTTTGTTTGAATAATCAGGAAATCCCTGTCACGAAGTACATTATGATTTTTACTTTGAAAAATCTTACCGGAAATTTTAGATTTCAAAAGTTTAGAACAGTCAATTCCCGTAATTCCAAACCTGTAAAACAAACTGGAAAGAAAAAAGGGCGGATTGGTTTCATTTAAAATGAGGTCAATTGGAATTTTCAGATTTCCATATTCATCGGTATTTACAAATGATGATTTCCATTCGTCCATTTTTTCTGAAACGAATTCATGAAGAAAGGACATTTCCTGCATTAGTCCTTTCATATTTTCTTCAAATCCTTCCGAATTTTCTTTTAGAAATGGAATAAGGTGATGGCGAAATCTATTTCTTAGGTATTTATCGCTTGTATTCGATGAGTCGTCGCGATAGGATAATTTTTCTTTTTGCGCATATAAAACAATTTCTTCTTTCCGGGCGAAAAGTAATGGTCGAATGATCTTTCCATTGTTCATTGAAATTCCTCTTAATCCTGCCGGGCCGGAACCTCTAACCAAATTAATGAAAAATGTTTCAATGGAATCATCCTGATGGTGGGCTGTCAGGATTTTAGTATAACCATGCTTGTTGCATAGTTCATGGAACCATTCATACCTCTGTTCGCGCGCAGCTTCCTGAACAGAACATTTGTTTTCCCGGGCATATTTTAATGTATCGAATCTTATGGTATGAAATGTTTTTTTCAATTTGTCCGCAAGCTTCAATACAAATTCTTCATCATTGTCTGATTCTTCTCCACGTAAGGAAAAATTGCAATGTGAAATTCCGAATTCAAAACCGGATTTTGAAATTAAATCTGTCATGACAACAGAATCCATGCCACCGCTAACCGTAAGCAGGTATTTCTCCCCATTTTTCAATAGCTTATTCTCTCCGATAAATTTCAGAAATTTCTCAAGTAATGTATCTGAATCTTTTCTCAATGGATGAATTTGGAATTACAAAGTTCTTAAAATTGTTCTAAGGATGATCATAAAAAAATGAATTCCAATTTTCGTTTTCTATTTCAGTTTTAACCGGGCTCTTTAAATTTATTCTCCCAATACCTGTGACATTGCTTTGGCTTTGAGTAGGCATTCTTCATATTCTTTTTCAGATAAAGCGCTATCTGTTATTGCACTTCCGACCATATAGGACAAGTATCTGTTTTCAGAGTTATATAGGATAGATCGTATAATAACATTGAAGTCGAAATCGCCCGAAGGTGTAATGTAGCCGATAGTTCCTGAATATAATCCTCTTTTTGTTTCTTCAAACTTTTCAATCAGTTCCATTGCCTTGATTTTTGGCGCACCTGTCATGGATCCCATTGGAAATGCACTTTTCATAACATCCGTAAAATGCATGTCATGTTTCAACTCCGAGGTAACGGTTGAAATCATCTGATGCAGTTGACGGAAACTTTTTATGCCAAATAACTCTTCAACTTTGACGCTACCCTTTTTTGCTGTCCTCGACAAATCATTTCTGACGAGGTCGACAATCATCACATTTTCCGATCGCTCTTTCGGATCGTTTTTTAGTTTGTCGATAAGTATAGTATCTTCCTCTTCATTTTTCCCGCGTCTCACTGTTCCTTTAATCGGCTGAGAAATCACTTTGTTTTTCCTTTTGGCTAAAAATCTTTCCGGACTGGCGCAAATTAATTGAATGTGGTTAGTCCTGGCAAAAGCACTAAAGGGCATGGGCGATAGTTGGTTCAGCCGGCAGTAAAGTGAAACCGGATTTATTTCAACATCTTTAGCAAAATATTCAACACAATAATTTATTTCGTAAATATCTCCATGTTGAATGTGTTTCTTTATTGAATTTACATTCTGTATATATTTTTGACGGCTAACAACGGGAACAATCGCAACAGAATTTTTCTCCTGAAATTCATCTTGGGATTTCATTAACTCATCTACTATACGCTGAATCGAATTCTCGTCATCCTTAACTGAATCATATTCAACACTCAACTTCGTCCCGTTAAATGCGAATACATATTGCGGACGGAAAAGAAAAATTTCGGGCGCCTGTATTCCGTCGTTGTTGTGAGATTCTAAATGCTCCAGTTGATTTTTAACATCGTAGGAAATATATCCAAACCACCAGTCGGGATTGGCCAAATGTGTTTTTTTAATTTGATCAAAGAGGTCGTTTGTTTCCGGTAATCTTTCAATCAAACCGGCACCTATCAATATATCGAATTGATGGTAGAGATCTGTTTGTATTTGTTCTTTCGTGTTGCTGTTTAATACAACTAAAGGTTCAAATCGTCTGCAAAAGTTAAGGAGGCGGTTGATGGATATGGACTCGATCGTATCAAATTCTAATTTTCTCCGCATCGTTTTTTGATTTCGTCAATTCTTTTCTCAGAAAAAATATTCGGGGATAGTTTCTGAAATAAAGAATTTATTTTTCGATAATCTTTTTCATGGTTGCTATCCAATGAGGTGAATCATTCAAACTCTCCACCAGTTCTGCTTTTTCTCCACCGTATTTTTTAAACAGCTCATCGTATTCTACACTTATTTCATAGAGCGTTTCCAGGCAATCGCTGACAAAAGCAGGAGCGAATATCAGCAGTTTCTTATCACCTTTTTGTGCTCTTTCCTCAATAATCTTGTCTGAATAGGGCTTAATCCATGGATCTCTTCCGAGTCTTGATTGAAAACAAATGGTGTATTTATTTTCAGGGATGTTTAATTTTTCCGCGATTAATCTGGCCGTAGAATGGCACTGTGCACGATAACAGGAATAATTATTTTCATTGAGTGAAGAGCAACAATTTTCCTTCAGACAGTGATTGTTACAATCTGATTTTCGGATTTGTCTTTCCGGCAGTCCATGGAAACTGAATAGTATATGATCATATGCCGCATGGTTGTATTTTTTTCCACATTCAACGAATGACTGAATAAAATTTTCATCGTTACAAAAACTACCGATGAATTCTATCTCCGGAATTACTTCCCATTTGCTGACTATTTGCATTACTTTTTCATGCACTGAACCGGTAGAAGCTGAGGCGTATTGCGGGAAGAGTGGAAAAATAATTATTTTCTTGAAGACTGGTTTGTTGAACTTTTGTAGATTCTCTTCCAGTGAAGGGCTTTGATACCGCATGGCTAGTTCGATCTGATAATCTTTGTCCATGGATTCACGTAAAAGTTCCATTTGTCGAATACTATAATAGAGCAGGGGAGAAGTACCATCTTTTCTCCAAATCTCTGAATATAATTTAGCTGATTTAGGTGAACGAAACGGGACGATGATCAGGTTAACGAGCAACCACCTGGACAAGGCAGGAATATCAATTACTCTTGGATCGTTTAAAAATTCTTTCAGGTATTTACGTACATCAGATGTCGATGGACTATCAGGTGTTCCGAGGTTTACGAGTAATATTCCTGTTTTCATTTTAATTCTTCCTGGTAATTGTTACTTTATTTTTATTAAGAGTAATCGTTTAAATATGAATTGCACGATTGCCTGTTGCCATCAAACATGCTTCTTTGAATACCTCCGTATAAGTAGGGTGGGCATGACTCATTCTGGCAATATCTTCGGCAGAGGCACGGAATTCCATCGCTACAACAGCTTCGGCAATCATATCAGCTGCTCTCGGACCAATCATATGAACACCTAATATTTCGTCGGTTGATTTATCACTTAAAACTTTAACGAAACCATCTGTATCCATACTCGCTCTTGCTCTGCCGCTTGCTTTGAAAGGAAAACTGCCGGTGTTATAGGCCGTTTTTTTGTTTTTCAATTCTTCTTCCGTATAACCGACAGAGGCAACTTCAGGCCAGGTATAAACCACTCCGGGTATCAATAAATAATTGATGTGCGGTTTTTGTCCGGCAATTACTTCAGCGACAAATATACCTTCTTCCTCTGCCTTGTGAGCCAACATGGCGCCTTTCACAACATCGCCGATTGCATAAATGCCATTTACATTGGTAGCAAGGTTTTCATTTACCAAAATGCGTCCGCGTTCATCGAGTTTGACTCTTGCTTTTTCCAGTCCAAGGTTAAGTGTATAAGGACTTCTTCCAACACTTAGTAAGCAATAATCACCATCGAATGAAACAGTCTTTCCATCCGAATCTTCAGCTTGAACGGTAACTGTTTTTCCTTTTGATTTGGCTGAGGTGACTTTGTGTTTGAGAAAAAAGTTGAAGCCTTCTTTTTGAAGTACTTTTTGTAATTCTTTTCCTAACGATCGATCCATGGTGCCAATTATGGAATCGGTAAATTCGATTACGGATATTTTAGATCCCAACCGGGCATAAACCGAACCTAATTCGAGTCCGATTACGCCGCCGCCAATGATGATAAGGTGTTTGGGAACTTCTGAAAGTTTCAATGCTTCAGTGCTGGTGATGATTCTTTCTTTGTCGATCTCAATTCCTTTCAAGGTTGACGGTTTTGAGCCGGTAGCAACAATAAAATTTTTGGATGATATTTCAATTTTTTGATCGCCCGATATTGAAATTGAATTGGAATTAATAAAAGAAGCGGTGCCTTTGTAGGTAGTAATTTTATTCTTCTTCATCAGAAAACTGATGCCATCGTTATTTTGTTTAACAACCGTATCCTTTCGTGAAAGCATTTGTTTCAGATTAAACCTGAGTTCTGAAATTTCAATTCCATGCGTTTTGAAATTATGTTGAGCGTTGAAAAAATGTTCAGAAGAATCGAGCAAGGCTTTAGAAGGAATGCAACCGACATTCGTACAGGTTCCACCTAAAACGTCGTATTTTTCGACCAGGGCAGTTTTTAATCCCAATTGGGCGCATCGGATTGCTGCAACATAACCACCAGGTCCTGAACCAATTACGGTAACATCAAATGAATCCATTTTTCTTTAATTTTTTGAAAATTAGAAGGTCAAAGTTATTGAATCATTTGAATTTTCATCTGTTTTCGGGTTTATTTTTATCTTCAATCCTGATTTATTATGCAGAGTAGAATTTTCAAAAAATTATTTGACCAAAAAATATTTTTTTGTTTTCAAAAAATTAATAATTTGCCGTCATAATTTCTAGTATTTAATATAATTTTTATTTTTAAAATTTTACTGCTATGAGTGATTCTAGATACAATTTAATAATAATTCTATTATTATCTTTATTAATCCTTCTTGGTTTATACGAAATAATAAAACTAGAAAAATTAAATGAAGATCTGATTGAAAAGATTAACGACCTTCTGCCTAAAGAATCAGGTGCATGTAACAATGATAGCCGATATTCTACAAAGGAATTTCTGAACGCTGAAGAAGTTGGTGTGGATGATGCAAATACCTGGATTGGCGATTACAGAAAAGCGCATGAGGACGATGTCTCAATTTATAAAACAACCGGTTTTCACATTAGCAAAAAAGCACTCGATTCTATCTTTAGCAGGAATTTAAGAGCCAATACCATTACGTTTAATTTAATCAATCAAGGTGATTCAGCATTGGGTTTAGTTGTTGCCGGCGTTCGGTCTGATAGTTCGGATATACGTTTTAATTCCACTTTGAATAGTTCCATTTTCCGTGTCAATTCCATGTGCCCTCTTGATTGTTGTTTTTATTGAGAGTTATTTTTAATTTTTTAATTGTTGAGTTTATATTATTCTGAATTCTCGAATTCGATCTTTATATATTTTATTATTTTCTAACTAAAAAAATCTATAATATGAAAAAGACAACAATTATTTTATTGGTTTTATTTTGTTTTTCTGTGGCGTTGAATATCTATTATTTTACCTTTTGTTACAAATGTCCAAAGCTTTCCACAGAAGATGAAGTGAAATTTTTAGGGTCAGATAAATGTTTTGGAGGAGAAGAAATAGCTGAAGACCTAGCCAGAGATTTAGTAATTGAATACAAAAAAGCACACGCCGGATCACCATGTGGTTTCGTTCTTTCCAAAGATGTAGTTAAATTAATGCTGGAAAAGGCAGAAAATAACAATTGCTTCACATTTGATTTAGCAACAAATGTCGATACTAGAATGAAAATTTATGAAACTAGTTTAATAATCAGAAGTTGTAAACTTGAAATTCCCGGAGCTCAAAATGATCCGACCAAACCGGACTATATTTTCAAACACTGTCCGGATAATACAATTAATAGCAACATATATATGGCCTATACGCTTTGTCCAAAAATATGCAACAACTGGTAATCAATTAAAAAAAATCGTTAAGTCATTTGGGTTTAAATCCAAATGGCTTTTTAATTCTATTTTGAAAAGGCAAGTTTATTTACCATTGTTATTAAAACCACTGTATCATTCTGCGAAAAATCAAATAAAGTATCATCGTCACAGATAAGAATGCGGAAATAAATCCAAGAAAGTCCGGGTGTTGTGCATAGAATGTAACCAATTCGTTTTTAAAGATAGTGCCCTTTAAAGCATCTTCTTTCCACCATTCGGATAGCTGAATGACGTCGCCGCGTTGGTTGATAAAGCAGGATATGCCTGTATTGGCTGAGCGAGCTATACTTTTTCGGAATTCAATAGCCCGTAGTCGTGCATAGTTCATGTGTTGCCTGTAGCCGGGAGTATTTCCCCACCATCCATCGTTAGTGATGATGGCAATAAACTCTGCTCCGTCGCGCATGTATGCACTCATAAAACCACCGTAGATCGATTCATAACAAATAGCCGGGGCAATTCTCGTTCTATCGCTTGCATAGAAATTGGTTCTGTTCTCCTGCACGCCTAAACTTCCTGATGTTCCTCCTAATTTAATCGCATAGTCTTCCAGAAATCCGAATATCATCGGATAAGGCATTTTCTCAACACCGGGAACGAGTCTGGATTTATGATAAAGTTGAACCATTTCATTTCCCGTTACAAGCATAGCCGCATTGAATACATCGAAATAAAATTTCCCTGATTTCGACTTTCTTGCTGTCAACGGAATTTTTGTTCCCTCCGGGTATGATTTAAATGTAGTAAGACCTAAGATAAAATTCAATTTCTGATACTTAGTCGTAAACTCCCGTATCATCTGTATTGACGGATCAGATTCTATATCTTCCTCTCTAATGCCATCCGGTAATGCCGTTTCAGGACCGAGGCAATAATCTGTTTTTCTGTCAATCACTGTTGAGCCCAGTCGTAAAAGAGCTGATAATTGTTCCTGTCCCGTACCATTAAATTTATCGTGATATGGGTCGATATTCGGTTGCAATACCACAACATTTATCGGCTCTCCGATTTCCTTATAATTGTAGTAGATGTATAATGAAAAGATGGCAGGAACGGCAATGGCTAAAGAGATGATAACTGAAATTAAAAAAACATTTATTTTACGGATTCGCAGCAGTAAGTCTTTATACCATAAGTTTTTTAATAATTGAAAAATCAACAAGTTTACAATTAATACCCATAAAGTTCCTCCCAACACGCCGGAATATTCATACCACTGTACCCATTCCGGTCGTGTGGCGAAGACATTTCCTAATGTTAACCAGGGCCAACTTATTTCCCAATTCAGGTGGAGGTATTCAAACGATATCCAGAAGAAGATCAAAGAAAAATATCCAACGGCCTGACCTTGTCTTTTTTTGGTAACATAAAATAGTTGCCAAATAATTGTCATGAAAAAGCTATTCAGCGCGATTGCAACAATACTACCTATATCTGTTGCATAATAAATCCACCAGGTAGTTAAAGCATTCCATGTAAACAGGGCAAGAAAAAAATTTCCGAATAGCCTGAAGGCATTTCGCCTCCTGTTTTGCATACTGAAGCGATGTTCGGCAAAAAGCAAGGGAACAAGAGCAACAAAAATTAAAGGCGTAAACCCGCGCTCCGGCCAGGATAGCCAAAGTAAAATTCCACTAACGAGGGAAGAAAGCGCAATTAAAGGTGAACGATGGTTCTTAGACATTTTCCTTTAAGAGGTTTTCTTATTTAAATAAGCTGTATTCGCCTGTGCAAGCGGAGTTACTACAATGTCGTTTAATACTACGTGACTCGGTCTGGATGCTGCGAAGAATGCAATGTCTGCAATATCTTCTGCATGCAAAGGTTCATAACCCTCGTATGCTTTTTTTGCTCGTTCTACATCACCCTTAAATCGAACAAGTGAAAATTCTGTTTCAGCAGCACCGGGATCGATGGAGGTTACCTTTATTCCATGTTCAAGTAAATCAATACGCATACTTTTCGTAATTGCATCAACTGCAAATTTTGTAGCACAATAAACATTTCCCCGGAAATAGGCTTCTTTACCTGCAATCGAACTGAGGTTAATGATATGTCCGCTTCCTTTTGAAATCATCATAGGCATAATAAGTCGGGAGACATAAAGTAGTCCTTTTACATTGGTATCTATCATCGCGTCCCAATCGTCCGTATTTCCCTCCTGAATAGTCGATAATCCGGAGGCGAGACCTGCATTGTTCACCAATACATCGATCGATTTCCAGTCGTGAGGAAGACTGTTTATTTCCAGGGCAACTTTTTCCTTTTCCCGTACATCAAATACAAGAGAAATCACCTTACAGCCAAATTGATTGACCAGATCGTTTTCAATCTCTCTCAGTCTGTCTGCTCTTCTGCCGGTTAAAATGAGATCATAACCATGCTCGGCAAATTTATAGGCAATCGCTTTTCCGAAGCCGGCAGTCGCACCTGTTATAAAGATGATTTTCTTTTTATTCATATTTATTCTTTTCCTTAAACCTGATAGCTTATTTGCTGTTTTTGATTGTTCAACTTACTGTTTTTATAGCTAAAACCAAAATAAATTACCAATCCGACTAACAGCCACAATGTAAATCCAATCCAATTACTGATTCCCAATTCACTCATCATATACAGACAAGAAATCAGTCCGAGCAAAGGAATGAGGGATAAGTTTTTTGTAATGGAATAATAAGTAAGTATAAGAGTGGTTATAATAAATATCCATGTGGGAATTTTATGTCTGAAAAGTCCCCATCCACTCTCCGTTTTTTTCAATTCGGGAATTGGCATGCTCTTCAAAAAAACTTCATACCGAACTTCATCCAAGCTTTTTACATAAGAATCCATATCGGCTTCTGCATTCAAATAGCCGTCGTTATCAGAAAGTATCGTTTGCTCTTTTACAATTGACAATTCTTCCTTTGTTAGTCGGCTGATAAAATCGTTTTGAGAAATATGTACCGGACTGTTTAACAAAAATGAAGTAGTGTTTTCTTTATTGAATTTTAACGAAAAAATTATTGCCAGGATTACTAACGGTAAGAGAACGTATTTTGAGTTTACGTAAGGTGTTTTAAACTTTCCTTTCGGACTATCTTTCATTGTTTCGAGTTTGAGCACTCCGGCGCATACCAACACAAAGGCGAATAGAGTACCAATACTGCATAAATCCGTAACCATTGTTAAGTTCAGGAAAAGTGCCGGGATAGCAACCACAAAGCCGGTTACAATCGTTGCAAAGGAAGGCGTCTTAAAACGCGGATGGATTTTTGAAAATCGCTTGGGTAAAAGTCCATCCCGGCTCATACTCATCCAGATGCGGGGCTGGCCCAATTGAAAAACCAGGAGTACACTGGCCATTGCAACAATGGCGCTAACTGCAATGATTCCGCTAAGCCATTTCAGATTCAGTTTCTGAAATACGAAAGCCAAAGGATCACCCACTGCTAAATCACTGTACTTAACCATTCCCGTTAAAACCAAAGAAACTGAAACATAAAGTATCGTGCAAATGATTATTGCCCACATCATTCCTCGAGGCAGATCACGTTGTGGATTTTTACATTCTTCTGCAGTAGTACTGATTGCATCAAAACCGATATAGGCAAAAAATACAGCAGAGACACCCTTTAATACTCCTGAAATACCGTTTGGTAAAAAGGGCGTCCAGTTGTCTGTATTCACATAAAATACACCTACAATAATCACTAAAAGCACAACAGATACTTTGATAATTACCATTGCATTTCCTGCATTCTTGGATTCTTTTATTCCACGATAAACGATTAAGGTGATCAGGAAAATGATAAATAGCGCAGGTAAATCTAAAACGATATGCAAGCCAAGAAAAACTGCTGAATTTTGCCAGGCAAGGTAGGCACTTTGTATTGCCGGTTCGAGATTTTCATAAGTTTTCCCACTGGCAAGCAGAATTTCAGCTTTATGATTGCCCCGCATGGCAGTGAGATAATCCATCGTCATCCATTCGGGCAGATGAAGTCCATTTGTTTCCAATAATCCTGTTAGATAGTCTGACCAGGAAATAGCTACAGTAATGTTTCCTATGGCATATTCCATAATTAATGCCCATCCGATAGTCCAGGCAATTACTTCTCCAAAGGCCACATAGCTATAGGTATAAGCACTTCCTGAAACGGGCACTAAAGAAGCAAATTCTGCATAAGCAAAGGCCGCGAAACCACAGGCAAGAGCAGTAAAAATAAAAAGCAAAACTACACCCGGACCACCGCTGGCACTTGCATTTCCAATTGTACTGAATATTCCGGCACCAACAATGGCGGCAATACCCATGGCTGTTAAATCACGAACTCCCAGATGTTTTGCCAGCGAATTTTTATCCTGAGCGGCTGCCTGTTCCATAATTCCGGAGACAGTTTTTTTTCGAAAAAGGTTCATTCAGTCGGAGACGATTTCTTTTGTTGGACAAATGTAAAAAGATATTCTCAGGAGGAAAGTACTTTTTCCTTCCGTTTCAGGAAGGGAAGCCATTTTAGAATCTTTTCCCGGTCGTAAAAGGTCACTAATAAATAGATCAGTGATGGAAGGGCTATAATTCTATACCTGACCATTGCCCCAAGTATGGGTGTAATCAATCCGATAAGTATAAATAATAGTAAGATGAAAAAAACATTGAACATAACAAATTGAATTTCGTTTTTTCTACAAGGTTTGAAGGTGAAAACGACCAGTAACATCATTATTACTAAGAGCAGATTTTCTAAAGCCGACAATAGGATCATTGGATTGCCATGAACATCCATAAAGAAAGGTCTGAATAGCGTGTTGAAGAATGCTTTCGGAGAATTTTGCAATATGGATGTCCCACTGCATTCAAAAACGATTGGCTTAATCATACTGGCGGCATGGTATTCACCTATTTCTATGAAATTGTGTTGCTTGTAAAATATTTCAGCAGCCATATTGTAATTATCATTCAATCTATATAGACTAAATCCCACAAACAGATATAATAAATAAACTAAAATAAATGTCATTACTGTTTTTAGAATGGTTGAGTTTCTAGTTAACAGCCATGCAAATAAGCCGGGAAGAATGATAACAAAAACATAAACTTTTGTTAAAATGAGAATGATGAATCCGATAAGAAGTAACAACAATCTCTTATAAGTGAATCCATGTTTTAACAATTGCGAATAGCAATAAATAAAGAGACCAAATCCAGCTATCAATAGTCCGTCTTTTAATAATCCGGAACCCCAGAACATTACTGAAGGAAGCAAAAAGCTAAGTAGCAGCAATTCTAACTTCTTATCAGTGCAATGCTGAATAAAGGTTTTGTAAAGACAAAATAGACCTGTAAATGAAATGAAATTAATAAATACAACATGTACGTTGTAATATCCGAAGGAGAAAAAGCGAAAAAAAGTATTCAGTCGAACGATCGTTCTGTTATCGTTGTATAATGTATTTTTATTTAGCCAGGAATTCATCTCCATATAATAATGTAGAAGATTATTTGATTTGCCATCTATGCCCGTTAACATTCGAAAGAAATCCCATGGATGTGTATACAATGCATCAAACATTATTTTGCTATCAGTAAAAAATTTAAACGAGTCTGCATCCTGATGATTGGTATAGTAATAGGTATAAAGGAGTCCAAGTAAAATACCCGAAGTACATTTTAAAATAAATAGGGCAGCCGGTAAGCGGGCAAATTTTTCAAAGCTGAAAAACTTACTTTTTCTGATAATCAAATAAAACAAAATACAATAAAAAATTGTTAGAATAATTTCCATAAATTCTTATAAATTCCGCTCAGCTTCAAAAATAGAGAAATAAATTATCACTACTTTCGTAGAGTAAATTTAAATCAGATATGTCGGATACACTTGAAGTTGCCGTGAATGTTTCAACAGCAAAAGAACTAGGCCTTTTGCCTGAAGAATTTGAAAAAATTATTGAATATTTGGGTAGACTTCCCAATTATACAGAACTGAGCATTTATAGCGTCATGTGGAGTGAGCATTGTTCTTATAAAAACTCTATTACGTGGCTTAAAACGTTGCCAAAAGAAGGACCACATATTCTGGCAAAAGCCGGACAAGAGAATGCCGGACTGGTCGCTATCGGTAACGGACTTGCCTGTGCCTTCAAAATCGAATCTCACAATCATCCTTCAGCTTTAGAGCCCTATCAGGGAGCAGCAACAGGAGTCGGTGGTATTAACCGCGATATTTTTACAATGGGGGCTAGACCTATTGCTCAGCTAAATTCACTTCGTTTTGGAAATCCTGCTTTGGATAAGACGAAATGGCTTTTACGTGGAGTCGTTAAAGGAATAGGGGACTATGGAAATGCCTTTGGTGTTCCTACCGTTGGTGGCGAATTGTTTTTCGATGATTGTTTTAATATTAATCCTCTCGTTAATGCCATGTCAGCCGGCATCGTCGAAGTGGGTAAAACCATTTCTGCCACTTCACATGGCATTGGAAATACAATATTCATCGTCGGGTCTGCAACCGGTAAAGACGGCATTCACGGGGCTACATTTGCTTCGGGGGATCTTCACAGTGAATCTGCAGAAGACCTCCCTTCCGTTCAAGTAGGAGATCCCTTTACTGAAAAATTGCTTTTAGAGGCCTCTCTGGAAGTAATTGCCAGCGGAACCGTTATAGGCATGCAAGACATGGGTGCTGCAGGAATCATTTGTTCCACTTCTGAAATGTCTGCCAAAGGAAAACATGGGATGAATATTCACCTCGACAAAGTTCCAACCCGACAGGGCAATATGCAGGCATGGGAAATTCTTCTAAGTGAATCGCAGGAAAGAATGCTTATTGTAGTAAAAAAAGGAAGAGAAAAAGAGGTATTACGAATTTTCGAAAAGTGGGATTTGAATTGTGTTCAGATAGGCGAAGTGACTGCCGGAAACGACCTTAAATTTTATATGAATGGGGAACTGGTTGCCAATGTTCCTGCAGAGTCTCTCGTATTGGGCGGAGGAGCTCCGGTTTATGAAAGAGAATATTCTGTCCCTGCTTATTATTATGAAAATAAACGATTCAATATCGATTCAATCGAGGAGCCCGAAGATCTTAAGCAGGTTGCGGATTTTCTGTTGAGCCATCCGAATATTGCTTCCAGAAAGTGGGTCTATCAGCAATATGATTCAATGGTTGGTACCGTTAATATGAGCACAAATAATCCTTCTGATGCTGCCATCGTTAACATAAAAAATACGGATAAAGCTATTGCGCTTACTGTAGATTGTAATTCTCGATATGTATATGCCGATCCTGAAATGGGTTGTGCCATTGCTGTTGCCGAAGCTGCAAGAAATATTGTCTGCAGCGGTGGTGAACCTTCTGCAATCACTAATTGCCTGAATTTCGGTAATCCTTACAACAAAGAAGTTTATTGGCAATTTGTTCAGTCAATCAAAGGCATGGCTAAAGCATGCCGGAAATTTCAAACACCTGTTACAGGCGGTAACGTAAGTTTCTATAACCAAAGCACCGATGATGGACCGGTTTTCCCTTCTCCGACCATTGGAATGTTAGGCATTTTAGATAACAAATCTAATCGCATGACGCTCGACTTTAAAAATGCAGGCGACAGTATTTTCTTATTGGGTATTTCTATGAATGACATCAACAGTTCTGAATACTTGTATTCATTTCATAACTATAAAAACTCGCCCGCTCCATACTTCGATTTAGATACAGAGGTTTTCGTTCAGCAGATTGTCAAACAGCTGATCAAGAAAAAATTAATTGTGTCAGCACATGATGTTTCTGACGGCGGACTTTTCATAGCATTGGCTGAATCTGCAATGCCGCGAAATCTAGGATTCTCCATTGAAACTGATTTTGATTGCAGAGCAGATGCCTTTTTATTTGGCGAATCGCAAAGTAGAATTGTTGTTTCTGTTAGTCCGGATAAAATTGATGATTTTGTTGAATTCATTGCCGTTTCCAATGTTGAATTTTCAAATATTGGAATGGTTTCGGAAGGTCCGATTTTAATTGACGAACAATCTTTCGGACATATCAGCGACGCAAAAGAACTTTATGATAATGCAATTGGAAACATGATGGCCAAATAGTTTTTTGAGCGAATAAAACTTTCTTTTATTTCTTTTCTTCCTGGTGGCTGATAAACTCGCTGATCTTCTCAGTATCTAATCGCTTTGCAATGATTCGTTTTTTATCGTCTAATAGATAAATTACAGGAGTAGAGTAGATGTCGTAATAATTACGGAAGTTGGTGTTGTTATACAGGTCAGATACATTGATCCATTTCAGTTTATGTTCGATGATAAATTTTTTCCAAAGTTCGATGTCTGATTCTATACCTACGGAATATACTTCAATGCTTATGCCTTTTGTTTTTACACTGTCGTAATAATGTGCAAGCTTAGGTATTTCTTGTTTGCAATGACTGCAAGTAGGATCCCAGAAAGCAAGAATGGTGTATTTTGCTTTTATAGCTGATAAATCCTGCAACTTTAAACTGGTATCAGGCATAATTAAATTATATGCGGGTTCTCCGAGAATATTCGGTTTAATTTTCATTACACGCTCAAGGATTTTAGCTTTGAGCGTGGAGTCAGCCCAAAATGCATCCTTTGATAAATAATATTTTTCAGCGATGTGAACGAAAATTTTATCGTAACCCATAATCTTGGAAGTCTCGTAATAATTTGCCAGTGTAGCAACAGAATATTTGAAGACCTCTTTATTGGCTCTAGATTTTTCAATGATTGTATCTACGGATGGAATAATAGAGTCGGGGAGAGGAACAGTTAATTGTTGTGTATAGGTTTTAACTTTATTATAGAAAAGCGGAGTGCGTAACAGTCTTTCGTCGCTGAAATCTACGTTTTCCAAATAATGAGTTTTGTAATAGCGGAATTGATAAGTAGAGTCTGTGATGTTACCATTCGCGTCTTTGGGAGCTTCGGGAACTTCCGGTTCTTGCATGGTTTGAATGATCTTGGCCATGAACGTATTTGGGTGATCGGCAATAATTTTAAGGCGATAACTTTTAACATCCTTATCTTCATCCTGAATTAATTTCTTAATGGCTTCACTAGAGTCTTTATTCGATTTATTTAGTTCAAGTCGGGATTTAAGTAATTGTGTCTCTGTTGTTTTTTGAATAATAAATTTCTGATGATCGTTAAATAGCTTATTTTCCAAAGAACCAGTTACTTTCATTCCGGAGATGTAATTGATAGTATCCGTTTCAATTGTAAATTTTTGTTCATTAACGATAATTTCAAAATATGTTTTTCCGGGAAGAACAATTAAATAAATACCTCCCGGTAGAGAATCTTTTCCTTTAAAAGTAGCCCACCCGTTTTCGTCGAGCTTGACTGTATCTCTTACATATTGCTTTTCACCAAAATGATTTCCCAAATAAATAGCTGAATCTCTTAAACCTACAATGTGTACCTTGATTTCATATCCTCCGGAAGCTGTTGCATAGGATTGAGTTGTTGCTAAAAAAAGGGAGAATATTAAAAGGCATTTTGTAATTGTATTGTTCTTTTTCATAATGAAATTGATATGTGCTGTTAGTGGTTTAAGCGGCTAATTTAAGACTCAAGTATGAAGTATTGATAAAGGTTAGAAAAACTAAAAAAAATGTTATAAACAGCTAAAATTCAAAGACTTTTAGTTCCAAATTACGGTTTTAGCTAATTGTTTAAAGAATAATCGGAAGATTTTCCAAAGCAAAATCCAATTACTTCAAGTGATGAAAGAGTGTAAAAAGGAATTCGTGAAAGCAGAAGAGCAGAGATTTACAGATTCCCTCTTATACCTTGCTCTCTTTCGATGGCTTCAAACAATGCCTTGAAATTTCCTTTTCCAAAAGAGCGGGCGCCTTTTCGCTGGATGATTTCAAAAAATAATGTTGGACGATCCTCTACGGGCTTTGTAAAAATCTGTAGAAGATATCCTTCATCATCCCGGTCGACCAATATTCCTAATTTTTTTAGAGAAGAAACATCTTCGTCGATTTTACCAACACGTTCTTCGAGTTCATCATAATAGGTAGAAGGTACGCGAAGGAATTCAATTCCACGGGAATGTAATTCAGTAACTGTTTTTACCACGTCGTTGGTGAGGAGTGCAATATGTTGTACACCTGCTCCTTTGTAAAATTCGAGGTACTCATCAATCTGAGATTTCTTTTTTCCTTCAGCAGGTTCATTGATTGGAAATTTTACAAATCCATTTCCGTTTGAAACCACTTTACTCATTAAAGCAGTATATTCGGTAGAAATATCTTTGTCATCGAAGGTAATTATCATCTTGAATCCCATAACATCTTCGTAAAACTTCACCCATTTGTTCATGTGACCAAGTTCCACATTGCCGACGCAATGATCGATAACTTCGAAGCCAACACCGGTAGTTTTAAAAGATGCTTTAGCAGGTACATAGCCGGGCATGAAAACGCCTTTGTAATTTTTCCTTTCAACAAACGTATGAATGGTATCTCCATAAGTATGAATGCCGGAAATTTTTACTTCACCGAATTCATCTTTTAAAATTTGAGGTTCTGTATGTGCTTTAGCGCCGCGTGACATCGTTTCGTAAAACGCTTTCTCGGCATCTTCAACTGCGAGTGCTAAAACTCTTACACCGTCACTGTGTTTCATGACGTGTTTATTTATTTCAGAATCCGGATTAAAAGAAGTGGTAAGTACAAAGCGAATTTTTCCTTGTTGAAGTACATAGGATGCGCGGTCTCTTACTCCGGTTTCAGGACCGGAATAAGCAATTAATTCAAAACCGAAAGCATTTTGATAATAGTATGCAGCTTGTTTTGCATTGCCAACCCAAAATTCGATGTGGTCGGTACCTAATAAAGGAAGAAAATCCTGTGACATATATATTGATTTAGTGCGGTTAATCGTAATTACTATATGCAAAAGTCGTGATTCTACAGCAAAAAATCAATAGTATCAGCCGGTAATTAATAAAGTAAAACCGAAAGGATGCCCTTATTTAGGATAATTTCCGCTATGTATTACTGAAAAAACAGAGTCTGTAAAAGGTAAGTTTATTTCTTCTTTGGTGGTTGAATTCCTCTTTCTTTAGCCATCTGTTCGAGGCGCTGTTGAAAGGATGATTTCTTTACCGGCTTTTTCTTATTCTCCTGAATTTTTGCATGAATCTTTTCTTCATCAATAAAGAACTTGAAAAGATATTGCTGACCAAAACCAAATATGTTGGATAGGAAATAATAATAACTTAATCCGGAAGAATAATTATTGAAGAAGCCGAGGAATAAGATTGGCATTAGATACATCATCCACTTCATTTGCGGATTAGTAGCTGCTGTCATCTGCATATTGACCTTTGTATAGATAATTGTAGAAACGGTCATCAGCAAAGTAAATAAGCTTACGTGACTACCGTAAAATGGAATCTTAAATGAAAGATCAAGAATCGAGTCGTATGTAGATAGATCAGCAGCCCAAAGGAAACTTTGCTGACGCAATTCAATGGACGAAGGGAAAAAACGGAACATGGCAATTAAAATCGGCATTTGTAAAAGGCCGGGAATACAGCCGCCAAGAGGATTGACTCCGGCTTTTTTATACAAGGCCATTACTTCTTGCTGTTTCTTCATCGGTTCTTCTTTAAACTTTTCGTTGATCTCAGTAATTTCAGGTTGTAAAACCTTCATTTTTGCCTGTGATTTAAACGAACCGAATGTCAATGGAAGTAGAATTATGCGAACCAATATTGTTAGAAATAGAATGATGATTCCATAATTTAAATTAAAGCTATTAAGAAAATTAAAGGTAGGAATAACTAAAAATCGATTTACCCAACCGAAAATTCCCCAACCAAGAGGTATGATCTTTTCGAGATTAAGATCTGTTGTCTTTTTTAATGTTTGGTAATGATTAGGTCCGAGATAAAAACGCATGCCATATGACTGTTCGTTTTTCTTATCGTATGGAAGAGAAAAAGAAGCGGACATTTTCTTTACAATGCTATGTGAGTTAGGATCAGTAACAGTTTCAACTATAGGGGAGTCAAAATTATCATCTGCAATTAATGCAGTAGTGAAAAACTGTTGTTTGAAAGCAATCCATTTCACACGGGTTTTTAAATTTTCTTTTTTGTCGCTGGTTTCAGAAAGGTGGTCTACATCATCTTCTGCGAAGCGATAATAAACAGTACTGGCGGTCCTTTCGTTTTCAATGCTTTTTTCATTGCTGGTTACGACATCTTTCCAATCGACATTAATGTAAGAAGCATTTGATGCAATTAAGTCTTGCATGCCCTTTAAATTGACTTTAAAGTTTAGCAGGTAAGAATCTTCAGTAAGTGTATAAATATATTCGATGTATTTCTGATCACCGGCAGGTAATCTCAGACTTACACTTTTTACGCTGCCGGTTGTGCCGGAAGCATTGAAATATAAATCACTTGTGTTGATGATTCTGTTTTGTGCGGAGAAGCTAATATTGAATATGGAGGAATCACTGTTTAACAGAAGCAATGGTTTTCCATCCCATGTTTTATATCCTTTTAGCTCGGCTTTTTTGATCTTACCACCTAGTGAGGATAAGACAATTTTAAGGTGTTTGTTTTCGAGTGTTATTAATTGTTCAGTACCTGAAGCAGCAGCAGCAAAATCACCCAGATTTTGTTTGTTGTATTCCTGTTTTGCAGAGTCTGATTGTATTACTGCTGTGTCCGGTGCAACAATCACTTGTTGCTGAGCCAAAGCAATCTTGTTTTGTTCTTCAACCAGGTGAATGGAATCTTTGCGTCTTTGCAATTCCTTGATCTCCTCCGGAGAAGGTTGTGTAAAAATTGAATAAGCTATGATGATCAGACCAATCAATGATAGCCCGATTATCGAATTTCTGTCCATGGATGCGTTCTAAAAAAGGTGGGCAAAGATAAAAATTATTCCTCCCCTTGTTTGATCTATATTTTCAGACATAAAAAAAGCCGGAAATATTCCGGCTTCATTTTCAATAATAAAATTATTTTTCTTTAATTTTTAATGAATTTAACCTGACGGACGTTTTCATTTAAATTATCGTTAATATTTTGAATTTTTAAGTAATAAATTCCTGCAGCGATTTCATCAATTCTGGAATCAATAGAATTGTATCCTTTAATTACCTGATGTACTTCTTTCTTAACGATTTGACCAATCATATCATGCCATTCCAGACGAACAAAGCCACCTGAGGGTTCATAAAACGAACTCACTATAGTTGAATTACCAGGGTTAGGATAAACGTTAAGGAAATCTTTTTTGCTTTGGCAGTTTACAGCGATAATTTCTGAATAGCTGATCAGTCCATCTGTATCTACTTGTTTTAGACGGTAATAACGAATGTCATTACATAGATCATTATCAGGAAAAGAATATTTAATATTTACATTACTAACACCTTGACCGAAGCCTTCAACTCTTCCTAAAAATTCGAAATTGTTTCCATCAAAACTTCTTTCAACCTCGAAATAATCGTTATTTGTTTCAGATGCAGTTTCCCATTTACACATAACAATTTCTCCTTGAGGTTCAGCGGTGAAATAAATCAATTCAACTGCCAAAGGTTGAGTTGATTGAACCGTTGCATACAAACTATTGAATGAACTGGAAGTAAGAGCAGGGAAATTCATACTGGTACGTTGTGTACTGGCAGCAGTACTGGCAATCACACAGGTTCCTAAAAGTCCCCAAGAGGCAGGGAGCAATGGATTAGCTGCTATATCGGCTTTTGAAACAGTCCATCCCATTCCTACATTATTTGTAAATCCAGTGTTATTAAGAGTCACGTTGTAATTTCCATTGAAACTTGCACTTTGTCTTTGGAAAGTCCAAAAACCATTGTTGAATATAGGAGCTGCGTTATAGGTAGCAAATACACATTCCGATGCGGCCGGTCCATTTGGTGGAGGACTTGACCAAGTGCTAAACCAGCAAAGTAGATCAGGAATAACCGTGCTGGATGTAAATGTAATCGTAGCCAGATTGTATCCTTTTGAAGGAACAGGGTTTGGGACAAGTGAGTCTCCAACCGGAAAATCTAAAACCGCTAAGGGGTTATATAATTTTCTACGTAGACGACCATTAATAAAGCTATTAGCAGAGTGTCCTGTTACAGCACCTATTGCGGCATATTTAACATTTACTTCGAGTAATCCGGAAGTTACAATGTTTCCTGACGTAAGTGTTAGAATAGAGTCAATATTCATAGTGCTATTGACACCGGTCAGATAAACTTTTCCGGCTGTTTTATTCATTCGCACTCTGTTTAGATTAATTATTCCGCTTGTGTTTGTGAAATTCTGGTTTGTGCCTCCATAAAATTCAAGCGTACTGGTTGGAATACCTGTGAATGTAGTTGTTCCATTGTTGTTGGTAAAATGGCCTGCAACCCTCATATATTTTCCATTGATACTAAATATACTTGTTGGAGTACTTGTAGAAAAGTTTCCGCTGACATCAATATTTGTATTTAAAACAACAGATCCGCTGGCTTTAAAAATGTCGACGTTGGCAAATGAATTAGTGCCTGTCAATGTTCCATTTATCGTCTGTACTCCTGTGCCGATAAATCGTACACTGGATCCGGGCTCGCAAATTAATGTACCGTTATTGGTAAAGTTTCCACATACGTCTAAACGGAATGGACTCATAATCCTTAATGATCCACCGGCATTGATTGTGAGATTATTTACTGCCATGTTTGCAGAAATAGTGGGTTGTCGTCCGGTACCGGCTGAGGCAACAGTTGCATCAATATTACAGGAGGGAACAGCATTGCAAGGTGCAACGCCCCAATTGCTGAGGGTGCTGAACGATGTATCTGCAGCGCCTTGCCAGGTAACAGAAGTAGTTGTAGATGCGATTGGAGACCCCATCCAATCAAGTGTAAAACCTGTTGTTTGGTAAGGAGGATTCCAGTTGTCGATAAGAATCATATAGGTTCGAGGAGAGCCGGTAATAGTAATAGCCGGTTCCCAGGACGCATCCGGATCTGGAATAGAGATTCCGGTGCTTCCACCGGTAGTTGTTACCCAGTTACATCTTACAGAAGGAAGGCTGATTGACTGAATTTGAGCACATGGATTGCTTATTCCGGTAATATCCCACATGATGAAATCATAATCAGAAAAAGTCTGAATGTTAAATTGAAGTGTTCCGGGATTAACAGTTACCCGATACCAGGCAGAATTTCTTTCAGGATTGTTCCAGCAATTATAATTAACCCCGAAGTCACAGATATTTCCATACCCTAAAATTCCCGGATCAGGAACAGTGATGTTACTGGATCCGCAAACTTCATAAGAACCTTCGCAATCGGCACCGGGAACAGGAGGATAGGTCCCTGTGCCATTGATGATTGTTATATCAAAAGTTCCTGTTTGTGAATTGTAGCCATCAACCGCAATGAATAGCGTGTCACCAGGTGTCAAGCCGCTGAATAATTGTTCTGAAAAATCATGAAAAGATTGTGGACCGCCGGCTCCGCAATCCGGCCCGTCATCATTGCAAGTTCTTGCAATAAAGGATGTAGCTGCATTTGCGCATCCTGTTGGAAAACTAAATCCCTGAATCTGTGTATCTGAAAGTGTGCGGGTATGAGTCCTTACTTTAATTGAACCACTGGCAGGGACAACAGCTTTATACCAAACAGTATTTATAATTCCACCTGCAACACATTGCGCAGCATTGGGTGGTTCAGAGGTTGAGCTTGCGCAGGTATTGAAACCGGTGGCAGTACCACCCAGATTAACTAATACGGCTGCACATGGCAAGTCATTCGGAGGAGTGCATGCACTGGTTAAACATAAATCAAAACTTCCCGAATTTCCCGGTGGAGCTGTCCATAAACGGATGTAATAAACTGTTCCGCTTACAACAGGAAGGGAAAGTAAAGGCATTCCACTTCCGGCTGAATTATCGTCGCATGCAAATAATGTTAATGAAATACAGTTTCCTGTATATACGGCCATAGCCAGATCAGAAGTTGGATTTGTTGCGCTTGGTTGAGTACGAATAAGCAAGCTTCCTGTAAATGTTGCTGTAAAGCTAAGCCACACATCACCTGTAACATTATTCGCATAAGATCCACAACCCGGATTCGGATAAGCAAGAGCTGAAGCAGTTGCACATTCAGTTGTGTACGTGCTGAACGTACATGCCTGATTGTTTGCAATACTTCCCAGATTTACGGCACCGCAAGCATCATAAGTTTGGGAACCACCAACAGATGTTATGTTTATATCAAAAGGTATATTGTTCAAGGGAACACCGGCGGGATTGTTATCTACCAAGAAATAATAAGTAACTCCTGCTACGAGTGAAACAGAATTTATAGTTAGTGTTCCAGTGGAATTGACACTGCTTGCAATACAATTGGTGGTTAGCAGGTTTGGGCAGCCATTAAAAACAAAAACACCCGGATTGTCGCCTGTGCTGTTCACGACTACACGAATGCAACCATTTGCAGTAGGAGTGTAAGAAAATAAATAATCTTCTCCATTCATAAAAGGATCATGACAAGCGGAATTTGTACTGTCATATTCGTTACCAAATCCCAGAGTTGATAATCCGGTTTGGCTATAAGGAATTGAACAAATTGGGGTTGCATTTGCACAGGTATTTCCCGAAGAACCCGAACCCCCGTCTTTTGCACATATTAGAAATTTTCCGGGAATGTCTCCATCGGCAGTAACTCTTACCCAAAGCGTTTCTGCAGCACATGGACGAGAAAAAACAACTTCACCATAACCGGGATAACCGGTACTTGTTGTTGCACAGCCGATAACTGCTCCGCCACAAGCAGAATAAATTTCAACACTGGTTCCGGATACACTCTGGCAGATTGCAGGAGCTGTAGTGACAGTAATATTTAAAACACCATTCGGTTTGATAAAGCGAAACCATACATCATTATCATCAGCAGTAGAGCAATTTCCTGTACCGGAAACGGTTGCATTAAAAGTAGATGCAGATTTATAAGTACAAGTTGCATTGATGGTTCCCAGATTTTGTGCAGGGTAAGTGCCTGTACAATTGTCATTTGAATTATATGGGATAAATGTATACCGCGCTGCTACAGGTTTGAGTGTGACTGTTGAGTTTTCCGCAACGCTATCGATAGTTGTAAGGGCCAAAGTGCTGTTAGGTGATACGGAGTAAAAATCCCCCGTACAAACTCCCGCAATACCTATCGATGCTCCGGCTGTAGCAGAAGGTGTATAAGATGCTATTGAGTAATACATATCAATGTTTCCCGTGTTGCCGTCTAATACAACCCAAAAAAGAGAATTATAAGTTCCGACATAAGTTTTATCCCACTTCACACTCCAGCGAATGGTAAGTATATTGGCTGCAAGGCCGTATTGAATAGCAGCACAAGAATCATTATCCCATAAAGGAGCAATCAGAGGAAGTCCACCGGCATAGGTACTTAGGGAATTATTCGGTAATGGAGATGCAAAATATGCAGGAAGAACTGCCACAGAGCTTGGAGCCAAAGCAACCCATCCGTTT
>JANNBB010000071.1:0-5016 GCA_031385005.1 Bacteroidota bacterium
AAACGGATGGGTTGCTTTGGCTCCAAGCTCTGTGGCAGTTCTTCCTGCATATTTTGCATCTCCATTACCGAATAATTCCCTAAGTACCTATGCCGGTGGACTTCCTCTGATTGCTCCTTTATGGGATAATGATTCTTGTGCAGCAATTCAATACGGCCTTTTAGCCAATGTACTTACCATTCGCTGGAGTGTGAAGTGGGATAAAACTTATGTCGGAACTTATAATTCTCTTTTTTGGGTTGTATTAGATGGTGGCACCGGAAATATTGACATGTATTACTCAACCGGAGCGTATACACCTTCAGCTACAGCCGGAGCATCCATCGGAATTGCAGGAGTTTGTACAGGGGATTTTTATTCGGTTACACCCAATGCAACTTTAGCCAGTACAAGTATTGACAGTGTTGCTGAAAATTCGACTGTCAATTTAAAACCTGTCGGGCACAGATATACCTTTATTCCTTATAATGGCAATGATAATTGTTCCGGTGCATTTCCTGCAAAAAACCTGGGCACTGTAAACGGAACTTGTACCTATACCCTTTCTTCTACTATCAATGCAACTGTTTCCGGAACCGGAAATTGTGCAACAACAGACGACAACGATGTTTGGTTTACTGTAATAAAACCTTTAGGAACTTCCGGAGTAACAGTCACAACAGCTGCTGCAACTTGTCAGAGTGTAACCGGAACCAGTCTTGAAGTATATGCTGCTTGCGGTGGTGCTTTATTAGGCTGTGCTACAACAAGTGTTGCAAATCCGGGTTATGGAGAAGTTTCACTTGCCAGACCTTCTTGTACTGCAGAAACTCTTTGGGTTAGAGTTACAGCCGATGGCGACGTAGCTGGAAAATTCAGAATCTGTGCCACAGGAGTCGGAGGAACAGGAGCTACTTGTTCAACAGCGAATAATATTTGTTCATTACCCTACACACAAACCGGACTTACTACTACAGGATCATTAAACAATTACGACAGTTTAAATTCTGTTTGCCATACGCAAGCAATGAGAGGTGAAGATTATGTTTTTTCTTACACACCTCCAACGAGTCAGTGTATCCAGATTTCAATTACAAGCACAGGTGTTAATCCGGCTGTTTTTATTTTTTCCGGATGTCCGGATTCTACTTCCGGAATCGCAACTTATTGTATGGGAAATAGTGAAGTCCCTACAGGTACAGCAACAATCAACGCTGTTACTCTAACTGCAGGACAAACATATTACATTGTTGTGGATAATAATGGACCTGTTGGTGGAATACCATTCGATATTACGGTTACAGGAACAGGAACTCCTCCTGCTTATGATGTTTGTGCAAGTGCACAAAATCTAGGAACAATTGCGAATACGGTAATTTGCGGATTGTCAACAGGCACATACAGTACGGCTTGTTCAACACCCACTCCTGTCGGACAGGCAGGTATTCCGGGATGTATTCCGAATGCTACTCCGGCTTCTTTCGTTAATGGAGTAACCGGTGATGTATGGCTTCGATTTACTGCAGGATTCTCCGGAGCGCTTCAGATTAATTCATTTCAAAGTGCTACTAACCCGATGGCTAATGGTGCAATGGCAGTTTATACTGGTACCTGCGGCTCCATGGGAGCACCCTATGCTTGCGATAATAATTCAGGACCGAATGGAATGCCGAGTTTATCGATTCCTGTTATAAACGGAACCACTTATTACATTCGATTTTGGACGGAAAATCCTGAGAATGCAGGAAACTTTGATTTGTGTTTTCAAGGTAATTGCGCTCCACCAAATGACGTTCCATGTGCAGCCGTACTGGTACCTTTAGGAGGTACAGCTGCCGGTTTCAATACCTGTGCAAGCGGAATTACAGAACCTGCTAATGCCGCTCAATGTGTTGTAGGTGGAACAATTAATAGTGTCTGGTATAAAGCAATTGTTCCTGCAAGCGGCTCTGTGCGAGTAAGAACTCATCCGCTCACATTAACCGACACACAAATTCAAGGATTCACTTTCCCGACAGGTTGTACAAATTCAGTAGCCAGTAATGTAAACAGAGGCTGCAACGATGACGGTGTTGCATGCAGTGGTGGTTTCAATGATTTTTCGGAACAACTTTTTTCAGGTTTAACGCCCGGTGATACGCTGTTTATTGCTTTAGACGGCATCGGTTCTTTAACCGGATCTTTTGATATTTCATTTATTGATGGTACTTCTACTACATTTCCACCAATATATTTACAAGACTGTGGTTCGCCTCAAGTATTATGTAGTACGAGTAGTTTAGTTGTAGCAGATCCAGGATTCAGGAATAATGGTAACGTCTGCGATATGAATCCTCAGGGATGCTGGGGAACAGGAGAAAGAAATTCAGTTTGGTATCAATTTACAGTTGACCCGGCATTATCAGGAGGAACAGCCACCATTACATTTGATGTATTGACACCTGCTTCTGTGGATATTGATATGATCATGTGGGATATAACAGGAGTAGCAAATCCTTGTCCGCAAATACAAGCTGCTACCTTAGCTCCTATTCGTTGTAATTACGCTGCTGCAAACTCAGCAACAGGTTTAATGAATGCACCTTTAGCATATGGCTATGACAATTCAATTGTTATAACAGGATTGCCACGCACCTATTTACTTTTACTAAACAACTGGAATAGCTCCACCAATGCAGGATTTACCTTAAACTGGAATGCTACTCCTATTTCCACTGTACCATCAAATGCAATCTGGTCCGGGCAATCGGATACTTTATTTACAACTTCAACAAACTGGGGCGATTGCGGCTCAACACCTTCATGCGCAATAGATGCTATCGTTAACAATCCGCCTAATGGTCGCCAACCTACCGTAACTGCCGGAGCACCGGCAAAATCCGTAAGAAACATTACTATTAATTCCGGAGCAACTTTAAGAATAAAAGCAGGTGCTACATTAAGTGTCTGTGGAAATTTTGCAAACTTCGGTACGCTAATTTGCGAAGCGGGATCAACCATTCAATTTATTGGAAGTGGACTTCAGACAATAAGCGGATTATTAAATGCACCCAATTCATTTGCTAATCTCGTCATCAACAAACCAAGTGGTAGTGTTCAATTGTTAAATAATATCGACGTTTCAGAAAATTTTTCAGAGGTAAACGGAACAAGTGTTTTCAATATCAATGGAAAATATATGAAGGTTGCCGGAAACTTCACCAACTTCAACGGAGCAACTACATTTACCAATTATGCCGGAAGTACTGTAGAATTCAATGGTTCGATCAATCAGAATTTTACCAACTCAAATGGAGTTATTACCTTAAACCGTGTGCGCATGAATAAAACCGGAGGAAAGCTTTACCTCTCCGGTGCAAATAGCACAATGAACATCGACTCTGTTTTAACCCTAAACTCAGGTATCATGGTTACTTCAGGCACGCTCGAAGTAAATGTAAAATACGGTGCTTTAGGTGCTATCACCGGACACTCAAATATTAGTTTTATTAACGGAAGACTAAGAAGAAAAATTTATTTCCCCGGTGGTGTTTTAGACTTCCCACTAGGTGATTCATTAGTTCCAAATCTTGTTCCTGACAACGGATACAATCTTGCAAACATTACATTCACGACGAGTACTGTTGTGCCTGATTTACTTGCATGGTTTACCGCATGGCCTCCAGGACCTGTTCCTATCGGACCTGCTGCATCAGAATGTGTTTTTGCTACATATGATGCTGCTCCAATATTTAACAACGGATATTGGACGTTTTTAAGACAAAGCGCCAGTTACAACGGTAATTATAACGTTACCCTATATAACACAGGTTACACTAATAACGTCGGAATGGGATGGACTATCGCTAAGGCTGTTAATACGGCTCCCGCTAACTTGGCAGCTAGTTGGGGACTTTTAGGTACATGTGTAATTGGCAGTACAGCAAATATTACTCAGAGAAATCAATTAAATACGCCTGCATTGGCAGTGAATTCTTTCAATCATCTATATGCTACCGTTCAATCGCTGCAACCTTTACCTATCGAGCTGTTGTCATTCACTGCCGAACCAGACGGTGATGATGTTATCTGTAAATGGTCTACTGCTTCTGAAACGAATAACGATTACTTTGAAGTCGAAAGAAGCAATAATGGTTATGAATTTGAATCGATCGGTCGGGTTAATGGTTTTGGATCTGGTACTAGCGTAGAAAAAATAGATTATTCATTGGTTGATCATGACTTGTGTACGGATATCCGCTATTATAGACTAAAGCAAGTAGATTTGGATGGTCAATATAATTTCTCTCAAAAAATAGCGATCAACTGTAAACGCAGTCCGGGAATCGAACTTTTTCCAAATCCTGCAAATGAATCTCTGACTTGCAGATTTACTCAAAATGAAAACAGTGATCTTACATTAAGCATTTTAGATATTACAGGAAGAATAGTGCAAATTGAAAAGATAATTGGTAAAAAAGGTCTGAATCAGTTGTCGCTAAAAATTGACGGACTCGCTTCCGGCGCCTATTATTTGAGAATATCCGATAACGAAAATATAAAACTCCAAAATCAATTCTTTAAAAACTAATCAACTCTAATTATCTGTAAATCAGTTTAAAATATGAATTGATATTTTTTTATATCTTGGGGAAATTAAAATAATAAATGATGTATAAAAGCTATACTCGTATACTCTTTTTTTTGATTTTATTTATTTCTCAAATAGATGCTAAAGCTCAGTTGGCCTCCGGAATGCCTTTCAGGTTTTCTACTGCCACTCATGCTGCAACACCTTCGGTGCCTACACTTATAAATCTTGCTTCACGACCGGCAGCTATTAGGGATGAATTCGATACCCTCCTTGTACCGGCCGGTTTCACATTTACTTTTGCAGGCGTCATCTATGACAGGGTAATTATTTCTACAAACGGATGGGTTGCTTTGGCTCCAAGCTCTGTGGCAGTTCTTCCTGCATATTTTGCATCTCCATTACCGAATAATTCCCTAAGTACCTATGCCGGTGGACTTCCTCTGATTGCTCCTTTATGGGATAAT
>JANNBB010000018.1:0-11001 GCA_031385005.1 Bacteroidota bacterium
TCCACCTAACGTAAGTTCGTGCAAAAACTAAAAATAAAAAATATTTTCATACCCACATTGCCTCCAAACCGGAATAAGACCGGAAAACTAATTTCGTTCTATTAACCTGTGCACTGAGCCACAGTGAATAAAGTCGCAAAAACGGTGTCTCTCTGCTCGGCGATTTCTTTGAGCATCGGCCTTTTGCGGTAGGGGATGCGATAGCTATCGAATTCCGCCGCACACAGTACTTCAATTTTAATCCAGCTTAAATTTTTCATCATTCATTATTCTCGTTAGCATGATATCGTAGTGTAATCTGAAAGCTAAGATAATTAAATCTGCTATACCAAATAGTAAATGATTGGCTGTATTACGTGATAGGCGGAATACTTTGGGTGAAAGACGATGAGCGACTAACAGTGGATGAATATCCACAGCAAAAAAACAACGGACGAATGTCCGTCGAAGCGAGTAGTAGAAGACCGTCGCAGCGGGGGGAAAGACGATGAGCAATTAACAGTGGATAAAAATCCACAGCTTAGTTGCGGAGAGAAACCGAAGCACAAATAAAACGGACGGATGTCTGTCGCAGCAAGCTAGTGTAAGCCCGTAACAGCATAGGGGAGATGCCCTGTCATTACGCTGCTTTCTGATTATATAAATGTTTTTGAAACTCTATAAACAGTCTGCTGATGTTTGCAACGTCTCCCAAAATGTCCTTAGCATCTTCTAAGGATTGATATTTGTTTGTTAGCAAGATTGGCAGTTTCTCCTGGTCAAGTTCTTCTACACCTGTCTCTATGTATTTGCTCAACACAAATTCGATAAACTCTTTTTGTTGGTTATCGAGCAAGGCAAAAATGGTTGCTTGTGCTGCTGCTACTCGTGCTTCTCTTGTTATTGGTTTTATGTCGCTGTTAAACACATATTCCAACACATCAAACAAGTCGCTTTTTTCTGCGTCAATGAGTTTTTGCAAAGTGGTTAGTTCGTCTTTGCCAAAACCTGCTGCATCCAATTTTTCTAATAGTGTCCGTCTGGTAAGTGGATTACTCCAAAGTGTCCGCAATTCATCTTCACTTTTGAAAAGGTTTGGCAATTCACCAAACAGATTATTCAAAAATTCTTCGGCTGAAATCGGTTTGCCGTCTGCACTCCAAAACGAAGTAGAAATCATTGATTGTATTTCACGTTCTTTTCCGTCTCGCAGTTTTATTTTGATGCGTTTTTGCTTTTCTTTTTCTTCGCCTTGATCATCGACGTCCTTCGGCTCTTTAGGTTCATTTGGCTGTGTAGGTGGTTTGGGGCCTGTTGGTTCTGGCTCTAAAGGTTCACCATCCCATTCGGGGTCGGAAAAGTGGTGATAAGCATCTACAAAATCGTAAATGGTAAAGAAGTCTTTGCCATCAAACAAACGTGTGCCTCGTCCTACGATTTGCTTAAACTCTATCATTGAGTTTACCGGTCGCATCAAAACAATGTTACGGATATTCCTTGCATCTACTCCTGTTGAAAGTTTTTGCGAAGTGGTTAAAATGGTCGGGATTGTTTTTTCGTTGTCTTGAAACTCTCTTAAAAACTGTTCGCCCATTACTCCATCATTGGCAGTTACACGAACACAATAATTCGGGTCGGTACTCCCTTCGGCTCCGCTCTGGGCTGGCTTCTTGTATTGGTTTACCAAATCACGAACTGCCGCAGCGTGGTCTTGCGTGGCACAAAAAATAATTGCCTTTTCTTTCTGGTTGGCATCGTCCATATAAAGCTGAACACGTTTTGCCTCTCTTGCTTTTATTTCAATTATCTTGTTGAAGTCGGGTTCGGTGTACAATTTGCCTGCTTCAATTTCGCCTTCTATAATTTGGTCATCGCTGGTGTAGATGTAATCATCCAGCGTAGTCTTGATGCGTTTTACTTTGAATGGTGTTAAGAAACCATCGTTGATACCTTCTTTCAGCGAATAGATATAAACAGGTTCGCCAAAGTATTTGTAAGTATCAACATTGTCTTTGCGTTTGGGTGTGGCTGTTAAACCCAACTGAACGGCTGGCGAAAAATAGTCTAAAATGCCTCTCCAGTTTCCTTCATCATTTGCTCCGCCACGGTGGCACTCGTCTATTATGATAAAATCAAAATAGTCTTTTGGATATTGTCCGAAATTGAATTGCTCACTTCCATATTCAACAATATGTTCTGCTGCTAAAGAAATAGGTTCTGTTGGTTCTATTTTCTTTACGACTTTAGCATTGGTCATGAAGGTTTGAAAGATGGTAAAGAAGATACTGCCATTAGTAGGCACACTTCCTTTTTTGCTGATTTCTTTCGGACTAATTCTAACCAAAGCATCTTCGGGAAATGCTGAAAAAGCGTTGAAGGCCTGGTCGGCTAATATATTTCTGTCGGCTAAAAATAAAATGCGTGGTCTGCGGCTTCCGTCACGCTTTAGGTTCCAACGTGTTTGAAATAATTTCCACGCAATTTGAAAAGCAATAAATGTTTTTCCGGTTCCTGTTGCAAGGGTTAATAAAATACGTTCTTGATTATTGGCAACGGCTTCTAAGGTATTTTTTACGGCTATTTCCTGATAATATCTTGTTCCTTTCGTTCCGCCAATATCTTCAAACGGAATGGCAGAAAACTTTTCTCTCCATTGGTTTTGAGTGGCAAAAGTTTTATTCCAAAGTTGTTCGGGTGTTAAGTATTCAGCAACCAAACCTTCGGCACCTGTTTTCATACAGATGCTGTAAATTTCTTTACCGTTGGTGCTGTAAGTTGTTTCTAATTGCAGTTTCTCGGCATATTGCTTGGCTTGTGCCACGCCTTCGCCTACACCTAAATCATCGCTTTTGGCTTCTACAACTGCCAGTTTAATTCCTTTATAAACCAATACATAATCGGCAGTGAGTTTTTTCGCTCTTGCGCCACCGGTTTGAATTTTACCTGCGGTAATGTTGTATTCACGAAGGATTTTAGAACCTTCTACAATGCCCCAGCCGCAAGCTTTAAGCTTCGGGTCAATTAGTTCTGCTCTTGTTTCTGCTTCGTTCATTACTTGTTATTAATTAAGTTAATAATCAGTTGCACTATCAATTCTTTATCATCGGGATTGCTTTGTGCCACTAAAAGCGCAAGAGCCACTAATCCGTTATCATTTATTTTTACTTCGCCATTTGATTTGTAGCGGTGTTTGTTTTTTTCCAAAAACCACACAAACATAAATGCACCAATACGTTTGTTGCCATCACTAAAGGGATGATTTTTAATAACGAAATACATAAGGTGTGCGGCTTGTTCTTCAATGCTTTTATATAAATATTCTCCACCAAAACTTTGCACAACATTTCCCAGTATGCCTTTAAAGCTGTTATCTTTTTGATTACCGAATAATTCTGTAGCATCTTTTTTTGAAATGAGTTGCTTTTTTAATTCGGCAATTGCCATTGCAGCTTCTTCATATTTTATTTCATATGTAATATTTTCATTCAGTTTTTCTGCTTCCAGTTTGTGGCTATCAAATTTATTTAGCAGTACAAAACTTTGCGTGTAATTGCTAATTATATCCAGCAAACCTTTAGCTTCAGTCAGATTTAAGTCTTCAGTTTTGCCGCCTTTTTGTATAAGCTCTACGGTTTGTTGTAATTGATCTAAACGTTTTTGATTGATGGCATACCCTTTTACCAAATAATCCTTTAAACGCTGTGTTGCCCATTGGCGAAATAGGATTCCTTGTTTTGATTTTACGCGATAGCCAACAGAAATAATGACATCAAGGTTGTAATACTTTAACACCTTTTCTTGTGTTTTTCCTTGTATAGCACCATGTTGAGTGGTATGTCGGAAATCCCGACATACCACTATTTCATCCAATTCAGCTTCCTTAAAAATATTTTGTATGTGTTCGGTTATTGTAGTTCTACCTTTTCCAAACAATTGTGACATTTGGACTTGAGTAAGCCAAACTGTTTCATTTTCAAGGTTAACTTGTAGTTCTATTTTATTATCCGATGATTTATATATCTCAACTTGATTTTCCATTTTCTATTTCTTTACCTTTTTTTGATATGTGCAAATTTTGCACATACCTATTTCAACTCCCCGCTAAACGCCTTCTGCAACACACTTTTTTTCAGTTCTTCTAAATCATTTATTTTTTGCTGATAAATGGCCTCTAATTTTTTAGTTTCGGTGGATAATGCATCCAATTTTTGAACAATGATTTGTTGTTCTTTTATTGGAGGTAATTTCAATTTGTAGGCAAATAAATGTTCTCTGTTTACTTTAGGCATACCAGCTCTTTGAGAGCCAAGAATTGCATAATCTGTAAAACCTTTGGTAAGAAGCAGATGGTATAAAAAATCCTTAATCAATTTTCCTTTTACTGGCACTAAAGGATAAATATCAGCACTACACAATCCTTGAAATTCGCAGTTTACTACCTTCATTAAATACGGTCGTATTTTACTATAAAGTATCATTGATTCATCGAACAAGAATTTACCAGAAATTAGATTTTCTTCTTTTGCAGTTTTTAAATCTATTAATGTTCCTTTTTGGGATTCAATATTTCCTGCCCCAATATGAATCATATTCTGAAATTCAGATTTCTTTGGGTCTATCAATTTAGAAGATATTTCACATACTTCATCCAATGTCTTCTCTTCCCAACCATCCCTCTTTATTCCCTGCCCTGAGCGTGTCGAAGGGTCAAACACCCCTTGCAAATAACTTTCAAAAAGTTCTTTAGCGTTTTTGAGGTTTTGTTCGGCATTTTTTCGACTGTGCTCAATAGCCGAAAAAGCTTCATCTAATATGGCTACGATGCGTTGTTGCTCGGGGAGGGGGGGGAGGGGGATTTTTGTATTTCTAATTTTTATTTGAGAAATGTTTGGCTGTGCTCCGCCAACTGCTTGTGCAACTAATTCTTCTTTTTTTGAAAGAAAGCAATAAAATAAATATTCAGGAATAGTTTTATCATTTGGAAAAATGCCACAAACAGCTTGATTTGTGCAAGCTTCAAATTTTAAAATACCAACTTGTCCAGCCGTTGCTCCATACATTGCAACTAAAACAGTGTTTATTGGGAACAGTTTCGCAGAAGAGTTTTTTAAACCTTTTTCAGTAATGAAATTTTTGGCTTCAAAAACTTCACCTTGACTTACCTCACCGCTCATTAACCAAGGAATAGTTCCTCCTTCGTAATAATCTTTATGCGCTTTTAATGGTGTTCCACCAGCACCAGTTTCACACACATCACCCAACTTTTTTATTTCCCAACCCTTGGGTAACTGAGCTTGTCGAATGTTCATATCAATTCCAAAATTGAGTTTAAAATATCAGCACTTACAATTTGTTTACTCACTTTCTTTTTAGTTTTTTCTTTGTAATAACCTTGTCTGCAGCTTTTACTCTACGTTCTAATTTTTTAATATCCTCTTCGGCAGGCAATTGTTCCGGTTTTATGCCACTTTTACCTAATAAGGTTCTAACATCGGTATTGTTTTTTATATGTTCACTCGTAATTTTGTTTTCACCTTTCAGGTCGTTTTTCTTTACATTAAAGTTTGTAATTTCGGTAGCCAATTGTTTTGCAGAGATAGTAATGGTTGGTAAAAAATCGGCTAAAGGCCTGTTTTCGGCAATGCCCAATTTGCGTTTCATTGCACTGGTGTTGTTACCGCCAAACAATGCCCAATCGCCTTTACTACGTATGTTGGCAAAACCTTTATTATCAACACCTCTTTCATAGATATTTTTTGACAGCTCCGTTTCTGCAGCGGCTAATTTTTCTCGTGCCTGCAAACGCTCCATCAATTGGATGCGTTCTTCTAATAGCTCCTGTTTTCGTGTTTGAATTGCGAAATAACTCTGAGCAAACGCAATTTGTTCTTTTTTTGGGTCGCCATTTTGAGCAATTAGGTAACAGGCGTAACGAGTAAGCATTATCTCGTCTTGCTTACGCTCAGCTCCTGAGCCAATAGAAACCATTTTGGTGATGTCAACAAAATGGTCTGATACGGCTTCTGAAGTGGTTTTACAACTTTCTTTGGCTTTGTCAATTGCATTTAAAAAATTACGCCAATCGGCATATCCTAATAGTAATTGTAATTCTCTGGCAAGCCAATATTCTATGCCATCCTGCTCATAAGCACTTTCTTCAAATGTTTTATTAAGTTTAATTATGGTAGCTTTTTCCATTGGTTAAATTAATTTTATGTTATCCAATTATCAATTTTAATTTTTCCATGACTTCCGCACTTTCTTCATCCAATGCTTTTATTTCCTCTAAAATTTCCTGCGGTTGGCGTAAAGCGGTTTCTTCTTTTTTGTTGGGGTTTTTGGCAGAGAGGTCGGCTTCGGCAAGCTCAGCCGCTTTTTTACCGTCAATGTTCCATGAGTTTGGAGTTTCAGGTCCTTCGGCTGATTTTTTTCTTTGCTCAAAAAGTTTTACAAATTCAGCCAAATCTTTTTCGTTCAGGGCATTGGTCTTGCCCAGGTTTCTATCCAGGTTCAGTTGGTAAAACCATACCTTTTTGGTAGCACTACCTTTTTCAAAAAACAAGACTACCGTTTTTACACCTGCACCGGTAAACGTGCCGCCCGGCAAATCGAGCACGGTATGCAGGTTGCAGTTTTCCAATAATAGTTTTCGCAAACTCACCGAGGCATTGTCAGTATTACTCAAAAAAGTGTTTTTAATGACCACACCTGCTTTGCCACCGGCTTTTAGTATTTTAATAAAATGTTGCAAAAACAATGAGGCGGTTTCGCCCGTTTTTATGGGGAAGTTTTGCTGTACTTCGGCTCTTTCTTTTCCACCAAATGGCGGGTTGGCAAGAACGATATCGTAACGGTCTTTTTCCTGTATGTCGGCTAAGTTTTCGGCAAGTGTGTTGGTGTGCACAATGTTGGGTGCTTCGATACCGTGCAAAATCATATTCATGGTGCCAATGATGTAAGCCAATGATTTTTTTTCTTTGCCGTAAAAGGTTTTTTTCTGTAAGGTATTATACTCAGCGGTTGTAAGTTTTTTACTTGATTTTAAAAAATCAAATGCTTCACATAAGAAACCTGCAGAACCAACAGCGCCATCGTAAATTTTATCACCGATTTTCGGAGATACTACTTTCACAATGGTTCGAATCAACGGACGTGGAGTATAATACTCGCCACCATTACGCCCGGCATTACCCATATTTTGTATTTTAGATTCATACAAATGGCTCATTTCGTGCTTTTCTGCATGTGTACGGAAACGAAGTTCATCAATGCGGTTAATTACCTCACGCAAATTATATCCGCTCTGTATCCGGTTTTTCAGTTCGCTAAAAATCTCTCCGATTTTATATTCAATGGTGTCTGCACTTTCTGCATCCGCCTTAAACTTTTTGAGGTAGGGGAATAGTTTAATGTTTACAAAATCGGCAAGGTCATCGCCGGTGAGAGCTTTGTGGTGGTCGAGAACACCCTTCTTATCTTTTGGAGCAGCCCAGGTAGACCATTGAAATTTCTTTTCAATAATGTTGGTGTAGGTCTTGCCGGTGAGTTCGGCTGCTGTGGCTTTATCTTTTTCAAGGTCATCGAGATATTTTAGAAACAACACCCAGGAGGTTTGTTCTACATAATCAAGTTCACTGCCGCAACCTGCGTCTTTGTGCAGTATGTCGTCTATATTTTTAAAGGTTTGTTCAAACATAAGTTATTCCATTTTTATAAGTCGCTAAGTTAAGTTTTTAAGTTCTGTTTCTGTCAGAATTCACTCTCAAATTGTCAACTGTCTACATGTCGGGTGGTAGGTGGGCTTTGGAGGTGATTGGGTAAAATTAAATGTGTGGTAGGTGTTAGCTTTTGTATTGGGTTGCAGTTCTTTTTTATTTTGTGAGGGGTTGGCATTTGTCTGTCAGTTTTACCACTGACGTTTGATGTCTGTACTGTCGTCATAAGGTTGCCGATATCGGCAGTTTGTGCAAAAACTAAAAGTAACGAATTTATTCACACCGATAAAACCGGTAATCCGTAATAGGATTGAAAAAATAATTCCGCTCTATTAACACCTATACGCTTCTATTTGGAGATTTCTTTGAACATCAGCCTTTTGAGCTGTGGGAGATCCAATAGCTATCGAATCCACCGCACTCAACTTAAAAATTCCAATGTTCGGAAGAAGCAAAAAAGTGCTGAAAGTCGATGAGCGACTAACAGTGGATGAATATCCACAGCTTGGTTGCTGAGAGAAGCTGAAGTGCAAAAACAACGGACGGATATCCGCCGAAACGAGTAATAGAAGTCCGTCGCAGCGGGGTATTTTTTATTTTCAGAAGGGGAGGAGATTTTTTTTAATTCAATTTTGTCTGCGTGGGAAAGGTGGAAGCTCTTTTGCAAGCTTTGGTCTGTGCTTGGGCTTGTGTGGCTTGCAAATGTGCTTACACATGTGTGCTGGCTATTTTGACTCGTGCTCAACTTCAACAGTTCTTTATTTTCCAATTGTTCTTTTATCTCCAATTTCATTTGTGTCATCTTCTTCTTGGACAACTTGTCCAAGTTCATGTCCAACTCTTGCAAGTTCACTTGTTCCATTTGTTACAACTTCTCCAATTTCTTCAACTTGGACAACTTGTCCAAGTTCATGTCCAAGTTCATCAACTCAAACAACAACATATTTGTAGTTTGGTGAAGTAGGTTCTAATCCATTATCCTTAATCAGTTTCAACTCTTTCAACTTAGCCAAATGTCTTTGGGCAGTTTTGTAACCAATATCAAAGTGTGCAGAATATTCACGGGTGCTTGCTTCTCCTTTTGATTTTATCCATTCAAATCCTTCAAGTTGTTTTTCAGTCAATTTACCAAGAGCTTTATTAGCAACTCCCTTAACTGCTTTACCTGTTCTTAAAAATGTAACAACAACATTTCCTCTGTCATAATCAATAATAGGAAGTGGAAGATGATGTTCACTACGCATTGCTTTAAATGTATCCATACCAAGAGCAGTTTCTTCCATGTAATCCATTTCGTTAAAAATGAAAGTTAATTTCTTGTTTCTGCTGTAAGAAGTAGCCGTAAAATTTCTCATCGCCTCAATTGTAATTGGTGGTGGAGGTTCACCAGGACTTTTTACAACTATCCGGTCAGGGAAAACTTCTAAGTGAACTTTTGCTCCGTCTTTAGAATAATCACGGTGAGCAATAGCGTTGATTACTGCTTCACGAATAACTGGTATCGGAAAAGAATGAACCTGCTTTGCTTTGAACTTACTTCTGTCAATGCTTGCAGGTAAAACTTTCTTCAACCAATCTTCCACTTCATCAGGAACTAAAACCAAAGCGTTATCAAAAGTTTCTGTTCCTGTTTTGCCATCACCGTAATGAACTTTTGCTTTCACTGCTGCTTGCGGAAATTTATTTCGTGGTGCTTTGCCAAAAAGTAAAATTGCATTTCCGGTCGGCAAATATTTTTTCGCTTTACTGTCATACTCTAATAAATCCATTTCTTTCAATTCACGAAGTTGCTCTGCCGACTTGGGTTTGTATTTGCGTTTTGATTCGGAGATAAATTTTTGCAAAGCAATTTCTGAAAGATTGTCCATATCAGTTGCTGCTGATCTTTCATTCAAATGGTCAGTCGATTTTTTCTTTTCAGTTTTTGCTTCTTCGTTTTTCATGTTTGCCCACTTCATAAACTCTTTGTTCACATCTTCAATATCCTTGTGAAACTCTGAAGAAAACTGATGCACCTTAACTCCTTGCTCAATCAGATAATCAATTCCTGCATGGTCAACCGTTGGGTTTTTATCTTCAATGCCAAACCACACATCTGAAATCCGTGCATTGGCTATCCGTTCTGAACAACTTACTTTGGGTGCATTTCTTGCTCCCTTTGCACACGGCTCAAGCGTAGCAAACAACCAGCAGCCCGTTAAATCACGGTGGCTGTTCTTTCTGTCAAGCACTACATATTCTGCATGATTACCTTCTCTCTGCTCACCACGATATGCAGTGTCAATTGTTCCATCAGGGAAAACCAATACAGCACCTACATACGGACTTGGATTTTTCTTCTTGCGTTCGGGTATTGATTTCTTCATCACCTGCACTGCAAGTTTCATATATTCTTTCGGGTCTTTTCTCCCTTCTACTATTTGCTTTACCATTCTTGTAATTATTTATTCGCTTTCTTCTTCAAGTTTATCTTCTAACTCACTTCTGAATTCATCTTTCAATATTTGTCCTTTACGCAAATGGTCAAAGAATACGATGTAAGAACTTGGAGGTCTTTTTATTTTGTGAGGGGTTGGCATTTGTCTGTCAGTTTTACCACTGACTTTTGATGTTTGTACTGTCGTCATAAGGTTGCCGATAACGGCAGTTCGTGCAAAAACTAAAAGTAACGAATTTTTTCACACCGATAAAACCGGTAATCCGTATTAGGATTGAAAAAATAATTCCGCTCTATTAACACCTATACGCTTCTATTTGGAGATTTCTTTGAACATCAGCCTTTTGAGCTGTGGGAGATCCAATAGCTATCGAATCCACCTCACTCAACTTAAAGATTCCACTGTTCGGAAGATGTAAAAAAGTGCTGAAAGTCGATGAGCGACTAACAGTGGATGAATATCACACAGCTTGTTTGCCGAGAGAAGCCGAAGTGCAAAAACAACGTACGGATGTCCGTCGAAGCGCAGGTGGTGTAAGCCCGTCACAGAAGGGGGGAAGTCCGTCACAGCTGGGGTTGAATCAGATATCTGCACCCAATAACTCTCGGGAGGGCATATTACCGACAGTGCCCCTTTTAAAATTTCTTTTCTTATGTTATGCGTTCGTGCTAGTGTCCATTGGGAGTTTGTCAGAATGGGAGAAGCCGAAGTACAAAAACAACGGACGAATGTCTGTCGAAACGAGTAATATTAGTCCGTCGCAGCAGGGGAATAAATTGTTGCAATTGCTTTCATTATTAGCTCTTCCTTTTTAGTTCCTGCAATATCTCCATAGGCTTGAACTGTCAAGGTAAGTTATAAGGAAATCC
>JANNBB010000065.1:0-38234 GCA_031385005.1 Bacteroidota bacterium
TTGCCGGAATGTCACCTAATGAGGTGGGTCAGTATTGCCGGAATGTCATTCTCTTTTCTAAAAAGGGGTGGGTCAACATGGCCGGAATAGGTGGGTCAGTATGCTCCGGAATTGGGGGGTCAATATGGACCGGAATAGTCATTTACTTTGGAAAGCGTAGCTACGGCGGTATCACTCACGAAACTGGGGGCGGAAACATTTGAACTTCCGGCAGAGATAAAGACTGAGAAGAGCCCATATTAAAGAATAGATAAACGAGTTGATAGTGGAAGCCCAAAAACAATCCTCAAAATACTTTTCATAAAGGATCACAATCATAATAATCAATAACTACTAAATAATTATCGAATAAATTTAATTTGTCGCACAGGGCGATTTTCGGTCCGGACCTTTACGGTATATAATCCGGGGGAAAGTGCTGAAGCATTGAGCTGAATAATGTCGAAAGCGGAAACAACTTTTTGTAATACACGTTTTCCTATTTCGTCAAAAACATCCACACTCGTTTTTAATCCGCGGCAATCACTACAATCAATTGTAAAAGAGCCGGACGTTGGGTTGGGAAATAAATTCAACGACTCAGATTCGTTAGTTAAAATATCGGTTGTTCCGGAAGGAGTAAATTCCCACCAATCGTTTCTCAAAGCAAGCGTGTTGGTATATCCAGTTCCGACATATCCTTTTCCATTTACATTTACGACAACAGGTGCAATAATAACACCGCCACCGAAAAGAGGAATGCTTGTCCAGGTATTCGTATTTGGATCATACTTTCTGCTTGACGATGTCCCGGTAAAATTCGGAAAATTAATTCCGCCGAAAATATAAAGGGCAGAAGAGGTAGATAAAATTCCGGACTCTGCCATACCGATGCCAGGCATAGAAGTTTTGCTTGTCCAGGAATCAGTAATAGGATCGTATTCATAAAAATCATTAAAGGATCCGGATTGATCATCGTTACCACCTAAGCCAACATATCCTTTATTACCGAAACCTGTACCGACTGCATAAGCTCTTTCAAGACCCGGTAGATTGGCTTTTTGTGTCCAGGCGTCAGTTACGGGGTCATATTCATAGAAGTCATTATAAGTTTGAGTGAAAGAATTGTTTGGCCCTACAATAAAAATCTGTCCTGTTCCAATATAACCCTTGTTTCCTATGCTAAAACCGACGGCTTCTTCACGAGGACCTCCGGGAAAATTTGTTTTGGTCAACCAGGTATTTGTAGTAGCATCATATTCATAAAAATCGTCGAGATAATCAACACCATTATTGCCGGTACCGAAATAAGCTTTATTGCCAATAGAGAAAGTAACGGCAGCGCAACGAAATCCACCGGGAATGTTGGCTTTTTGAGTCCAGCTATCAGAAACAGGATCGTAAGCCCAATTATCGCGAAAAGTAGTTCCATTTACATCGCTGCCACCAAAAACATAGGCCGTGTCATTAATTGAAAATCCCATAGCAAACGTTCGCACGGAACCTCCAAAATTTTGTTTGGCTACCCATTGAGAATAGGCGGTGTTGGAAAGACAGGACATTACCAGGATTGTTAAAATACCGAAAGTAAAATTTTTCATAAAGAGATGATTTGATTGTTTATTAATGAATCGAGTAGTTGATTATCGCGAAGTCAAAAATAATCCATCCATTCGGATTCGGCAAAAAATGCAGGTATACATGAGGTAGACAAAAGGAGGTTGGAAGTATTCGTATGGTGAACAAAATGGCTGGAGCCAGGTTTTAATCACAAGTAGATATTTGTTAAAAGAGTGTTGAAATATTAGGGACAATTTTATGCGCATGTGACATACACTTTGATACCCCATGTGGGGAGTTGTCAAAACGCGAGTAATATTTATTGTAAAGGAGACGGAATTAGTAGTCCGCGTGAAGAGAGTTTTGGGTTTTTGTTGAAGGGAGTTGTTCGCTCATACTACTCCTAGCGGGGGCTTCTCCTCACACGCGGTAACTAAAACTACTTCAGTTGGCTATTTAGCTTAAGTTGTGGTTATGCGTGTAAGATTTTAAATACGCTACAACGGTGAACAACATAGCAATTATTACCCCCCAACAATAATAAAACCCAAGTTGAATGCGTAAGAATTTTAAAAAAATCAATTTCAGGTAACGGACATTTATAAGACCTTTAATTTAATTAAAGACAAATAATTTAAACAACCTATTAAATGCATTTATTATGAAAACACTACTCTCCCTTACGCTCGTTATTTTTCTATTTATTTCTGCAAATGCGAACAATTATTATTGGGTAAATGGTTCCGGCAACTGGAGCGATTTCACGAATCACTGGGCAATTTCGTCCGGAGGAAGTGTATTCCATGTTCAGGCGCCTACACCGAATGACGATGTTTACTTTGATGCGAATTCTTTTACTACTGCAAATGATAGCATTGTGCTTAATAGTACAATTATAAATTGTCGTTCATTTGAAATAAATAGTCCCGGGAATATTCCATCCTTCGTAAACGGGGGAGGCTTTTCTATAAACACCATAAAAATTTATGGCTCTTTTGTAATCATTAGCAATGTATATTGGCAATATGGCGGAGGATTTGAATTTAAATCCAATTCCCCCGGAAACGTTTTTAATTCATCCGGCGGTTTATATCTACATAACATCTTTTCATACCCGACATTTCACTTCACGGGGACAGGAGAATGGTTGCTGCAAAACGATTTAATATTGGACTCTAATTATTACGCCGCAAATAATGCTTATATCACCATTGATGAAGGAACGTTTGTTACAAACAACTACAACATTTTCTGCGGATGGATTGTTGTCAATAATTCAGGATTCATAAAGCTAGGCACTTCTCGCATTGTTTGTGAAAACTGGAAGTGTTATGGAAGCTCTTATCCACAAGCAGACGCGGACAGTGCGCTTATTGAATCTCATAGTACGTTTCACGGAGGAACAGGAAATGTTTATAACGACGTTATAACACACGACTTAGATTTTAGTACACTCTGTACTTTTCATGATGTAACAGCATCTTATTTTATTCCTAACCGTTGTACGTTCCATAATGTATTATTGAACGATTCTATAATCTCAACCGTTAGCTCATATAATAGTACTTATAATAAGTTAGTTTTTCAATCACCCGCATCAAGTTATAATGGGAAAAGCATTTTTGATTCAATGCTATTTGACTACCCGGGAATGACCATTACCCTCAGTGATACGATAACGGTAAATAGTTTTATGAGTATAACTTCAGATCCGGGCTTCCCGACTTCATTGTCAGGCGGAACAGTAAATTATAACGGGACACTTTGTTCCGATTTTCTATACATACAAAATAGTAAAGTCGCGGGGCAATTCTATGCCGGCGCTCACAGCGTTGATTTAGGCGGCAACAGCGGATGGATTTTCTCATCCTGTACACCAATGATCAGTAACGTCTGGCCCGGTGATGCAAACTACGATCTCATCGTAGATAACATCGATTTGCTTTACATCGGAATTGCCTACGGCGACACAGGTTTTGTAAGGCCCGGAGCAACCAATAGTTATGTTGCACAGCCTTGCCAGGATTGGTTTTATCAATTCCAGAATACTACCAACCTGAAGAAAGCAGATTCCGATGGAAATGGAATTATTGATGCAGCAGATACAGTTGCGGTTTCGTTGAACTATGGACTCACTCATCCATTCAAGATCGCTCACAATAATGAGGTAAATACGATCGGTGCGGATTTATTTCTCCAGATGCCGCCGGGCCAAGCGATACCGGGTACGAATATCAACATACCAATTATTCTTGGGACAACCATGAATCCCGCATTAGATGTTTATGGAATTGCTTTCACGATTAATTTCGATCAGTCGATGATACAACCTGGAAGTATGAATATTGATTTTTCAAACTCCTGGATCGACCCGGGAAACAATCATCTAAGTTTAGCAAGAGATTTTTCGACAGCGGGAAAATTTGACCTGGCATTTACAAGAATCGATGGCAATAATATTTCCGGTAATGGCGTAATCGGAAATATTAGTTTTACAGTAGCAAACAATGCAATGGGATTCATGCATTTCACGATTACGAATATAAAATCTCTTTCATTTAATGAAAACGATATTCCTGTTGTAGCGCATTCGGATTCTGTTTTTACAAACATAGATGAAACAGAGGGTCATCAACTTTCCATATTTCCAAATCCTACTAATGGTAAAACAAATATATTTTTCAATAATCCAAGCCATGAGAATTGTCGCATAGATTTTTATAACAGTACCGGACAAATCATCTACAGTAATTCTACAAGAAACGACAATATTGAAATAAATGGAAAAGATTTTAAAAAGGGATTATATTATCTAATCGTCAGTGGAGAACTTGTAAACTTATATAAGGGTAAAATTGTATTTTACTAATTCGGTGGACTACTCCTAGCGAGACTCCGTTGACCGTTTAGTCTAAGTCTGAGTTTGAGTCCGAGTCCGAAGGATCCGGACTCGGACTCAAACTCGGACTGCAAGCTCTCTCCTTTTTGGTGAAAGTTGCAGCCGGGGTTTCATTTGATGAATATAATTGCAAAACGGCCAAATAGTCCCGATAATTATCGGGATTCCATTGGCAGATTTAGTCTGAGTCCGTAGTCCGAAGTCCGAACTTTTGGCGGACTACGGACTCGGTCTTCAAATGCTTTTCTTATTGACGAAAATTGCATCCGCATTTTTGATTGGTAATCAAGCACGAAAAAAAGTTTAAAATCAAGGTTCATCATTTCAGTTCGAACCTACTTCTGTTTTGGAAGGGCCGAAATACCATTTCCTTTCGCACTCTTGGTGAGATTTGAAATCATTCTAAAAAGCATATTTGAAATTGCTTCCAGAACATTTTTGATTTCAACAAAACTACACTTGTGAGCGACCTCAACTTTATCAAGAGCAGCAGAGCTTTCAAAGACGAATGCGCGGGCCATTACAAAAAAACTCTTCCGATCGGCTGGATTGAATCGCCCACTTCCTTCAGCAATATTTAAAATGATGCTATTGGCAGCTCTTTTTATTTGATCTTTGATATTCGGGTCGATGTCGGGGATTGAAAAGACTTTTGATTCTATCTCAGAAATTACTTCGGGTGATTTTTTATAAACGGTTAAATCTTTGTTTTGCATATTGTAAAGATCGATAAGACGAGTCCACTATTACAATCGCACATATTATGTTGTTTATAAAAAGTACAACGCGAATCCGGAAACAGAATTAGAAAACAATGAGTAACAGAAACAGCGAGAGAACAGTGCCAGAAACAGAAACAGAGCGAAGTGAACAGTGCAACACTGTTCACTTCGCACACCGCTTCGACTACGCAGAATCCAACTCACAGTGGAATTTTTCCTGCCGATGTTGTAGTAAGGGTTAACAAAAAAATTGTTTCTTCCATAGCCACCACACTATGAGGAATATTTTCATGAAGCGCCAGCATTTGTCCGCTGCCTAATTCAACAGATTGCTCTTCAGTTTTAAATAATATTTTTCCCTCCATCACCTGTATGCTAATTATTCCGTCTGCTGTATGTTTTATCATTTCTGCATCTTTGTGCAATGCTAACAGTACGATGCGCATACCATCTGTCTTAAAAACTGTAATTGCGTTGCGGTCGCTCTCTTTCCAGGCCTTCTCCTCTCTAATCTGTTTAGTAAAATTGCGAAGGTCGATAGTAACCAATGCTGCATCTATTATACGTTCTCCTTGCGGACGTTGATTGGTGGAGTCATTAAATTTTTCATTCATTTTATTTTTGTTTTGAAGTTGTTCAAATGCATTTTTTGAATTAGCTGTAAGTTCACTTGTTCAACGATTCAACTTTTTTAATACTGATTTTTTTCAAATCGGATGTTGCCGGACCGTTGATCACTTTTCCTTCTGTAGTAAATCTAGAACCATGCATTGGGCAATCAAAAGTTTTCTCATTCGCATTCCATTGCAAAACAGCCCCGAGGTGAGGACATACTGCAGTAGAAGTATGCAGATTGTTTTTTTCATCGCAGTACACGGCAATTTTTTTAAATCCCGATGACATGATTCCCCCTTCTCCCGGTTTTAATTCATTTGGATTTTTAATATCAGCTCCTGTAAACCAATCACCGTATTGCACAACCATATTTCCAACCTCCTTTAAATAATCACCGGTTGTTTTTGATGTAATTCGAGATGGGTTGTATAATTTAATCCAGGGATTATCTCTCTGCAAAATAAGATCCGTTATAATTATCCCACCTAGAGTGCCGTGTGTCATACCGTTGCCCGAATCACCCGTAATAATATAAATATTATCATCGCCGGGATTTTTTCCAATATAGGCCAATGAGTCTATCGGCTCCATTACCTGCCCGGACCATTTATATACAATATCTTCCATAAAAGGAAAACGTTTTTTTGTCCAGGCTTCCAGTTTTGTATAGCGGTCATCTTCTTTAATACCTTCATCATCTGCCTGTCCGGTACGATGATCTTCTCCACCTGATAAAAGTAAATCATGCTGATCATCAAATTCGGCCAAACGAACATAGTGATAAGGTTGAGAAACCCATTTGGATTCATGGTTTCCGGTATCCCACCACATTGCATATGGTAATTTACCTTTAGGAATTTTAGCAGCGATAACATAGGTTCGATAAGGCCACTGCTTGGTGTGCATGGTAACCCAGTCGTTTACCGGGGTATTAGTGGCAACCACAATGTTTTTCGCTGATATAGTAAATCCATTTGCAGAAGCTCCTTGTTTAGTAATATTTTCTGCTTTGGTTTGAGTGTAAATTTTTCCGCCTAATTTTTCAAAAGCATCTGCCAAGCCTTTTAAATACAATAAAATATGAAACTGTGCCTGGTTAGCAAATTTAATGCACCACTTTCCATTTTCTCCGCTCATTCCCGGTACAGCGCTCAACATTTCTGTATCGAGACCGGCTCTTTTAGTAGCTGCATATTCTTTCTCTAATGTTTCTTTTGTATCAGAAGAGTGTAAAAACAAATATCCATCTACTCTTTTAAAAAAGCATTCCAGTTTAAGTTGCTTAACAGTGTTTGCAACCCATTCAATTGCCTTCATGTGGCTGTTGGCTGCTAATTGAGCAGTTCCCTCGTCATATATTTTTTCCAGTTCAAAATACCGATCATCAAGGGCACAGGTAAGTTGAGCGGTAGTTCTTCCGGACTCACCACTTCCAAGGTAACCATCCTCCACCAACACGACTTTGCGCCCTTCTTTTACAAGACAAAAGGCAGTTGTAAGACCGGCAATGCCTCCGCCAATAACTAAAACATCTGTATCAATATTGCTGCTTAGTACTTCATAAGCGTAAGGTTGATCCACCGCTTGAAACCAAAAAGATAAATTATCTCCCGAAGAGATATTTTCATTGACCGGTTCGGCAATAGAACCTTCTTTTGTATCATTCATTTTAATAATTAATTTTTGTACTGCTGATGTGAGTAAATAGATTTTCTACCGATATGGTAATTGGAAAAATAATAATGAAGCTTAATAAAACAGGCGCTAATTAATATTTTTTCATGTTGATAAAGTTTTATAAATTGATTAAAAGTAAAAATGCTACATAGATTAAGTGTTACATAGTTTGTGAAAAGACTTACATGTTTCACGTTTCTTAGGCGCTCGGGGTTTGTCTAAGTGCGAGGAAAAGTTGTGTGAGAAACAGAAACAGTGCGAAGGGAACAGTGTTGCACTGTTCACTCGCAATGCGCAAGCTCTCCTTATTGGTGATAGTTGCAGCCGGTTTTTTGATTGGTAATGAAAATAAAAAATGGCCAATAGAAAAATTTCCATTGACCATTTAGTCTGAGCTTGAGTTTGAGTCCGAGTCCGAAGTATCCGGACTCGGACTTCAAACTCGGACTGCAAACGCTCTCTCCCTTTTTGATTAAAGTTGCAGCCGGGGTTTCATTGATGAATATAAATGCAAAACGGCCAACAATCCCGATAGATATCAGGATTCCGTTGGCCGTTTAGTCTGAGTTTGAGTCCGAGTCCGAAGTATCCGGACTCGGACTTCAAACTCGGACTGCAAGCGCTCTCTCCCTTTTTGATTAAAGTTGCAGCCTGGGTTTCAATGATGAATATAAATGCAAAACGGCCAACATTCCCGATAGCTATCAGGATTCCGTTGGCCGTTTAGTCTGAGTTTGAGTCCGAGTCCGAAGTATCCGGACTCGGACTTCAAACTCGGACTGCAAGCGCTCTCCCTCCTGGGCTCGAACCAGGGACCCTCTGATTAACAGTCAGATGCTCTAACCAGCTGAGCTAAGGAAGATTGAATCTTCTTTCCGGTGTGCGGGAAGAAGCGGCAACTTTCTTGTCTCTAGCCATTCCGCCTTTTTTGAAGACGAAACTAAAACATGCAGAACAGAGGGCGTTTTAGGGGTGACAAAAGTAAAGAAAATTACTAAAAATCCAAGTTAGGAAATAAAAAAAAAGGGATTATTGACAGGATTAATTTTCATAATAACACCGGAGTTTGCTGCTTGGCCGGCCAGCCTTCTTTATAATAAGGATTTGATATAGGGCTTAAAAAATCCAATATCTTTGCCGCTCAATTAAACACATAAAATGAGTCTTGTAGTCGTAGGTACCGTTGCTTTTGATGCAATTGAAACGCCATTTGGCAAAACCGATAAAATTATCGGTGGCGCTGCCACTTATTCGGGAATTTCTGCTTCTTATTTTACCAAGGGCATTAAGCTAGTCTCCGTAATCGGCGACGATTTTCCCGGTGAAATGTTGCAAAAATTCAATTCCATGGGTATTGAAACTACCGGCTTACAAATCAAAAAAGGACAAAAAACCTTTTTCTGGTCAGGTCGCTACCACGTGGATATGAATACCCGCGATACGCTCGATACCCAACTCAATGTTTTGCTCGATTTTGACCCTGAAATTCCGCAGTCATATCAAGATTGTGAATTCCTGATGCTCAGCAATTTAATGCCTCAATTACAGAAAAAGGTCATCGAAAGAATTCATAAGCGCCCTAAGTTAATTGTAATGGATACCATGAATTTCTGGATGGAAACTCAGTGGGATGCACTTCATGAAACAATAAAGTTAGTCGACGTACTTACTATTAATGACTCTGAAGCCCGCCAGCTTACCGGCGAGTATTCTCTGGTAAAAGCAGCTCAGTCAATTCTGAATATGGGTCCTAAGTATCTCATTATCAAAAAGGGAGAACATGGAGCATTACTTTTTAATAAAGAACAGGTGTTTTTTGCTCCGGCGCTTCCTTTGGAGGATGTTTTTGATCCGACAGGCGCAGGCGATACATTTGCCGGTGGCTTCATCGGATATCTCGCACAGACAAGAGACATATCTTTCGATAATATGAAACGCGGAATCATTTACGGTTCGGCAATGGCTTCTTTCTGTGTCGAGAAATTCGGAATTGAAAGATTGGTTTCACTTAATCAAAATGAAATCGATGAAAGGGTTCAGCAGTTTATCGACTTGGTGCAGTTTGATATTGAGTTGGTTTAGAGTATTGCCACGAATGCACGAATGATTAAAGATTTTTATTAATCTCTTCCCAGTTTAACAGATTCCACCAGGCTTTTACATAGTCGGCTCGTTTGTTCTGATACTTCAGATAGTAGGCATGCTCCCATACATCGATACCCAAAAGAGGTTTGCCTTTGAAATCGGATAAATCCATCAGCGGATTATCCTGATTCGGTGTGGAGCCAATGGCAAGTTTATTATCGGCATCTAATACAAGCCATGCCCAACCGGAACCAAAACGTTTCATACTTGCTTCTTCCATCTTGATTTTAAATGCATCGAAAGAACCAAAAGCGTTGTTGATTTCAGTTGCAATTTTTCCTTCAGGAACACCCCCTCCATTCGGCTTCATTAGCTTCCAAAAAAAAGAATGATTCCAGTGTCCACCACCGTGATTGCGAATAGCGACAGAGTACTTCGAAGCATTTTTTACCAGCATTTCAAGTGTAGGTATAGGAGAATCTTTAAGTTCTTTTACTGCTTTGTTGAGGTTGTCGACGTAGGCCTTATGATGTTTTGTATGATGAATTTCCATTGTCAATTTATCAATGTGTGGCTCGAGTGCATCATAAGCATAAGGCAATGATGGAAGTGAAAAAACATCATCACTAAAAAAAGAGGGTTCTGCCACAGCATCAATTACCGAAGCGGGCAACAAGGTAGAACCCAGGCCGGCAAGAGCCAACATGGAGCTGTTACGAATAAATTTGCGACGAGAGCTGTTCATAAGTTAGTTGTTAAGAGTAAAAAGCAGTTTTACTTTTTTAATAAAATCGTAAAACAAGACCTTCATTGTTATAGAGTAAAATTAGCCATAAATCGAACATTATAATAGAAAATTCAGTATTAATGGGTTTTGAAAATGATTGTGAGAAGAAAGAAAGGTGAAAGATGGATGAATTTGGTTTGAATTTCAATTAAAACAGACTAATAATCATATAATTAAGAAAAAAAAGCTACTTTTGAGCTTTAAAACATGAATCCCAATTTATTCGCCCTTTAAATAGTGCGCTTCGTCAAAAAAAACAAGAAAATCCGCGTTTGAAATAGTATTTTAGGTCACCATTCGATAATTCAACAAAAACATTTTTTAAACAATGAATAGAACGCTTACTGCATTCTTCGTATTATTTTATTTTTCTTTTTGCTCAACATCGATTGGTCAAATTGTAATAAATGAATATTGTCCTGCTAATATTAGTGTGCAGGTAAATGGTAATTCGCAATATGATGACTGGATTGAATTATACAATGATGGAGCATCTCAGGTAAATCTTGCAGGATACGGTCTTTCAGATGATCCAACCGATCCATATAAATTTCGTTTTCCATCATACATTCTCAGAGCAGATGAATATATTTTGGTTTCTATAAATGACGTGAACAATTCATTGCCTGTTGATCATTGGGAGACTGCCGTGAAAGCAAGTACAACCTGGAAATATTTTGCCGGTACAAGTCAGCCGGATACGAATTGGAGAAATTCATCATTTAATGATGCAGGTTGGTCATCGGGCACAGGAGGAATTGGTTATGGTGACGGCGACGATCAGACAACGATTGGAACAAGTAGTCACTCTGTAATGATGCGTAAGTCCTTCAATGTTCCGGATACTTCTGATATCTTAAAAGCAATATTTAATATCGATTACGATGATGGCTTTGTCGCTTTTTTAAATGGCTATGAAATCGCAAGAGCAAATCTGGGAATACAGGGAGACAGACCACGCTATGATGATTTGGCAATTGGTTCTCATGAAGCGTTGATGTATCAGGGAGGAGATCCGGATTCTTTTTTTATTGATCCGGTATTTTTAAAACAAATATTACGTCAGGGAGTAAATGTGCTTTCTGTCGAAGTTCATAATGCAACGAATACTTCTAATGACCTAACTTGTGCTCCATTTCTAACATTCGGAATGGCGAATAGCGGATCAACATATTCTACGCCACCTTCCTGGTTTGGAAATCCTCCAACAGAATTCTTCAGTGCAGATTTTAAATTATCACGCGCAGGAGAAACGATCTACCTGACCAATGCAAGCGGGTCAACAATCGATCAGCAAACCTATACAGAAATGCAATCCGATCATTCATGGGGTCGGAAGCCCGATGGAGCAAATAGCTGGTGTCTGATAAAAAATCCTACACCGCTTGCAACAAACAATTCTGTTACGTGTTATGCCGGTTATGCAAACAAGCCCGTATTTACGCTTGCTCCCGGATTTTATCCTTCATCGCAATGGTTGGCGCTTTCGAATTCAACACCTGGCGGAGTTATACGCTATACAACGAATGGAGATTTGCCTACTTCATCATCAACGGTATATTCCTCTTCCATACATCTTACCAGCACAAAAACGATTCGCGCAGCTGTTTTTGCAAGCGGGTATTTGCAGAGTGCGGTAGTGACAAACACTTATGTTATCGACGAAGACATTAAACTTCCCGTCTTTTGTGTTACAACAAATGATGCAAACTTATGGGATAACAATACCGGAATATATGTGCTGGGACCGAATGCAGATGCAAACTATCCTTACTTTGGCGCTAACTTCTGGCAAGACTGGAGAAAGCCGGCAGCTATAGAATATTATGACAAGAATAAAAATCGACTATTTAGTTTCGATGCGGAAATAGCGATCTATGGAAATTATTCGCGAGCGAAACCGCAAAAGAGTTTGGAAATTTTTCTACACGACAAACTGGGCTTCGGCGAAATCAACTATCCGTTGATTCCGGATAAAAGTCAGATTCGTTCTTACGACAACATCATTTTAAGAAATTCGGGAACAGATTGGAATGCTGTTCATTTTCGTGACGCTTATATGGAGCGTGTTTTAAAAACAACACATACCGGATATATTGGCGCAGAACCGGCTGTTATGTATTTGAACGGCGATTTCTGGGGCGTATTTACCATTCATGAAAATCACGACCAACATTGGATTAAAAACAATTTTGGTTATTCGGAAAAGGAAGTTGATTATCTGAAAGAAGACGGAAGCAGCATAACTACAAAGCTCGGAAGCGACAATGAGTTTTGGGATTCATATAACTATGCAACAACACAAAATACATCTTCGTCGAATTATTATTCCGACATGGCCGACTTTTGGGATTTAGATAATTACAAAGATTATTTTATTGCCGAAACATATTATAACAATGGCGATTGGATTGGCGACTGGACCAACAACATTAAGATGTGGAGACCTCGTGTAACAGGAGGGAAACTTAGATACCTTATTTACGATTTGGATTTTGGTTTGGGATATTCGGGAAGCTATCAGGATAACAGACTCGCACAGGCAATTAATCCGGCGTCGAATAGTAACTCTTCAAATATGTTTGATGCCATTCTCGGCAATCAGAAATTCAGAACAGAATTTATTAACCGTTATGCTGATCTGATTAACACGACATTCAAACCATCTGCGATGTTACCCATCGTCGATCAGTTTAAGGATTCAATGGCCTACGACATGCCTGAGCATTTTGCCAAGTGGGGAAGCAGTGTTAGCAGTTGGAACAGCCGAATCACTTCGATGAAAAGCTTTATCAATAACAGGCCGGCTGTTGTTCGTAATCAGATAGAATCTCAGTTTAATTTAAATGCCCAGGTAACACTTACGTTTAATGCAAGTCCGGCGGGCTCCGGCCGCATTCAGGTTTCTACAGTCGTGCCAACATCTTACCCATGGACAGGAGTTTATTTCGACGGCAATCCCGTTACACTAACTGCCATTCCTAATCCCGGATTTACGTTCAATAAATTTGATTCGAATCACGCTATTAACAACGACTTCAACCAAACAGTCACATACAATTTTTCACACAGTACAGAAACGATTACAGCTTTCTTCACCGGCTCTGCACAAACAGCACAACTTTCAGTCAGCGAAATCAATTATAATTCGGAGCAGACAATTGACTGTGAAGACTGGATTGAATTACACAACTATGGTTCGATTGCATTAGACCTAAGTGGTTGGGTGGTGAAAGATCAAAACGATTATGATACGTATACGATTCCTGTTGGAACAGTCATTCAGCCAAATGGCTATCTTGTATTAGCATCTAATCTGACAAAATTCGAAGCCATTTATCCGCTTGTTACAAATGTAATCGGTCCGCTCGGATTCAAGCTTTCGAATAGCGGCGATCAGATTAGAATATTCAACCCATACAATCAAGTTTTTCTTTCGTTTAATTATCAGGATTCACCACCATGGCCGACAAGTGCAGACGGACTTGGCTTTACTTGTGAATTGAGTGCGAATACTGCTGATCCGAATGATGGCAACAGTTGGTTTGCCGGATGTATAGGAGGGTCGCCGGGACGAGCATTCACCTCAGCGTTATCCACATTTACGCATGTCGCAGGGAATTCTACCTTCTGCACGGGATCACAAACTGTATTGTCGGTTAACTACACGCCGGGTTATACATACCAATGGAGAAGAAACAACGCAAACATAGCCGCTGCTACCGATACGATTTTTACTGCTACTCAATCCGGAGCATATACAGTACGCGTAACTTATCAGGGCTGCTCGGCTACATCCGACACGTTGAACGTAATGACAGTAACATCCGGTCAACCGCCGGTTGCTAATGATGTATCACGTTGTGGCGAGGGTTCTGTTACGTTAACGGCAACTGCAACGGATTCTGTTTATTGGTTTGATGCGCCGAACGGAAATATGATAGGAGCAGGAAATACATTCATTACTCCAACGATAACCGCAACAACAGTATACTATGCACAGACAAGTCTGAATTGTCCAAGCACACCCGTTGCAGTTGATGCTATCATAAACCTTATTCCGGCAGATCCGATCGTTTCTGATCTTTCACGATGTGGACCGGGACCGGTGGTAATTAACGCCATAGATACAGCGGCAGTTTTCTGGTATAATTCACCAACGAGCGGAGCACTGATTAATACAGGAAATATTTTTGTAACCGGATATATTTCGCACGATACAACTTTTTACGTTGAAGCGACATCTGTTTGTACAAGTGAGCGAGTTGCAGTCAACGTAAGCGTAACCTCATCGCCGCCACCATTTGTGCACGATGTCTCTCGTTGTGGAAACGGGACGCTTGTTTTATCGGCGAGTTCGTTAGCGCCTGTATTTTGGTATGATTCGGCAATGGCAGGAAATCAGGTAGGTAGCGGAGTTAACTTTTTAACGCCTTCCTTATCTGCAACGAAAGTATATTATGCCGAATCGAATAACGGATGTGCAAGTCCACGAGTGCCTGTGCAAGCAATAGTGAATAATATACCGACACCTCCTGTCGCAGCAGATAGCACCCATTGCGGAAACGGAACAGTTGATTTATTTGCAACAGCAAATTACCAGATTTTCTGGTATAGCACCGCATCCGGAGGAACAGCATTAGGGTCAGGATCCTATTTTACTACACCATCAATTTCTACCACTACCACTTATTATGCAGAGGCAAAGGATGTATGTTCGAGCAGCAGAACGCCTGTAGCGGCAATAATCGCTCCTTTACCTCCTTCTCCTGTAGGCAGCGGTGCGGTTTTATGCGGAAGCGGAATGGCTCAGATATCAGCTACTGCTGCAAATCCTATTTATTGGTTTGATCAACCGACAGGCGGAACTGTTATTGGCGTAGGAAATTATTTTACGACACCGGTTATTTTTAATACAACAGTTTACTATGCCGTGGCAATAAACAATTGTTCAAGCAATGCAACACCGGTATCGGCAGTGGTTCAGCAAAACCCGGTTGTTAACTTAGGAAACGACACGACTGTTTCTTCCGGATCAACGGTAGTATTGAATGCCGGTTCGGGTTTCAACTCCTATCTTTGGTCGAATGGTGCAACAACGCAAACCATTACCGTAAATTCGACAAACATTTATTCTGTTGAAGTTTGGTTAAACGGTTGTAATGGCAGTGATACGATAGCCGTTTCAGTTGTTTTGGGTATTCAGGAAAACAATATGCTTACAGGGGAAATAAATCTTTATCCGAATCCGGTTAAAGATAAAATTTCTGTTAGCGTTACGTGCAAGAAGAAAACCAAAGCAGTATTTTTCATTACGGATGTAACCGGAAAAACTTTAATCCACGAAGATGTTGAATTGAGCAGCGGTTCGAATACTACGCTACTTAACATGGAATCAATTGCTAGCGGTGTCTACTTTTTTACCATGCAATCGGAGTCGTTTACCAAAACGATGAGCATCATTGTAGAGTGATATTGAGGTTTTAGAACCTTCTGAATGCCACTGCCACGTGACATTTCCATGACAGAATATTCTGCCTACCCCTTATTTTCCTATTGTTACAAGGGAAGTTGTTTGTTAAATGAAAATCAAACAAATGTTGTGTAAAAATCATTTTTTTACCCATCCTTTTTACTAATTTGCCTCCTCTACTTAACAATAACCTACTTGTTTTATGAATATTCTACGCAAGGCAACGTTTGCCTTTAACCTACCGACGCTTTTAGTAACGTTGTTTTTTGCTCTTAATTTTTCCAATAAAGCAAATGCCGCATGTAACCTTCCGACAGGATTGACTACAACAAGTATTACAACAACAACAGCAACCTTTAATTGGGCCTCGACAGTTGCCGATAGCTTTCTGGTACGTTACAATGCTACAGGAACAACAAACTATATCTATAAAACAGTTAAACCCGGAACATCAACAAGTACTGCGATAACAGGTTTATATCCTTCTACAAACTATAGTTGGGTAGTGCGTACATATTGCAGCGGAGGAACATCCGGTGCCTATCAGACTGTTCCCGCTCAATTCAATACTGCATCCGGTACAGTTTCTTGTGTTATTCCAAACCTGACAACAACATCCGGTGTTGCTCCTAATTCAGCAACTCTTTCCTGGAATACATTGGTTACTGCAGATAGCTTTATGGTACGTTATGCTCCACTCAATACAACCAATTATGTGTGGTTAAAAGTACCCGGCTCTGTACACTCCTATTTGTTGACAGGTCTGTTACCCAATACATCTTATGATTGGTGGGTGCGTTGTATTTGTGCAAGCAATCCTTCTCAATCTTACAGCGCCAAGAATACATTTACAACATTGTCGTCTAATTGTGGCTCTGCAGATCCCTATTATTTTTCAGCAACAAACATTACTTATAACTCTGCTTTAGTCGGATGGAATACGGTTACAAATGCAGTAAGTTATAACCTCCGATATGCCATTCGCTATTCGAACAACTGGACAACGGTTTCTTCAACCGGAATAACAAAAGCAATTTCCGGTCTTCAGTCGAGCCAGTGGTATGAGTTTCAAGTGCAAGTAGTTTGTGCTTCAGGCGCCGGCTATTGGACAACAAGTGGAATTTTCCAGACGCCTGCAGCGGTTTTATCTGTCACAAGAGGACCTTATCTTCAGACATCAACTACCTCTAGTATTTATGTTCGCTGGAGAACATCACTTACTTCAAACTCGCGGGTAAAATACGGAACGTCTCCTACCGCACTTACTCTAATTAAAGATGATGGTGTTTCCACAACAGAACACATTGTTCAGTTAACAGGACTTACAGCAAACACAAAATATTACTATTCAATCGGCACTTCAACGACAACTCTTCAGGGCGATACGGGAAATTATTTTCTCACCAATCCACTTGTTGGATCAACAGCGCCGGTACGTATCTGGGCAATCGGTGATTTTGGAGTAAACTCTGTCGCACAGAATCAAGTGAGAGATGCCTATAGAAACTATCCGAATTCAGCCAATACAAATCTTTGGTTGTGGCTAGGTGACAATGCATACTCAGACGGCACAGATCTGGAATACAGTAACAATGTTTTCGCGAAATATCCTTACCAAATGAAAAAGTGGGTCATCTGGCCTGCAACCGGGAATCACGATTTACATACAGCCAATGCTACCAATCAGACCGGTGCTTATTTCGATAGTTTTACTTTGCCGACTGCCGGACAAGTTGGAGGATTGGCAAGTGGTACGGAAGCATATTACTCTTACAACTATGCAAACATACATTTTGTTTGTTTGGAATCTACAGATGCAATATTTCGTGCTACCGGTGGTGCTATGGCTACATGGCTTACAAACGACTTAACAGCAAACACACAGAGGTGGACGATTGTTTACTTCCATCACCCGCCATATTCAAAGGGCTCACACAACTCTGATGTTGATATTGAAATGATTCAGATGCGCTCCAACATTATTCCGATTCTTGAAAGCAAGAAAGTTGACTTGGTATTAAGCGGTCACAGTCACTCATATGAAAGATCTATGATGCTGAAAGGACACTTTGGAGCTGAGACAACATTTAATGCGGCGACAATGGCTGTAAATTCCGGAAGTGGAATTTATCCTGCATCCTATAGCAAAACATCTCCTTCTTACAACGGAACGGTTTACGTTGTTTGCGGAGTATCCGGACAAAAAGGTGCTACAACACTGGGCTGGCCTCACAATGCAATGTTTTCTTCCTCAATCGATTATTATGGATCACTTGTAATTGATGTTTCAGGAGATAGGCTTGATTGCAAATTCCTAACAAGCACAAGTACCATTTTCGATCAATTTACTATTCAGAAAGTTGGTGCGCCTTTGAAACAAGTTGATCAGGTTGCCGATGCAGCTTTCCCTGCAGGTGATCCATTAATGGTTTTTCCTAACCCGATGTCTTTCGAATCAACCATTCGTTACGTACTCGATAATCAATCGAATGTTCGCGTAGAAATTACGGACATGACAGGCAGATTAGTTTACACTCTATTGGACGGCGAGCAGGAGAAAGGCGAATATGAAATCAAACTAACGAAATCAGAAGCCAATCTTCCTGGCGGAGTTTATTTCATTCGTATGATTGCCGGAGAGAAAACAAATGTGAAGAAAATTGTTGTTAACGATTAACAATAATTTTTTTTTAAGATGAAGGATGTGCGTGGGTCTCGGCGAAAAGAATAATTATTTTTTTCTTACAACAAGATCCCGAAAGTTTCAGTCATCAGTCAATGACTCCAATTCACACGTAGTCTCCGTGAAACTCCATGCCCTCCGTGTCTCCATGTTAATTTTTAAGACGCTAAGCATCACAGCAGATGCAAATTTTATCGAAAACCCCTAGTGGCAGCTTGCTAATATTTTTTGACTCAAAAACGGATACAAACATTTTTCTCCTCAGTAAAAAAGTTGAGCGCTTCAAAACCACCTTCTCGACCGACACCTGAATTTTTCGTTCCGCCGAAAGGAGTTCTCAAGTCACGAACTAACCAACAATTTATCCAAACAATTCCGCTTTCAATTTGCGCTGCCATGCGATGTGCGCGACTCAGGTTTTGAGTCCAGAGAGAAGCAGCGAGACCGTATTGAGTAGAGTTGGCATATTTTAAAACCTCTTCTTCCGTATCGAAAGGCATAATGGTAACTACAGGTCCAAAAATCTCTTCCTGATTTGTCCGGCAATCGTGAGAAAGACCTTCGATGATGGTGGGTTCAATGAAATATCCTTTGTTGTTCGCTCCACCCGGATTCACACTCTTCCCGCCGGCAAGAATTTTTCCTCCTTCTTCTCCCGCGAGTTTTATGTATGAAAGTATTTTTTCGAAATGCACTTTGGAGACAATGGCTCCGACTTTTGTAGATTCATCGAGCGGATTTCCTATTGTTAATTTTTTAGTTTGTTCGACGAAGGCGATCTTGAATTTTTCGTAAAGAGGTCGCTCAATAAAAATACGCGAACCACATAGACAGATTTCCCCCTGATTAGAAAAAGAAGAAACGACAGAAGTGCGAACTGCTTTATCGAAATCACAATCAGCAAAAATAATATTCGGATTTTTTCCTCCGAGTTCAAGCGACAACTTCTTAAACATTGGAGCAGCAATACGAGCAATCGTTTCGCCGGTTTTTGTTCCGCCCGTAAAACTAACTGCGGTAATTTTAGGATGAGAGACGATTGCCATTCCCGCTTTTGCGCCATAGCCGTGAACAATATTCAACACACCATGTGGTAAGCCCGCTTCTATACAAACTTCAGAAAGCATGAAAGCAGTCATCGGAGTGATTTCGGAAGGTTTGGCAACGACACAGTTTCCGCTGGCGAGAGCAGGAGCGATTTTCCAGGAGAAGAGATAGAGTGGGAGGTTCCACGGAGAAATACAACCTGCAATACCGATGGGTGTTCGAAGTGTGTAATTAAGAGCCGTATTTTCCATTGCATGAGTTTCCGTAGAAACATGCAAAGCGGCAGTAGCATAAAAATGAAAGTTGGCAATAGCTCGCGGTATATCAACGGATCTGGCCAGAGAAAGCGGCTTACCGTTATCGATAGATTCCGCCAAAGCAAAATCTTCCAATCGATCTTTAATTTTTTCAGCGATGAGAATTAAAATTGCTGAACGTTTATCTTTCGGCATATTCGACCATTCATGAAAAGCATGGCCGGCTGCATCAACAGCAAGCTGTACATCGTTTTCGTCGGAATCGGGAATTAAGCTATACGCTTCTCCTGTCGCGGGATTAATATTTTCGAAATAATTTCCGCTTAATGGCTCTACGAGTTTACCGTTGATATAATTTAAAATCTTTTTCATTCCGAATTTTATTTAGAGAGAAGAAGTTCTACCGCCATCAACAGGAATGTTTATTCCCGTTATGTAAGCAGCAGCCGGAGAAACAAGAAATGCAACAGCATTGGCAATTTCTTCAGCAGAAGCGAAGCGTTTCATAGGAATTTCCTCGATCATTTCGGCTTCAGCTTTATCAATCGAAACTCCAAGTTTCAGGGCCTTCTGTTCAATAATAGATTGAAGCCGGGCAGTTTTTGTAGCTCCCGGAAGTACATTGTTAACGGTAATTCCGAATGGAGCAACTTCATTCGACCAGGTCTTCGACCAGTTGGCAACTGCAGCACGAACCGTATTGGAAACACCCAAATTTTTCAGCGGCTGTTTAACGGATGTTGAAATAACATTAACAATTCGACCATAACCGGATTTTTTCATTCCGTCAATTAAAACTTGCGCCAATATCTGGTTGCAGATAAGGTGTCTTTTGAAGGCAATTTCGAATTCTTCGGTTTTGGCATTTATTATTGGTCCGGATGGGGGGCCACCGGAATTATTTACCAAAATATGGACCGGCCCATTTTGAATAACGAAATTTTCTGCTTTTTTCTTTAAATCCTCGGGTTTGTCAAAATCACAGACAATATACCCATGCTTTTTATTGCCGGATAGAGAAGCGGTCAAATTTTTAAGATCTTCTTCTTTTCGGGCAAGAAGAATTATTTCGGCACCCATTCCTGCCAGTTCAATAGCAATGGCGCGACCTATACCCTGACTACCACCGCAAACGAATGCACGTTTTCCATTTAAATCAAAATTCATTCTCTTAAAGTTGAATAAAGTTTCCTTATTTTTGGTTCTTTAAATTTAAAGACCACTTTGCAAAACTATCAATAATCTTAACATTCTAATTTCATTCTCTTTTTAAACAGAATTCAGATGGCAGCAACTAAAGGAATTAACTTCAAGAAATGGATAGATGAAAACAGGCATTTGTTAAAGCCACCTGTTGGAAATCAGGTTATATATAAGCCCGAGCAGGACTTTATAGTAATGGTTGTTGGTGGACCCAATGCCCGAAAAGACTATCACTTTAATGAAACAGAAGAGTTTTTCTATCAACTGGAAGGGGATATCGTAATTAAAATTGTTGATGACGGCAAGCATGTGGATATTCCGGTAAAAGAAGGAGAGATTTACATGCTTCCTGCAAGAACGCCGCATTCACCACGCCGCGGCGCCAATACCGTGGGACTCGTCATGGAGGTCCAGCGCAGAGAGGGAATGAAAGATGGTTTTATCTGGTATTGTGAAAAATGTCAGAATAAACTGCATGATGAATATTTTTTAATGACCGATATTGTTACGCAGTTACCGGCAGTGATGAATAATTTTTACAGCAATAAAGAATTCCGAACTTGTAAAAAATGCGGAACTGTAATGGAACCACCAGTAATGCCCGTTTAATTTTATGCCTGAAAAACTTTCAAGAAAAGAGAAGATTGCTCAGCAAAATAAATCCGGGAGCACTTCTCCTCAGAAAACCAAAGACCACGAAAAGAAAAAAAAATCAACCAAGCGTTTTCTTGGGCTGTTTGTGGCTATTTTAAGTTTTGTGTTGTATTCAAACACGTTTAATCATGGCTATGTTTTAGATGATAATGGATTGATCGTTGAAAACACACAGACCAAGCAAGGGATAAAAAAAATTCCGGAAATATTTAAATCCTCTTATCGCTTCGGAATGAATATGGCGGATTATTCACTGTACAGACCGCTCTCAAAAGCAATGTTTGCAGCAGAGTGGGAGTTGTCACCGAATAATCCTTCTATACACCATTGGGTAAATGTGCTTTTATATTCGCTTTTATGTTACATGATTTTCCTAACACTAAGCAAATTGTTGCAAGGAGATTTATTTATTCCTTTTGTGACGTCTCTTTTGTTTGCCGCACACCCATTGCACACGGAGGTAGTTGCCAATATTAAAAGCCGGGATGAAATTGTTTGTTTACTGCTTGTTATAACCGCCTGCTTTTTTCTATATAACTATGTAACAAGAAATTCAACGAAGGCATTGTTAGTTGGGGTGCTCGCTTACTTCACAGCACTCTTTTCGAAAGAGTCGGCTATTACCTTTCTTGCCGTGGTGCCGTTGATTTATTATTTTTTCACGAATGCAGCGAAGCAGAAATACATCCTAACAATTATCGGAATGGGATTGGCTACAGTAGTCTTTTTAATTATAAGAAGAAATGTTTTGGGCAATACAGAAAGTTTGATACCTATAGAAGACAATTCCCTGGTCGCCATAAAAAACATTATAGTGCAAAGAGCCAATGCTATTTACATTTTTGGACACTATTTATTGTTAATGATTTATCCGGTGAATCTTATTGTCGAGGGTTCTTACAATCACTTTAAAGAAGTTGTATTGACAAGTTGGAAATTTCTTTTGCCATTTGTCATTCTTGTTGGAGGTGGAGTTTATGCCGTGTTGAAATTTAAAAAGAAGGACATCATTTCTTTTAGCATATTATATTTTCTTGTAACAGCATCGCTTGTTTCAAACGTTGTAATTTTGATTGGTACCAATTATGGTGAGCGGTTGATGTTTATTCCTTCTTTGGGAATATGCCTGTTGTTTGCAGTGTTATTGTCCCGCCTGTTTAAAATGGAAGCCATTGAAAAACCTGTTGCTGATATTCAATCTTTTTTAGCCAAATACATCAAGCCACTTGTTGTCGTGATGGTAATTGTTTTGTTATTCGGTATAAGAACGATGGCAAGAAACATGGATTGGAAAGACGATTTTACACTTTATCAGACAGACATAAAAAAAGTTCCCGATAGTGCACATTTACTTTTTTATGTCGCCAATCATATTACTTCAGATGAATATTTGCCGACACTCCCTGATAGCGCATCGCGTGAAAAAGCGAGGATGCAGGCGCTTAGTCAACTTTCCAGAGCCATTGAGATTTTTCCAAAGTATGCAGATGCTTACCAGCGGCGTGGATTTATTTATAACCAGATGAAAAAACCGGATTTGGCAGAGAAGGATTACAGAGAAGCACTGGTTTACAATCCGACCCATCCGATTGTTTACAACAATTATGGTACTCTGTGTTTTGATCAACGACGTTATGATGAGGCGAAATTCTATTTTCAGCAGGCCGTAAAATACAATTCAAGCTATGCACATGCGTTGAATAATCTCGCCAGCACTTTTGGTGTATTTGGCATGGGAGAAGCGGAAATGGCAGCGAAAGATCCTTCCAGCAAATCCACTCACGAGAAACTGGCTCGTGAGAACTTTGAAACAGCGATTAGTTATTTTAAAAAATCGATTAATGCTGATCCCCAGTTTGGTGAACCATACCGGTTAGCATCGGTGACATTCCGTAATCTGGGCGATCAGGTACAAGCCGACAAATACGACAGGATGTATAAAGAAGTAACTGCGCAGAAGAATGCTAAAAATTGACATCCACACACACATTATTCCCGAACACCTTCCCGATTTAAAAAAGAAATACGGTTACGGCGGATTTATTTCACTCGAACATCACAAGCCCTGTTGTGCGAAGATGATGATTGACGGAAAATTTTTTCGCGAGATACAGGATAATTGCTGGGATGCAGAAGTAAGAATGAAAGATTGCGGACAGCACCATGTAGATGTTCAGGTATTATCTACAATTCCGGTTATGTTCAGCTATTGGGCAAAACCACAAGACGCGCTCGATATTTCGATGTATCTCAACGATCACATTGCAGGAATTGTTCAGAAATATCCGAAGCGATTTATTGGATTGGGAACAATACCGCTACAGTCTCCTGATTTAGCGATTAAGGAAATGGAAAGGTGTATGAAGATAGGATTGCGTGGTGTACAAATTGGTTCGCATGTAAATGAGTGGAATCTGAACGAGCCCGCATTGTTTCCGGTTTTCGAAGCAGCGCAGGAGATGGGCGCTGCCATATTTGTTCATCCCTGGGAGATGATGGGAAAAGAAAAAATGCCTAAGTACTGGTTGCCATGGCTTGTTGGAATGCCTGCAGAAACATCTTTGGCAATTTGTTCGATGATATTCGGAGGCGTGTTTGAGCGATTGCCGAAACTGAAAGTTGCATTTGCCCATGGCGGAGGATCATTTCCAATTACAATAGGTCGCATCGAACATGGTTTTCATGTTCGTCCGGATCTGGTAGCAGTTGATAACCCGGAGAATCCCAGAAAATATTTGAAACAATTTTATCTTGATTCATTAGTGCACGACCCATTGGCATTGGATCTTTTAATAAACCTGATGGGTGCAGATCGCATTGCCTTAGGAACAGACTATCCATTTCCATTGGGGGAGTTGTCTCCCGGAAAACTGATAGAGTCCATGCCATATTCAGATGAAATTAAGAAAAGGTTGTTGGGAGGAACGGCATTGGAATGGTTGGGGATGAGCAAGGATGTAAAAATGTTTGAAGCTGTGCATTGAAAGTTTCATAATATTAAAAGGGCTATCATTTTTCATTTTTTAAATTTTTTCGGTATTTTAAACTTGCGAAATAGCGTAGTCAAAATTATTTATTGCCGGAAAAATTAAATGCTTGTTTGCCTATTTAAAATTACCCGTTATTCTTTTCCTATCTTCATTGTCCTTGTCGTTCTTATGATACAATTCTATGAATGTGATTTTTTGTTCGTCAGGAAAGTAAGCATATATCAATCTCAATCCTGAATTTACTCCTTTTCCTTTTAACGCCTTACAGGCAATTTTCTTAACCTTGATGATATACGTTTCCAAATCCAAATTATCAATACGAAAACTAAACGGGGGTCTTTCATCGGGAGTAACTTCTAACACTCGCTTAAGTACATCTAAATCGTCATTTATCGTTCTATATTTTTTAAAAAGGTTTTTCAAATCCTTTTTAAATTCAGTTAATACATCAAAGGTCATTGTGCTTCAATTTCATCTCCATAGTTTCTTACAGAGAAAGGCGCGTCTCTATAAAAAGCTAATTCATAATTTATTTCTTCTCCTTCTTTTGAAGCTAACCAAGGCATATCCTTATGAGAATAGTTGCTGATTGCAGCAGCAGACCAATCACTCATTTGTTCAATAACCTTATCGATGACTTCCTTTTCACTGGCTCTTAATTTAGTTAAATCAGCTTTCACTAAAGGCAAATAGCGAGTTTGAGGATAGCCGTGATATTCTGTTTTTACTCTTTGTAAAAGACCTTTTTCAATCATTTGACCAATGATAGTATCTAGTTTTTGCGGAACCGGTCCATAGGGTAATTTTCGATACTTAGCACCGGTCAAATGTTCTTCATACAATTCATAATAGTTGAAGTCGGAGAAATAAAGCAACTTATAAAGAACCGTTTCGCCAACATTCGGCTTACCTGCACAACGTTCAAGAATATACAATAGAACATTTTTGAACTTACCGACTTGTAGTGTTGGCACAGAAATACGTTCTTCTTCTTTCTTCGCTTTTTCTTCTTCTTTGCCTTCAACCTCTTGACTTGCAGAGAAATCCTTAGACATAAAATCGTCCAATGAAAATCCCAAAATCAAAGACAATTTTTGCAGTTCAAGAATATCAACACTTCTATTTCCTAACTCAATTTGAGCCAAAGATGGTCGGGAAATTTTGACACTTTTAGCCAGATCTTCCTGAGACAAGCCCTTCATTTTACGAAGTTTGGTTATCCTCTGACCTATTTGCTTTTGTGACAGTTTTATATTCATATCAATTTATATTTCGCTGTTTAACATTACAAAAATAAGCAATGTTTCAATACATAACAAATAATTGTTTTAAATTAAAACATTTACTAAATTAGTCAGAGCCCCTGGTTGGCGATTATTAAAAACACCTTTCAGAAGCGCAGCCGGTAGCCAATTTATTCGAAGGGATGTATCCCGGCAAACCATATTCCGTAAGATCCATACAATGGGTTTTGCGAGATGCAGTAAACAAATCGGGAATTAAGAAGGACAATGTTTGTGTACACACGCTACGTTATAGTTGTGCAACTCATTTGATGGAAGAAGTGCGCAGCCACCAACCCAATGCAGTATAGCTCATAGCCCGGAGCAACGTCGATCATGCTCAACCATTCCATTTTTAATTACTAAAGTTTCTATTGTTAATTCGGAAAAACGAAAATGTTTATACGCTCAAAATTTCTTGATATTAAAAAGGGAAATGGTCTAAATTTAAATTAGTTTTTTACTAAGTTTGTTTTTTTAGTAATAAAGGTAACTCAAACACCATTTAAAATTAAACATGATGGAACAGAAACCACAAATTACAGAAACAGAGTGGGGAATTAATGTTGTCATACAAGATGGCTTTGTAATTGACAACACGAATATTCTTCCGGCAAGTGAAAGCATTTTATTGCGTTGTAAGGAAATCGGAAAGAAAAAAATTCTGGTTGATGCAAGTACTACACAAAGGAAGGCATCTTTTATTAAACTATTTGAATTAGGAGAGATGATGCAAAAATTAGAAGTAGCACAATTTAAGATTGCATTTGTTGCACCCAATTTTGCCGATGATGAAAATTCAAAATTTATGGAAGATTTGGGTGTTAACAGAGGAATTAGTCTGAAGTACTTTAAGGATAAGGAATCGGCAAAGGATTGGTTGATGAAGTTAGTATTTTAAGATACTCGTAAAGGGAGCTGAAAATGGTATGCATAAAACAGAGAATAAACCATAAAAACATCCTATAATACATCCTTTTTCAATGAAATACCCCGCTCAAGTAACCTATTTTTATATTATTATTGTGAAAAGAAGAAATTAATAAATCCACTTCCATCCAACAAACTATAAAAACTGAATTTAAAACCCATAATAAAGCCCGCGCACGCGCCCGGGTTTCCCCGTAAAAACGGGGCAGGCAGTGCAACGACGACTTCATGTTCGGTCGAAAAGACCACATGAAGTCTTAAATGTTGTACGCTATGGCGTTTCGCAACTTTCAGCTATATTTGTACCATGTCCCAATTGTTAGACATAAAAAGCATCCTGCAAAGGCTAAAACCCCTACTTGCCAGCAAATATCATGTTAGTTCAATAGGTCTTTTTGGTTCAATCCTTCGTGACGACTATTCACCAACTTCGAGCGACATAGATATCATAGTTGATTTTAGCCGCCCTATCGGAATTGAATTCGTTGACCTTGCTGACTTAATTGAAAAGGAACTTAAGAAGAAAGTGGATCTTGTTTCAAAAAAAGGCATCAAGACTAAGTACTTATCCCAAATAGAATCGGAAATTATCTATGTCTAAAAGACAACCATCTTTGCTTATTGAAGACATAATTGAAAGTGGTAATAAAATATTGACTTATACTTCGACATTGTCATTCAATGATTTTATCGCAGATAGCAAAACGGTGGATGCAGTCGTAAGAAATTTTGAAATTATTGGGGAAGCCGCAAACCGATTACCGGAAGAATTCAGAGAAAAATATCCAGAAATAGACTGGCACCGAATAAGAGGATTCAGAAATCGAATCATTCATGACTATTTTGGAATAGACTATGCTATAGTTTGGAAAATCAAAGAGACCTTTCTCCCTGAACTCCTACAAAAATTAAGAAACATAACCTAACTAAAAGCTACAGCGTACAAACATATAAGGATTAAACGCGGCTGCGCTTTTCACGAAGGTACGATTTAATTCTGTGTTGAACTGATGCGACGGTAGCCCAACTTCGATGGGAGTGAAATATTACTGTGCAATTTTAAAAGTGTGAAGAGGTGTTTTCAATGTAAGAGGAATGTTATGTTTTAAAACTTGGGCTGCTTTAGGACATGCTATTTTTCGATTTGAATTAAATTTTTTTTAATTTATCGGTTAGAATCGAAACCGAATGTAAATAAGCCGAATAATGAATCCGGGCCAATACAATTTCACACTACGCAAATTCTCATCAGCGGACTTCATGTTGTTTTGTTTTTAATTTGTTGTTGACACATAGCGGCGGTGTATGTGCCTGAAAGGGATAGAAAAACCGGAAGCAGGTATGCAAAGATAAACTCAACATCGACACGGATTTGTGTCCGTGCTGTAAAAGGGGGAAAATGATCACGAAAGTGTTTTTGTAGAAACACAAGAGAGGTGCACCGGAAATTACGGCATGGAGTAATTTACAAATAGCAATTTAAGGTACTCGTGAAGGGAGGTGAAAATGATATGCATAAAACAGAGCAAAATAAGAAAACAAGAAACAAATCAGTACTTTTACAATGAAAATAATCTTTCAAACAAACAGTTTTTATGTTATTATTGTATTGGTAAGTAACAAACCAATACGAATCCCTTTCTAAACCTATTCAAATTTGTATTTAATTCCCATTTTAAGTTTGACACACAGCCGGAATTTCCCCGTAAAAACGGGGCAGGCAGTGCAACGACGACTTCATGTTCGGTCGAAAAGACCACATGAAGTCTTAAATGTTTTATCAGCAACCCGTGTCGCTCCGATTGAACGGCACAGCTGAACCGAAATGACAAGCTCCGAAAGTCGGCAAAACCGTTTGGCTATCGCTACTATAATAATAAAAGAGCTGTATACTTCTCTTATTTTTAAATTTGGTATGCAGCACATTTATTTTTACCCCTATGCGACTAGAACCTCGATTATTTTCTTGTAGCAAAGTACCTGCTCATGTGCTAGATATTTATCAACAAAATACTTTACTGATAAAACAAAAGCTATACTTGTTAATTCAATTAACAATTTTTAAAAACAAATACCATGAAATTATTTCTACTACTCGTACGAGAAAAATACTTAGTCGTTTTTTATATAACTGCTTATATTATTTTACATAGCATAAATGCGAATGCTCAATGCAATTGCATAACAGCAAGCACTTATAATCCTTGTATTGGAACAGCTTATACTTTGACTGCAGATATTGGTACTTTAGATCATATCGCCATCGCAGATAATTGGCAAGTAACTTCTTCATCTGCATCTTATACGTTAAGTCCTAGTTCACCATTTGATTATAGATATGCGTACCTGACACTCAATTCTGCAGGTTCTGTCAGTATTAGAGTAAGATACGCTTATCAAGGCAATGACAATGATATTCGATACACTTCTACCAGAACGTTTACAGCTCTTCAAGCTACACTTTCTGGAACATCTCAGGTATGTAAAAACAACAGTTATACTTTTTCAGTCAGCATTCCTACTAGCCCGTCAAATTATACTTATACTTTTCCATCGGGGTGCACAGTAAGTGGAAATAATTCCCCCTACACAACAACATCTTCAAGTATTTCTTTGCTGATTGGAACTTCCGCAGTGTCTGGAAATGTATGTGTAACTGCAAATGCAACCGGTTGCTCAACAGTTAATTCTCCATGTCAGTCAATTACAGTTTCGTCTGTTATCCCAGCTCAACCAGGGACAATTTCTTCAACTGTAGATGTAAAACCATGTCCTGGTTTTGGTTGGAATTTAACTATTAGCCCTATAACAAATGCAACCTATTACACTTGGACGCGCACAAATCCTTCTTATTTCACTCTTGGAAGTAATGGAACAAGCGCTGATTTGATAGTTCTTGGTAGTGCATTTTCCAAAACTACTACTGTAACCGTAACTGCATGTACAGGATGTGGTTGTAGTACAGGTAGGACTAAAAACTTTACCACTTGGACGCAAACTCAGTGTGGACCACTTCATCCTGGACGATTAACTGATGAAATCGAACCTTCATTATTCCCAAATCCAGCATCTGATTTCATTAACATTCAGTTTGGTAAATCTTTCTCACAAATTGAGATTCAAGTATACAATTTACAAGGTAAATTAATGACGAAATTACTGGGGCAAGATTCTGATTATTTTACTCTTAATACTTCTGATTTACCATCCGGATTATATTTAGTTTGTGTCAATGGACATGAAAATGATTTTTTACAATATAAAATACAGATTATTAGATAAATTAAATACTATCACTGTATAAACTGGCAAGATTATTTTTATAGTTTATCTTAAAAACCGGAGACTGAATATGAGTAAAAGTGAACCACAACTTAAAAGGCATCTCATTTATTTTTTCTTCTTTATAATTTTGAATCTGTTAAACGAAAGGAAATGTTTTAGCCAACAAGACGACAATTCAATCATTGAAAACTTTGGTGTAAAAATATCATCCGGATATTCACATTCAATAAACGGAACTGACTATAAACATTTACGTACAAATGTTTATAGTATAGAGGCCACTTTGTTATATGATTTAGACTTAGAAAATCATTGGAAACTTTTTCCATTTATCGGCTATTCAAGAGTCGTCTTAAACGCTTCTGATTTTTTATATGTACGTTATAAGTACAATTCCTTTCATGCAGGGAGCTATGTAGGTTATACTTGCAATCACTTTATTCCGATAATAGGAATTGTAGCAAAAAAAATCATTTCCGTAAACTTATTTTATGACTCAGAGAAGTATGATGTAACTGATTCTTATACCACAATAATTTATCAAGCAGGTTTTGGTGTGAAATACAAAATAAAAAAAGTTTCATTTGGTATAGAAGGATGGATTGGAATAAATAATATCGATAACTTTCAGGGATTCAATCCAAAAAGATTAAATGAATATTTGGCATCATTTGAATATTTTCCGTTTTGATTTCTAATTACTTGTTTTAGTACTACTGTCCGACCCGCTTTAAAGGAAAAGCGAACTAAATAATCAAGAGTACCGCTTTGTAAGCTACTGCTATTGCAAGCACAATTTTATTTTCTCTTTTCTTATTTTTTAATATTACTGAAAATACCCGGTTACGTTTGCGGGTATGACAAGAAACAAAAGTGCAATGGGAGGGCAAATTACTATTGGTTTTCACTTGGAAATAAAGACATCTTTTTGTAAATTAGCTTTGTGAAAAAATTCAAAGGACTTGACTTCATAGTTGACAAGCTGACAAATTCAATAGAAAATGTAGTAACCGGCGACAGCTTCCAAACTGAGATATCTGTTTTGTCTAAGACTGATTTAAAAGGCATTACAAAATCAATGGGTTGGACATTTAATTGGAAGACAGAATTTAACGATCCAGTTAAAGAAGTTTACAAATTAAGCATCGTTAATAACTCAACTATCATTCAAGGTTTAATTAGCTTAGAAATTAAAGCAGATCATATTTAAATGCATTTAGTTGAGAATGCACCATTCAACAGAGGGAAATCAAAAATGTATTCAGGTATTGCAGGGAATTTAGTTGCCTTTGCATGTAAATTATCATTTCAAAGAGGTCATCAAGGTAATATTGCTTTTATTTCAAAGACACAGTTAATAGACCATTATGTAAAAACACTAGGAGCATTTCATATTGGCGGCCGCGTATTAGTTATAGAATCAAAAGAAGCTCAAATTTTGATTGACAAATATTTTCAAAATTAATAAGAATGAAAACAAAGAAAATAGACCTTGACATTGAGTTTATTGGAAGTCAATCTCCTCTGACAAAAGCTGAAGAAAATTTGATAGCAGAGTATTTCAGTAAAAGAAAAAACAAAGCAAAGATTTCTCGTTCTTCTAAAAAACCAACTGTTAGAAGAAGATCAAAAATTTCTGTTTGACTTTGAACAGAAGTAGCACAAGGCATAACACCGCATTGCCAAAACATTATTTTTTGACTCTTTTTATTGGTTTTTTAATAAAAATTATTCGTTTACAGGTTGTACTTAATTTTAACCTGACAACAGTGTATTTACTATATAACAATTTCTAATTGATGTAGTTTTTTATAATAGTGAAAGTGATTTTCAAAATAATTTATTGAAGTACTGACGTTATCTTAAAGGTTTATTTGATTAATTCTGATAATCAATTAACCGTTATACGATGACAAGTTCTTTTCCATTAATTAAAATCAAACGAGTACTGCATAGAAATGAGAGTAGGATTAAAGTCGAATTCGTTTATAACAGAGAAATTTCGGAGAAGTTAAAGAGCATTAGCGGATGCTCCTGGAGTAAAACATTAATGGCATGGCACATTTCCGACACAAAAGAAGCAGAAGAAAAATTGAAATTATTGTTTCCGGAAATTGAAATAATTGATTACGATACTGACGAAAAAACAGAAGGGCATGAAGTTGCAAAAACAAAATCGGGAAATCAAGAATTAAAAAATGAGAACATGAGCATTTCTATTTTTGTTACAGGACGGCGAATATTGATAAAGCTGCCTAAAAATGAAGCAGACACTCGATTTTTAATTTCATTGCGATACAGCCGATGGGATCCGAAGCAATTTTGTTGGATTATTCCGAATTATCCGGGCAATCTGGAGTTGTTAAAAGATTTTTTTAAGGACAGAATCAAAGAGCTATCGATACGGGAGGAAATGGAATTTGATGTTGGGAAATTGGAAGTAAGAGAAATCAAAAAGAATGAATTATTGGTGATAAAAACAAATGGAGGAAGATTTAAATTGTATTTTGGTTTCAACAAAGAGATAACAAAATTAATCAGGCAGATTCCCTATCATACATGGAATGGAAAGAATAAGTTTTGGAGTATACCGGATGCTGAAAAGTATCTGATTGAAATAAAACAAATGGCAGCTATGCAAGGGCTTCAAGTGTTGTATGAAGAAGAAGAGAAGACGGCCACAAAAATAAGTAATATCAAAAACTCGCCAGGTTTTAAAAGATGTCCGGACGAATATACGAACAAGTTAAGGGAGTTGCGATACAGTGAAAACACGTTAAAGACTTATGTGAACTCATTTCAGGAATTTATTAATTATTATAAGGAGATAGAGCCGGAAAAAATAGATGAGAGGATGATAATCGATTTTTTAAGGTATTTGGTTTTGGATCGTAAGGTCTCATCGAGTTATCAGAATCAGGCGATCAATGCCATTAAGTTTTATTATGAAAAAGTATTGAGGGGAGACCGTAAAATATATTTAATTGACAGACCGATAAAGGAGAAGACATTGCCGAATGTATTAAGTGAGCAGGAAGTTTCTAAAATTTTTAAGGTGGTGGATAATATTAAGCATAAGGCGATATTGATGTTAGCGTATTCGGCAGGATTACGATTGGGTGAGTTGATAAATGTGAAGGTAAAAGACATTGATTCGGAGCGCATGCAAATACGAATAGAGCAAGGAAAGGGAAAGAAGGATCGATACTCATTGTTATCGCCAAGATTTCTTGAAATTTTGAGGAACTACTATTCTAAATACAAGCCAAAAGAATGGTTGTTTGAAAGTACAACAGGAGGACAATATTCTGCACGCAGCATACAGTTGATAATGCAGGATGCGGTAAAGAAGGCAGGTATAAAGAAAAAAGTAAGCGTCCATACCCTTCGTCACAGTTTTGCTACACATTTACTAGAAAACGGTACTGATTTGCGATATATTCAAAGTTTGTTAGGGCACGGAAGCAGCAAAACCACGGAAATTTACACCCACGTAACAACAAAGGGATTTGATCAGATAAAAAGTCCGCTGGACAATTTGGATCTGGGATAATTTTTTTTTATGATAAAAAAATGTATAAATTGGCATATGATTAATCGAGGACTAATATTATTAAGAGGCAATAAATGGATTAGTTGTATAGAAAATGCTTCGCTCAATTGTAATATATACGCAACCGGTTGCGTAAAGCCATCCAATAGGGCGGGTTTACGCAATTGGTTGCGTGAAGCCAATCGTTATACGCAACCCTATTAGCACCCTGCAAACTTGAAACTGTAGTGCCATGAACGAACATTTTTTAATACAACCAAACCGACAAGACACTGCTTTGAACAGGCAGCCAACGCTTCGTGTTCTAATTTTTTTTGCCACCGCACAAAATATTTTTGAATTTCTTTTTGCCACCGCACAAAACACACTTTCATTTTTTTGCCGACACACGAACCCAACGCAGAAAAAAAATGAAAGAGTGTTTTCTCCACCGCTTTTATTTCCTTTGCAATATCAACTAACTAAATATCTAAATTCGTAAACTCTAAAAATTAAATAACATGGCATATTCAGCAGAAATCAGTAGAACCAACCCAAGTTGCTTTCTATTTGTAATTGACCAATCAGGTTCAATGTCCGACAACTATGTAAGTGTCGGCAAACCAAAATCAGAAGCACTTGCAGATGTGATAAACAGAATGCTTCAACAACTTGTAATCAAGTGTGCAAAATCCGAAGGCGTAAGAGATTACTACCATGTTGGAGTAATTGGTTACGGAGCAAACGGAGTCGGTGCAGCTTTCAGCGGAAATTTATCAGGACAAAATCTTGTTCCTATTTCTTCAATCGCTAACAACCCTGCAAGAATTGAAGAACGAAACAAAAGAGTTTCAGACGGTGCAGGTGGACTTGTTGATACTTCTGTAAAGTTTCCAATTTGGTTTGACCCAACGGCAAACGGTGGAACACCAATGACAGAAGCATTCAGACAAGCTAACAACATCATGTCAGGTTGGTTGAGTTCAAACCCAAATTGTTTTCCACCAGTAGTAATTCATATTACAGACGGTGAAAGCACAGACGGAGACCCAACAGAAGAAATGATAAAATTGACAAGTCAATCTTCCAATGACGGAAATGTAATTCTCTTTAATCTCCATACAAACGCAAGAGCAACAAACCCAATTTCATTTCCAGCAGCAGAGGTTCAACTTCCTGACCAATATGCTCAAATGCTTTTCAATGGTGCTTCAACGCTTCCAAGTTTTATGCGAACAGTTGCTTCACAAGAATTCAGTTTGAATTTATCGGACGGAGCAAAAGCATTTGTCTTGAACGGTGACATTGACTTAATCATAACAGCAATTGAAATCGGAACAAGACCGAGCTTACAATTAAGATGATACTAAAATGCACTTCCAATAGCATCTCAATACAAAAGTTTGGAAATTCATTTGAGGAAAATGAGGATAGCATTTTAGAGCCGAGAAATTTAGATGACACACTTTTAGAGTTTGCCATTTCTGACGGTGCTACCGAATCTTCTTTTTCAAAAGAGTGGGCAGACCTTTTGGTTAGTTACTATAATTCCAAATCATTTAGCAAAGACCATTTTCCAGAAACACTCATAAAAATTTCTGAATCATGGCAATCAATGGCTACCGCCATTGATTTGCCTTGGTATGCTCAACAGAAAGCAGAGACAGGTGCATTTGCAACTTTTCTTGGTTTGACAATCAATCGTGATGAAAACAATTTTGAAATAGTTGCAATCGGAGATTGCAACTTGTTTCAAATTAGAAACGATGAATTGTTTTTTACTTTTCCAGTAACAAATATTGAGGAGTTTGGCAACACTCCAAATCTGATTGCAAGCAATCAGAAATACCAAACTGAATTGGAAAAAACCGTTGCCTACGGCAACGGTTCTATTCAGCAGAATGATTTAATAATTCTTGCTACTGATGCTTTGGCAGCTTGGTTTTTTAAAAAGAAAGATGCAGGTGAAAAACCTTGGAATCATTTGGCAAATATTCTTGATAATTATAGAGCAGATTTTCAAAGTTGGTTGAACAATCAAAGAACAGCCAATGAAATAAAAAATGATGATGTAACACTTCTAATCCTAAAATTTGAATAATGCTTTTGCCGAGAGGAGACGAGTATAATGAAGCGGTGCAAAACCCAAGAATCGCTTTTACCGATGCTGACTTAAAAAGTAGTTCGGTAGAAGAAACTCCTTTGGGTTTACCCAAACCTTATTCAGGTGGCTTTACAATTACATACAAACTTTCAAATCAGCAAAACGGTTGGGCAGTAAGATGTTTTCACAGAGACATTCAAGATTTACAAAAACGGTATCAAGCAATAGGAAGTTTTCTTACGAAAACTCCTTCTCAATATTTTGTTGATGCAAAATATTTACCCGAAGGAATCAAAGTAAAAGGCAAAGGTTATCCAGTTATTAAAATGCTTTGGCTTGAAGGCGAGCCGTTAAATATTTTTCTCACAAAGGCATTCACACAAAAAGCAAAGATTGAAAAACTGTTAGCCGACTTTGTAAATCTCATCAATGAATTAGAACGGTTTGGAATTGCACATGGTGATTTGCAACATGGAAATATTATTGTTAAGAACGATAAACTTTTTTTGATTGACTATGACGGAATGTATTTTCCTGAATTAGCTTCTTTGAAGACGAATGAAATCGGACACATCAATTATCAGCATCCGAAGCGTTCCGCTTCTGACTACAATCAATACATAGACAGATTTTCAGCAATCGTAATTTACATTGGCTTAAAAGCAATTTCGCTTAACGCAAACCTTTGGAAAAAATACGACAACAGCGAAAATCTTTTATTCAAAAGTCAGGACTTTGCAGACCTTCAACATTCTAAACTCATTCAAGATTTAATTGCAATCCCCGAAATAAAACCTTTGGTTGAAAGGTTAATTGGTTGTTGTCATTTGAACTTTGAAAAAGTTCCTTCACTCAAAGATTTCCTTTCAGGAAATTTTGCTTACGACAAAAGTGCTGTTGGAACGATTGCAATTACAAGAAGTCAATATGAAATACTTGACGGAAGAAGAAGCGGAAGTGTTTTAGAACACTTCGGAGAGAAGATTGAAGTTGTTGGAAGAATTGATGCAGTCAAATCAGCTAAAACAAAATACGGAGACCCTTATACATTTTTGAATTTCGGAGTTTGGCCTGCTCAAACATTTACAATTGTAGTTTGGCAAGAAGGTATTGCGGCTTTGAGTGCAAACGGAATTTCACCGACATCTTTAGTTGGAAAGTGGGTTAGTGTTACAGGTGTAATTGCAAGCTATGGAAACAAACCACAAACTGTTGTTGAACTTGCAGCACAAATTCAAATATTAGCAAGTGAAACGGAAGCAAATCAAAGATTGAAATTGAAACCTTCAATTGGCACTACTCCACCGACAGCACAAGTAAGAAAAGTTGCGGACAAAGAAGCGAATGTTTTTAATGAGATTTATAAAAACAAACCTGTTTACACTCCACCAAAACCAGTTGTAACAACTCCACCAAAACCAGCATACAAAGCACCGACACCGACATACAGTAGTCAGACAACTAAGCGAACAACAAGTTCAACAAGTGGTAATAGTGGTTGTGTTGTGCTTCTTATCTTTGCTTTAGTAGGTGCGATTGGAATTTCAGTAGCAGCAAGTGGAACTTTGTGGTATGCAGGTGCAATTGGCGGAGGAGTATTAGGTTCGTGGGTTCAAAATTTCTTTAAAGCATGAGTTGGATATTTAGAAAAATATTTCGGTTTGGACCTTTCAGAACAACACTTTCAAAAGGTGGTGTTGGAATGAGTTGGGGCATCCCAGGTTTTAGAGTTGGAGTTTCTGCAAACGGAAGAAAATATCTTACACTTGGAATCCCAGGGACAGGAATTTATTTTACAAAGTATTTTAATCAGCAACAGCAAACACAAAGCAATCACCAATCAACGCAACAACAACAACAACAACCAACACAACAACAACAGACAATTACACAGCAACCGTTTCAACAAAACAATCCGCAACAAACAGTAAATAAAAAAGAAGAACCTTGGTGGAAACAAAAGAATCTATAATGCAAACGCACAAAAAAAATACACTCTTAAAAAACGCTGAAGCCAACGCTGAAGGCAATTTTTTTAAGAGAGTATTTTTTTCTCCCACCCAAAAAAGAAATTCAAAAATATTTTTTCCCACCCTTCAAAAAAAAATTAGAACACCCCAACGCACCGTGCGAACTTCCAACAGTTGTGCATCTAATGTAAATCGCTTCGGACAAAGTGTGTGCGGACTTCAAACAGTTGTGCTCCGAACGAACAGCAGGGCAGCGTATAACATAAGATTAAAAGAAATTTTAAAAAGAAGGGCTTTGTTCGGTAATCAAACAGTGGTGCTTCTAACAGGCAGTGGTGCGTTAACGAACAGTGGTGCTTCTAATCCCTTCTTTTTAAAACTTCTTTAATCCCTTCTTCGTTGCACAAAACCCCGGCTCTTGCCGTGGTAGTTTTGCATTTCTTACCTTCATGAATGAACTATTAAACTAAAGCATCATGAAAAAAAAGAACCCACTATT
>JANNBB010000073.1:0-4548 GCA_031385005.1 Bacteroidota bacterium
TTCAACTCTCTCTAAGGTCTATATATACATAGGAACCCCTTGATAGCTGAAGTTTTTATATTCAATGAAATAAGCCTAAATATATATTAAAAAATTTTGCTCTTGATGCGTCATAAAAAACTTTTTCGCAAAGGTCTGAAATGTATAGTCCGTAAGGTTCAACCTTTAATGTCGCATCAGCAATAGGGTCGTCAATATAAAGTTTAGAACCTTCATTGAAAAATGTATATCGAATAGTCGCCCACATTTCAAAACCCAGTTCTATGTCTAAGTCGGGGTCGTAACCAGAGTTGTCTCCCGCCTTCACCATTTTTGAAACTAATCCTAACTCGTCTTTAAGTTGTATAGCAGATATATGAGCTGCAAGGTCTGCAAGTTGAATACCTTTTACGTGTAATGAATTTTGTTCTAAATGAAATACGCAATCTATAAAGTTTAGTGCTTTAATTAAATGCTCGGCTTTTTCTTTTGATGAAAACATTCCTTGGTCGAAATAAACACTTGTTGGTTTTCTAAGACGTTTGTTATTGTCAATAAATTGCTTAACAGCTTTTATACATTCAGAGCCAAGTTGGTCTCTATGTATCCTTGGAATTACAACAATACCAAGTCTGCAACTGTCCGTTAGTAATTCTTTGAGTTGTTCACGAACTTTTGCTTTGTCTGGTTCTCTGAAATAATTCGCACTGCTTTTATATTCAAAACAGTCTGGGTTAAACCCGCAAGATTTAATTATGTCGATAATTTTTTCATTTACATCAATGTCAGTATAAACGCAAGCACCGATAACAAAACCAGCTTCATCGTGAACACTATCATCAATGTAGAATTGTCCCATAAAATTACAGCTAACGAAAAAGGCTTGGCGTTTGTTGGGGAATTAGAATTCCGTCAGCCCATAACCGAAGTTGATAATTGCAATATTGCTGATGTTTTATTCATAAGCCAAATTTATAACGTCAAGCCCGAACTGAAGCACAATAAAGAACAAATGCTGAGGCAATATTCGTCAAGCCCCAATAATGCCAAACCATATGTTAGCTGTAGCCTTTCTTCTTCGCTCTAATTTATTTAGCAAATTGCCAACTCTGTTTAACTCAAACTTTGTAAGTTTGTTGCTTAATTGTAAATGTAATGTCAAACCTATTAAGGGCAATAAAATCAATAGTTGAGAACCCAATAATTCAAGTCAAAGATTACTATACTGGTCGTAATAGAGCAAACTCTGTTGGTGAAGCATTTGAAAATTATATCAGAGATATTTTTGCAAATTCTTTCAATTTGTCTGAAACTGATAGACTACATAAGTTTAATGAGGTATTTTCATACTTGGGCAACCAAAATAACCCACCTGATATAATTCTTAAAAATGGTGATGCTATAGAAACTAAAAAAGTTCAAAGTCCAACAAGTGCATTAGCATTAAATAGTTCTTATCCTAAAGCTAAACTTTTTGTTGATAGTCCAATGCTTACACAGTCTTGTAAGACTTGTGAAGATTGGGTTGAAAAAGATATTATTTACGTCATTGGTCATACAAACGATACTGATATAAAATATTTATGGTTTGTTTACGGTGATTGCTTTGCTGCTGATGCAGCAGTTTATGAAAAAATTAAAAAGACTATTTCTGCTGGCATTAATGAAATTCCTGATGTAGAATTTACTGAAACAACCGAATTGGGTAAAGTTAAAAAAGCAGCATAAACTATGATAGTAGCAAATACAAATTATACGAAATCATTATTGAAAGTTGAACAACTAAAAAAGTTGATTTTAGAATTTGAAAAAGATATTTATAATCAAATTCCACAAGAAATCACTAATCAATTTGATAATTCTAAATTAAGATTTTTAAATAGCCTTGAAGAAATTGAAGTTATTTTAGCTGAATTTAAAATTAACGAAAATGAGTAACGGTTTAAGGTTTCAATTTTTTCCACGTTCTCGTGGCATTAGTGAACAAATACAAGAAGTAATTAATTGCTTTCAGATAAATATAGATAAGATTTCATCTGCACAATACAATCTATCAAGTAACGAAGTTTTAGAAGTTATTAGACCAAACCTTGAAGCGAATAATTTTATTTGTGAAACTGGAAAAACAAAAGATAGAAAAATAAGTGTTCCTGTTTTATTTGGATATGATAACAGAATTGATAAATCTTTTAATGCAGATGCTTTAAGCAAAGATGGTAAAATTGTTATTGAAGTTGAAGCAGGAAGGGCAGTAGATAATAATCAATTTTTAAAAGATATTTTCCAAGCTTGTATGATGTTTGAAGTTGAATATTTAATTATTGCAGTAAGGAATGATTATAGAGGTGCTGATGATTTTATGAAAATTTATACTTTTTTAGAAACGCTGTATATTTCAAATCGACTTCATTTACCGTTAAAAGGAATAGTTTTAATAGGGTATTAGTTTTGCGTTAGGGATTGAAGTGGAAATCCTTTTTTGAGGAACGAAAAAAAGATTGAAACGAAAAGCCCGACCCGAAGGGAAACGCCCAAATAATTTACATTCTTTGCTGGTGCTGGTGGTTTAGATTTAGGTTTTTCAAATGCTGGATTTGATGTTATTTGGGCAAATGAATATGATAAATCTATTTGGGAAACCTACCAAAAAAATCATAAAGGCGTTTATTTAGACAAACGAAGTATTACTGATATTCCTACAAATGAAGTTCCTGAATGTGATGGAATTATTGGTGGACCACCTTGTCAAAGTTGGTCTGAAGCTGGTTCTATGAGAGGCATTGGAGACAAACGAGGACAACTTTTTTATGACTTCATCAGAATACTTGCTGATAAACAACCTAAATTTTTTCTTGCAGAAAATGTGTCTGGGATGTTGTTAGATACACACAAATCAGCATTAGAGAATATTAAAAATATGTTTCGTGAATGTGGTTATAATTTGTCTTTTCAAATGTTGAATGTTTCAGATTATGGTGTGCCACAAGATAGAAAAAGAGTTTTTTTTGTGGGCTATCGTTCCGATTTAGGAATTGAGTTTAAATTTCCACAACCAACAACTTTAGAAAAGAAAATCCCTTTAAGCAAAGCAATTGGCGATTTAAAAGACAATGTTTTAGCTGCTCAAAAAGGCAATATAACCAATGGCGAAAATTGTTTAGTGTCTAACCATGAATATATGACTGGTGGTTTTTCGACTATTTATATGTCAAGAAATCGTGTTCGTTCTTGGGACGAAGTTTCTTTCACAATTCAAGCTGGTGGTCGTCATGCACCTTGTCATCCTCAAGCTCCAAAGTTTCAATTTGTTGAGCAAAATGTAAGAATTTTTGTACCTGGAAAAGAAGATTTATATCGCAGATTAAGTGTCAGAGAATGTGCAAGAGTTCAAACTTTTCCTGATTCTTTTAAGTTCTATTACAAAAACATTGCTGATGGTTATAAAATGATTGGCAACGCTGTCCCTGTTCGTATGTCAAATGTCTTAGCTAAGAAAATATTAACTGATTTGTCTGCTGTGAAAACTCTCCAAATTCCAAAAATAAATCGTTGGGAAACTGTGTCAAGTATGATTGATAATTGTGTTGTTGCTGTTTAATTCTTAGAGTTTTTCGCTAAGGTTACAGCTAACGGTACGGCTTGCCGAAGTGGGGGAATAGTTGCTGTGTCCGCCCCGGCTTACCAAAGCTAAATTTATAAATAAAAGCTGATGATTTGTACTTAGCTAAATTATTAATGTCCAGCCGGAACAAAAGCAAAATTGAAAAACAAAAAGTTGAAACACGGCTTCCGTCCGCCCCCATTTTGGCAAACCGATTGTTGGTGGCAGTAAAGTCTACTTATCTAACTGCTTCAATATCCAATCAAGGCACTCCTGTGAATTCATAATACTCCATGAATGGGGATGTCTCATTCCGTTCAGTCGTCTGCCTTTACTATTTGTCACAACAAGTTGAGCATTTTTGTTTCCTTGCAATTGTAATAGGTTTATCATAGCTGCTATGTCAACGCAATTCATGTCATAATAATCTCTGCGTCTGTTTTGCATTTGCCAAAGAACGTCAGGCTCGGTATATAAAAGGACAGGAGTACTGTTTAAGTATTTTGCATTACCGCCATCTTTTTGGCTGTAAGAAAAAATAGAGTACTTGATATAGTTTTCAGGAAATTCTTCAGGTGAGCCACCGAACTCATTTTTGTAACTATCCATTATCCACTTGCCTTCCCGAATAGCAGGTTCTGAAAAATTTCTTTCTATGTCTTTCTTGCAGTGGTTCCATAAATGTGCATAGTCAAGCGGTGGGTCAACTCCAAAAACAGCCCTGGGTTTAATAAATGTACTGTCACTGTCCTTGTTTGCTTTTTCAGTGTAGGTCAGTGCGACCATTCCACCACCTGAAAAACCGCCAATTACAAATTTGTTCTTTGGTATTTTGTACTGGTTAACTACTTGTTTAAATATTGTGTCTAAAAACTGATGTTCAGGGATGTGCTTATTGGTTCCCCAATTTATGGAAGGGAATATGACCAGTAAGTTTTTCTGAACTGCTAAAGTGTGAAGGGTAATTT
>JANNBB010000021.1:0-5375 GCA_031385005.1 Bacteroidota bacterium
TGCTCAAAACCCATGGTGATGCGCCTTTTACTCCGCTGCTTAACTATCCACAGGCTCTCCTCCTGCCTGCAACCCGAAGCCAATACCCCGACAAATCCATAACAACCCCCGGCACACGGCTACCGAAGGTTTCGTTCAACAGTGGTTTCATCCCTTGCCCGTTGGGCAGGACGAAACCTTAGTTATTGGCTGCCGTATTGTTTACAGGGTTACTCTATTTTTAATTCCATTAGTAACTCTAATCTTTTAAAATAATCGGCTCGTCCTTCTTTATAAAACGGATTAGTTTTACTATCATAAAGAAAAATATCTTTTCCCTCATTTTGAACACAAGCACCTTCGCCAATAGAAATTATTTGTTGAATTTTCTTTTCTGTCAACCCTTTTATTTTAAAATAAATTGGAAGGTCTTGGTTTAAATAGTCATCGTCAACTGTCCTAAATGACAGAGGCTTGTAATTTTTATTTAGAACTAAAAATGTTCCATCTTCTTGCTTTCTGATGCAATATGGTAAGCATACCGAGCGAAAATCATAATCTATAGTCATAATATTTGGGTTGAATTTAGTCTTTGCTAATTAATACTTCAGTATGGTATACATTAACCTCATCGGCAAACGTAAAAACTTTTAATTTGTCTTTAGATTTTGGAACAATAATTATTGTCTTAGAAAAGCCATTGATAGGGTCTTTTTTTATTGATGTACAATAATACCATTTGCAAATTCCGTCCATTGAATATTCTTTGTCTACAATTTTATCAATCTTTAATTTAAATGCTTCCGTTCCGCCATTTAACCAACTTGAAATTGTAATTGAGTTTGGTGTAAAAACGATAAGTCTTGATACACGTTCAATTTTAAAATCAGTTTCTTCCCTGATTGCAGATTTACTTTCTAACTGCTCTGTCTGTCCAATTGAATTATATCCAATTTGTGTCAGAACGATAATAAAGAAAAGTTTTTTCATTTAGTGAGGTTTTAAATTTGAAGGGTGTCCGAATATGGCAGCCAACGAACAGGTATTGCTGCAGGTGTGGAATTCATTGCTTGTCCTGCCCGGAACCGCTGCCCAATAAAGATTTAAAAGTACAAGATAACAACTAAAAGTCCAATAGCAATCCGTCCGCTGAAACCGCTGCTGATAGCGAACTACAGCCGATGATAACAACGTCCTGCCACACTTGCAGCAATACCCATGTTGTACGCTCGCCCTTGTCTGTTAGTAACCAATGTGCTTACTGAATTCTGTCTTTGTTTTGTTCAAACTGAAAATCTATGATACCCTTTGTAACATTGATAACAGGATTAATTCCAGTCCATGAAAAACTTACTTTGTCGGAAGCGTTCATAGTATAAATTGTTTTCTTTTGTTTCAGTCCATTTACATTTAGGTCATAGTTTTCCCAATATTTTAAGAAAAAATCAATCACATCGTTCGCTGTTCCTGTAATTGTCACGCTTGTAATTCTTTGCTTACTATTTAAAAGGAATTGAAAGTTAAGTTTGGCATCATACCCTTGTTCATTATTGTATGTCGTTGCATAAACTTTAATAGCTGTTGGACTTTCTTTTGTTTTAAATTCCCAATGTTGTTGAGCAAGATATAATATTATGTAATTGAGATAAGAAGCTTTTGTGCCAATCAAACAAACTTTCCACCCATGCCTGCTTGTTGCCATTGCGCTTTGCTGAAACTTGTATTCAAAGAGAGAACCGAATTTTTCAATAAATGTAGAGGAGTCCATTTTTAATTTATCCCACTCTTTGATATTTTGACTTTGCTGTAATTGAATATTTATAGCTTCTTGTTCTTTTTGTTCTTTTACTTTTTGTAAAGCGTCTGACTGATTTTGTTCGGCGTCATTCTTTGCTCTCCACTCTTCTTGCCTTTTTCTGGCTTCTGCTGCTTTTGCAATTCTGACACTGTCTTCAATTCTTATTTCGTCTTGACTATTTTTAATGGCTTCATCCCTTTTCTTTTTTGCTTTTGCTTCTCTTGAAGATTTGACAGCTCCTCCTAAAATATTTCCAAGTTGTGCTTGTGAAGTTGCAACAAAAAATAGAAAGGTAATAAGGACGAATAATTTTCTCATAACTATGGGTTTAAAAATTGTAAAATCTCATTCTAACTAAAAGTAGTAAGCTAGGGTGGCGTACAACGAACAGGGCTTTGTGCAGGCAGGGCATTGTTGATTGTCCAGCCCGGAACCGAAGCCCAATAAAGAAATAAAAGTACAAGATAACAACCAAAAGCCCAACAGAATTCCGTCCAGCCCGAACCAAAGTACAGCGATGCAAACAGCCGAAGTTTGAACGTCCAGCCCTGCTTGCACAAAACCCCATGTTAGCCGCTTTGCTGTTGTCCACGAACACTGAAGGATTTAATCTTCTCCAATAAACTTTCCATCTTTTGTTCTTCTTCGTCTTTCAGCAAGTGGAACCCATGGAATTCCATTTGTAAGCTGTCCCTTGCACCACAAAGCAGTAACGGTCATTGTCGGAATGTTGTAAGGAAAAAGAACCGTTGCCTCGGCAGAAGCATAACCCAATTTGCATGATTCAATTTTCTCTTTTGATTTTCCTTCATTTGTTAGTAACTCTTCTCCAATATTTGTGATGAACTCTTTGAGTTCAAGTTTATCCTTATGATTAAATTTAGAATCTCCACCATTAAATACTTTTTCTGAATCTTTTAGCAGCTTGTTAATATGTATATGTACATTGTCTGGGTTAAAGCCTAAGTGGTCTACTAATAATTTTTTAATCCTTTTTTCAGTTCCTTCAAAGCCTACAATAAAACAAAAGTGTAAAGTCATTGTCTTTAGTTTCTGTTTTGCAGCATCAGTAGTTAAGGCGGTAATATGTTTCTCCCCTAAATTCATTCCTTTAGGCAATTTATCTAATTCATCAAGTAGCTCGCCCATAATATTTAGTAACTGTAAACCTGAATTTATATTGTCGTCATACATTATCAACGAATCTGACTTTAAGATTAATCCATCGTTGATTTCTTTTGCTTCAAGTTTATGTTTTTCAAAAAGTTCTCTTAAATTATAGGATAGCCTGCCGCCACTATCTGAAACGCCACCTAAATGAGAAATACCAATAACCGAACCTTCTGTACATTTGTCAATTACTTTTGAAACTTCACCTTCTAATAACCTTTCATCATAAATTTCTATATGTTGCAGAAATACTAAACAGGCTTCTTGTAATTCAGTTGGAAACTGATTTACAAAAGTTGTAATTCGGTTTATTGTAATTCTCTCTTTTTTAAGGGATTCAAAACTTGATAGTTTTTCGTGTATTGTTTTTATCTTTTCGGCTGCATCTGCTTTTTTGAGATAATCAGATATGTCTCTTAATTCTGGTATTTTTTGGTAGTAATTTTTTTCAGTTAACGACCTTTTGAAAGCAGTCATATTTTCAAACGTATTTTTTGACACATTGCCTTCCTGGCTGAATACTTTCCCACAAATATCAAAGACGACCTTTTCTGCAGCAAGCCCTAAAATTGGTGCTACTTCTCGTTCTGTGAATACATAACCTAAGGCACGGTTCTCCTCAAAATATATTACAATCTTGTCAAGAGGGATAGTCCATTTTAGTGGTGATAATGGAGCTCTTTCAAAATACAGTGATTCTTGTCCTTGTTGAATGCTTCTAAAACGAAGTCTCGGTATATCAATTATTAATTTTTCAATTTCTTCGTTAGTAGTTTTAAGTTCTAAAAGCTTTATTATCTCTTTAGCTTCATGGTTAATCTTTATTTTTATTTCACTTTCATTAAAAACTTCAAAGAAATTCTCTAATCTGTCGCCAATAGTTTCCTCATTAGATATGGATTCTGAAAAACTATTTATTTGACCGAAAGCAAAAGCTCTGCAATAGAGATTTCTTGCATCAATTTTTTTGAACGCATTTATTTGTTGAGTATTTACAAACGGTGTATTGAAAAGACCTTCTGCCTTAAATAAATTATCTAAAAGAGTTGGTGTTTCAATAATACTTTCAGTTAAACCTAACCAATAATGAGCTTTTTGTAATTCTTGCTCACCAAAAGCCGTTTGATTTCGTGAAAGGTCTTCTAAATAACTTGATAGTTGGCTTTCAGCAGTTCTTACTTTTTGATGTAAATAGATTTTTACATGAAGTGCAAGCCTTGCAATACAAAATTCTTCAAATACGAATTGTCCACCTCTTGAGAATCCTAATACTTTAAATTGTTTATCAGCATCAAAGTGTTTTTTCAAAAAATTAAGATTGATTGGCAACTCAAAGGATTTCAAATCAAAAACATTTAGTTTGCTTAGAATTCTATCAAGGTCAATTTCCAATTTAATTCCTGTATAGTGTTGCTCTCTCATCATGTAATCAATCTTGTCTGCATCTAAGCCACTACTTATTAGTTGCGAAAGAAATACTGTGTTTGGTTCTCCCTTTGCTGGCAAACCCAATATAAAACGACAACAATTCTCTAAAATCCTGCTTGTATCTTTTGGTTTGAAATTGGCAACTTTATTTACAAAGTCTGCAAATTGTTTTGAACCTATAATTGAAACAGAAAATAGTTCAGCAAAAGGAATCAACTTTTCTTTTTCAAAATGTTTGGAAAATGATTTCCTAATTGTTTCAGATGAAGGATATGTTTTTGTTCCTTTAAGATTGTTTATTACTCTTTCGGAACAATGGGAAAAAAGGCAATGCCCTAAATCATGCATTAATGCTGCAAGTCTAATTGAGTCAAGATGTTTTTTGATAACATTATTTAGGTCGTAGTCAGGAGTAATTCGGTTGTAATTTTCTATCAACTTATTCAATATCTGATTAAGTCTACCAACTACACCTAAAGAATGTTCAAATCTGGAGTAACTCAAAGAAGGAAATACAAAATGAGCTAAACCTAATTGTTTAATTTTTCTTAATCTCTGATAAACGGGAGTGTCAATAATTGCTACTTCTAAAGGTGTGAGATAGATATAGCCTAATAATGGGTCAGCAAAAATTTTTGGTGCAAGTCCATCTCCGTCACCGTGTCTTTCATAATCAAGCATTTCGTCAAGGAATGTTGAGATACCTTGATAATATGGAAGCAATGCCTCGTCCTTTGGCATCCACTCTTGAATATGTTTAGTCAAAGCTTCCATTTAGTATGATTAATGTTTAGCAATCTGTTTGATGTATGCAGTGTCGCTGTAGCATTGCGGCTAACGGACAGGGCTTGCCGAAGTACGGGAATTAGTATTCCGTCAGCCCGGTACCGATGATGATTGAAAAACTGAAGATGAAGATAACAACAAAAAGCTAAATAGATAATGTCCAGCCCGATATGAAGCACAATAGAATTACAAAAAGCCGAAGATAACTTCCGTC
>JANNBB010000027.1:0-136947 GCA_031385005.1 Bacteroidota bacterium
CACAACGGTTAAAATTGCTGATGGTAGCGTAACTCCGGCTAAACTTTCTGCCGGTAGTGTTTCAACAGCCAGTATTGCTGATGGAAGTATTACGACAATTAAACTGGCAGATGATAATGTGACGACTGCAAAGATTGCAGATAACAGCATTACTACACCAAAGATTGCTGATAACAATGTGACAACTGCTAAGATGGTTGACGCAAGTGTAACAACATCTAAAATTGCAGATAACAATGTAACTACTGCTAAAATGGTAGATGGAAGTGTTACCACATTAAAGATTGCTGATGACAATGTAACGACTGCAAAAATCGCTGACGACAATGTGACCACTGCAAAGATCGCTGATGATAACGTAACCACTGCAAAGATTGCCGATGCAAGTATTACGACAGTAAAAATTGCAGACGGAAGCGTAACTCCTGCTAAACTCTCTGCAGGTAGTGTTTCTACAGCCAGCATTGCTGATGGAAGTATTACGACAATTAAACTGGCTGATGATAATGTGACAACTGCAAAGATTGCAGACAACAGCATTACCACTCCGAAGATTGCCGATAATAATGTAACTACTGCTAAAATGGTTGACGGTAGCATTACTACTGCAAAGATTGCCGATAACAACGTAACTACTGCTAAAATGGTAGATGGAAGTGTTACCACTGCAAAGATTGCTGATGACAACGTTACCACTGCTAAGATCGCTGACGACAATGTGACCACTGCAAAGATCGCTGACGATAACGTAACCACTGCAAAGATTGCCGATGCAAGTATCACAACGGTAAAAATCGCAGACGGAAGCGTAACTCCTGCTAAACTCTCTGCAGGTAGTGTTTCTACAGCCAGCATTGCTGATGGAAGTATTACGACAATTAAACTGGCTGATGATAATGTGACAACTGCAAAGATTGCTGACGGAAACGTGACTACTGTGAAAATCGCAGATGCCAATGTAACTACTGCCAAGATTGCTGACGGAAACGTAACAACTGTGAAAATCGCAGACGCCAATGTAACAACCGCTAAAATTGCAGATGCAAATGTAACCACTGTTAAAATTGCAGATGATAATGTGACCACAGCAAAGATCGCTGACGATAATGTTACCACTGCTAAGATTGCTGACGCAAACGTAACAACTGTGAAAATCGCAGACGCCAATGTTACTACCGCAAAAATTGCTGATGCAAACGTAACCACGGCCAAAATTGCCGATGGAAGTATCACAACCGCTAAGATTGCCAATTTAGCAGTAGGAACAAGCGAAATAAATAATGCTGCCGTAACCTATTCTAAAATCCAGGACGTAAGCGCCTCAGATAAAGTAATGGGTCGTATAACTGCCGGTGCTGGTGTTATGGAAGAAATATCCACCACCGGTTCAGGTGATGTAGCAAGAGCGGTATCGCCTGCATTTACAGGTACACCTACTGCTCCAACTGCCGCTGCCGGCACAAACACAACTCAAATTGCCACAACCGCATATACTAAAACTGAAATCCAGGAAAGCGAAGTGAAGGAAACAGTCAATGCCGGTGGTGTAACATTAGCTGTGAACCATGCCGGTAAAATAGTAGCAACACAAAATAGCGGATGGCCTGCATTCCCTGAAAACCTTCCGAATGGTTTTACTTGCACGATCGTTAATTATTCAAATGCAACTTATACTTCAAATTCTTTGTCAACTGCCATGTTCTTTCATAATGTATTAGGATGGAATGGCGGTGCAGGTGATCCGACCTTTAGTATCAAATCCGGTGGTACTGTAAAAGTTACCGTTATTGATATTGGAGCATCGAAATGCTATTTCATCACCGGTGACATATTTTAATTTGCTATATGTAATTCAGGGATTAATGTTATTTTAACTAATTCTACTATTACTCCATTACTGCTTCGGCAAGCTTTAAAACTTGCTGAAGCAGTTTTTTTTTGATTGAAAATAATGCATTTTTATCCCGACTATTTTTGGGTAATGTTTGGGCTTGGAAAAATCCATTCCGAAAAAACACCGTTATTAATAGTGCGTTTTATATTGCCGTTTAATGGTAGATCCGTTAAAAGAAATAGAAAATCCGCTTCAATGAAAGGATATTTTTGTATACTTGTTGTAAGGTATAAGTTATATAAGAGGAGAAAAAACGAAAGTGGATTCTGATTTTCTAATTGGAGAAAAATAGTCGAATTTTTAATATTCAACTATTTGATAATGGAACATATATAAATAAAAAATTTGTGCGAATAGCAATCTTAGATCTGGGTACAAATACTTTTCATCTACTCATTGCCGATGTTGTTGGCAAAAAATTTCAAATTCTTCATAAGTCTAAAATTGCTGTGAAGCTCGGTGAAGGAGCCATTCATCATAATTGGATTGCACCCAAACCATTCAGAAGAGGTATAAACACATTGAAGGGTTTTGCATCAACAATTAAGGAATACAAAGTAAAAAAGAAAATTGCCTATGCAACATCTGCTATCAGAGGTGCTCAGAACGGAGTTAATTTTATTCAAACCGCAAAGAAAGAAACAGGCATTCAGATAAACATTATCGATGGTTTACGTGAAGCAGAATTGATTTGCTATGGTGTAAGACAATGTGTTCAAGTGGATCGCCCGTTTCTTATTATCGATATTGGTGGAGGTAGCACAGAGTTTATTATTGCAGACGATAAAAAAATATTTTGGAAGAAAAGTTTTGACATCGGAGCAGCTCGCCTCCTCGAATTATTTAGACCTTCTGATCCCATTACCACAAAGGAGATAAAAGCTATCGAAGCATTTCTGGAGGAAAAGCTTTTCCCGTTAAAACCTGCATTGTTGAAATTTCCTGTTGATATTCTGGTAGGTTCATCAGGATCCTTCGATACTTTTGCTGAAATGATTGGTTACCGTTTTAAAAATAAAAATATTATTAAAAATGTTAACTCATATAAATTCGATCTCAACGAATTTAATGAGCTGGCCGGCTCGATCATCCTGTCAAACTTGAATCAAAGATTAAAGATGAAAGGGCTCATCAAAATGCGGGTAGATATGATTGTTGTTGCAACCATTTGTACTAATTATATACTTCGTTCTTTTCCAATTAAAGATATGTATCTCTCTAAATACGCTTTGAAAGAAGGGGCTCTTTGGGATGCAATTAATTGAACATACAATTGTAATTTCACGACTTGCTGCTTACTTTGCACCATTGTTTAGCGGCAACTAATAAATTAATTTAGGTTTCTCACTTATAACTATGAAAATACTCATCATTGACGACGAAAAGGCAATTTGCAACACGCTTAAAGAAATTCTGGTTTACGAAAAATACGAAGTGGATATTGCTAACGATGGTGCCGAAGGTGTAAAAAAAATTGAATTGGTACATTATGACCTTGTTTTATGCGACATTAAAATGCCTAAAATGGACGGATTGGAAGTGCTCGGAAAGGTTCAGGAATTAAAACCAGAACTCCCTGTCGTAATGATTTCCGGACATGGAACAATCGAAACGGCTGTAGATGCAATTAAAAAAGGTGCTTATGATTATATCTCCAAACCGCCTGATCTCAATCGATTACTTGTTACCGTGCGCAATGCATTAGACCGTTCTACTTTAATAACTGAAACAAAGACTTTGCGCCGAAAAATTTTCAAAACGCGGGAAATGATTGGTAATTCTCCCGATATTCTGAAGATAAAAGAAATGATAGAAAAAGTGGGTCCTACGGATGCTCGAGTACTAATCACCGGTAGCAATGGAACAGGAAAAGAATTAGTTGCCCGGTGGATTCATGAGAAAAGCAACCGTGCTGAAGGACAACTCATCGAAGTAAACTGCGCCGCAATTCCTTCCGAGCTTATCGAAAGCGAATTGTTCGGACATGAAAAAGGCGCGTTTACTTCTGCCATCAAACAGCGTCTCGGCAAATTTGAATTGGCCAATAACGGTACACTTTTCCTCGATGAAATTGGTGATATGAGTCTATCCGCTCAATCAAAAGTATTGCGTGCCTTACAGGAAAACAAAATAACAAGAGTAGGGGGTGAGAAGGAAATTTCTGTGAACCCTCGTGTTATTGCAGCCACTAATAAGGATCTTAAATCAGAAATCGAAAAAGGAAATTTTAGAGAGGACTTGTATCACCGATTAAGCGTAATCCTTATTCATGTCCCTTCATTGAACGAAAGAAAGGATGACATCCCAACCCTAGCAGAAACTTTCGTTAAAGAAATATGCGAGGATTATGGTATGCCGCTAAAACCCCTTACTGCAGATGCGATAAAAGAACTTCAGAAAATAAACTGGACGGGCAATATTCGCGAACTTCGTAATGTTGCTGAGCGTTTAGTAATCCTTTCGGATAAGAAAATTACAGATAAGGATGTAGTGCAGTTTGCCAGTAAGTAATTGGTTGATTAGTTGATTAAAGTTGTTCGGGGAAGATTAAGTTTAAACAGTTAACGATTAAATTTTTATAAGAGCAAATGAAAATTGTCTTGTTGTAAGTTAATCCTTTGATTTGAGAAGGAATAAAACATACAATTAATTTTCCCCTAAGTAGCGCTTTAAACAGCAAATTCCCTATCTTGCAGTATATGACCAAGATTTGTATATTTTTTTTAACTATCTTTTTCTTTGCTATTTCGTCATTCGCGCAGTGCGGTAATGATTCTGTTGTAACGACATACATGCGTCAATTCAACAATTCCGGACCTACTATACAGATTCAGGTAGATTCCATTGATTTAGTGAATGGTGTCGGTTATACGTCCAGTGCTTCAAGTAGTACCGGTATTCCCGGACCCTTGGGGCCAATGTCTGCATATAATTTCACCCGGCATTTGATTTCATACAACTCAAATCATGATACGTTACAATATTTACAATTAGTTGGAAATGGCTCAGGATACGATAACTACCGGAAAACTGAATTCACTTATACGCCAACATTTCAACCATTAACTAGGACCGAATATTATTGGAACGGAGCCGCCTGGTTGATGTCACGCATGGAGTCATTTGCATATTCAGCTAACCTAATCACGAATTATTTATTATCTGACAGTTCAGGAAACATCTTACAAAAAAACTATAGCTACTTCGGTTCTAATGCTGTTTCTTTGATTTTTCAGTCATGGGTTGGAAGTGTGTGGATAAATGAAACAAGATATTTGTTTACATACAATGCCGGAATCAGAGATTCGCTTTACTATCAACGTTGGGATCAAACAACCGGATTATGGATAGATAGTGTGAATGCTCACTATGATCCTTCAGATAATTATCTGGCAACGCTCATTCGTTCGGATACATCACAGTTTGTCAACAGAGCTTTTTTTTCTTCCATCGACACTCTAAATAATCTTAGGCACTACATTATTTACGATAGCCTATTTCAAACCCATCAAACCTGGTCATATAATTATATTCATGGTTGCTTGAAAATAACAGGATATCAAGAACTCATGCAGGGTTCTGGTGGCTCTGATAACTATACTTACGATCAATATGGTGTTCTTATACATTATAGATCATCTAGAAATGGTACAATGAATTTTTCCCATGATGAAAATAGGGATTTTGATAGCTTATATCGTCCGATATTGTATTCTTATGGGGGCAGTTCAAATGTAAGTAGTTACGATACAAAATTTCTCTATGAATACGCAGATGCGAATCACATTAATAGTTTTCAACTTGTCCCCGTATCGGGACATCGATGCCAAGGAGATACTCTTGCATTATTATCGGTGAATACAGGAGGCTGTGGCACGTTGCATTATTTATGGACACCTGCAGTTGGATTAAGTTCAGATACTATTGCCACACCGATTATTACAATTACTGATTCAATTTCATATATTATTACTATTACTGACTCGATTGGGCAAATGGAAACGGATACTCTAGTTGTCATTCCTGAATTGCACAATGTAATATCATTTGACACACTACTTTGCAGTGGCTGTCCGGTTGTGCTTTCCATTAATCCCGGATTTAATACATATTATCAATGGTATAGAAACGATACTTTAATAAATGGAGCTACCGGGTCAAGTTACACAGCAACCATCTCCGGTAATTATTCGGTTCTTGCACATAACTCTTATTGTGATTATTTTTCTCAACCTGTTACACTCACATTAAGCGGGCTTACCAGAATTACAGGTCGAATTTTTCTTGACATAGATTCTAATTGCACTTTTAATTCAAGTGATAGGGCTTTGTATACCTATGGAACTTCACCTTATCTAATAAAAATTCAGAGACAATATTACACAGCATTCTTAATGCCTGATTCGAATGGAATTTTCGACATTCCAGTCGATACGGGCTCTTTCAATTTATCTATTGTGAATCCTTCATTGATATATACAGCAGCATGCCCGGATTCAGGAATAATCTCCGTGAACGTTCCCAATTTCGGAGACACTATTTCAGGAATTAATCTAGTGCTTAAACCACTCTATAACTGCCAAAGGTTAAGCATCAGCCTATCTGCCGGAATTATTCGTCCTTGTATGCCGGTAAATGTTTTTGTTCACTATTCAAATGATGGGACAATTGATGAAAATAATGTGTATGCAGATTTGACCATTCCGCCTGAATTAACAAATTTGACCTCGTCAATACCCTATACGGTAACTGGCAATAAATATCATTTCTCATTACCTGCATTGCCTGTCGGTTCCTTCGGCTCCTTTATCATTCACGCTGACATCGCATGTAATCCTGCCTATTTAACGGGTGCGACATTGTGTATTGATGCTGAAATCGCTCCAATTGATTTTTGTTCACTTAATCCTGATACTTTATGGGATGGAAGTAATGTCAAAGTATCGGCTTATTGTTATAATGATTCAAATGTATGTTTTATCATTCGAAATGATGCAAACCCTGGAAATGGAAATATGGATACAATTTCTGTATGGCGTCTTTTTGCGAATAACGTATTAATTCAACAAGGTACATTCAGTTTGAATTCAGGAACAGACACCACACTTTGTTTTCAGTCAGACGGTAGAACATTCCGTTTGGAGGCAGACCAGACAAGTGGATTTCCAATAAATAATTTTCCTTTTGCAAGTATTGAGCGGTGCGGTGTTTTGCCAAACGGAGGAAATTATTCACTGGGCGAAATTCTTCAACATCCGCCACAAAATATTTTACCATTCTATAACACCTATTGCTCTATTGTACGGAGTTCATTTGATCCGAATTCCAAAACGGTACAACCCACAGGTCTATATTCAGGTACCAATGATCGTCTAAAATACCGGATTGATTTCCAAAACACAGGCAATGACACTGCTATTAACGTTAAGATCATTGATGAAACATATAATGTATTTGATTATTCATCTATACAACTACTTGCTTCTTCACATAGCTATAATTTCCAGATAGACGGAAGCAAATTTATCTGGCAATTTGATTCGATTAATTTACCGGACAGTAATATTAATGAGCCATTATCACATGGTTTTGTCGAATTCAGTATTAAGCCACGTGTTGGATTTCCAATGGGATATGTTATTTCTAATATGGCTGAAATATATTTTGACTCTAATCCGGTAATAAACACTTCTTACACTCAAACAATAATTTGTGATATTAAAGTACCATCTGCAGCAATCCAACCTTCAGGAATCATATGTCACTCTATGGCTCTTACATTGATTGTGCAAAATGAGTACGGAGGCTCAAATCCATCTATTGTTTGGTGGAAAAATGGCGTTCAACTCTCACAAACTAATGACACGATTTCCCTTACCGGACTTGTTAACGGTGATATTATAAGGGTTAGAATAAATAGCAATTATCCATGTGCTCAACCTGACACAGTTTCCTCTACTTATACCATTCAATTTCCAGATCCAGAGATTTCATACCAGCCACCACATCTTCAATCTTCACTTGCATTAAGCTATCAATGGTTTTACAACGGTTCATTATTGATTGGTGATACAAATCAAACGATAACTCCTATTCAAAACGGATCATTTCAAGTGCAAACGATCGATTCCAATGGTTGCACTTCAATTTCATCGATCTACTATTTTAATTACACAGGAATTAAACAATTGACATCTGACTTTATCCTTTATCCAAATCCAGCTAATCAATCAATAACAATTGAAGGACTAAAAGAAGACGTGCATTTACTTCTCATGGACATGTCCGGGAAAATTCTAAGGTCATATTTTGCACCAAAGTTTCCCGTTTCAGTTGCAAACCTAGCTCCCGGAATGTACTTCATCCGAATAGTTGAAAGTAATTGTTATTTGAGATTGATTATTCAGCATGATTAAATTTAAGAATTGATTAGTAGCGGAGTGATTATCTGTTTGGGTATCTGTTATTGTAAGCCATGTCTTTTAGGAGGAGTGCATAGCATTTAAGATCACCTAATTAAAAAAAGTACTCATACCTCGTCCCAAAGTGCTTATCCCTTCCACCTCTGGAAGTGTCCATCTCATAGGTCTGTTCCGCAATAACGTTTCCGTCTTCGTCGTATTCAAACATGTTTTTTCGAAGAAGTAGTCCGTTATCATCATACAGTTCTTGGATTGTAAGGTTATCCTTTTCGTTGTAAGAATATTTTAAAGTCTTACTGTAAAAATCTTTATAAATTTTTTCAATAATATTTCCCCTTTCATCATACGTGTTTTGAACGCTTGCAATTAGTTTTCCTTGTGGAGTGGTTTGTAACGAGGACAGTTCTTTTCCATTTTCATTAAACTTAAGTAATGTTTTAGAAACAAGCACTCCTTTTTCATCGAACTCATTTTCTTCAACCTGATTATTTTCAGAAAGCGAAAAGGTGATTTTCGATAGAATTACTTTATCCTGATTGAATGTAGTTCTGTCATTTATGTTGCCTTTTTCGTCATACTTTATTTCTTCTCTTGAAATCAAAAGACCTTCTTCATCATAACGGATAATTGCAGTTACATTATCTTTTTCATCGTATTCATATTCCGTCTTCTCACCTGAATCGTCACCATAATATTTTATTTCAGAAATCAGCAGCCCCTTTTCATTACGCGTCAGTACCCTCTTTTCGGTAGCATCATCCAGCGCATACAAAAGTGTGTGAGTTAATAGTTTGCCATTCGAATTGAAGGTGTAAGAGTTTTTTTCTTCTATTTCTCCGGTTGAATCGTATTTAATTTCTTCAATAATGTTTCCATCGTCATCAAATAAAACTTCCATATCAACAAATTCCTCATCGGCATGACTAGTCAAATCGGAAAAATTAAAATTCCTGTAATTCTGATTGTAACGCTTAAGAGATTTTATTTTCTTTTTCATAATTTGTCAGAATAATAATCAGTTTTTATTTGAATCCCTATTAATTTAAATGAAAGTAATTAAGAAATAAATTCTTCTATTCGTAACAATGCTTTATTCAATCCATCCGGATTTTTTCCTCCTGCTGTTGCATAAAACGGTTGTCCGCCTCCGCCACCTTGTATTTCTTTTGCTAACTCACGAATGATATGTGTAGCATTCATGTTTTTATCTTTCACCAGATTGTCGGAGAGAATGAGCGACAACAATGCTTTGCCATCTATTTCCGCACCGGCAAGAAAGACCAGGTTTTCCACTTGATTTTTTAGTTCAAAAGATAGATTTTTAATGGCATCGGCAGTCGGTAATTCAATTTGTTCGGAGATGATGTTTAATCCATTCACATTTTTGATACGATGCAAAATGGCTTTTTTAACTTGTTGAGTTTTCTCTGCCGTGAATTGTTCGATTTGTTTTTGCAATCCGGTGTTTTCATCTATCAATTCCTGAACACGTTGCACGGCATTTTTCGGATTTTTTAAAAGTTCTTTAACAGCATTTAATTCCTCTAACTGACTTTGCAGATAGGCTTCTGCTTTTGCTGCTGTGATTCCTTCAATTCTTCTCACACCAGCTGCAACTGCTCCTTCAGACATAATCTTAAACAAACCGATTTGTCCGGTGGATGGTACGTGTGTACCACCGCATAATTCAACAGAAAACTTCGGATCGAAAGTAATAACACGAACGAAGTCACCGTACTTTTCTCCAAACAAGGCCATAGCTCCCATTTCCATTGCTTCTTTTATCGGTACATTTTTTCTTTCTTCAAGCTGAATATTTTCACGAATTTTCTCATTTACTATTCTTTCAATCTGTTTAATCTCTTCATCACTTACTTTCGCGAAGTGTGAAAAATCAAAACGTGTTTCGTTTTCATTGACAAGAGATCCTTTTTGATTTACATGTGTACCCAGTACTTGTTTTAATGCGGCATGCATAAGATGAGTCGCTGAGTGATTATTCGTAATCGACTTTCTTCTGTTTCCGTTTACTTTAGCTGTAAATGTTTTGGTCAGATCAGCAGGCAGTTTGTCACAGAAATGAACGATGAGGTTGTTTTCTTTCTGCGTATCAGTTATCACTATTTTTTCTTTTCCGTATTCAAGGTAACCGGTATCTCCAACTTGTCCGCCGCTTTCGGCATAAAAAGGAGTCTTGTTGAGCACCAATTGGAATTGTTCTTTGTTTTTCGATTTTATTTTTCGATAACGTAAAACTTCAGTTTCGCATTCCAGCTGATCGTAACCCGTAAATTCAACTTTGTCATCACTAACTATGATAACCCAGTCGTCTGTGTCAACAACTGCTGCTGCCCGCGAACGTTCTTTTTGTTCGCTTAGGCATTTGTTAAAGCCGTCCATATCCACTTCCATTCCGTTTTCACGAGCCATGAGTTGTGTCAAGTCAATGGGAAATCCAAATGTATCATACAATTCGAATGCAAATTTTCCTTCAACAGTTTTTCCTTTATACTCTTCAAATCTTTTTATTCCGGTATCCAATGTTCTCAAAAAGGCCAATTCTTCTTCATGAATAACACGCATAATAAAATCCTGTTGTGCTTTGACCTCCGGAAAAACTTCTTTGAACTGCTCAGCAAGTACAGGAACAAGTTTATTGATGAAAGGATCTTTGATATTCAAAAATGTAAATGCATATCGTACGGCACGACGTAGAATTCTACGAATCACATAGCCGGCTTTATTGTTAGAAGGTAATTGTCCGTCAGCAATAGCCAATGTTATTGCACGAATGTGATCAGACATTACACGCATGGCAATATCTGTTTTCTCTGAAGCCCCATATTTTATCTTCGCATGAATCGAAATAAACTGGATGAGCGGTTGAAAAACATCTGTATCATAATTGGATGTCTTTTTCTGCATGGCCATACAGAGTCTTTCAAATCCCATTCCCGTGTCAACATGTCGAGCGGGTAATGGCTCGAGACTGCTATCGGCTTTACGGTTGAATTCCATAAAGACATTATTCCAGATTTCAATTACATGGGGGTGACTTGCATTAACAAGCTGTGCTCCGGGAGTTTTTTTGATTTCATCTTCTGTTCGAAGGTCAATGTGAATTTCAGTGCAAGGTCCGCAAGGTCCTGTATCCCCCATTTCCCAAAAATTGTCTTTTTTATTTCCCCGTAAAATTCTGTCTTCCGGAATTACTTTTTTCCAATGTTCAAAACTATCATTGTCGAATTCTAGTTTTTCTTTTTCATCACCTTCAAATACGGTGACATACAATCTGTCTTTCGGAAGTTTATAAACTTCTGTAAGTAATTCCCAACTCCAGGCAATGGCTTCTTTTTTAAAATAGTCTCCGAACGACCAATTACCTAGCATTTCGAACATGGTATGATGATAAGTATCTATTCCTACTTCTTCCAGATCGTTATGTTTGCCGGAGACGCGCAAACATTTTTGCGTATTCGCAATTCGTTTGAATTTGGGTGCAGAGTTTCCCAGAAATATATCCTTAAACTGATTCATTCCCGCATTCGTAAACATCAGAGTTGGGTCATTTTTGACGACCATAGGTGCTGAAGGGACAATTTCATGTCCTTTAGTCTTAAAAAAATCAAGAAATGCTGTTCGAATTTCGGAAGAAGTCATGGTAATTAGGAATTGGTATAAGCGAAAGTCTGATGTATATTTGTTCCGGATTATAAATGGAGGGCGAAGATAATCAGTATTAACGAAATTTCGTAAAAATGCCTAAGGTAAAATATCATTTCAATACGCATACCCTCAAATACGATAAGGTAATCGTAAGTTGGAAAAAACGCTTATTGCGTTTATCCGGCTGGCTGGCTACTGCTATCGTTTTTGGAGCATTGATTATGGTTTTTGCCTATAACTTTTTCGACTCCCCGAAAGAAAAAAGGTTAAAAAGACAGTTGGAAGAAAGCACCTATCAGCTCGAATTACTAAAACAACGAACCGAGCAGGTGGCAATAGTTTTAAAAGATATTCAGGAAAGGGATAATACTATTTACCGTGTTATTTTTGAAGCCGAACCAATTTCAGAATCTGTCAGAGAAGCCGGCTATGGTGGGATTGATCGTTACAAGGCCTTGTATGATTATTACAATCCTGAACTGTTGGTTGACGTAACGAAGAAAATTGACAGGATTTCAAAACAGCTTTATATTCAATCTAAATCATTTGACGAAGTATGGGGACTCGTTAAAAATAAGACCACCATGCTTGCCGCTATTCCTGCGATTCAGCCAATTGCTAACAATGACCTGACTCGAGTCGCATCCGGTTTTGGGTGGCGCATTCATCCAATCTACAAAACAGAAAAAATGCATACAGGCATGGATTTTACGGCAAACGTTGGAACCGAAATTCATGCTACCGGAAATGGTGTTGTAAGTAAAGTGGAGTCGGATGGAAGAGGTTATGGAAACAACGTAGTCATCAACCACGGTTATGGCTATGAAACTCTGTACGCCCATATGAGCAAATTTAAAGTCAGGCCCGGCCAAAAGGTCAGCCGTGGCGATCTAATCGGTTTTGTTGGGAATTCAGGAACCTCTACCGGTCCGCATCTTCATTATGAAGTAAGGAAAAATAACAACCCGGTAAATCCTGTCAATTATTACTTCAACGATCTCTCTCCTGAAGAGTATGAAAAGATGCTGGAAATTTCATCCCGCGCCGGACAGGCATTTGATTAATCGGATTGAAAGGACGAAATTCACAGGTTGTGGATAATAACATTTTCATATATTTACAAAATTAATTGGCAAATTGGCTAAATTTGAATAACTTCAATAAAATCTTTTAATATGCCTTACAAGGAAAAAGAAATCGAAAAATTATATTTCACAATCGGTGAAGTCGCTCAGATGTTTAATGTGAATACTTCACACATCCGTTTCTGGTCCAAAGAATTTGAAGTCATTCGTCCGGCTACGAATAAAAAGGGAAATCGACTTTACACTCAGACAGACATCGATAATTTCAAGAAAATCTATCACCTCGTTAAAGAAAAAGGATTTACTCTTAAAGGAGCTAAAAGTGAATTGAAAGACGCAAGAAAATCAAGAGTCGCTGTTGTTGAAGTTGTCGATGAATTTCAATTGCAGGACAATCCGGTAGAACTGCCTTTTCCACAAAACAAATCGGCACATAACGATTCTTTTGTCGATAAAATAGCGATGAAAAATTCTTTCCATAAAATTAAATCTCAACTCCTCGATATACGCAGAGAGCTTGAAGTTTTGGAAGAAGTATAGTCTGATTTCAGATGTTTATTCAGAGTGATTTTTTTATTTTCTATGTTTCTCATAGATCCCTAGTCTTATTTTTTTGTATATTCTCGGGTTATTTCTATGCATAAACTTCCGCTATTTTTATTAATGCTTTTTTCCGTTTATGCAAATGGTCGTGAAGGCATGTGGCTTCCCCAACTTTTAAAAGAGCTGAACGAGCCAGAGATGAAATCGATGGGCATGCAAATTAGTGCTGAGGACATTTATAGCATTAACAAGTCAAGTTTGAAGGATGCCGTACTTCAATTTGGAGGTGGGTGTACAGGCGAGTTAGTGTCATCTAAGGGCCTATTGATTACCAATCATCATTGTGGTTTTTCACAAATTCAATCAGTAAGCACTATAGAAAAAAATTATTTAAACGATGGTTTTTGGGCGAAGTCATTCGAGGAAGAAATTCCATGCCCGGGACTAAACGTAACATTTATACGGGAAATTAAAGAAGTAACGAACGACGTTCTTTTTGGAATTTCAGATACGATGAACGAAGATTTACGCTCGGAACTTGTAAAAAATCATAGCGACAGCATTATAAAAACAATTACGGGAAGTTTGAAGGGAATTGTGCGTTCATTTTATAATGGTAACAAGTATTACCTCTTTATTACCGAAGTATACATGGATGTTCGCTTTGTTGGAGCACCTCCAAAGGACATTGCTAAATTCGGTGGCGAAACGGATAATTGGATGTGGCCAAGGCATTCCGCAGATTTTTCACTGTTTCGTATTTATGTCGATAAGGATAATAAACCTGCAAAATATTCACCGGAGAATATTCCTTATTCTTCTAAACAGTTTTTAACCATCAATGCCGGGGGAATTAAGGAAGAGGATTTTGTTTTCGTCATGGGTTTTCCGGGCAGGACAAATGAATATTTATTATCGCCGGGTTTAGAGCTGATAAACAAGCAAACAAATCCGAATCGAATCGAATTAAGTCGGCGCAGACTGGATATTATGCGAAAGGAGATTCTCCAAAGCGATACCGTTCGTCTGCAATATTCCCCAAGATTTGCATCCTTGGAAAATGTCTATAAAAAAATGACAGGCGAACTGGAAGGTTTTGTAAAATTTGATGCGCTGAATCATAAAAAGGAATTTGAAAAAAAAATCATTCAAAAAATTAAAATGCATCCCGGTTTAATGAAGGATACTTCACTCATTAATAAATATTCTGAAATTAGTGAACAAATAATGCCCCTGAGTTTTGTCAATGATTTTTTTAATGATGGATTTTCAGGCATTGAATTATTGACTGTCAGCAACCGATTCAAATTGCTTATTGATTTATGCAACGATAAAAATTCCGCCGATAGTTTAATCACCCAGGCGACAACTAAACTTAAAAAGGACTTGGTGGGGTTTTACAAAAATTACAATGTTTCTGTCGACAAACAAATATGTGCTTCGATATTGAATTTAGCTTTTGAAAAACTCGATAAAAAATTTATACCGGATGAAATTTTTGTAACCGGACAGCAATCGCCGGATTTTATAAAATTCACGGAGTCTCTTTATAAGCGTAGTTACGTATCCGATTCAGCCCGAATTAATAAATTATTATCCGGCTTCAGGAAAAAAGACGGACGGAAATTAATAAAAGATCCTGCTTTCAGACTGGTTTCTGATTTCAGTGTAATCCAAACGAATCTTCTGGCAAGACTATCTCCCTTATCAAAAGAATTAAGCCGCCTTCAGCGAATTTACATGAACGATTTGTTGGTTTTGGACCCTTCCGGAAAAACATTTCCGGATGCCAATAGTACATTGCGAATTACCTACGGAAACATCAAGTCTATATCGCCTCGTGACGGAATAAAATATGAATACTATACGACACTCGATGGAGTGTTGGAAAAATCAATGACTGGTAATATCGATTATACGATTCCTGATAAGTTTAAATCAATGATTCAGAATAAGGATTTTGGAGGTTATGGTATGAATGGAGTGATGCCTGTTAATTTTATCGCAAATACCCATACGACTGGTGGCAATTCAGGAAGCCCTTGTTTAAATGCAAAAGGTGAATTGGTAGGACTAAATTTCGACAGGGTGTGGGAAGGTGTATTGAGTGATTATCTTTATGACGAAAAATATTGCAGAAATGTTTGTGTGGATGTTAGATACATTCTTTACCTGATTGAAAAATTTGGAAATGCAAATCGATTAATAGAAGAAATGCATATTCTGCATTGAGAATTATTCGTTTTTTGAATTTTGTTACCTCTTTTATAAATCATGAGTCAAAGTGCGCTATTGTTTTGCAAACCTTCTATTGAATTTTTCTGACTATAGATATTTGTTTTCAGCCAGGTAATTTTTGACATAATCAGCAACTCCATCTTCCAGCGAATGAAATGGCTTAGCATAGCCGATGCTCCGGAGTTTATTCATATTTGCTTCGGTAAAATACTGGTATTTGTCACGAATGTCGGCGGGTGTATCAACGAATTCTATTTGCTCCGTTTTATTCATCGCATTAAAAGTGTTTTTGACCAGATCCAGGAATGTACGGGCCTTCCCGGAGCCGAGATTATAAATCCCCGAATCCTTGCGATGTTGCAAAAGAAACATACAAACCTCTGTCACATCTTTTACATAAATGAAATCACGTAATTGTTCTCCGTCTTTATACTTTGGATTATGGGAACGGAAAAGTTTCATCTTACCGGTGGAATTAATCTGATTGTAGGCATGAAAAATAACAGATGCCATTCTGCTTTTGTGATATTCATTCGGCCCGTATACATTGAAAAATTTTAGTCCGGCCCAGAAATAAGGTTTTTCTTTTTGTTGAAGTGCCCAGATGTCAAAATCATTTTTAGAAATTCCATAAGGATTTAAGGGCTTTAGTTTCGGTATAATTGAATGGTCGTCATTATAACCGAGTTCACCATCGCCGTAAGTGGCTGCAGAAGATGCATAGACCAAAGGCAATCCGAACTCTATGCATAGTTTCCAGACATCTTTTGTGTAATTCAGATTCAGCTCATCAAAAATTGCGGTGTTGAATTCCGTTGTATCTGTCCTTGCACCGATATGAAAAATGAATTGGACAAAACGATGATTGACTTTCAGCCATTCGTTGAATTCTTTTCGAGCAATTTGTTTGGAATAAGTTTTTCCTATATAATTATTTTCTTTTTCGGGATGTGAAAAATCATCGACAAGAATAAGGTCGTTAAACCCTTCGCTGTTTAATTTCGAAACCAGACAACTTCCAATAAAACCTGCGGCACCTGTTACAACAATCATTGATTCTATTTATAGATAGATGAAGAAACAAAGGTGCAATTTACGAATTATGATTTTACACACACTATAATTTTTTTCTAAAGGAAATAATTTAATGCATTCAAGAGAAATGCAATTTTGAGAACAATCTAATTGAAATTATTTATTTAAAAAACTTAATTGACAAAAATGCTATGACCTTCATAAGTATTAAAACCCAGAAAAGACTCTATCGCCTGACGACCTTTTAAACTTAAATCAATTGAGAATTCGTTTACATAAAGTTCAATATGCTTCATTCTTACTTGTTCACTCATTTCCTGTGCATGCAGGCTAATAAATTCTTTGCTGGCGTCCGGATTTGAAAAAGCATATAGCACACTTTTTTTCACCAGCTCATTTATTTTTAACTTGACATTTTCATCCAAGGAACGACGAATAGCAATTCCTCCCAATGGAATCGGTTGTCCGGTTTTTTTCTCCCAAAGTTCACCCAGGTCACTTATTTTTTGCAATCCTTTAGCTTCATAAGTAAACCTGTTTTCGTGTATAATTACTCCGGCATCTACACTTCCGTTTAAGACGGCATCTTCGATTTCTGAAAATACAAATTCTTTTGTTGATTGAACTGACGGGTAAAACATCTTGAACAAATAATTAGCAGTCGTATTCTTTCCCGGTATCGCTACTGTCCTGATTTCGGAAACATCGGTGAATTTTTTTTTCGAAATAAACAAGGGGCCGACTCCATTTCCAAGTGCACTTCCTGCTGTAAGAAGTTGATATTGGCTTGCTATCATCGGATAGGTAGCAAAACTTATTTTTGTAATATCCAGGGCGTCTTCGATTGCCTTTTTATTCAATGTTTCTACATCTTCGTAACAAACTTTAATCGAAAAGCCCTTTGTTGAAATACGATTGTTGATCATTGCATCAAAAATAAATGTGTCGTTCGGACAGGGAGAGATTCCCAATGTAAAGCTCAAGCTTTTATTCATTGTAAGCGGTATTTTTATCCGCATGATTCGTGACGGATTTGCTATCAACAGGTTGAAAAAAAACGTCTGTTTTTAAAATCTGATTAACGGCCTTACTCAGGTTTTCCAAGGCAAGAGGAATATTCCAGGATAATTTATTTCTTCTTTCCACGTAGTTGGAAATTGCCCGAATCTGAAAAGCAGGTGTTTTTTCTTTTTTACAAACGAAAAAAAATGCTGCTCCTTCCATCGTTTCAGTTTGAGGATTCAAACGTGCCTGAATTTTTTCAATGGATGAATTATTGCCATGAACGGAATTTATAGTAATGCTTTTCACTTTTCTGATTTTTAGTTCAGAAACATCTGCAGTTGGATGAAAAATAAAAAGCGATTTCAATCCTATTTTTTCAATGTCAAGAAAATCATCCCCGTCTTCCGCACCTAATTCAGAGAAAATATCTTGTGAAACATAAACCGCTTCTCCTAATTTAATCGAGCGGTCAAAACTCCCTGCCAAACCGATATTAATAGCCAAATCGTATTTTTTTTCGGAAAGTTTTTTCGCCAGTTCATAAGTTGTTTCCACCATTCCCGGTCCTGTTATCAGGTAATCAAGTGAATGTGATGATGTAATGTTTCTAATTGGAGCAATTTCCTCTTCTGTTGCGGCAACAAACAGTATTTTCATGGATGCAAAGATAGTTGAACTGAAGGCAATAAACCCTTATATTTGACTGTTTTTTTAAATTGAAAACCGGAGTCGGCTACCAATTCAAAAACACAGATTCCTTTTGTTTTATGAAAGGAATGTAAAACCAGATAGAATGATATTTATTACCAGAAGAGAAACGTTTAGCGCTGCTCACAAACTTGCCAGAAAAGACTGGGACGAAAAAAAGAACCAGGAAGTTTTTGGAAAGTGTTCAAATCCTAACTGGCATGGACACAATTATATTATCTGGGTGACAGTTAAAGGCGAAGTAAATTCAGAGACTGGATTTGTTACAAATTTGACGGATGTAAGCAGAATTATCAAAGAATATATTCTTGATAAAGTCGATCATAAAAATCTGGATGAAGACGTTGATTTTATGAAGGGAAAACTCAGTTCGACAGAGACATTGGCCGTTGAAATTTGGAATCAAATTGTTAAGCCAATGGATAAACTTGGCTGCAAACTTCATTGCGTAAAGATTCAGGAGACAGAGAAAAATTGTGTAGAATATTTTGGATAATATAGCGTTCAGAATTACCGGCAAAACAAGTTCGATAGTTTTATTATTAAAAGACATATGACATTAGATAAAAGTACCATGCAAGAGAATGAAATGGACGGGTATGAGAAAATAGATCTGTACAACCCCCAAAAAATTGAGACGCTTTCTACCCATTACGAATCGATAATCACTGAAATTGGTGAAGATAAAAACCGGGAGGGAATAGTAAAAACTCCTTTGCGTGCAGCTAAAGCAATTCAGTTTCTTACGCATGGATATGATTTAGATCCACGAGAGATTTTGCGCTCGGCATTATTTCGTGACGATTACAAGCAGATGGTCATCGTAAAGGATATTGAGCTTTATTCCATGTGCGAACATCATTTGTTACCGTTTTTCGGAAAAGCACACATCGCTTATATTCCCAATGGTTGTATTGTGGGTTTAAGTAAAATACCTCGCGTTGTAGATGCCTATGCACGCCGTCTTCAGGTTCAGGAAAGGCTTACCACAGAGATTCGTGACTGCATTCAGGAAACATTGAAGCCGCTTGGTGTTGCAGTTGTAATCGAAGCCAAGCACCTCTGTATGCTTATGCGTGGCATTCAGAAGCAAAACTCGGTAGCCACAACCTCCGCTTTCACCGGCGAATTCGAAAATGAAAAGACAAGAGCCGAGTTTTTCCGCCTGATCTCTGCCAAACTTTCATGAGGAGATAAATGGCAGGGAAATTGAAGTTGGTTCATTATAATTAAGGAAATTCATTAGCAAATAAGTCAACGATTAACTTAATTTTAAAATTAATTACCTTTACACAACAAATTCAAAAAAAACTATGGAAAACAATAATTGGGGTTTTAACCAAATTCAACAGCCGGGCGCTACTACACAACCGGTTGCCAAAACATTCATCGCAGGTGTATTTTCCTGGATGGGCATTGCTCTTTTAATTTCATCTGTTACCGCTTATGTTTTCGGTACCAATATGTCATATATGAGCTATCTGATTAATGCTGAAACAGGCGGAATGTCAGTTTTAGGTTATGTGGTCATGTTTGCTCCGCTTGCATTTGTTCTTTTAATGAGCTTTGGATTCAACAAATTATCAGCAACAGCGCTTTCTGCAGTATTCTTAATTTATGCCGTTATAATGGGTGTAAGCTTAAGCTTCATATTTTTAGCATACACACAAAGCAGCATCTTCCAGATTTTCTTCGTTTCCGCGCTGATGTTTGGTGTAATGGGAGTTGTCGGATATACAACAAAGACAGATCTTACTAAAATGGGGAATCTGCTGATTATGGCTTTGGTCGGAATCATCATCGCTTCTCTCGTTAATATGTTCCTGAAGAGTAGCGGACTGGGTTACATCCTCAGTTTCCTTTCGGTAATTGTATTCACCGGTTTAACTGCCTATGATGTACAGAAACTGAAAAATATCGGAGCCACTACTGAATATGGAAGTGAAGCTGCAGCAAAGTTATCTATCATGGGCGCGTTAACGTTATATCTCGATTTTATCAATTTATTCCTTTCCATGCTTCGCTTGTTTGGAGGCAGAAGAGAATAACCCAAATTTTAATTAAGCGCCTGACGCTTATTATCAAAGGACGCAGATGTTTATTCATTGCGTCCTTTGTCTTTTTTAGAACTTTGGAACAATCTTTTTTTTTCCTAAACTTGCTTGAAATGTAAAAGCTATGAAAACATCCTACCTTTTTCCCGGACAAGGATCACAGTTCCCCGGTATGGGAAAAGATCTTTATGAAAGTCACGCAGAAGCAAAATCCATGTTCGAAAGAGCAAATAAAATTTTAGGATTTCAAATAACTGACCTGATGTTTAATGGGACTGAAGAAGATTTAAAACAAACAAAGGTCACGCAGCCTTCTATCTTTCTACATTCCGTAATCTTAGCTCATACTATGGGAGACAGCTTCCGGCCCGATATGGTAGCCGGACATTCATTAGGTGAATTCTCTGCGCTGGTAGCCAACAAGACGTTGACATTTGAAGATGGGTTGAGGTTGGTCAAGTCCAGAGCATTTGCTATGCAAAAAGCATGTGAGATTGTTCCTTCAACAATGGCTGCCATACTGAATCTTGACGACAATGTTGTAGAAAAAATTTGTAAGGAAATTAACGACAGCGGCGAAATCGTTGTAGCTGCAAATTATAATTGTCCGGGCCAGCTTGTCATCTCCGGTTCAGTTAAAGGAATCAATGATGCCTGTGAGAAAATGAAAGCAGCAGGAGCGAAGCGTGCACTTGTGCTTTCCGTAGGCGGGGCTTTTCATTCACCTTTCATGGAACCGGCCCGTGAAGAACTCGCCGGAGCAATTGCCAACACACAATTTTCTAATCCTGTTTGTGCAGTTTATCAAAACGTAAATGCCCGGGCAGTTATAGATCCGGAAGAAATAAAACGCAACCTCATCTCTCAACTTACGGCACCGGTAAGATGGACGCAGACAATTCAAAATATGATTGATGACGGAGCTACTAATTTTATTGAAGTCGGTCCGGGTAAGGTTTTACAGGGTCTTGTAAAAAAGATCAATAAGGATATGGAAGCTATGTCTGCCCTTCTTTAATCGAGGACTTTTTTTCGTCTTCTGATTTTGTCTGTAAGAGGAAATAAGAGTGAAACGGGTTAGCAGCATTCATAATTTTTTCTGATATTTATCCAATCCTACAATGCCTATCCTAAATTCCATATTCAGTTGGTTAATGAAAAAGCGGATCCACCAGATCGAGCTTTTTATTAAATATCCGCTGGAGGTTCAGCAAGATTGGTTTTTTCGACTCATCGATTCTGCAAAAAATACGGAATGGGGATTACGCTACGATTTCAAATCGCTTCGATCGGTGGATGAATTCAAATCGAGAGTTCCTATACAAAATTATGATTCACTAAAACCGGATATCGATCGTTTAATGCGTGGCGAGCAAAATATTTTATGGCCTTCTGATATAAAATGGTTTGCGAAATCTTCCGGCACTACAGCTGGTAAGAGTAAGTTCATTCCGGTTAGTACAGAGGCCATGGAAGAGTGTCACTTTAAAGGCGGAAAAGATCTGATTTCGATTTATTGCAACAACAATCCCGATACGATGATTTTTTCAGGAAAAGGGTTGTCTCTCGGAGGAAGTCATCAGATTAACCTCGACAATAATGAATCGCTATATGGCGACATCTCAGCTATCTTATTACAAAACCTGCCTTTATGGGCACAGATGATCCGAACCCCGGAACTTTCCATTGCTTTGATGGAGAACTGGGAAGAGAAAATCGAGAAAATGGTACAGGCAACAAAAAATGTGAACGTGACCAGTATTAGCGGCGTTCCAACCTGGACAATTGTTTTAGCAAAGAGAATACTGGAAGTGACAGGCAAAAAAAACCTGTTGGAAGTATGGCCCAATCTCGAATTGTTTATTCATGGAGCAGTGAGCTTTATTCCCTACAAAGAACAATTTCATCGACTCATACCGTTACCTTCTTTCAACTACCTGGAAACATACAATGCATCAGAAGGATTTTTCGGTATTCAGGACAGATTGAAAGCGGACGACATGTTGCTGATGTTGGATTATGGTGTTTACTATGAATTCATGCCCCTGGACGAATATGGAAAAGATAATCCGCAAACAATTGGATTGGGGGAAGTAGAGTTAAATAAAAATTACGCACTTGTTATTTCCACAAATGCCGGATTGTGGAGATATATAATTGGTGATACAATCAAGTTTACGTCACTTAGTCCATTCAGAATTCGGGTGAGTGGCAGGACAAAGCTTTTTGTAAACGCTTTCGGTGAGGAAGTGATTATTGAAAACACCGATCAGGCAATTTGTATTGCTTGCGAAAAAACAGGCGCAATAGTAAAAGATTATACGATGGCACCCGTTTACTTTTCTGAAAAGCAGAATGGAGCACATGAGTGGTTGATCGAATTTGATATCCCTCCTCAGAATACCGAATACTTCATCGATGTATTGGACACAGCTCTGAAATCGTTAAATTCCGATTATGAAGCGAAACGATATAAAGATATGGCATTGCGCCCCCCAATTATTCACCGGTTACCGGATGGTTCCTTTTATAGTTGGTTGAAAAAAAATGGAAAGTTAGGTGGACAACACAAAATACCCCGATTAAGTAATGACAGAGCAATAGTTGATGAGATTTTGGAAATGATAAAAACTGTCGCTTAGGGAATTCGTTTTGGAAAGTATGTATTTAAATATTTTTTGTAATTTACAATTAGAAAAAAATCGAATTCATTTGAAGCCCGTTCAGAAATCATATAATATCATACTTCTATTGATTAGTATGAATTTTTTATTGCCTGTTGAAGCCGGCGAATATTCATTGGTTAAAAGCATTGCCTTTCCTCAACAGGTAGAAATGACTACGGATAATTTAGGAAATGCCTATGTCATTGTAGAAAACCAGTTGTTGCAATTCGATCTGAAAGGAAAGCCCAAAGCAAATTTTAATGAAAACAATTTGGGCAGTTTATATTTTGCGGATGCAGGAAATCCGATGAAGATTTTGTTGTTTTATAGGGATTTCGCGCGAGTTCTTATTCTCGATTCTAAATTATCATTGCAATCTCTTATTGATTTGCGGGCATTGAAAATCAATCAACCGCTCTCTGTATGTAATTCTGAAGAAAACGGTTATTGGGTATATGATAGAGAAGATGACCAGTTGAAAAAACTGGATAATTCATTACAGGTCATTCAAAAAAGTGACAACCTCACACAAATTCTGGGTTATCAAATGCTTCCCGGTATGATGTCGGAAGATAATGGATTTGTTTATATAAACAATCCGGCAACAGGGATTTTAGTTTTCGACAGATATGGGGCTTATTATAAGACCATTCCTTTTCCGGGGTTAAAGAGTTTTCAGATCATAGAAAAAGAAATTTTATTTGTTAGTAACAATAAACTGTATCGTTACGGCCTGAAAACGTTGAAACAAGACGAGGTTTTACTGCCCCAAAACGATTCTATTCGGTCGGCTAGAATTGAGCAACACCAACTTTATTTATTAACAAATGACTCATTGAGTTTTTATTATTTTTAGTTTAGCGCTTTCAAATTAACATCACACACACATGGCATCAAAAGTTGTATCCGCTCATAAATCAAATTCTAAGAAAGACGTGAAAAACGTTTCTTCAAAAACTCCTGCTAAAGCGACTCCTGTAAAAGCTACAGAAAAGTATGCTCCAACAAAAAAGCAGCTAACTCCTCTACATATTGCTATAGCAGGAAATATTGGAGCTGGTAAAACTACACTTACAACTCTATTAGCCAAAAACATGAAATGGGAGCCACACTTCGAAGATGTGGACGATAACCCTTACTTGAATGATTTTTATGATGACATGCAGCGTTGGTCATTCAACTTGCAGATATTTTTCCTGAACTCCCGTTTTGAGCAGATCACAAAAATCCGTCAGAGCGGAAAGACCATCATTCAGGATCGCACCATTTACGAAGATGCAAACATTTTTGCGCCCAATCTTCATTCAATGGGTCTGATGACTACACGCGATTTCAACAATTATTTATCATTGTTTAACCTAATGGCAAAATTCGTTTCGCCGCCTGACTTATTAATTTATTTAAGAGCCAGTGTTCCTACATTGGTTAACCAGATCGGAAAGCGTGGCCGCGATTATGAAAATTCCATCCGCATCGATTACCTAAAACGCCTCAATGAACGCTATGAAGCTTGGATCTCTACTTATGAGCAAGGAAAAGTGCTTATCATTGATATCGATGACATGAATTTTGCCGAAAATCCGGAGGATTTAGGAAAAATCATCGAGAAGATTAATGCGGAGATTAACGGGCTTTTTTAATATTGATTTAAGATTTAATAATCTTTAATCAGGTTTCATTATTATTTCCCTGATCTACTTTTTTTACTATTTGAAATTATAATTGGGTAATTCCGTATAGGAAAAAACTATCAATTGTAATATTCAACCGATGTTGGCTTTATTTTTTTAATTAAGCAACTCCTAAACCATCTGCATAAACAACAAAAAGAAAAATACTCCATCACCAATTACAAAAGAAGGTAGCAGTCGTTTGTATTCTATCTTAAAAAGTATACTGCAGAAAATTAGTTCGATGGTGATGGCAAACAAAAACATCACGAAGGGTAAATAATAAAATCCTAAGCTTGTAAAAATAATTCCTGCAATGCATGCTGCGCTATAGAAGGCCGTTGTTCCGGTGAGCCAAATCAGAAACACTTTGAGCAAAGAGTCTGTTGCTGTAAAGCGAACAAGAAAAAATTTCAGCAATAGAGCAAAAGCAGTTAGATACCAATAATCGATAGTCAGTTTAATCAACAAACTTGTCATTAATCCTTTTGGCATCGACTCGGGTAGCTTTTACTTTTAAATGATTTTTTAAAAAAATTAATTTTTCGCATTCGTGATAATGAGTTTTAAAATAAACAAACTCATTGTGTTAAAACCTGAACGTTTCGTTGTTGAATCCTGAAATGGATGTTGCAGCAAAAACATACCCGATCCGCCAAAGATAATAAAGAATTATTCTGAACATAAAAGTACAAGCATGGCCTCGTCTATATGACCTTTTTCCAACAGTGTCTTTGCTAATTCATGAAGTTTCTCTTGAAATAAATTCTTATCGTACCCAAAACGGCTCTTTAGCTCTTTCATGAAATCTTTTTTACTATAATCATAAACAGCTTCCTGGCCGGGCAGCGCATGCATATTTCCCAGTTGTCCAAGATTGTTCCCTGTCAACACCTTGCTATTTCGAATTTTTTCGGGCAAACTATCGATGCCTATTCCTGGAATTGTCAAAGGCTTGGCAACAGAAAACAAAGCATTTCCCGAGGCGCGGCAATAGAGATCTCCGCCCATTCTCGCTACCAGGTCAATCTTATTTGCATCAATTTTATTTTCAGGATTCAGTATAGAATCGTCAATATGCATCAATAGTATTTCGCAGACGATGAGGTTGGCAGCGCCACCCTGATCGCCCGTTTCTTTAACTTCTAATACTCTACATTCCATTTGAACCGGCGATTCTTTTACTCGTGGCGGTTTAATCAGTTGCGATGGAATGGGCGTGAATCCCGCTTTAATAAATTCATTCACTCCCTTTGGGTATTCCGAACTCGCCAATGATGCTTGCTGTACCATTGCATAATTCACAACATTGATAACGACTTCTTTCGTTTCGTAAATATTTTCAAGTGTGTGTTTTATTGTATTGTCGCGCACTCTCCGTGCTGGTGAAAAAACTACTACCGGCGGGTTGCTTCCAAATGCATTGAAAAAACTAAAGGGTGCCAGATTGGGAATGCCGTTTTTATCAACAGTACTCGCAAATGCAATTGGTCGTGGTGCTATAGAAGCTAGCATGTAACTGTGAAGCACTGTGGTACTAACTTCCTTTGGATTAATTAGCATAGTTGAACTGTTTTATGAATAACCGGATTTATGCCGGTCTGCAAATATACCTTACTTCACCTTAAAATAAAGCATATAAAGAGCTACTAAAATAATTATTCCCAATACGAATGCCACCATAATAATTGAAATTAAGTCTGTGCGCGAAAAAATATTTTTTCGAATGCTAACTCTTTTGCGAATTCGTTTCTTTAATTCATGTGTGATGCTGTAGATTTTAAGGGCGTCATTCATTTCTGAAACACCTTTCAATGCATCGCTGCAAAGTTCACAACCTGTCAGATGCTCTTCAACATTTTTAAGTTCTTCTGCATTCAGCAAACGACGGTTATACCTCAACAGTTGTTCACTGGAGAGGTGAGTAAAAGTAGATATGTTTTTACTGACTGTCATTTGTGTTTTTTGGATAGAATAAGTTTTAAATTTCTTTTCCCATTCTGAATGTAACTTTTTACCTGATTCAAACTGTAGCCCGTTTTCTCACTTACTTCTTCATAGCTCAGGTTTTGAATATAAAACATTTCTATGCAGATACGCTGTTGATCATTCAACTTTTCTAATGCATGATCGAGTAAAGGAAGATAATCGGTAATAAAGGATTCTTCTTCTTCTTCGTAAGGTTCCGGAATATTCTCTATGGATGAAGAATGATTTTTTTTCTTCGATAGATAGCGCAAACAATCGTTTTTTGTTACTGTATGTAACCAGGCAGAAAAGTTTTGTATGGAATATTTTCCTAAGTCACCGGGTAACTTTTCAAATATGCGAATTACAGTGTCTTTGCTGTCATCTTCATTTTTCAGATACTTCATACTTACCGCAAATACCAGGTGATTATAGCGATCGAAAAGAATTCCGATAAAAATATTGTCACGCGTCTTCCTGAACTCAGAAATGATTTCTTCGTCGCTTTTATCTGAACGTTTTCCGGATTTAATAAACAGCATGGGAATTGTAACCGTGAGGCAAAGGTGGTTGTTTTTCCATAAATTTCGTGAAATTATAGGATTTAGCATGTGGTTAAATAATAACAGGTTCGTAAAAGACTTTTGAATAATCACATAAACCCTGTTTAAAATTGATAAAGCGAACCCAAAAAGTATTATCTTCGCGTCCCTAATTTGAAAATAATGCTGCGGGCGTGGCGTAATTGGTAGCCGCACCAGACTTAGGATCTGGCGGAGCGATCCATGGGGGTTCGAGTCCCTTCGCCCGCACAACTGTTAACCGAACCGGATGAGAATCCGGTTTAATTTTTATCAAAAATCTCTGCAAAATGAACATTTCAAAGCGTCAGACCGGTGATTTAAATGCGATTATCACCATCGAATTGAAACCTGAAGATTATCAGCCAAAGGTAGATGAAACTATTAAGGCCTACAGAAAAAGCGCCAACATTCCTGGTTTTCGTCCCGGCCATGTTCCTGCTGAAATCATTAAAAAGAAATTTGGTAAAGAAGTTTTGGTTGAAGAACTGAATAAAATGCTTGGAAGGGAATTGGTTAACTATCTATCTGAAAATAAGATGGATGTATTGGGAACTCCTTTGCCAATCATGAAGAATGAAGAACTGATATTTGAAGAAGGAAAAGAGTTTAGCTTCGATTATGAAGTTGGGCTTGCTCCCGTTGTAACAGTCAATGTCCCACAAACGAAAATACCCTATTACCTCATTAAGGTGGAGGATAAAATGGTGGAAGATGACATAAACGACCTAAGAAGGAGATATGGAAAATTCTCCAGTCCTGAAGCTGCTGAAGACACTTCGGTTCTTTACGGCGAATTTCATGAATTGGACGAAAACGGTGAAGTAAAGGAAGGCGGTAACACGACAACAACAACAGTTTCCATTGAAATGATTCGCAACGATGAGGCAAAAATGAAATTCATCGGAACAAAAAAAGGGGATGTAATTCGTTTTAATCCAATGACTGCCTTTGGAAATGAAACGGAAGTTTCCGCTTCATTGAAGGTAGACAAAACATCGCCTGCTTTAAATTCCGATTATAATTTCACCATCCGCACAGTAAATAAGATTGAAAAAGCAGAACTTAATCAAGAGCTTTTTGATAAAGCATTTGGAGAAGGTGCCGTTGCAAGTGAAGATGAATTTCGTGCAAAAATCCGTGAAGGAATAGCTTCTTATTTCGAAAAAGAAAGCGACAGAAAATTACAGAAAGAAGTTCGCACAATTATGCTGGAAGAAAACAATTTCCCGCTTCCGGAAGATTTTCTAAAAAGAATGCTTAAGGCCCGTCAGGAAAAACCAATAGAAGATCATCAGTTTGAACATGAGTTTACTCATGTAATCGAAGATTTGAAATGGAACCTGATCACCGAAAAAATTGCATCTGAACAAACGATTTCCGTTGCAGAAGAAGAGATAAAGGGAATGGCCGGTATAATGATATCCCAACAATTTGCTCAGTATGGGATGGCACCACCTGCCGATGAAAACCTCGTCGAATATGTAAATGGCTATCTTGGAAAAGACGAAAATTACGAAAGACTCGAACGCACACTTCGCGGACAAAAAGTTTTCGATTACCTCAAGAAGAATTTAAAATTAAATATGATTGAGATGCCTTATGCTGAGTTCATCGAGAAAATGCAGGAAAAGACTCAACATGAGTTAGAACACAACCATTAATTGCTGATCAGGAATTAATATTACATGTAGTTTTAAAATTTGTTGCTGAGGACTTAGTTTCTCAATCAAACTGAAGTCTGAGGTTGAATTATTTTTTTTCCAATACAGGATTTTCAAAATGCAACCAACATTCAGCATCAAAATTGGAAATCTTCTTTTCAAGAATTTTTTCCCACTCTATAAATTTATTTATTGGAAATTTAAAAAACGACAGGATTCATCAGAGATTTCTTTGATGAAGTCGAATATTCATAAAGGTGATGTTGTAATGGATATTGGTGCCAATATTGGTTTTTATACTACATTATTTTCCGAAATGGTGGGTGTCAACGGAAAGGTCCATGCTTTTGAACCCGATGCAGTCAATTTCAATTATCTTCTTAAAGAAACCCAAGGGAAAATTAATGTTACGATAACCCCCAAAGCAGTAAGTTCAAAAAGTTCTGTTATTAAGCTTTATCGTTCCAAAGAATTAAATGTCGATCATCGTACCTATCAACCTGAAGAATATGAAAGTGTTCAAGAGATTCAAGCTGTATGTATTGACGATTATTTTAATTCTGATTCTGCAGAATTTTCAAGAGTGAATTTCATTAAAATGGATATTCAGGGTTTTGAAATGGAGGCAATCAAGGGAATGGAAAAAACAATTCGTTCAAACCCCGGTTTAAAAATAATATCGGAATTTTGGCCTTATGGTTTAAGGAAATCGGGGTATAGCGCCATAGCCTTTTTTCAACTAATTGAATCTTTTGGTTTAGAAATGCATCTGATTAGCACGAGTAAATTGGAAGTGCTCACAAAAGAACGGGTAATCGCCATGGATGATTTGGAAGAACCGGAATATTTCAATGTTTTTTTGAAGCGTAAAGAAAATTCTTAAAATCATTCATTTTAACAGAAGCGAAGAGGATGCAACTTCCTTTTCATCAGTTATTTACTAAGTTATTGATAAGCATACTGTTTTTCGAACATTGTTTAAAACTATTTCGATCTTCTGTTCGTATAGCCATGCTTCAATATATTTTTGATAAAATGAAATAAGATGTGAATTCCCCCGTCTTATCACTTAGCTAAATAAATAAAACAAATATGATGAATTATTCAGATGAATTTCGCAAATATGCTGTCAAGCATCGCGGGATTAGTAGTGTTACAGTTGATAGTTTTGTTTCTGCCGTTCGCGCCGATTACATTTCTCCAACCATTATTGAAGAACGTCAGCTCAATATCGCAACCATGGATGTTTTCTCCAGGTTGATGATGGACAGGATTATATTCCTGGGTGTTGGTATCAATGATTATGTTTCCAATATTATTCAGGCCCAGCTTTTATTCCTCGAATCAGTCGATTCCAAAAAAGACATTCAAATTTATATGAATAGTCCGGGTGGTTCTGTTTATGCAGGATTAGGAATCTATGATACAATGCAATTCATTCAACCAAATATTGCAACCATCTGTACAGGAATGGCTGCATCGATGGCGGCTGTTTTGATGTGTGCCGGAGCAAAAGGAAAGCGCGCAGCATTAAAGCATGCTCGCATTATGATTCACCAGCCGATGGGTGGAGCAGAAGGACAAGCTTCCGATATTGAAATCACAGCACGTGAAATTCAGAAGTTGAAAAAAGAATTGTATGAAATCATTGCCATGCACAGTGGACAGAATTACGATAAAGTTTACAAAGACTCTGACCGTGATTACTGGATGACTGCAGATGAAGCAAAAGAATATGGTATGATCGACGAAGTTCTGACAAGAAAAAAATCTTAATTGAATTTAATATTTGAAGATCGAAAATCAAGAAATTTATTGAAATTTTCTTTGTTTTCGATCTTCTATTTTGTTTAACGGGTTATTTTACCAACTTTTTTAGTTAACTTGCGTTATATTTAAAAGCTTTTTTCCAGCGTTATATGAAGAATCAAAAAGGAGTCAAGTGTTCGTTTTGCGGTCGCGATAAAAGTGAGACCTATGTACTTATAGCAGGTATTACCGGACATATATGCGATCAGTGTATTCAGCAGGCACAAAACATCTTAAATGATGAAATGAATACCAAGTTGAAGAACACAATCAATTCACACCTGACACTTTTAAAACCATTAGAAATTAAGAAGTTTTTAGATCAATATGTAATTGGTCAGGATGATGCTAAAAAAGTTTTATCCGTAGCAGTTTACAATCACTATAAACGAATTTCCAGTAAGATCAAAAAAGGAGATGATGTAGAAATTGAGAAATCGAACATCATTCTCGTCGGCGAGACAGGAACCGGAAAAACGCTTTTAGCGAGAACGATTGCGAAAATGTTAAATGTTCCTTTTTGTATTGCCGATGCTACGGTACTTACCGAAGCAGGTTATGTAGGTGAAGATGTAGAAAGTATTCTTTCCCGTTTGTTGCAATCAGCCGATTATGATGTTGCAGCGGCAGAGCGCGGAATCGTTTATATTGATGAGATTGATAAAATAGCAAGGAAAAGCGACAACCCATCTATTACCAGAGATGTCAGCGGCGAAGGCGTTCAGCAAGCCCTGTTAAAGTTGCTAGAGGGGTCTATCGTAAATGTTCCCCCTCAGGGAGGAAGAAAGCATCCTGAACAAAAGATGATTGCCATGGACACACAAAATGTGCTTTTCATCTGTGGAGGCGCATTTGATGGCATAGAGAAAAAAATTGCCAAACGTTTACACATGAATTCCATTGGTTATAATGCAAGAGAAAATGATCATTTGGATAAATCTAATTACCTTCAATATATTAGTCCGGTTGATTTAAAAGCATTCGGACTCATACCTGAACTCATCGGACGTTTACCGGTGGTTACGCACTTAGAACCACTCGACAAAGCAACCTTGCGTTCTATACTTACGGAACCCAAAAATGCTCTTGTCAAACAATACGAAAAACTTTTCCACCTCGAATCAGTGAATCTGATTATTGAAAAAAATGTACTTGATTTTATAGTTGACAAAGCATTTGAGTTTAAATTGGGCGCACGCGGACTTCGTTCGATTTGTGAAGCTATATTGTTAGATGCTATGTATGAAATTCCATCAGCGAAACACAATCCTAAAGAGTTTATCGTTACGCTTGCTTATGCGAAAGAAAAATTCGCGAAGGCAAATGTGAATAAGCTGAAAGTGGCTTAGTTTAATTTGCTGATTCGTTAATTCGTTAATTCGCTAATTAACGAATTAATAAGTTTTTTACCCATGAATAATTGTCCTCTACCTATATCCCTTTGTTGTCAATCAAAATTGTATTTAAGTTGTAGAATTTTTCTACATTTTTAATCAAAACCAAATACAATGAAAAAGTTATACTTCTTTCTATTGATTTCTTTATTAGGAAATCTTTGTTTTGCTCAGTTTAATTTAAGGACTTTAACCTGCAAAACATATGGTAGTCCAAACGGGACGCAAACTCAATACAATGAAATTGGTTATTCGCTGGATAATTTGCCTGTTGAATATGGTGGTTGTACTTCAGCACCTGCAATTATAGTGGCCGTCATTGATTCAACTTGCAATTCAATGAGCACTTGTGGAAATGATTTCGGACAGTTTAACCAATTTACGATTCAATCCGGTACTTGTGGGGATCCGAATCTTTTAGGTACAGGAAATTGTAGAAATCGTCCGGAGAAATATTTTATTTTTCAATTTTCGAATGCCGCTCACATGAACAGTTTGCAAGGCATGTTGAATAATGTTCAGAATGGATCTTATATACTGGCATATACATGGTATGTTTTTCCTTATTCCACAGTTTCGGCTTTTGCAACATCCTTTCAAAGTATCGGAGCTGTTTCGATTAATACTTTGCCTGACAATGTTCCTTACATATTTTTTATCAGAAAAGGTGATGCATCATCTCTGGTTGAAATTACCGGAACTACACCCACAGATTCATTGATGTTCTCGGCAAACATAGCTTGCAATACTACTTCCGTATTTGAATTAGGTAAAAACGATTTTTCAGTTTTCCCAAATCCCGTTGCTGACTATCTTCAAATCAATAATCTGAATGAAGAACAATACGATTGGAAAATTCAGAATATTAACGGACAAAAAATTTCAAGTGGAAGATTGAGTTCAGGAAATTCCATTGTTGCAACGGATGGACTAACACCCGGAGTGTATTTCATTCAACTGATGGATCAATATAAAACATTGAACAGTTATTTCATCAAGAAATAATATTGATCAATTAATTTTCAATTGCATATTCGAGAGCTCTGTCAATACCCTTTCTATAATCGTCTAATATATTATTGATAAGCACATCGGGAATGATTCCTCCTTTTTGAGTGGTATCGAGATAATAATCGCGGGTAGAATAATTGACGGTAATTCCGGTTTTTTTAAGAGTAAAGGAGCTGTATGAACCGGCATGATTTAACTTTCCGCCCGTTTCTTCGCCAACCATAATAGAATTGGCAGTAGTCTTTAAAAGGAAAGCATTTACGACGGCGGCGGAAAAAGTACGTCTGCCGATAAGTGTAAATACTTTTTTGTTTTTCAGTTGAGGTAAGGTTGCGAAAGAAGATATAAGGGGACGGAAAACCCATGAGTTACCGCCGCCATTACCTCGTAGGTCGATGATAATGCGTTCGGGATTTTTTGTTTCAACGGTTTTCTTAAAACTTTCAAGAAAATCTTTGAAAGGAAAATCTGTAATTTCTTCGCACTTGCTGTAATTGACATAAAGAAATTTTTTGGCTTCATCAAACTTATACCAATAATTCGCCCGGTTAGAATTACGAAGTGTTTGTTTTTCGGGAAGTAAACTCTCATATCCGCCTTGAGATTGATCGATAGGCAGGATTTTAATTTTTACGGTATCCGTTTTCTGTGTAATAAAAGTATAGAATACTTCATCTGCATTCGGCGTAATCCCCAACCCGTGAAGAACGACAGGATTGTTAATCAAAAAAGGAATTTTTGCTTTATAGCCGGTGGTTGTATTTACGGCTGCCAGATTTCTGCATAAGAATGTGGCCGAATCAATAGGCGTATCATTAATGGCAATTAATTTCGCTCCTGCGATTTCAGGATAATCAGATAAAACAGCTAAAGCAGCCATACCATCATCAAACCAAAAAAAGGAAATGGGATAATAAGTTTTCAGGTGTAAATTAAGGGTAGTATGTTCATCTTTTAAAAGTGAATTGATTTTCAAAAATCCAACTATAATTTGATCCACATTTAAAGATGCAGAGTTTTTCTTTAGTGAATCGATGGATTTGTAAAAAACCTCTTTCGAAACCCAATTAAAAGGATTGGGATGTTTTTTTTCGATTTGACGAGCATAGGAATCGATATCAGAAAGTAAATCGGCTTTATTTAGTTTCTGAGAAAATGAGAAAAATGGGGTAATGCTTATAAATAAGAAAAGGAGGAGGAGTTTTTTTGGGTTCACTTCGAGGAGCTATTAATAAATTAATGGTAAGGTTAGCCAAAATTGAATAAAATGGAAAGAAGTTTTAAAAAAGAAATAAAAGTGCAAAAAAGCGATTTTTACTGAATTTTATTATTGAATACTTGTTTTTTTGAATAATATTTAGCCGTCAACAACTCATAAATTAGGTCATTCATATATAATAAGAGAATTGTTGAAAAATTTTTTCAACAGAATTTGGTAAATAAGATGATTCTTGTACCTTTGCAGACCCTAAAAAAGGGCGAAAACCAATTAATTCCTCACTCTAGTTAAAGTAAGAAACTTAAAGAATGCCAACGATACAGCAGTTAGTTCGTAAAGGACGCACCAAATTGATAGATAAAAGCAAGTCGCCAGCACTTGTTTCTTGTCCGCAACGTCGCGGTGTTTGTACTCGTGTTTACACGACGACACCAAAAAAACCGAATTCGGCGATGCGTAAGGTAGCCCGTATTCGTTTGACGAATAAGTATGAGGTTACTGCTTATATTCCGGGTGAAGGACACAATCTTCAGGAACACTCAATTGTAATGATTCGTGGAGGCAGGGTAAAAGATCTTCCGGGAGTACGTTACCACATCATTCGTGGAACGCTGGATACTGCAGGAGTAGAAGGTCGTAGACAACAAAGAAGTAAATATGGCACAAAGCGTCCAAAAGAGGGTGCTCCAGCTGCTAAGAAATAATTAATAAAAATAAAGATTAATAGTAATGCGTAAGTCGAAGCCAAAGAAAAGAATCCTATTACCTGACCCTAAGTTTAACGATACCCTTGTTACTCGTTTTGTGAATAACATGATGTATGGTGGAAATAAGAGTACAGCATATGGAATCTTTTATACTGCAATCAACCGTGTTGAAGAAAAAACAAAAGAAACCGGTTTGGATGTTTGGAAAAAAGCAATGACGAATGTAATGCCAACAGTTGAAGTAAAGAGCCGCCGAGTTGGTGGTGCCACTTTCCAGATTCCAAGTGAAATCAGACCGGATCGCAGAATTGCTTTAACGATTAAATGGCTGATCAGTTATTCACGTAACCGCAACGAAAAATCGATGGCAGAGAAATTAGCCGGAGAAATTATTGCAGCATCAAAAGGTGAAGGCGCAGCAGTAAAGAAAAAAGAAGATACCCACAGAATGGCAGAAGCTAACAAAGCATTCTCCCATTTCAAGGCATAAGCAGAGACGGATAATTATCCGTCTCAACGATAGTAAAGACGGATAATAATCCGTCTCAACAAGTAACAGTAGTTCTTTCTTTTAAAAGATAACCTCTGACTTGCCGCAGTAAATCGAGCAAGAAACAACCGGATAACTGAATGGCCGGAAAAAAACCGATAATAATCGGTTGTCATTCAAAGTGTCCTGTTATCGCGAAAAGAAAACTATCGTTATGATTAACGGATAAATAATCAGATGAGCAAAGAATTATTACATACTCGCAACATTGGAATTTCCGCACACATTGATGCAGGAAAGACCACTACCACTGAACGCGTTCTTTACTATACAGGTAAGGTTCACAAAATCGGTGAAGTGCACGAAGGTGCAGCAACGATGGACTGGATGGTCCAGGAACAAGAGCGTGGAATCACAATCACCTCTGCAGCAACCACTACATACTGGAATTATTTAAATGACACCTTTAAGATCAATATTATTGATACTCCGGGTCACGTTGATTTTACTGTAGAAGTAGAGCGTTCACTGCGTGTACTTGATGGAGCAGTTGCTCTTTTTTGTGCAGTGGGTGGTGTTGAGCCGCAGTCTGAGACTGTTTGGCGCCAAATGAATAAATACCTTGTTCCGCGTATTGGTTTCGTCAATAAAATGGACCGTGCTGGAGCGAATTTTTTAAATGTTGTTCAGCAGGTTAAAGAACGTTTACATGGTAACCCTGTACCTCTTCAATTGCCGATTGGCGCGGAAGATATGTTTACAGGTGTTGTCGATTTGATAACAAACAAAGCAATCATCTGGCACGAGGAAACAAAAGGTGCAACGTTTGATGTTGTTCCTATTCCTATGGATATGCAAGCCGATGTTAATCACTGGCGTGCAAACCTGGTTGAAGCAGTTGCTGAGTTTGAAGATCATTTGATGGAAAAATTCTTCGAAGATCCGAATAGCATTACAGAAGATGAACTTCGTAGCGCTATCCGCAAAGCGACTATTGCCATGAAGATTACACCGCTTTTATGTGGTTCGGCTTTCAAAAACAAAGGTGTTCAAGCCATGCTTGACGCAGTTATTCAATACCTGCCTTCTCCTATGGATATTCCAAGTATTACGGGAATCAATCCGGATACAGAGCAGGAAGAAGAGCGTCATCCGGATGCAAAAGATAAATTTGCTGCACTTGCATTTAAGATTGCAACAGATCCTTTCGTAGGTCGTTTAGCATTTTTCCGTGTGTACTCCGGTCGTTTAGATGCAGGTTCATATGTGTTGAATGCACGTACAGGAAAGAATGAGCGTATCTCTCGTATCATACGTATGCATGCCAATAAACAAAGCCCGATCGATTTTATCGAAGCAGGTGATATTGGTGCTGCTGTTGGTTTCAAAGAAATTAAAACAGGTGACACTTTATGTGACCCGAAAGCTCCTATCGTACTTGAGTCTATGTCTTTCCCGACTCCGGTAATTGGACTTGCTATTGAGCCAAAAACTCAGGCAGATGTCGATAAGTTAGGTATGGCTTTAGGTAAGCTTGCTGAAGAAGATCCAACGTTCCGTGTTTTCACAGATGATGAAACCGGCCAAACCGTAATTAGCGGAATGGGTGAACTTCACCTTGAAATTATTGTTGATCGTCTTCGTCGTGAATTTAAAGTTGAATGTAATCAGGGTGCTCCTCAGGTTGCATACAAAGAGGCAATCATGGGTAAAACTACTCACCGTGAAATTTACAAGAAACAAACGGGTGGTCGTGGTAAATTTGCCGATATCCAATTTGAACTTTCTGTAGCGGATGCTGAGTGGATGGAAAAAGGCAATAAAGGTCTTCAATTCGTCAATGAAATCAGCGGTGGTAACATTCCTCGTGAATTTATCCCTTCTGTTCAGAAAGGTTTTGAGCAAGCGATGTCAACAGGTGTTCTTGCCGGATATCCACTTGAGTATATGAAAGTAAGACTGTATGATGGATCTTTCCACGCAGTTGACTCGGATGCATTATCGTTCGAGATCTGTGCGAAAGTTGCTTTCCGTGAAGCTGCTCCAAAAGCGAAACCCGTATTGATGGAGCCAATCATGAAAGTAGAAGTTGTAACTCCGGATCTGTATATGGGTGATGTTATGGGTGACCTTAACAAACGTCGTGGACAGCTTGAAGGAATGGATACGCGTGCAGGTGCACAGGTTATCCGTGCGAAAGTGCCTCTCTCCGAAATGTTCGGTTACGTTACAACTCTTCGTACCATTACTTCCGGTCGTGCTGCTTCATCTATGGAATTCTCTCATTACTCTGAATGTCCTCGTACATTATCAGAAGAAGTAATTGCAAAAGTTAAAGGCAAATCAAAAGCTGAAAAAGTATAGTACTCCAATAATAATATTAACGTTCTTTCATCATGTCACAGCGAATCCGCATCAAATTAAAATCCTACGATCACAACCTGGTTGATAAATCAGCAGAGAAGATCGTTAAAACGGTTAAAATTACCGGTGCTGTCGTAAATGGACCTATTCCACTTCCGACCGATAAGAAGATATTTACTGTGCTTCGTTCCCCGCACGTAAACAAGAAAGCAAGAGAGCAATTTCAGCTTTGTTCTTATAAGCGTTTGCTCGACATCTATAATTCATCAGCAAAAACAGTTGATGCTCTCATGAAGCTTGAGCTTCCTAGCGGCGTCGAAGTTGAAATTAAAGCATCATAATTAAATAACAGCGTACGTCCTCTTAAAAGCGGACCTCTGGCAAAAAACAAAATAAAATGTCTGGAATAATCGGAAAAAAAATAGGAATGACGAGCGTATTCGCCGCTGATGGGAAGTATATCCCTTGTACAGTGGTACTCGCAGGTCCTTGTACCGTTACTCAGATTCGTACGAAAGAAACTGACGGCTATGAGTCTGTTCAGCTTGCCTTCGACGAAAAAAGGGAAAAGAGTGCATTGAAAGCAGAAATTGGTCACTTCAAAAAAGCAGGAACTACGCCAAAACGTAAGGTTGTTGAGTTTTATGAATTTCCTGAAACTCCTGCTTTAGGCAGTGAGATTAAGGTTGATCTTTTTAATGAAGGTGACTTTGTTGATGTTGTTGGAACATCCAAAGGAAAAGGTTTCCAGGGTGTAATTCGCCGTCACAATTTCAGTGGTGTAGGATCACAAACACACGGACAACACAACCGTCTTCGTGCTCCGGGTTCACGTGGTGCTTCATCTTATCCGTCTCGCGTTTTGAAAGGAATGCGTACTGCCGGTCACATGGGTGCTGTAAGAGTAAAAATTCAAAACCTGCAAGTAGTAAAAGTTATTCCTGAGCAGAACCTGATAGTAATAAAAGGAGCTGTACCGGGACACATTGGTTCATATGTAATTGTGGAGAAATAAAAATGGAAGTAGCAATCATAAATACAACCGGTAAAGAAACCGGAAAAAAGGTTAAACTTAATGACGGCATCTTTGGCGTTGAACCTAACGATCATGCGATCTATCTCGATGTTAAGCAGTTTTTAGCTAACAGACGTCAAGGTACTCACAAATCAAAGGAGCGTGCAGAGATTGCACGTACAACAAAAAAGTTGAAGCGTCAAAAAGGTACAGGTGGTGCTCGTGCGGGTTCAATGAAATCACCTTTATTCGTGGGTGGAGGTCGTGTATTCGGTCCTCGTCCGCGCGATTATTCTTTTAAGTTAAACAAGAAATTGAAGCACCTGGCTTGTCTTTCAGCACTTACTTATAAAGCAAAGGATAAAAACATCATGGTGATTGAAAATTTTGCAATCAATGCGCCAAAGACAAAAGATTATACAGCAATTTTAAATAATCTGAAATTGTCGGATAAAAAAGTGTTGATGGTAATTCCTTCACACGATAAAAACATTTACATGTCGTCTCGCAATGTCGAGGGAAATAAATTAACGACAGCAGCCGAGTTAAATACCTACGATGTGTTAAATGCACAGATGCTGGTATTAGCTGAAGGTTCTGTTCAAGTATTAGAAAATAGATTCTTATCAAAATGAGCGTTCTAAAAAAACCATTAATCACTGAGAAGATGACCAAGTTGGGAGAAAAACTTGGACACTACGGATTTATTGTTGAATACAATGCCAACAAAATCCAGATCAGACAGGCCATTGAAAAATTGTATAACGTTACAGTTGACAGTGTGAACACCATGCGTGTTCCCGGCAAAATCCGTACACGTTCTACAAAAGGCGGAATGTCGAGAGGAACCACCGGTGCTTATAAAAAGGCAGTGGTAACTCTGAAAAAGGGAGATACTATTGATTTCTACAGTAACATTTAATTGAAGAAAAAATGGCAGTAAAAAAACTACGTCCGATTACACCGAGTCAACGTCACACGATTGTTGATTCCTACGACGATATCACTACTTCAACACCTGAGTCAACCCTTCTAGTACCTAAGAAGCGTTCAGGCGGACGTAATGCAGATGGTAAAATGACCATGCGTTACATCGGCGGTGGACATAAGCAGAAATATCGCTTAATTGATTTTAAGCGTGATAAATTCGGTATCGAAGGAGTTGTAAAATCAATCGAATACGATCCGAACCGTACAGCACGTATCGCTCTTGTATTTTACAAAGACGGTGAGAAAAGATATATCGTTTGCCCGAATGGTTTGAAAGTCGGACAAAAAATTATGTCAGGTGAAAAAGCATTACCTGAAATCGGAAATTCATTATTCCTGAGCGATATTCCACTTGGAACTTTGGTTCACAACATAGAAATGCGTCCGGGACAAGGTGCAGAGATCGCACGAAGTGCAGGAACATATGCTCAGCTTGCTGCTCGTGATGGTAAATATGCAGTTTTGAAAATGCCATCCGGTGAGACGCGTATGATTTTGACTACATGTCTGGCAACGATTGGAACCGTTTCCAATGCGGATCATATACAAGAGACACTTGGAAAAGCAGGTCGTTCACGTTGGATGGGCCGTCGTCCGAGAGTTCGTGGTGTGGCGATGAATCCGGTTGATCACCCTATGGGTGGAGGTGAAGGTCGTGCATCAGGAGGTCATCCTCGTTCACGTAAAGGACTTCTTGCTAAGGGATACAAGACAAGAAAGAATAAGACAACAGATAAATACATTATCGAAAAACGTAAAAAATAATTTTAGAAATTGAAGTTACAAACGGAAATCGTTTGTACGCCAAGATCAAAAACCAAAAAATAAACAATGGCTCGTTCACTTAAAAAAGGTCCATACATCGCTCATCATCTGTTAAAGAAGATTGAGAAACTGGGCGACAGTAAAAAGAAAACCGCATTGAAAACCTGGTCAAGGAGTTCAATGATTGCTCCAGATTTCGTGGGACAAACATTTGCGGTTCATAACGGCAACAAATTCATTCCGGTTTATGTTACCGAAAACATGGTCGGTCATAAACTTGGAGAGTTCGCACCAACGCGTACTTTCCGTGGTCATAGTGGTAATAAATCTGCGTAATATTTGTATTCATGGGAGTCAGAAAAAGAGAAAGCGCTGAAAAGCGAAAAGAAAAATTAAAAACAACGGCCATTGCTCGTAACGTGCAAGTTCCTACATCTCCGCGTAAAACACGTGTTGTAGCAGATCTTATCCGCGGACTCGAAGTAATGAAAGCGATGAATATTCTCCGATACAATGCGAAAGCTCCGGCTGAGCGTTTGGAAAAACTGCTTCATTCAGCAATTTCAAATTGGGAGATGAAATCCGGTTCTAAAATCGATGAAGGAACAGTATATGTGAAAACAATTTCTGTAGATAGCGCCAGAATGTTAAAGCGTCTTCGTCCTGCACCGCAAGGTCGTGGACATCGTATCAGAAAGCGTTCGAATCACGTAACGATCATTCTCGACGATATCACCAATAGAAAATCAAAAAAATCAGATAAGACTGCGGTTGAATCTACAACAGAAGCATAATCAATAAACCAAAAAAACCGCACAGAGGCGGTAAATAAAAATACGATGGGACAAAAAGCAAATCCAATAGGCAACAGGCTGGGGATCATCAGGGGATGGGATTCTAACTGGTATGGCGGAAAAAACTACGCTGATAAACTGGTTGAAGACGAGAAAATCCGTAAATATCTGATGGCACGTCTTCTAAAAGGCGGTGTATCTAAAATTGTAATTGAACGAACTCTGAAACTCGTTACAGTTACTGTACATACTGCACGCCCGGGTATTGTTATTGGAAAAGGCGGACAAGAAGTTGATAAGCTGAAAGAAGAAATCAAGAAGCTTACAAAAAAAGATATTCAAATCAACATTTTTGAAATTAAGCGTCCTGAACTAGATGCACAGTTAGTAGCTGATGGCGTTGCTCGCCAGATCGAAGCACGAATCTCATTTAGAAGAGCTGCAAAAATGTCGATAGCATCAACCATGAGAATGGGAGCAGAAGGATTACGTATAAAAGTTTCCGGTCGTTTAGGTGGTGCGGAGATGGCGCGTACAGAACAGTATAAAGAAGGAAGAATTCCATTACACACATTCCGTGCAGATATTGATTTCGCTATTTCAGAAGCACAAACTTCTTATGGTAAAATCGGAGTAAAGGTTTGGATATGTAAAGGAGAGGTTTACGGTAAACGTGATTTATCGCCAAACATCGGTTCAGCAGCTACAACACCTGGATCAAAAGGTTTTGCAGGTGGTGGTCGTGAAAAAGGAGATCGCAATGAAAGAGGAGGAGACAGAGGCGGTAGAGGCGGTGGCGGTGGACGTGGTCGTACAGGTGGCGGTGCACCGGGAGGACGCGGTGGTCAAGGTGGCCAGGGCGGACAAGGTGGAGCAGGCGGCGGAAGAGGACGCGGCAGATAATCAGTAAAAGAGAAACAAGTATTCAATAAAGACATTCAACTAATCAACACCAAGCATTAATATGTTACAGCCGAAGAAAACAAAATTCAGAAAACAGCATAAGATGGTTCCCAAGGGAAATGCAACCCGTGGGCATGAATTATCTTTTGGCTCTTTCGGTATCAAATCGTTGGAGATCGGATGGATCCCCAGCAAGCAGATAGAAGCTGCGCGTGTCGCAGTGACTCGATTCATGAAACGTGAAGGACAAATTTGGGTGCGTATATTTCCTGATAAACCAATTACACGTAAGCCTGCAGAGGTACGTATGGGAAAAGGAAAAGGTAATCCTGAATTCTGGGTGGCTGTAGTGAAGCCCGGAACGATCATCTTCGAAGCTGAAGGTGTACCGGAGAACATTGCCCGCGAAGCGCTCCGTTTAGCCGCACAAAAATTGTCGGTAAGTACAAAATTCATTATGCGCAGGGACTATAGTGCATCCTAAGCATTTTAATTATAAAAGGAAATGAAAAAAGAAGACATCAAAGAATTGACGACGGACGAACTTCGTCTCCGATTAGCAGAGGAGAAATCCATGTATTCAAAGTTGAAAATGAATCATGCAGTATCTCCGATCGAAAACCCGATGAAAATACGCATTACACGCCGCGGGATAGCAACGATCCATACGGAATTAACTGAGCGCATGCGTTCTGAAAAAGTTAAAAAATAAGAATGAGCATTACAATGGAAACAACAACAGAAGAAAAACGCGGCTTACGCAAAGAAAGAACCGGCGTAGTTGTAAGTACGAAGATGAACAAAAGCATCGTAGTGGCAGTGGAAAGAAAAGTAAAGCACGCCAAATACGGGAAGTTTATTAAGTTGACAACTAAGTTTATGGCTCACGACGAGAAAAACGAGTGTGGTCCCGGCGATCTGGTAACGATAGCCGAAACTCGTCCAATCAGCAAAAACAAATGCTGGAGATTGAAACAGGTAATTGAGAAAGCAAAATAATTTTCAAAAACTCTTATTACAAGAGAATTGATAAACGAATAATATTAAAGAGCAATGATACAGCAAGAATCAAGATGTGTGGTAGCTGATAACAGCGGAGCAAAAGAAGTATTATGCATCCGTGTGCTCGGTGGTACACGTAAAAAATATGCAAGTGTTGGCGATAAAGTCGTTGTGACTGTTAAGCATGCACTCCCATCGGGAAATATCAAGAAAGGTACTGTTTCGAAAGCAGTTGTCGTTCGTACAAAAAAAGAAGTAAAGCGCGCTGACGGAAGTTATATCCGTTTTGATGACAATGCTGTAGTTCTTTTGACTGCAACAGACGAATTGCGTGGCACACGTATCTTCGGACCGGTTGCCCGTGAATTAAGGGAAAAACAGTTTATGAAAATCGTATCTCTGGCTCCAGAAGTACTCTAAAGAAACCAAGTAAAATGGAAAGAAAATTTAACAAACAACCAAAGCTTCACTTACGCAAAGGTGATATCGTAAAAGTAATCGCAGGAGATTCAAGAGGATCTCAAGGTCGAATACTTGAAATTATCAGCGACAAGAGAAAGGTGCTTATCGAAGGAGTAAATATCATCAGCAAGCATACAAAACCGAATGCAAAGCAAACTCAGGGCGGAATAGTAAAAAAAGAAGCTCCGATTCATATTTCAAACGTTATGCTTATCGACGGTAAGGGTAAAGCAACACGCGTCGGACGTAAGTTGGATGACGGTAAATTAGTTCGTTTTTCTAAAAAGTCACAGGAGGTAATTAAATAATGACATACGTACCAAGATTAAAAGACAAGTACAGCAAAGAAGTTGTACCCGCTCTTAAAAAGAAATTTAACTACAAGAGTCCAATGCAGGTTCCACGCCTGTTGAAGATCTGTGTTAACCAGGGCGTGGGTGATGCAGTGAGTGATAAAAAACTTATTGAATCAGCTATTCACGAAATGTCGATGGTAACCGGACAACGTGCAGTTCCAACAAAGTCGAAGAAAGATATTTCTAACTTCAAACTTCGTGTGGATGTTGCAATCGGTGTGAGAGTTACTTTGCGTGACGTAAACATGTATGAATTCCTCGATCGTCTAATCGCAGTTTCTTTACCACGTATCCGCGATTTCCGTGGAATCAACCCAAAAGGTTTCGATGGTAGTGGAAACTATACTCTCGGAGTAACTGAGCAGATTATTTTCCCTGAAATCGATATCGATAAAGTGGGTAAGATAACCGGTATGGATATTACGTTCGTAACCACTGCAAAAACCGATGAAGAAGCAATGGAGTTACTTAAAGAATTCGGTTTACCATTCACAAGCAATTAATCAATCAGCAAATAAAAGATCATGGCAAAAGAGTCAATGAAAGCAAGAGAAGTTAAGCGTGCACGCATGAACGCCCGTTTCGCAGCAAAGCGCAAAGCGCTAAAAGCGGCAGGTGATTACGAAGCACTGGATAAACTTCCTAAAAATTCATCACCGGTACGCATGCATAATCGTTGTAAACTAACGGGTCGTCCGAGAGGTTACATTCGCACCTTCGGTCTGTCACGGAACATGTTCCGAAAAATGGCACTCGATGGAAAGATTCCCGGAGTTACAAAAGCTAGCTGGTAAATAATTAACAAGAAACAAGGACAAGTATAACATAACAACAATGACAGATCCTATTGCAGATTTCATCACACGGATTCGTAACGCAGTAAAAGCAAACCACCGCATCGTACAGGTGCCGGCATCGAATCTAAAGAAGGAAATGACTAAAATTCTTAAGGAAAAAGGTTATATTCTAGATTATAAATTCGAAGAAGATACTAAGCAAGGCCTTATAAAAATTGCCTTGAAGTACCACCCGGTAACCAAGGCGCCTGCTATTCGCAACCTAACGCGTATCAGTAAGCCCGGACTTCGTAAATACGCAGGACTCGAAAGAATGCCACGCGTACTTAACGGACTTGGAATAGCTATTCTCTCAACATCGAAAGGTGTAATGACAGATAAAGAAGCCAAGAAAGAAAATGTTGGTGGGGAAGTACTTTGCTACGTTTATTAATCGATAAAACATTAAAGACAAATGTCACGAATTGGAAAATTACCGATCACGCTTCCGGCCAAAGTTGAAGTGAAAGTTAGCGGAAACATTGTTTCCGTTAAAGGTCCCAAAGGTGAGCTTATTCAAAAGCTTGCTGATGGTGTAAAGGTGAATATTGAAGGCGACACGATTACACTAGAGCGTGCAACCGAATCAAAATCACACAGGGCTTTACATGGACTGTACCGTTCATTAATCAACAACATGATTATTGGCGTATCGCAGGGATTCAAAAAAGAACAAGAATTGGTTGGTGTAGGTTACAAAGCCAGCACACAAGGACAATTATTGGATCTTGTATTGGGATACTCTCACCATTTCATCTTTGAAATACCTGCAGAAGTAAAAGTCAGTGCTAAACAGGATAAAGGACAAAATCCGATTATCACTTTGGAAAGCGTAGACAAACAATTACTCGGTGCAGTAGCAGCAAAGATCAGATCGCTCCGTACACCGGAACCATATAAAGGAAAAGGAATTAAATTCACCGGAGAAATTCTGAGAAGAAAAGCCGGTAAGTCAGCAGCTAAAAAATAATTAAGCCATGTTAAGAAAACAGCTTCGTAGAAACAGCATTCGTACCCGTATTCGTAGGGTAATAAAAGGAACAGCAGAACGTCCGCGTTTATCTGTATTCCGCAGCAACAAACAAATCTATGCCCAGTTGATCGATGATTTGAACGGAGTTACGCTTATAGCGTCTTCTTCTGCAGCCAAAGATTTTGAAGCGATGAAAGCAAAGAAAGTGGATATAGCAAAAGAAGTAGGTAAATCGATAGCCGCAAAAGCAGTTCAAAGCGGAATCTCTTCCGTAGTATTTGATCGCGGAGGTTACCTCTATCACGGTCGTGTGAAAGCACTTGCAGAAGGTGCACGTGAAGCAGGACTTAAATTCTAAAAATCAGAAACAACTCTTACACAAGAAATATGTCAGAAACAAATATAAAGAGAGTTAAGTCGAGCGAGATTGAATTAAAAGACCGTCTCGTGGCAGTTAACCGTGTTACAAAAGTAACCAAGGGTGGTCGTGCATTTACGTTTGCAGCGATTGTAGTAGTAGGTGATGAGACAGGTGTTGTCGGACACGGACTTGGAAAAGCCAAGGAAGTATCAGACGCTGTTCAGAAAGGCATCGATGATGCAAAGAAGAACCTGGTGAAAGTTCCAATCCTTAAAGGTACAGTACCTCATGAGGCATATGGAAAATTCGGTGGCGCATTGGTATATCTGAAGCCGGCTGCTCCCGGAACAGGGGTAATTGCAGGTGGTGCGATGCGTGCGGTTTTAGAGAGTGTTGGAATACATGACGTACTTGCGAAATCAAAGGGTAGTTCTAATCCGCACAACGTTGTGAAGGCAACAATTGATGCTCTGTTACGCATGCGTGACCCGGCAACTGTCGCTCAACACCGCGGAATAAAAATGTTAAAAGTATTTAACGGCTAATCAGCCATCAATAAATTAAAAACCATGTCAAAAGTTAAGATAACACTCGTGAAAAGCGGTATCGACCGCCCGGAAAGACAGAAGCGTACTTTATCAGCTCTGGGGTTGAGAAAAATGAACCGCACTGTGGAGAAAGAATTGACACCGCAGATCCAAGGCATGATCGAAGCAGTAAAGCATCTAATTAAAGTAAGTTAATTAACAGTATAATCCAGATAAGATATTTCAACTATGAACTTATCATCACTCAAGCCGGCTAAAGGTTCGGTAAAAGACAACAAACGACTGGGACGTGGAACAGGTTCCGGAAGAGGAGGTACATCCACTCGTGGACATAAGGGAGCACAATCGCGTTCAGGATATTCATCCAAGCGTGGTTTTGAAGGAGGTCAGATGCCATTACAGCGTCGTATTCCGAAATTCGGTTTCAAGAATCCATTCCGTGTTGAATACCATGGAATCAATCTGGATACTCTTCAGGAATTGGCCGACACAAAAAAACTTTCGATGATCGACGTGAATGTCCTTGTTGAAAACGGACTTGCTTCTAAAAGAGAGAAAGTAAAAATCCTCGGCCGAGGTGAAATCAAATCGAAACTTGAAGTAAAAGCGCATGCTTTCTCTGCTACAGCGAAAGAAGCAATTGAAGCTAAAGGAGGAAGTACTGCTACTATCTAACGCATGAAAAACCTAATACAGACAATAAGAAATATTTTTAAGATCGAAGATCTTAGGGTTCGTATCCTTAACACACTCTTCTTTCTTCTGATTTACCGTCTGGGTACACATATCGTGTTGCCAGGTGTAGATCCGGAACAACTTTCCAATCTCCAGCAGCAAACCTCAGGGGGTGTTTTGGGATTGCTTGATATGTTTTCCGGTGGAGCATTTTCTAATTCCTCTATTTTTGCCTTAGGAATTATGCCTTACATCTCTGCCTCAATCGTTGTGCAGTTGATGAGTATCGCTATTCCTTATTTTCAGAAACTTCAAAAAGAAGGTGAAAGCGGAAGAAAGCGAATTAATAATATTACCCGTTGGTTAACCGTTGTAATTACAGCTTTTCAGGCACCGGGTTACATCGTCAACTTGCGTTCACAGGTTCCGGCTGCCATTATTTCGGTAACCAATCCTGAGTTGGTATCTCCATTTACTTTCTGGTTTACTTCTATTGTAATCCTTATAGCCGGTACATTATTCGTGATGTGGTTAGGAGAGCGAATTACAGATAAGGGTATCGGAAACGGAATTTCATTGATCATCATGATTGGAATTATCGCCCGCCTACCGGCAGCGCTTCGTGATGAGGTATTATCACGTGCAAATTCAAACGGAGGAATGGTTGTTTTACTTCTCGAGTTGGTCGCATTAGGTGCCGTTGTTGCCTTTGTGATTTTGCTTGTTCAGGGTACAAGAAAGATTCCTGTAAATTTTGCCAAGAAAATTGTTGGTAATAAGCAATACGGTGGCGTACGTCAGTACATTCCTCTAAAAGTGAATGCTGCAGGTGTAATGCCTATCATCTTCGCTCAGGCAATTATGTTTATTCCTGCTACCATCGCACAATTTTTCCCGGATGCAAGTGCCTCACAGGGAATCATGAGTGCTTTTGGTAACTTTACTTCCTTCTGGTATAATTTCGTTTTTGCGACATTGATTATTTTGTTTACCTATTTCTATACAGCAATTGCGGTAAACCCTAATCAAATGGCTGACGACATGAAAAGAAACAACGGTTTTATTCCGGGAGTTAAACCGGGAAGAGGAACTGCAGATTTTATTGACGATGTCATGTCGCGCATTACATTACCGGGGGCAATATTCCTGGCACTGATTGCCATCTTACCTACGTTTGCATTACTTATGAATATCAATAACAACTTCGCTCACTTTTACGGAGGAACTTCTCTTCTGATTTTGGTGGGTGTTGTTCTCGATACATTACAACAGATAGAAAGCCATCTTTTAATGCGTCATTACGATGGATTAATGAAGAGTGGAAGAATTAAAGGTAGAAGTTCGCCTGTAGCTACAGCGGTCTAGTTTCTTTTTGAAAGAATGGAAAAAAGAACCTATGCTATACTATAAGACGATTGAGGAGATTGAGTTAATAAGGGAAAGTTCTTTACTTGTTGCGAAAACCCTTGCCGAAGTGGCGAAAGTCATTAGGCCGGGTATTACCACACTGCACCTCGATAAAATAGCCGAGGAATTCGTGAGAGATCACCAGGCAGTGCCGGCATTTCTGAATTACAATGGGTTTCCAAATTCCCTCTGTATTTCTGTTAATGCTCAGGTAGTACATGGAATTCCGAGTAACACGGAATTGAAAGACGGAGATATCTGTTCAGTAGATTGCGGTGTTTTGAAGAATGGTTTTTATGGTGATTCCGCCTATACATTTGCTATTGGCGAGGTGAACGAAGATGTTTTAAAACTACTTCAGGTAACCAGGGGATCATTATACAAAGGGATCGAAAAGGCAGTTGCCGGAAATCGATTGGGGGACGTAAGTTCGGCAGTTCAGGAATTTGCAGAATCAAACGGATTCTCAGTTGTCAGAGAGCTAGTCGGTCACGGAATAGGACGACACTTACACGAAAAACCGGAAGTTCCGAATTATGGAAAGAAGGGAAGCGGAATGGTGTTGAAAGAGGGGTTGGTTATCGCCATTGAACCGATGATTAACATGGGAGGAAAGTCAGTCGTTCACGAGAAAGACGGATGGACGGTAAGAACAGCTGATAAAAAACCTTCTGCTCATTTTGAGCATACGGTTGCAATAAAAAAAGGGGGGGCAGATATTTTGAGTTCGTTTAAATATATTGAAGAAATACTAAAAGATAATATACATACTAAAGTCAGTTACTAGAAGTGTCAAAACAATCAAACATAGAACAGGACGGTACCATTACTGAAGCGTTATCAAATGCGATGTTCCGTGTAGAGTTGGAAAATGGTCATGAAATTATTGCACACATCTCCGGAAAAATGAGAATGAATTACATTAAAATTCTTCCCGGTGATAAAGTAAAAGTGGAAATGTCGCCATACGATTTGACAAAAGGTAGAATAACTTACAGGTATAAGTAAAAACTAAATTAAAATGAAAGTAAAACCTGCAATTAAAAAAAGAAGTGTTGACTGCATCATTGTACGCAGAAAGGGAAGATTGTATGTAATCAACAAAAAAAATCCAAGGTTTAAACAACGCCAGGGTTAATTAATTCGGGACTTCAAGGATGGGTTAATCGGAATTGAAAACCATTCATTCACAAACCTGTCAGAAGAAAAGAATTAATTTAAGATTGAAAAATAACAGAAAAGAATCACAAACAATAAATAGAAATAAATGGCTCGTATTGCTGGTATTGATTTACCAAAACACAAAAGAGGCGTAATCGGTTTAACCTATATCTTCGGAATAGGAAAAGCGACTGCCGAGCGCATTCTAACCGAAGCAGGCATTGACCACTCTGTAAAGGTTGATCAATGGGACGACGATCAATTAACTAAGATTCGTAACATGATTAACGAATTAAAAGTTGAGGGTGCTCTTCGTTCAGAAGTTCAACTAAACATCAAACGTTTAGTGGATGTTAACTGCTACCGCGGTATTCGTCACCGTGTTGGCTTACCTGTGCGCGGACAGCGTACAAAGACAAATTGTCGTACAAGAAAAGGAAAACGTAAAACTGTTGCCAACAAGAAGAAGGCAACCAAAATGTAATTGATAATAATGGCTACACAACAATCAGCGGCGAAACCAGCAAAAGCTGCAAAAAAGAAAGTAGTGAAAGTTGAGGCTTATGGAAAGGCGTTTATTAATGCGACTTTCAATAACATCATCATTTCTCTTACAAACGATACGGGCCAGGTGATCTCCTGGAGCTCTGCCGGTAAAATGGGATTTAAAGGTTCCAAGAAAAACACACCTTATGCGGCACAACTCGCTGCGGGAGATTGCGCGAAAGCTGCTTTCGACCTCGGCCTTCGTAAAGTAAAAGTATTTGTGAGAGGTCCCGGAGCCGGACGAGAATCAGCAATCAGAACCTTGCATCAGGCAGGAATCGAAGTTACTGAAATCATGGACTTGACTCCAATCCCTCATAACGGCTGTCGCCCTAAAGGTAAGCGCCGAGTATAATTTTAATAATATCAAATAGAATTTAAATAACATGGCAAGATATATAGGCCCTTCAACCAAAATTGCACGTAAATTCCGCGAACCTATTTTCGGACCGGATAAATCTTTCGAAAAGAAAAATTATCCTCCCGGACAACACGGTTTAACTAAAAAGCGTGCAAAGCAATCTGAATATTCTACTCAGCTGATGGAAAAGCAGAAAGTAAAATATATGTATGGAATTCTCGAAAGACAGTTTGCGAAAATATTCGATCGTGCTTCAAGAAAAGCCGGCATCACCGGTGAAAACTTATTGCAAATGATCGAATCCAGACTGGATAACGTAGTATTCCGCCTCGGATTAGCTCCAACACGTATGGCTGCCCGCCAGTTGGTTTCTCACCGTCACATTACAGTGAATGGAAAAGTAGTAAACATCTCTTCATATGGCTGCAAAAGCGGTGATGTAGTGGCTGTTCGCGAACGTTCGAAATCACTCGAAGTGATTGCAACTAACACCAAAGGCAGTTCGAGCAAACATGCCTGGTTGGAGTGGGACCGTTCTACTATGACAGGAAAGATTTTAAATCTTCCAACCCGTGATCAGATTCCTGAGGCAATAAAGGAACAGCTGATCGTCGAATTGTATTCTAAGTAATCAGTGATTAAATAGAATTCTTTACACTATTAATTTTAACCTTAAACAACAAACGATACAATGGCAATCTTAGCATTTCAGAGACCGGATAAAGTGATTATGATTAACTCCGACGACCGTAACGGCGTATTTGAGTTTCGTCCTCTTGAACCCGGATATGGAATTACAATCGGTAATGCATTACGCAGAATTCTGCTTTCTTCACTCGAAGGACATGCAATTACCTCGATAAAAATTAGTGGTGTGGACCATGAGTTCTCTACCATTAAAGGAGTTGTTGAAGATGTAACAGAACTTATTCTTAACCTGAAGCAAGTGCGTTTCAAGCAACAAATTCAGGGCACCGATACAGAAAAAGTTACTGTTAGCGTTTCAGGAAAAACACAGTTCACCGCCGGCGACATCAGTAAATTTACAACGGCTTTCCAGGTTCTTAATCCTGAACTTGTTCTTTGTAATATGGAAACCAGTGTGAAACTGACTGTTGATATTCACATCGACAAAGGCCGTGGTTACGTTCCTTCTGAAGAGAATAAATTAAGTACGGCTCCAATCGGTACTATTCCTATGGATTCAATTTTTACTCCTGTCAGAAACGTAAAATATTCAGTAGAAAATTATCGTGTTGAACAAAAAACCGATTATGAAAAACTGATCATGGAAATCGCAACCGATGGTTCTATTCACCCGAAAGAAGCGTTGAAAGAAGCTGCCGAAATTCTGATTCACCATTTCATGCTGTTCTCTGATGAGAAAATTACTCTTGAAACAAAAGAGAAAACTCCAACAGAAGAACTCGATGAGAATACACTTCACATGCGTCAGTTACTAAGCACGAAGTTAGTCGACATGGACCTTTCTGTTCGCGCATTGAATTGCCTGAAAGCAGCCGATGTTGAAACACTGGGAGACTTGGTTTCTTACAATAAAGCTGACCTCTTAAAGTTCCGCAACTTCGGTAAGAAATCACTCACCGAATTAGAAGAACTCGTTCGTGCAAAGAATTTAACATTCGGAATGAACATTGGTAAATACATCGAAAGAAAGTAATCTTCCCAAAGAAGAGAAATATATTAATTATCCAGATTTTAGTCATAGCATAATACAATGAGACACGGAAAGAAATTCAATCACCTTGGCAGGACAAATACTCACCGCCATGCATTATTATCAAACATGGCAACCTCGCTTATCCTGCATAAGCGTATCAATACTACAGTGGCAAAAGCTAAAGCTTTGCGTAAATATGTAGAGCCACTTATCACACGTTCAAAAGTGGATAGTACACATTCACGCAGAATGGTTTTCAATTACCTGCAAGATAAATTTGCGGTAACAGAATTATTCCGCGAAGTGGCTCCAAAAATTGCAGATCGTCCGGGTGGCTACACGCGTATCATTCGCCTCGAAAATCGTCCGGGTGATAATGCAGAAATGTGCATGATGGAATTAGTCGACTTCAACCTGATCTATGGCGGAACTGCCAGTGAAGGTGGAGCTAAGAAAGCGAAGACTACACGTCGTAAATCTACTAAGAAAGCAACCGCTTCTGAAGATGATAGCGCCGTTGATGAAGCTGTTGAAGCACCAAAAAAGAAGGCACCGAAAAAGGAAGCTAAAGCAGAGCCCAAAAAAGAAACGAAGAAAAAGCCGGATTCTAAAAAGTAATCAACTAATTATGAATTTGATAGAAAAGAGGATAAACCAAAACGTTATCCTCTTTTTTTATGGCTTTCTCGATAAGAAAACTCTCATCAGAAGGAATTTTAACGATTCGAAAAGCGTCAGTAAAGTCAAAAGGAAAATATATTATCTTTATCTCCCGTCATGAAATACACAGAAAAGAAACCCGCTGTTCTGCTTTTAGAAGACGGAACATTTTTCGAAGGCAAAGCCGCCGGCGCAATAGGTATCACCACCGGTGAAATTTGTTTTAATACCGGAATGACCGGCTACCAGGAAATTTTTACCGACCCTTCTTATTACGGTCAAGTATTGGTTGCTACCCACGTGCACATCGGAAATTATGGTATCCATCCGAAGGAAGTAGAAAGTGATAGCATTAAAATCGCCGGACTCATTTGCCGCGGATTTAATGTACAGTATTCCAGAAAATCTGCAAGCTCGTCTATCGAAGATTATTTTATCGGACAAAACATTGTTGCTATTTGTGATATCGATACCCGTGCAGTTGTCAGACACATTCGTTCGAAAGGAGCAATGAACTGCATCATCTCATCGCAGACAACAGACATCGAAGAGCTAAAGAAAATTCTTTCTAAAGTCCCTTCTATGGCCGGATTGGAATTGTCGTCGAAAGTGACATGCAAGACACCTTATTATGTCGGCAATCCGAATGCAAAACATAAGGTAGCCGTATTAGACTTCGGTGTAAAAAAGAATATTATTCGAAATCTAAATCAACGCGATTGTTACGTACAGGTTTTTCCCGAGTATACTTCCTATAAAGAAATCAGTAAGTGGCAACCCGATGGTATTCTACTTAGTAATGGTCCGGGAGACCCTTCCACCATGCCTGAAGTGGTCAATACGATTAAAGATATTTTAAAAGAAAATATTCCGTTGTTTGGCATCTGCCTCGGACAACAATTACTTGCTCAGGCCTGCGGAATCGGTACCTATAAAATGTTTAACGGACATCGTGGAATCAATCACCCCGTTAAAAATATTGTCAGCGGGCGTTGTGAAATCACTTCCCAGAATCATGGTTTCTCTGTAAAGGAAGACGACATTAAAAACTCCAAGCTGGTTGAGGTTACACACATCAATTTAAATGATAAAACCATTGAAGGTATTCGAGTAAAAGATCGCGTGGCATTCAGCGTACAATATCACCCGGAATCAGCTCCCGGCCCTCACGATAGTACATATCTTTTTGATGAATTTACCGAAGCAATTAAGCGTGTAACTGTCGGCGCTTAGTTAATTTGTTGATTCGCTGATTCGTTGATTAGCTAATTGATTTTGTTAAGTGATTTACATTTTTTTTTCATTAACGAATAAACGAATAAACAAATTAGCGAATTAGCCCTGCATTCTTAACCCCTTTTGCCATTAGCTTCCAGAAGTACTTTTCATTCACCACTTTTTGTAAACCCTCTAAGTGACGTTGTCCATGTAAATCGCTACCGATGAAATCGACCATGTCTTCATCGATCAGTCTTTCCGCAGTTTTCTTTGACTGGGCTCCATAATATCCGGTGAGTGAATTAACGTTAAGCTGAAAAAGCGCACCGGAATCTTTTAATCTTTTATACTCATCAAATTTATCAAACCAGAAATTGTAACGCTCGGGGTGGGCGAGAAGAGGCTTGTATTTGTGCACATTGATTTCGAAAATAATACCCAATAAATTATCGGGTGGATTAATATAGGAAATTTCAAAGAGTAAATGATTTTCTCCTATACACATCACTTTCTCATCCTGTACTTTTTTTAGAAAGAATTCATCCAGATAATATTCTGCAGCCGCATCAATTGTAATATCAATTCCTTCAGCTTTCACTGCAGCTCTCACCGTTTCGAGTCCGGCACGAATTATCTCCGGTGTGTTTTTGTAGTAATCGCTCATGATGTGAGGAGTGGTCACTAGATGTTTATATCCCAAAGAAGCAAATCCTTTGATCATTTCAATTGACTCTTCAATACTCTTCACACCGTCATCAATGCCCGGGATAAGATGGCTATGTATATCTGTTACAACAGAAGAAAAATCAGTCACAGGAGGGTAGTCCGGTTCTTTGGGTTTTCGAGAAAAAAGTGATCCGAGTAGTGACATGTTTTTAGGTTTTTAACCTGGATTGGCGAAACCAATCAAGTGTAAGTTTAAGTCCGTCTTTTGCCTGAACGGTTGGTTCATACCCCAGGAATTTTTGTGCATTGGAAATATCGGCAAGGGAAGTTCTCACATCACCGGGTCTGGAAGCTCTGTAAACAGGTTTTATTTTTGAAGCGGATAATGTCGCCAGATTGTTAAACAATTCGTTAATGGTTATGCTTTGTCCGACTGCAACATTGTAACAACGATTCAATGCTTCCGGGTGCTCGGTGAAGACAGAACGAATGTTTGCCTGCACAGCATTTTCGACAAAGGTAAAATCACGACTCTGTTCTCCGTCACCATCTATATAAGGAGATGTGTTGTTCAAAATATTTTGAATGAATAAAGGAATAACGGCGGCATAAGGCCCATCAGGACTCTGATTGGGGCCAAAGACATTGAAGTAGCGAAGTCCGATAATTTCCATCTTAAATGTTTCTCCAAATACCCATGCATACAACTCATTTGTTTTTTTACTTACTGCATATGGAGATAAAGGATTGCCTGTTTCTTTTTCAATTTTTGGTAAACCCGGATGATCGCCATAGACGGATGAGGAACTGGCATACACGAATCGCTTTACTTTTGCATCTCTTGCGGCAATCAACATATTTAGAAATCCTGTCGTATTTACTTCATGTGTTTTTAACGGATCCTTAATGGAACGGGGCACAGATCCCAATGCTGCCTGATGCAAAACAAAATCTATTCCCTGACAACTTTCCATGCAGGTTTTCAAATCACAAATATCTCCATCAATAAAATTGAAACGAGGATTATTTTTAAACGGAGATAAATTTTCAATTGAACCGGTTGTCAGGTTGTCTAAAACGACAATTCTGCCGGCATTATTTTGAATCAGATAATTGACAATATGTGAACCTATGAAACCTGCACCGCCGGTAACAAGAAAAGAAAAGGGGGTTAAATCTTTTGAATGAAAAATGGGCATGCAATTCTTTTTATAAAGATAGTTTTTTTGAAGTGTGTTTTATTGCCACGAATTCACGAATATTCGTGAATTCGTGGCAATAAATATTCTTGCTATCTTTTTACATACTGCTGATCGTAATAATGCTGGTAATCGCCTGATGTCAGTTCGTGCAACCAACTCTCATTCGCCAGATACCAGTCAACTGTTTTTTCCAGTCCTTCATTAAACTGAAGTGATGGCTGCCAGCCAAGCTCTCTCTGCAACTTCGATGAATCTATTGCATAACGCAGGTCATGGCCGGCGCGGTCTTTTACAAAGGATATTAACTTAGCTGATGTTCCCGCCGCACGACCTAATTTATCATCCATGATTTTGCAAAGCAGATGTATTAAGTCAATGTTTTTCCATTCATTATTTCCACCAATGTTGTAAGTCTCTCCGACAGTAGATTTATGAAAAATAACATCGATGGCCTTGGCATGATCTTCCACATAAAGCCAATCGCGAATGTTTTCTCCTTTTCCGTAAACAGGAACCGGTAAATTGTTTTTTATGTTGTTAATCGCAAGTGGAATTAATTTTTCCGGAAACTGAAAGGAACCATAATTATTCGAGCAATTGGAAATAACAACAGGCAAATTAAATGTATCGAAATAGGCGCGAACGAGGTGATCGGAGCCGGCCTTGGAAGCTGAATAAGGACTGTGTGGATCGTAAGGACTTTTTTCGGTAAAGTGTCCTGTAGCTCCTAATGTTCCATAAACTTCATCCGTAGAAACATGGTAGAATAAATTTTTTCCATTTATCCTGTCCTTCCAGAACGAACGTGCGGCATTTAACAGATTAGCAGTGCCGACTACATTTGTAATGACGAATTCGATAGGATTGGAAATACTCCGATCAACATGTGATTCTGCTGCGAGGTGTATAACTGAATCGATTTCATATTGCACGAAAATGTCGTTAACAAATTGCACATCATTAATATCTGCTTTGATAAAAACATAATTGGATTTTGTTTCGATGTCACGCAGATTCGTCAGATTTCCTGCATACGTTAGTTTGTCCAGGTTGATTATTCTGTAAGTCGGATACTTATTTACAAAATAACGAATTACATGTGAACCGATAAACCCGGCTCCACCGGAAATTAATATGTTTTTTCGGAAATTACTCATGATATTTTTATGCTGATGATGCTGTTTAATTTTTGTTCCCAAGCCCATGCAGAACGCATGATATCCGAAAGGTCAAGGCCGCATTTCCAGCCAAGTTCATTATTTGCCAATGTTGTATCGGCCCAGACTTTTTCTACATCACCCGGACGGCGCGGACCGATTTCATAGTTTAATTTAACACCGGTCGTTTTTTCAAAAGTATTTATTGCCTGTAAAACGGTGTTTCCTGTTCCTGAACCAAGATTAAAAACTTCGTAATGATTTTTATTTTTCTTTTCAAGTAAACGCTCTACAGCAATCACATGTGCTTTAGCGATATCAACTACATGGATATAATCACGAATACACGTTCCATCCGGAGTATCGTAATCATTGCCATGTATAACCGTCTTTTCTCTTTTTCCGATTGCTGTCTGCGTGATTACAGGGACGAGATTTGTGGGTGGTTGTAATGGAAATTCGCCAATCAATGCGCTTTCATGTGCTCCTGCAGGGTTAAAGTAACGCAAAGCAATGCCGCTAAATTTCTCAGCAAAAATGGTATCGCGAATTATTTCTTCGCCGATCTGTTTGGTGTTTCCATAGGGAGATTGTGCAACAGGAAGCTCTGTTTCTTCTGTAACAGGTAGTACTTTAGATTGACCATAAACCGAACAAGAGGAAGAGAAGAGGAAGTTGTCGAGTTTTCTTTCTTTATAAATCGCTAACAGATTAATTAAAGAAACCAGATTGTTGTGGTAGTATTTAAGCGGATCTTCGACGGATTCACCAACCGCTTTGTAGGCAGCGAAGTGAATGACAGCATCTATTTTATGTGCGTCGAAAATGGCATTCGTTTTTGTTAAATCGCAAAGATTGACATTGATAAATGTAAATTCTTTTCCGGTAATTTTTTTTATGGCAGCAATGGCTTCCATTCGCGAATTGCTCAGGTTGTCTACAACAACCGGGTCGAAACCCTTATTTATAAGTTCGACAACTGTGTGCGATCCGATGTAACCGGCTCCTCCTGTAACTAAAATTTTCATATTTAAAGACTCCAATAAGGTGTGTTTCTGATTTTTCCTTTCATCATTCCTTTTATATCTACCAGCAGTCCGTCTTTATTTAAGGCGGATGCAAACCAATCTTCCGTTAAGGATTTATATTCGTTGTGATTGACGGCAATAATGATGGCATCGTAATTTTTTCCGATATTTTTGACGAGTTCAAAACCATACTCGTGTTTCAATTCTTCGCTGCTGGCTTTCGGGTCGGTGACTTCTACGGAAACTCCATAAGAAGCTAATTCTTTCACTACATCTGCTACTTTTGAATTACGGATATCTTCTACATTTTCTTTGAACGTAGCACCCATCACAAGCACTTTTGATTTAGAAACATCCTTACCTGCGGCAATGATTTTCTTTACCGTCTGCTTGGCTACATAAAAACCCATGCTGTCGTTCACATACCTTCCGCTGTTGATGACCTGAGCATGATAACCCAATTCTTGCGCTTTATAAGTGAGGTAATAGGGATCGACTCCAATGCAATGTCCTCCAACGAGACCTGGCTGGAATCGTATGAAATTCCATTTGGTGCCTGCCGCTTCCAGTACATCATAGGTATTAATTCCCATCTTGTTGAAGATGATGCTGAGTTCATTCATCAATGCGATGTTGACATCTCTCTGTGTGTTTTCAATAATTTTGGAAGCTTCGGCAACTTTAATCGATGGCGCTTTGTGAACTCCTGCCATCACAATAATCTGATATACCTTGGCAACTTCCTCTAAAGTTTCATCATCAATACCCGAAACCACTTTCGGAATGCGGGTAATGGTGTGTTCCGTATCTCCCGGATTAATTCTTTCCGGTGAGTATCCGACTTTGAAACCGGTTTTACATTTTAAGCCCGAAAGTTCTTCGAGAATGGGAACACAGTCTTCTTCCGTACAGCCGGGATAAACGGTTGATTCGTAAACAACATAATCGCCTTGTTTGAGCACCTTTCCGATAGTACTCGTTGCTCCGAGAATCGGTTTTAAATCGGGAAGGTTATGCTCGTCGATAGGTGTTGGTACGGTAACTATGAAAAAAGATGCCTCTCCTAATTTCTCAAGCGATGTTGTAAACTCAATTGACCTGTTTTTAAACATTTCAGGTCCGAGTTCTCCACTGGGATCGATTCCTTTACGCATTTTTTCTACACGTGGTTCGCTGATATCAAAACCAATCACATCAATCTTTCCTGCAAACTCAAGTGCTATTGGCAGTCCTACATAACCCAGACCGATGACAGCTAATTTTTTTTTCTTTTCTACTAATTCTTTATGCATTTTTTGCAGTAATTATTTTTGTTTGATTTGTGAGAGGTTTCTAAACATGTAAATTCTCTCAATTATATCGACGACTTTCAGTCCTTCCAACGCATTTGTAGTGGCAATTGTTCTGCCTTTTATCGTGCTAATCACATTTTCAATTATATAATGATGATTGGCTGCTGATCCTTTGTAATAACCGTAATCATTGGCAGGATTAACAGGAGGCAATTCAGGCATCTTGTAATTATTTACATGGCAGTATTCAACTTCATTCATGTACTGCCCGCCGATTTTTACACTTCCGTTTTCAGCTAATATGGTAATGCTGCTTTCCAGGTTTTTATCCCAAACGGAAGTTGAATAATTAATCGAACCGATGCCGCCATTGACAAAATTGAAATTGACAACTCCGGAATCTTCAAAGGCAGTAAGTTTTCCATGATTAAAATCAGCGAATCGTGCATTGATATCTGTGATGTCACCAAACAACCAATACATGATATCAATGAAATGAGAAAACTGCGTAAAGAGTGTTCCACCATCAAGTGTCGGTGATCCTTTCCAGTTTTTTCCATTGTAATAACGTTCGTCACGGTTCCAGTAGCAATTAAGCTGAACCATAAAGATGCGACCGAGAATTTTTTTGTCAACCAATTCCTTTAACCAAAATGATGGAGGCGAGTATCTGTTTTGCATGACGCAGAAAACATGACGAGAAACTTGCAACGCCTTGAAAATAATTTTCTCGCAATCCGCAACATTCAGTGCCATGGGTTTTTCAATGACAACATGTTTCTTATTCTCCAGTGCCATCAGTGTATGTTCGGCATGCAAACCATTCGGCGTACATACGCTGACCACATCAAATTCAATATCCGAATTAAAAAGTGCTTGCGCAGAAGAAAGCAATGGAACGTTGAATTCGTCCAGCCCGAGATCGGATTTGTCCTTCACATCGCACATAGCAACGAGCTCGGATTCCGGATTTCGTCGAATCATTTCTCCATGTCTCTTGCCTATATGACCGCTTCCGATTACTGCAAATTTTATTTTTTTTGTTTCGCTCATTACTGGATGCGCTTCACTTTATTTCCTGTTAATTTATATTCCTGTTTACTCTCCGGACAAATTCCAATTCCATTTGCATCAAATTTCAAACGGTGTCCATATTCACTCATCCAACCGATCTGTTTGGAAGGATTTCCGACTACAAGGGCATAAGGCGGTACATCTTTCGTTACAACAGCACCGGCTCCGATAAATGCATATTCTCCTATATTATTTCCACAGATAACTGTTGCATTGGCACCAATCGTGGCGCCTTTACCGACATTCGTCTTCAGGTATTGATTTTTTCTGACTACTGCACTTCGCGGATTATTTACATTCGTAAATACCATAGATGGTCCGAGAAATACATCGTCCTGACAGGTAACGCCCGTAAAAATGGAAACGTTATTCTGTACTTTGACATTGTTCCCGAGGACAACTTCAGGGGAAACAACGACGTTTTGTCCAAGATTGCAATTTTGTCCGATTTCACATCCTGTCATGATGTGACTAAAATGCCAGATGCGGGTTCCGTCACCGATTTTTGAACCTTCATCAATGACAACTGTATCGTGGGCGAAATATTTATTTTCCATGTGAAATGTTTCTTAGAATGGTGTGTAGTTGTTTTATGATTAATTATGCGAAGCGATGTGAGGAATTATAAAGTTCATCATGAGAAAGCGTTTTGAAATACTCGTAAGTTCTTTTCAACCCTTCTGCACGATTGATCGTTGGTTCCCAATTCAGAATTTTACGCGCACGGGTAATGTCGGGCTGACGTTGCTTCGGATCATCCTGAGGTAGTGGCAAAGAAATTATTTTCTGTTTCGTTCCTGTCAATTTAATAATCTCTTCCGCGAAAGCACGAATACTTATTTCATCCGGATTGCCGATGTTGACGGGTAAATGATAGTCACTGAGTAGAAGACGGTAGATTCCCTCTACGAGATCGTCCACATAACAAAAAGAACGCGTCTGACTTCCATCACCGAAAATGGTAAGATTTTCACCGCGCAATGCTTGTCCGATGAATGCAGGCAATGCTCTTCCATCGTTCAGCCGCATTCGTGGTCCGTAAGTGTTGAAAATTCTTACGATCCTTGTTTCCAGTCCATGATAGGTATGATAAGCCATCGTTATCGCTTCCTGAAAACGTTTCGCTTCGTCATATACGCCGCGTGGCCCGATAGGATTTACATTCCCCCAATAATCTTCATTCTGTGGATGAACGAGTGGATCGCCATATACTTCAGATGTGGAAGCAACGAGCATTCGCGCCCCTTTTGCTTTTGCTAAGCCGAGTAAATTATGTGTTCCGAGAGAACTGACCTTTAGGGTTTGAATTGGGATTTTCAGGTAATCTATCGGACTGGCAGGTGATGCGAAGTGAAGAATGTAGTCGAGATTTCCCGGTACCGAAACAAATTTCGAAACGTCGTGGTGATAAAATTCGAATTCTTTAATCTTAAACAGGTGTTCGATATTTTTCAAGTCTCCGGTAATCATGTTATCCATTCCGACAACAGCATATCCTTCGCGGATAAAGCGATCAGAGAGATGAGATCCTAAAAATCCGGCTGCTCCGGAGATGAGTATTCTTTTCATTGAGTGTGTGTGTTCTTCTTTAGTTTATTTTATTTCTGCCGATGCTATAGTAAGTGAATCCAAGGTTTTTCATTTGTTTGAGGTCGTACAGATTTCTTCCGTCGAAGATCAGTTTATTCTTCATTAAATCTTTTACGCGATCAAACTCGGGAGTCCGGAAGAGGGACCATTCTGTAGCGATGATCAGAAAATCAGCTCCGTCTAACGTATCGTATTCATCTTTGCCAAAGGAAATTTTGTCGCCGAGAAGTGTTTTTACATTATTCATCGCTTCGGGATCGAAGGCCTTTATGCTTACTTTTTCTTTCAGAAGTTCTTTTATGATATGTAAGGATGGTGCTTCACGAATGTCATCTGTATCGGGTTTGAAAGCCAATCCCCAGATGGCGGCTTTTTTGCCTTTCAGTTCTTTTCCGAAATGATCTCTAACCTTATCTAGCAATACGGTTTTCTGTTTCTCATTCACATCCATTACAGAGTCGAGAATTTTAAAATCGTATTTGTGCTGTTTGGAAGTGTGAGCGAGTGCCTGTACATCCTTCGGAAAACAACTGCCACCATAGCCGATGCCGGCGAAAAGAAAGCGCTTACCAATTCTCTCATCTGTACCGATACCAGCCCTTACTGAATCAACATTTGCTCCAACTCGTTCACAAAGATTGGCGATTTCATTCATGAAAGTAATCTTGGTGGCCAGAAAAGCATTGGCTGCATATTTTGTAAGCTCTGATGAGCGTTCATCCATGAAGAAAATCGGATTTCCCTGACGGACGTATGGAGAATATAAATCTGTCATTACCTCTTTAGCTTTTTCCGATTGTGTACCGATTACAATTCTATCCGGTTTCATAAAATCATCTACTGCAAATCCTTCTCGTAAAAATTCCGGATTGGAAACAACATCGAAATCGATCTTGCAGTTTTTGGAAATAACTTTTTTTACTTTCTCCGCAGTACCAACAGGAACAGTGCTTTTGTTTACGATGATGCAATAATCTTTTAGGAGCTTTCCCAAATCATCTGCCACCTGCAAAATATATTTGAGATCAGCCGACCCGTCTTCACCCGGTGGAGTAGGAAGTGCAAGAAAAATTACACTCGCTTCTTTGATACCTTCTTTTAAGTCCGTCGTAAATTGAAGACGACCTTGTTTGATATTTCTCTCGAAAATTACATCCAAGTGTGGTTCGTAAATAGGTATTTCACCTTTCTGAAGTTTGGCTACTTTTTTCTTGTCGATGTCTACGCACATTACCTGATTGCCGGTTTCCGCCAGACAAGTACCTGTGACAAGACCGACATAACCGGTTCCTACAACTGCTATTTTCATAAAATTATTTTCTTTTCATTCCCTGTGAAAAGGGTTGGAATTAATTAATGTTTCCGTCAGGAAAACGGAATTAAATATTATTCATAAAGTCAAGAACATTGTCACTGATGTATGTCAACGTTTCTTTGTCCAGCTCCGTATGTATAGGAAGAGAAATTACACTCTTGCAAAGATTTTCCGTTACAGGGAAGTCGCCTTCTTTGTATCGGGGATCGGTGTAAGCTTTTTGCATGTGCAATGGAACCGGATAATAAATCATTGCCGGAATATCTTTTGAAGCCAGATATTCACGGAGCTTATTGCGGTCTGCATCTTTCAGAACTAGTGTGTATTGATGAAACACATGATTGGAATAAGGAACTCTTTCGGGAATGCTGATCTTTGGATGATTGGCGAAAGCTTTATCATAATGTGCCGCAGCTTGCTGACGTGCTTTTGCATATTCATCGAGGTGACGAAGTTTGATTCTTAAAATCGCCGCCTGAATACTGTCGAGGCGTGAATTTACTCCTACTTCGTCGTGGTAATATTGAACAGACTGACCATGATTGGCAATCATTCTGATTTTTTTGGCAAGTTCGTCGTCGTTGGTGAAAATGGCGCCGCCATCACCGTAACAACCCAGGTTTTTTGATGGGAAAAAAGAAGTACAACCAACCGTGCTTATCGTTCCCGCTTTTTTAACAGAGCCATCTTTCATTTTAAAATCGGCTCCAATGGCTTGCGCATTGTCTTCGATTACAAAAAGATTTTTTCTTTTGGCAATTTCATTGATGGCTTCCATGTCGGAACATTGTCCGAAAAGATGTACGGGTACAATTGCACGAGTCTTAGGTGTGATGGCTGCTTCAATGGCTTTTGGATCGATGGTAAATGAACCCGGAATGACATCTACTAAAACAGGTTTTAACTTCAGCAATGCAATAACTTCAGCCGTAGCCACATACGTAAAACTCGCTGTAATTACCTCATCACCGGGCTGTAAACCGAGAGCCATCATGGCAATCTGCAATGCATCGGTACCGTTGGCACATGGAATGACATGCTTAACGCCCAGGTATTTTTCCAACTCGGCTTGAAAAGCTTTGACTTCCGGACCGTTGATAAAAGCGGTAGAATGAATTACATCGATAACTGCCTTATCAATTTCAGGTTGGATTTTTTCGTATTGACCTTTGAGGTCAACCATCTGTATTTTCTTCATCTGAACTGTTTCCATAGAGTGCGAATATACGTTGAAAATCAGATATAAAAAGGGTTGTTTTAGGGTAAAAACAGTTAATCGGAGTCAATTTTTAAAGACAAAGAAAATTTTCAAAAACATTCGTTTTTTGCCTGTTTTCCTTATTGATTAAAATACTTTTTCTGCATTTAACAGATGAAATTCTTCCCGGTTGCACATTCCGTTAAAAATTTATCTTTGCCTACTCAGATTATGGCTAAAACTAAATTTACTAAGAAAATCTACCTTAAATGGTATGAAGATATGCTCCTCATGCGCAAGTTTGAAGAGCGTGCAGGACAACTCTACGGAATGCAAAAGATAAAGGGCTTTTGTCACCTATACATCGGACAAGAAGCCGTTGTAGCAGGTGCGATGTCGACATTGCTGCCGGATGACAATATGATAACGGCTTACCGCGACCATGCGCATGCGATTGCGAAGGGAGTTTCTTCCCGCGCTGTTATGGCCGAGTTGTATGGAAAAGCAACCGGTTGTTCGAAAGGTAAAGGCGGATCGATGCACATGTTTGATGCAGAGCATAAATTTTTCGGCGGACACGGTATCGTCGGCGGACAAATTCCACTCGGCGCAGGAATTGCTTTCGCTGAAAAATACAATGGAACAAAAAATGTCACCGTTTGTTACATGGGCGATGGTGCCGTAAGACAAGGCGCTTTTCACGAAGCATTGAACATGGCCATGCTATGGTCCTTGCCTGTAATTTTTGTGATCGAAAACAACAATTACGCAATGGGTACTTCTGTTGAGCGTACCAGTAACATGACCGATTTATACAAACTCGGACTAGCCTACGACATGCCTTCAGAGCCCGTCGATGGAATGGTTGTAGAAGAAGTTCACGAAGCCATGGAAAAAGCTGTTAATCGTGCACGCGAAGGAAAAGGCCCGTCCCTTATTGAGATTAATACCTATCGTTACAAAGGACATTCCATGAGTGATCCCGCAAAGTACCGCACGAAAGAAGAAGTAGAATCTTACAAAGCAAAAGATCCGTTGGAAGTTGTTTTAAAAACAATCCGTGACAATAAAATTGCCACGGATACTGAAATTGATTTAATCAATAATAAAATCCGCGATATCGTTGAAGACTCAGTTGTGTTCTCCGAAGAATCTCCATACCCTGATCCGAAGGAATTGTATACGGATGTTTATGTGCAGAAGGATTATCCGTATATAATGGATTAGATGATTGTTGGTTTTTTTGGAATATCTGTGATTTGATTTTGATTCAAGTAGTTTGGTTTTTATTTAAAATTTTGATACCTTCAAACAACATATATTAATAACTGATTTAGTAATACTTTTTTGCTGATTTATAAAAAAGGTAAAGCTCAGTAATTTAAAAGTGTTTGTTGGATTTAAGTTTATGAACAATTACTTGGGGTAATCGTTTTCCAACTTCAATTTTTATTAATAAAGGAATACTATTGTGAAACGCATTTCTACACTTCTTTTAACCTACTTTTTTTTTACATGTTTATTATTTTCTCAACCTCCAATTCAATGGCAGAAATCGATAGGTGGTTCGGGATGCGAAGAGTCATATTCAATACAGCAAACTTATGATGGGGGGTATATTGTTGCCGGAAGCACCGGTTCTTTCAATAGTGGTGATGTAACTGGTAGTTTAGGGGGTTGGGATTATTGGATTGTCAAACTTAATAGTGTTGGCATTATTCAATGGGAGAAATGCTTGGGTGGAACGGATTATGATTATGCATATTCTATTCAGCAAACAGCAGATGGTGGTTATATTGTTGCAGGCCAAACAATTTCAAATGATATAAACGTCTCAGGTAATCATGGGAATATAGATGCCTGGGTTGTAAAGTTAGATAGTGTAGGTAATATTTTGTGGAAAAAATGTTTCGGAGGAAGCAATAGTGAAGCAGCTCGATCCATACATCAAACAAATGATGGCGGGTATATTGTTGCTGGTTTTTCAGATTCTAATGATGGTGATTTAACAATCAATCAAGGGGTTGCTGATTATTGGATTTTTAAATTAGATAGTACAGGTAATTTGATTTGGCAGAAAAGTTTTGGCGGAAGTAATGAAGACAAGGCGTGGTCTATTCATCAAACATCTGATGGGGGTTATATTATTGGAGGTGAAACTAACTCATTAAACGGAGACGTGCCAGGAAATCATGGCTACTTTGATTACTGGATAATTAAATTAAACGAATTAGGTGATACTGTTCAATGGAAGAAAACTTTTGGTGGTAGTGGGGAAGATCGATTATTTTCTATAAAGCAAACTTTTGATGAGGGCTATATTATTGCAGGAGAAGCTTCCTCAATTGATGGAGATGTTGTAGGGAATCATAATGTTTCAGGTTCCATTTCGGATTTTTGGATTGTCAAACTAGATGTTCTCGGAAACATTCAATGGAGTAAATGTTTAGGCGGTACTGCAGTTGAGAAAGCATATTCTGTCGAGCAAACGATAGATTCCGGATATATTGTTGCCGGACTTTCTACTTCAAATGATGGAGATGTTTCCGGAAATATTGGCCAGGATTATTGGATAGTTAAACTCGATAATTCAGGTTTTATTGAATGGCAAAACTGTTATGGTGGCACCTTTGCCGAGGTTGCACAATCAATTCAACCCACTACAGACGGTGGATTTATAGTAGTTGGAGAAACTTTTTCTAACGATAGCGATGTTACGGGAAATCATGGATGTAGTGATAATTGGGTAGTAAAATTAGATTCGTCTATTAACGTCATTGTGAAAGAAATTTCAAAAAAAGACTCTAACCTTAAAGTGTTTCCTAGTCCATTTTCAAACAGTACTAATCTATTTTTCAATTTTCAAAATTCCATAATAAATATTGTAGAAATCCGGAATATAGACGGAAGACTTATTAAATCTTTAAATGGTAAAGGTAGAGGTTCACTTTTTTGGGATGCAACTAGTAATTCAGGTGAAAAAGTTGAAGCGGGACTTTATTTTATATCAATCATTTCAAATAATTATTTTGAAACTCAAAAAGTAGTTTATTTAGGAAATTATTAAATTTCAATTATTCATTAAAAAAATTGCTAGAGCAAAGCTTTATTAAATCCCCTTACATTAATATAGAAAATTCGGAGCCGGGCATTTATTTTTATACGCTTACCGGTAAGGAAGGAATGATAAAATAGGGAAATTGGTGATGATGGAAAAATAGAGAAAAGTCCGGAAGGAAATGAACTGCATCGGCGCAAGGCAAACCATAGAAAATTGCCGTACACATACCAATTACACCATGAAAGACGCTTTCTTTAATGCAGATACGATAGCACTTCAGCAATGGAATAAGGTACAGGTACATGTTTTTGGTATGCATAACCACGGCTTAAATGCCTGCGATTGTGATCATGAGTTGAGTGCTTTGACCAATTGTAATTTTATAGGCGATGCCAATGGAAACATAGTCCCTGCAGGTGGCAGCGGCTGGGCAGGAAACAGAAATTGTCCGATTCATCCCACCTGGCAATATCCGGATACGCATTACAACCATCATCATTCTTACCATGGCGTTTTAAATATCTGGAATTCGTTTGAATGGGACAGTGTATCACAAAGACCCGGCGGTTTCAACCAGGCCTTTGTAACGCCACCTGCTGCTATTCACCCCATAGTGAGTAAATATGAACATGCCATGGATCCAAACCGTGTAAACGATTTATTTACCGGTTATCCACCCTATGTTTATACCACAACAACAGGCATGCAGAATTACTGCATGGATCCTCAAAAGATCCGTAAAAAACCGGACCTCGAGAAGGAAATAACGATACATCCCAACCCGGCCACAAAAACGATAACCGTTGAAAATGTTTCTATCGGAAAATTAATTACCATCAGTAATTCGCTTGGTCAGTTCTTATTGAATAAAAAGGCCACCGGCCCGGTAGAGGAAATAGATATAAAACAATTCCCGCCCGGTATTTATTTAATTTCCATAGACGGCATACCGGCAAAAAAATTCATAAAAACATAAAAGCAAATGCGATGAAAAATATAACAATAATTTTTTTGCTTTCTATATTTATTAAATCAGTAGAAGCACAGAATCTAATACCGAATCCGAGTTTTGAAGATAAAGTGCAATGTCCTTATCAAAACGATACATTACTATGCCTAGCTTTTGATACTAGTAACACTTGTGTATATTGGTCATCTGAAAGCACTTGTTTTGACAGTGTATTGATAGGTTGGTCATCGTATGGTGATACGCCGAATTATTTTAATTCTTGTGCAAATGTTTCAAGACCGGAATGCGGAGTCCCCAATAATATCGTTGGTCGACAAGCTGCAATAGATGGTGATGCATATGTTGGAATAGGGACTGTTTCCTTTTGGCCTTTAAGCGGGCCCAATGCCAGAGAATACATAGGCACACCTTTACTAACTCCTTTGACAATAGGGATTCGGTATTATGTATCCGCATATATCTGCCGGTCTGTGACACATTATCCTTTAGCACAAAACGTAGGAGGGGCAAACAACAACCTGGGCTTTCGGTTTTCAACGGTGAGTTTCTCTCAGCATGATTCGGTATTGATCAATAATTTCGCTCATGTAAATGACACGACCATAATCACCGACAGCATAGGGTGGACTCGCATATCGGGTTCTTTTATAGCAGATTCGGCTTATGAATATGTTGCATTGGGCAATTTTTTTGACGATGCACATACCGATACCATGGATATATTTTTAGGAATCGGTTTGCAATTTAATCATGCCTACTACCTGATCGATCAGGTATGTGTATCAACAGATTCGTTAACTTGCAAATTGGTAACTGGAAATGAAGAAATAAATAAATCGAGGGTGAATTTGTATCCGAATCCTGTAAGTGGACTTCTGAAAGCAGAGGTAGATGATGAGAAAGAAGTAACACTGATTATTTACGATAAGCAGTTAAAGAAAGTACTTCAACAAAGTTTTTTTAAATCCGCCTACATGAACACAGAAAACCTGGAGCCGGGCATTTATTTTTATACGCTTACCGGTAAGGAAGGAATGATAAAAACAGGGAAATTGGTGATGATGGAGGAGTAGAGAAAAATTTATACTTTTGAATTCTATTATACTTCAATTACCCAATAAAAAAACTCCCAAACAATGGCTGAAATAGTAAGAATGCCCAAGATGAGTGATACGATGACAGAAGGTGTTGTCGCTAAATGGCATAAAAAAGTTGGTGATAGTATTAAATCCGGCGAATTGGTTGCTGAAATTGAGACTGATAAGGCAACCATGGAATTTGAATCTTATCAGGAAGGTGTTTTACTTTATAGAGGTGTAGAAGAAGGAAAGGCCGCACCTGTAGATGGAATACTCGCTATTTTAGGTAAAGCCGGAGAAGATTATAAAGCGCTGCTTGATCAGGAAATGGCAAAGCAAGCGGAAGTCGTTCCCGAAAAAAAGCCGGCAGAAAGTGTAGCTATAAATGCGAAAGGAGCTCCCGTTGCTGTTACTGAAGTCAAGGCAACAGCAGCCACATCAATGCCTGCTTCTTCGCCAAAGCCCATACAAGCAAAGCCATCGGCTGAGCCCATGCCGGCAGGAATGAAGGCCTCTCCACTTGCTCGTCGTCTGGCCGGTGAAAAAGGAATCGATCTCAGTAAAGTAACCGGTACCGGTGATTTCGGAAGAATCGTTAAACGTGATATCGATTGGTTTAAACCCGGAATGGTTGTAAACGGCAGCATGAGCAATGCTGTCATGGAAGAAGGTTTCGATGAAGTCGAAGTCTCGCAAATGCGAAAGACTATTGCCCGCCGCCTGAGTGAAAGTAAATTTACCTCGCCTCATTTTTACCTGACCGTTGAAATTGACATGGATAACGCCATCTCGGCCCGTGAAAGTATTATGGCCGTTACCGGTTCGAAAATTTCTTTCAACGATTTCGTCATCAAAGCCGCTGCAGGTGCTTTACGTCAGCATCCCAAAGTAAATTCTTCGTGGTTGGGTGACCGCATTCGTTACAACCACCACATTCATATTGGTGTTGCCGTAGCCGTCGAAGATGGTTTGCTGGTTCCTGTCATTCGTTTTGCCGAATCAAAAACATTGCGCGATATCAATACTGAGGTAAAGACGCTTGCTCAAAAAGCGAAAGACAAAAAATTACAGCCATCGGAATGGGAGGGAAGCACTTTCACCATTTCCAATTTGGGTATGTTTGGTATCGAAGAGTTTACTGCAATTATTAATCCGCCCGATGCATGCATTCTTGCAATCGGAGGCATCGCACAAAAACCTGTCGTGAAAAACAATACCGTAGTTCCCGGAAATGTAATGAAAGTAACCATGAGCTGCGATCACCGCGTCGTAGATGGCGCTACCGGAGCCGATTTCCTTCGCACGTTCAAAGGACTAATGGAAAATCCTGTTGTGCTTTTAGGTCAGTCTTCGATTTAATATTTTCTTTACTCCTTTTCTTTTCACATATAGAAAGTAATCGTCCAAATTTAATAGCATAAAAAAAGCCCCTCCGCAAAGAGGGGCTTTTCAATTTTATTCTATCGGGGTTACTCGATAATCAACCTGTAAACAGAAACTGAATTCTCAGTTCGTATATGCAGGTTGTAAACTCCCTTTGCAAATTGAGAAACATTGAATGTTTTTGTATCCACATTTTCTGCTTCTTCATTCAGAATAATTTGTCCCTGAAGATTGGAAAGGACGAAAGATACTTTTTCACTCATCTTGTTTTTAAACGCTACAGTAAATGCATTGCGTGTAGGATTCGGATACAAATTGATATTGGCATTTGCCGAAACCGTTTCGATTCCGTTAATGATACTGACATTGATCGTATCACATGCATTACATCCAAAGCTATCGGTTATACATACCGAGTAAAAATTTGAAGTCGTAACCGTGAGTGTTTGTCCGGTGCTATTGTCACTCCATGTATAAGAAGCGAAACCGCTTCCAGCATTAAGCACAAGCGAATCGGTAGCAGTCGTATCGTTACCAAGGTTGACAACAGGATTGTGAATGGTTGCCGTAATCGGTACACGAACCTGGCTGTTGCAATAATCGCCTGTTTGTATGTAGTAAGTCGTCGTAGTTGTCAGTCCGTTGATTACGTAATTGTCACCAATAAACAATAAGCTTCCACCTGAAGGAGCAGTATACCAATAAACAGAATCACTCGCAGAACCGATTAGTACAATGGTTCCAACTCCACAACGGCTTGCACCGATTGCTGCCGGAGGGTTTGGCGGCACTACTATCGTATCTACATTCACCAATGTATCATTCAATTGGTCAACATCATTCACATAATAGGTATAGGCCCTTAACGTAATAACCCCGCCTGCATTCATATTGATCATACCCATATTTATCAGCGTGTCCATTCCCGGTGTCAGCGTTGCCTGAATGGTATCAGCAAAATTTGCCGTAACCGCTCCGGAAACCTGAATTCTTACAGGTATGTCTGTCGCATTGTTGAAGCCAAGATTACTTACCTGTACGATTAATTGAATCGTGTCGTTTGCGCAATCCATATTGGAAGGGGAGGTAATCATCGTAACACCTACATCAAATGGAGAAATCACATCCACACAAACCGTATCAACATCCTGACATCCCGCACTATTTGTTACCGTAACAGCATAACAACCGTCAGAATTTACCCAAATGGATGGAGTAGTTGCTCCTGTTGACCAAAGATAAGTGATGAATCCGCCACCTGCATTCAGTGAAATGGAATCACCAAGATTGATTGTCGTATCGTTGCCCAAAGTAACGTTAGGCGTTGGTTGAACAACAACTGTTACAGCAACACGTGGTCCTTCACAACCTCCGTTAGCGGAAGCGTAAAAAGGTGTTGTTGAAGATACACTAGGAGTTGTGAACGAAGCTCCGGTACCTAATAATGTTCCACCTGTTGAAGCACTGTACCAGGCAATGCTGTCAGGTGAGGTAGCTGTTAACACTCCACTTCCTGAACCGCAAATCGTATCATTCGTTCCTGTTGGAGCAGGAGACGGAGCAAAGTGTGTTATCGTTGCAAACAATGTATCATTGGCATGAACATCATCTACACTCAAAGAAGTGTAATTTTTGAAGTTGAATGTGCCTCCTGCTGATGTGTTGATTGTTGTCGCAAATGTAATCGTATCGCTTGTTCCCGGTGCAATGGTCGCTGTATAGGTGTAATTCAAAGTAGTAGTAAGGGAACCTGTAATGCTTGAATGTAAATCGAAATTGGCTTCCGGAAATCCTCCGGTGTTGCTAACGATAACTGTTACCGTAGCCGCTGCGTTTCCACAAGTACTGTCTGTAGGACTTAGCATTCCTGTGATTCCGACGTTTCTGGAAACAGATGCATATTCATCCGCTCCGATATCCGGTGTAAGTGTACTTCTTGTCTGTCCGTCAATATCTGTAGTGATGGCTGCAATTGGAGTTCCTCTGTCGTCCATGGCTATTGCCGTAACATGTAAGTCTGATGTAGTCGCGAAATTCGGATTCACCGCCAGTGAATTGGTGTCTCTTTGTGAGGCAGTCTTCCAGTTTGCAAGCGTAGCTTGATTAATTCCATTGTATTCCCCAACATTAGATCCTGTCGTGTACAGGTTATTATAGTTTGAACTCAAGATACCAAATACCGCTGAGTCAGAAACGACGTAAGCATATCCGCCACCGCTATTCGCTAAAATGTTGTTAACTACTTTTTTCCCGACTCCTGATCCGCGCATAAACAAAGCAGAGAAGGTATTGGTCGTTCCAGTCATCAAGATACTGTTGAAAATGATGTCCTGGTAATCGCCATTCACCACAGAGATTCCGGCTGAGTCATTGGAGTGGATAAAGTTATTGGCGATGATTCCATGAACTCCTGCCTGTGCTGTACAGTCAAGCAAAAAGATACCTGTTCCCGGCGTATCCAAGATCTGATTCCTGCGAATGGAATGCGGACGTAAACTTCTGTCGAGGTAAATCGCCGAGTATCCTGTGTAAGTTGAATTTGTATTAAAGGTATTGTCTTCAATGATAGCATTTCCCTGATTACTCATCTGAATACCTTTGAAATACTGATTGATGAAGGTATTGTTGCGGATTACGGTGTATTGTTCAAGACTTAGTGAACTGTTTCCATTCATGTAAATACCAATCGATCCGTCTTTTAGTAAATTGTATGTAAAAGTATTTGACGAGTCGTTAGATGTTGTTCCACTTGTCGAATAAAGCAATGCTGCCAATGAATTCGGAAGGGATGTAGGTGCACCCAATATTCTGCAATGTGTAATCGTATTGTGTGTTGCCGTATCCGTGAAAACAACAACGCGCGCATTGGCATTTATTCCCGAACGCTGAAGCGTTAGTCCGCGGAAAGTGAAATAATCAGCGCCATTCAGACTTATCAGATAGTTATCCGCTAATGTATCCAATGATGGTGAAGTCAAAATTACTGATGTACTGTCCCCGTTTTCTGATTGAAAGGTAATGGTGTTTGTAGCACTGGCACCGACAATTTGCGGAATATTAATTTTCACCGTGTCTGTGTCTGCACGCATGTTGAAAACAACCGCACCACAAACTCCGTTTGTTGTCAGTGCATTTACAGCAGCTGTAATGTTGGCATAATCCGGTAATGTACCTCCGATTGTGTAAGTTCCTGTTAATTTAGAACTGACACTTACAATCGACGTGGTAGAGTCATTACTCTGATCCGAATCGGCTGATCCGTTTGGATTGGATGTCCAGGCAACAATTGTATCAGCAGAACTTACAAAGTTGAAAGTACCGATATCTACAGTATCTTCATTTCCGGCTGTGATATTCCCTGTAAAGCTGTAGGGTGTTTGAGCAACACCGTTAACCTTCCAGTTTACGGAAATAGTGCTGATAGTTATCGCACCATAGTTTTTAATGATTACCGAGACAGGACTAATGCCACGGCATACAGGACTTGTTGGAACAGGAATGCCTGATACTCCTGCATCTCCTACCGCTGCCCATGCATTTCCTGATATCAGGAGAACAAAAAGGATCGACAAAAGTGTTCGATTTGTAAATGATTTTTTCATAGTAATATTTGGTTTTAGATTATAACTTTTTTCAATTAGGTAAAATTAGAAAAGCAGCAGCGAAATAGTTTTAAATACAGGTAAACTTTTCATTAATTGTATGTTGAAAACAATATGTTAATTTTTTGTAACTTTATTTCAAAAGGGTTTTTGAAATGCAGCTAAATCGGTCAGTAATTAAATTTAATATGCTCCGGTTTTTGGATTATAGAATTGAATTCAGGTTTTTAAAATTGCAGTTATGCCTTTTTATCTTTTAAAACACACTTAAGTCTGATTTTCTCCCTTTTGCGATTCGTTTTCTTCATTTGATTTGTCAACGTAGTGGTAATTGATTCGATAATCATCTCCATCCGATCCGATTTCAGTATCAACAATCCAATCCGCTGATTCTTCAGCGGCTGATGCCTCTAATTCTTCATCAATTTCCCATTGTGGTTTAACACGTTGTGGACCTTCCTTTCGGAAATATATTGCACTAAATATTCCGGCAACAGATCCAAATAGATGGGATTCCCAGGAAATACTCTGGTCAACGGGCAAAATGCCCCACACCATACTCCCATATAAAAAAGTGACAAGCAATGAAACTGCTAACAGTCGTGTATCCTTGCGAAGTAATCCGCTGAAAAATAAAAAACATACAAATCCATAAATTAACCCACTCGCACCAATATGCGAACTGTCTCGTGCAGCCAACCATACCCAAAATCCAGTGAAGAGCCAAACCAGACTGATCACTCGTATTGCAATCTCTTTGTAGAAATAAAAAATACCACTTCCAACTACCAGTAACGGTAAAGTGTTTGACAATAAATGGTCAATGCCCGAATGAATAAACGGGGAAAAGATGATTCCCGGTAATCCTTCTAGCGTTCTCGGAATTACTCCCAATTCTATAATCCGAACCTTGAATAATTCAGAAAGTCCTTCTATTGCCCATAAAATAGCCACAAAACATACAGGCCAAAAAATTGTTTTTAGTAAAACTGATTTTTTCAACTTATTTATTTAAGCATTTTCAATGCTCTTAATTTTAATACAAGGTACTCAGAAGAATTCAATAAGTGATAGTTGATGTGTAAAATCAATACTGATTTATTTTGTAAAAAATCTACATATATTGATTTTTGTCTAACAGGTAATTTACAATCTTTGTGCTTTAATTAATTAAACAACCAACTTTATCCAGCATGTCGTCTCCTTATCTTGATAGCCCTATCGAATACCTGAAAGGTGTCGGGCCACAGCGTGGAGAACTTTTAAAAAAGGAGTTGGGTATTTTTACTTTTAATGATTTAATTGAACATTATCCTTTCCGGTATGTCGATCGTACTAAATTTTATACCGTTCGCGAAGCATCGGCAGACCTTCCATACATTCAACTAAGAGGAAAAATTAAAAGTCTTGTCGTAAAAGGTGAGAAAAGGCGCAAACATCTCGCCGGACGTTTCGAAGATGCGACCGGAACCATCGAACTCAAATGGTTTCAAGGGTTGAAATGGTTGTCAAGCTCTCTACAGCTTAACGTCGAATACGTTTTATTCGGAAAGCCATCAGAGTTTAACGGTTTTGTCAATATCATACATCCGGAACTCGAGTTGGCTTCCGAAGCATCCGGACAAGTAGCATCTGCCATGCAACCTGTTTACAATACGACAGAAAAACTAAAGTTAAAAGGACTGGACAGCAAAGCAATTTTGCGATTACAAAAAGCGCTGATCGCCGGCCTGCCACCTGCATTACCTGAAACGTTGTCTGAAGAAATAATCAGCGGACTAAGATTATTCGGCAGAACAGATGCTTTTAAAAATATCCATTTTCCGGAAAGTCTCGAAAAACAAAAACTCGCCGAACTCCGACTCAAATTCGAAGAACTTTTCTTTTTACAATTACGGCTTTTATTCATGAAGCTCCTTCGTATTGAGAAATTCAAAGGGTTTAATTTTGAAGTTGTCGGTGAGCCCTTCAACGACTTTTATACTAATCACCTTCCTTTTCCGCTGACGAATGCACAAAAAAAAGTTATTCGTGAGATAAGAGCAGATATCGGTTCCGGAAAACAGATGAACCGTTTACTACAGGGTGATGTCGGCTCAGGTAAAACACTTGTCGCTTTAATGTGCATGCTAATTGCCATCGGCAATGGTTGTCAATCATGTATCATGGCTCCAACAGAAATTCTTGCAAGGCAACATCTCGAAACAATTTCGTCTTTACTCGGGAAAATGAATATTCGTATCGCATTGCTTACGGGTTCTACCCGTGCCAAAGCCAAGCGGGAAATTCTTCAACAACTGGAGAACGGTGAAATTGATTTGCTTATCGGCACACATGCACTTATCGAAGATGCTGTTAAATTCAAAAAACTCGGATTCGTTGTGATCGACGAACAACATCGCTTTGGTGTGGAACAACGAAGCCGGCTTTGGGCGAAAAGTAATATCGTTCCGCATGTCCTCGTCATGACAGCAACACCTATTCCACGTACTCTGGCCATGACATTATACGGCGATCTGGATATTTCCATTATCGACGAAATGCCTCCCGGAAGAAAACCGGTAAAGACGATTCATCATTTCGAAAGCGATCGTCTCAAACTCTGGGGATCATTAAAAAAGGAAATTGCCCTGGGCCGACAGGTTTATATCGTTTATCCGCTCATAGAAGAATCTGAAAAAATCGACATGAATAATCTCATGGAAGGTTATGCTTCTATTTGCCGGGATTTCCCGAATCCGCAGTATCAGGTTAGTATCGTTCATGGAAAAATGAAAGCGGCAGATAAGGATTTCGAAATGCAGCGTTTTATAAAAAAAGAAACGCAGATTATGGTCGCAACTACTGTTATCGAAGTTGGAGTAAATGTTCCCAATGCTTCTGTAATGGTTATTGAGAACGCCGAAAGATTTGGCTTATCGCAACTCCATCAATTACGCGGAAGAGTGGGACGAGGAGCCGATCAATCGTATTGTATTCTGGTTTCTAAAACTAAAATGAGTAACGATGCCAGGCTACGGATAAAAACCATGTGCGAAACAAATGATGGTTTCAAAATTGCCGAAACCGATTTGCAGTTGCGTGGCCCCGGCGATGCGGAAGGGACGCGCCAAAGTGGAATGCTCGATTTAAAATTGTGCGACATTTCCAAGGATCAGCAAATCGTTCTTCTCGCCCGCGATACTGCCATGACTCTTTTGAAAGCCGATCCTAAATTGGAAGCTCAAAAAAACCAAAGCGTTCATAAAAAGTTAAAGGAAGTATTGAGTAAAAAAGGGGAGTGGGGACGCATTAGTTGATATCTGGCATTTCAGCTTTCGGATTATCGGCTATAATTTCACACCAATTGGATATTCTGCGAAATTTTCACTTTTTTTTCTTTTAATCGCTGCTTTAATCTTTCCCTCCAAGTACCCATTTGTTATATTTGCAGCCCATGAAAATATCTTATAACTGGTTAAAAGAAATATATCCTACCGATTTATCGGCGAATGAAATTTCCGTTCTCCTCACGGCCGGCGGACTCGAAGTTGAAAATGTAGAGGAATTTGAGTCTGTAAAAGGCGGTTTGAAAGGACTCGTAATTGGTCAGGTAATAACTTGTATCAAACATCCCGATGCCGATAAACTCAGTCTCACTACTGTGGATACCGGAAGCGGTGAATATCAGCAAATCGTTTGCGGTGCTCCCAATGTAGCCGCCGGACAGAAAGTCGTGGTTGCATTGCCGGGGACAAAATTATTTCCGCTCACTGGCGAACCATTTTCCATTAAGCAATCTAAAATCCGTGGCCAGTTTTCAAATGGGATGATCTGTGCCGAAGATGAAATCGGTATAGGACTGTCACATGCAGGCATCATCGTTTTGCCGGAGGATGCTGTCGTGGGCAGTTCCATTTCCGAATACTATCAAATTAAAAATGATTTTATTTTTGAAATCGGATTAACGCCTAACCGTGCAGATGCTGCTTCACACATCGGTGTCGCCCGAGATCTCGCTGCCATCGTGCGTGCGAAAAAACGAATCGAGACAGGAGCGGATGCTAAAAATGAATTGCTGATACCGCCTGTTGTCGATCTCAAAAAGAAAGGTAATGTTGAGGTAAAAGTAACAGTGGAGGATACTGTTGCTTGTCCGCGTTATTCCGGAATTACTGTTTCCAATGTTGTTGTAGCTGAATCGCCTGCCTGGTTAAAGGACAGGTTGACTTCCATTGGCGTGCATCCGATTAACAACATTGTTGATATTACCAATTATGTATTACACGAATGCGGTCAACCATTGCATGCATTTGATGCAGATCAGATTGGCGGAAAAAATGTAATCGTTCGTATGGCAAAGGAGAAGGAAAAATTCACCACGCTCGATCTTGTTGAAAGGACTTTGAGCAGTGAAGATCTCATGATTTGTGATGCACAAACATCCATGTGTATTGCCGGTGTATTCGGAGGAGTGAATTCCGGTATTGGCGAAAAGACGAAAAATGTTTTCCTGGAAAGCGCTTATTTTAATCCGGCTTCTATTCGAAAAACAGGAAAAAGACATGGTTTAAAGACAGATGCTTCTTTTCGTTTTGAGCGTGGAACAGATCCCGAGCTCACTCTCTATGCCATGAAAAGAGCGGCATCAATGATGAGTGAAATTGCAGGCGGACAAATCGCTTCCGAAATAATTGATATTTATCCTGCCAAAATTGCTCCGGCTGTTTTTGATTTTAATTACAGTTTTCTCGATCGCTTCGCAGGAGAGGTAATTGACAGAAAAGTAATCACTACCATTCTTGAATCGTTATCGATAAAAATTCTGAAAGAGGAAAAAGAAGGACTCCGTCTCGAAGTTCCTGCTTTCAAAGTGGATGTTACAAGGCCGGTGGATGTGGTAGAAGAAATTTTACGTATTTACGGATACGATAGAATTCCATTGGATGAGAAAATTTCGATGTCGATGCCTGCAGTAGTAGATTTCGATTCGGAACAACTGTTGACAAAGACATTGTCGTTTTTAGCAGCCAATGGTTTTCATGAAATCGTTACCAACTCTCTTACGAAAAAAGAATACAATTCGATGCCGGGATGGGAGGAAAGCAATTCTGTTCATTTGCTGAATCCATTGAGTCAGGAACTTTCAGTCTTGCGTCAGGATATGCTTGCTACTTCTTTGGAAACCGTATTGTACAATCAAAACAGAAAATCCGGCGATTTGCGACTTGTAGAATTTGGAAAATCATATGGCAAGTTGAATGGTAATTTTAAAGAAGGGAACAGACTGGCCATTACTATTGCCGGAAATGTGCAGGAAGAATCGTGGAGAGGAAAGCAACAGCCCGTTGACTTTTTCATGTTGAAGTCATATGTGGAAAATATTCTCGCTCTTTGTGGAATAGAAAAATATGAAGTAACGGAGAGTGAACATCCACAATATGCTACGGCACTCACATTTTCCACAAATAAGAATTCGCTGGTCAATTTGGGTTTGGTTGACAAACGGATTCTAAAGAAATTCGATATTGCCGATGATGTTTTCTATGCGGAATTTGACTGGGACAAAGTAATAAAGGCAGCCAAAAAGAAGCCCATGCATTACATAGAAGTTTCGAAATTTCCGTCTGTGAAGCGCGATCTTTCTATGTTGGTAGGTATTGAAATCAGCTACGGACAATTAGAAAAAATTGCCTTCAATGCAGAGAGAAAATTGCTAACGGAAATTCGCTTGTTTGATATTTATAAAGGAGATAAAATCGAAGCCGGTAAAAAATCCTGTGCGTTGAGTTTCATTCTACAAGATGATCAGCAAACGCTTACTGAGCAGCAGATCAATAAGGTAATGGATAAGTTGATGAATGCATTTGAAAAGGAAGCAGGGGCGATAATCAGGAAAAGTTAATTACACTTTGCATTTTCTTCGCTTGAATCTGACCGAAAATTTATAATTTGTTTATTACTTAAAGTTTCTCGTCTTCCTTCTCCGTTGTCAACAGCGAAAAGATAGCCGTATCCAGAAATTTCCCATTGTAGAAATAGTTTTCTTTGAAGTAGGCCTCCTGAACGAAACCATTTTTTAGAAGGATAGAAGCGGAAGCAAGGTTATTCGGATTAATATTCGCTTCAATGCTGTGCAGTTTTAGTTTTTTGAAGCCATATTGTATTACTTCTGCAATGGCTTCCTGTGTATATCCTTTTCTCCAGAATTTGTGGTGAAGGATGTAGCCGATTTCGGCGCGATAGTGTTCTTTTTCGATTCGGTGAAAACTAATTGTTCCTATAAATTCAGGATTGGATTTGAGTGAAATCGCCCAAGCTACGTATTCATTGTTCTCAACAGCAGCAATAATTTTATTGATGAGTTCAATCGATTCTTCTATATTTTTGTGAAGTGGCCTATCGATGTATTTCATGACATCGTTGTTGCTTCTGATATCAAAAAACTGAGGCGCATCTTCTTGGGTAATTTGACGGAGAACAAGTCTGTCCGTTGTCAGTTCCGGAAAAGGGCGAAAGTTTAGTTCAAGCATGGAGTTTTTTTTAGGAAGTTTTATTTAAGAAAATTGAAATATTGAAAAATTCTTTTGGCCTGTTCTTCGTCTACCTCAGCGGCTTTTGAATATTTTTTCCATTTGGAAAGAGCACTTAGAACTTGTTCGATGATATCTTCCGGATGTTTAATGTTCATTTTTTTTGCAAGCGCTAAAACATCTTTTCGTTGAATGTCGTCGCGTTTTCCATTCATACTCATTTGATGCGACTTCATCCATTTGTTTTTGGGATCGTAGGCATAGGTAAGATCATAGGCAGGAGAAAGCTGCCATTCGCTTTTTTCATTCATTAAAAAGGCGATATTTTTTGTGTGGTCGTCCTGATTTCTTGCAGCTACATTAAATACCATGCGTCTGAAAAGTTCTTCGGACTGCAGGTAAGGAAGCTTCAGTTGACGAAGGATCTGAAATGCCTGTTCGTAGGAATAGGAGTTGGGGTCGTTATAATCAAAATGAGCTAAAGCGCAGAGCGTTTGCATGTGAAGTTTTTTATTCTCTACTCTGTCAAATCTTTTGGTGATGAAATGCGCGCGTTTATTTTCTTTCAGCAGTTTAGAATAGGAGATTTGAATTCCCGTATCAACTGCCATCAGGTAATATGCATATTCAATTTTTCCATATCCTTTCGGATCGCCTAAAAGTTTATTGGTTACACCATCGAATTTTATTATCCAATGCTCGAACCCATCAAGTTCGTCGAGTTGTCCCGAGCGGACATCGCCCGTTTTTTCATTGTATGCAATGATCGCTTTTGCTCGTGCGCCGCCGGCCGATGATCCGACGCGGATAATATCCAATAAGCCTTCTTCAGGGTGGTTCCGGATGTTTGATTTGAGTTTTTTACGTTCTGTTAAGATTTCGGTCGCCAACTCTACCAATCTGGAAATTTCCAGTGGGTTAGAAGAATCTTTTCCGGGGAACATGAGCGGTGCAAATTCCAGTGCTCCCATTCCTCTTTTGCCGATATAGCAAAGGCGTTCTACCGGATTGAAGCTCGAAGGATCCCGACCCTGGCTTGCCAGCCAGGCATCGATCATGCGGTTTCCGAATTTATCAGGCAAACTATCCGCTAACAATCCGGGCAAACCGGAATACGTATCCGGGTTGAGCGAAGAGAAGGAGTAAATTAATTTTCCATTAAGCGCATCTTCATAGGGCATCGTCAAAGGAGCGATGTCCAGATTTTTTTTCAAAAAGGTAGTATCAAATTCGAAAAATGCAAATCCTTTTTCATCATCCCAAACGACGGCTCCCACTTGTGCATTCCATAACGTAACTTTTGCAACTGTTTTCATTTTTTTCTGGGAGATGCTTTTTTTCTTCTGCGTTCTTGTTCTCTTAATAATTGCATAGGACTAATTTCCGGCTCTTCGGCAAAGGAATTGAATACACTCAGTTTGTCCAGGGCGCGTAACATTTGAACGATCGTTAAAAGGGTAGCAGCGCGACCGGCTTCCATGCGGCTGATCGTTACACGGTTTAAGCCCGAGCGCTCTGCTAATTCTGCTTGCGACATGTTTCTATTCAAACGCATTTGACGAAGACTTTGGCAAATCGTTTTTACAACTGCCGGATCTGCAAGAGCTATCCAGTTTATGTAGTTATTTTTAAGCGTCATTATTGTTGAAATTATTGTTTATGGTAGCTTTAAAGCCATAAAGATAAGCATTTTATTTATACGTTAATTAGATGCTTAAAAGTTACAATAGTTCAATAAATTGTTATATTGTAGCTAAAAAGTTACAAATACGTAACTGTTTTGTTGGTTTTTTTAAAAGGAAAGTCACTACTCCGTTGTCTTTTTAATATGATTCAAAACCCTGAAATGAATTTTATGCAAAATCGCATCTGACCAAAGCTTCCAATAGGGTGCCGGCCACATCCTGTTTTTATACCAGGTAGTGCCTGTCAATAAAGTTTGATGCTCCTTGGTTTCGGTTAACAAAAATTGGCCTTTTACGGAAGAGAAAAAATTTTCAAGATGCGGAGCATTTACGTGTTCGTAAAAAGATAATTCGGTGAGCGGGACAGGTTGTTGCAAAACATCAAACTGAAGGAGTCGTGGTTCATCCCATGTAGTGATGGGCTCGATAAAAGAACCTGTAGTAAAATTGCAATGACGAATAGCGCCCTTTCCATGTCCGAATATTTTGGCGTTTTGCGGATAGGCAATTCCCGCTTTAAAAAGAAGTTCAGTGGGAGGAGCCATTTCGTTAAAGGAAACAAGGTGTTCCCAAACTTTTTCCGGTGAGCTTTGAATAACCACAGACGTTTTCAATTCGTAAATTTCCGGAGCCGTATTGGCCGATTTTTCAGTAATGAAAGTGGCAGTTAGAAACAGTACGTTTAAAGAATACAGGCGAAAAGCATTTTTTAATTCGATCGATTGAATCGAATAGGCAACGAGGGATCCGATAAAGGAAATGACTATGGCTATAGGGAATGCCATCAATATGCAGATTAATCCTTCCATGGCTAATGCCATTAGCAATAGGCCGAAAAATGCAACGCCGCTAATTCCAATCGAAACAGACGCTCCGAAACTAACAGGATGGTGGTGGTAGGCATAAATCAGTACAGATGAAAAGCCGATAAAGAAGGGCACTGCAATAAATAAACCCCAGCCATATTCCTGCATAATATCGACCGAGATCAGCGTAAACACCAATGCAAGTAGAACGGAAATGCCGCATGCGAATAATGCTCCTCCTATTTTTGATTTTGGGATCACTTCGCCGAGCAAATGGGGTTTTTCTTCTACCGTTTCCAAAGTTTTTTTAGACGGCAATACAGCGAGCATTCCAAAGAAAAAAATATTTATCAAGGGGATGAAAAATAAAAAAACAAGGTATTGTTTAAGACCTGCATCACGCAATCTTTTTAAGCACAAAAATACACCCATCAATATAAATGGAATCGATAACAGGGCCAGTAAAAGATAAAATCGAATGCTGATTTCGTTTAAAGATTGGATGGAAATATGTAGCGGAGAGAAATAATAATTATAAAAGAACCAATCAATGTTAAAATGAAGAGCCAATAAACGATCCGCATTGTATTTAATGGCAAATAAAATAAAACCCGACATCACAAACTGACTTCTTGTAATATTTCCTTTTGCTGAAAATAACCGCCTGTTTCTATTCATCAAATTAAACAGTTTTTTTAAGTATGAAGAGCATGGTTTTATTTAAATGCCCGCCGGATTGCTTCTCAGTTCAACCCAGCGAAAAGAATGGTTATTAACCTCTGAAGTTTTCAAACTGTAAGGGAACTCCTACCTGTGTGCCTTCCAAGACGCTAATTATTTTTTGCAGATCGTCAATCTTTTTTCCGGAAACACGCACTTGTTCGTCCATGATTGATGGCTGAACCTTCATACCTGATTCTTTAATCATCTTCACTAACTTTCTCGCTGTATCTTTGTCGATGCCTTGCTTAATCTTGATGTCCTTTTTTACCATATTGCCACTCGCATACAATTCTTTTCCCGAATCCAATGATTGAGGATCCAGTCCTTGCTTTATCATTCGTCCAATGATAATTCCTTCCACCGTTTTCATCCGCATATCATTCTCCGTCAGAATATGTATCATCATCGTCTTCTTATCTAATTCAACCGTAGTTTTGGAATTGTTAAAATCATAACGTGTAGTCACTTCTTTGATGGATGCGTTTATCGCATTGTCGAGTTTTTGAATGTCTATCTTGCTGATGATGTCGAAGGTTGGCATTAGCGTTGGTGTTTATAATTGATTTTGTAAAGAATTGAATCGTTTGAGTGTTCAATTAACAGCATGAATCTACATAATGAAAAGATTACCTGCCGGAACGAACCTTCACGAAAGTAGTAAAATAGTCAATAGTTCGGTAGCGGATTTCCCGAAAACAAAATGCCGTCTTACAATTGTTATTTTCTGAAAGTGATGAATTCGAACGAACTTGATATTCTTTTTCTTAATGCTATCGCCTATCTTTGACAAATGAGAAAACTTCTGCTATTTGTTGCCTTGTTAATTCCAATTCTCGCCTTCCCACAGGCGCGATTCGATCGCATGTTGAACATTCCTGTCACGGAAGGCGCCAATACACTCAATTTTCCCTGGGCCGGCGGTATTAATTTCCCCAAAATTTCTTCCATCGATTTAAACATGGACGGACTCAACGATCTGTTTCTGTTTGATAACCTAAACAACCGGATTCTCACTTTTTCTAACAATGGAAATACGGATTACAATCTCGCCTGGGATTATGCTCCACAATATGCTTTTCAATTTCCTCCGGTTAATTCATGGGCTTTTCTCTATGATTACAATTGCGATGGCAAAGCAGACTTCTTTACTTTTTCTTCTGCTGCAGGATGTGCAGGAATTGCCTGCTATAAAAATATTTCTACTCCCGGAAACCCCTTGCAATGGACCATCGTCGATTCTTGCTTGGATGAGCGCTATGTAACAATCACCCAGCATATTTTTACCAATTCAATCGCTCTTCCACACTTCAACGATATCGATGGTGATGGCGACATGGATATTTTGGGTTACAATACAATTCCCAATGGCCGTATCTTATTTCATAAAAATTATTCAATGGAAAATTACGGCACTTGCGATTCACTCGATTTCGTTCTCGAGAGTTTATGTTGGGGTAATTTTCAGTTAAAAATTGGGGGTTCTAATTCCGTAGGATGTTTTCATTGTCCCTGTCGTCAGCGAAGACCTAGCGATACGGGCAGTAAACAGTTTATGGATTATGCAGGTGCACTTGCAGAATTTGAACCTTCCTACGATCAAAGTGATGCCGCTCGCCGGGATGATACCGTTTCCGGAATCTATGCACTCGATACGGATGGAGATAACTTTAAAGAATTACTCGTCGGTGATATTGCCTCCATCAATTCACTCATGGTTCACAATGACGGAGGAGAAATGGATTTACAGGACACACTCTTCCCTTCTTATGACGTTCCTGCATTGTTCAACGGATTTCATTATCATGCATTCATTGATGTCGATAACGACAACAAAAAAGATTTACTCGTTATCTCGAATGAGTATTCCAACAAAAATGCGCTGCTGCTTTATAAAAATAATGGAACTACTGCTATACCTGTTTTCAACCATGTTACCGATGCTTTTTTACAAGGTGAAATGATAGATGTCGGTGAAAATGCTTGTCCAGTTTTATTCGATTACGATAACGACAATCTACCGGATCTAGTCATCAGCAAAGGCATTTTTGATAATTCAAGCGGGCAATATTTAGCCGGACTTTATCTTTATCGAAACACAGGTACAACAACAAATCCTTCATTCAATCTTGTGACAACCGATTATGCCGGACTGACCACACAGAATTTATACCAGCCACCTGTGTATCCTGCATTCGGCGACATAGACAACGATGGTGATAAGGATATGATTGTCGGACTCGAGGATGGACACATTCATTATTTTGATAATACGGCAGGCGCCGGTAATCCTCCCACCTTTACCGGCCCCGTCGCGAATTATATGGGAATCGACGTGGGGAGATTTGCTACTCCTCAACTTTACGACATTGATCGAGACGGTTTGCTGGATATCGTTTGCGGTTCTCAGAGAGGCTTCATCAATTATTTCAAGAACAGGGGCACACTTGCCTCTCCACTTTATAATTCAGTACCAACCAATGATTCATTGGGTTGTATTGCGCTTCAGGGGATCGGAACTACTGATGGATTTACCGTTCCATTCCTCTACGACAGTGCAGGAGTAACTCGCTTGTTGGTTGCCTGGGAAAAAGGAAATGTTTATCAATACAGCAACATTGATGGAAACCTGAATGGTTGTTTTAATTATGTAGGGAATGTTTACAATCAGCCAGAAAGCTCACGGATCAAATTTAATATCACCGTCAGCGGCGGCAACTTGAATGGAGACAGTTTAACAGATATTGTTATCGGACAATCAACCGGTGGTGCAGAAATTCGATATCAGGTTAGTCCTACCAGCAATATACCAATTATCAATTTACCACTACCGACATTTGATGTTTTTCCCAATCCTGTAAAAAACGAAATGCATATTCGATTTTACAATCTCGAAAACAATAAAGGTTTGTTAAGAGTTTACAATTCCATCGGTGAATTGGTAACTGAAAAAAATATTCAAATGCCGCAGGATGACATCAAAACAACCACTTGGTCGTCAGGAGTATATTTTGTTCAATTAATAAGTGAGCGAAATATTTTTGGAAAAAAAGTAGTTGTAAGCAAATAAAGTAAAAAGCACTTCCTGTTTTTTCCGGGCAGATTTTACTTGTCGGTTTTTTCAAATTCCAGCGCCGCTGAATTCATGCAGTATCTTAAACCTGTTGGTTTCGGACCATCATCAAAAACATGACCGAGATGTGCTCCACAATTGCTGCATACAACTTCTGTTCGCGACATTCCGAATTCTGAATCCACGTTTTCATTGACTGCTGAATTATTAATCGGTGCGTAAAAGCTAGGCCAACCGGTTCCCGATTCAAATTTTGTGGTTGAATTGAATAGCAGGTTGTGACAACACACGCAATAATAATTTCCATTTTCGTGATTGTCCCAGTATTTACCGGTAAAAGCGCGTTCTGTACCCTTCTCTCGCGTAACATAAAATTGCTCCGGTGTTAGCTTTTTTTTCCATTCCTCCTTTGCCATATTCACATTCATTTTTTTTTCTGTCGAAATCTGCGCCTTATTGTTATCAGTGTTTTTATTGTTTTGTGCGCATGCAAATAAATGGATCATCAATGCGGATCCTAAAAGAAAAAATCGTGTTTTCATTTTGGTGTTTATTAGTTTATTTCCCGGAATACCCAAGTCCACATTCAGTCACAATTTACAAAAAAAAGCGAAATAAATTCCGGTCAGATGTTCAACGAACTGATTTCAATAATATTTTATCCGTAGCATGAAAACGTAAAAAATCCCGTTTGCAAGTGCTGAAAACTGAATTTCAGACGCCGGCAAACGGGAATCAGTGGTCTTTAAAATGATTATGCGCTAACCTGAGAGCGAATGATATTTAGTGCGCCTCCTGCCTTAAACCATTCAATCTGATTTTGATTATAGGATTGATTGACCTTGAATTCTTCCGTGCTGCTATCACTGTGGTGAAGAACAATGGTGAGTGGAACACCCGGAGTAAATGTTTTCAAGCCCACAATGTCGATATGATCATCTTCACGAATCTTATCGTAATCACTTTTGTTGGCAAACGTCAGTGCAAGCATTCCCTGTTTCTTCAGATTCGTTTCGTGAATACGTGCGAAAGATTTTACCAGGATGGCACGGACGCCGAGATGACGAGGTTCCATTGCGGCATGCTCACGGGAAGAACCTTCGCCATAATTTTCGTCACCGACGACAATTGATCCGATACTTGCGGCTTTATAAGCACGCTGCACGTTAGGGACAGAATCGTATGTTCCGGTTAATTGATTCTTTACTGAATCTGCTTTATCATTGAAAGAGTTGATGGCTCCGATAAGCATGTTGTTGGAAATATTATCGAGGTGACCTCTGAATTTCAACCATGGACCGGCCATAGAAATATGATCAGTTGTACATTTTCCTTTTACTTTAATGAGTAACTTCAGATTGCTGATATCTGTGCCTTCCCAGGCAGAGAATGGGTTGAGCAATTGTAGACGATCGGAAGTAGGTGAGACAATCACTTGCACCCGGCTGCCATCCTTTGCAGGTTCCTGATATCCGGCGTCTTTCACTTCAAATCCTTTTGCCGGAAGTTCGATGCCTTGCGGTTCAGTGAATTTTACTTTCTCGCCTTTTGAATTGGTCAGACTATCCGTAAGCGGGTTAAAAGAGAGATCGCCTGCAATGGCTAATGCCGTGACAATTTCAGGTGATGCGACAAATGCATGCGTGTTTGGATTGCCATCATTTCGCTTGGCGAAGTTTCTGTTAAAAGAGGTGATGATGGAATTTTTTCTCGATGGATCATCCGTATGTCTGGCCCATTGACCGATGCATGGTCCGCAGGCATTTGCTAATACGACACCACCTATTTTTTCAAAGGTTCCGAGGAAGCCATCACGTTCGACAGTGTAACGCACGAGTTCAGAACCGGGAGTAATGGTAAATTCAGAAGCCGCTTTGATACCGGCATCGGCAGCCTGCTTGGCAACTGCGGCAGCACGGGAAATATCTTCGTATGAAGAATTGGTACATGATCCGATCAGCCCGACTTCAAGTTTGCTGGGCCAACCGTTTTCTTTTACTGCCTGAGCGAATTTCGAAATCGGCCAGGCGAGATCAGGAGTAAACGGACCATTTACATGCGGTTCAAGGTCTGAAAGATTGATTTCGATTACTTCATCGAAATATTTTTCGGGGTTTTCATAGACTTCTTTGTCGCCACGAAGGTGTTCGCTTACTTTATCGGCAACTTCAGCAATGTCTTTGCGTCCAGTACCACGAAGGTAATCAGACATTTTCTTGTCATAGCAAAATACAGAAGTAGTAGCACCGATTTCTGCACCCATGTTGCAGATGGTTCCTTTTCCTGTGCAGGAAAGTGAATCAGCACCGGGACCAAAATATTCGAGTATTTTATCAGTGCCGCCTTTTACGGTAAGGATACCGGCGACTTTCAAAATAACATCTTTAGATGAAGTCCATCCGCTTAGTTTACCTGTAAGTTTAACACCAATCAACTTAGGGAATTTAAGTTCCCATGGAAGACCCGCCATGACATCACAAGCATCAGCACCACCGACACCAATTGCAATCATTCCAAGTCCGCCGGCATTAACGGTATGAGAATCGGTTCCAATCATCAATCCTCCCGGAAAAGCATAGTTTTCCAAAATTACCTGATGAATGATTCCGGCGCCTGCTTTCCAGAAGCCGATGCCATATTTATTGGAAACGGATGAAAGGAAGTCATAGACTTCTTTATTTTTATCCATAGCCGTATTTAAATCCGCCACAGCACCTGTTTTGGCTTGTATGAGGTGATCGCAGTGTACTGTTGAAGGGACAGCGACAGAAGGACGACCTGCTTGCATAAACTGCAGCAGCGCCATTTGAGCCGTTGCATCCTGCATGGCTACACGATCAGGATTGAAATCCACATACGATTTACCTCTTTCAAAAGGGCTGGTGGGCAGGCTTCCTGAAAGGTGAGAATACAATATTTTTTCGGTGAGTGTGAGTGGTCTTCCGACAACTTTGCGTGCAGCGCCAATTTTATTTCCGAGACCGGAATACACACTTTTTATCATTTCAAAGTCAAATGCCATAGTCTTTTTATTTTCGTTTAGCGAAGGTACGAAAAACAATAGCGAAGAGTTTTATTTTTCGAGCCAACTTTTTATTTAAAAATGTAATCTGATGTAAGAAAGGCAGCTAAAAAGAATACATATGTTTCTGATCCAAAGTAAATTTGAAAAAAAAGAAACAATGAGCAATAACTACAATGTCAGTAACAGTAATTTTCGTTACAGAAGCCATATTTTTAAATTCTCATTTTTGGTCTTCCAATTGGTGTTTTGTTCGATGTTGATTTTCTATATTCTGAAGAAATCTGAATTCGGAATTAATCTGCTCGAGCGGTTTTTTTGATTTGATTATCAACAAGCTGGAGAAAATTGAGGAATAATTAATCTTTCTCAAATCGAATTTTTTAGCTATTAGTAGATGAATAAAATGCTTTGGCAGGCAGGTAACCCATCATTCTGAATTAATTAATAACCATTCTAATACTTACAAGTCATTTAAAAAGAGCTAATTAAGTAATGTGCTTTCTTTTTTTTCTGTCTATGAAAATGCACAAAGGCGTATCAAAAAATGGAATTAGTCGACTAAAAACTTCAAATTGGAAATTCCCCTTCTTATTCTATCTTTGCCGCTCTAAAAAAAACAGTCTAAATTCATTTAAATTTTCAATAAATCCATGCAAAGCAAAGGAGCTATTAAGTTGTTTGCCGTTTTACTTACACTGGTTTGTCTTTACCAGTTGAGTTTTACGTTTGTTACCCGTCACGTAGAGAACAATGCGAGAGAATTTTCAGGTGGAGATGTTGCTAAAGAAAAAGCATATCTCGACTCCATGAATTCTCAGGAGGTGTATCCAATATTCGGGTTCAACTACAAAAAATGTAAAGACAATGAGATAAACCTTGGACTCGATTTAAAAGGAGGAATGAACGTAACGATGGAAGTTTCATTGGTCGATCTTATCCGTTCTATGTCGAATCACAGTAAGGATGGTAATTTCAATAAAGCGTTGGATAATGCACAAGCTGCACTTTCAAACAGCCAGAAAGATTTTGTTACACTCTTTGTTGAAGAATTTCAAAAACTCGATCCGAATGCGCGTTTGTCCTCTATTTTTGCTACGAAAGAATTACAAGACAGAATTAATTTTAATTCGACAAACGATCAGGTAAAAGAAGTCATTCGAGTGGAAGCGAATGCAGCTTTCGATCGTACATACCAGATCTTAAAAACGCGTATCGATAAGTTTGGTGTTACACAGCCAAACGTACAGAAACTTGGTAACGGACGTATACTTGTTGAATTACCGGGAATAAAAGAACCGGATCGTGTACGTAAACTTTTACAAGGAACTGCCAAACTAGAGTTTTGGGAGACCTATGATAATACTGAAATTTATCCGATACTGGATGAAGTAAACAAGACGTTAAAGCTGATTGGTACACCGGATTCAAATGCTACTGCAAGTTTAAATCCCGATACAATAGGAACGCGTAACGATACATTAAAGGCGGCTACAGATAGCACCACTGCGGCTGCTGACACATCTTCGTTGATGAGTCAGTTAGGTAAGCCGGCAACTACAGACACTTCAAAATCGGATACTACAAAGGCTGCAGGACAACAAACATTTGAAGAGTTTGCAAAAAACAATCCATTGTTTGCTGTTTTAGCTCCATCTGTTCAGCAAAATCAGCAAAACCAATCAGAACTTCGTAAAGGACCTGTTATCGGTTCGGCATTAACCAAAGATACAGCCCGGGTTAACCGGATTTTGGCAATGGATCAAATTCGTTCGAAGTTTCCTCGTGAGTTTAGATCATTCTGGTCTGTTAAGCCCGTAGATGCGGAAGGAAAAGTTGTTCAATTGATTGCTATCCGTACTCCAAGTCGCGACAACATGGCTCCACTGGATGGTGCTGCCATTATTGATGCACGTAAACAAAAAGGACAGTTTACGGATAACTGGGAAATCAGTATGGCTATGAATGCGGAAGGCGCAAGAGTATGGAAGCGACTGACCCATGATAACGTTCAAAAATCCATAGCCATTGTTTTAGATGATTATGTTTATTCATATCCGAATGTAATACAAGAGATTTCCGGTGGAAATTCGAGTATCACCGGTTCTTTCACCTTGGCAGAGGCAGACGATCTTGCAAACATCCTGAAAGTAGGAAAGCTTCCTGCACCAGCTCGTATCGTTGAAGATACAGTGGTTGGCCCGACACTTGGTCAGGAAGCTATTAGCTCCGGATTACTATCATTTGTAATCGCTTTGATTCTGGTTTTATTATTCATGGTATCTTATTACAACAATGCCGGTTTAGTTGCCGACATCGCACTATTTGCAAACGTATTCTTTGTAATGGGAATCTTAGCTTCTTTGGGTGCTGTACTTACGCTCCCGGGAATTGCAGGTATCGTACTTACAATAGGTATGTCGGTGGATGCCAACATCCTTATCTTCGAGCGTATCCGCGAGGAATTAGCAGCCGGTAAAGGAATACGATTGGCAGTGAGCGATGGTTTTAAACATGCTTATTCATCCATCATCGATTCAAACGTTACTACACTTATACTTGGTATCATTCTTTATATATTCGGTTCGGGTCCGATTCAGGGATTTGCAACTACCCTAATCATCGGTATCCTTACTTCTTTATTCTGTGCAATTTTCATTACTCGTCTTATCTTCGATTGGATGTTAGCGCGTAATAAAGAAATCAAATTCTGGAATGGAGCAACTAAAGGTGCTTTCAAGAATATTCACATCAATTTTGTTGAGAAAAGAAAACTCTACTATTTTATTTCAAGCACCATCATCGTTTTGGGAATTGTTTCTTTTATGTTTAAAGGATTAAACTTTGGTGTTGATTTCGAAGGAGGCAGAACCTATGTGGTGCGATTTGATAAGGAGATTTCAACTGTAAATGTTATTGACGCATTAAAAGGTCCACTCACCAAAGCTCCGGAAGTAAAAACATTTGGAAATTCGAATCAGGTTAAGATTACTACTTCTTACCTGATTGACGATCAGTCAGCAGATGCAGAAACGAAAGTAACTGATCAATTGAATTTGGGTCTGAAATCGATTGAGGGAACAACCTATACCGTTCTTAGTTCACAAAAAGTTGGTCCAACCATTGCAGATGATATTAAGAAATCAGCTGTTTGGGCAATCCTCATTTCTTGTGCCTTGATGTTTATGTACATCTTTATTCGTTTCCGTCGCTGGCAGTTTGGTTTAGGTGCTGTTGTTGCCCTTTTACACGATGTACTCATCGTACTTGCCATCTTCTCCATCTTCAACGGTATTCTTCCTTTTTCTTTAGAGATCGATCAGGCCTTCATTGCGGCTATCTTAACCGTAATGGGCTATTCGATGACAGATACTGTCGTTGTGTTTGACCGAATTCGTGAATTCGTCGGTATTCATCACCATGCTCACGACCAGAAAAAAGTCATCAACGATGCCTTAAACGCAACATTAAGCAGAACAATCAATACATCGCTTACCATATTCTTCGTTCTCCTTGCTATCTTCATTTTTGGTGGAGAGGTAATACGAGGATTTACTTTCGCTCTACTTATTGGAATCGTAATCGGTACATATTCATCTATTTGTATCGCTACACCGATTGTAGTTGATTTTGCGAAGAAAGAAAACGCTTAGTAATTCGTTGATTTGTTAATTCGTTAATTGGCCAATTAACGAATTAGCTAATCAACGAATTAATCAATACCTTTAGGATAGCTAATAACCCAATCCAAAATGTCCATTCAAACAATATTGTTTCTCAACCTGGGTGGTGGAGAAATATTTGTAATTCTCTTAGTGGTATTACTTTTTTTCGGATCGAAACGCATACCGGAACTTGCAAAAGGTTTAGGTAAAGGAATGCGTGAATTCAAAGATGCCATGAGTGGAATCGAGAATGAAGTTCGTAATGCTTCTAATGAAACACCTAAGCCGGCATCAAAGCCGGAAGAGCCAAAGAAAATCGAGTAGTTAATCGGATTTCTTAATTAAAAAAAATTAGAACGGTTACAGAATGCGGTAAGCAATCTGTAACCGTTTTTTTTTTTGATTAAAATACTCAAGAATATTTTTGAATTATTTTATTTCAATGCTTATTGGGAGTTTTGCTAAAATTCCTTTTTCATTGACGAGCTCATTTAACTTTTGGTAGTAGATGTAAGATTCTCCAAGCTGTTGTTTAGTGAAAGACGTTTTTACTTCTGTATTTAAATCTTCCATTATCTGTTCGAAAAACTCTTTTTGTTCAGGTAGTGCAATTGTACGGTAAGTTGTTAAGTTGACTTTTTTGGCAGCTATTTCAATTGCATCGTTGAGTCCGCCCAGTACATCGACAAGCCCCAATCTTTTAGCATCGGTGCCTGTCCATACACGACCTTGTCCAATGCTATCGACTGCAGCTTTAGAAATATTCCTTCCTTCGGATACATGGGTAATAAACGTATCATAAATCTTTTCCACTTCTTCCTGTATGATTGCGCGTTCCTCATCGCTCATTGGGCGACTCATATCACCGAGGTCGGCGTATTTTCCGGTTTTATCTCCATCGAAAGTAATACCGAGTTTATTCTTAAACATTTCCCGGGCATTAAACATCAATCCGAATACGCCAATAGATCCGGTAATCGTATTTGGGCGGGCGACAATGGTATCGGCCGCACAAGAAATATAATACCCACCGGAAGCGGCATAGTCTCCCATAGAAACAATGAGCGGCTTTGCACGCTGTGCAAGAACTGTTTCCCTCCAGATAACGTCAGAAGCAAGTGCGCTGCCTCCGGGAGAATTTACTCTCAAGACAATAGCTTTGATCGTGGAATCGAGTCTGGCCTTACGTATGGAAGCCGCAATTCGTGTTGAACCGACCTGGTCATCTTGTCCGTCGCCGCTAACAATATCACCGTTTGCATAAATCACGGCAATTTTTTTCGCGGAGAAATCCTCAGCTTTTACGAAGGCATTGGTGTATTTTTTAAGAGAAACCAATTTTACATTTTCTTTTTCTTCCAGACCCGTTTTTTTCTTTAGGTCAGAAAGAACCTCATCGTAAAAGGCAATTTTATCGACTAAATTCAAACGCAAAGCATCTTCCGGCTTTCGAGCAGAGAGACTATCGGCAATTTGTTGCAAGGCAGACTTGGAGATATTTCTAGAGGTAGAAATGCCATCAAGAACATTGTTCCAGATACCATTGATAAAGGTGGAAATTTGCTCACGATTTTCCGGACTCATTTTATCATACATAAATGGCTCTACTGCACTTTTGAATTTACCATGACGGATGATTTCCGGCTTTAATTCGAGTTTTTCCAGGGTACCTTTAAAAAACATTAGATTTACGCGGATGCCTTTGAAATCAAGATCACCTTGTGGGTATATATAAATTTTATCTGCTAAAGAAGCCAGATAATAAGCACCCTGTGAATAGGATTCGCTATAAGCATAGATGAACTTTTGACTTTTCTTGAAATCTAAAAGTGCATGGCGAATTTCTTCGATGGTTGCCATTCCTGCCTGTATCATGGTAAGATTAAGAAATAAACCTTTGATGCGATCATCGGCTTTTGCTTTGGCAATGGATTTAAGAATTTGATCGAGACCCGGCGAACGGTCTGTTTTAAGGTTAGAAAAATCCAAATCTTCAAAGGGATTGTTGCTGGTTCGTTCTTTAATTGGATCTTCAAAATTAATTTCTAATACAGAATTGTCGCTTACGGCAACTTTTTTATCTCCCTGAACCGACATCATCAACCCCGAAATGATGGCAAGCATGAGAAAGAACAATAATATTGCGCCAAGAAAGAAACCTGTCATCGAGGCCAACATGAATTTAAAAAACTGCTTCATTTGTTTATTTTTATTTAGAGGTGCAAATTAATAACTCTTACCGATATGCTTGTCTGTTTTTCAGAAATCATTAGGTTTGAATAATCTTAAGATGAATCGGGCAATAATACTTTTAGGCAGTAATAAAGGAAATTCTTCTCGTAATTTGGAAGAGTCGAAGGCATATATTGAAAAAAATGCAGGAAAAATCGTAAAGTTTTCCGGCACTTATATTACAGAGCCCTGGGGTAAAACAGACCAGCCATTTTTTTTGAATCAAGTCGTAGTAGTTGATACTGTGTTGACTGCGCTACAATTAATCAATATGCTTTTGCTGATTGAAGAAAAAATGGGAAGAAAAAGAGTTGAAAAATGGGAGTCGCGGTTATTAGATCTGGATATTCTTTTTTTTAATAATGACATCATAGAAGAAGAAGGTTTGATAATCCCTCATCCACATTTGCATGAAAGGCGATTTACCCTTGTTCCTCTTGCTGAGATAATGCCTGGTTTTAATCATCCGGTATTCGGGAAAAACATTCAAACGCTGCTTTCAGAACTGAAAGATAATCTGCGTGTAAATTTATCGTCGGAAACATAAATAATTGGAAGTAAAAAGAGAGTTTTTTCAGACATTACGGGCGAAATGAAATTGAAGTATGATTATATAGTTGTTGAAGGAAATATTGGTTCCGGAAAAACTTCTCTGGCTACTAAACTTTCTGAGCAATTTAACACACGCTTAATTCTGGAGCGTTTTGCCGAAAATCCTTTTCTGCCATTGTTTTATGAGCAACCGACGAGATATGCTTTTCCGTTAGAATTGTCTTTTTTAGCCGACAGATACCATCAGTTAAAAGAAGAATTATCTCCTCGGGAATTGTTTAAGCAGCAAACGGTTTCCGATTATATCCTGAGTAAATCGTTAATATTTGCCAATATTACTCTTAAAAACGATGAAAATCTCTTGTACCAACGGCTTTTTCATATCATCAATCCCCATCTTCCCAAACCCGACTTACTGGTTTATCTGCATAAAGACGTTTCATTATTGAAAAAAAACATTCAATTGCGAGGCAGGTCTTATGAGCAGAATATCGAAGAAGAATATCTCAAAAAGCTGGAGGAAGGGTATTGGGAGTATTTTAAGTTATTCAGCAGCAACAGAATCCTGTTAATTGATACGAACAATATTGATTTTGTAAACAATGAGGACGACTATCAAGAAATTCTGGAACTGATCCAGGCGGATTATGAGCCGGGAATACACCGAAAAATCTTGTAGATAAAGACTTTCTCAGATTAAATTATTCTCTTGAATATTTTGAAATGAAGGGTTAATTTGCGCTCTTAAATTTAACCTAATACTTTTCAAATGAATACATACAAGCGTCTTTTCATAAGCACGTTCATCATTTTATCGGCACTCCATATTTCTGCCCAAACACCCGTCGAAACGACCCCTGAGCCCGCTATGAAAATTAAGGCCTACCGGATGTCGACAGTCCGGGATTTCGATACTTGGGATTTTGGTGCTCACTTTGGATTTACTTATGCGAGCACAGATATTGCCGGTTCCAATATTGGTTTCGGTGGAAAACAAATGTCATTCGGATTGGATGTTACCAAGTTTCTCACTCACTCTTTTGCTATTCAAGGCAGAGTATTAACCGGAAGTCTGAAGGGCCTCGATGAAGGTAAACCTTTGTTTCAGTATCACACAAAAATAAATTACGATCTGTCGCTGAATGCTCTTTTTCAAATTGGCAACGTGTCATTTCTGTCGCGTGTTCCCAACCTGGCATTATATGCAACCATCGGAGTCGGCGTCATGAAGTATTCACCTTACGTATCTATCGATGGAGGTAATACAGAAGTTCATGGAATCTATTCACAATACACACAGCCTTATGAATACGACAATTATAAATCATCAACAGATCTGGTTCTTCCAATCGGCATGGGGGTTAAATACAGAGTTTCCGATAAGTTTACGATCACGGGAGAATACAGTGTGAGAAATACCAAATCGGATAAGCTTGATGGATTCTTCAAACTGCTGTCAGAAAACGATCACTATTCTACGTTGAATTTTGGTGTTGCCTACCATTTTGGAAACAGAGGAAAGGTTCTCGAATGGGAAAATCCGATGCAATCCATTTACAATGATTATTTGCAAATGAAAGAAAAAGTAGATAATTCAACTCTTGATAGTGATGAAGATGGCGTTGCAGATTTATTCGATAAAGAACCGGATACCCGTATTGGTTCGAAAGTGTATGGTGATGGAAGATCGGTAGACACAGATGGTGACGGCATTCCTGACATAACAGACAGCGATCCATATTCCAATCTGAAAGTAAAAGTTGAAGCATCAGGTAAAGAAGTTGGTGTAAATTCCAAACCGGCACCGGGTGCCTCCACAAAAGACTCCGATGGCGATGGAATACCTGACCACCTCGATGCAGAACCTTACTCAACAAGAGGTGCAAAAGTGGATATTACAGGAAAGGAAATTCCTGCCATGACTGACGAAAGAAAAAAAGATAGTGACGGAGATGGTATTGCTGATTACTTGGATTCCGAACCTTATTCTACCCGTGGAGTAAAGGTGGATGCATTTGGAAAAGAAATTAAATCAGCCGAGTCTCCGAATACAAGTTCAGTTTCAGTTCCTTCTTCACCTCCGATAAGCGAAGAAGAAGCAAAAAAACAATCAGCTAAACCTGTTTTTATTCCTTCAGCACAACCTACACTCTATCTTCCTTCCATATTTTTTGGGCCTAATCAAGATGTAGTGGAGAGCCGCTACAATAATGATTTAGCATCTGTTGCTTTAGCCATGTACAAAAATCCGGAATTAAAATTAAAGATTGTAGGAAATTGCGATACAAAAGGAAGCATAACCTATAATATTGCTTTAGGAAACCGCAGAGCAGATGCCGTTAAAAATTACCTGGTCAAGAAATTCAAAGTTGATTCAAGTCGTTTGTTTACGGAAACTGTTGGAAAAGCATCTACCATTGACGGAGCAGGATCCATTAACAGGAGAGTTGATTTAATGGTAAAGGAATAGTTTCAAAAGGTAACAAACCTGTAACAAACAATTCCGGCACTGACTGCCACATTTAAAGAGTGTTTGGTACCTTGTTGAGGAATTTCTATAAAAAGATCACATTGTTTTAAGGCATCTTCGCTGACGCCATTGATTTCATGTCCGAAAATAAATACGTATTTTTTATTCTTTTCCGGAAAAAAATCATTCAGTGAAATTCCCCCTTCAACTTGTTCGATTCCAACGATTACATAGCCTTCATTTTTAAGGCGATGGATGGCTTCGCCGATATCTTTTTCATAAAACCAGTCGACAGAATTCTCGGCACCTAATGCTGTTTTGTGAATCTCCCGATGAGGAGGTGTAGCCGTAATACCGCATAAGCCAATCGCCGAACACCGGAAGGCATCGGCCGTTCGAAAGATCGAACCGATGTTATTCATACTCCTGACACTATCGAGGAGAATGATAAAGGGCTTTTTTGGAGCGACTTTAAAATCATCAACAGTTAACCGACCTAGTTCTGTATTTTGTATCTTTCGCATGCGGAGGTTGGCGGCATTGGTAGCACTGCGAATGACAAAGTTTGTTATTCGTCAAACATCAGGTATCAGCCATCGCGCACAAAATTAACAATCTTGATCAAAGAAGAAACAAAAACGGCCCTTGTAGAAACGCCCTTGATGAAGCAGTATTATACCATCAAGGCGAAGTATCCCGATGCAATGTTATTATTTCGTGTCGGAGATTTTTACGAAACTTTTGGCGAAGATGCCATAAGGGCTTCTTCCGTTTTAGGAATCGTGCTTACACGCAGGGCCAACGGTAGCGCATCATTTATTGAACTTGCCGGTTTTCCGCATCATTCGCTGGATACCTATTTGCCGCGACTTGTTCGTGCAGGCATGCGCGTGGCTATCTGCGATCAACTGGAAGATCCAAAGCTCACCAAGAAAATTGTAAAAAGAGGTGTCACCGAATTGGTTAGTCCGGGTGTTTCTTACAACGATAAAATTCTCGATCACAAGAAAAATAATTTTTTAGGCAGCATTCACGGAGACGGAAAAAATTTCGGTATTGCATTCATCGATATAAGCACCGGAGAATTTCTTGTAGCGGAGGGAAATGCATCTTATATTGATAAGTTGATACAGAATTTCAATCCATGTGAAATCATTTTTTCCAAATCCAATAAAAAAGATTACACCGATTTATATGCATCGCGATTTTATTGCTTTTCATTGGATGAATGGGTTTATCAGGAAGATTATGCCAGAGAAACCTTGCTCAAACACTTCGGCACAATTTCCCTGAAAGGATTTGGTGTTCAGGATATGCCCGTTGCAGTTATTGCAGCAGGCGCAGCATTGCATTATGTCTCCGACACCCGCCAGGAACAACTCAAACACATCAGTGGTATTTCACGTATCGAAGAAGATAAATACGTCTGGCTCGATAAATTTACCATTCGGAATCTGGAAATCGTAAATCCTTCCAATGAGAAAGGTGTTTCTTTGGTTGACATTATCGATCATACGCTGACGCCAATGGGCGGCCGTTTACTTCGCCGCTGGTTGTTATTGCCGTTAAAAGATGTGACTTCCATCGAAGAACGACAAGAGGCCGTCAGTTACATGTTGCATCATTCCGATTTTCCAAATGCATTGAGCACCTTGTTAAAACAAGCCGGAGATCTCGAGCGAATGATTTCCAAAGCAGCACTCGGAAAAATTTCTCCGCGTGAGGTTCAGCAATTGCGACGTTCACTCGAGATGGTTCAGCAGATTCGAGAATTGTGCTTGCAAACGGATAATCCTTCCATCCGCACGATAGCCGATCAATTAAATACTTGCTCACTCATCAAAGACCGTATCATCCGCGAATTGCATCCCGATGCACCGGCCATGGTAAATAAGGGCAGCGTCATCAACGAAGGATTTCATGCCGAACTCGACGAGCTTCGAAACATCGCCTTTAACGGAAAAGATTATTTGCTCAGGATGCAGCAGCGTGAAGCCGAACGCACAGGAATCACATCCTTGAAAGTCGGCTTCAATAATGTTTTTGGATATTACATAGAAGTCACACACACACATAAAGACAAGGTCCCGACAGAGTGGACGCGAAAGCAAACGCTTACGAATGCAGAAAGATACATAACCGAAGAACTCAAACAATATGAAGAAAAAATTCTCGGAGCTGAAGAGAAAATTCTTGCTTTGGAAGTTCGTCTGTTTGCAGAACTCGTTCAAGGTATTGTAGAATATGTGCAGCCCATACAATTGAACGCTTCACTTATAGCCCGGTTAGATTGTCTCCATTCATTTGCCGATGTGGCAGGTAAAAATGAATATGTTCGTCCGGTGGTGAATGATTCCCGCATCATCGACATTCAAAACGGTCGCCATCCTGTTATCGAAAAACAACTTGCACAGGGAGAGAAATTTATTGCCAACGACATTTACCTGGATCCTGACGCACAGCAAATACTGATGATAACCGGTCCGAATATGTCGGGTAAATCAGCTCTGTTGCGCCAGACTGCATTGATCACCTTGCTCGCTCAAACAGGAAGTTTTGTCCCTGCATCCTCTGCGCAAATCGGAATCGTAGACAGGATATTTACCCGTGTTGGTGCAAGTGATAATATTTCCTCAGGGGAGTCGACGTTCATGGTGGAGATGAATGAAACGGCGAGCATATTACACAATGTTTCGGCGCGCAGTTTGATTTTACTCGATGAGATTGGACGAGGAACAGCTACTTATGACGGTATCAGCATTGCATGGGCAATCGCCGAATATTTACATAACCACGCAGCCGGTCGCCCGAAGACTTTGTTCGCAACGCACTACCACGAATTAAATGAAATGGAAGAACTTATGCCGCGCATCAGAAATTACCATGTGGCAGTAAGAGAAGTGGCCAACAACGTTATCTTTTTACGCAAGCTGATTCCGGGAGGAAGTGAGCATTCGTTCGGAATTCATGTGGCGAAAATGGCCGGCATACCTGCCAAGGTTGTGATTCGTGCCCAGGAGATGTTGAAGCATTTAGAAGCAAGCAGAAGTAATCCGGGTAAACCGGGAAGTACTTCCGACGATAATATGCAGTTGAGTTTTTTCCAGCTCGATGATCCTGTGCTGGCGCAAATAAAAGATGAAATCGTAAACACCGATATCGATAACTTGACGCCGCTGCAGGCATTGAATAAATTGCAGGAGATTAAAAAAATCCTAGGCGCTTAAAAGTTTTTACCTCCTTTGCTCTCTCTGTTCAGACCTTTGATGCCTCTGCGGTTTAAAACTAACGCCGGGACAAGCACAAGCGTCGAATTTTTACCACAGAGGCACAGAGTACACAATATGCATGTAAAAAAATTACTCCTTCAACCACTGAATCGTTTCAATCATCTTATCGTTTTCCACCCGCACGAAATAAATTCCCGGAGAAAGATTTTCCAATTCGGAAAAAGAAAAAGTAGGTGAATGAATTTCCGCATCAAATAGTTTTTGTCCGCAGACGTCGAGTAACATCAAGGAGTTTTTGCCCTCATTTAATTTAAGAATAGGAGCGGAAGATGGATTCGGAAAAAGAGAAATATTGCTTTTCAGAATATTATTTTTAATTCCTGTAACAATTCCTGTGTTACCATCGCCCGTAATATTTTGTGCGAATACACCTGAAGCTCCGCCTCTGTCATCCTGCCAGACAAACACCAAGTTGTTCCCAACAAACTTTCCGGAAGAGAAATCGTCTTTATTGCTGTTGACAGCAGAGAGTGAAACGGGCAAAGCAGCCCACAAGAGCGTTCCACTGTAATCCAGTTTCATGGCAAAAACATGTACAGCGGAGAATCCACCATAAGACGACGAGAAGATGATGCCGTCGAATGCATCGTTAATAGTATTCGGAATGTAATTGCTAGAACTCATGGCAACAATATCGAGCGCATTCGTACCGAGTAAAACATTACCTGCCGCATCAAATTTCTGAACGCTAACACCGGATAAGGATTGTCCGCCGTCTTGTACACGCAGCAGCACCCAGAATTCACCACTGGCTTCAACAAAGCAAGAGGATTGCGCAAGCTTATTAGTTGAGGTAGAATTAGCAGCTTCTGTTCCGGTAGTACTCCAGAGAGTACCGGTAGAATCAATATGTTGCACGTATACGTCGATGAGCGCAGTGTTCACCGGATTGGAAGAATTGAAAGCAACATACATACCGCCGGTTAAGTCGCTAACGGGCTCGGGAAAAACAAAGTAAGGAATGGTCTTGGTGGATACTTTTACAGGGGAAACCCAGCTGTTACTTCCGGCTGCATCTATTTTTTGAGAGTAAAGAGTTGAAGTAACGCCCGGAAACGAACCATTTTCTTCGACGAAGAGCATGAGGATATTGTCGTATCCGGAAGGAAGTAATTTCGGTCGGGAATATTTCAATGAACCGATGGTATCCCGAATCTGATAGATGTTATTCCATCTTGGAGTTCCGGAAGGCGAGAAGCGTTGAACAGAGATCCATTTCGAAGTGGAGGAGTTGGAATTCCAGGCGATGACGACGTCATTATTGGAAGTGATTCCGATAACCGGAGCGATACCATCCTGAGCGGCGGAATCGATGAGTGAAATTCCGGCTGCTCCCCAGGCAAGCGAGCCGGCCGCGGTTACTTTATAAGCGACGGCATTCAATACGCCGGTTCTTTCATCCTGAAAAGCGACGACAGCATTGCCATCGTTATCGGCTTTCAAATCGTAGCGGAAGAGAGCGGTATTCTGCGGATAGTTGCTGACGATGATTCCTTCGGGAGCCCATAATTTATAACCGTTTGAGTCGAGTAATTGCATGCGCAATTCGAAATTTCCGCCTACACCATATTCGAACCAGGAAATGTAGGTGCTGCCATTGGTGGTGGTTGCCATGAGTGGAGTAGTGGCACCGGCAGTATCTCTGACGGTGGTATTAAGGGTAGAATCGTTTGTCCACTGTGCTTGAATATTCAGGTTAAAAGCCAAAAGGCAAAGGAGGAGAAGAATTTTTTTCATTTAATTGATATTTATCGGGACGAATGTAGCAACATTTTGTGTAAAATATACTGATTTTCAGCCAGTACCATTGATAGCAGCAACTTGCAGGGGAATAGAGTTTGGAGGTATCAATAATCCCTGAAATTTTGAAAAACAGGAAATTTCTTTACCTTTGTCATCCTGAAAAAAAGCAGAAGTAGCTCATTTGGTAGAGCACGACCTTGCCAAGGTCGGGGTGGCCGGTTCGAGCCCGGTCTTCTGCTCGAAGACTCTCTCGGATGAGAGAGTTTTTTTGTTTTAGAAGAAAATGTAATTTTAGTCTAGCAAAAGAAAATCAGTGTGAGTCTGTAGTCTGAAGTCCGAAGTCCGTAGTCCGAAGTCCGAAGTCTGGAGTCGGACTCCGGACTCCGGACTCAGACTCCGGACTGAAGAAAAGCCCGGGTGGTGGAACTGGTAGACACGCAGGACTTAAAATCCTGTGATCATTGCGATCGTGCGGGTTCGATTCCCGCCCCGGGTACTTTGAATTTAGTTAAACATCTAACCTCCAACTATTTATAGTGGAGGTTTTTGTTTTGGGAGCAGTTGAGGGGGCAGTTTTAATCATTTAACTCAATGCAATCATTCTACCGGGTAAAAATTATATATAAACTCACAATGATGATAATAAGTACAATGGCAGCCTGAATTTTTTTTGCAGTTGTTGGAGGAGGTTCTACTCTTGGTAATGAATTTGAAGATTTGCAATGAGGACAAAGAACAACATTAGTTATTGTGCTATTTGCATAAAATGATTTTTTACATATACCACAATTGAATTGAGTTGTTTCAGGTAGCTTTTCTATTGATGCTTCTTTAGGTTTGTATTTCTCATTAATAGCGGCCTTTTGACTGTCTGTAAACTGAAGAGCCTGCGATATATAAGTAATAAGTTTTTGAATGTGTTCATTAGCTAATGTTACTTCATAAGATTTATCAAACGCACCAATTTTTCTTTTTATCTCAATAGTTATTTCTGTTTTTGAATCTCCAATAGCAGAGAGATTAATATCAATGAAAACTCCTAAACTTAAAAACTCAGTTGTTTGATATGTGTATTGATGAAAAATTTCATTGTAGGAAGTTAATGTATAATTTTTATCAATGTCTCTAATAAACAAAACAGCTTCTTTTATTTTTTCTAAAGAGTAATCTACATTAACAGTTTTCTTTGGGTTTGGAATTACGCCTATCATATTTTCAAGTTTAGAATTGTTTAAAATTCGATTTTGGTATAGGCATAAAAAATCGGCGTGGGTCATTCTGTATTGTCCGCTACTGAGGTACTGGAAATACCTGCAAACGAAACAAACAAAAGCCCACGCCTTGCGTGAGCGTTTTGCCGTTCTCTCGTTTGCATTGAAGTTTCCAGTTTTCAGTAGCGAGATTCAGCTTAACGCTAATTCTTTATGTGATTTTAGATTACATAGATTCGTTTATTTTTAATGACACAAGTATATGAATTTTGTTGAAAGTTTGTGAGCTAATTAAATGATGTTTACACAAAATTTTGCACTATAATAGTCTCCCTAAATATTTTCATTACGTTGTATGATTTTCTTCGCAATTACCTTTTCTACAATATGGATTTTGAAAAATTACTTGTGTAGGAGGTCGAGTAAGTTTTTCAAATTCTGGATTGATAGTTATACTTTTCAATTGAGGACAAATGTATTTAGCTACTTCTTTATGTGCATGAAATCGAATGTTAATGTCTTGTTTTTCATCGTTAGCAATTGCAGCCATAGCCAAAACCGGATGATATTCCGGAAACTTTTCTAAAAGCAATTCCGAAAGTATTTTACTTTTTTTATTTGGTGTGCCCGAAGTTCTACCTCCGGTTTTTTCTCCCGTCATTTCATCTACTTTTATCTACTTTAGATAATTATATCAGTTTTCATTTCTTCTATTAGTCTTACTAAATTGTTTAAGCTCTGATTTATTTAGTAAGGGGATTGTATCAAACAACAAACCCCGGAGTTTTTTTTTATTTTCTCTTTTATAAAAATTGTTTCGCGAGTTGCTATGTCTGTTTCTGCATTTCTTTCCCTCCGCTCCGTACTTTTTTTCACTACAAAAAAGACTCCCCGGTTTTTGATCTGATATGTCCCGTCCGCACGACTTGCATTTTCTTACTTCTAATATTGGAGGTTGAATATTACCTAATACTTGAAGTGTAATATCCGTACAAGTTGTTTGAATTTGCTGAAATTTTTGAGGGGTAATTTCTGATCTACTTATTTCATTTACCCCGGTAATATCCGTACCAGTTATTTGTGTTAGTTGATCCCATTGTTTTGAAACCAATTCGACAACAGTTGATTGAATTTTTTTTTGTCCAAAGAGATCATTTAACTTTCTAAAATAAGTTTTTCGTTTACGATAATAGTTTTGATTATTTTCCCATAAATCCAACCAGTAATATTGATTACTGCACTCTGAAAATATTCGTACTTCATTTTTACTCATTCGTTTTTTATTGCTATCTCTATCACATAGTATCATAGAATCAACTGTTTTCATTAGAATGCTTTTCAGATTAGAGTAATAATTTGTATTCAGTAAATCGTTAAGAGTTTTTATAAGCAATCCTTTTTTATGAAGGAATTGCATACGTCGAACCTTAATTTCTACTCTGAGAATATTATCATTTAACCCGTATTGTTTTCCCTTATCGTATAATTTAACTTCGTAATGTTCAAAATAGAATTTAATAAGAGCACCTTTACCGGAATACGTATTTCTATCCGGTCTTTGACCTCTATAACACAGAATAGAATCTAAGAATGTACTAACATTGAACGGCAAAATAATGTTGACTCCAAATTCTAAGTTGTGTAACCTTGTTAAACCGGGGTCTATTTTTAGTGTGGAGGCAATATAATGAACTGTTTGTTTAACCTCCGCGCTCGAAAATACTCCGCTATTATTTCCATGAAAATATTTGTGAAGACTCCCATGTAAATTAACGGAATGTTCGTTAGTGACAACTATCGTTAATCCCTTGAAGTCTGCCTTCTTTTCATATTTGGGAGGTAAGCCCCGTTTTTCCCGTTCTCGGTTGATAGGATTAATTTCTCCGGTTGAGGAGCTAACGAGAGTTTCAAAGTCGAGAAAGGGGATAGAAAGTATTTCTTTTGCTGTCAGGTCGATTATGTCGGAGTATATGTAATCAAACATTATCTTTGCTCAAACGGTTTGCAGTTAGCCCTGTAATCGTTTTAGGACAAAAGGGGACGCGGGAAACCGCACCCCTTATTTTTTGAACTGGATTCATTTTGCAGTCCTCCCGTATTTTCTCACAGTATTAAGACACAACAGAATTTCACTTTTCTTATATCTGATACGTGAACCTATTCTATAAAAGGGAATTTTTTTATCATCTCTCCATTTTTTGAGAGTGACTTTTGAAACATGGAGAAAATCTCTAACCTCGTTTTCTGTTAAAAGGTCGTCTGATATAGAAGGAATTTGAGGAGGTGCGGAGGCACTCAGTTCTATTTTAATGCAATCCCGGAGAACTGTTTTAAATTCTTCTAATGGGATTGAAGAAAAAATAAGGTCGTTTGTCATTTTTGTATCCTTGATTAAGAGAATACAAAAATTGGTTATTCATTGTCTAAGTTATTTGAATCTGTTTGAGTCAAATAAAATATTTTCTATTTCTCTTTATAGTCTTTAATGAAATCATTCAGAATCTCAGTAAACAATTTTTCTCCGTTGGTTCTTTTATAAGTATGTAAGGAAGTACGTACTAACTCATTTATGTTACTGATAGATGTGTTGAATAGTGTTTCAATAGCAATTTTTATTTCCTCCATTGTCGCAGGTTGTCCATTACCCTTTACAGTAATTCGACCAGTTTTTGATAGTGCATAGATTAATGTTGCAAGTTCAGTTTTACTACCTCTTCCTTTCCATTCTAACATTGAAATATTTTCAATAGATGATTTTAAACTTATTTTATACTCATTCATGCCTTCCAATTTTTCTTTTAGAAACTTCAAATATTTAAATAAAGAATGTTGGAATGAAATACTCTCTTCATCGGCAGGTCGAAAATTTGCAGCCACTTCAAATTCTCTGATCTCCATTAACAAAAATTCATACTCGCTAAAATCAGGATTTAATTTAAGTCGATGCAACTTTTCATTGTAAAATGAAATTAAGTCCTCCGAATTTTTTAGAATCTTTCCGGTTGACGTTCGTATTTCTATACGTGAGCTTAAATTCTCCTCCATTGGTAAAAGTGTAATGATTATAATTATACAGCTCTCAATGAAGTTTCAGGGATTCTATTCCAAATCCGTTTCAATTCTGTTTTCTTGACTTTATCAGTTAGTTTAATATATCGTTTGAAATTTTTATAGCTCTTATGTCCGGTAATTGCCATGACAGTTTCCGGCCTCATTCCTTTTTCAAGTGAAAGAGTTACAAAAGTCCTCCGCGCCGTATGTGTAGTAATAAGTTTGTGTTTAGGTTCAACTGTTTCGATTCTTTCAGCTCCCTTGAATCTTGTAAACTTTATTAGATCGTCTAACTTAGCATCCTCCGCTAAATCCTTTAAGTAACCGTTTGTTTTTTGGTTACTAATAACAGGAAGTTGAAAAGAGTTTCTTTCTAAAATTTCTTTTGCATAATCGTTTAAAGGAATAGAAATATTTTCCCGTGTTTTTTGAATTGTTAATATTAACTCGTCACCCTTTACATTTTCCTCTCTGATTTTTTCAATATCAGAAAAACGTAATCCTGTGAAACAACCAAAGCAAAAACTTTCCCGGACGTTGTATAGTTTGGAATTGACTTTCAAAGGATGTTCATATAACTTGAAAAGTTCGGCTTCTGTTAAGTAAATCGTTTCAGTTTCACTTTCGATTGCCTTAAATTCACTCTCTGTGTAATCTGTAAATTTATTATACCCCATTTTTCCAGACCATTTTAGAAAGTGTTTCAAACGGGAAATGTTTGTTCCTACGGTATTATTCGTTTGATGACAATCATTGTATAGGTATGATGTAAAAAGTTCATAAAATGCAAGATTCAGTTTTTGAAAACTTATCTTGTATCTCTTCTTTTTCTCAAATACCTGTAAATGATTTTTAAGCGTTGTAACAGACTTTAAGTAGTTAGATGATAGTTTTCCTTTCTTGGTTTCAAGAAACTCCTCCAATGCCTCGAAAACCCCTAACTCCGCTTCTTTATGTTGTTTGCCTAAGAAAAGTAACAGACCCTCCTTTAATTCGTCACTCGTTACTCCTCTACGTTCAGAAATAATTCGTCGCGGAATGCGTTTCGCCTCCTCTGCTAATTCGTCGAGGAAAATATTGAAGTCAGTATAACCAGTGAAACTTTTCTTTGCACGTTGAGAAATCTTATTCCATTTTTTAGGATGAATTTTTTCTCCGGTAGAAATTTTTAATCGGAATGCCTCACAAAAATAAACGAGGTAAAGGACGGTTTCAGTTTTAGATTCCGTTTCCTTCAGGTAGAAGTTTACAGTAGCCATTGAATAAAATACGTTTTAGGACACGACAAAGATAATAAATTCAGGGAGCAGTGGAGGGGGCAGTTTTAGATTTTATTCAATTAATTTCTCTTTGTCTAAGTTTAACGGGTTCTTAGGTTTTCATAGGAGAAATAAGAGTGAAAATGATTAACAAAAGTTAACTGTAAAAAATATAGTTCAACCCCCGCCCCGGGTACAGAGTGAAAAAAGGCAAAAAGATGTTTTCTTTTTGCCTTTAGTTTTTTGGTCTGGTTAAACAATGGTAAAACATTTGAAGAGTTCTCTTAATGAAGTCTTTTTTAACGGTATGGAATGACAGAGCGATTGAAAGAAATGTTCATGCTTTATAAGGAAGGTGTTAAATAGAAACACCCAATTAAACAAACTGTTTCCTAATTTTGCTTTCTGTGCTATTTGAAACGGCGGCGCAAAAACAAACAGAAAAATAAATGATTGACGTTTTTACGGAGGAAATAGAAGTTCAAATCAAAAAGGGTATATCAAACCTTTATTGGTTTTTGGGCGATTTGGAAAAAGCTTGGTTGAGAGCGGGCGTTGATGGAAAGTTGACGACTAAATTATTTACGTCAAGACAAGATGATGGCTCTAAACTCACCAAACGTCAATTGATGGATTTGCTTTATAAGAATATCCGCGACACAGATTTTAATAGACGCCTTGAAGTATCTCGAAATTTTGTTCGTTTTCTGGTAGAGCATAAAAACTTTGTGCCTCAGAGTGAGAATCACCGAATTGATGTTGCCGAGACTTCAGCACTGAAGCTTAGGGAGATAATTGAAAAGCAACGACAACAAGCAGAATATAATCAACAAATCCGGCAGAAGGTAAAAGAATCTAAGAAACTTGATTATCACAACGAGCTATTACGAGTTCGTGATCTTTTTATAGACGCGGAAAAACTTTCAGCTCAACAGCGGGGATATGCTTTTGAAAAACTGTTCGCAGAATTAATGAAGATTAGTGGTATCCCTGTTGAAGAATCCTTTAAGATCGTTGGTGAGCAAATTGATGGCGCAATTAAATATGGCGGACACTATTACTTAGTTGAACTAAAGTGGACAAAGACCAAAGCCGCTCATGCGGAAATTTCAAGTTTGTATTTAAAAGTCGAGGGTAAATTAGAAGCAAGAGGAATTTTCATTTCAATGAATGGTTATTCAAGTGAAATTATCCAATCTTTGCCAAAAGGGAAAAAGCTGACAACACTCCTTTTGGACGGTATGCACTTTTCAAACGTGATATTCGGTAGATACACATTTCAAGAACTTCTGGAACATGCGCTAAGTCAAGCGTCGTTGAAGGGAGAAATATATTGTTCATCAGACCTGAGTAAGTAAATAGAAATTAAAACAAGGCACAACGAACCGTGACTAAAGGTACACGACTCATAGTATTTTTTGCTTTAGCGGTTTTGCTGACGGCTATTTACTGGCATTTCAATGGTGCAATTTTTCCGAGCGATACGGTTGGACTTGTAATATATTACAGCTTGCTAATGTTGTCATTCAATTCTCTCATTTTAGAACATTACTTTACAAAACCGACAGATGTTTTAGCCACATCAATTGCAGTCTTGCTAACGATTAGCCCCATCCGAAAAGAATTAGTAAATCTTGGCAATTGGTATGACACGCTGTTTTTCTTTTCGCTGTCACTCGCGGCTCTATCAGTAACCTCATTAACTTTGTTTGACCCGAACAAGCCTGAAGACACAACAAAGAATAGAATTTCAAAACTGCTAAAAGATTTTGTGGTTCGATTCGGGAGCAGTAAGGTTCAATTTTTTTGTCTGTTTGTTTTAACGCTCTTCTTTTACATTGACAGTAAGTCTCAATATTTTCTTATACTTTTCATTTACTCTGCATTTGTTCTTCTTGACCCTTGGAAGTTCATAATGAAAATTCCGGCTTTTGTGAAGCCTAAACCGCAAGAAGGCATTGGACAAATTTTCGGAGTTCAATCGAAGAACACTTTTCTTGTCAAACTGTTTGATCAAAGACCATCAATAAAGATTTTTGATTTCGTAGAGTTTAAATATTCAATGGATGAAGACAAAGGCGTTCGTAAGGGGCTTATTCTTGACAACTATCTTCTAAATCAAGAGCAGTGGGTTAAAGTTCTCGTGAGTGATGAAATCAAAAAAATATTTGGTGACAAAATCTATAATTCATTCAACGATGAAAATGTAGTTTTCAAAATTACCAATCCCGAACACAACGACTACCTCGAAAAATTCGTAGGAATAGTTGACGAAAATTCCGTCATATCAACGATTCGTTTTATTTACAACTCAAAGAATGAAATTTTTGACGGACAACTTTTGGAGGTCTTTATCAGAGAGAAAAAAGTTCTTTATCAAGTCGTGCAAGGAGTAACAAAAATTGAAACGCTCGAACAGAAAAATGAAACTGGTTATATTGTTGGTGAAGCAATTCAACTTGGTATTTGGAGACCTGAAAGCGGAAACTTTGAAAAATATGGTTGGGTTCCGTTCATTAACTCTCCTGTTTATTTAGCATCACCTATTCCTGTTCCTGCCATTGGAGAAAATGAATATGAGATCGGGAAAATTCCGAATTCCAACTACCCTGTGATTATTAAAAAAGATGTTGCCCTCACCCATCACACCGCAATTTTAGGAGTAACTGGAACTGGCAAATCAATTTTTGCAAGAAATTTAATTCGGCAATATTTAAAAGACCCGAACACTAAAGTCATTTGCATTGACTTCACAGACGAATACAATGGAAAATTTCACGACCTTCATCCAGTTAAAGTAATTCCCGATGAAGTAGCGGAACAAACTTTTAAGGATATTGATTTTATTGAGAAGGAAATCGCCGGAAACTATAACAAGGATACTGATGCCTCACGAAATAAGAAACAGGAGGTTTCAAAGAATATTCACGAAGCAATTTGTAATTTCTTAAAGGATAAAGATAACAAGCTTGCAATCTTTGAATTGCCAGACGTAACAAATACTTCCGGGATTTTAGAATACACAAAAGCATTTTTTAAAATCCTATTTCACATCGCTAAGAAAGAAAAATCATTTGGTAACAGAATTTGTCTTGTGCTCGAAGAGGCGCATACCGTAATTCCTGAATGGAATTTTGCAGGCATTGCAGACAAAGCCTCTCAATTTTTACTTAATACAATTGCTCAAATTGCATTGCAAGGAAGAAAATTTAATGTAGGTTTTTTAGTGATTGCTCAGCGGACTGCAAATGTTTCTAAGACCGTTTTGACGCAATGCAACACGATTATTTCCTTTCAAGAGTTTGACAAAACGAGTAGCGACTTTCTTTCTAATTACTTTGGACAAGGCATTGCAGACACATTGCCAAATTTAAAATTCAGACAGGCCATTGCAGCCGGAAAGGGGTTGAAATCAAATGTACCAATGATATTTGAAGTCCCCCACATTGAAGAACCAGAACCACCGGTGGGAGCCGCGGCGAAGGAATCTTGAAACGAAAAATTTACTGAAAAATGATCACGTTCACAACCCAGCAAACCAAAGTGCAAGCTAAAATGCTTAATGAAAATCATATTGTCGATTTATTGACTGCTTATCTAAAAAAGAATGACTATGAAATTGTTCAATCGCTTGACACAAAATCAAAAGGTGTTGACATCATCGCAGACAATAAAATAACTAAACATCGATTGTTTGTTGAGGTCAAAGGCGAAACAAGTTCCAAAGAACACACAAACCGTTTTGGAAAACCTTTTGACGGTAAGCAAATAAGAAACCATATAGCCAGAGCAATTTTAGCGTCGATGAAAATAATTTCTGCCAAACCAGCCGGCAATAAAACACGGGTAGCGATTGCTTTTCCTTTGAATGACAGTCATCAAAAGGAAATGGAAACTGTCAAAGTAGCTGTTAAGCAACTTGAAATTAAAATATTTTGGGTAAACGAAAAGAAGGTAATAGAAGAATAAACCCCTTTAATATGTGATCTTATTTTTTCATTTCTCTTTTCTCAATAGCTTTTAACAAATCACTTGCGACAACAATTCTTTCAAATGCCTGAATGTAATCCATCTCAACATCTCTATGCGCGCAAGGGTTTTTATAGTATCCAAATGCACCTGCCATGTAATGCGCAAAGGCTTCCCGTTCTGCTACTGGTAACTCAAAGTCAGTTAGCGTCCCAGTCTCCTGATGAAATGCTTTTCTGATCAAGCTAACACCAACATCTTCAGCTTTTGCCCCAGTTTTTTTCCTAAGTGTAATCTCCAGTATTTTGAAAGCTTGTAATACCGCGCTTTCAAATTGCCCTTCTTGCAGAAGCGGAAATGATTTCTTTGCAATTCCCGGATGGACGTAAGTGCTGGGAAGGAGTGTGTATTCATTTACCACCTTTAGGAATTGCCTTTCAGTAAATCGAAAGCCGATTTTTGTCGGATAATAAATATTTTCGCCTTCATCGTCATAGCCACGTTGATATGACCTTATGTCAATGTATATGTCAGAATTTTTTTTGTATTTCAATTTTGAAAATCTTATAGCTTTATAGCCCCCCGAATTTATTTCGCCGATAGGATTTTGAAACTCTACGGCAGCTTCGGCTTTTACCTTTTCAATTTTTTTCTTGTACTTCTCTTCAATGCTGGCTGATGCTTTTTTCTTTTTCATCTTTGTTATCTTTCTGTTGAAATAATTTCAGTAATTAGTGACCGCGAAATTAGCAGATTGATATAGATCCGCAATGTCACAAAACACAGAGTTTCTGAATAAACAGATGTAAGCGAAATATACGTGATAATTAAAGAGTATATTTAAGTCAATTAGGTACCTTGCTTAAAATTCTGAGAAATGATCCACTTAAAACTAAGATTCCTGAAAAAATGGACTCCAAGCGAAGAACTGCTGGAAGTTGTAAATAATGTTCCTGAGCATGCGAACGGATCCATTAAAACATTGCCTGACTCCTTCAAAGGCGGCATGGTTATAGTTCGCACTGATCAAGATGAAATGGCTACTGGATTTTCATACGAAGATGAAAACAAAAATCTGCATATTTTACTCGAAGCACATCCCTGCGTTTCCTACTTCCATTTAGCTTTGCAATACCAAGTGCATACTTCTGTCTTCAAAGAGAAGATGCTAAAAACAACTTTTATAGACTCGGAAGATAATTTAAAGAATATAAATATTTACGATAATGTAAATGCTGTGCAGTCTTTCTATGCCTGTGCATCTGTATGTGCCATTTTTCTTTTTAACTCATTAGAGTCATTTGTGAACTTGTCTATCGAAAAATGCAAAGGAACATTAAACAAGGACGGGGTTGAATTACAAAAACAACAAATTCTTTTGAAGTCTTCTTTTGAAGAGAAGGCAAAAAATTATCTTAATCAAATTTTCGGAAAGAATTTTGCCAGTCAGTACGGGCATAAATTCGAAGTGATATTAAAACTTAAAGAACTCCGTGATAGAGCTACCCATGTTAAGACTGACAGTTTTGAAACAGCCGAAACATATCAAAAGCTGATTACCAACGCTCTCAATTTTGATTTTAAAAAAGCTATTGAATACAGCGAAGAATTTATTAATTTTTATGAATCAGGACTCATCGAAGTATGCAATTGCAAAGGAACCGTTCACAATTAACTTTTATCGATGGCGAATAACGAAACAAAACTACAGCACTACGTGCCGAGAACATACCTTAAAAATTTCGCCGATGAAAAAAAGAAGGGCGAATTTTATTTTCATGCCCTTCCTATTGCTGATTCTTCGGAAGAAAAAATATTTGAGACAAACATTATGCGCGCGTGCGCACAAAACTATATTTATACCCTTCCCGGAAATACAAAAGAAGAACGGCTGTTGTTAGAAAATTTTTATAATGAAAATTATGAATCTAATTATACCGCCATGTATAATCTTCTGGTTGATCCGGGAAAAACCAAATTGAGCAGCGATGAAAGGAATTTAATTATTTCTACTATGGTGACAATGCTCTTCAGGACGACAAAACTTCTAAATCAACATAATGAATTTGTGTTTCGGAATTTGGATTATATTTTTGAATTGTGCCGACAAACCAAATCTGATCATTTTGAATTTGATGGCGTAAAGGTTTCAATTGCAGGAAAAACACTTGATCAGCTCAAGAATGAATACAAGACCGATGCAAAAGCCGCTCAAGTTCTCTTGCAAATTCAGGTAGCAATGAGGCTTGCAGATTTAAGGTGTCAGAAAGATGGTATAATGGTATTAAAATTGGCTGAAGGAGATCATGAATTTCTCACTTCAGATAATCCAGTATATTACACAATACCCGGAGGAGGACATACAGCACCATTCAATCCTGATAATATTCTGTCACTGCCTCTTGATAAGAAACATCAATTATTTCTTATGCCCGAGGCTCAAGATAAATTTTCTATTGTACGAATAAGTTCTACTGGAACAATGTGTCACGCAAAAAAATTAACAGCCAATTATACTCAGTCAAAACTCGCCGAACGATTTATTTTCGGAAGCGTCTCCGGCTTGAAGGATTATCTTACTTATAAACATTTATATTAAAATCTCGCCCCTTTTGGCGCTCGTAGATTCAATTCTTCCAGATGATAAGCCAAGACCTAAGAGACGACCGTCAACACAGAGTCGTGAAAGATTTGTAATTAAAAATTGGAAGCTTCTATTTTAATATAATTTTTTACAAAAGTGCTTCCAAATAGTCAGCCCATTGCTGCATCATCATTTGTCTCTTTTTGATGAACTGCGATCTATCGTAAGCAGCACCTAAAGCACCAATCGGCTTGTGTGCAAGCTGCGCTTCAATAATATCAGGATCGTATTCTAATTCCTCTCTGATTGCTGTTCGAGCAAGTGCGCGAAAACCATGCGCTGTCATGCGATCCCTAAAACCTAGCTTTTGAAGTGCTACCCTTACAGTCCCATCGCTCATTGGTTCATTCGGATTGATCTGACTCGGGAAAACATATTTTGTTTTGATGCGCCCTGTTTCTTCTTTCTGCTGTATTAAAATTTCTATCGCCTGATCGGATAAAGGAACAATATGTTCTCTCCGAGATTTCATTCGTTCAGCAGGGATCACCCATACCTTTTTGTCGAAGTCAATTTCATCCCACATTGCTTGGCGTAATTCCCCAGGCCGCACAAAAGTCAGCATCGATAGTTTTATGGCTCGTCTTGTTCGGGGATATAATCTGGCATCATTATTATCAAGAGCTTTCAGTAGCTCAGGTATTTCCTTCGGGCTGATTGCAGCAAAGTGTTTTGTCCGACGCGATTTTATTGCGCCTTGCAAATCTGCAGCAGGATTGTTTTTGCATTTACCTGTTTGAATTGCATAGCGGAAAATCTGCACGCACAATGAGCGGCAACGCGATGCCAAGTCTAAAGCCTCACGCTTTTCCATTCTTTTAAGTGCAATAAGAAGATCAGGTGCTTCGATGGTGTCAACTTTGTCTTTTCCGATAAAAGGAAAGATGTCTTTATTCAGTCTTTGCAAAACTGTTAAATGATAACTCTCGCTCCAAGTTTCTTTTTTCAATTCAACCCATTCAAGTGCAACAGCCTTGAATGTATTCGTAGCATCCCTAATTACATTTTTCTTCTGATCTCTTTTTGTTTCTGATGGATCAATCGACTTTGACAGTAACTTCTTTGCGCTTTCGCGTTCCTCTCTCGCTTCTGCCAAGGTAACAAACGGATATGTTCCAAGTGCCAGCAATTTTTCTTTTGAATTGATTCTATATTTCAGTCGCCAGTATCTCGCTCCATTCGGCATGACATGAAGATATAATCCACCCGAATCGGCCAATTTGTATGGCTTCTCTTTGGGTTTTGCATTCTTACATATGGTATCTGTTAAGGCCAATTGATACCCCCACATATTTGGTGATACCCCCGATTATACCCCCAAAAATTTATTTAGCAAGGTTAAGATTGGCTCTTTAATATTAAATAAGCTGATCGACTTTCTTTGGTTTTCAAGATAGTTACCGATGCTTTTTAAACCATAGTAGATTAATATTATGAAAAGATGGCGGAGACGAGAAGAGTCGAAAACATTTCCTATCCTGTTGATTTCTAAAATAACTCTCAACATCATTATTCTGAAGTACCCCCAAATGTACCCCCAATTCAAATTAATGTAGGTAAAAGTTTGAAGTATTCAGTTCACGTCAGCATGTTGATAATAAGACTTTGATTGGTTGCTTGCAATGAAATAATATAAATCATTTCTACTAATTTGAAAAAACAAATTGCGATGAGCTTTACAAATATCCAAGAACTATACTTCTGCGAAACTAAAATGAGTTAACTTTGTTTCGCACTATCCTCTTCGATAGTTGGAGGTGAAATGCTTTTTCTGATCTCATCGTCTTGAAAAGTGGTAATACCACTTTCAACATTGTGATAAAAATATTTTCTAGTAAGATCAGCTTTCACCAAATCAGATAACTCTTCCGCATCTGGATATTTTTCACCCGTCGGAACTGTCGCCGTCGCGATTACAAAATCATAATCATCCAACGGTTCTTTATCTTCTGGCCTCAAAGCAGTCATCCATGGAAAATTCAATAATCCATTTTTTTGTATTGATGGTTCCTCGTGGCCGTGCCTGAAATCTTCTATTCGAAACTTTTCGTAATCATCATCTATCATTAATTGAGTGTGCCACCATTCGATGATTTTTTTCCTGTCATCAGATTTTATTTTATTCTCATTGAATAAAATTCCAATTACACACCATGGCTTGCCATCCTTATCGCAAGAAATAAAAGCTTTCTTCATCCCTTCTGCCTTGGCCAGCCAAATGGCCTCAGTATTTATATGAGACAGACTTGTAACCGGATTATTTTTGAAAGGCCCGAGATACGCATTGCCTAGCTTTTCTCCGCCTACTTCATTGGAGAAAACCATCGTGTAAATATTTTTTGATGAAAGCCTGCCATATCTAATCGGTGCTTTCACATGAATGGCATTATCCTGAACTAATCTCGTGTTTCGCCAGTTCAGTCTTTTTTCTTCTTCATCCCAAAACAGTGAGCCAATTATCAAAACTCCACCTTTTAGGTTGAAAATGTTTTTCATCGTACTCTTCAATTGCTCCAATTCTTCACTCCAGTCCGCAAGATGAGAGAACAATTTCCATTTCACGTTATTCATAGATTTCGAAAGCTCCTCGCTAGTAAGTCCAACCTCCATGAGAAAGGAACACACCAACAATATCTTCAACCTTTCAGAGAGGTAAAACAAGTCTGAACCCTTAAGAGCATGCTTCTTGCCATCGTTTGAATAATGTGTGTAATAATTCCTTGAACGTTTTACATCCAAGACAAATTTTTTCCTGTCGCCGAGTATCTTGTCAAGGATTGAATTAGCATACTTTTCAGTAAGCTCAGTAAGACGATCGTGCAATCGAAGGCTATTCCCCCAACTAAATTGATCACCCAGCCATTCGTGATATTTAGATGGAGTCAACTCAAGAATATCAGCTTTCATTGCTTGATATTCTTCCTTTGGCATTCTCGGATGATTGTGAACGCGAGCGTGGAAAGTTTCTGCCGATTGAGCTAAATTCAAAAAAGTATTTACGGAGAAACGATTACCGTTATAGAACTGTTCAAACACCAAATCAAATGCTGGTTCCAAGAGTTCATATTTTTCAAACCAGCTCCTAATAATAACTGGAAACCTGTCTTTGATTTGTGCATAGCTAAATATCATTTCAGGTGTACTCTTAGCCCTTTCATTCAGTTTTGCATTGGGCATAGAGAAGTACAGTTTAACTTCCTTCTTAACCGGTTTTCCATCGCCATAATCTTTTGTGTGTCTTTCGCCACGGAGCGTGACTGATATCGGGTAGGTGCTACCATAAAGAGCCAGGACTAAAAAATTCTGAAATGTAAATATATGTTCCAGCAAATCATTAAAATCCATCTCCACCTTCGAGTGAACTTCGAATTCAACACGCTGCTCAATCGTTGCTTGCTTTTGGAAAAAATGTAGTCCCGGCCGTGTCGAAATAAAATTGAATTTTCCTTCGAGATCATTACTTAATGGGAAGATGATCTGATCGGGCAGCTTGTAATGAATCATAGATTCATAATTTTTTGCATTCTCAACTTCCTCATCAATCTTTCTGATGAATCCACTCACTCTGAGCCATTCATCAAGGTTGAATATTTCACTCGATATGCTATCAAATTTGAGATCCTCAACACCGCCTGCGTATACGCCAATCATACAGTACAGCGGAGAATAAATGACAGACGGTTTGCCTGATTCTTCTCCCTGTACAAGCGTTGCTCCGCCTGAATGAGTCATCATGCACTTGTAGAGTGTTACCTTCTTGCTATCATTTGTTAATCCTAAAATTATTGACTGATCCTTATGTTCAGGTAATATTCTGTCCATGCTAAAACTGTCATACAACTCGAGTTCAGCGCCTTCATGGGGATCGTAAGTCAATGTCCCATATACTTTTTGTTCTGTGTTATTTGGTAGGAACCAGTATCCCTTAATAGTAAATTTCTCCATCACCTTGAATTTTAGGGGCGATAAAGATACTGCATTTGGCTGTTAAATTTTGCGAGAAAATCCTGGGGTGAACTCAACGGTCTTTCATTCCCCCCACTTCTAAAGCCCTGTCATTCAATGTAAGGTCGGCTAAATATGTTCAGCCGCCTTGATCAGCTCCATTCTGGTAATTTCGTTAATGTTCTGCTGCGCCCATTCGAAACCTGCGTAGAAATCCAAAAGGTAAAGTAGGTCACGCACTGACCGCATTACCCATTCAAGCGTGTCATGCTTGATATGAGTTGTTGCCCCATGGACAATTTTATTTCTGATTTCAACCCCTTCTTCCAAGGCTTTCAGAATGTCTTTTGGAACGAAAACTAACTTGCCTTTGATCTTCCTTTTGACAGGTAACTCCGGAAGATATTTCTTGAGCATTTTAACAAGTGGTGGAGAAGGAACATTTTCAAGAAGCCAGCTCGTCTCCGGTGATGTCCTTTGCACAAATTGTTTGAACGCCGTTTCTGCAGCAGCGATGGCAATCACCAAAGCACTCCGGGGGTTTTGGCTCTTTTGGGAATAGGCTTCAGAAAATAGTTCATGACCGAAAGGCTCATCGATTTCATTGATAACAAGATCGTGGATGAGTTTTTTCTCCTCATCGCTCACGATCTTTTTTACAGGGAACAAAAGTGACACTTCCACTTTGATTTGCGGGGGCACTGAATGCCATGCGATACTGTCTGGTGACCACTTCATGAATGCAGCGTTGCGTAGGAAATTATGAGCATCAGCAAGTCCCCGCACCCATCTGACAATCCGTATCGTTTGCTTCAATGTTGATGACATCTTGTGTGACACGTCTGTAATCAGTTCAACCAATTCTTCCGGGATTGTATGTTTCATGCCTTTAAAGCGTGATAAGACTTCTTCGCCATGCGGGCGTTGTAGAATGACTGTGGCTTTTAGGTCTCCAACTTTATTGCTCGGTTTCAATTCTTCCTTTGGGATTTTCGTCAGATCAATGCTCAGCTCAGTATCATCCTTTACAAAATTGAATTTGATGTTGTCGCTCTCCCCCAGGTCAAGAGGCATGATCGTATATTCATTTTTGAAATACATTTTCTTCGGAATATTTTATTGTGATGAAAGCAAATGTACTGAATGATTTAACTAAGCATGTCATGCAGATGAATTCACAGTATACAATTCAAAAACAACCTATGGTTTTTGACGATGGTAAAGAATTCCAGTTTGAATAAGGCGCAAGGTATTTAAGAGCGCCTGATATCTCTTCTCGCCTTGATTTTAATCCTGCGCGACTATTATTGACACATCTTTAAATGCAATTAAGCTTTGATCCGTGCTACGAAAAAAGGCCTATTGTACAACCCAGATTGAATGATTTTCCCTGTAAAACCTAATGCAATAAATTCGGTTTTCAGTCTTTCAAATTCAGATTTTGGGAGCCAAGGATCAATCTCAACTTCATCAAACAAATTATTCGGATCAATATTCACAAAGAAATAATCTGAATCATCCCAAGGATTTTTAACTGTGTTGATGTTTATTTCATTTGTTGATGGTCTGCTAAAAAGTATTCTAACTTCTTCTTCATATGCGAATGATAATCTTTTAATTAGAAGTGTTTGGATAATTTCGACACCACTTTGAAATCCCATTAATTCAATCGTATTCTTAAAATAATTTTCAATTTCGACATCAGGTACATACTCAACCTTGCCAATGAAATATGAAAGCATATGAAATTTATTTGTGAGATCATAGAATTCTTCCATCAACTTACTTACAGTCGATTTTACTTTTACGGCAGCAGGTTCTTTGCCCTTGTAATTTCGCCAGAGTCCATCACATTCCTTTTTCAATGTCCAACACTGTCCGTAATAATTGTCTCGAATATTTTCAAATCCAACTTGGGAACCATCCTTTAATACGCCAACCGAATTTAGAAGAAAATTCTCGAAAGGGTCTTCCCATTTAAATGGACGAACTAAACATAGCTTTTTACTTTGCAAAGTTTTCTTGAACTTATCAATGCTAAATATTCGATAAATTGATTCAGTAATCGCTAAATTAATCGTATTAATATCAATAAACTCGTTTTTATAAGGAAGCACATTTTGACCAGCATTCGTTAGTTGATCAAGTTGAATGACTTTTGTATGTCGGGTTTGTGGGTCAAAGATTTTCATTTCAGTTGGCTAAGATTTATTCAATTTAAATTATCATGATGACTCGTTGCTCAAGCAAAAGTAATGAAAATGAAGCCTTAGTTTACATTCTCGGAGCTGAACGACGGCGATGAATCACAGCCTGAATATTCCTTAAAGTGGTTAACAATTTTTGATATTCGTTTTGCTGATGTGCAAGTTCTTCAGCGACCGCGTTGAATTTTGAACGCAGTTCCAGATCAGACAGATATTCAAGTTCAGATTGCGAGAGGCCTTCAGTCATTAATTTCTTTCTCTGTTATGAGCCGTGACGATCACAGCCTTCAGGGACACGGAAGGTTGAGAGATGGATGTGATCTTTACGGTGTAAGAAAGATTTTAATGAAGGAATCTTTTGATATGAAAATCAGAACTATCTATTTTTGGGATACTTCTTTTGATCGGTTCAGAGACACAACGCAGGGCTGATTCGCCTGTTTTAGAATGCACTTGCATAAAATCGGATGCAAAACACGGTTTCATCGGATGTTTATACTTATTTGCCGTTCTTATTTATAACCTAAAAATGAGATTCTTTCCGTTGTTAGGTAAAGTTTAAGGTATAGTTAGTCTATGGGAACACTTAAAGTTCAAGTTAAGGGAAACCTTACAACTGACTTTAGTGGTTATTTTTTTAGTGGGGAGATGAACATGACTGACTACGACCTTGAAGACCGCTTACTCGACCGCAAGGCAGCAGCAAAGTTTTTGAGCGTGTCGCCGGAAACACTTGCCGTGTGGGATTGCACCAAGCGTTACGACCTGAAGCCGATCAGGCTTGGCAGTCGTGCCGTGAGGTATCGGCTTTCTACACTTGAAAAATTTGTGGAAGCACACATGACGCCGTAAGGCGCGTCCTTAATAACGACTTACAATTTTGAATTTTATAATCCGGCAATTTTCATTGGATGGAAAGGAAGACCTATGAATATCGAAGAAGCAAATTGTATCGAGCTGACAACAATTCTTGACGAGCTTAAGTTGGAACCGGTGAAGGAAAAGGGTCATGAGCGTTGGTATCATTCACCGTTTAGGGAAGAGAAAACAGCCAGCTTCCATGTTCATGCAGGAAAAAATGTCTGGTATGATTTCGGAGAAGCAATCGGCGGATCAGTCATTGATTTTGTCGTCGAATACCTTGCCTCCCAAGGCAAAGAAAATTCTGTAGCTGATGCGTTACGTTGGCTGACAGGCATGAACATCGTCCCGTCCCTATTTGCTGTTCCAGCAAATCCTGAATACAAAAGTGACGATTCATCTGTCGTGGTCAAGAATGTTTCAGCACTTCAAAATCATTCACTCATAAAGTATCTGCAATCAAGAGGGATTCCTTTTTCTTTTGCAAGAAAGTACGTCAGGGAAGTTTCCGCGTTCAATAAAAAAACCGGAAAGACTTTTCATGCATTAGGTTTTCCCAATGAGAACAACGGTATTGAACTTCGGAATGCATTCTATAAAGGTTGCGTTGCCCCTAAGACAGTCTCATTTATTCGTGGCGCTGTAGCAATGACAAAAGAGGTTCATGTCTTTGAAGGCTTCATGGATTTTTTATCAGTGATCTCTTCGCAAGGAAAAGGTGCATTGGATGGAGACGCCATCATCCTGAATTCTGTCGCCTGTCTTAAACACGCATTACCTTATATCCGGAATTACGGCTACGAAACTCTTTTTTCCTGGATGGATAATGATCTTGCCGGATACAAGACAAAACTTGCAATCGAAAATTTTCTGCAAACACAGGCTGGCGTGACACATAAACCAATGAACAACACGTTTGCGCCACATAAAGATGTAAATGCTTGGCACATGAACTGTCTTGGTCTTAACGGTTAAAACTTTTTTACATGAAGGAGATTTTAAAATGCAAGAACAACTTAAACCAGATTTATTTTCCGTCACCGAAGTAGAACTCATCTATCACAACAAGGTGAAAGCATCTCAGCGCCGCATCGTCAGTAGTGCGAAAGAGGCTTATGATCTTTTGATGGATTGTTGGGAGCAAAACAAGCTCGACCTGCTTGAGCAATTTAAAATTATTCTGCTCGATAGAAAAAACAATTGCATCGGGATTTCAAATATATCGGTTGGCGGTACGAGCAGTTGTGTCGTTGATCCGAAGATTGTTTTTGCGACGGCATTAAAAGCAAAAGCCGAGAGTATTGTTATGGCGCACAATCACCCATCGGGAAATAAGTTGCCAAGCGAAAGCGATAAAAAGTTGACCAAAGATTTTGTCAATGCCGGAAAGATTCTTCAACTCAATGTTCTCGATCATTTGATCATCACCAGAGATGGATTCACCTCATTCGCTGAAGAAGGTCTTATTATCTGAACTTAATTTTTACCACAACATCAACCCAAGGAGAAACTAAATGACGACACCTGATAAAGAACAAATCAAATCGGACTTCAATGACCAGCAAAATATTTACGCGAAGGTTACGCAAAAAATAATTGCCGACCTTGAAAAAGGCGAACTGACATGGAGAAAACCATGGAACAGCGCAGGCTCACTCAATCAAGTTACTCTTCCCTTGCGCAGCAATAACATTCCCTATACCGGCATCAATAAAATGTTGCTGTGGATCACTGCTGCTGAAAAAAGTTATCAGTCGCCATACTGGATGACCGTCCGGCAAGCGAATGAACTGAATGCGCATGTACGAAAAGGTGAAAAAAGTACACCTGTCGTTTATGCAGATAAAATCATCAAGGAAGAACAGGGCGAAGATGGAGAGATGCATAAACAGCAATCTTCCTTCCTGAAAGTATATTCAGTATTCAATGCCGATCAGGTTGAAGGATTGCCGGAATTATTTTACAAGAAAATTGAACCGACAAACACAAACACAAATACTGAAACGCGCCTGAAGGAAATTGACCAGTTCTTCGCCGATACAAAGGCGGAAATTTATACAGGTGACCGCGCTGCATATTATGAATCCACCGATAAAATTGAAATGCCACCCTTTGAAAGTTTTATAAATGCTACAGGGTATTACGGCATTCTCTCCCATGAGATGACGCACTGGACAAAACACGAGAAGCGGTTGAACCGTGATTTCAAAAAAGGCCGTAACGGCGATGAAGTTTATGCGAAGGAAGAACTTGTCGCTGAATTAGGCGCTTGTTTCCTTGCAGCAGAACTTGGTTTCGAGCCGATCCCCTCTGAAGTACATGCGGCTTACATGCAATCATGGCTGAAAGTTTTGCAACACGATAACAAATTTATTTTTCAGGCGGCATCACAAGCGCAGAAGGCAGTCGAGTTTATGATCAATCTACAGCCATCCAAGCAGCCGAAAGTAAGTTGCGTTGCGGCAGAACCTAAACCTATTGCCAATGCGAATGCGTCATTTTAGGAGCTGGTGTTTAAAGTGGTCATGGGAATCTCGATAAGCAAGTTTGCATTTCCTTTCATGCATGCTTAGTTCCCTGCCCTTCGCTCGTGCTCCTCGCGTCAAGAAGAAATTCGGCTCCCCCTAAAAAAGGTAGCCCCCAATTTTCTTCTTGACGCTGCACGTGCTTCTGGCTCATCGGGAGGCATCGCCCGAAAGGGTAATGCAAACTAAAGGAGATATACCATGACAACACAAACTGAAAACAAGCCCAAGCAAGTGCCTGCATTTTTCATTTACGATCAGGACGGAGAAGGCAATACGCTTCGCATCGGAGCAGCTTTCAGGCATAAGCGTGGATTTGGATTGAACATCATCCTCGATGACAAACGCTATCTGGCGTTTCCGCCGAAACCCAAATCGGAAGTTACCGGGGAGGGCGCGTAAGCGCTCTCTTCTTTTTTAGATTCAAAAAATCTTCCACCAAGGACGGCCTTTTTTCTTTATTAATCCTTTTGAAATACCGGTAATAAAACTATTAGTAACATTTGGAGGGTTAAATTCTTCAAGCTGTTTTTAACTATTCATTTTTATATTTTACCATTGCTTGATGATAACCAAAAGGACTGAAACCAAGTCCCCCTAAAGGAATCCATCCTTCGCTAATGAGTTTATTGATCAAGGCTTCCATTGGTTGGATTTTAGGTGCGGAAGCGATACAATAGTTAGATACATTGTTCATAATATTTATGTTTTTGGTTGCAGCAAAGAAACAAAAAATTAAAAAGCTGCCATTAATCCTAATTATTCAATTACCCAGTTTTTCAACCGTAATTTCGGTAATTAGACCTTCGTTGTTTTGACCAACTTCAAGGTAACGTTCAGCAACAACGATCAATCTTTTGGGTTCATGATTGCAGAGGGAATCAAATAAAGATTCCAACGAATGCCCTTTCAATAGGATCAAATGTGTTGTGAAAGCAAGTCTAATATTATTTTCATTTGGGAAGTACTCACCTGAAATCAAATAAGCATAGTTAAAGAACACTTGTTTACCGTCTGACAGAACAAGGCAAAGGTTCCGTGCATTGCTCGGCGAATCATACAATTCAATATCATCCTTTGGCTCCGATTTCTTTTCTTCATTCTGCTTTGCTGTATCGGTTTTGCGTGCCTTGTCATACTTAAGTTTAAGTTCGCTCATAATCTTTTTCTGTTTGATCTTTTTGTTTATTTTGTGATGTCTTTTCCTTTGACGATGTTTTTTCAGAGCGCTGCAATTGCTGAACAAATTCTTTATGCGATTTGGTTTTTCCGGTCAGCTCCAAAGCTGATTGGCGTTCGCCAAGTTCAGCAGCATGATGTAGCAGTTCTGTTTTGTTGTCAGTATAAATGCGAGCGCGGTCACGTCCACGCGATACGGAAACATAAAACTGCTTTGCATCCGTCGCCGGAAATGTTGCCGCCGGTTGGGAGATAAAAATCTCATCAACGGTTTTGCCTTGCGATGCATAAGAGGTGATGCAATGTGCATGTGTAATGTGTCCGAAATTTTTATCAAGTGTATAAGTGTTGTTGTCATTGCGAAGAACAATCTTTCCGTTTTTGCTGACTGAAGCTACTTCCAATGTTTGCCCGTTGTTCAAGCGTTTTTTGTCCGCATCAAAACCATTGCGTGTTATACGGACACGGTCGCCCTTCGACAAATTCAATTCCGATTTTTTATAAACATCGTATGCGCTACTTTTCACGGTTGGCAATTGTTTTATTTCACCGTTTGTATTTTGCACATGAATTGCTTTTTCATCGATGGACTCAACCGACCATATACTGCCGCGATTGAAACCCGGTGTGTTCTGATTAAACTGCACAATCTGTCCCTGCTTAAAATTCCGTGTATCGGATTTTTCAGCTTCGGTCATATTCAGATTTGAAAAGCGTGTTGCGATAATTTCTTTTTTGCCGATTATACCTTCATCACGCAGACGTTCACGGATTTCCTTTGTGACCTCCTCACCTTGCGCATGTGTCGGTGAAATTATCAGTGCTGATTTCCCCTTGATCACCGTTTGCACATAGTCATCGATAAGTTGTTTATTCGGTTTCATCTGATCAACGGATTGGATATAGCCCATGTTGTCGAGTTTTTCAAAAGCAGTTTTGATGTCTCCTTTCGACAAATCATCAACAGCCGAACGGTACTCGACATTTTTCTGGCGGTATATTTTACTCACTTCTGCCGTTTGAATATGTGCGACCGTATTGAGAATTCGCAACGCATCACCGCGAACAACACTTGCGTGCTGCTTTGTATCGCCGCCTAAAATCAGTTGAGCATTTTGTTTTGTGGCAAGGTCAAGGAGAGCAGTCATATCTTTTGTTCCGAGCAGCCCCGCTTCATCCACCCACAGAACTTGGTTTTTTAATTTCACCTGCATCTTTTGATCGGTGAGAAGCATGGCAACCGTTTCTGCATTCTGGAAACCTTCACCTTTCAAAACACCACGTGAGGCTTGCGCCGTAGGTGCAACAACGGTGACCTGTTTACCGGCTTTCTCCATCAAGGAAATCGCTTCTTTCATCAGGGTCGTCTTACCGGTTCCAGCAGCCCCACGGATGATAGAAACCATGTGTGAGGTGGTGAGCACGTGCTTGACCGCCTCTGCTTGCTGACCGGCTAAATTGACCTCAGGTGCTTTTTCATATAGTGGTCTATGTTTGCCTTGTCCATTCTTCGCCAGATCAACCATACGCTTTTCTTCGGCAAGCACTTCTTTCGTGGTGCAGAGCGTGCGTGATTTTTCAGTGACGTGAATGATGCGCTTGTCCTCTTTGAACTTCTTGGTGATCATATCAACCGAGACCAAATTATTGCCGAGGCCAAAACGATAAGCACGTTCGAGAATCCGGCGGCCATCCATAACGGAAGCGCGTTCAAAACAATGTAGCAAGGCATGGTCAACGCACTGCCTTGATTCAAGAGGCACTCTTTCCTTTTCCGGTGCATGACGAATGACATTATCGCCACTTTTTTTATTCGGGTCAAGCGCATGAATTTGTTTTCGCCACTCCTCTTTCAGTGCTGTCATCGTCAGACCTTTTTCTTTTTTAGCGCGTGTACGTGCGCCAAGTTCGCTTAACTCCTTTGCATCAGTGATGCCTTTTTCCTTTGCGACACGTCCGATTTCATCGGTACGTTTGGAGAAAAGATCAACGACGTTTTTAGGAACGCCTGCTATCTCGAATGATTTATCAGTTCGATTAATCTGGTAACCAAGACTGATAAGCCGATCAGAAAACGTTTTATGAAACTTTGCCTGATAGTAAGGCATGTCACGTTTGATGTCCCGGAACTGTGCTGCCTTCATCCGATTCTCCACATTGTCCCACGTAACGTTAAAGACAAAGCAATGGCAATGCAGGTGCGGGTCCGGTGAAAAGCCTTCGACCGGCCTTGCCGTCTGATGCACAAAATCCGCCCAGACGAGTTCGCCGGTTTCCCGGTCTTCGTACTTGCCGCTTTTGCGTACACGCGTTTTGCTGTCCGCCTCGATGTCAAGCATCGTGTCACGAACGCTTTGATGAAACGCTTGCAGCAGGTGGTCATCCTTTTCAAGAGCGTGAAGGATCGACACCGACTTCGGGCAATGGAAGTTGATGTCATACCCTGTCGTCCGTTCCTCTTTTGTTCGCGGCGTGAGGTGTTCACCTGTTGCCGGATTTTTGTTTTCACAGAGTGCAAAAAAATTCTCCTTTGTAGCAAGACCTGTTATCCCCAACCGTTCCGCAATCTTCCCCTGAAACTGCCCGTTCAGTTCCTGTTCGTCGAGGTAGTAATCCGACTTGGACAGGGCATCCGAAAAATACGCTTTTGCGTGCCCGGCAGATTTACTTTGAACCATGCGTATCATTTCGAATGAGTATACCTGAGTTTTAGATTCGATTGGAAAATTTCCACTTTTTACCGCACAAATAAGGTTGTCGGTTTTTACGTTTTCGGAGGTCAGTTTTCAGGTGCTTCAGTGGCCGGAAGCTGTGTTGAGGATGCTTGTAATAACCATTAAAGAAAACCCATCAGACTTCTTCCCTAAGCACAGCTTAGGCACTAACTGATAGGTACAGTTTGATCTTCAGTAAAGGTCGGAACGAGCTTGCGCCGGTTCTCTTCACTCACCGGTTTGCGACCGTAAAAACGGACACCTCTTGCATCCTCAGGCTGCTTGTCATTCACAAACGTATCTTCCAGTTCTTCATTACAGATCATTTCATCAATATGATTCATGACAAAATCGTCTCCAAGTTTATAGGCCGCGGCAGAGCCCAGTAAATAAAAAATGCTGCATGTAGTCAAGACGGCGCCAATTTTCTGACCAACGATTGACAGGGCAATTCCTGCTACAAGAAAGATAACTGGTTCGTAAACTGTCTCAATTTTGCGTACATCCGTTTTGCCAGCATTAATCCTGTAAAAACGCGGGTCAATATCCCCTGAATAAAGACTGTATTTGCCAAAATCGAACACTGATATTTCCCGGCTTATTTCCTTTTCCCGGCGAGATGAAAACATATAAAAAGCGGCAAGGAAGGCATACCATGTAGAATAATGTATAAGGAAGTCACCCCACTCAAACGGGACATAACTTCTTGCCATGTAAGGACGGATAATCGGAATAGCTCCCAAAACCAGAAGAATGACACCGGCATCACCCATGCTAAAATAGCGTTGGCCGAAATTCTTGCGCAGGAAAACTTCAAGCACAAGCCTTGGATAAGAAGCAATATTAATCAACTGCCTTAATGCAGCGTGATTGATTTTTTGACGATTGATTTGTTCACGGAAATAAAGGTTCTTTTTCATTTGTTTTGCTTTTAAGGGTTGGAATATATTTCTGGTTATAGGATGCTTTAATATGGTTCAATCCACTCTTGAGCGTGTTACCCTGAAAATGCAAATAACCCTCGACAACAAAATCGTTATTAATGCTGCCGGTTTTAAGCGAAACAAATTGTTCAGGTCGAACGATGCGTTCGAGTTTAACTGATTTTGTTCTTGAAGATGAAAATTGACTTGCTACAGTTGATGTATTGGAGGTTTCTTCATAAAGCCCATCGCCAATAAGTTCGGAAGCGTAACGGTTGGTATCAACGTCGGCATTTGCATGGAATATTTTTGTACCGAGTGTACCGAGAAAACTTTTCACGCGTGAATCTGATTTAGCACCGCCCATATTCGCATAGTAGTTCGGTAGGTTTTGTGAAATGTAAACGGTAGCAATCCGGCTGCTCCGTGCCGTAGCCTGGTATTCGGTGTCATGCTCATGGAGAAAATTTTGCGCTTCATCCGCCCAGAGAAAAACAGGCCTTTGGTGTTCAGTGGCCGGACGTTTCTCCATAGCACGTTGCCAGATATATTTAAACATGATCTGACTGTCACGACCGATTTTGTGATAGAGTTTAACAGGAAGATTAATTAGGATTATTTTTCCTTTCAGGCAATCATCCGGCGTAAACGTTGATGGATGACGGCAGAACAGGGAATAAACCGGATCACGCAATAAGCGGAAAAGGAAACCGGAAAAAGAAAAGTCTATGATTGAACGCGTCTTTTCACTGAGGTTCTTGTAACTATCCTTGAAAAACAAATCAAGAAATTTTAGGAGACGGTAATCCGGTATTGCATTTGAAGCAACATCATCAAATATATCTTCCTTATTCAGGCGTTGCAGTGTCTCCACCGATTGTGTACGTTCCCATTCGTCAAGTTGCTTTGTGACTTTTTTCCGCGCTGCATCAAAAGCTTGATGAAAGGTGCTTTGTTTTTCATCTTTACTGTCATTATCAGAGCTTACTTTAGGTATGGTCTGGACAATATCGAATAACTGCTGCACAGAAATTTTTCCATAGGCAAGTTTGCACAAATCAATCACATTAAAGATCAACATATCGAGCGCGGTTTCCCAAAACGGATCATCAGAAGAACCATGCGCCTTTTCTTCGCTGGCACGGATAACCGTTTTAAGAACCTGAACAATATTTTCAGTTATTGAGTTGCCGCCTCTTGCCTGTGAACTTTCATAATCAAGAAAGTTGAAAAAGTTTTTTTTCTCCGGTTCTACAATCAGTAAATCTTGGGTACGACCTGTTAGCTTGCAATAATCTTCCCACAACTCCTTTTCATCAGGCTTGGCAGTAAGTACAAGACCACCGAATCCTGAAGAAAGATATTTCAAAGCAAGAGTACGACCGGAGCCAGAAGTTTTTCCAGAGCCAATGCCGCCGAAAATCTGCACACCTTCAACCGCATGGCGGAATGTCCAGTAACTTTCTTTGTTACCAGACAAATCAATAAGAGGTGTATCAAGATCAAAAGATTCCATGTGGCGGCGGAAAAATTAACCTTACTATTAAATATTATCGCTCCTCTAAATCACGGCCTTTCGTTTTGTCTTCAGTTGTTCTTTGAGGGCGATTATTATCGGTCAACCAAGAAGGGTGACGGTCTTTTGTTTGTTCAAGGACAAATTGCTGCCGGCCATCTCGGAATCCTTCCCCGCGCTGTGATTCATTTTTAAATAGACTAATCATGTCGGATAAACCCGGTTCATATTTGGTAATGATATACCCTTCATTAAATCCTTTTTGATATTTTGAATTGTCTGATTGAGTTTCGTCCATGATTAAAAAGTATTATGCGCATTCTCTTCAAGAAAGCTGTGAATAGAATCGCGGTCGTAAAGAATAATTTTCTTTTGAGGTTGTGAGAAACGGATTTTTCCTTCGTCACGGAATTTCTGAAGTGTTGTCTTGGATTTAATATTCAGAAGCTGCATGGCTTCGTCATCGGAAATCCACTTTTCATGATCGTCGCCATGTTTTTCCTTCAGGCGATTAACGACCTGTTCTATCAACGTATAAAAAGCTGCATCTTCAATGCAAATAACTTCCATGAGGCTGAGGTTAAAACTGATTCTACAAACTTAAAAAATGAATAGATAAAAACAAATCGCATAAACACCTGTTTATTAGACGATTACGCATCGTTGGCATTATGGTTGAATATTAAAGATTGCTTAGATTAACAAAACAGGAGTCAATACCAAGTATTCTTACTCTTTAATGTTGAAAACTTTTATCCACTTTAAATGAAAAAAATCAACTTTGTTAATTTACATTTGACAAATTCAGTCAATTTGTAATTTGTCAAATGGAAACCATTGGATATAAACTCAGGAAACTGAGAGAAGAAAACAATTTGTTGCTTCGGAATGTCGCAGCAATGCTTGATATTGATGTTGCTATCCTTAGCAAAATGGAACGTGGTGAAAGACGGTTAACAAAAGAAATTGTGTCAAAGCTAGCGAAAATCTACAAGCACGATATCGAAGAACTGACGGTACTTTACTTGAGTGAGAAAGTGATTTTTGAAATTGGCCATGAAGAATTAGCGATAAAAGCTCTCCATGTAGCAGAGGATCAAATCAAGAATCAAAAAACTAAGAACAAAAAGTAATAGAAGAACTATCATTAGTTACGACAATAAAATTTCAGATTAGATTATTTGTAGAATTGAAAACCGAAAAACATACACGAAAGGAAATCATTGACCAGCGACTAAAAAGGGCAGGGTGGCTTGTAACGGACAGGACACAGGTAATTGAGGAGTTCGATATTATTGTAGATAAGAATCTTGCTCAAGAAGCACCAACAACATACGCGGGACATCAATTCAGTGACTATGTTTTATTAGGCAAAGACGGTAAACCACTTGCAGTTGTTGAAGCGAAAAAAACTTCTGTTGATGCAGCCATTGGCAGAGAGCAAGCAAAACAATATTGTTACAACATTGTGCAGACACAGGGCGGAGAATTACCCTTTTGCTTTTACACCAACGGACACGACATTTATTTTTGGGATTTAGATAATTACCCCCCGAAAAAAGTTTATGGGTTTCCAACGCGTGATGATTTGGAACGCTACCAATACATTCGTCAGGCACGGAAAACATTAGCAGGAGAACTCATCAACACTAAAATTGCAGGTCGGGATTATCAAATCCGTGCAATCCGTTCTGTGATGGAAGCCGTTGAAAAACGAAAAAGAAAATTTCTTTTGGTAATGGCTACAGGCACGGGTAAAACTCGTGTGTGCATTGCCTTAGTGGATGCACTCATGAGAGCAGGGTGGGCAGAACGGGTTTTGTTTTTGGTTGACAGAATTGCTTTGCAAAATCAAACGCTTGATGCGTTCAAAGAATATTTGCCAAACGAACCACGATTTCCAAAACCAAACGAAAAAGAAATTGCAACCGACAGACGAATTTATGTTTCAACATATCCAAGTATGTTGAACATCATTCGTGATGAACAAAAAACTTTATCGCCTCACTTCTTTGACTTGATAGTTGTTGATGAAAGCCACCGAAGTATTTACAACACCTATCAGGAAATACTTGACTACTTCAACACAATCACTTTGGGATTGACGGCAACGCCAACCGATGTAATTGACCACAACACTTTTCAGTTGTTTGAAACTGATGATGGAGTTCCAACATTTGCTTATTCGTATGATGAAGCGGTGAACCACATACCGCCTTACTTGTGCGACTTCCAAGTAATGAAAATCAAAACGAAATTTCAGGACGAAGGAATTAGCAAGCGGACAATTTCATTGGAAGACCAACAACATTTAATTCTTGAAGGAAAAGAAGTTGAAGAAATAAATTACGAAGGAACAGACATTGAAAAGAAAGTTATCAATCGGGGAACAAATGCTTTGATAGTTCGAGAGTTCATGGAAGAAAGTATCAAAGATGCAAACGGAGTTCTCCCGGGAAAAACAATTTTCTTTTGCATCAGCAAAGCACATGCAAGGCGAATGGAAGAAATTTTTGATTCGCTTTATCCCGAATACAAAGGCGAATTATCTAAAGTCATTGTGAGTGAAGACCCACGGGTTTACGGCAAAGGTGGTTTGCTTGACCAGTTCACTAACAACGACATGCCACGAGTTGCATTAAGTGTGGACATGCTTGATACAGGAATTGACATTCGTGAAATCACAAACCTCGTTTTTGCAAAACCAGTTTACAGCTACACAAAGTTTTGGCAGATGATAGGCAGAGGAACGCGATTACTTGAAGCGGAAAAAATAAAACCTTGGTGTACTTTCAAAGATTCATTTCTGATTTTAGATTGTTGGGACAACTTTGAATATTTCAAACTTAATCCGAGAGGCAAAGAACTGAAACCGCAAATTCCTTTGCCGGTTCGTTTGTTTGGTGTTCGCCTTGACAAGATTGAAGAAGCACAAACAAGAAACGAAACCGAAGTTGTAGAAAAAGAAATTCAGAAACTGAAAAAACAAATTGCAACCCTTCCGCAAAATTCAGTGGTGATAATGGAAGCGAAACATGAATTGCAAAGATTGGATGATGAAAATTTTTGGAATAATCTTTCGCAAGACAAATTGGAATATTTGGAAGGAGTTGTGAAACCACTTTTCAGAACCGTTGCTGATGCTGACTTTAAAGCCATGCGATTTGAAAAAGATATTGTTGAAGTTTCGTTGGCACATTTGGCAGAGGAGAAAGACAAATTTGAAACGCTGAAAGAAAGTATCATTGAAGAATTAGGCGAACTTCCTTTGAGCATAAACATTGTTGCCAAAGAAGAACAACTGATAAGACAAGCACAGACAAATAATTTTTGGGCAACCATTACAGAAACAAAATTGGATGAACTGATTCAGAAACTTTCACCGCTGATGAAATTTCGTGAAGCAATAATTCCGCTTGCACCTGCAAAATTCAACTTGAAAGATTTTGTAAGTGAAAAAGAATTTATAGAGTTTGGCCCCGAACACCAAGCGTTGAGCATTGCAAAATATCGGGAGTTGGTAGAACAAAAAGTAACTCTGCGCCAAGGGCAGCGCGGGCATCATGAAGCAGTATTCGAAAGCGAAGCTGCAACACCCGATGATTCGCCGTCCCGGGACCGAGCGCGGCGACGGTATCTTCGACCCAAT
>JANNBB010000037.1:0-48604 GCA_031385005.1 Bacteroidota bacterium
TCCGGCATTTGACCAGTTGTAAGTTACGCCTGTTGCAGGGGTAGCTGTCGCTGTTCCTGTTGTTCCGCAACTGACCGTTGAGGTCGCTCCGGCTGTTACACTGCCATTGGCAACTGTTGTAGATGCTGTAGAAGTACAACCTCCGTTAGTAGCTGTTACCGTTACGGTATACGTTCCCGGTGCAAGGTTGCTGATGGTTTGTGTCGTTCCCGCATTTGACCAGGCATATGTTACACCTGTTGCAGGGGTAGCTGTTGCTGTTCCATTGGTTCCGCAACTGATTGTTGAAGAAGCTCCGGCTGTTACACTTCCGTTAGCAACAGTGGTAGATGCTGTAGATGTACAACCTCCGTTAGTAGCTGTTACCGTTACGGTATACGTTCCCGGTGCAAGGTTGCTGATGGTTTGTGTCGTTCCCGCATTTGACCAGGCATATGTTACACCAGTTGCAGGGGTAGCTGTTGCTGTTCCTGTTGTTCCGCAACTTGCTGTTGAAGATGCTCCGGCGGTTACGCTGCCATTTGCTACTGTTGTTGAAGCTGTAGATGTACAACCTCCGCTAATAGTTGTTACTGTTACAGTATAGGTTCCCGGTGCAAGATTTGATATGGTTTGTGTCGTTCCCGCATTTGACCAAGCATATGTTACACCTGTTGCAGGGGTAGCTGTTGCTGTTCCATTGGTTCCGCAACTTGCTGTTGAAGATGCTCCGGCTGTTACACTGCCGTCTGCAACGGTAGTTGAAGCAGTTCCTGTACATCCGTTCTGGTCAGTAACCGTAACAGTAAAAGTTCCGGGAGCAAGGTTGATAATGGAGGCTGTTGTGGCACCATTAGACCATATATAGGTAAAGCCTGCAGTAGTTGGTGTTGCATTAGCAGTTCCATTTGATCCACAGGATGGTGTAGATGAAGCACCTGCACTTACTGTTGTTGTTCCAACAATCGTACTGGCTGTTGAAGTACAACCTGACTGATTTGTAACAGTAACCGTATATGTGTTAGGTGTAAGAGAAGATATTGATTCTGTATTACCACCGTTACTCCATATATATGACATACCCGTAGGTGTTGCTGTTGCAGTTCCGGTATTCGTACATGTTGATGTAGATGATGCACCTGCTGTTATAGTTGAAGAGCCAACAATTGTACTAGCAGTTGACGAACATCCGGCTTGATTAGTAACTGTTACGGTGTAGGTAGAGGGAGCAAGTCCGGTCACAGATTGTGTTGTTGCTCCGGTGCTCCATATATACGTTAAACCAGCAGGGGTGGCTGTTACTGTTCCATTATTGTTACCATTACAACTAACAGTAGATGTTGCTCCGGCAGTTAAAGGATTGGTAGCGCACGGATCAGATTGTCCAACCGTAAGTGCTGCTGAATTTGAAGTACAAGTTGAAACTTTACTATAAAAAAGATGTCCATTGAGTGAGGCAGGAATGGTTGAGATCTGAAGCTGGTTTGTAGTTGCTCCGGCATAAGTAGCACCATTTGCAGCAACTCCATTTACAATCAAGGTACTTGAAACACTTGGAATTGAATCATACCATTGATAAGTAAGCGTAGTTCCGGTAGCTCCTGAAGCAGTTACAGTAAACGTCGCAGAACCACCCGCTGATGCAGATGCTGCAGCGGGCTGACCGGAAATTGTTATATAATTATTGTTTACAAAAGTATATTGTGTTTGCAGAGCAGATCTTGTGTATTGAGTAGTGGCACCAGTGCAAGTTTGGTTTGTTCCCAAAACTGTACAGTTATTGGAAAAATCATTCCACTCTGTTATTGCCATTCTCAAAGCTAGACCCGAGGGCGCAGGATCCCCTGTCATTACCATATTGGGATTACTTGGTGCGCACCCAAATGAACCGGTACTAGCAGTTAATCTGAAAGTAGCTACTCTTTTTGGAGTGTTATTCGGGAGACCAGGAATAAATGTTCCATTGGTACAAGCGCCCCCTGTATTAGCAGCTACCTGAAAACCAAACGCAGCTGCTGACCATAGAATCGAACCTGGAGAGTAGTTTAGCATCTCGGAGTTTCCTTGGAAACTTGCAGTTACTGTAGCCCCGTTTACAAAGGCAGGATTAAAGGTAATGCAATGTTGTGCTGTCCGGAATTTTAAACTGTCTTCTGTAGATCCATAGGTAGACGTGTTTTGTATATAAACATCAAACTCAAAAATAGTTGGCGAAACCAAGTGATCGTTTGCAACATAATACCTAAAGGTTGGTACTAGTCCGTAACTGAACTTCCCTATTATTGTAAAAACAATTAGGACAATAAGTACTTTAAAGCGCGTAATTTTTGTTTTCATTTTGGTTTAGATATTTATTTTTTATTTTATTTTTTATAGATAAATAATAGCAGAACTTAGAAATTAAATTGTTCGTTTATTGTTGTTTTAATTATGAGTTTATATCAATTAATTTCACTCAATATTTATTTGCTAATCGTTTTTTTTATAGCGGTTTAATGTGCTTTATTTAAAGTAGATTTCTTTATTTATAAAGAAACTATTTGATTAAAAACACCTTATTGAGTTAATATTTATTTGACTTTTTTTATTACTTGAATTAAAAAAAACACCACAGGAAGCGCTTTCTTAATATCCATAAGGCCTTTCAGCTAAGTAAGGAGTACTAAATTAGTGATTTGTCATGCATTAATCAAATTTAATATGAGGGATATTTTATTAAGGAAAACGAGCGAAAATTTCACCCACGAAAAAGCATTGTTTACCCAAGAAAATGATACGATGAGTCTACAAAAAAGTAACAAAAAGTCGTAATAAAAAAATATTAGTCTAAAAATCAAGCCACTAAGCAATAAGGGATAATATTCCTCAAATTGTCATAATTTCCTTCTCTTTACCTTCTACATGCTTATCAACCATAGCGATATATTGGTCGGTCATTTTCTGGATATTGTCTTCCAGGCCCTTAACAACATCTTCAGGGACGCTTTTTGCATCTTTTTTTATATGCTCGTTTGCATCTCTTCTGATATTTCTTATTCCCACTCTTCCATGTTCAGCTTCTGCACGCGATTTTTTTACGAGTTCTTTTCTGCGCTCCTCTGTCAACGTTGGAATGTTGATTCGAATAATAGCTCCATCATTTTGCGGATTAAATCCCAGATTAGCGGCTTGAATTGCTTTTTCAATCGGCACCAACATGTTTTTTTCCCACGGCTGAATGGCAATTGTACGTGCATCCGGTGTTGAAATATTACTGATCTGACTTAAGGGTGTGTTTGTTCCGTAATAATCTACATGTACACTATCAACCATTGAAGGATTTGCGCGTCCGGCTCTGATCTTTCCAAGTTCTACTTCGAGATGATCAATTGCTTTTTGCATGTGTGCACGTGCTTCGTTGAGGATTTTATTGCTGTCTAACATAGGAGAAATATGATTTATCTTATAGTTGATACTTTATTCGTATGAGATTTTTCCAAATGTGATTTAAAATTCAACAAGTGTTCCGACTTGTTCACCATTCAATACTTTTTTAAAGTTACCATTCTTATTCATGTTGAAAACGATAATAGGAACCTTATTTTCGTTACACAATGTGAATGCAGTAAGATCCATAACCTTGAGTCCTTTTTCATATACTTCATCGAAAGTTACTGTTTGGTACATAACTGCATCTTTATCTTTTTCCGGATCGGAAGAATAGATACCGTCTACGCGTGTTCCTTTCAGAATTACATCAGCTTCTATTTCTATTGCCCGGAGAGACGCTGCAGTGTCTGTGGTAAAATAGGGATTACCGGTACCGGCACCGAAAATAACGACTCTCCCCTTTTCCAGGTGTCGAACGGCCCTTCTTTTGATGTAGGGCTCACAAATCTGTTCCATCTTAATAGCCGATTGAAGTCGTGTGTCGACCCCCATCTTCTCTAAAGCTGATTGCAAAGCCATGCTATTGATAACTGTTGCAAGCATTCCCATATAATCACCTTGTACCCTATCGATAACATTTTCCGTGTCGTTGCTTACACCACGAAAAATATTTCCGCCACCAATTACCACGGCAACCTGAACACCTGATTTAATAACAGCACGAATTTCTTCAGCATATTGTTTTAAGCGATTGTGATCAATGCCAAATTCTTTTTCGCCCATGAGGGCTTCTCCACTGAGCTTAAGTAAGACTCTTTTGTATTTCATCGATATATGGTTGGGACGAAAATATGAAAAAACTAGGTATGATGCACCAAAAACAGTCGGTGACAATTGAAGTATTTAGAAATAAAGTGGCAAAAAAAAAGAGAGCTGATGCTCTCCTTTTTGTTATCCGATTTTTACTCTCTTCATTGCTGTTATCTTGAGGTTTTTATTGATTCCCTCCAGAAACTGGCGGATGGTTTTTTTATCATCCTTTATGAATTGCTGATTTAACAGCGTGTATTCTACGTAAAACTTATTGATCTTTCCCTGAGCGATTTTTTCAATCATGTTCTCCGGTTTTCCTTCGGCGCGAATTTGTTCTTTTGCAATTTCCATTTCGCGTTCGATAAGTTTTGGATCTACATCGTCCTTATCGATTGCAACGGGTGCCATTGCGGCAACTTGCATAGCTACATCACGACCGGCTTCAGCAACTCCAGCTTCAGCAGAATTGAAACCAATCATTGAAGCTAGTTTATTACCCGGGTGATTATAAACGACAACTTTTTCGGCTGTCACGTTTTGATAATCTACGACGTCAATTTTTTCGCCAATCTTACCCATCTGATCAATTAATGTATCAGCAACAGTACGATCGCCGATTTTAAGTGCTTTTAATTCCTCTATTGACGACGGCTTATTATTCATGGCTACTTCCAGAATGGATTCGCCGTATTTAATAAATTCCGAATTGTTGGCAACAAAATCCGTTTCACAACAAACAGCTACTACTACACCGCTTTTACCGTCTGCGCTAACTTTTCCATATACGTAGCCTTCTTTTGCTTCACGATCCTGGCGATTTGCCGCAATTTTCTGACCTTTTTTACGCAAGATATCGATAGCCGCTTCGAAATCACCGTTAGCTTCTATCAATGCTTTTTTACAGTCCATCATACCTGAACCGGTCTGCTGGCGAAGTTTGTTTACGTCTGCTGCACTTATTTCCATTGTACTCATTATAATTACTCTCCTGAATTAATTTTAATTAATCTATTTTTTTGACTTTAGGAATTGTAGAAGTTCGACGTGGGCGTCCTTTACCAACTACAGCTTTTTCTGTATCCACATCCGCATCAGCGCCAACAACATCAGCAGAGATTTCTTTACCTGCTTCCATTGACTCTTCTGCTTCCGCTTCTTTTTCTTTTTCTAATTCTTTATCAACTTTACGCTCAGATAAACCTTCTTCGATTGCTTTGATCATTGTCTCAACGATGAGCGCAATTGACTTAGTAGCATCGTCGTTTGCCGGAATAGCAAAATCAACCTGAGTTGGATCTGTATTGGTATCCGTAATAGCAAACGTAGGGATGTTTAATTTATGCGCTTCTGCAACTGCAATGTGTTCTTTCATGATATCGACGATGAACAAAGCAGCCGGAAGGCGACTCAGGTCAACGATACTACCTAAGAATTTCTCCATCTTCGCCTTTTGACGGGTAATTTGAAGTCTTTCCTTTTTGGAAATATTTTCGAAAGTACCATCTGTTGCCATTTTATCGAAACCGGTCATTTTCTTAACTGATTTACGAACGGTAGCAAAATTGGTAAGCATTCCACCCGGCCATCTTTCAGTAATGAAAGGCATATTCACGCGGGTTGCTGCATTGGCAACTATATCTTTCGCCTGCTTCTTGGTAGCAACGAACAAAATCTTTTTCCCGGATTTTGCTATTTGCTTCATCGCTGCTGCTGCTTCTTCGATTTTGGCAACGGTTTTATTGAGATCAATAATATGAATTCCGCGGGCTTCCATAAAAATATATGGTGCCATGCGTGGATTCCACTTACTTTTGAGATGGCCGAAGTGAGCACCCGCATCTAATAACTCCTGGTATGAAACTTTTGACATTGAATTGAGATTGACGAAATTGTTGAATAATATATTTGATAAATCCGATTGATCGATTAACGTTTAGAGAACTGGAATTTCTTACGCGCTTTCTTTTGTCCCGGCTTCTTACGCTCCACCATTCGTGGATCACGAGTAAGTAAACCTTCTTTTCTCAAAGCCGGCTTATTCTCTTCGTTCACTTTCACCAGTGCTCTGGCAATGCCTAAACGTGAAGCTTCGGCCTGACCTTTAATACCTCCGCCATCAACAGTAATTTTGATGTCGTAATTATCTTTTGCATTTAATGCCAGTTGAGCTTGCGTTACTATATACTGGAGAGGTCCGGTAGGAAAATACTCTTTGAAATCACGTGTGTTCACTTGAATATTTCCTGTACCCGGCTCTAAATAAACGCGGGCTACAGATGTTTTTCTTCTTCCGATCGAATGGATCATTGCCATGGATATTAAAATTTAATTTCTTTAGGTTTTTGTGCAGTATGCGGATGTGCTGTACCAACATAAATATGCAGGTTACGAAAAAGTTCTCTTCCCAATCTGTTCTTCGGAAGCATTCCACGAATTGAATTCTCAAGTATTAATGCAGGATTTTTTCTCATCCACTCTAATGGAGTTGCAAATCTCTGTCCACCCGGATATCCTGTGTAACGAACGTATTCTTTATCATGCATCTTCTCTCCTGTGAAACGGATTTTTTCTGCATTGATGATGATTACATTATCACCACAATCAACATGTGGAGTATAACTTGGTTTATGTTTTCCACGAAGGACCTTTGCGACTTCTGAGGATAGTCGTCCAACAACTTGATCACTCGCATCGACGATCACCCATTTTTTATCAACTGTTTTCGCATTCGCTGAAACAGTTTTGTAACTTAATGCATCCACTTTTTAATGATTTTTAAGGGTTTTTGCAATGAATATAGCTTCCCGACAAGGGGTTGCAAAAGTAGAATATTTTTTAATACCTGCAAATTGTCTAAAGATTAATTATTAGACCTGAACAGTTAGTCCCAAAAAAATCTGATTTATTTACTTCATTTCTGAATTAAAAGCCCTTAAAATATCAAAAAAAGAAATTTATGATCAGCCAAACTAGCAGTACAAAATTAATTTATTTGAAAAAATATTTGAAAAAAGTTTAATTTGGACGTTTTTACAGATCTTTCGCTCTTCCCCTGTTGTTTTTTTACAAACACTGAATAAAAACTGAATGTCAAATCTAAAAACTTTAATAACCGGGGCAAGCGGTCTACTTGGCTCCTACCTAATTCCGCATTTTCAGCAAGAAGAAATTCCGGTTTCCATAATCGGACGAAAAAAAACTCAGAACACAGATTCTTTTGTTTGGGACATCGAAAAAAAAATTATTCCGGACGATGCTTTAAAGGATACCGGAACCATCATACATCTGGCCGGTGCTGGAATTTCGGATAAACGCTGGACTAAATCCTATAAAAAAAAAATTATTGACAGTCGTGTAAAAGGCGCCAATTTGATTTTTGAAAAACTAAAACATGAAAAACACAATGTAAAAACATATATCTCTGCTTCTGCTATAGGATACTATGGAGAAAATGGTAATACATGGGTTGAAGAGGGCTTTCAATATAACAACGGTTTTTTGAGTGAAACTTGTCGAATCTGGGAAGATTCTGCTTTACAGTTTGAAAAACTTGGAATACGGGTAGTCATCATAAGAATTGGTTTGGTATTGGCAAAAAACGGTGGAGTATTGCCGGCAATTGCCCGGCCCGTTAAGTTATTCGCAGGCGCTCCTTTAGGAAGTGGTAAACAGTATATGTCGTGGATTCATATAGAAGATCTATGCCACATGTTTTCTTTTGCTGTTAAAAACGAAAAGATAAGGGGGGTTTATAATGCAGTCGCTCCGGGACCGGTAACAAACAAGGAGTTTACAAAGGAGATTGCCTCCACGCTGCACCGACCGGTTTGGCCGGTTAATGTTCCTGCTGTATTGTTGAAATTAATACTTGGAGAAAAGGCCGCCATTGTACTTGATGGTCAGCGTGTTTCATCAGAAAAAATAAGAATGACAGGATTTGAGTTTAAACACACCGAACTAAAAAAAGTATTGAAAGAACTTTTATAGCTGTTTATACTTAAATACAATTATTTGACGAGACGATTCTTCTAACCCTCTAATTAAAAATCCAATTATTTAGATTTGCTCCCTTATGATAACAGATATTCCAATAAACATTTTCTGGTTTAGAAGAGACCTACGGCTGGATGACAATGCCGGACTTTTTCATGCATTAAAAGAAGGAAAACCTGTTCAGTGTATATTTATTTTCGATTCCGATATTCTTGATAAACTTGAAGATAAAAAAGACAAGAGAATTGTATTTATTCATCAACAACTTCAACTTATAAATGAAGTATTAAAAAAACAAGGAGCTGCATTACTGACCTATTACGGAAAACCGGAAGATGTCTGGAAATTGCTGGTGAAAGAATTTTCCATTCATGCTGTTTATACAAACCATGATTACGAGCCCTATGCCCGCTTTAGAGATGAGAAAATTGGCAAATTACTTTCAAACTATAAAATTCCATTTAACACGTTTAAAGATCAAGTGATATTTGAGAAAAGCGAAGTTGTAAAAGATGATGGAAGTCCTTATACGGTTTGCACACCCTTCATAAAAAAATGGCGGGCGACTTTAACAGAAAAAGACTTTAGTGCCTTTCCAACAAAAAAATATTTCAAACATTTCTTTACAACTGAATTTCAGGAAATAATTTCACTTCGTAAACTCGGATTTACAGATATTAAAACCGACTTCCCACCAGCCGAACCGGTTATTTCAGTTATTACAAACTATGAAAAATTCAGGGACATCCCTTCTGTTCCCGGCACAACCAGAATGAGTGTTCATTTGCGATTTGGTACAGTAAGTATCCGACATCTGGTTGGAATGGCATTGAAAGTATCAGACAAGTGGGTGAATGAATTAATCTGGCGGGAGTTTTATATGATGATTCTTTGGCATTTCCCGCATGTAGCTGAACATGCCTTCAAAAAGCAATATGAAAGATTAAAGTGGTTACCGGACGAAGCAGCTTTTAACAAATGGTGCGAAGGCAAAACCGGATATCCTATAGTGGATGCGGGAATGCGAGAATTGAATGAAACGGGCTTCATGCATAATCGCTGCAGGATGATTACCTCCATGTTTTTGACAAAATATTTACTGATCGACTGGCGCTGGGGAGAAGCGTATTTTGCAAAGAAGCTTTTGGATTTTGAATTGGCAAGTAATAATGGTGGTTGGCAATGGAGTGCAGGAACAGGAGTTGATGCGGCTCCTTATTTCCGGCTTTTTAGCATGGATGAACAAACGAAGCGATTCGACCCTGACTATATTTACATCCGAAAATGGATACCCGAATTTGGCAGTCCGAAATACCCCGCACCCATTATAGACTATTCTTTTGCAAGGAAAAGATGCCTCGATTTTTACAAGAAATCATTGGGTTAAGATCGATTCAATTTAAATTGCATAGTCTAATTTTCAAATAGAAAATGGCTTTTTACATACTTAGTAAAACTTTTTTTTTTCAATCACGTATCATTTTAAATTGCATTTGAAAAAGACTGCTTTTTCATTGTATGAAGAATCACTATCTGCGAGATCAGCGGATTTCAAATGAAAGAATTTTAGATAACATCTGTATAAAACCTAACGCATAAAACTTACATGAAAATTTTAGTTACCGGTGCTGCGGGATTTATTGGCTCTCATTTGTCGGAGAAATTATTATCGCTTGGACATACTGTTACCGGTATCGATAATTTTGATCCCTTTTATCCAAAGTCTGTAAAACAGTCCAATCTGGAAGTTGCGCTACGCTCTTCAAACTACACCTTTTACGAATGTGATTTATACAATATGGCCTCGCTTTTGAAGAGTAAGGACAGCCATTTCGATTTGGTTATTCATCTTGCGGCGAAAGCCGGTGTAAGACCGTCGATAGAAAATCCGGAATCCTATATTGAAGCAAATGTATTAGGCACCTACTATCTGCTGGAGTGGATGAAAAAAGGCGGATGTAAAAAAAAGATTTTCGCTTCTTCTTCCTCCGTTTATGGCAACAACGTTAAGATTCCTTTTTCGGAAAAAGACAATGTCGATTTCCCTATTTCTCCTTATGCATTCACAAAAAAATCCTGTGAACTTCTCAATCACAACTACCATCATCTATATAATCTGAGTATAATAAACCTGCGCTTCTTTACTGTTTACGGTCCACGCCAACGTCCGGATCTGGCCATTCATAAATTTTTCGATTTAATATACAACGATAAGCCCATACAAATTTTCGGAGACGGAAATACCGGAAGGGATTATACCTATATCGATGATACAATTAGCGGCATTTGTGCAGCAATGGATCGGCTTGGAATAACAGGACCACTTTTTGAAACCTACAATCTGGGAAACAGCAGCCCGGTATTGCTCAAAGACCTGATAGCTGCCATTGAAAAAGCGGCAGATAAAAAAGCAAAAAAAGAATTTTTGCCCATGCAAGAAGGGGATGTTGACAGGACTTATGCAGATATTTCGCTGGCAAAAGAAAAACTTCTTTTCAATCCTGTTATGCCATTGAACGAAGGATTAGCCAGGTTCAAGCAGTGGTATGAAAGCAGGTTGGTTTATTAATTTTAAAGCAAAACCGGAATTTTCTATTTGATAGATAATGATGTTTTTAAGAATTTGTTCTTAATAACAATATTTTAACCCAACATTTTCCATTTGTATTTTATATAATTTTCATCCGAATTCAATCAGGGTCAATTATCCTTCATATCTGTTTCGGTATGTCGGTATTTGTATTTTGATTTGTTGCTTGAAATTATAAATTAAATTCCGATCGACTTCCTTCAGGTATGACTAAAATCTCTGTAATTCTTCCCATCTACAATGAATCGAAAAATATTCCGATTCTCTTTAAAAAACTCCATGAGGTAATCAAAGAGATGGATTATGAAATTGTTGCTGTCAACGATGGATCAAGAGATGACAGTTGGGATCAGCTTACGAATGCTGCAAAAGAAAATCCGAAGGTGAGAATAATCAACTTTGTAAATAATTTCGGGCAGACAGCAGCATTGAATGCAGGAATCAAACATGCGACCGGAGATGTGATCATATTGATTGACAGCGACCTTGAAAATGATCCGGCTGATATACCGAGATTGTTGCAACGTATTGAAGATGGTTATGATGTTGTGAGTGGATGGAGACAAAATCGCTGGCAAGGGCAATACCTGACACGTAAGTTGCCAAGCATGATGGCCAACCGGCTGATCTCAAATATTTCAGGAGTATATCTGCATGATTATGGGTGTACATTAAAAGCATACAAGAGTGAAGTAATAAAAGATGTTTTACTGTATGGTGAAATGCATCGCTTTATTCCTGTTTATGCCAGTTGGCAAGGAGGAAGGGTAACAGAAATTCCTGTTGATTATCACCCAAGGATTCATGGAAAAAGCAATTACGGTTTTGGCAGAACCTATAAGGTAATACTCGACCTGATTCTGATTCGTTTTATGCAAAAATACCAAAACCGACCGATTCACTTTTTTGGTGGCGCCGGTTTTTTGAGTTTTATAGTGTCTCTGTTTGCATTTTTATTAGCTGTCTATTTCAAACTAACACATCAAAAAGATTTTGTTCAGACGCCGCTGCCACTTTTTTCTGCAATCTTCTTTGTAGTTGGAGTAATCATGATTATGTTAGGTATCAATGCTGAAGTACAAATGCGGACCTACTATGAGTCGCAAAACAGGGAAGTTTATCGAATTAAAGAAAAAATAAATTTTTAGTTATCATATAAAAATTATCGGCTGACCATGTGTGGAATTGCAGGATTTTTTGGGCGCGGTACTATAGATGACGGAAAGAGCATGATCGAAAAGATCCGTTACCGTGGTCCGGATTTTAGGGATGCAATTGTGAATGAAAATGTTTGTCTCGCCCATGCACGATTAAGTATTATTGATTTATCGACTTCCGCTAACCAACCTATGTTTAACCGGGAGCGTACCCATTGCATTACTTTTAATGGAGAGATTTATAATTTTGTTACCTTAAAGGAAGACCTTATTCGTTCCGGTTTCAATGATTTTAAAACACATTCAGACACAGAAGTGCTATTGGTTCTTTACAAAAAGTATGGCAAAGAAATGTTGTCACTTCTCAATGGAATGTTTGTATTCGCCATTCACGACATTGAGAAAAAAGAGTTGTTTATTGCGCGTGACCGAATGGGAAAGAAGCCCCTCTATTATTCGGAGACAAAAGATTCATTCGTTTTTGCTTCGGAACTAAAGTCAGTAACAGCTCATCCATCTGTTTCGAAAGAAATAAATTACGAATCGCTGAACAGGTATCTGACATTCGATTACATACCTGCACCGGAGAGCATTCTTAAAAATATTTATAAACTGGAGCCGGCCCAATACCTGATCGTCCGTAACCATAAAATTGTCGAGAAAGACAATTACTGGAAACACAATTTTACGGAAGCGAGCATTACATTTCCGGAAGCAGTTACCAAATTTGACAATTTGCTGAATGATGCGACAGCAAGACGATTAATGAGCGATGTGCCGCTGGGAATTTTCTTAAGTGGCGGACTTGACAGCTCGACGATTGCTTATTATGCACAAAAAAATTCCACGCAAAAAGTAAAGACATTTTCCATCGGCTTCGAAAACCCATCGTATGATGAGCAGGATTATGCTAAGAGTGTGGCAGAAAAGCTCGGTACCGAACATTATGTTTCTGTGTTGACGGCAAGCGAAACACTCAACTTAATAGATACAATTTACCCATTGGTAGACGAACCCTTTGCAGATGCTTCGTTGATTCCCACCTATTACCTTTCTGCTTTTACAAGAAAAAGCGTAACCGTTGCTTTAGGCGGTGATGGAAGTGACGAACTTCTTGCAGGTTATCCGACTTTCATTTCCGACAAGTTTAAAAGTTTGTTTCGCGTATTTCCGAAACCAATGGTACAGATGATGCTGACCGTTTTTAACAACATGCCTGCAAGTGACAAAAACATCAGTTTCGATTTCAAAGTCAAACAATTTTTACGTGGATTTTTCTCTTCGAAAAATCATATTCATCAGCTTTGGCTGGGGAGTTTTTTGCCTGAGGAAAAAAAATTGCTTTTAAAAGAAAACATTTATAACAACATCCTTGATAAAAGCGGGCTGTCGCTCATCGATTTGCATTTTAAAAATTCGCCCCCGGGTGATGATTATCAAAAAACCTCTTACTATTATTACCAAACCTATCTTCCTGACGATATATTATTTAAAGTTGACAGAGCGAGTATGTATAATTCACTGGAAGTGCGTGCACCTTTTCTGGATGTTGAAGTTGTTGAGTTCTTAAATTCATTACCAAAGTCATTCAAACAAAAAGGATTTTCCGGAAAACACATCCTGAAAAAAATGATGGAAGGAAGGTTGCCGGAAAACATCATTTACAGACCGAAGAAAGGGTTTGGTATACCTTTATCCGATTGGATTCGGAAAGATTTAAAGAAAAAAATTGAAGAGTGCTTACTGGATGAAACGGAATTTTTCAATACGGTATATATTCAGAAAATATTGAATGAGCATCAGTCTGGCAAAGCCAATCACAGAAAGCTAATCTGGAACCTCTATATGTTTTTGTATTGGTATAAGCAGTTTTACAAATAATGATGGATGGCGTTTTTTTTATTTTCCCGGAAATGACTCTTTAACCCTAATCAGGTCTTCAGGAGTATCAATTGCAATACTTTCCAGAGAGGTGATTTCTGCCCGAATACTGTAGCCATTTTCAATCCAGCGCAATTGTTCAAGCGACTCGGCTATTTCGAGATTGGTTTTAGATAATTTTGATATTTCAAAAAGGGTATTTGTCTGATAGCCGTAGATGCCTATATGTTTGTAGTAGGTTGAATGACGCAACCATTCCTGTTCAGGGAAATTCCTGTTATATGGAATTGGAGAACGACTGAAGTAAATTGCTCTATTGAGTTTGTTCAGAATAACTTTTACGTTGTTATGATTGAACAATTCATCCGAAGTAGTAATTTTTTTGACCAGAGTAGCTATCGAAGTACCCTTATCGTTGAAAGTACTACAAAGTAAATCGATCTGATCCGGATGTATGAAAGGTTCGTCACCCTGAATGTTAATGGCTGCGTTCCATTTCTCCGGCTGTATTTTCTCCATAACTTCTGCGCAGCGGTCCGTTCCGCTTTGGTGTTGAGGTGAAGTAAGAATAACATCGCCACCGAATTCTTTCACATGGCTCATGATTCTTTCGTCGTCCGTTGCGATAATCACCCGGCTCAGATGTTTGGAAAGCAAGCATTGTTCATACACTCTTTGAATCATGCTTTTACCGTTTATATCAACGAGTGGTTTTCCGGGAAAGCGTGTGGAAGCGAAACGAGCAGGAACGATACCGACAATATTCATCAAAATATGATTTTCTGTAAATGTAAAAATAGTTAGTCAGATAGATCCGGGAGATTTTAAAAACTAACAAGAATAGTGTTTTAGAATTTTATACCGGCTTGAAGGACAAATACACGCGGTGCCTGCATATCGGCCGGACGTTGCATATAAATTCGATTGGTGGCATTTTTAACAATCAATGCTGCTGTTATTTGTTTAGGAAAACGGAAAGAAACCCTTACATCAAGAATGAGATCACCTTTATTATGATACTTGCGGTAATCGGCAATGCCGAGTCCGGGAGGGAAAGCGATATCCAGTAGACCACCCATAAAAATCCGGTCGATATTTACCATCTGACTTGTATACCGAATACTTGCACCGATGGAAAAATTTTTTCTTGACAAATCTATATCGCCTTTTATCATATGCTTAAATCTGTATTTGAGGAAATCCGAACTATCGCTTCCCATGAAATTGGCATATCCAACCTTTCTGACATAGGCGCTATCGTAAGTTAGTTGGCGGGGATTCAAAAAAGTATAACCGGCCATTGTGGATATTTCAAATTCATAGGGCAGTTTACCTTCTGCCGCAAAGGTTGCTTCAAAGCCTTCGATTTGTGTTTTGCCGACATTGAGCGAACGGAAGCCCAGATTTTTAAATATATCCGGGCCGTAAGCCCATTGCGCGAAAACAAATTCCATCATGTTTTTGTAATTGTTCCGGAAAAAAGCCAGGTCGAAGTACCCTTTCCAGGAGCCAACAGAAAAACCTTGCTTCACTCCTATTTCGACGCTAATACCTTTTTCCGGCTCGAGTTGTTCGTTGGGAAAGATGTTTACGCCGCTAACATTGGTACGAATATATCTTTCAGCGATTGTAGGGAATCGATAACCTTGTCCGGCAGAAGCACGCAAATAAGTGGCACCAAAGGGATGAAAGTTTATACCTGACCGATAAACCTGATTCCATTTATCTTTGATTGTATCGACCTTACTTTGCTCGATACGGGTTCCGGCGGAGATTATTAACCGACCGATTTTAAGGTCGCCTTGCGTATAAAAAGCGGATTGATTTCCGTCGTGATCACCATAAATCTGGCTTTTGACTGTGGAGAAAGTATTAACTGTTCCGGCAGTTATCGTGAAAACTTCTTTGAAATGTTTTTGAAACTGGTATTCTGTATAGTAAAGGTTGCCTGTAGAATTTTGATCGGTGTTGTTCTTATTTGTCGTGTTAAACCAGCGGGTACGAATTTTATGCGAACTGCCGTTGGGTCCGCTATAGGTTATAAAAGGGTCGATGGAAGTGCGGTATGTATCGTAATCGCTTAGGGAGTTTTTAGCGGGTATATAAGCACCGGAAGTATCATTTTTCCAGAGGAAAAAAAGCGTCCCGGTGGTAGCGATGGTGTTGAAGTTGATTCCGGCAGAAAGTCCTTTAACTTTGAAATTATAGCGGGTATTCAAAGAAACACGTCCTCTTTTTTCATTTTCTCCCTGACGGTATCCATCATCTTTAAAATAGTTTCCGGAAACTGCAACGTCCAGGCGGTTGATTTTACGGCTATGCAAAAAACTCATTCCGCTATATGCAGCAGTTTTTCCTCTGAAGTTTAGCGAATATTCTTTGTCGGTTGTAATGTATGCCCGATCGTAAATAGCTCCGAAGACATTGATTTTGGTTATAGGCGTATCACGAGGATATGCAGTGCGAAAATTAATCACACCATTTAATGCAGAAGAGCCGAAGAGAACGCTGGATGCGCCTTTAATTACTTCTACTTGTTCGATGTTTTCGAGAGGAAGGAAAGACCATTTGGTATCGCCGGCATCTGCGGTGAGCTGTGGAAGGTCGTCTACTAAAATCTGAACACGGCTGCCGGCACCATAGCTCCAGCCGCTTCCTCCGCGAATATTGGCTTGTCCGTCGATCATACTGACACCCGGAATATAATCTACGCCATCCTCCATGGTTACAATATTTCTTTTTTCGATGAGTTCCGGTTTTAGGACTTCCATAGAAACGGTCACTTCTTCTAGATTCTGTTCAAACTTACCGGCAGAAACGACTACGATATTCAACAGGTGGGATTTTTCTTTGAGAATAATATTTAACTCCAGCGTTTCACCCGGTAGAAGAGTAATAGTCCTGTTTTCTGTTTCAAATGAAATCAGTTTAAATGAAATAGAATGTTTCCCGGGAGAAAGCTTTAGGGAATAGAATCCATTTACGTCGGTATTGATACCGACAGTATCGTCGGCGACAACAGTTACACCGATTAGTTTTTCTGCTTTTGCGGCAGAAGAAACGGTACCGGAAAGTAATTGGCCGGAAGCAGATATAGCCCAAAGCGAAACAAAAAGAAGGAAGATGTAATTTCTCACAGTATAATAGATTGTAAAAAAAATTTCCGGTCACTACATTGGCCGGTTCGTAATGAACAATAATAACAATTTTATCAGTAAAAAATGGATTTGGAGGAATTAAAAAACAGACTAGCCTTGCACATGCTACCGGGGATTGGACCTGTATTAGCCCGTGCATTAATTAGTTACTGTGGGAGCATAGATAAAATTTTCAGTAGCAGGAAAGGACAACTGGAAAGAATTCCGGGAATTGGAAAAGAACGAGCAGCAATCATAAGCAAAGGGAATCTGTTTAAGAAAGCGGAAGAAGAAATAGCTTACATGAATAAAAACGGAATCCGACCACTTTTTTATTTGGATGAAGATTATCCCCGGCGATTGAAAAATTGCGACGATGCCCCGTTGATGTTGTTTTATAAAGGCAATGCCATATTGAATGCCAATCGGGTAGTCTCAATTGTAGGAACGCGATTTATGACACCTTATGGAAAATCCGAAACAGAGAAATTAATAGAACAATTGGCAAAATATAAAGTAACGATTGTTAGTGGCTTGGCTTATGGAATAGACGTGCAGGCACATAAAAGTGCGCTGAAGAATGGATTAGAAACGATAGGTGTAATTGCGCATGGATTAGACAGAATGTATCCATCGGAGAATAAACCAACGGCAGATAAAATGATTCAACAAGGTGGGATATTAACGGAATACACCTATAAAACGAATCCGGATAGAGAAAACTTTCCGGCCCGAAACAGGATTGTGGCAGGTATGTGTGATGCGGTAATTGTAATGGAGTCGGCAGAGAAAGGAGGAGCGTTGATTACGGCAGAATTGGGTAATGACTACAACAGGGAAGTTTTTGCACTTCCGGGTCGGACGAGCGATCATTTTTCAAAAGGGTGTCATAAGTTAATTCGGGAAAACAAAGCTATGCTTTTTGAAAGCGCAGAAAATATTGCCACGATGATGAGTTGGGAAGATGAAACACATCCTATAAAAAAAAAGAAGCCCATTCAGCAGGAATTGTTTGCCACATTTGGAGAGGAGGAAATGAAGGTGATAGAAATCCTAAAGCAATCCGGTAATATGGGCATAGATACTCTTGCTGCCTATGTGCATTTTCCGGTAAACAAAGTTTCAGGGATTTTGTTAAATCTGGAATTTGCGGGAGTTTTGCGTTCGTTACCGGGAAAGCGGTATGAGTTGATTTGAAAAAGAGAGGTTTGAAAAAAAAACAACAGCTATGCCGGAATGCAATTAAAAATCGAAAATCTGAAATCGTACATCTGAAATCTGAAATCAAAACAATCTCAGATTTCAGATGTACGATTTCAGATGTACGATTGTGAGCTAGTAGAGCTTGGCTAGTATCACGACTGACATACCCCCAAAAAAAAACGGCACCTTTCAGTGCCGTTTTTTTTGCAATAAAATTTTCGATTAAGAAAGGTGACGGCTAACAAGCTTTGTCATTTCGAACATAGAGACCTGCTTCTTACCATTGAATACCTTTTTAAGGTTTTCGTCAGCATTGATGTTTCTTCTTTCTTTCGCATCTTGAAGTTTGTTCTTCTTGATGTACTCCCAAAGGCGTTTAGTAACTTCAGTACGTGGAAGTGGTTTGCTACCAACGATTGGCTGAAGAGCCATACTAATGTTCATCGGCTTCATAAAAGCTGCATTCGGCTTACGCTTTACTTTTGCTTTCACTTTAGCTTTCGCTTTAGTTTTGGTTTTTGTTTTAGCCTTAGCTGCAGGACGAGCCTTAGCTTTTGCTTTTGCTTTCGCAGGTGCTTTCTTTTTAGCTTTTTTAGTTGCCATTTTTAAAATGATTTAAGGTTTATCAATAAGCAAATCAACGAAGTTAATTAGAGTAAAAACACATTGCCTCCAATAAGTTTTCCACAATTTCAATCAGTTCTCATAGGGGAATTCATCTGCATCGCACGAAGGTGGCTGATATTTAGCAGGAGCAACGCGATTTCGAAAAAAAACACAACCTTAAAAATTCCATTTCCTCATAGTGAAAAAAGCTTTAAATACCTCTGAATGCAGCCACTGTAGGGGCTTTTAGGTTTTTTTAAGAGTGAGCCGAATAGGTGATCTGTATCTTCAAAAAATGCAATAGCAGGGGCAAAAAAAATGCCCTTGCTTCGTATTAAAAATATTGATATTATTGTATTGTTACCAATGAAAAAATCACGGTTATTCACAATATTCATTACCTTTAAATCTTGAATTTATAAATTTGACCCCCTTTTATTTCCATTGACTTCTATTCTAAACAAAAATGACAACAACAGACTTTCAATAGTTTCCGGAAAGTCAAATTTCTATATTCATTATTCATATAATTAAATTTCATTAAAAAACAGCTACAGGTAGATCGATTAACAAGTCCAATAACAGTTATGATAAAAAACTTTTTCATTTACAGATTCTTCCTCTTTTTCTTTATATTTTTCGGAAGAATTAACGAATGCCTTTCTATGAAGAGACTATTCAAGAAGAACTCTCTAATCAACCGAAATCCAAAATTTAAGGGCGGACTGGAATCCATTTTGCCTTTAAAGTCTGCTTTTCACTCTTCAGTTATATTGATTCCTGTGGGTAAATATATGCTTTCGGGTTCAGGGTTAGTAGGAGAATCGTGGGGAATGACTGCCATTTCTGCACTATTAATTACCTTATTGGTGTTCTTTTACATACGATTGAGAACGAACTCTCTTAACAATCAAAAAATTCTTCTGGAAGAAAAAGTTAATCTGTTAGCTGCGCAACTGAAAGAAAAAACGGAGGCATCCATAAAATCGGAAGAGGCATTGGTGGCGGCGCAGAAGCAATTAATTCAATCGGATAAACTGGCTTCCTTAGGGCAGTTGACAGCAGGAATTGCCCATGAAATTCAAAATCCACTCAACTTTGTGAATAATTTTTCTGAATTGTCGTCTGAATTATTGGATGAATTTAAGCAATCCGAATTGGAAGACGAAAAATATCAAATCATTGAAGATGTCAGGCAAAACCTTGTGAAGATCGCCTACCATGGTAAACGGGCAGATAGTATTGTAAAAGGTATGTTGCTGCAAAGCAGAGCCGCCTCTCCGGAAAAAATGTCCACAGATATTAACAAACTGGTAGAGGAATTTTTCACTCTGGCATTTCACGGCATGCGTGCAAAAGAACCGGGCTTCAATTGTACTATGGAGAAACATCTGGAGCCAAATTTGCCTTTGTTAAAAATCATTCCTCAGGATGTAAGCAGAGTTATCCTCAACATTTTTAGCAATTCCTTTTTTGCAGTGGATGACAGAAGTAAATCGGAGGGCAAAGATTTCAAACCAAAAGTTTCAATTACAACAAAAAAGACGAATGGAAATGTTTTGATTTCTATTCGCGACAATGGAAAGGGAATTCCAAAAGAAATAAGAGAAAAAATATTCAATCCTTTTTTTACAACCAAGCCACCCGGACAAGGAACAGGGCTTGGGTTATCTATTAGTCGTGAAATAATAGTTGAAGGACATCAGGGAGAGTTGCAATTAGACTCTGTTCCCGGAGAGTTTACCGAATTTAATATAAAACTACCTATATAAGCCAAATCATGATAAAGATCTTAGTAGTAGACGACGAAAGGGATGTTGAAACACTTTTCTCCCAAAGGTTTAGAAAGGAAATTCGCAGTGGGGAAGTGGAATTAAACTTCGCCTTTAACGGTGAAGATGCATTAACCTACCTGCATAACTTGAATCCATTCGATCTTGTTGTAGTGCTCAGTGATATTAACATGCCTGGAATGACCGGACTTGAGCTTTTAAAGACCATTAAATCTGAATACAAAGAATTACGGGTAATGATGATTACGGCTTATGGCGATGAGAAAAATTACAAAAGCGCTATCTCCATAGGTGCAGATGACTTTATGACCAAGCCGGTAGATTTTAATTCTTTAAAAAACAAAGTTTTTAAACAATAAACATTTTACTAAACAATTAAACAATCAGTTTTAAATGAACGGACCGGCTTACATTTTAGTAGTAGATGATGAAACTGATTTAGAGTTACTAATCAGACAACGATTTCGTCAGAAAATAAAAAACAATGAAATTGTCTTTGATTTCGCTTACAATGGCGTACAAGCTTTGGAGAAACTTGCTACACAGGAGAGAGCGTATGATATGATTTTAACTGATATCAACATGCCTGAGATGGATGGACTTACTCTACTTGTCAATCTGAAAGAAAAGCACAAAGAACAGAAAGCAGTAGTGGTGAGTGCTTATGGTGATATGGAAAACATCCGTACGGCCATGAATCGAGGGGCATTTGATTTTGTTACCAAGCCAATAGACTTCACGGATCTTGAAATTACTATTGATAAAACTATATCAGAAATAAGAGCCATGCGAATTGGAAAAGAAGCTAGTGCGCAACTTGAAATTACTATTCGACAAAAAGAATTGGCTGAATACGAAAAACAACGGGCAGAACAGAGTGAAAAATTTAAACAACAGTTTTTAGCGAACATGAGCCATGAGATCCGAACACCTATGAATTCGGTAATGGGTCTGACGAATCTTTTAATAAAAACTAACCTGGATGAGCAGCAGAGAAAATACCTAAATGTAATTAGACGTTCATCCGAGAATCTTTTAGTAATTATCAATGACATTCTGGATCTTTCAAAAATTGAAGCCGGAAAAATGGATTTCGAAAAAATTTCATTTTCGATCGAAGATGCTCTGGAAACAGTTTATCATACTTTGAATTATAAAGCAGACGAAAAGAAGATTGAATTTAAAACCAACCTGAAATCCAGCGTACCAAAGATATTAATCGGAGATCCAACGCGATTGAATCAGGTTTTAATTAATATTGCAGGGAATGCTATCAAGTTTACAGAAAATGGAAGTGTTACTATTGATGTTGAGGAGGTGAATAAACAGGGAAACCTGAGTATCATTCGTTTTTCAATTATTGACACCGGTATTGGTATAGCTCAGGAAAACATTGAAAAAATATTTGACAGCTTTTCGCAAGCAACCAGCGATACGACACGCAAGTTCGGCGGCACAGGCCTTGGACTTTCCATTTCCAAGCAGCTTGTCGACTTGCAGGGCGGGAAAATTGAAGTTTCCAGTGTTTTAAAAGTGGGAACTACATTTAGTATTACGATGCCGTTTCTGAGGGGTGATGAAAGTGATTTAGGGGCCCACAGGCATTCACATGATGACGTAAAAGGTTCCGAGTTAAAAGGAATAAAGGTCTTACTTGTGGAAGACAATCCCTTTAATCAGATGGTAGCAACAGATACATTAACAGATCTGATTGGAGATATATCTATTGACGTTGCAGAAAACGGACGTATTGCGGTTGAACTGGTAAAAAACAATATTTATGACATTGTTTTAATGGACATTCAAATGCCTGAGCTAGATGGATTCGAAACAACACGCGCTATCCGATTATTGCCATCACCGAAAAACGAAATAAAAATAATGGCTATGACGGCTAATGTTACTTCTGAGGAAATTGCTAAGTGTTTTCAGAGCGGAATGAATGATTATATCTCAAAACCTTTTGAATCACAGGATTTATTGAATAAATTGGGTAAGTTATTATCAACAACAGTAAAATCATAAACTTAAAATGGCTAAAGCTATCGACCTTACTTTTCTTACTTCGTTTACCGGCGGAAATCAGGAAAAAAAGAAAAAGTATATAAACATGTTCCTCAGTTATTGCCCGGGGCAGATTACGATTATGAATGAGCATTTATCAGCCGGAAATTATGACGGACTGCGCGCAACTGCACATGCATTGAAACCTCAGATAATCTATATGGGCATACAGGGAGGAGAAGAATTAATAAAAAAGATAGAAAACATGGCCGGAACCCGCACGGAAGTTGAAAAGCTGCCTGAAATGTTAAAAAACTTCACCACTCTCAGTGAAGAAGCTATAAAAGAATTAAAAGCTGAAGTTGAATAAATAGCAACAAGAAAGTGTTGACGTCATTAATTATTTTTTACTTTTGAAAATTGAAAAAAAACTATGAAACAAGTTAAGACCATATTTATCGTCGATGACGACTTGATGCAATCATCCATGCTTCAGGATTATTTAAGTAAATACTCAACCTTTAGCATTCACGTTTTCAGTAGCGGAGAAGAATGTATAAAGAATTTAAGCATGAATCCGGATATTGTTTTTCTCGATTATAATTTTGACAAAGCAGGTTCAAATGCGATGAATGGAATCGATATTTTAAAGGAAATTAAATCTGCCAAACCGACTACAGAAGTTATTATGATTAGTGGTCAGGACAGAATCGATGTGGCTGTAAATACGATGAAATATGGCGCCTTCGATTATATTGTTAAAAGTGAAAGCTCATTTCATCGCGCCGAAAACGTTATTTTCAATATTATCAAAAGACTTAAACTTCAGGGAGAAGCCAGTCTGTACAAGAAATTAACGATTACTTTTGGAATTGCACTTTTTATCATGATTGTTGTAGTAATAATCCTATATAAAAAGGGTGTGATAACAAACAATCCCGGTTGGATGTAAAAGTTTATTTTATAATCATTGCCGGTTGTTAATTGTCTTTCAATAAATTTATCTTTTGATTGCCTGATCCTTTTATACATAGTTGGATTGCTTACCGGGATCAGCATAAAGACAAGTAGTCATGCCAACTTATCCAAACGCTCTTCATTCAAAGTTACCGGCTGCCGGTACAACCATTTTTTCAATCATGTCTGCATTGGCTTCCAGGCACAATGCCATTAACCTTTCTCAAGGGTTTCCGGATTTCGACGCTGCTGAAGAGTTAATTTCTCTGGTTAATCAATACATGAAGAAAGGAATGAACCAATATGCTCCTATGCAAGGAATACTTCCTTTACGGGAACGTCTTGCCGAAAAAACAGAATCACTGTATGGCACAATTTACAATCCTGAAACAGAAGTAACGATTACCAGCGGAGCCACACAGGCAATCTATACTGCCATCACTGCTATTATTCACGAAGGAGATGAAGTAATTGTTATTGAACCCGCATATGACAGCTATGTTCCGGCAATTCAACTTTCGGGAGGCATTCCTATTTTCGTTTCCCTCGACGCTAACGATCATTCAGTTAACTGGGAGAATGTCAAGAAAGTTGTTTCACCGAAAACACGAATGATAATCATTAATTCTCCTCACAACCCTGCAGGATCCGTTTTGAGTAAAAACGATATGCATCAATTAGAGAAAATCGTAACCGGAAATGATATTATACTAATTAGTGACGAAGTATACGAGCATATCATTTTTGATGGCATCCGACATGAAAGTGTCATGCACTACCCAGCCCTGGCTAAAAAGAGTTTTGTCGTATTTTCTTTCGGGAAAACCTACCATACAACAGGATGGAAAATCGGATATTGCTTTGCTCCTGCTTCACTCATGACAGAATTCCGCAAGGTTCACCAATTTGTTGTATTCAGCTCAAATACCGCAATTCAATATGCATTGGCCGATTACATCCAAAACAAAAACTATTTAGAGCTGGCCGCTTTCTATCAGCAAAAAAGGGATTACTTCAACAACCTGATAAAAGAATCACGTTTCAAACTAATGCCGGCTAAAGGCTCTTACTTCCAATGCCTCGATTATTCTGCCTTAAGTCAGGAAAAAGATACTGACTATGCAATACGACTAACAAAAGAAGCCGGAATAGCATCTATACCATTATCCGTTTTCTATCATGAAGGTCAGGACAATAAGTTGTTAAGATTTTGTTTTGCCAAGAAGAAAGAAACGCTGGAAGCCGCTGCGGAAAAACTATGCGCCATTGCTGAGACAATAAGCGAATGATTACCTTGATGTTTTCCGGGAGTTCGAATATAAATTCTACCACTATTATTATATCAATCGATTAATCCGATGAACGATCTTCGAATAACCCTCATCCAACAATCGCTGTTTTGGGAGGACAAAGAAAAAAATCTATCCCTGTTTGAGGAAAAAATTGATTCCATCTCTGAAAAAACAGATTTGATTGTATTGCCGGAAATGTTTAGCACCGGTTTCACGATGAATGCCGCCGAACTTGCAGAGGAAATGGACGGTCCTACTGTTTCCCGTATGAGAAAAATAGCACAACGAAAAAACTGCGTTATTACGGGAAGTTTTATTGCAGAAGAAAATGGCATGTATTATAACAGACTAATCTGGATGCGCCCCGATGGCTTTGATTACTATGATAAACGACATCTCTTCACTTATGCTAAAGAGGATCAAACTTATCGTCCGGGAAAAAAGAAATTAATTGTAACGTTGAAAGGTTGGCGCATACTTCCTCTCATTTGCTATGATTTGCGTTTTCCTGTTTGGAGTCGTCGTTCAAAAAAGGAAGATTACGATCTGCTATTATACACGGCTAACTGGCCGGAAAAACGCTCGTTTGCCTGGAAACAGCTTTTAATTGCAAGAGCAATAGAAAACCAAAGTTTTGTTGTCGGCTTGAACAGGCAAGGAAATGATGGAAACAACATTTATCATAGTGGCGATTCCGTTTTACTCGATTATACAGGAAAGCAGATTAGTGATCCTACTCTCAACGGCGAATTCATTCAGACAATCACTATTTATAAGGAGGCCCTTTCGGACTTCAGAAAACATTTTGCATTTTTTGAAGATGGTGATGATTTTGAATTAAACAACTAATACGTTTAACTTCTTTTTAACCGGGTATTTGATAGTGCTTCATTCCAATTCCATGTTATAGTTGTTTTTGATTGAAAAATTTCAATTTTCCGAGATCTTCTAACTAAAAATCGATTTTTTCGATTGGTTTTTTCTGATTATCTTGACCATCCTATGAGACCACAAACTATACCTATTTTTATTTTATCGCTATTCATTTCTTTTTGTGCGCAGGCGCAAATAAATCACAGAATGACAGCACAGGAAGAACTTCAATTTCCTTCTTACTTATTGCAGTCAAGATCCAATTCATCAGCCGGAATTACTGTACCGCCTGCAACCGCAGCAAGAGCCTCGGCAGAATGGGAAGAGATAGATGCTCTAATGATTGCGTGGATCAGTTATCCTACTATCCTCACACAAATTGCCGCTGCCGCTCAAACAGAAGCTCGTGTCTATATTCTTTGTACAGATTCTAATGCAGTAAAAAACTCGCTGACGGGTGCAGGTGTTTCATTAAATAACATCGAATATATTATTGCTCCCTTTAATTCAATTTGGTGCAGGGATTACGGACAATGGAATATCTATCGTCAGGATGTTGACTCATTGGCGCTAATCGACTGGATTTACAACAGGCCGCGACCGAAGGACGATAGTGTTCCCCGATCCATACAAGCCTACACCGGACTTCCCATGTATGAAACAACAACCCCACCATTCGACCTCATTCATACCGGTGGAAATTTTATGTGTGATGGATTCGGTACAGGTTTCTCCTCTAAACTCATTCTGAATGAAAACCCGACTAAGTCAGAAGCAGAAGTTGATACAATAATGAATCAATTTATGGGAATCAACAGGTACATAAAAATGGATGTACTCCCCTATGATGGCATCCATCACATCGATATGCATATGAAATTGCTGGATGAAGAAACATTATTAGTCGGAGAATATCCTACAGGCATTGCTGATGGACCTCAAATAGAAGCAAACATTCAATACATTTTGGCAAATTATAATTCAGTCTTCGGAACTCCCTATAAGGTGATTCGTATTCCCATGCCACCGGATGCGAATGGCAATTATCCGAATAACGGAGGAGATTACAGAACCTATACCAATTCCGTTTTCGTCAATAAAACAATTATACTTCCTACCTATAGTTTACAATACGATAGCACGGCCATTCGAATATACAAAGAAGCTCTACCAGGGTTTGAAGTAGTAGGAATTAACTGTAACAGTATAATTCCATCATTGGGGGCCATTCATTGCATCACCAAAGAAGTATCTGCAGCAGATCCGTTATTGATTTCTCATCAACCGCTTCATGATACCTACAATACAACGTTGGCCTATCCTGTATCGGCACGTATACAACATGCTACAGGAATTCAAAGTGCCACCTTGTATTTCAGAACAGATACCATGCAACCGTGGCAATCAACTTCTATGAACAACATAAGCGGCTATAATTGGTCATCAACCATTCCGGCACAACCGGGAGGCACTGTCGTTTATTATTATATCGAAGCCCAATCACTTTCAGGAAAAACACAGGTTCGTCCAATAACAGCTCCCGGAGGTTTCTGGAAATTCAGTGTTTTACTGAATACATCGCTTGCATTCAATAACAGTAAAAAAAATGGAATGGATAATATTTTTCCGAATCCATCACATGGACTTACCTGCATTCCGGTTACCACAAAAGAAAACACAAGGATTAAGATTGAAGTTATAAATATTCTGGGAGAACATGTTTTGACCATTTATGAAGGAATGAATTCCGGCGAGAAAAAATATTTTCTGGATAGTACATTTCTGTCCGGCGGAGTTTATGTTGTAAAAATGGATTGCGGTAATGCATCATACACTCAACGTGTCGTAATAAAATAATTTCTTTTTACTTTTTTTCAGTTTAATTCATTCAACTTGCAAATTTGAAGTTTCGAGATTATGACCATAAAATATGTTGTAATTTTAGGATGCCTTTTACAGCTCTGCTCAATTGAAAGTTATTCTCAGGAAATCGAGCCCATACAGCTCGATCGACCGGATCAGACAGAGAGTGTGAGTACGGTTCCCAAAAATCATTTTCAGATGGAGAATGGATTTCTCTTTGAACATTTTAAAAACGATATTAAGAGTACAGCATATCCAGCGTCGTTAATTAAATATGGTTTGACAGACAACTTTGAATTAGGTGTAATTGTCGAGTTGAATACTATTGAAGCCGGTACAGAGAAGTCGACCGGAATAAATCCAATTACCTTGAGGTTTAAAGAAACGATCACAGAAGAAAAAGGATTATTGCCGGCTATATCTTTTATCGGTTATTTGGGTATTCCCAAGCTAGCTTCAAAAAATTTTAAAACTACTTATTATGCTCCGGCATTTCGTTTCACCCTACAAAATACGCTTTCAGATAATCTATCGTTAGGATATAATCTGGGAGCTGAATGGGATGGATTGACCCCGGAACCCATTTTTATTTACACACTTACTCTTGCTTATTCCTTATCTGAAAAAACCGGTATTTATGGCGAGTTATATGGGTATGCACCTCAAGAATCAAAAGCGGATCATCGCATGGATGGAGGAATCACCTATTTACTACGACCAAACATTTGCTTTGATGTTTCGGGGGGAGCAGGAATAAGTAATAGTTCGCTACAGTATTACTGGGCACTTGGCTTTTCATTCCGCTTAAAAGATTAGTACAAAAGAGCCGACTATTTAATTGTGAAATCGGATTTTACTGTAACATCCACGTCCCAATTGGAACGAACGGTAATTTTCTCCTTGTAGAATTCGACTTCTTCCGGCTGAATTTTATTCAAGTAATTTCCGGTATCCCATTTGCCGTTTTTATTTTTATCGTAAATCAACTTGATTTTATAGACACGAGCATCCAGATTAGAAAAAAGGTAAGCAGTATCCTGCTCCGAACTGAATTCTCTGAATACAGTGGCACCGCTTTCATCAACAAGTTGAATGATCGTAGGAATTCCTGTTGCACCAATTAAGTTAAGTTTCAAAGAGCCATAATCCGTTTCACTGTGTGCAATAAAACTAAAGTTCATGCTATCGTTGTACAATCCATAAAAATCTTTGAATATAGAAGAAGGCAAATACAAGGAATATTTTCTTTTGCTTTTCCAAGGGAATTTCAATTGAAAGTGCATGTGAAGGGAATCAAGAAATTCGAATTGTGGTTGTACGGAAATTGAATCTTCCATAAAAACCGCCTTCTCGAAAGAAGCAGAAACCAAAGGATGATTACTGTTGAAAAAGAATGGCAGGTATAAATCCTGAACCGTCGGTTGTCGATTCCCATCCGAAATAATCAGTTCTACTGATTTCTTACCACGATTTTCTTTTATCCCTTTGAATAAGCGTGTAACAATTGTATCATTTAACTCTGCATTAACGAAAGAAAAACTAAGTGTATCGGCATTTAGATTTTCATACCAGATGGAAATAGAATCTTTCAGTTTGGAGTATTGAATAGAATAAATTTTAAGAATAGAAGTATCGCTGAGGAATCTTATTTTTACGGTATCTGCAGGAGCAGTGAAAGCCAAAACTACTTTTCCGGAATATTCAGAGTAAGCTTTTTGTAAAGTCAGTTTAGGTGCTTCATTAAAAATTGTTAAATTTATTTTATCCGAATTTGAAGGAACAAGTTCGCCTTTGAAAGCGATTCCTTCTAAAACAGGTGTATAGATGTAATTTCCATCTGTGTCTTTTAAGCCAATAATTTTATAATTGCCCGGAGTAATATTCCGCACGTTGAACTCACCACTGTCATTTGCCTGTGCAAAATAGAGCGGGCGCTCCAGTAAAGGCAATGAATCTGAATTGCCTTTATACAGCAATGCCAATGCACCCTTTTCCGGTTTCAAGTCAAAGGCGCGAATTATTTTTCCTTTAATTTCAGAAGAATCGATAACAGAGCCGGTTGAAAACACATATTGAAAATTGTCTAATTTGTTACCTTCATTGTTATCAGCAATTCCCTGACCGAAATTGATTGTATATGTTGTGTTTTCCAGCAATGTATCTGAGATATGAACCAGCAGCGATTTCTTTCGAACATGCACTTCGGGTGCGTTTTTCAATAGTGGAGAAACGATTAACTGATTGCCAAGATCGCTTAATGTAATGTATTCATCGAAATCCAGTTTGAAATCGTGGCCTGTGAAACCGATTGAAAAATTGGGAGGTTCCGCCTTTAGTAGCTTTGGAGGAATAACATCCTTTTCACCTCCGCCTGGGGGAACCTGAATGGCACAGGAATTCAATAGCAGTGAAGTTAAAATGATATAGATAAAACCAATATTTCTCATATCATTTTTGAAATTAATTTTGCGAGATGAGTTAAATGGATTTTGTCGGTTTCATTAAAATCACCGGGCCGACTACTGTCGACATCGATAACAGCAACGACATTTTCATTTTTTATGACGGGGATTACAATTTCACTTTTTGATAATGGGTTACAGGCAATGTGACCCGGAAATTTTTCCACGTCTTCAACGATAATCGCTTCTTTTTTCAGCCACGAAGTGCCGCAAACTCCTTTTCCTTTAGCAATCCTTACGCATGCAACAGGACCTTGAAATGGTCCGAGTACCAATTCTTCCTTGCCATTATTCACTTTCACAAAATAAATTCCCACCCAGAAAAAATCAAAAACCTCTTTGAGTCCGGCAACAATATTAGAGACATTAGCGATCAGGTCACTTTCTCCGGCAACTAATGCTTCCAGTTGAGGAATGAGGGCTTCATACTTCTCGTCTCTTGAAAGGTCTACTTTTACGTTAATATTCTCCACCGTAGAATTTTTTGTAAAGATGATAATTTTTTTCGGTGGATGAAACGATTATGCACAGGCGATAGCAGCAATAAAAACTTCCGTATCAGGCACGTTTAGAATAGCTTCTGCACATGAAATTAAGGTTGATCCTGTTGTAATTACATCATCTATGAGCAGGATGTTTTTTCCTCTCACCATTTCGGGTTCGGCGACCGTAAATATGTTTTCCACATTTCTATATCGATCATATCTGCTTTTATTGGTTTGTGTTTGTGTGGCTTCCCTCCTTTCAAGAACATGCGGAGAAAATTTTTTATTCAAACCGGCCGACAGACCTTCACCGATACAATCGCATTGATTATAGCCCCTTACTTTCTGTCGCGACTTATGTAAGGGGACGGGAACAATCAGGTCTACTGCATTGAAATCCGATTTCTTTAAATCGTTGCCCATTAACTTTCCCACGATATCGCCCACGTCTTTTCTGCCTTTGTATTTTAGCTGATGAATCAACTGCTGTACCCGTTGACCTTTGCTGAAATAATAATAAGCCGTAGCTCGTTGAATGCGCACTTTACCCCAGAAATGCTTAATGACAGGATTTTCTGCATGGGTATGAAATCCTGTTTTAGGAAGTCGATAACGACAAGGAGTGCAGATGCATTCTTCTCCTGTAAACAAAGGTCGGCCACAAGCTGCACACAATGACGGATACATCATCCACAATAAATCTTCAGCAAGTCGAAACAGCTTATTCTTCATTCTCCAAAAATGAAAAATTCAACAAAAGGAAACAACTCTATAAAAGATGGTTAATAAAAAAGAATTGTTAGATTTTTTTACCGCCTCAATTGGTAGGAAAATTAAATCTGCATGGCAATAAAATGATTTTATTTTCGAGTAAGGTGATAAACAGATATTTTATTTTTGACATCGTTGGCATTGACCATCCTGGTAGACTTGGCAATGCTGAATTCACCTTTCAATGAATCGAAAAATTTAGCTGTGAATTTCCGGTTGGGTTCACTTAATAAGACGATCCCTTTTTTTACTACCAGGGTTTTCATTGCTTTTAAAAGTGGAATAAAAGCGCGGCTTTCATAGGCCACATCGGAAGCGAGCAATACATCTGCAGGAAGAAAATCACCCGGCGATCTCCAATCGAGCATACATGTTTCAGGAGGGCTTGCAATATTCAGTTTCCAATTATCGGCAGCGAATTTTAGAGCGGGTTTTAAGTAATCCGTCAGGACTACCTTACCGCCCAATAGTCCGGCTACAATACCCGGCAAACCCAGTCCGCATCCAATTTCTACTACCCTTTTCCCTTTTATCAAATCAGGATTTTCGGCGATATACTCTGCGAGACCAACTGCAGAAGGCCACAATTCGCTCCAGTAAGGGATGCGTTCATCTTTTACATCTTCCGATGATGAATCAGAACTAATAAATTCTTCGAATAATTTTTCCGGATCTTCTACTCGTGATAATTTGATACGGAGTTTTCCGATTTCAGCAACAAATCTTTTTTTAGAAATCGAATTCATAAATAGATTAATTCAACTAAATGAAGATAAATTTATTTTTGAAGAACAATCTTTTTATTAAGTATAGATTTACCTGAAGATACTTTCAACAAATAAACTCCGGATGAAAAGTTTCTTACATCAATAACAGAATAGTTTCCTTTCAGGACAGAAGACTTGAGTAATTGTCCGTTTAAATCGAAAAGTTCACAAACCATGTTGAGTTCGGAATGCGTTGATTTAACGACAATAAATTCGGATGCCGGATTGGGGTAGATTCTTAAATCTTCAGTATTCTGAACATCAGAAACTGAATTGATGCTGTTGTCCTGGTAATAGATTTGCATTCCTCCGCCGTATAATCCGACCAACATATCTGTCAGTGTATCGTTATTCAAATCACCTCCACTTACAGAAATATTATAGGAAATCCGGGATCCACCGACTTTTGAATACACTGTATCTAATAGGGTATAAACTCCTCCGGTATTTCCATCGATGTTTCCATAGAGATAAATATCGCCATTCATTGAACTCACGAATAAACGGTAATCACCATTTTGCTCGAACAAGAACGGGACTGAATATCCATCAGGAGTTAAAGGAGCTTGGACGACAATTCCTCCCAGGGTATCAATAGTTGCATTAACAGCAAAAAAAGGAATTGACGAAGAACCTAAATTTCTATAATATTTAACAAGACCATTTTTCCCTCCGGAAATTATATCTAAAAGTCCGTCGCGTTCGAGGTCGATTAACTGAGGCGTACCGGCCAGTCCGACATCAATCGACATGTAGTTAAATACAGGTGGTCCGAAAACTACAGTAACGCCCGGGCCGGCAATGTTTTCAAAATACACAAACTTACCATTGTCGAGGCCTACTAACATATCCATATCGTTGTCGCCATCCAGATCGCCGAATGCGGGATAAATTTGACCGGTCAATAACTGAGATTGTATACCGGCAAAATCATCTGTCATGAATTGAAAAGACGGTGCAGTGAGTGTTCCAATATTTCTATAAAGACTCAAAGTAGTTGTAGAACTTCCGGGACCGGTTGTCTTTAGCTTATTGCCGATGACGATATCTAACAATCCATCAGAATCGAAATCGAATAGAACGGGTGTTGCAGACTCGCCTACATCGATCATTTCGTTTTGAAGAAAATCATTCATCTGATAATTGTAAACAGGAATAGCATTTGTGCCGGTATTTTTATAAAACAATACACCCCTGTTGTTTTCATATTCACTTTGGGTGACCAGTAAATCGGTAATTCCGTCGTTATCCGCATCAGCGAAAGAGTGCATGGCGAAAGTGAGAATGTTTACGGGAGTATTGTAAGAAGGAAACAAGGTGTCTTGAGGAGGAACCATGAGGGCATTGATGTTATTTCCTCCATTGGTAACCATCAGACTATTCTTTGTTTGTGAATCCCCGATTAGAGCATCTTTGTCGCCATCGCCATCCAGATCGATGGTTCGAATATTTGCATAGGTATCGTCGCGTTCAGCGATTTCATAAGAACCACCGCCACCGGGAGTTTGAAAACAACTGACATTCCAAGATCCTACGGCAACATTCTGATATAAGCCGGATCGAAGAGTAAATGAACCCCAGACATTCGTAACAAGGATGTAATCATTCAATGAATCACAGACACCATAATCCTCTATCGACATGTTTTTATAATAGGCAAAGCCTCCGGCACATTGAAATTGCAAACCTAAAATATCCATGTCGCCATCGCCATCAATGTCATCGAAATTTGGAACCAGGTTCCCACTAGCGAGAATGTTAGAGAGAACAGGTCCGCCAAAATCAAATTGAATGGATGAATCAACAAATGTAAAAAGAAGATTTCCTCCTTGCGTGTCGTTTCGATATTGAGCGATTCCATTATTGTATGAGTTAACGGTAAAAAGATCTTGCTTACCATCGCAATTGTAATCGTAGAGAAAAGCCCAGCCGCGCATGCGGGGGAAGTGCTTTTCATACTGGGGTGTATATTCCCAGCAATGAATACCTGTACCTCCATTATTAATGAATGTAAGGGTTCGGTTATTACTGCGATCGAAAGCAAACAAATCCGGGCGTGCATCGCCATTTAGATTGATTTCAGAAAACACCGGAAAATTGAGTCCGCCGGCCCAAGCCAAATCAAGTGGATCGGCGCTGCTTACCGGAATATTATTATTTAATTGAAAACCGATTTGAGCATTTGCGGTTAGTGAAGAAATAATAAAAAGTAACAGGAGATTTTTTTTCATGACAGATTAAAGGTACGATTAAAAAAGTGTTGCCTTACACGAGGTACTTGCATGAATGAACGTGATAACAAACAAGCTTAAAGCATAAAATAAGACAAATCAATCTGCCTTATTTGCATTTTTTCAACCACTAAGAGAGCTACTATTACGGCAATTCCGAGAAAAAGTTTGTGCCGATAAATCTCAAATATCAAAAAAATTAATTTCTATTCTCCAGTATGTACTTAGCGAGGTCGAGTTTTCTTAAGAGAGAAGGTATTAATCCGGTGAAATCGGTTAAAGAAGACGTATTAAAATCAAGGGCTTCTCTGAAGTTATTCAACAAATCAGAATGATTTTGAAAAAGTGCTCCCGGAGTCAGAAGAATGTCTCTATATTTTTGGGCGACACCGATGATCATATTGTTAAGCTCTCCTTCGCTGATATGATATTCGATAAGTTTATCTTTAACGGATGATTCCTGTTCGCTGTTAAGTATGCGATCGAAAGAAGTGAGTTGCAATTCGCATACCTTCTTCATGAGCATTTGATCTTGTTCTGTTAGCTTGAGTTTTAGCATTGGCTTTAAATCAGTGACGCAAAGATATATGTGCTTGGGATTTTATCAAGTACAATTTTATTCAACAAGTAATTTTATTAACAAGTTGAAAAAGCCTTAAAAACCGCATTGGACAGGACATTCAGAGCCAATGAGTTGAAAAAGATAAAAGCATTAGATTGGTTAGCAACCAATTAATTCTCCAACAAAAGAAAAACATTTAAACTAAACAGGACAGTTAAAAGATTAAGTCAACAAATATTCCAAAAAGCCAATGAAAACGACTTGTTCAAGATATTTTCATTGATCTCAATAAAATGTGTATTGAAAAAAGTTTATTGATTTTTAATAATTAGTCCGTGAGTTTCCACCTGATCGTTTACGATTTTAATTAGATATGTACCGGAAGATAGATCATCACCGAAGTTAAAAATAGACGGAACATTCTCTGCTTTCAAAACGAGGGCACCGGCGATATTAAAAACAAACACATCGGTTTTCTTATCTGTCAGTAATGAAAATGAAGAAGACGAAGGGTTTGGAAAAACTCGAATAGAATTATTGACAGAATAAGGCAAGTCGTTTATTCCGACGCAGCCGTCGAATGTTACCAAAATGGTATCACGATTAGCGCAGGAAAATTGATTGGTAACGGTGAGAATGAATTGGAAAGTTCCCAACCCTCGTCCGGTAGTATCGACATTGATGGCAGAAGTATTTGCACCGGTATTCCAGTAGTAGGAAGAATAATTTCCGGCTGTAAGATGTGCGAATTGATTGGAGCAAACTGTTTGATCGATTCCCAAATCAGGATGAGGAATAGTGTTTACGGTGATTGTTTGTGTAGCTGTATTGGAGCAATTACCGGCATTGGTATAAGTATAGGTAATGGTGTGTTGACCTGCGCCGGCAATTCCGGTGAAGAAAGTTCCGCCGCCTACACCTGTTCCGCTATAGGTTCCGCCTGTAGGATTTCCTCCTGAAAGAGCGACAGGCCCGGTGTTTTGACAAACTGTGGGCAATGGAGAAAAGCTTACCGATGGAAGTGTATTAACGGTTAATGCAGAAGTGTCGGTACTGGCGCAGCCGAATGAATCAGTATAATTATAGGTAAGCACAAAATTACCGGCTCCGGTTACGAGTGGCGAAAACTGATTATTCGTAATTCCATTACCGGTATATGTGCCACCGGAAGGAGTTCCACCTGTAAGAGTAAAAGGAGCCGTATTTAAACACACACCGGAAAGCGTAGAGAAATGAACGGAAGGCAAAGCATGAACTTGAATTGTTCGTTCCGCAGTATCACTACATCCGGCGGTACTGGTATAAACATAGCGAATCAGGTGTTGCCCAACACCGGCGACAGACGGACTAAATTGTCCGGAAGAAACTCCTGTACCGCTATACGAACCCCCTGATGGTGTACCACCGCTTAAAGTAAAAGGAGAATCGTCGATACAAAGTTCATTAAAAGAAGCGAGTTGTACATTGGGAGTATTTACAACGGTGATTAATGATGAGTCGCTTGAAGAGCAACCATGAACATCCGCATACGTGTAATAAATCTGATGGGTACCAACTCCGGCAACGGAAGGATTAAATTTTCCGTTTGAAACGCCGACACCTGAATAAGTACCGCCGGAAGGTGATCCGGAAGAAAGGTTTACTAATGCTCCATTCACACATTTATCGGAAAAATTTCCGAGAGTAACATTGGGCAACTGATAAACGGTAATTGAAATATCTTTTTCGTCAGTACAACCACTGACAGAATCAGTACCATTAACGGTATACTGAATCGTTGAAGTGGGTTTTGCCCAAACGACAGAGTCGGTATCGGAAGAAAGTGTAGCAGCGGGAGTCCACTGGTATTGCAATGCTCCATGAGCTTCGAGCATGACAGAATCACCGCGACAGAGGTCGCCGGAAGTCGAAGAAATGGACATAGTAAATCCATAGGCAATTTGATTTGCTTCAGGATAATTGGAAAGCAAGTAATTGGAATTTCCACCGCTTCCGTTAAATTCGAAAACGGCGAAATAATATTCTATACCACCATCAAGTCCGGTTACTGTTAAAGAAGTGCCACTTTGATTATAGACGACGTAATTATTGTTTCCGAGATTGCTGCCGCTTCCAAAAAAAGTACCGGCGGCATATCCGACACCATCAACGGGAAAAGCACTTACCGGAGCATTGGCTGATGCGATAACGATTCTTCGGCTTCCGTCACCGGGAAACATTGCTAAATCGATTTCATCGCAAGATGTTGAAGTGGCAACAATAGAAAATGTTTGGACATTGGGTTCGGCAGCAATTGCTGTAGAACATGTATTTAAAAAAGCGAAAAGCAATCCAATTGAAACCAAAGTTATTTTAAGGAAAGTATTTATTTTCATGACGAATTTTTCCATTAGCGGATTTCTGCAAAGTTAAGACACTAGACAATAAGATTAGCTAAAAATACGAAAAAAGGAGGGTAAAAAACAAATTTTTTGGGCTAAATCCGGGATAATCGTACGGTAAATTATTTATTTCTTAATTAAAATGCGGTTTTAAGAATGGGGGGAAATTAATTGTGAGACGAGTTTCTAATAATAAAGGGAAATAAAACCTAAAAGTAATTCATTCCTTTTACACTTTGTGAGGTTATTTCAATTTTCAAAAAACACAAATTTCATCATCTTAATTCGAAGAAAAAGTTTGGGGAATAAGGAATGAAAATTAGAAAGTGTTTCGTTTTACTACGCCATTAAATGAGCAACAAACAGGTTTATAAAAGTTCACTCCTGCATTGCAAGTTAAATCAGTTTAAATTTTAATATCTTCGTGCAAATGATCAGCCAACTTACTCCAACTTTATTTTGGGATACGGACATTTCATCGATTTCGGAAACTGAACATGCGGCGTTTATTATACAACGAGTATGTATGTTAGGAACCTGGAATGACTGGCTACTTTTGAAAGCCGGGTATGGTTTGCAAAAAATAGAAAATGAATTGTTGAATGCCCGCTATCTTGATCAAAAAACTCTAAACTACTTTAGTATCCTATTCAATATACCAAAAGATAAATTTCGATGCTCTTTCTTTCAACCATCAGCTCAAAAGCATTGGACTTATTAAAGGAGTTTCAGGAGCTGCCACTCCTGGAAGATTTCTACCTGGTAGGCGGAACAGCACTTGCCTTGCATTTAGGTCATCGAATTTCTGATGATCTCGATTTTTTTACTACTAAAGAATTCGAAACCGCTCAATTAATTGAATCCCTTAAAGAGAAATATTCGATTTCTATTTTAGCGCAGGCACAAAATTCTCTTACATTAAATATTGAGTCTATTAAAACAGATTTTATCCGTCACAATTACTCTTTGCTTAGACCTGTTTTGTTAATTGAAGAAATAAAGATTTCCTCAATCGTAGATATAGCTGCAATGAAACTGAATAGCACAATGAATCGAGGATCTAAAAAAGACTTCTTCGATATCTATGAATTACTTAAACATTTTCCTCTCGAAAAGATTCTCGAATTTCATTCTGAAAAATACAACTTTTCCTCACGAATGATTGTTTTGAAAAGTTTGGTTTATTTTGATGACGCTGAAAAAGAACCTGACCCTGTTTCCATAAATTCAACTACATGGGAATTGGTAAAAAAGAAAATGATACAGGAAGTTGGTGCTTATTCGAAGTAGTTCCGGTTAACTTTAGAATCAATGTTTGAATAGATTCATTTTTATTGTTTGATTTATATACTAACCCGACACGAATAAAGAATTAATTCATTTTGCATTCTTTAAAATTAACCATTATTAAATAGTCCTTTAAACGCATAACTTTATTGCGCACCGATAATTTCATTTAAAATGAAAAAAATAATTTCGATTCTGTTTTTAATGTACCTGCTCAATCCATTGTATTCTCAAATCCGGCGGGATGCCGTTTGGTGCTTTGGCGATAGTGCATTGATAGATTTTAACTACACTCCGCCCCTCCTTGATTTTTGTTTTACTCGAAGCCGCGGCTCTGCCTGTTCCATTGCAGATAGTTCCGGAAATTTATTGTTTTATGCTCATTCTTGTTATTTGCCTTTATGGTTAGCCGGCTTTCTCCAACGAGGTGTTGTATTAAACAGTAACCATCAGGTAATGGAAAATGGTGATTCCTTGTATGTTGAATCATGGTACAAAGAGATGATTATTGTCCCTGACCCCGGTAATTTTCAAACGTATTATTTATTTCATACGGGAATTTCCTCCTCGTACAAAATTTATTACTCTATTATCGATTTAAGTTTCAATGGTGGATTAGGTAAGGTAACTTCAAAAAACATTCTGCTTGATTCGTTGAATGGCAACGATATCACTGAATGTGTTACAGCAATTAAACATGGGAATGGAAGAGATTGGTGGGTATTTCTACGAACCCATGATGTAAGTGGAATTAAAAATAATACGTTTTACAAATTTCTTGTAACACCGACGGGAATATCCTCAGCAATGACACAAAATATCGGACTTTTAACTTCAACAGTTTGGCTTCGATTGTATTTTAACCATGCAGGAAACAAACTTGTACTAATAAATGCACTAGGTTTAGTGGAGATGTATAGCTTCGACCGTTGTACCGGGCAGCTTAGCAATATGCGAACGATCCATTCTGAAAGTTTAAACCCGTTAACCATGTATAGAAACTTCAACTGGTCGGCGGAATTCTCACCCAACGACTCCCTTCTTTACGTTTCTACTAGCGATAACTCGTTTAGTTTTTTATATCAATACGACGTTACATCGCCCAATATTCCGGCAACAAAAACTCTTATCGATTCGCTTCAGAATCCCGGACAAGGGGGCGAATTGAAACTTGCTCCTGATGGGAAAATTTATTGGGCAGGGATTTTTGATGAGGGTATCTTTTTTCCTTTTCCTTATCCCGATAGTATTTATAACCAATACAACATGTATTTGAGTGTCATAAATCAACCGAATAATCCCGGGTTTTCCTGCGATTTTCAGAAGTACAGTTTTTACCTCGGCGGTAAACGTTCATACCTTGGGCTTCCTAATAATCCAAATTATGACATGTTAGCATTGGGTGGTTCAATTTGCGACACGCTTGGGTTGCCCAACTTTACTACAACAGAAACATCAAAAGCAAACATAGTTGTTTCACCAAATCCTTTTAATGAATTTATTACCATAGAAAATGAGATGAATGAAAATCTTGAAATATGTATTTTCAATTCAATGGGAGAGTTCGTTTTTAAAAAATTATTATATAATAAAAAAAATGAACTAGACCTTACATTTCTGCCGGCAGGAATTTATACTATGCGTTTTCTGAAAAAATCAGGCATCACGCAAAAACAAGTAATAAAAATAAACTGAATGATATAGTATTAAAAATAATTTTACTTTTCGGATTACCTAATTAAATTCAAATTCGGTTATTTTTCTCCATGAATTATTTTATATTTATCGCATGGAGCATGTTGGTCAGGCAGTCAATCCAAAGAGTTTTACCTTGTTGGAAGTTATGCGAAGCGTACAATCCGTTTTGCAGAGAACTTATGCAAATAAATCGTATTGGGTGCAGTGCGAACTCGCCCGAATCAGTCTGCATGCACAAAGCGGCCATTGTTATCTCGAACTCATAGAGAAAAATGAAAATGCAATTCTGGCACAATTGAAGGGCATCATTTGGGCAGATAAATATGATTCGATAACAGAAAAATTTAAGGCCGTTACAAATACTCCTCTAGCAGGAGGCATGAAGGTGTTATTGCTTTGCGCAGTCAGTTTCCATCCGGTGCATGGATTATCCTTCAACATTACCGACGTAGAACCATCGTTTACGCTGGGAGAAATGGCGCGAATGAAAAATGAATCGGTTGCAAGGCTTAAAACCGAAGGGCTGTTTGACAAAAACAGAAGAATGAAAATGCCTTTGCTTCCCAAGCGCATTGCAGTCATTTCCGTAGAGACCAGCCGGGGCTACCACGATTTCATGACGACCTTACTGAATCACCCTGTTCAGTATGCCATTCAATGTACCTTATTCGAGGCCATTCTTCAGGGGGAGAATGCCGTTCCTTCACTCACACGGGCGATGAATAACATTCATGGTGAGATAGAAAACTATGATGCCATAGCTATCATTCGCGGGGGAGCAGGAGATGCAGGGCTGGTTTGTTATGATGAATATGCTTTGGCCTCTGTAATTGCCCAATCTGCATTGCCGGTAATATCCGGAATTGGTCATGCAACGAATGAAACTGTTGTAGAAATGATCGTTCATAAAAATTGCATCACTCCTACTGCAGCTGCGACTTTTATCCTGGATAAATTTGATGTGCAGAATCAATCCATTTCAGAAACCATTAATTTGATACATCAATCGACGAAAGAATTTATGGGCTATCAGAAGCAGGACCTCTCCAATTTTTCTTCGCTGTTTTGTCTGCTGGTTCAGAACCGGATTGAGCGATCATCCTTTAATTTAAAATCCATCCACGCAGCCATGCCATCCCATGTTGCGGGATTTCTATCCTTAGCGCGTCAAAACCTATTTCCGGCTGTAAATATTGTTTTAAATGTTAAACGGTTTGCCGGTCATTCCGTATTTTTGAACGAATTGATACGTGTCTCAGCAACCTTACAGCAAGTTATGGCCGTGCGAATTGCATCTTCCGTTGAAGAACTAAGCGATTCTATTTCCGATCTTTCTGAAGCATTGAGATTGCTATCCGACAAAGGCGAGCAAATCAATCACATTGAAGAAAAAGTAAAATTGTTAGATCCTGTCAATACTTTAATGCGTGGTTATTCGATAACACGCATGAATGGAAAAGCTGTTACAGATGCGGACAAACTAAAAATCGGTGAGCAAATAGAAACAGAACTAGCAAATGGTGTATTGATTAGCACCATAGAAAAGAAAAACTAAGATGGAAAAGAAAAAAACCTATGAAGAAGCCTATGAAGAGCTTCAGGAAATTGTTAAAGAAATTGAATCCGGTAATATCGGTGTGGATGATCTGGGCGTTAAAGTAAAACGAGCAGGCGAGCTCATTCGTTTTTGTAAAGAAAAACTTTTTAAAACGGAACAGGAAGTAAACGAAGTGTTGAAGAACATTGAAAAATAATTGATGCAGTATGCTATCTACTATCATCCATCAATACAACTTTAACCTCACCTGGGCGAAACGTCTCGTCGAAGATCTGGATGATAGTCAGATGACAGTAACACCCTGTACCGGACTTGAAAACCATCCGGCATTTACGCTCGGGCATTTAGCCAATGCCAGTGCTTTATTGTTAGGACGTATTGGAGGGAAACCGGATATTCCTGAAAGTTGGTCAGCGATATTTCAAAGAAAAGGTCCCGGCGATCCGAGACTACCTACTGTTGAATTAGAATTATATCCGGAAAAGAAACAACTTCTTGAAGAGCTGGAAAGGCAACACAACTTTGTAATTGATGCACTCCATACTCTTGATGAATCCAAACTGAAAGCAGAAATGACGTGGCGGTTTAGTGTTTATTTTCCTACTGTACTCGATCTGATACAATTTATGTGTGTGAGCCACGAGGCCATGCACCTGGGACAGCTCTCCGCATGGAGACGTGCCATGTCTTTACCCTCGGCGCTGGCAACTTTGTAAATTCACTCGAATGAAACACATTCAACTATTTCCTAAAAACCAAAAAAATATCTTCTATCTTGCCTACGATTATGAATAGATTTTTTTTCATACTTTTTTTATTTGTTTTTCATTTTGGAAACGCTTTTTCATCAGAGTTTTCAGCAGACACGATTAGCATTCGTAATTTTAAATCCGGCTTATCTCTTATTAGTAATTGGCGGTATAACAACAGCGACGATCCTGCTGCCTCATCCAAAAATTACGACGATAGCAACTGGAAACTTGTGGAAGAAGATACCCTAACAGATGATAGCGTTCCGGTTAAATACAAAGGGATACTCTGGTTTCGAAATACTTTTTATATTGACAGTACCATTGAAAACATCCCGCTTGCCTTACGTATCCGTACGAACAGCGCATGCGATATTTTTATTGATGGAAAATTAATTCATTCCTTAGGCACTGTTAATAAAAATGAAAAAGATCAAATTTCCGGTTTCACAATATTACGCGTAACGGTTCCTTTGCCTGTAATTAATAAAGGGCTTCACACCCTTGCGTTGCGGACAACCAATTTCGGTCCGAATGTGAATTTTGGCTTATTAAATGTACGAACAACCGGTTTGATTTCAAATTTTCAGGCAGATATATTGTCAATGAAACAAGCCATTGAAGACAAAGATGACATTCGCATCTTTACGATTCCCATTTTCTTCATGGGTGTTTTTATTGTATTAAGTATTTTTCATTTTATACTCTTTCTCCATTACAGAAGAAACAGGTCGAACCTCTATTACAGTCTGCTTACCTTTCTACTATTCCTTCTATTCTTTGGTTTTTATACGACGATTTCCGGGACCGATGTATCGACAGTGAAAAACATGCTTTATGTTATCGTCTTTTCACTATTTCTTGTACCTCTCTTTTTTCTGGGCATTTTATACGAGGTGTTTTATAAGCGATTGCTGAAAATGTTTTGGATACTGGCCGGAACATTTGTTGCTGCATTAATAACTCTATTCGTCTTCAAGTCTGATGATCTGGGTGGAATCATTGTTATGCTTTATTTGTTTGCCTCCTTTATCGAATCCATTCGGGTATATATTCGTGGGTGGATAAAAAAACGTGAAGGATCGCGCATTTTTATTTTCGGATTATTCTTTCCTGTAATAGGAGTAATTCTATTAGAAATTATTGTTTGGGTCCTTGAAAAAAGTGAATTGTCGGAAATTTCATCGAAGATTTCCGATCATTCCGGAGAATTTTTTGCTTATTCGTCGTTAATGAGTGTTTCTCTTTCGATGACTATTTATCTGGCTCGTGATTTTGCAAGAATGAATCGGACTCTGCAAGATCAGATAAAAGAGATCCGACACCTTTTTGATCAAACCGTTAAGCAGGAGAATGAAAGAAAACAAATACTTGAAAATCAAAATACGGAACTCGAAAGAATGGTTGCTTTTCGTACAGAAGAAGTAATGAATCAAAAAGGAGAGATTGAACTCAAGAATCGAGACATCTTAGATAATTTGTTATATGCTCGCAGGATTCAGGAGGCGATATTACCTGAAGCGGCAATTATTAAACGCAGTCTGCCTGATTCATTTATTATTTATTGGCCGAAAGATATTGTCAGCGGAGATTTTTATTCTTTTGCGCAGAAAGACGGAAAAATAATTCTTTGTGTCGCGGATTGCACCGGACATGGCGTAACCGGAGCGTTTATGAGTATGATTGGAAGTTCATTGCTGAATCAGATTGTAAATGAAATTGGCATTACTCATCCGGCGGAAATTCTTGATCATTTGAATACCGGAATTAAACATGCTTTGAAACAAAAAGAAACAGAGATCAATGATGGAATGGATATTGCCGTTTGCACATTCGATTCACAAACATTGAAGTTGCAATTTGCCGGCGCCAATCGTCCGCTATGGTATTTTCAAAATGGACATTTTAATGAAATCAAAGGCGACAAATTAGCCATTGGCGGCTTCCGTGTTCAAAAAGAAGTTGTATTTTCTTCTCATGATGTGCAATTTCAAAAAGGTGATACGTTGTATTTATTTACAGATGGATTTGTTGATCAATTTGGTGAATTATCAGGCAAAAAATTACTCTCCAAAAACTTCCGCGAATACCTTTCGACGCTTCAATCGCTGACGATGCAAGAACAGGAAATTAAACTATCCGCATTTTTTAACAAATGGAAAGGGCATGTAACACAGATTGATGATGTGCTTGTGATGGGAATAAGGGTTTAATGTTTTAAAATAAATCTCATAGGCACGGAAAAATAGTGATTGGATGATATTTCAAAAAAAAGCACAAAACCAAAATTGGTTTTGTGCTTTTGCATTTGTTTAGGTTTTGAATGTTATCTGACGACAACAAACTTCTTGACACCGGTACGATTACCTGATGTGATGCGTAGGAAATAAACGCCTTCGCCCATATCATTCAAGTCGATGGAAGTAGAACCGGAAACGCTTTTTATTTGCTGAGATTTAATAATGCGTCCTTCGAGATCCGTGATTTGCACGAATGCTGATTTTAGAAGTTCGTCCCTTCCTGTAAGAGTCAGTTTATCTTTTACCGGGTTCGGATAAAATGAAATTTCATTTTCACCGATAACACCGTTTATTCCAACGTTTAATTGAATGCTGATAGAATCGGTAAACGAACAATTATTAGGTCCTCCGGTAACGGTAACCCAATAAGTACCGGCACTATCGACATCGATCGTTTGTGTTGTATCGCCGGTGGACCAAACATAAGAAGCGAAACCTGATCCGCCATCGAGTGTTATTAAAAATGGAGAAGCGACGATAGTGTCATTTCCAATATTGGTGGTTACGCCGGGAACGAGTATGATGTCAATAGGAAGTCTTGGGCTGCCGCAACTACCGATTCCGCAATTGGCAAATACAGTTGCCAAGCCAACGTTTTGAGTTCCTTTTGTTGCCACAGCACAGGTGAAATCAGAAGCCAGATCAAGATCTTCTGACCCAATGCGGGCGTGGTTATCAGTCGTCAAATTACAATTAGCAATTCCATTTCCCAACCATTCTGAACCTACAGTAATCGTATGACCATCGACAGTAATATTAAGTGAATTGAGGGCTGCAGAATCCCAAACCCATCCTGCGAAATCAATAATGTTATAATTATCATCGATGATCATCGCCCATCCTCCAAACGTTGGACCCGGCTCCCATAGGAGATTAGTTCCCCAATAATTATCCACTCCATTATCGGTACGGTACTGAATTTCTCCGCCGGTAAAATTGCCGAGATGCCAAGTGCTATCGTTAACAAAATTAATATCGGTATAGTCGTTACTGGCGATTACTTGCCATCCGGTAGCATCGAAATTGCTTCCTGAAATGTTTTGGATTTCAATAAAATCAAAATTCATATCAATCTCAGTAATTCGAATACAACCGCCTGTTCCGCTTCCTGTACGCGCTTCAACATAAAATGTTGTATCGGTAGAAACGATGGGGCTGAAAACGCTACCTACATACAACAAATTACCACCTGTTGGCTGATCGTACCAAACAAGTGTATTTCCGGAGTCGGCAGTTGCAGTAATCTGTAAATTGTTATCGCATTGCTGTTGCGGTGAAACGACGACAGGAGCATTTGGATATCCATCAAAATTGAATGTTCCCATAATGGTATCGTTCAATAAATACTGATCGCCTGATAAAGACGTGTAAGCTTGAATGTTCCAGGATCCACCGGAATATGCATTAAGGACTTGAGAAAAATAAACAGTATCAGAGGTGTTGGAAGCAAGAGAGCCACTAAAGGTTTCTGTAAGCATCTGAGAAGTGGTTCCTGTTACATCTGCGTGGACATCGAAACCGGTTTGTGAACTTAATCCGAAGTTGCGAATGATAATACCAACTACAGTTGATGAATCCCCGCATGTTCCCGATTGAGGCGAAATAAAAGCGAGTGCGCCGATGTTGTTGTTGAGTGGAACAAATTCATCCGCTCCGATATCAGGAGTAGAATTGCTTCTGGATTGTCCGTCTATATCCGTAGTAACCCCGGCAACAACTACACCGGAATTGTTTACGATAACACTGCCTACGTGCAAATCTGTTGAAGAAATAAACTGAGGATCTCCTGAAACAGAGTTGGCATCATACGAGGATAAAGTCTGCCAATCTGAAAAAGTTGCCACATTTCCTGTATCGAAAAAAGCTATAAAAGGAGAACTACCACCAACATAAAGATCGTTGTAATCTACTGATGTTAAATTGGTATTAGCACCGGCAGGAATGTAGAACGTATAACCACCACCGGAGTTAACGAAGATATTATTCTTCACATTAATCGCGGAATTGCCTGCATTGTTTAGACGGAAAGTTGCATTACCGGCTCCTGACGTAGCTAAGTGTACGCTGTTGTAGTAAAAATTGATTGAAGAACATTGCGATAAATAGATTCCTGTTGCATTACCGGTTCCTCCTGATTGAAGAAAATTATTCGCGACAAGAGCTTCGTTACCGGAATCACCGGAACAAGTGTCGAGACTGATTGCCTGTCCTTGAGTGGCACCTGTAACATAGTTTTCTCTAACCTTAAAATCGTTTCTTAATCTTCTAAGCGAAATTCCTTTATAACCGAAACCGGAAACAGTGGTTGAAATTCTGTTTCCCTGAATCAACGGAGCGGCAGCGTAGGATAATTGAACACCTCCACCTGTCTGATTGCCAAAAATATTATTGGTTATTTCCATTAAGGGAGCTAACAATGAAACGCCTTGTCCAATAATATTTAACCCATACCATCCATTATTAAAAATACTATTCGTGAATTTTATTCCTGAATCATTGGGTGTGGCTATAGGCAAATAAATAAGTGCACTATTCAGATTATTGCCGGAAGTATTATCTGAGCGAACAATGCAATTCCTTAATTGGAAATAACGGGAATTTGCACCAATGTAAAAAACAGTGGCATAGGTCTTTGTTCCATAGCGTGCAATGGTCAAATTTCGAAAAGTAAGGAAATCTGTTCCATTGATTAAAATCGTAAAATTACTGGATGCAGATGCGCTCGATGAATCAGCAATGACAACACTTGTACTATCGCCATTTTCAGCTTTGAAGAAGATAGTATTGCTTGCAGAAGATCCGGGAACATTGCCCATACTGAATTTTCCAAAATAAACGCCGGGACGGATATTGAAAACTACCGGACCGCTTATTCCCGAAGCAAGAGCAGTAGCTGCGGCCTGAACAGTTGCATAATCGGGTGTTGTGCCACCAATCGTATAAGTGCCTCCGGCTAATTGTGCTGATGAGGTTTTCATCAATGCAAACAATAAGAAAATAATTAAAGTAATTTTTTGTGGTTTCATGTATTTAGTGTTTAGGGGTTGACGATTTGAGAATACCAAATTAGGACTTTTTTTTTTGAAAATGTCTAATAATTATTGCCCTAAACAAAATAATCTATTTGCTTTGGGAATAAGAAATTGTGAAATTTGGCTAAAAACGATGAGTAGAATGCATATTCAAACAAGGAGTTTGATTTATTCTATTATTAAAATTAAAAGCAATTAATACGAGTTTCTCAAAAACATTTCCCCTTATTTGCAAATCCAAAATAGTTTTCTATATATTTACTAAAGCATATCGTTCAATCAATCTTTTTATTACACGATTTTAGAAATTTATTTTTTCATTGTTATTAACCAACCCTAACTACTAAATCACACAACCATGAAACTACTTTATCACTTCAGCGCAAAAATCTCTTCTCTTCTCTTCTCTTCTCTTCTCTTCTCTTCTCTTCTCTTCTCTTCTCTAACCTCCTATTCTACTGAAACCCCTGCCATCTTGCGCGAGTGGGCTGCTTTTTCGGGAATTTCTGATTCCGTTTTTAAATCTCCTGTATTATCTGATAATGATTTTACCTATGTTGCCACTGCTGAATCCTTTTCAAACACGGGCTCTGATCTTGTCGTGACTAAATACAATAAAGACGGCGATAGATTGTGGCAGCAATCCTGGTCAGGCGCCGGTATTGGCCGTGATCAGGCGGCTGATATGGTAATGGATTCTTTGTATCTTTATATTTGTGGAGCAACTTTTTCCGCATTTACTAATTTTGATTATGTAGTCATTAAAATGCAAAAAGCTAACGGTGCGATTGAGTGGGTCAATACCTTTAAC
>JANNBB010000049.1:0-9557 GCA_031385005.1 Bacteroidota bacterium
GGATTTCCTTATAACTTACCTTGACAGTTCAAGCCTATGGAGATATTGCAGGAACTAAAAAGGAAGAGCTAATAATGAAAGCAATTGCAACAATTTATTCCCCTGCTGCGACGGACTAATATTACTCGTTTCGACAGACATCCGTCCGTTGTATTTGTACTTCGGCTTCTCCCATGCTGACAAACTCCCAATGGACACTAGCACGAACGCATAACATAAGAAAAGAAATTTTAAAAGGGGCATTGTCGGTAATATGCCCCTCCGAGAGATATTGGGTGCAGATATCTGATTCAACCAACTTCAACATAAACAACAAAGTTCATGATTTATAATACTGAAATTTTAAAAACACTATGTGAAACAGTTTCACAACCGTAAACAACAGCAAAATAGACTCCGGGAGTAGTCATAAAAAACGTAAAGGGATCTTGTCCCGATGTTATTCTGTAATTTTTGATCAAATTTCCTGCAATATCGTATAGATCCAACCACACAGGAGTATTTATTCCGGACAAAGTGTATGATGATTGATTATAATTAGGGATTAAAGAAAGAAAATCATTCTTAGGGGAATAAATATTTATATGCTGATCCGGAATATACTTATAACAAACTTTGACAAAATTACTTCCATCGTTTCCTGTCCCAACGAATCCATATCCGTTAGCTGAAGATCCTACACCACCGGAAATTCCTAAAGTAGGATAATTGGCCTTTTGAACCCAACTATCCATATATGGATTATATTCCCAGCAATCATTTAACATCGAAGTCCCATTTTCCCCTCCAACCACATAACCGTAATTATTTATGGCGAAAGAAACGGGAAAATACCTTACAGGTCCGGGAAGATCGGAAACCTGACTCCACGTATCAGTAATGGGATCATATTTCCAAAAATCTTTTTTTAGTTGCGATCCATCGTCACCACACCCAACAAAACCCAAACCGGCGACAGAAAAGGACGTTGCCTGTCTTCTAGCACTTCCGGAAAATGAATTTTTTTGAGTCCAAAAATTTGAATTCGAATCGTATTCCCAAAAATCATTTTTGTGTGTTCCATTCCAACCTAAACCGAAATATCCTTTGTTACCAATTACAAATGAAATTGGCTCGTCTCTGTTGCCACCCGGGAAATTTGATTTTTGCGTCCAACTGTTAGTAAGTGCATCGTAACACCACATGTCATTTGAACTGCCACCCGTAATGTATCCAATACTATTGATTGTAAAAGCAGTGGCCGCTCGTTTAGGAAAACCTGCATAATCTGCTTTTGCTGTCCAAGTATTTGTTGTAAAGTCGAATTGCCAAATATCTACAGCCATGTATGGATAAGATGCTATTCCGCCTGTGCCGACATAAATGCTATTTCCAAGGCCAAAGGAAACCATGTCTCTATTCGATGCCCCGGGGTAATCAGGTAATTGAACCCAAGTATTTGGCTGCGCAATTACATTGTAAATATTTAACAGAAGGAAACATAAAAACGGCAATAAAAAAAATTTGACATTCATAATTTTAATTAGTCATATACAAATATAAAATTTAAATTGTAAAGATCCATTTAAGAATTTTCACTACGACGAGCTCCGCCGTATAGGATTTACCCCAGCTGTGACGGACTTACTCATCCGTCCCCTGCTCGGCGATCTTTGAACGCTGGCTTTTTGTGTTTGGCGAACCATGCTGTGAGTCGGTTACATAACCCCCGCTGTGCAGGATTCCTTCTCAAAATTCGTAAATCTGAAATCGAACATCTGAAATCTGAAATCATCCCACCGTTCAGCGTAGTCTTAAGCAAGTAATATTTTTCAATTTGTTTCCTGTTCACCATGCGTGACTACGTCGCAATAGGTACTCAAACGGTGTTATTTGTCCTCACTATTTCGAGCCATGAGACTGCACCGTGCCTTTAGGTCGGTACGTAATGCGACGTAGTCACGCATGGAAGTTTGGAGTTCCAGGGCAGCAATAGTGCTTGCCTAAGACTACCGAACGGGAAGTTATAAGGAAATCCTGCACATTGGGGGGGGGGGCTTTGGTTCTGATTTTTTTGTTTTAGCCATGCTTGAATATTTAGGTCGATAAATTTACTGAATGACCGTGACACTTTTCCTAAGTGTTCCATACTTCCTCAATACGCCGGTGCTGTCGAAATTGAACTGCATCTCCACCCAATCGCATGTCTTCTTAAGCGAGCAACGCGGATATAAAATATAGGATACTGCTGATTTGAGATGATCTACGTTCATAGCTTTCGGTGACACATCGTATGTTATCTCATACCCCGTTCCAAACTTCTTCATAATGTAGGTGGTGTCGTGGCCTAATAGGCAGTTGAACTTTCCAGAATCGAGATCCCTCAGGAAGGACTTGTCTGCTTTGATAGCATTACTTGTGGAATCGTACCTCCATGAGGAACTGATCGAGCTGTCGAGACGCTGTTCACAATTGCCCGCCAATTTATCAGAAGCACTGCAACTCGCGAACAATATCAGTAAAATGAATATCCTTCTCATTCCTTTATGAATTTGAAAACCTCTGATGTATGTTTGTGCTGTACGCGTCCGAAATATATTCCAGGAGTTAGATCTCCTATGTCAAGAGTGATCGTAGAGCCGTTTCTTGAATTGACGTTTACGTTCATTGACTTCCCTGTTATATCGACCACGGCCACAGTTGTATTCTCATAGTTATACAGTGTTAAGTCTAACGTAAGATAGCGAGAAGTTGGATTCGGGAATACGGATTCTAAAACATTTTGATCGAGTTCAGAGACGCCGATGAAGTGGCAGTCTGGCTGATGAACGAACCGTCCGGTATCGCAGTTATTCACAGTAAGCAGAGTCATCATAGGAACAACTACGCAGTTCCAGATCGCCGAATCCTGAGAATGCCCAGTCATATAGTTGCCACCGTCTGAAGATCGGTGATCATGGTGCAGCCATACTTTTCTGGCCGGTGCGTAAGTTCCGGTCTGCTGTTGGAACCACATAACGCTGTTCAAATCGTTTACGTGGTTAAGTCCGATCGCATGTCCAAATTCGTGGAGAAAAACCGCGTACAAGTCATACATACCAGTCGGAACATCCACGCACTTGTTTGTGTCAGCATATATTTTATGACTCACGAGCAGCGAGGAATCGATTATCATATCGAATGTTTTGTTGATTGTACGGCCACATCCAGGATCTGGGAATCGCCAAATGTAGGTCATAGCAACTGCGCTGGAGTCGTCAGGCGTTCCGAACTGAACGATGATGGTTGAGTCGCTGTGGGCAGTTCCATCTGGTGCATGCACTGAATCACCAACGACGTAATTTACATTCGTCTCGCAGACCCAATCGTGAACTGCCATCTTCAAGGTTTGCAAAATAGAATCCAATCTCGTGATCGAAACATCGGGGTGTATGAAGTAACCGCCGCTTGCTGTGCTGTAGTAGTTTGCAAGATCTGACCTGTATTTCACCTCTGGTGTTGTGTGCACTATGGTGGAGATGATCGAGTAGGTGATAGTGATCGGGCTTCCATAATAATAAATTGAGTCGTTACCCCCATTCTTTTTCAGCATGATGAATCCACTCCCAGGTACCCCATCCATATTATTGTATTGGTCGAGTGAGTCTACTATCCCTGGCACATTAACTGTCACAACAGAATCGTTCCATATCCCGTAATCAGCAGAGTCCAAAGCGAGGTAAGACACACCGCCATCATTTGCGTTCGTGAAGAAAACCTTGCCGTCACCGCGAGAAGTGCCGAAACCGTTTCCTTTTATAGTTAAAGAATCCCCCACCCCTCCTCTTAGAGCGAGCGGCGATACACTACTAATCGTAAGATTGCATCCATACAAGAACATTGTTGCATTGTAATATGTAGAGTCATAAGGCATGTTAGGACTATAGATGTTAGAGCCGAAGCTGAATCGTGGGTGAACTGGGTGATGTATTAAGCTTAGATTTCCCTGTAGATTGCAATTGATTATTCTCATCCTCATGTGATGTGCTTTTGTAGGCGTTGCTGGGAGATCGACGAAATTATTATTTGTTGTATCATATCCAATGATAATTTTAAATTGATCTCGCGAGGTAGAAAAATATAAAGAAAGTTTATACGTTAGCGAATCCGCCAAAACCTGTCCTCTTATTGCTTCGATGTTAGCGGAAGTTAATGGGAAGTGGGCTCCAAAAATAAGTGTATCATACTGTATCGGGAAGTCACCTCCGACAAAATAAATATTAGGAACATTATCATTTACCATTATGTCAAACTCGTACCACTTGTCGCCGCCTGGATCTGTGGTTAGTTGAGGATTCTGTATGCTGACAAAAAATGATGTGTCTACATTGGATAATGCACTTAAAGCAACTGGTGGTAGAGTTGTTGGTGGGATTGGCGGATGAGCTTGTGTTACCACATTGCTGTGATTATAGGTGCCTAATTGTGCACCATTGCAATCGATTAATGTCAACTGTGTATAAAGTTCCATTAGGTCATACACCTGCGCAATACTATCGAGGTGGAACTGCCAGTCCTGCACCTGGTTGTTGATGCCGTCGTCGAAGTACTGAATATACCCTTGCTCGTTAAATTTTACCTGCAGCTTTTCCAAGTTGTTCTCAGGGAAGTAATCAATTGTCGGAAGTTCCCTTTGCGTTTCTACACACATGAAAATTCCGGTCTGGCCTACCTTTAGCACGATGTTATGGGTTACTTCAAGGCTCGTGTCTAAAACACTTCCTCCGAGTGCAATTATCTCAACCTCTCCACAGCTAAGATATCCTTTAAAGATCTTCATGATGTGCAATGTAAGAGAGGTATAGATCAAATCATTATCATCATTCCAGTAACTGTTCGAGCGTATTACCGTGCCTTCAAAAATATCAGTTGAGTGAGTGACCCGTTCAATGATGTGGTGCGGAATTTCCTGAGATCGAAGGCACTGAGATAATAACAGAAGAAAGATAAAAGAGTATTATTTTTTCATGGTAAAGGTGTTTAGTAAGCACACAACAACGAAAAAAATAATCTACAATGCAAGAGAAAAGTATCAACAATCGCAGTTATCGTACTTATACGAAAGCGTTTGAAGAAATTAATTCAATAAAAACAGGGAGACCTCACGGGCTCAGCAGCGACGGAATGTGTTCTGAATTATCTTTTGTTGTATGAAAGATAAATGTTTTAATTGAGATGAAGGAAGATAGAAACTAAAATCTGTCTGACCCTTCCCCGCAGCTGTGACGGACTTACTCATCCGTCCCCTGCTCGGCGATCTTTGAACGCTGGCTTTTTGTGTTTGGCGAACCATGCTGTGAGTCGGTTACATAACCCCCGCTGTGCAGGATTCCATCTCAAAATTCGTAAATCTGAATTCGAACATCTGAAATCTGAAATCATCCCACCGTTCAACGTAGTCTTAAGCAAGTAATATTTTTCAATTTGTTTCCTGTTTACCATGCGTGACTACGTCGCAGTAGGTACTCAAATGGTGTTATTTCTCTTCACTATTTCGAGCCATGAGACTGCACCGTGCCTTTAGGTCGGTACGTAATGCGACGTAGTCACGCATGGAAGTGTGGAGTTTTAGAGTAGCAATAGTGCTTGCTTAAGAGTCGAGTAGGAAAGAGTATTTCAACTAAATATTTGGTCTAAAATATTAAAAAAGTTGTAAAAATCCTTTTATTATATTTACTTCGTTGTATATTGATACTTGATACAATTAATTATTAAATTATTTACTTAAAGAAAGGAAAGAAATCAATGAAAAAAAATAAATTTACTATTTTGCTTATTGTATTAATATTTTTATTTGTAAGGGAATCCACCGCTGGAACATCTGCACAAACTAGGAGTAATTGTACGGGTTTGAAAAAATATTCGGTCAGTGCATATGCATTCAATTATGGGATTCTTATACAAGCCCAACAGAACGGATCATGCACGTATGCCAGTGCCTACGCTTCTGCCAGCCATTGTTCTGCCAGTCCAAATAATTCAGCTGGTGGTTTTCATGCTAATCCCTGGAGTGACAGATGGTGGGCAAAGGGAGGTAGTGCTTATATTACCCCATTACTTCCACCAGTAGATTCTATTGGAATTGCCAGATGCGAAATGGGAAATCAGACAGTAATAAATGCTGGTCCTGTTGTTGGTACAACGGTAGTTGAATTATCCAATTTTACCGGTTCAATGGTTGCTACTAACAGTAATGATTACGGCTCTACTTACCGCATAATAATCTGGAAGGGATTAGGAGAATTGACCGGGCCTCAACAAGCGTTTTATGATGGAACTGTCCGCATTGAAAATGGGCAAATTATTACGGATGGGTTTTTTAATGCTTCAGATTTTATTGTCACAACGGTGATGGATACTTCCGGGTCGATGGTCACTAAAATTCAACCTGTTCCGAATCTTTCAAAATCATTTACATTGAATGTCGATAATTCAGATAATAGTGTTGCGGTAAATGGTTATGGAGAAACAGGTTTCGGCGCGTACGATCAGTTCTTTCCATATACTCCAACTATTATTCCTACTCTAAACCAATGGGGTTTAATCGTTTTTTCATTGTTGATGCTTACTGTTATTTTGATATTTTTACGAAAAGGGAGGATAGCATAGCATTTGGCTAGGGAAGTAAATTCGAAAGTGATTTATCCCGCAGTGCAGGACCCCTGTTGTGACGGGTTTGCACCACCTGCGCTTCGGACATCCGTCCGTTGTATTTTTGCTTCCACCAATCGCGGATTCCATCTCCAAATTGGTAAATCAGAAATCGAACATCTGAAATCATCCCACCGATAGGAGATTTCTTAAGCAAGTAATATTTTTCAATTTGTTTCCTTTTCCCTGCTGTGACGGACTTACCCAATGCTTTGAAGGGCTTACACCACCTGCGCTTCGACGGACCCCGCTGCGACGGTCTTCTACTACTCGCTTCGACGGACATTCGTCCGTTGTTTTTTTGCTGTGGATATTCATCCACTGTTAGTCGCTCATCGTCTTTCACCCAAAGTATTCCGCCTATCACGTAATACAGCCAATCGTTTACTAAGTGGTATAGCAGATTTAATTATCTTCGTAGCATACAATTTAAGAAGGATGATGAATATCCTAGACAAAAACATTTTCAAAAAGTTTCTCTAAGAACTTGGCTTTTTTTTTGAAAAACTGACCCGCACAAACGAAAATGCCTTCGCTAGGGCAATACATGTTTTTGAAGTACCAAAATGGAATCACTTTTTACGGGCTGCTTAAAGTGAATGTAATGAGTTCAAATATTTACTATATTTGGTGTTGAAGGGTAGTTATTAGACGGACTGCCGTTAGCGGCAAGTTTAACAGCGACACAAATCGACAGTTAAAAAAATAAACGACACTGCATTATGACAAAATCAATCAAATTTAAACCAATCGTTTTTTTATTCTGTTTGACTTCTTTCGGACAGACAACTACTGCTCCAAGCACTCCACAAAAAACTACTGACCCGAACGAAACAGTAATGAAGTATGAGGAGTTTCTTCGTGACGAAACAAAACTTCATAGAGAATATACGCAAGAGTATTACGACATGATTTGGAAATTACTTGGCGGACTTGGAATTGTTATCGGTGGTGTTTTGACTTGGTTGAATTGGAAATCAAAAGAGGACATTAAGAAACAAGTCAATGCACAATTTAAAGAAACTGTTCAGGGACTTTTAGACGAGAAGCTCAAACAAATTGACAACTTGATTAAGGAAGGCAAAGAAAAATCAGCAAAACAATTTGAAGACATTGGTAGAATAATTCTTGAATTAAGCGCAAAGTCAGATAAGATTGGAGTGCAAGGACAAACTGAAATTGAAGAAGAAGAAAAATCGGATGTTGACAATCTAAAAGGTAAAACTATTCTATGGGTTGACGACTTTCCTGAAAACAATGACTATCCAAAGGAGATGCTTGAACAAGCAGGAGTTAAATTCTCTTTAGCGTTAGACACTGAAGCCGCAGTTAATCTTTTGCAAAAACAAAAATTTGATTTAATAATATCTGACATGGGACGAGGCAATAACCGTTCTGCTGGACTTGACCTTCTCAAAGAACTTAAACGGATAAATGTAAATACACCGACAATTATTTATGCTTCTTCGCAAGCAATAGATACTTTCGGAAAAGAAGCATTAAAACTTGGTGCTATTGCGGTGACGACAGGTGTGACAAGAGTATTAAATATTGTGCAAAAAGTATTACAGCTAAAATGAAACTGACACTAAGAGTTCACATATTCATTAAACAATAATCTTATACAAAAAAAAACATGAACGAAAAGAAAAATTACATTTGGCAATTGGCATCATTTTTACATTCTTACGAAATGAAAATGTCAGGAGAAGAATTGGCAGACCATTTAAATCGCAACAATTTTCTAACAAGTTACGGGACAGAATATCAAGGTGGTCGTGGTACATATAAATTGATTAGAGAAACTTATCATTGGTTATTTAGTGAACTAAATTTACCAAATGAAGCATCTAAAATTGCGGACGTGTATGTTAAACCAGACGGGACACACGCATACGAAGAATAAAAACCAGCCGCTAATCGAGTAGACGGCCCTACCGAATTTCTTCGATAGGGTATCACCCAGCTGTGACGGACTTACCCCCTGCTGTGACGGGCTCCAGCTGTGACGGACTTATCCCGCTGCGACGGACTTCTATTACTCGCCCCCTTCCCTACTGTGACGGGCTTAGACCACCTGCGCTTCGACGGACATCCGTCCGTTGTTTTTGTGCTGTGGATATTCATCTACCGTTAAAAGCGCCTCATCTTTCAAAACTTTCGCATAATTTAGATACAAAGAATTTCCAATAGCGATTTTGTTTCCAAGTAATTCAGAATGTTGGTTTATAATTTAATTCAAGAATAAAATCATTTTAAAAATCAATTCGATATCTTGCATATAAAATTGCATTGTAAAAATTATAAATCACTTTCAGATATCGATGTTTAATAATTTTGTCGCAGATCAAAAGTCATCTCAGGATTATTATCCGTTTGGGATGATTATGCCGGGGAGGGAGTTTACTAACGAGAATTATCGGTATGGGTTTAATGGGAAGGAGAAAGATGATGAGGTGAAAGGAGGTGGAAATAGTTTAAGTTTTGATGCTAGGATTTATGATTCTAGGATTGGAAACTTTTTATCTATAGATCCAGATCAAAAATCTTATTCTTCCTGGTCGACTTATAATTTTGCACAAAGAAATCCTATTGCACAAATAGATGCAAATGGAAAAGGAGCAAGAGTTTCTATTAGTTTCGATAAAAATGGAAATCAATATCTCAAAGTTACATCTACAATTTATGTTTATTCTGAAGCACAAAATATTATTAATCAAATCACAAATATTGCACCTTCTATTGAAAACGAAATTAATTCTTCTTGGAGTTCATCCGGTAAGATTTATGATAAAATTTCTGGAAAATATCTGCCGGTAGTCTTTGATGTTAAAGTCATTCCAAAAACTTTTGAAGAAGCGCAAATATTAGCAAGCAATAATAAATCA
>JANNBB010000035.1:0-115745 GCA_031385005.1 Bacteroidota bacterium
TGTGTTTTAAGGCAGAAAGTATTTTCATTGCGAAATAATAAACGGCACTTTGCCAATTCATTTTTTCAAGATGAAAGAAATTTTGTAAATTATAATCATGTAATCCCCTCAATCCTTTTTTTCGCCATATTTATTTTAAAAACAATGCACGTCATCAACCCGGACCTTATGTGTTTTAAGGCAGAAAGTATTTTCATTGCGAAATATTAATTGGCACTTAGCCAAATCATTTTTTCAAGATGAAAGAAATTTTGTAAATCTTCATCATCATCATCATCATGTAATCCCTCAATCCTTTTTTTCATGTTATTTTTAAAAATTATGCATCATGAAATCCTTGAATCCTTCCTGTCAAGGCCCATTTTTGTTAGATTTTTCTATAATTATTTCCTTATTATTAAAATTAGTTTATTTTTGATTAACAATTCTAATCGCCCCTCCTCATGAAAAAACATTTCCTCTTCACAACTTTTATGTTTTTCTCGCTTTTTACATTCTCGCAAAGCAGTCAATTAAATAATCAATCTCAAATTGATCAATCGAAATTAAACGGAAATCTTCCGGTCGATTTTCAGATTGTGAATAGTCACGTTGCGAGCCCTGTAATCTATCCCCGGATTTATAATTCCGTGAATCGTATGCAAAGTTCAAACATTTGTAATTGCATGATACCTATTGATACTACATTCACAATCGTTCAGTTTGATGGTAGCGGAGGCAGTGGCGGACCGGGAGTGCCTCCAGAATACAGGAACGACGACTGGTCTTCTGTTCAAATGATGCTGCCTTTTACATTCTGTTATTTTGGACAATCCTACAATAGTTTTTATATCAATAACAATGGAAATATTTCTTTCGATGCTGCTTATTCTACGTTTACAGCAAATTCTTTCCCTGACCCTACGTATAAAATGATTGCACCTTTTTGGGCAGATGTTGATACGCGCGGACCATTAAGTGGATTGGTGTATTATAAAGTTACACCGAGTAGTTTGATAATAATATGGGATCATGTGGGATATTTTGCTTCTCAGGACAATCTTCTGAATACCTTTCAATTGATAATTACCGATGGCACAGATCCACTAGTTCCAAATGGAAACACCGCTTTTTGTTATGGAGAAATGCAATTTACAACCGGCTCTGCTTCAGGGGGAGTAAATGGATTTGGCGGTACCCCGGCAACTGTTGGAGCTAACCTTGGAGATGGTATAAACTATTTCAATTCGGTCTCTTCGATCAACCGGGAGGTAATTATGATGGTCCATATAACTTAAGTGATGGCATCGACTGGCTCGATAGCGCAAACTTTATTTTTGATTTATGTCCGGCAAATGTTCCTCCTGTTTCCATTGACTGCATGAATGATACGGTAGTCATGCATGTAATGGATACGCAAGATTTCGATTATTTTTTTATGGCACCGGAGCCGACTCAAAACACAGTGATTAATTTACAAGCCGGCAGCTTAACTAATTTTACTATTCTTTCTAACGATAGTGGTAATTATGCCCATATGAGAGCCCGCTTAATTGCCGATCCATCAAACATCGGTTACAATGTATTTACCATTACCGCTACAGATAATGGAAGTCCGGCCGCAACTACTACTTTTTCCAGAGTAGTTGAAATTCTTCCTGCAACCGGAATTTCTCAAAGAGATCTTCCTCAAATTTCTATTTTGCCCAATCCTATGTTTGATGAGTCCATTCTGACTATTAAAGATTATCCTTTTCAAAACATTATGTTGCAATTAACAGATGTAACCGGACGAATCGTACTTCTAAAAAAACTGGATTCTGCAACTACGATTCTTTCTAAAAAAGATATCAGTAAAGGAATTTATATGTATCAATTGACGGATAAGAACGGATTGAATATGTCGGGGAAATTGGTGGTGCATTAAAATTTTCAGTTATTGTGTAATGTGAGTTGCTTGAATACTTGAAATGCTTTGTAAAGGAGTTGTGATTAAATAAATTAAGGGGAGCATTTTGCTCCCCAAATTTTCAGAACATGAAAAATTGCTTAATTGTTATCCAATTATTTTTTATTTTCAACAATCATTCGTTTAGTCAAAATAGACAAAATGTTTGGTGTTTCGGTGATTCATGCCTGATCAACTTTAATACAAATCCACCTTCAACGAATCATTCTGTATTGAGATCTCGTGGAACTTCTTGTAGTATCGCAGATTCTTCAGGAAGTCTTTTATTTTATGCCGGTTCGCCGCATGTTGAATTATGGCAATCAGGAGGAACTTTTTTTATTGGATCTATATATAACAAATCACATCAAATTATGGACAACGGTGATACGCTTGCAACTGAAGGGTGGTATAATGAAATGATTATTATTCCTGATCCGAATTTTAACAATAGCTACTATCTTTTTCATTTGCACATGACCACAACAGATACAGGTCTGTTTTACTCAAAGATTGATCTTTCTTATAACAGCGGTCTGGGTAGAGTGACTACAAAAAACAATAAACTATTGGCTGGTTATATGGCTGATGGGGTTGCGGCTATCAAACACGGAAATGGCAGAGACTGGTGGGTACTTTGCAGAAAAACAGATGCATTAATAGGTGGGCCTCCTAACAACGATTTCTATATATATTTAATTGATACAAGTGGAATTACCCCTCAACCCATACAAAGCATTGGCACATTAAATCCGACCAACTTAGCAAAGATTACCTTTAATCCGTTGGGAGATAAATTTGTTTTTACCAACCTGAATGATTTAATTGAGATGTATGATTTCGACAGGTGTACAGGAATTATCAGCAATCCGGTTACCATTGAACCCAATGCATCACCGGGTAATTATCATTATTTGTGGAGTGCGGAGTTTTCTGGTAGCGGGCGTTACCTTTATGTTTCGACAAGTATTGATACCTCATTTATTTATCAATATGATACCTATGCTTCTAATATTACCTCAACCAAAATTCCGATTAACAGTTTCACTCAAATTTACAATGCCGGTGGTGCATTGAAACGGGGGCCTGACGGAAAGATATATTATGCTATGGCATGGAGCGACGGTGTAAATTACAACTTCCCCTACCCCGATACGGAATACAATGTAGTAAACATGAACCTCGGTGTGATCAATCAGCCCGATTCACCGGGAGTGGCCTGCGATTTTCAACCATTCAGTTTTTACCTGGGTGGTAAACGCAATTACTGGGGGCTTCCTAACAATCCGGATTATGATTTACAGCAGTTGCATGGGAGCTCTTGCGATACGCTGCATGTGAAGATAGATGAAGTTTCGAAAGAAAAGGATGATTTACAAGTTTATCCGAATCCAACAAACGGAACCATCACTATTCATTCAGAAAAATACCTGAATGGTGAAATTAGAATTACGGACGCAATTGGAAAATCGATTAGAAGTGTTGAATTAACCAATGGAAGAATAGTTATTGAAAACTTGAATCCGGGAATTTATACTTTAGGGTTATTTGAAAATGGCATTCTTCAAACAATTAAAAAAATTATCGTAGTAAAATAAAAAACAGTAGGAAGTAACTTAGTAATTAGAATGAATCTTTTTTAAAATACCATGACAAACAACTTTTTCAATTCATTTGAAATTGAAAAATTACTTCCGTGATTTGAAAAAGTAATTTTCATGTCATGCTACTTCTGGTTCTTTTATTTGTTTTCGCTCGATTAAAAATGAAATTGAGTAGCGGATTTTCACTTCACTTTAAGGTCTACTCGCAACACAATTCCCCTATTTGGCAAAAAAAGAGGGCTTGGATGTTGTTTTTTTGCAGAAATTCATTTTATCGCCTAAATGTTTTAAATTTCGTCTACTTTTTTAGGATTATACCCTCTAACAACACTCGATTAAACCCTTAAGCCCAATCATTATGAGACACACTTTTATCAATGCAATTTTACTTTGTACGTTACTCTTTATTTTTCCCGGAAACAAATTATTAGCCAACCAAAGATTTGTTGGAAAAGAAGCCGCTCAAATGGTGGCAGGATCAGAAGAAGTTGTTTTTAACGATGACAGAAATACAATTTCATTTATTCGTTTCGCGCCTTCTTTTAACTTGAATACAGAAAGTCACCTGACATGGCTTTCAGATTTTTTGAAAGCAAACGGAGATAACACAACTAAACTGGTGTTGTTGAGTACTGAAAAGGATCAGGTTGGTGGCATTCATTACCGATATCAACAAGTTTTTAATGGCATTGCAGTCGAATGGAGCCGAATTAACGTTCACACTAGCGCCAACCGCATTTCATCAATCAACCTGGAATTGTATAAGGTTGGAAATGTAAGCAGCAGTCCTGCCCTCTCGAAAGAAGCCGCTCAATCCAGAGCTCGTGAATTCTTCAATTCTCAAAAGTTGAGAAGTGATATTAAGCTTGATGAAACTAAATTAGTGATACTTCCTGCAAACAAAACTTTTCATTTGTGTTACAAAATAGATTTATATTCAGAAGTGCCACTCAAGCGTTCGTTCTTATATATCGATGCTCAAACAGGAAATAAAATAAAGGAAACCAGCCGTATTCAACATTCCAATTCGAATGGAACGGGAGTGACAATGTATAGCGGGGTAAAATCAATGATAACGGATAGTGTTAGTTCTACATCCTTTCGTTTAAGACAAACTGCAAGCGGGAATGGTATTCAAACTAAAAACCTGAATCAAGGTTCAGACTATACTTTAGCGACAGATTTTACCGATGCAGATAATTACTTCAACTACACATCAAACGACGACAATGCTGCAAATGATGCACACTTCGGCTCTAAATCAACTTATGATTATTACTTCAATACCTTCGGACGAAACTCAATCGATAATGCCGGTTTTGCATTGTACAGTTATGTGCATTATTCAACCGGTTATGTGAATGCGTTTTGGGATGGAACAGAAATGACCTATGGTGATGGAGATGGCGTGAGTTATACTCCACTCACTTCGTTGGATGTAGTCGCTCATGAAATAACTCATGGATTAACCGAACATACTGCAGCATTAGTTTATAGCGGAGAATCAGGTGCACTGAATGAATCGTACAGTGATATCTTTGGTGTAGCTATCGACTACTACGAAAACCCGACTACAGCAAATTACCTCATGGGTGATCAGATAAATGTTAGCGGCACACCGTTTCGCAGTTTTATTCAACCCAAGCTTTATGGTTGTCCGGATACTTACAATGGTGTAAACTGGAATGCGGGTGACATCGTACATTACAACAGCAGTGTTCAAAATCATTGGTTTTATTTACTAGCAGAAGGTGGAACCGGAGTAAATGATGTTGGAAGTACCTATACGGTGAATGCAATCGGTAAAATTGCAGCCGCAGCAATTTCCTATAGAACACTTACACTATACTTAACACCGAATTCTACTTTCGCCGATGCGCGTACATATTCTGTTCAATCGGCTACGGATTTATATGGACCTTGCTCTGCAGAAGTTATTCAAACGACCAATGCCTGGTATGCAGTAGGGGTAGGAGGTGTATTTAACAATGCTGTTGTTGCAGGTTTTAATGTACCGTCCAATTATTTCTGTTCCATTCCTGCCGGTGTGTCATTCACTAACAATAGTTATAATGCCACAACATATGTTTGGAGTTTCGGTGATGGTGGAACATCTACTTTAGCAAATCCAACTCATCAATACAATGCATCCGGACTTTATACTGTCAGACTTATTGCAAACGGTTCTGCTTCTTGCAGTTCCACCGACACCTTGACCGTTGTTGCATGCATTTCTGTTGTCAACGGTGGTGCTCCAACTCCTGCAGCGTGCGGACCGGCGACAACAAGCAATTGTTGTGGCGTAGGAATTTATCGCGTGCGTTTCAATACAATCGATAACACTTCGGGTGATGGTTCAGAAGGTTACCGCGACTATACCTGCTCGAATTCAACAACACTCACTGCAGGGGATCCTGCCAACATAATCGTCAATACCGGAAATATTAATTATGAAAATGTAAAAGCTTTCATAGATTATAATAATGACGGGCAATTCAACAATACAAATGAAATGGTTTTTAGTTCGTTGAATAAGCTGACAACCCACACTGGAATCGTTCAGACTCCAACGACTGCAACTATCAATCAGCCCTTACGCATGCGGGTAATGAGTGACAACAATGGCTCACAGATTGTAAACAGTTGCAACAACCTCAACCAGGGGCAAGCGGAAGATTATACGATAAATTTTGTTGCCAACACATTACCACCATTAGCTGATTTTACTGCTGATCGAATTGTTGTAGCAGTTGGCGATACTGTTCACCTGTTTGATCTTACTACTCATGCGCCAACCGCCTGGAGTTGGGCTATGCCGGGTGCAAACATCACTACTTCTACACAGAGAAACCCGGCAATTACCTATGGTCTAATCGGTAATTACACGGTTACACTAACTGCAACAAATGGATTTGGTTCGAATTCTGTTACTAAAACCGCTTACATCTCAGTTGTCAATCAATTTAACATGTGTAACAGTAGTTCAACGGTTGCGCTCAATGGTAACCTTTACGATTCAGGAGGACCGTTAGGGCCATATCTGGATGGAGAAAGTTGCTCGTTCCTGATTCAACCTCCGTGTGCAGATACAATTGCATTAACCATTAATACATTTATTTCTGAATCGTGTTGTGACTTCCTTCGTGTATACGATGGTGCCTCCAATACCGGAATCTTACTGATGAATCTTTTTGGTTCCGCAAGTACTCAAACAGTATATGCTACTTCCGGTGCCATATATATTGAGTTTTATTCGGATGGCTCAATTACTTATGCAGGTTTTGAAGGTTCCTGGACAACACAACAGTTTTCCACAGTGGCACCTGTCGCTTTATTTACGGTATCAGATCCAACTCCTCCGTTAAGTTATCCTGTATCGTTTACAGATATTTCTCAAAACGGACCAACGTCCTGGTTATGGAATTTCGGTGACGGAAATACCTCAACATTGCGGAATCCTGCTCATGCTTATTCTACGCCCGGTACATTCACTATAACCCTTACTGCCTATACATGCGATTCTTCTGACGTAACAACTCAGAGCATTACAGTACAAGGCCCGCCTCGTTATGTAGCAACGATTGATACGCTTTCGATTAATCTCGCATGTGGCGGATCGGGTAGTTTAGTATTTCCATTTTCCAATGCCGGAGCAGGCGAAATGATGACGGTCGTCAATAACAGTTTTGGAGGACCTCTGGAAGTTCTTGCTCTAACTTATGGAACAGATCTAACTACAGAATACCCTAATACGATTTTATCCATCAATCAGTATTTTACAAACTACAATCTCACCACGGTTAATACCACTAGTCCAACAATTTTGCAAAATGAATTAATCGGAAAACATGTATTACTTATTCCGGAAATGGAAACGGCTACGCCTTCTGTGTTTACACAGTTTGCCCCTGTTTTACAAACATTTGTAAACGGAGGTGGGAAGGTAGTTTTTTGTGGGGCCTATAGCGGACAAGATCCATGCATTACTAATACCGGTTTATTCAGTGGTACCTTTAATTCATCATTAAGTGGTGTACAAATTAGTACGGGAATTTTAACAGACTCATTGTTGTCAGGTGTAACTGTTCCATTTAATGCACCGAATGCAACTTTTGCTTTCAATATTACCAACCCTGACAAACAAGCTATTTTAACTTACACAGGTACTGATATAGTAACCCGAAGAAACATTGGTAGCGGCAGCGCAATTTATGTGGCATTTGACTACTATCAGTATCTCCCCGAATCACAAAGGATCATTGCCAATGCTATTCGAACAAACAATACTTCATCCCTTGCTTCCTGGATTTCCATTGCTGTTGATACTATTTTAGTCAATCCTGCAAGTAGCGGACACTACGATTTGGCAATTAATACAAACGGATTGAATGCAGGATCGTATTGGTACGATTTAATTATTACAACCAACGATCCGACAAATCCAATTGATACCGTTACCATACATCTGAATATAACCGGACAACCCTTATTATCACTGGATCAAAACTGTATCAATTACCCGGTAATCCAACAGAATCAGTCCGTTGTCGATTCCGTGTTGATCAGAAATTCAGGTTGTGATGCGCTTATTTGTTCTTCTATTTATTCGACACAACCGCAGTTTACACCTAATGTATCTTCGTTGACGATTCCTCCTTTTGATTCAGCTTATGTATATGTTACCTTCCTCAGTTCCGGAATAAATTCTTATGCCGGTCAGCTCGTAATTTTAAATAATTCGAACGATACTTCTATTTGTTTAACGGGTACAACCACAGGAGCTCCTATCATCACTGTCAATCCAACTTCGTTTAATGTGACACTGGCTTCAGGTGATTCAACTACACGTGTGTTAAACATTGGAAACATTGGAGCGGGAGAATTGTATTTTAACATTAACGGAGCAGCTGCTAGTGGAGGAACACTGCAGTCTGTGCTTACTTCACTGGATTCAAACTTTACGAATATCACCAATCTGATTCCAAACAGGTATGATTTTCAAGAAGGAATAACCGGTTATAGTATATCAGATGGCGGTAGTGATATGTACGATGGAGGAAATCAGTTTACGGTAAACAACTCATTTTCTTATCTAAACTACTCCGATGATTTAATAATCAATGAGCCTCAGTTAGGAGTAAACGGGAAGTATTTCACTCGTAAGTTTAATGGATTATTTGTCTTTGCGGCAGATATCAATAACATCGATTCATTGGTAGTTAACGGTAATCTGGGAGCAGATGGTGGCGGTTTAGCTGATGCGACCATCCTTCAGTCTACCGTTAACGGAACTACTTACAACGGTTATGTAAAGAGAGTGTATAATACCTCCGATCCTAGTGTTAATCACATTTTCATTACCAAAGCACTTCCTTCGAACAATCATCATTATACAACAAATACCAACGATGATTTCCACAGCGTATATGGAATCAATCAAAACGATAGAGTTTATTATCTACTTTATGCAAGCACAGCCGGTGGTTATGTCGATGACGCTACAACTTTGAATATCATGAATGCATTTTTGCAATCGGTAAACGATTATCCTTCCTGGCTTTTTCCTGTAAATGGAATTGATACTGTTGTTGTAGGATCATCCATAAACGTGGATGTTAAATTTAATGCAACAGGCATGAATGGAGGAGTGTATTATTCCAATCTACAGATCAATTCGAACGACCCTGTAACACCTCAGGTAATCGTACCTTGTACACTTACTGTTACAGCAGCTCCAAGTGCAGTGATCAGTTATTCTGCTATTCCTTGTAGCGGCCTGGTGACTTTTAACAGCACGACATTGAATAATCCTACATCTTATCTCTGGACTTTTGGGGACGGCGGTACATCAACTTTGGAAGATCCCGTTCACAACTATGCCGGTGGAGGCAGCTATGTTGTGCAATTTGTTACCTGCAATGCTTACGGATGCGATACTCAACAAATCAATCTCAACATCGTAAATATAAACGGTCCTGTTCCTTCAAACTGCACTCCTATAACAACAGGATATTGTTGCGGTATGGGAATAAACAGCGTTACTTTCAATCACATCTATCATACTTCTGCAGATGGAATAGACGGGTATCAGGATTATTCCTGCTCTGATACAACAACAATTTACACCGGACAATCATTTAGCATTACGGTATTAACGGGAGCGAATTATCTCGAAAATGTACAAGCGTGGATAGATTACAACAACAATGGTATTTTTGATAATACCGAATCAGTATTTGCTTCTTATAATTCACAAATACATACCGGAGTCGTAGTAATTCCTTCTTCCGGCGTAACACTCAACACACCGTTGAGAATGCGTGTAGGTTCCGATTACTCCAGTAATCCTATTCCTTCTCCTTGTATTAATGTTAATTACGGTCAGTTCGAAGATTACACTGTTTTTGCTGAACTACCTACAGGAACAAATAATCCGATTTTGAATAACGATTTTTCTATTTCCCCAAATCCTTTCTCCAATGAGGCCATTGTCGAATACAACCTCACGAAAGAACAGACTGTCTCCATTGAGGTATTCAATGCAATTGGAGAGAAAGTTATTTCGCTCGTTTCACTTCACCACGCTCAACCCGGCAAATACAAAGAGAAGTTAGTGCTTCCTGCTGCGGGAATTTACTTTGTTCAGTTGATAACGGATGGTAATCAAAGTGTAAAAAGGATAGTCAAAATGGAATAGGAGTTTTCCGGTAATGATTTTTTAAAAAGTGGAGTGGGATAGAGAGATTTATTCTACTCCACTTTTTTTTTAGGTGAGTTGAGAGGTTTTAAACGCGAAGGGCATGAAGTTTCACAGCGTCGAAAAGCAATTCTCCGTCCCTCTTGGAAATTAATACCCAACTTCACTAATCCCCTTCCTCTCAATTTAGTTGTTTTCATTTGAATATTGGGGCTGATAATTTCTCCTGCTTTCCTATCTTTGCCTTTCAATTAAGTATTATTTTTATCAACTAAAATAATCTGCTATGCAATTTCGCACAGAAAAAGACACCATGGGAACCGTTCAGGTTCCTGCTGACGTGTATTGGGGAGCCCAAACTCAGCGTTCAATCGAAAATTTTAATATCGCCAGGGACATAAACCGAATGCCTGCCGAAATCATTCGTGCATTTGCTTACCTTAAAAAAGCGGCAGCACTAACGAATCTTGATGCAGGAATTTTAGATCAAAGCAAAGTTGAATTGATAGGAAAGGTTTGTGATGAAATTCTTGCCGGTAAGTTGGATGATCAGTTCCCTCTCGTCGTTTGGCAAACGGGATCCGGGACGCAATCGAATATGAATGTCAATGAAGTTATAGCTTACCGGGCCCATGTAATCAGCGGTGGAAATCTTGTGGATGAAAAGAAAATAATTCATCCCAACGACGATGTAAATAAATCTCAGTCATCCAACGATACATTTCCAACAGCTATGCACATTGCAGCATACAAAGTATTGATGGATGTGACATTGCCGGGCTTGAGAGCACTTCGTGATACGATGAAAGCCAAATCAGCGGCTTATATGCATATTGTAAAAATAGGTCGAACACATTTAATGGATGCAACTCCACTTACGCTCGGACAAGAACTAAGCGGATACGTTTCGCAACTCGACCATGGTATTCGTGCAATTGAACATACACTTGCTCATCTGTCGGAGTTGGCTTTAGGTGGAACTGCCGTCGGTACGGGAATTAACACACCACCGGGATATTCTGAAAACGTAGCTGCACATATTGCCAAACTTACAGGATTGCCCTTCATCACTGCAGAAAATAAATTCGAAGCTTTGGCCGCACATGATGCCATTGTTGAATCACATGGAGCATTGAAAACCGTTGCTTGTTCGTTAATGAAAATTGCCAATGATATCCGTTTGCTTGCATCCGGACCGCGTTGCGGAATCGGCGAAATATTTATCCCTGACAATGAGCCCGGTTCTTCTATCATGCCGGGTAAAGTCAACCCGACGCAATGCGAAGCTATGACAATGGTTGCAGCGCAGGTTTTAGGAAACGATGTAGCTATCAACATTGGCGGTGCCACCGGACATTTTGAATTGAATGTATTTAAGCCGGTGATGATTTATAATTTTCTTCATTCAGCACGATTGATCGGGGAAGTATGTGTTTCATTCAATGAAAAATGCGCAAAAGGGATAGCACCATTGGAAGATAATATTCGCAAAAACCTGGAAAACTCTTTGATGCTTGTAACTGCTCTGAATACAAAAATCGGTTATTACAAAGCGGCCGAAATCGCCCAGACAGCCCACAAGCAAGGAAAAACTTTAAAACAAACAGCAATCGATCTTGGTTATGTTACCTCTGAACAATTTGACCAATGGGTGAAACCGGAGGAAATGGTCGGCTCTTCTTTTTAATTAGCTAATTCGTTAATTACTGTTGTCCGGAGAAAATTAAGTAAAGCATGTAAACGATTAATTTTTATTGAAAAGTCAATAAAAATTGTCAATAAAAAAGTAAGCCCCAAGTTAGTAGAACCAAATAAAACGAAAAGAATAATCGAAGAGGAGCGGGGGCCGTCCACGCACCGCGCGGCGATGGCATCGTCAGAAGCCACAAAGAGCGAGTTAAAATCGAGCCGATGCCGGAGCTGTGCGTGGGGTCTTTTTTCTTTTGCTTACTTTTCTTTTTGGACAAGCAAAAAGAAAAGTAAGGATGTTAGTACCGGCCTTTGTTTTCTCCGGACAACAGTGATTCGTTAATTAGCTAATGTTTTTTTTAAATTAACGAATCAGCGAATTAAACATACCGCTCACCCTTCTTAATCTTCACATCATTCACCAGGTTTCTTACCTGTTGCTCGTCGTCTTTCGGACAGATGAGTAAAACATTGTCGGATTCAACAACGATAAAATTTTCGAGTCCTTGTATGACAGCGAGTTTGTCTTTCGACATATTGATGATGCAATTCGATGTGTGATCGACCATGACATGCTGACCGACGATGGCATTACCTTGTTTATCATGCGGAAGTTGTTCGTAGAGCGACTTCCATGTTCCCAGGTCACTCCATCCGAATTCTGCGATAAGAACAAAAACATTTCTGGCTTTTTCCATGATACCATAATCGATAGAAATGTTTTTACATAAGCCATAAGCCTTGCGGATATAATCGGCTTCGCTTGGTTTGTTATAGTGTTCTGCACCCTCTTGAAAAATGGTATACATGTCAGGCATATATTCCTGCAAAGCTTTTAGAATAGCTTTCGCATTCCAAAGAAAAATACCGGCATTCCACAAAAACTCTCCGCTTTTTAAAAAGAACCTGGCCATTTCCAGGTTGGGTTTTTCAGTAAATGTTTTAACCTTTCTTATTTTAAATTCATCTTCGCCTTCTTCTTCTTTGAATTGAATATATCCATAACCTGTATCCGGTCTGTTAGGATGAATGCCGATTGTAAGCAAAACATCTTTTTCACCCGTAAATTCGAGTCCGCTCAAAACGGCTTTATGAAAGCTTGCTTCGTCTTTAATAATATGGTCGGAAGGAGCGACAATCAGGTTGGCGTCCGGGTTGATTGCATAAATCTTAGAAGCAGCATAGGCCACACAAGGAGCAGTGTTGCGTCTTTGCGGTTCTGCTAATACCTGATCCTTTCCTAGTTCCGGAATTTGCTGAAAGACATGGGCAACATAGCCTTCATTGGTAACAATATAAATGTTTTCTTTCGGACAAATAGAAAGAAAGCGTTCATACGTTTGCCGAATAAGGGTTTTGCCTGTACCCAGTATGTCAATAAATTGTTTTGGAAAATTATTTCGACTCAATGGCCAAAACCGGCTTCCAATTCCTCCGGCCATGATCACACAGTAATTGTTTTTCATCAGCGTTTATAAAAGCTTTTCTTGTAGAGTATTGGTGTATTCAATAAAAGAAAATTTGAATTGAAATTATTTTTTTTGAATTCTATTTGTCTGAATCATATTCTTGAATTGTTCAGAAAATATAGGCATTGATTTATTATTTCAATGAATTCAATGCCTTTCTCAACGACGCAAATACTTCAGGAATTTCTTCATTCGTACAAGTACCAACCGATAAACGATACCAGGGTGAGTTTTCCGATGAGCCAAAAGCGGAAAATGGAACCAAAGCAAGTTTTGCTTCATCCAGTATATATTGAGTTACATCTTTTTGTGTACTGAGCGTTTTTCCGGAAGCAGTTTTTTTACCGGTTAGGTCGAAACGCACAGTCAGGTAAATGGCGGCTTGTGGCGCAATAGCATCAATATTGAATCCCTCTTTTTTAAGAGAAATAAAACCATTATAGAATGCTTCGAGACGATTGTTTGTTTCTTTCTTGAAGTGTGTCAGAAATTTATCTAATGCAGGTTTATTACGAAGGAATTCTGCTACGGCTATCTGTTCTGCTTTTGGTGCCCAGGCGCCTACGTGAGATAAAATGGCTTTCATTTTATCAATGATTTGTCTCGGTCCTGTACCCCAACCTACTCTCACTCCTGTAGCCGCAAATGACTTGGAAATGCCATCGATAAAAAGGGTATAGTCGCGCATTTCAGGACGTAGAGAAACCGGATTAAAATGCTCTGATTTCCCATAAGTTAAGACCCAATAAATCTGATCGTATAACAGGTAAACGGGTTTGGAACCATTTGTCCTGCGTTTGTTTTCTTCTAAAATGAGGTCACAAATATCTTCTAACTGCTTTTTACTGAATACCGTTCCTGTCGGATTTAAAGGGGAGCAAAGCGCCACCATATTTGCTTTATGGATATGTGGACGAATATCATCCGCTGTCGGCATAAAATTGTTTTCCGGCAGTGTTTCGAGGTGTAAGGGTTTTACACGAGCCAAATGACAATAGTGGTTATTATTCCAGGAAGGCACAGGGAAAATGACTGTATCGCCCGGATCTAATAGGGTTGTAAAAATTGAATAGATAAGCGGGCGGGCGCCGGCAGAAATAAGCACTTCGTCAGGACTGAAGGTCAGGTTTTGACGGTCTGTCAAAAACTCTGCAACTGCTTTACGTAACTCCAACATACCATTTGCAGCAGGGTAATTTGTATGATGTTGCTGGTAAGCTTTAATGATTGCATCGTTGAGTTCTACAGGTATCGGGAAAATAGCAGGGTCAAAATCGCCAATGGTATAATTGAAAATTCTTTCGCCTTTCTTTATTTTTTCCTGAATTTCTGCGGCTAGCTTTATGATCTCTGAACCAATAAGAGTTTCTGCCATTTCTGAAACCTTTAATGGGTTTCCTTGAGCTACTGCTAAATCAGACATTACGTTCGTTTTTGTATGTAGCAAATATAATCAATTAGCTAAATTGGGTTAACTATTCAGCTAATTATTTTGACCTCTGCCAGAGGGCTTACCAGATATACTCGCTTGGAATTGACCTCCAAACAATGAAAACGACTTCGAATTTTATGTCCTTTTTGAAAAACCATTCCCGACCGGGAGCCATGCAAAGCAAAGGTTGATGTTTCAGGCAGGTCTTCGAGATGCACAAAATCCCCGCTTATTTTGTCGTGCTTTTTTAGAGCCCTTAATAAGTCATGATCCGAGCAACTTGAGGCAGCGGGATTCAAGATGTATTTTTGCAATGCGCCTTTAACGTCCTCCGGAAATATTTCACTTTGGATGAAATCAGTCATCAGATTTCTGAATTCACTTTTCCACTCTTTTCCATGAGGCTCATGATAATGTTTGAAATTATTGAAAGTCTCCAAGTGCGCAACTTCATGAACGAAAGTAATCAGAAAAGCAAATGGATTTAAGTTGTGATTGACCGTAATGCGGTGACCTTTGCCCGGTTGTAATGGTCTGTAATCACCGTATTTACTGGCTCTCCCGCGTGTTATCTTTAAATGAATATTTTTTTGTACGATCCAGTGTGCACAGGTATCTACTGCCGTATGCGGCAGATATTTGGATAGTACTGATTTTATTGAATCACTTGACATGCGTATTAATTCCCGGTATTATTTCTTAGGACGTCAAGGTAAAGATTTTTTGTTTTCAGGATAAATAATTGTAATAGTAATAATAGTTAATCCTTTATCGTGAATTTCAAACTTGAAGAATTCAATGCGTGAATGACATCAAAAATGGTCTCAACAGAATTCGTCTGTGAGGCCTTTACAACATTTGTCTTTATGATATAACTGCTTTCTAAAAGCACATCACTTTCTCCTGTTTGCGTTAATTTGATTTCGTAGATGGCAAAATCGTTTTCTGTTTTTTTACTAAAGTTTTCAAAATCAATTGGCTCAATTTTATGGTCAAAATGTATAAAGTATCGGTGTATATCCTGCGATTGAAAATCCGGATAGTAATCTAAATGACGGTTTTCAGAAGTAAAATTTCGTTCTGTAATGTTGTTAAACAACCCATTGAGACTTATTGAAATTTCTTTTCCTGAATTTTTTCGTAATAATTTTTTTGCTTCAAATTTCTGTGTTATTGTGATACCAAAGGGGTAGGTTTTGCTTAATTCAGAAACTTCTGTGTGAACTTTTTCAGCATTATCTGCAACCCCAGCAATAACGCTGTAATATGCCGGATTAACAGTTGTGTCCATTTCTCCATATTGATAATAGCCACGAGTAAGCGTGGAAAATTGTCCTGACAAGTTTATTTTTAAGGCCATCGATACATTGGAAGAATCAAGGGAGACGTTTATCATTCCCGAAGTTCTTCTTGTATTGTCTTTCAAACGACTAAATGGTGTTTTAGCAAATTTGAATTTGATGTAAGGAACCAATTCGAATTTTTTTTCCCAACTTTCATTTTGAGGAATAAGAAATGAATAAATGTCTTCATAATAAAAGGGGAGTTCATTGCTTTCATATCCTGAGCGATATGATTTCGGATAAAAATTAATGATGTTTTCGCCATAAGGAATGGCAATCCCTAACCTGGCAGCTGCCATCGTTTCATAACGTTCAGGATCCATAGCACTAATGCGTTTGTCGATTAAAACGCTGTAGTAATAAGGTTTTTCCAATCGCATCATAACTTCATCGTAAATACGCAATCGGCTCATTTGCCTGAGTATATTTTGTTCTACATACTTTCCAAGTTTTTCAAGTTGCGGTTCTCTGTCATTGTAATAACCTTGGTCCTCCTGATAAATAAATTTTTCTGCCAGTCGATGTTGCAGAACTGAAATCACCGATGCTGCAGAAGTGTCTTTAGAATCTTTTCTCAAATCATTTGTAAACGTATTCATAACTTGAGTAGTGTTATCATTTCGGCTTAAACGCAGGTTTAGCTCCTGATATTGATAACCGGCATAAGGAAGCATAATATAAGACCAAGGGTAGGGAAGAGGGTTTTTTATAAATTTGGTTTTCGGGTCTTCAATCCCATAATCAAGTCTGTGTTTGTAAAATGATAGATAAGGCATCTGCAAATAAGGCCTTCCTCCCGGTTCATTTATTCCACCCGAAAGGTTTTCAAAATGATAATAGTATTCAGTATAACTAGGTGTGTTTTTTGTCACCATCACAGAGTCGTTTGGAACAACACCATTGTGATAAGTGAAAATATAAATATCGGACTGTGGGTATCTGAAAGTAAAATCTGATTTTTGTTTGGGCAGATTACTATTGAAAAAAATCCGGTTCGACGGACCATAATTATAAACTCCTTCATAGGAATAATCGGCTTCCAATTCATCTCCGGGTTCTAAATTCATAATGGAAAACGTCCATGTATAATAATTTTCATTTCCTTTATCACCCAATAGAGTCAGCGTTGAATTTTTTTCTTTTACAAGTGCTTTCACAATGTTTCCATTGGTTTTGAGAATTCGAGCTGCAAAATAACGTAGGCATTCAAATCCGCCCAAAGGCCTTAAAGCACTATCGCGCCACTGCGGTCGAACAGAATAAAAATCATTAGAAGGATCGAAACTTTCAGGCAAAGTTATTTTGTTGAATTTGTCAATTCCTTTTTGAGTCAGAAATTTTATGCGAACATGTTTTTGAATAATTGGAGTAATACCTTGTGTCGACTCGTCGATGAAAAAATAATTGGCGGCAAGGTTAATGAAATAATAACCGGGAACTCTGTTTCCTCCCTGATTGTATATGCACTTCTCTTCCAGAATTATTGCATCTTCATTCTTAAAAGTTTCGTTAACAGCAATATTAATTGGCTTTTCTACCGGCCATTCAAAATTAAAATTTCTGTATTTTACACTTTGAGCCAAAGAAAATTGACTAATAAATAACATAAAAAATACGCGCAGAATATTATTCATTATCAAAAAGTATTTTTCAAATATATAAAATAAGTTGAAATTCAGTTTTTAAATTACCGGAATTGGTTTTTTATCGTTTTGATTACGGGATTTTAATCAGGATAAAATCTGATAAGCAATGAGTGCAGCAAGATAAGCCATCGCACTCATATACAGGAATTGGAAAATCGGATATTTCGCATTCTTAGTTTCTCTGTACACAATAGCTACGGTACTCATACATTGCATGGCGAAAGCATAAAAAAGCATCAGCGAAATTCCTGTGGCAAAACTGTAACGAGGGCCGCCGGTATCTGCATTTATTTCATGTTGCATCTTTTCACGAACCGTAAACTTGGCAGATTCATCACTACCAACACTGTAAATTGTGGACATTGTGCCTACAAAAACTTCGCGGGCAGCAAAAGATGTAATCAAGGCAATGCCGATTTTCCAGTCGTAGCCTAGTGGTTTAATAGCAGGTTCTATAAGTTGTCCGAGTTTTCCGGCATAAGAATGCTCCAGTTTTTCGGACTGAATCTTAGTTGAAATTTCTTTTTCAGTTAATCCTGTTGTACCTGAATTGTATTTATTTTCAATTTGCTGAAAAGCATCACCCGGTCCGTAGGATGACAATACCCATAGTATAATTGAAATCGAAATAATCACTTTTCCCGCATCGAATAGAAACACCTTTACTTTTTCAGCAATATGAATTCCGATCGTTTTCCATCTCGGTGCTCTGTAGGTAGGCATTTCCATCACATAAAAACTACGCTCTTTAGAACGAATTATTTTTTTCATGATCCAGGCAAGCAGAATAGCAGCTACAAAGCCAATCAAATACATCATCATTAAAACCAAACCTTGTATATTGATTCCCAAGATGTAATTAGCAGGAATAATAAGTGAAATCAGCAAGGTGTAAACGGGAAGCCGCGCAGAGCAACTCATTAAAGGTGTAACGAGGATAGTTATTAATCTTTCTTTACGGTTCTGTATAGTTCGCGCCGACATGATTGCAGGTACAGCGCAGGCAACTCCGCTCATGAGCGGAATCAACGATTTACCATTCAGCCCGAATTGACGCATGAGCTTATCCATTAAGAAACTGACACGCGACATGTAGCCCGTGTCTTCCAGAATGGCCACAAAGAAAAAAAGCAAAGCAATTTGAGGAACAAAAACAACAATGCCATTTAATCCGGCCAATATTCCTTCAACAAGTAAATCCCTAAAGATTCCTCCTGGAAATGTTTTAATTATACCTGAACTTATTTTGCTGAATGCCGAGTCGATTAGATTCATCGGATAACTGGCCCAGGAAAATATTGCCTGGAAAATAAGAAAGAGGATAAACAGAAAGATCAGATAACCCCAAACTCGGTGAGTTAAAATGTTGTCAATCCGATATGAATATGAACGACGAATAGGATTTTCAGGAGATGCTATGTGATCGTTGAGTAATTGTGTAATAACTTTATAACGATCAAGTGTCTCTCGCGCCTGCATTTGAGAGCTATTGAAATTAGTCTTTTCGCAGACCTTCCTGATTTTTTCTTTCTTAAACTCATGCATTTCAAGATTGGAAATCAGATCGAGATTGTTTGCAACCAAAAATGCATTATAGTTACTGGTTACATTTATCGTCTGTCGGATAGTCTCGATTACTTCCGGTGCATAAGAATGTATATCGATGAAATCTTTATCGGAAAGAGTGTAGGGGCTGCAAATCGCTTCTTTGAGTTCTGCAAATCCTTCCTGCTTACGAGCATTCATGGCAATTACCGGAATACCCAGTGTAGCAGAAAGTTTAGGAAAATCAATTTCTATATTTTTGAAACGGACGATATCCATCATATTCACCACCATGATGACCGGTATTTTCAGGTCGATAATTTGAGAACAGAGGAAGAGGTTTCTTTTAAGGTTTGTTCCATCGGCAATGACAATTGTCAAATCCGGATGTAATTCATTTTGCGGGTCACATAAAAGTTGAACAGGAATTTTTTCTTCGGGCGACTTCGGATACAAAGAATAAGCACCGGGCAAATCAATAAATTCGCAATCGAAAATTTCACCCGAACGATTTTTTAATTTGGAAAATCCAATGCGCTTTTCAACAGTTACTCCCGGAAAATTCGCAACCTTTTGATTGAGACCGGTGAGTCCGTTAAAGACAGAAGATTTTCCGCTATTCGGATTACCTATTAATGCAACTTTTAACTTTTTCAAGAATTCTGTTTAATTCGTATAAAGCCCAAAATACAACGTACAATGTCTTTAAACAATGATCTAAATATCTTTTTCTAACTAACTACATTATTTTCAATTCGGAGCTTTACTGTTGCTGCTTCATCTTTTCTAAGACTCAGAATATATCCTGAAACGGAAATAGCAACAGGATCTCCAAATGGAGCAATACGGATTAATTCTACCTCTTCTCCCGGAATACATCCCATTTCGAGTAACTTAAGGGATAATTCATAATCCGTAAACGATTCAATTATCCCTTTTTGTCCGAGTTTAAGTTCCGATAAATAGCAGTTTTTTAGCATTAATTTTCTTATTGAAAGGGAGTAAAAAGGGAGTCAAAATTATTCGTTATTTTCGAATAATCAGCAGGAATAAAATAAAGAAAGTCGGTGAAAACTAGGCCTTTTGGTCGCTAATCTTTTTTTGTGAATTGCCAACAGGGGGGCAATCACATTTTTTCTTAAAGATACCGCATCCTGCAAAAGTCAGGCAAGCACTTATTAGTAAAATAAATACTTTATAGGATAATTTTCTCATGTTCTTTGTAACGGAATAAAGATACTATCTATTTGTAATGACGGGAAGTTTTTTGGTCAATTTTATGTTCCAATGCTTGTTAATTATTAATCAGATATCGGAAAACTCAATAAGCTATCCAATGGCAAATTTCGTACATTCGCCCTCACATGAACTGGCTTTTTCATCTGGGTAGATACTGGATTTTCACGAAGGATCTCTTTACCAGACCCGAGAAATTTTCAATATACTGGAAGCAACTGGTCCGGGAACTCGATAACTTCGGATACGGTTCTTTAGGTATTGTTGCTCTCACTTCTGTTTTTATGGGAGCTGTTATCACTATTCAGACTGTTTACAATCTCGTTAACCCTCTTGTTCCATTATCAGCAGTAGGTATCGTTGCGCGCGATTCAATTATTTTGGAATTTTCTCCTACTATGATGTCTCTTGTCCTGGCAGGAAAAATAGGCAGCAGCATTGCTTCTGAAATCGGAACAATGAAAGTAACGGAACAGGTGGATGCGCTCGAAATAATGGGAATAAATGCTTCTGCTTATTTAGTTCTTCCAAAAATTTTCGCCGCTGTTATGATTTTTCCTTTCGTAGTTGTTATCTCCATGTTTCTTGGAATTTTCGGAGGATGGATTGCCGGAACTCTTGCCGGTGTTATCAGTTCTGCCGATTACATCAGCGGAATTCAAAACAGCTTCGTGCCATTCAATATTGTTTTCGCCTTAATTAAAACTACAACATTCGCTATTTTGATTACAACTATTTCTTCTTATCATGGCTATCATACAGAAGGTGGTGCATTGGAAGTAGGTAAATCAAGTACCAATGCAGTTGTTTACAGCAGTATTTTAATTCTGATTTTCGATTATATCTTAACTCAATTAATCCTTACATGATAGAGTTAAAGAATATTTCAAAAGGATTTACCGATCGTCAGATCTTAAGAGATGTGAACAGCGTATTCGAAACAGGTCACATGAATCTGGTCATCGGCGGCAGCGGTAGCGGTAAAACGGTTTTGATGAAATGCATGGTCGGACTTTTAGAGATCGATTCAGGGGAGATTTTATACGACGGAAAAATATTCTCCGGGCTCGTAAAGAAGGAAAGAAAACCTTTTCGCCAGGATATAGGAATGGTATTTCAGGGAGGAGCTCTATTCGATTCACTAAATGTCGAACAAAATGTAATGTTTCCGCTGAATATGTTTACTCACATGAGCTTGGAAGAAAGGCGTGAACGTGTCAACTTTTGCCTGAACAGAGTAAACCTTCCCAATGTAAATCAGCGAACACCTTCAGAATTATCAGGAGGGATGAAAAAACGTGTAGCTATTGCCCGTGCCATCGCACCCAATCCTAAGTATCTTTTTTGTGATGAACCCAATTCCGGATTAGATCCGCAAACTTCTATCGTAATCGATAATCTCATTAAAGAAATTACCGAGGAGTTTAACATCACTACTATCGTCAATACACATGACATGAATTCCGTTCTCGAAGTTGGCGATAAAATTATTTTTCTATACAAAGGCGAAAAATGGTGGGAAGGAAATGTCGATGATATCCTTCGTACCGATAATAAAGAGGTGAACGACTTCATTTTTGCCTCTCGTCTGGCGAAGAATATTAAGAAGGTTTAAAGCAATTTGACTGAGTGGAGCTGTGCTTCCATGATAAATTTCCTAATCATTAAAACTCAGATTTCCTTGAATAAAATTAATGCATTATCAAAAAAAGAAGAATAAAAAAAGCTGTCAACTTAACGCTGACAGCTTTTTTAATAAAGTATTGTATTATTTACTGAAGAACAATTGTCTTATTTTCTTCAATCGAATTGGTGCGGATGTTTAATGAATAAACTCCTGCAGGTAATGAACTCAAATCAATGCGACCATGAGCTGCTGATTCGAAAGTGAAGGTTTTAACAACTTCGCCTAAATTATTAAAAACAGAGATCGATACATTTTTCTCAATTTGTCCGTTAACACCGGAGAAGTAAACAATTCCTGTAGATGGATTAGGGAAAACATTAAAAGCTGAAACCTGAATGTTGTTTTTAGTACTCACCAACGTTCCGGATGGATTGTTTACACGTAAGATAGGTGTTGCTACCAGATTGATGCTGTCAAAAGTAATCCAGCCACCACCATCAAGGTTAATAAATTCTGCTGATGGAGTGGAAAGAAATTCTGTGTAACCCATAGAAAGTCTGTTTGTGTCTAACTGGTTAATTGCAACTACATAGTCGCCCGGAACAACGTTCACAGATGGAGTAAAAGGAAGGGTGATAAAAGCTGTACCACCTGTATCGGCTGCAGTTATTGTATAAACACCTGTTGATCCGATTTCATTTGTAGGAAGTCCGCCAACCATGTCAAATACACTTACGCTAATATGATCTCCCAAAGTGGGTTGGGCCAGATAGAAAGTTGAAGAGGTAAATTCCGATGTGTGGTAAACTGTGTAAACGCTACCGAAAGAAACAGGTGCTCCCTGGAATCCAAGTCGGCCTCCATAAGAGTTAATATCAAAGTCGAGGTAGTCACGTGCATACATTGAATCACTTACGTAAGCGAATGCAGCAATGTTGTCATTTGTATTGTCTCCATCACCTGTTGCTGATACAAATTGATCCACGATGTAAAGTCCTGTATCCAATGGCAAGTAAGAGCCAAGTGAAGTAAGAAATCCGGAAGTGTCTCCAACATTAATGGTTCCCGCTGCTGCTGTAGAATCCTGATAAATGATTCCTCCCAGTGGATCGTACACATCAAATAAAATCTTTGCGCCTGTCAGAGGTGCAAGGCCTTTGTTGATGAGTTTTCCGCGAAGTGTGAATGGCTCAGTCTGAATGACCGGTAGCATGCAATATTCCCCTGTAAACGCCAGGTCTAATGATGCATCAACTGCAGGAAAGTCTGATAACGATACATCGTCTATCATCCACGAATAAGCACATCCTGAAAGTGCGTTGAGGTTATCAGGGCTATAAAACTGGAAACGGATATAAACTGAATCCTGATTTCCGGCTACTGAAGAAATATCAATACTTACGATGTCCGGATTAATTCCCGAATTGTTTGCGCTGAATTGGTTGTTTGTAAGCGGTGCATTAACTTCATAACGTGTCCAGGTAGCATTGTCATTACTTATAAATACATAGGTGCTGTCATAAAAACGCTTGTAGTATTGTGAAAAAGAAAGACGAATAGAATCGTGTCCTGTTAAGTCAATCGGCATAGCCGTTGTTAAATTTCCAACTTGTCCGTTCGCAGTATCGCAGTAAAAATCCGAATCAAACAAGGCAAATCCATTTGCAGCAGAAGCAGAATTAATGGCGGGAATCGGGAACGAGCCGGCAGGAATGGTAGTTCCAAGTAACCAATCTGTAGTTGTTCCTGCATCATGCGTCAATACCCAGTTTCCCGGTGCACTGAAATCATCTGTCCAAAGAACTGCCGCTGGTTGATTGGCATGTGTTGGTGCTACATTTCGTGTAACAACAGCTGAATTGATCTTCGCAGTTTCTTTCAGCTTAGATGCAAGGCTGTTCATTGTAGCTTGTGCATTTACTCCAATAATGGCGGTAAATACAAGCATAATTGTTATGTAAACTTTTTTCATTTTTTTGATTTGATTTTTATTATTGGGGTGGCAAATGTAGCTTTTTTTTTAGAATAAATATCATTTTAGAATGGCTTTAACATTTTGTTTTTCAATATTTTAAATGTTTTCTCGTCAACATTTGAAATTAGCCCTAAACGGTTGATTTATTCAGTAAAACCGTGTATGAGAAATGATTCTTTACAGCTATTCCGGAAACAATCGGTCGATCGGGAGAAACAACTCTCTACTGTCAAGAATAATTTTTTGGAAAGTAACTCGAAAATAAATTTTTATCAATGGTGGAAGGACCGAAAAGCCGAAATGATTTTTCTGTAATATTTTTTTTAAAGAAGACCGTGGTCGGTTCTTTGTTAATTCAGAATGACGATTTTTTTCTGAATGTATCCGTTTTCCGAATAAAGTCTTAAATTATAAATGCCCTTGTCAAAAAATCCCGTGTCGAATTTTTCTTTGAAAAAGTATTTATATTTTTTTTCGAATACAAGTTGTCCCAATGAATTCGTAATCGTAATGCGAGGATTATTTATGGTGTATTCTGATGTCAGATAAAAATAGTTTTCTGCCGGATTTGGAAACAAGGATAATGTTTGCCCGTTGTTTATCTCACTAATGGCACTTGATAAAGCTGTAGATCTAATCGAGATCGAAAACTCTCCTGCTGAACCATTAAAACCATCAATCATAAAATAATAAGTTACGCCGGCATTCAGACCATAAATAGGTACAATGACAGTATCAACACCGGCTGTATCGTTGGGCCCTTCCTGGCACCCCAGGAAAAATAATCCACCTGTACAGGTCGTTCCACTACCATTTGCAATGAATACATTCAGCCAGCTGTGAAAGTTACTTCCTGCTACAGATGTCAGATAAATAAAAGCACTGTCACGATTTATAGAAGCCGTATAAGAATACCACAACGTATTATTCGGCACAGAGCAAGTGCAGCCAATGGATGTTATATAGCCATCTAATGGGTCTGTTGCAAATGCCAATGATGTATTACCCTGTACAAAAACGGAATCCAATCCGAGTGATATGGCACCGCAAATTGTATCGTTATCAATAGTAGCATCCGGACAAGCAGGAATAGTAGTATTGTTTTGGATTTTAGCATGTGCTTGTCCGATTAAGGTATTTCCACCACCACCGCAAATTCCATTACGATTTAATACCAGTACAAACTCTCCTGTATAAGGAGCTGTAAAGTTTAATGAGTTCGGACATGCCGCTGCTGCAAAGGCTCCTGCTATTACTGAATTAGCACTATCTGTTACAGTCAATGAAACCGGATTTCCTGTGCAACCGTTAACTTGAAAAGTAACTTGACTCCCTGCAACAAGTTTTATTGTATAACCATCACCATCGTAATAGCCGTTTACGCCAATAGTTCCTACACTATCTGTTCCCATACAGAGATACCCCGAAAATCCTCCTGAACCATTCGGATCATTAAAACCATATACGCTGTTATTGTTATAGTTTATTGCACACTGACCATTTGCATTTTTAAAAAAGGAATTTGAAAAAAGTTGAGTCAGTAAAAGGAATGTAAAGAGGAATATTTTTTTCATTTGTTTAATAGATGGGGTCAGGGATAAATGTAATATGCATTTTCTATCGCAAACTACCATGTATACAGCAGTTTTGAACAAATATATTAAAAGAAAAGCCCCGCTTGGCGGGGCTTTTCTTTTTTATCGGGTTAAAGAAATATGCCTTGAGGTAATTCCTTTTTCGGAAATTATCCGAACGATATATATGCCTGAATCCTGATTTTTCAAATCGATTTTATAATTACTTAAACTTTCAGTGATGTTTTTAGAAACAATTTGTCCAATTGGACTGAAAACTTCAACAATAAAGCCATTTTTAGAAGTCTCTTTCGAGTTAACAAACACTTCACCGGAAGTTGGGTTAGGGTATAGGGAAACATTTATTGCATCAACTTTCTTTACTCCAACACCCGTATCAGGAACGATATTGATATCATCTAACCAGAAACCAACCAATGAATCAGCTGTGGAAACGTGGAATCCGATGTAATAAGTTCCGGAAACAAAAGGGCTAAATACAACCGTCTCGGCAGTATAAATTGCATTAGTAATATAGTTTGGTGTCAAGATCTGCTGATTCATACCGCCGGCAGATTGTATATCACCAATCAAAATTTCCAATAATGCCTGTGTAGAAGTAGAGGAAGTCTTTGAGAAATAGTTTAATTTATAGGCAATAGAAGAATCCATGTCGAGACATGTAGTGAAATACCAGTCATCAGCAACTGTTCCTGAAATCTTTGCACTATACAATCCTGAATGTGGAAATTGAGTACTTAATTCCCAAGTTATCGAATCGTTATTTGTATCTTCTACTAAATAACCAGATAGATCATCTGCCGGTTCGAAACCGTTTGTATAGAAGTTGGTATAATTAACTACATGGGGCCCGTTGAAGATCATTGCATTTACAGTGTCATTCGTAGTATTTGTGTCGCCTGTAAGCGTAACATAAACGGCAAGAGTATGATTACCGGGAGCTGAAAAATCAACAGTGCCTGTAAAGTTGTATTGATAATCGCTGCCTACTGTTATAGTATCGGCAATCGTTTCAACAACAGGAGTTCCATTGTCAGCAACCATTGTGACTGTAATTCCACCGAAAATGTCTGTTCCGCCTTCGTTGTAAAGATTTATCGAAACGGCCTCTGTAGGTCCAAGAAGTGTACAAGATGTAAGTGGAGCAAGTACGCTTGTTACAGCTAAATCTGTTGTAGGGAGTTCATATAATTGAACATCGTCAATCATCCAATAATATGAATAATCAGCCCGGTAATTAAAACGAATATATACGGTCGCCTGATTGGCCGCATAAGCAGTAATATCGATGTCAACATTATTGGCATTTGGAGTGCTTGCATATTGAGCAAGACCTGCACTTGTATTGTGGATTTCAAACCAGGTTGTACCATCTGTACTAACCCAAACCGTTGCTGTATCATTGAAATGTGTTAAAAATTCATTGAAATTAAGAACAACAGTTGGCTTGCCTGTGCAGTCAATGGCATCTGTAATAAGATCTGCATTTTCTCCGCCAATCGAACTTAGTGAAGAATCACTGTCAATGATCATGTAGCCATTGTTTGAAGTCGTTCCGTTAGAGTCCAATGTCGTGTTGTCAAAAGCCCCGGTAGTAGTATGCTTCCAGACTTTTCCATTTCCTGCGCTGTCAATTTGCTGCCATCCGGAAGGTACACCGCCACTGAAATCTTCAGTATAAAAAGCGCTGAAAGAATTAGAGAAATTAACTTGTCCGTTTACGATTTTTCGTGCGTAGTTAGTTTCTTTGTTTTGATTCTTAATACCATTTCCCGCCATTGTCGCGAAAGGGGCTAGAAGAATACTGAGTAATAAAATTCGGGTATAGTTTTTCATAGTTGAAGGGTTAAATTCAGATTTTTCAAATGTAGGATTTTAATATAATATCTCAAACCCTTGAAGACCTCAAGGGTTAAACAGTTTCTTCAATATAAGACTCTATGGAAGGACAAGAACACACTAGATTCCTGTCGCCATAAGCATTATCAACTCTGCCAACAGAAGGCCAAAATTTATTCTGACTCAGGTAAGAAAGCGGAAAAGCCGCTTTTTTCCTTGAATATTGGTGTCTCCAGGTATCATTCGTCAATTCCTGCATGGTATGAGGAGCATTTTTAAGAACATTTTCTTTTTTGTCTGTTTTGCCATTTTCGATTTCTTCAATCTCTTTACGGATTTCTATCAAGGCATCGCAAAAACGATCAAGTTCCTCTTTGGGCTCGCTTTCCGTTGGTTCAATCATGATCGTTCCGGCTACAGGGAAGGACATGGTAGGGGCATGAAAGCCATAATCCATCAGTCTTTTTGCTATATCTTCAACTTCAATTCCGGCAGTTTGTTTGAATGGTCTGCAATCCAAAATCATTTCGTGGGCAACACGGTTTTTTGATCCTGTATAAAGAACTGAATAATGATTTTCTAATCTGGCTTTAATGTAATTCGCATTTAAGATGGCATATTTTGTTGCATCTAAAACACCTTGTGCGCCTAACATTCGGATATATCCATAAGAAATAAGTAAAATACTCGCACTTCCCCAAGGTGCAGCTGAAATTGCTGTAGTATTGCCACCGGTTTTAATCAAGGGATGAGAAGGTAAAAACGGCGCAAGATGTTTGGCAACTCCAATGGGTCCCATTCCGGGTCCGCCACCTCCGTGTGGTATGGCAAATGTTTTATGCAAATTTAAATGACAGACATCTGCACCAATGGTTGCCGGATTGGTAAGTCCGACTTGCGCATTCATATTCGCTCCGTCCATATAAACCTGACCGCCATTGTCGTGAATGATTTTGGTAATTTCTTTGATTCCTTCTTCAAACACGCCATGGGTAGAAGGGTAGGTAACCATCAATCCCGAAAGTTCCGACTTATGTTGTTCCGCTTTGTTTCGCAGATCTGTGATATCGATATTCCCATTTTCATCGCACTTAACAACCACTACTTTCATGCCTGCCATAACAGCACTTGCGGGATTGGTTCCATGTGCTGAAGAGGGAATTAGAACAGTATTGCGATGACTGTCGCCGCGACTTAAATGATAAGCGCGAATGACCATCAATCCTGCATATTCTCCCTGTGCTCCTGAATTTGGCTGTAACGATACGGCATCAAAACCGGTAATTACTTTCAGGTATTCTTCCAATTCGGTTATAATCTGACTATAGCCAAGTGCCTGATCAACCGGAGCAAAAGGATGTATTCCCGACCATTCCGGCCAGCTCACAGGGATCATTTCGCTTGTGGCATTCAGCTTCATTGTGCAACTTCCTAAAGGAATCATCGAATGATTTAACGACAAATCTTTTTTCTCCAACATGGAAATATATCGCAACATCTCCGACTCGGAATGATGGTTATTGAAAACCGGATGTGTTAAAAATGGTTGCTTGCGACATAGATTTCCCAATAAAACCGATGTGCTTTTTTGAGTAACAGGTTTTTTTGAACCACAGGCTTCTGAAAGCACAGAAATTATTTCTTCCAATTCTTCGTGACCTACGCTTTCATCTATGCTGATAGAGAAAGTTGTTCCTTCTAAATAGTTAAAGTTGATTCCGTTTTTCAGAGACGTCTCTTTAACCGCAGTTAATCGGCTGCCGGCATCCAGGTGAATGGTATCAAAAAATGTCTTATTCAGAACAGAATAACCAAGTGCTTTTGCTGCTGTTGAAAGTTCAACTGCTTTTGAATGGATATCGGATGCGATTTTTTTCAAACCATCCGGACCATGATATACGGCATACATTCCTGCCATCACTGCAAGTAAAACTTGTGCTGTACAAATATTGGAAGTCGCTTTGTCGCGTCGGATATGTTGTTCGCGCGTCTGCAAAGCCATACGCAATGCCCTGTTCCCATGTGCATCAATCGAAACACCGATGATTCTTCCAGGCATATCTCTTTTATAACTTTCCCGGGCACCTAAAAATGCTGCATGTGGTCCGCCATATCCAATCGGAACTCCAAACCGCTGCGAATTTCCTAAAACGACATCTGCGCCGAATTCACCGGGTGGTGTCAGTAAAACAAGTGCCATCAGATCAGAAGCTACTGCCACCTGAATTCCTCTTGCTTTCGCTTTTTCAATAAACGATTTATAATCTCTTATTTCTCCGTTACAAGAAGGGTATTGTAACAATATTCCAAAAACATCATCTCCGGGAGCTTTTTTTTCAGGACCATCAATTACCAGCTCAATTCCTAATGGTGCAGAACGAGTCTTCAATACGTCTATCGTTTGAGGAAAGCAGTCGTTTGCAACATAAAATTTATTGGCAGTTTGTTTTTCTTTTGGGCGGGAAGCGAAGAACATGTGCATGGCTTCCGCCGCTGCCGTCGCTTCATCTAGCAAAGATGCATTGGTAATCTCCATGCCTGTCAGGTCCAATACCATCGTCTGGTAATTTAACAATGCTTCCAGTCTTCCCTGAGAAATTTCGGCCTGATAAGGTGTATATGCCGTATACCAACCCGGATTTTCAAATACGTTTCTCAAAATTACTCCAGGAGTAATGGTATTGTAATAACCCGTTCCAATGTATGAACGAAATACTTTATTCTTAGCGGCAACTTTTCTCAATGCCTTTAGGAAATTATTTTCTGTTTCAGCTTCCGGCAATTTCAAACCTGTTTTCAAGCGAATCGAAGCAGGTATTGTTTCATCTATCAACTGATCGATTGATTGAACCCCGATTTCTTTCAACATGCTTACTAAGTCTTTTTCATCCGGTCCGATGTGACGCGCCGCAAATTCAGATTTATGCATTTCTGTAAATTATATATAAACGGCCGCAAAGTTAGTTGTTTTAGAGAATCTTTAGCAATAATAATGTAACCGATTTCAGCTTTCCCTCATGGATGTTCAACGTGAAACAATAACCGGAAAAGTGATTTTTATAATACACTTGAAGCAGAAGTTTCATTTACCCTGAAGTCCGAAAATCGAGTTTGATTCAGTTATATGTTAACATAGGTCATTCGTATACTTTTTTCTTCATTAAATTCTTGAAGATTAATCTGTTTTACCTGAATACCCTGTTTTTTCTTAATTTTATTTACCTGAAAAAAGGGTGTTAACTGTTTTATTTGGATTAAAATTCCTGAACATTCAAAATACGTTGGTCTATGATATTCCACCAACTTCTGACTTTTAAGTTTTTACTGCTCATAAGTATTTAATTAATCAGGTGATTTGAAAAAGGGTTATTCTTTTATTGTATTTTTGAATTAAATTATGAATAAGTTAAACAAAGCGCTTTTAATAGTAATTCTGGCTTTTTCAGTTTTACCTGCTTCAGCTCAGGATACCCTGTTACTCATTTCCGGAAAGAAAATTATTGCCTCCTCTGTTGATATCCGCGACAATAAAATCGCTTACAAAAAAAATGTACCGGGAAGTAAATTAAAAACCATCGATCCGGAAAGGGTTTTCTCTATAATTTATAAGGATGGAAGGGAACAACTAATCTATCAATCAGACTCCCTTGACCCTATCGATTTTAAAGTCGAGGAAATGCGTTCTTTCATTTATGGTGAATTGGATGCCATGAAATATTATAAAAACAATGTCGTAAAAGGCATGGGAATTATCATCGGTGGAAGTTCAGCATTACTTGGTTTTTATGGAATCATAATTTCTCCTTTATATTCCACTATCGTCGGTTCTTTTTCTCCTGATGTTAAGAAAGCGATGTCTTTTAGAGTTGGCGGAAATGCTGCCGAAAAATTCGGAATACCCTCGCAAAAATATGTAAACGAGGTTTCCGGTAAAACACTAAATACTGTTTTAACAGCCAACGATAGAATCAAATTGGCACGTGCTTGCATGAAAACAGAAAAAGAAACATCGCTCGATTCAGCTGTTGCTTTAATTAACTCCCGATTTGATTGTCACCGCGTAAATGCCGCTAATGAGAACGGTACATTGCATTTATACCGCACCCAACCCGCTTCATTACTCGACAACGAAGCTTATCGGGAAGGATTTGAAAAAAAGGTGCGGGATTACAAAATCAAAAATGCAATGCTTTACGGAATTATCAGTTTTGTCACCGGTAGTATTGCATTGAGTATCGTATTGAAGGATGATAATAACAATAAAGAAGTTCAGTAGTATCCGGAATTCCTTAAATCGAATTTTTCATGATTTTATTTTTGGCAATTTTTTTATTGCCACCTGCATAACCGGACTCATCTTTACTACTTTTTTACTTAACGGAATTCCAATAGCAGTAACACCGTTTACTTTATTTTTAACGCTTGCAACTTTTCTGCATTACAATTTACATCGACTGTCGTTTAACATTAACTTTTCAGGGAAAAAAAATATTTTTCATTCTGTCAAAAATTTACGGATAAATAATTGGGAAAAGTTTTTCTTTTTTGTCGCAACCCTTTCTCTAATCATCTGTGCTTTCTTTATTCCGCTGAAAGTATACTTATACCTGATCCCTCTTTCTATACTGACTCTTGCATACTCTATTCCATTCGTTCCGCTAAAAGGCAATTGGCACCGCCTCTCCGATTTCTATTTTATTAAAATTCCGCTGGTTTCATTCGTATGGGCTTTCTCAACAACCATACTTCCCTTAGTTGAACAAAATATTCATGTCGTTTCACCGTTCGTGTTTTATCAGGTGCTAAGTAGATGCTTATTCATTTTTGCCTTGTGCATTCCATTCGAAATCCGTGATATTGAACAAGACAGTCAGCGCGGTATTAAAACTCTTCCATTCGTACTTGGCATAAAAAAGACACAACTGGTCGGAATATTTACCATTATTCTGGAAATAATTATTCATCATTTAATGTATAATATTTCTGTATATTCGATAATCGCTTTAGATGCTACTTCCGTCGTTGCACTACTCTGGATATTAAATGAAAAAAATAAAGGATCTTACTTCTATAAATTTTTTGTTGATGGAACCATGTTGTTGCGATTTTTGTTTTTATTTTTAGCCATAAACTTCTCATGAAAAATTACGATAAAATAGTTTTCGAAAAAATGGTTTTAATTGCCCGTAACGACGACAAGCAAGCCGAACAATGGCTAATGGATAATGATTATCAAGAATTAAAAGAGTTTTGGGATGCTTATGCAGGTATGGAAAAGTCATTCAAATGGCTTTTAGAAAATGACTACAGGCAACTCGCCGCTACCGTCGATGCGCTCAATGGAAACGATCAGGCAAAAGTATTTTTACTCTCCAGTGGAAATCGTGAATTAGCTGCATTTGTCGATGCTTCAGCCGGAAGCAAAAATGCAGTTGTCTGGTTACTGAAGTTTAAACATCCTGGATGGGTGCTTGTTGCGAAAGAAATCTTCGACAAAGAGAAGAAAAAAGACAGAAGTTTTTTTTCTAGCTTTTTAAACTTTGGTAACCCTTTCAGGTAATTCTTCAAATACACTATCCAGCGAATTGCAAATTTCCTGCGCTGCCGCATCTAAAATTTCTTTTGTATGCGCCGCCGAAATAAAACCAACTTCATATCCCGAAGGACCAAAGTAAATTCCTCTTTGCAGCATATCGTGGTAGAGCTTTCCAAAAGTATTCATGCTTGCCGGATCAATATCTTCAGAAGTACGGATAAACTCCTTTTCCGTAAACGCAAACCAGAAAACAGATCCGATGCTAAATACCTTAAATGGATACTTTTTGTTTTTCGAAAATGTATTCAGCTTGTCAACAAACATTTTAGTTTTATTCTCCAGATCCGAATAAAAATTATTTTTCAGACATTCTTCCAATTGCGCAAATCCTGCTGCCATCGCAACCGGATTTCCGGATAATGTTCCACCCTGATACACATCACCATCCGGAGAAATCTTTTTCATTATTTCATGACTCGATCCATATGCTCCCACAGGCATTCCTCCGCCAATAATTTTTCCATAGGTAATAATGTCCGGCGCAATTCCAAAATATCCGGCCGCACCTTCAAATCCTATTCTGAATCCTGAAATCACTTCATCAAAAATTAACAGGATATTATTTTTCTTCGTTATGTCACGTAAAAAATGTAAGAAACTTTCATCCTGCAATAAAAGTCCATTGTTAGCCGGTATCGGTTCAATAATAATTGCTGCCAGATCATGAGCAAAATCGGAAACGGCAATCTCTACGGCACGACGATCATTTAACGGAAGTACCAATGTATCTTTTGCTACCGATTCCGTAACACCTGCCGATGAAGAAATGCCAAACGTACTGAGCCCACTTCCCGCCTTTACCAACAATGAATCAAAATGCCCATGATAACATCCATCAAACTTAATGATCAGGGGCCTTCCTGTATAACCTCTTGCCAATCGAATCGCCGACATAACGGCTTCCGTTCCGCTGGAAACAAAGCGAAGTTTTTCAATGAATCGATTGTGGTTTAATATTAATGATGCCAGATCGTTTTCTTTTTGTGTCGGCGCTCCAAATGTTGTCCCATTTTCCACTGCCTTAAAAATCGCTTCTCTTACTTTCGGATGATTATGACCTAAAATTAATGGTCCCCACGAACAACAAAAATCAGTGAATTTATTCCCATCTGCATCCCAGATTGTGCAGCCATCTCCCTTTTCAATAAACAAAGGAGTTCCACCAACAGATTTAAATGCACGAACAGGCGAATTAACTCCTCCCGGAAAATATTCTTTCGCTTTTTTATATAAAGATTCGGATTTGCTTGTATTTATCGGTCGTTTCATAATTGTTAAAATAGCTTTTTATTAAAGTGCAAAGTTAGGAACTTATAAATAACCTGATGTCGAAACAGAGTTAATTTGTCAGGTTAATGTATGATTATTTCATACGATCCTGTTTAATCTTTTTTAGTAACATTGCAACCGAAAATCGTTGCCTGTCTTAAAAAAAAATACTGTGATTCCTTTTATAAATAACCTGGAATTTGCCCGTTCCCTTGACTTACAAGATCCACTAAAGGATTTTCGCGACAAATTCTATTTTCCAATTGTAAACGGAAAGGAAGTCATTTACTTCACAGGAAATTCCCTTGGACTTCAACCTAAATCTACCCAGGATTATGTTTTAAGGGAATTGGAAGATTGGGCAACTTATGGAGTCGAGGGACATTTTCACGCCCACATGCCCTGGTATACCTACCAGGATTTTCTCACCGATCAGTTGGCTGAACTTCTTGGAGCTAAACCAATTGAAGTCGTGTCCATGAATTCGCTCACAACCAATCTGCATCTTTTGCTTGTTTCATTTTATCGCCCTTCGCCAACTCGTTTTAAAATAATTTGCGAGTATGATGCATTTCCCTCCGATCTCTATGCCTTGCAATCGCAAGCCGCTTTTCACGGATTTGATCCGGATAAAACAATTATCGCCCTAAAGCCCAGAGTTGGTGAATACCTCCTGAGAGAAGAAGATATTATCGAAGCCATCGAAAGGGAAAAAGATTCTTTGTGTACAGTTATGTTAGGTGCGGTAAACTATTATACCGGCCAATATTTTGATTTAAAAAAAATAACAGAAGCAGCTCATCATGTAAATGCAACAGTTGGCTTCAACCTCGCTCATGCAACCGGAAATGTTGTAATGAAATTACATGAATGGAACGTGGATTATGCCTGCTTCTGCAGTTACAAATATCTGAATGCAGGTCCGGGCGGCGTATCCGGTATCTTCATTCACGAGCGACTCTCAACAGATTCAAGTATCCCGCGCTTTGCCGGTTGGTGGGGAAATGATCCGGAGACACGCTTTTCTATTCCGAGAAATTTTGTTCCTGCTAAAGGAGCAAGGAGTTGGCAATTAAGCAATGCTCCTGTTTTGTCTATGTCAGCTCTCAAAGCTTCATTGGATATTTTTTCTGCCGCAGGATTAATTCGTTTGCGGGAGAAAAGTGAAAAACTAACAGGATATTTAGAATTTATAATCAATGAAATAAATCAGCATTTTATTTCAGCAGGAAAAGAATCGCCTGTAACCATCATCACACCTTCTGATCCAGCATTACGAGGTTGCCAGTTGTCTTTAATAATCAGCCAAAAGGGAAAACAATTGCACGAACAACTTACTCTCTCCGGAATTATCACCGATTGGCGCGAACCGAATGTTATTCGGGCAGCTCCTGTGCCTCTATATAATACCTTTGAAGATGTCTATCAATTCGGCATACTACTAAAAAAAGAATTGGGAAAATTAATTTAACGATTGTTGAAAATGGGAAAACAGGAATCAAAAGAGATCCTAATACTCGGAGCCGGACTTGTCGGTTCGTTACTTTCAATTTACCTGGCTAAACGGGGGTACAACGTTCATATTTATGAAAGAAGACCGGATATGAGAACGGAAAATATTCCCGCCGGACGCTCGATTAATCTTGCTTTATCTGATCGTGGATGGCGCGGTTTAAAGGGTGCCGGCATTGAAGACGAAATTCGAAAAGTAGCAATTCCCATGTATGGTAGAATGATGCATAACGTAAAGGGAGAATTATCTTATCAGCAATATGCCGAAAAAGGACAAGCGATTTATGCTACTTCAAGAGGTGTTCTCAATTGCGTGATGATGACGGAGGCCGAAAAGCATGGAGTAAAAATCAGTTTCAATGAGCGATGTATTGGTGTGGATCTCGAACACTCAACCGTTTCTTTCGAAAACAAAAAAGTTTCTACAGGCGTAATTTTTGGTACCGATGGCGCCTTTTCCGCCGCACGACTTCAAATGCAACTCAGTACCGATCGTTTCGAATATTCTCAAACGTACTTGCAGCATGGATATAAAGAACTCCTGATCCCTGCCGGTTCAAACAGTGCATACCTCATGGAAAAAAATGCATTGCACATCTGGCCGCGCGGAGGTTATATGCTAATCGCTCTTCCGAATATCGATGGTTCATTTACCTGTACGCTTTTCTTTCCTTTCGAAGGTAAGGACTCATTTGCTTCCATAAAAACCAAAGAAGATTGTGTCGCTTTTTTCGAAAGAGTTTTTCCGGATGTTATTCCTGTTATGCCTACACTCGTAGAAGATTTCTTTCACAATCCGACGGGCTCTTTGGTAACGGTAAAATGTTTCCCGTGGTCCTATAAGGATAAAGCATGTCTCATCGGCGATTCTGCTCATGCCATCGTTCCATTTTACGGACAAGGCATGAACTGTGGTTTTGAAGATTGTGTTGTAATGGATGAGATGATTGGCAAATATAAAGATGATTGGAAAAAAATATTTGAAGAATTTCAATTGTCAAGAAAACCCAATTCTGATGCCATTGCTGAATTGGCCTACATGAACTTTATCGAAATGCGCGACCTCGTAGGAAGTCCTCGTTTCCTTCTCCAAAAAAAGATCGAAGCCCGTATACACGAAAAACATCCTTCCAAATGGTTACCCTTGTATTCTCAAGTCACCTTCAGCGACATTCCTTATTCCACTGCACTCGCCAATGGTAAAAGACAAGAGGAGATCATGAAAAAAGTTATGCAGTTGGAAGATATCGAAAACAAATGGGACAGCACAGAAGTTGAATCGATGATATTGAAACACATTGCTTAAGAACAATCGTATTATCGAAAACGTTTTGAATACTCAGTCTCATAAAAGTAGAATAATCAGTGCCTGGAAAACTGCCTGGTTGCATAAGGCATTTCGCTTTCAGGCAATTCTATTCCTTATTCTTGTTTTATCATTTACATTTATTTTTAAGTACTTTTTCGATTTCGTCGAATCAAGAAGTGGCAGCTACTTGAATGACCCTCTTCTTAATACTATTCCTTCTTACGATGTTTCCTGGGTAGTTTTTTTCTTTTTATATAGTGGAATTTTACTCGGACTTTGGTATCACCTTGCTCATCCCAAAACTATATTAATTACATTTCAGACATATGTGCTGGTAACATTAGTCAGACTATGCACAATAACACTGTTTCCATTGGAACCACCCGATGGCTACATTCCGCTTCGAGAACCATTCGTACAATTGTTTACCACGAACGGACAAATAATTTCAAAAGACTTATTTTTCTCCGGACATATGTCAACCATACTTTCCTTGTATTTCTCTTCTCACAGAAAATACATTCGCACATTTTTACTTTTTTGTTCTTTCATGATCGGTGCAATGGTTCTGCTTCAGCACGTACATTACACAATCGATGTAATTGTTGCAGTACCTGCAACATTTGTTGTATATTATTTTTGCAGAAATTATCTGGGAGGTAAAACCTATTAGGTATTTTGTTTTGCTTCCTTACTTTTATAGGATAAATCTGATAAACAAATCAGCATGGATCAAGCAATGTTAAAAGATGTTTTGCAATGGGACGTAGGAAACTGGGTAACTCCCTTGAATTATTGGGAGAAAATTCTTGACGACACAAAAACTTCACTCACATGCCTCGAATTAGGCGCCCGAGAGGGAGGATTATCACTTTGGCTCGCTTCAAAAGGTCATTCTGTCGTCTGCTCCGACCTCACCAATACAGAAGCCGTCGCTTTTCCTTTGCACAAGAAATACAATTTGCTTTCGAAAATTTCTTACCGGGATATCGATGCTTCAACTATACCATACGAAAATCATTTTGATGTAATCGTCATCAAATCTATTCTGGGTGGAATTGGAAGAAACAATAATTTAAAAATACAAAAACAAGTAATTGATCAGGTGTATAAAGCATTGAAACCGGGAGGCCGATTCCTCTTTGCAGAAAACAGTAAAGCCACATACATACATCGTTTGTTTAGAAAACTTTTTACGGGGTGGGGGAGTGGATGGCGTTATCTTTCAGCGGAAGATTTTCAGGATTTGCTTTCGTCATTTAAAAATGTCGAAATAAAATCGACCGGTTTCGCCGGTGTCTTTGGCCGCTCTGAAAACCAGAAAATTCTTCTAAGCAAATCTGACAAATATTTTTTTAACCATATTCTTCCGTAAAATTGGAAATACATTGTTTACGGATCTGCCGTAAAATAAAATAAAGGGGCTATAAAAAGGGATTGTTTTTTCTTTCTTCACCAACCGTAGTCTGAGGCCCGTGTCCGGAATAGACAACGACATCGTCATCCAACGGTAAAATCTTTTCCTTAATGCTCCTGATCAATGTATCGTAATCGCCACCCGGTAAATCCGTTCTGCCAATGCTTTGCATAAATAAAACATCACCTGAAATAAGTGATCTTGACTCTTCATGTAAATAGGAAAAACTACCCGGACTGTGACCCGGAGTAAAGAGGGGTTTTAATATCGTGTTTCCAAAAGAAATTGTAGTCTTTTCTGTTACGTCCTTTTCAGGTTGAGGAGAGGGCTCCATTTCTATTCCCCACATTTTGCCGTATTCAGCAGCAGCTTCCAGCATGCTTTTTTCAATAAAACTCATTTGAATGGGAAGACCGAACCGGCCTGTAAGAAAATTGTTTCCTAAAATATGGTCGATATGGGTATGCGTTAATAAAATTCCGACAGGTTTTAACTTTTCCCGGTTTATGAATCCCTCTAATTCTTTTTTTTCTTCCTGACTATAGCAACCCGGGTCTATTATCAGACATTCCATGGTTTCATCAGCCAGGATATAGGTATTTTCACTAAACGGATTAAACGTAAAAGGGTAGATTTTTAACATGCTAATTGTTTCAAAACAGTTACGGATTCGGAGTGCTAAGTACTTAAAAATTCCTTACATTCGCTGTACTGAATCGTATTCGTTTGGCCAATAAAAAAACGACCGATACAACTGTCTTTTCGCAGGATTATTATTATGAGAAAACATACGAGCTGTATATTCTTTATTCTGATTTTTATTTTCTCCATCCGTTTTGCTTCCGGACAATTTTACAACGGATATTCCATGCAATTTGGAAAAAACCGTGTTCAATACGACGATCGGTTTTGGTCGTTTATGAAGTACAAAAATTATGACACCTACTTTTACCTCGGCGGAATCGACCTCGCTGCTTATACTGGAAGAGTTGCCGATAAGGATTTAGAAGAAATTGAAAAACTGTTTGACTATAAACTCGACGGCAGGATTCAATTTATTATTTACAATAAACTCAGCGATGCCAAGCAAACAAATATTGCTCTCGAAACGGACGACCAATCGAATAATACAGGTGGAGTAACCAAAATTGTCGGCAACAAGGTTTTTCTTTATTTCACCGGCGATCATGATAAACTTCACCAACAAATCCGCGAAGGTATTGCACGCGTTCTCATCGATCAGATTATGTATGGCGGTGATGTAAAAGATAGGATTCAGAATGCAGCCCTTTTGTCTCTTCCGGATTGGTATATGAATGGACTGGTCTCTTACGTAGCGCGCCCGTGGGATGTACAAATCGATAACCGGGTCAGGGACGGAGTCATCAATAAGAAATTCCTGAAATTTAATCGCCTTTCCGGAATGGATGCCATTTATGCCGGACACTCGATATGGAAATATATCGTCGATACCTATACCGAAAGTTCGATTTCCAACTTGCTGTACATGACTCGCATCAATCGCAACATTGAAAACAGTCTGATGTATGTACTTGGGATTAATATGAAAGAACTATCTCTCAACTGGACGGCTGCCATGACACAGCGTTATGAAAATGCCGATGCAAACAGAGACAGCTTAAAAACAGTTTCTATACTCAAACGTTCTAAGCCCAATCATTTTTATTCGCAATTATCTACCAGCCCCGATGGACGCTATTCCGTTTATATTTCCAATAATCTCGGAAAGTATAAGATCAAAATGTACAATCATGAAAAGAAAAGTACACGTAAAATACTGAAGAGCGGATACAGGTCTTATACCCAAGAAACGGACATCTCTTTTCCTGTTATTGCCTGGCATCCAACAGGACTTATATTTGGTGTCATTCGTGAACGAAAAGGAAAATTATGGTTAGGCACCTATACGCTGGAAACAAAAAAATATGAAGAAGCGCCTTTGTTTAATTTTGAAAAAGTGCTTGATTTCAGTTATTCATCCAATGGACAAAGCATCGTATTAGCAGGGATTCAGAAAGGACAATCGGATATTTACGTTTACAATCTTCGCACAAGAACCTATGAGCAAATTACAAAAGATCCCTATGATGATGTGAACCCACGCTTCATTGATAATTCCCGTGCAATCGTTTTTGCATCCAACAGAGATAATGATACACTGAAAGTTGACAAAAAAAGTCTTCCTGCCATCGGCGGCAACTACGATATTTTTTACTTCGATTATGCAGGTAAGTCGAATGTGTTAAGAAGAATTACGGAAACACCCTCATTCAGCGAAACACAGCCGATGCAATATGATTCCGCCAATATCACCTATCTCAGCGATGAAAACGGAATCGTAAATAGATATGTCGCTCATTTGGATAGTACGCTTAGCTATGTCGATACGGTCGAGCATTACCGAATGATTGTCGATAATTATGTCATTACCGATTATCCCCGGAATATCATTTCACAAGACATTAATTTTTCACGCAACCGAATAAGTGAAATCATCTACGATAAAGGAAAATATAGATTATTCGTAAATCAGACGAAGGAAGACGAGCAGCTAATAAAAAGTTCAATTCCAAAGACACTCTTTAGAAAAGAGCAGCAGAAAAAGGCAGAAACAAAAAAGGAAGTTCCACCACAAATAAATATTCAACCATCTTCTGAACCATCAGTTATCACTCCTGCAGTGCCTGACTCCAATGTTGTCGATATCGATAATTATGTTTTCCAAAGCGACTTTCCAAAATCGAAAAGTAAAAAAGAAAAGAAAAAAGAAAAGTTAAGCGAGCAGTTTGCCGTAAAAGCGGACACAGTGCGTACGATAGCTGATACGTCAGCTGATAAATTACCTAAGCAACGGAATTATGAAACCGCTTTTTCTTCTACCTACTTCGTTTCTCAACTCGATAATTCACTTTTGAATCAGGCCTATCAGATTTTTTCCGTCGGCGCAATTTATTATAATCCCGGACTGAATGGATTTATCAAACTCGGTATTAACGATCTTTTGGAAGACTATCGAATAACCGGTGGTTTCAAACTTGCCGGAGATTTTAACAGCAATGAATATTTTCTCAGTTATGAAAATCTAAAAAAGCGTTTTGATAAGCGACTCACATTTTATAGACAGGCCGTTCTGCTTCCTCAATACGGTGCTAAACAACACTCCCATGAAATGCGCTTTACCGGTTCCTGGCCTTTCAGCGATGTTTCTTCGGTTCGTACGTCAGTGGCCTATAGAAATGATCGATATGTTTTTCTTTCTACCGATACGTTTACACTCGATTTGCCAAATCAATACCGCAATTGGGGAACAGGTCGTGTCGAATTCGTTTACGACAATACATTAGGCACCGGCATCAATTTATTTAATGGAACGCGATTAAAAGTCTTTGGTGAATATTACAAACAAGTCGATAAAAAAAATACCGGAATGGTTATTCTCGGTGCAGATATCAGACATTATCAGAAGATACACAGAGACATCATCTGGGCGAACAGATTTGCAGCCGGAAGTTCTTTCGGTGAAGAGAGAATTATCTATTACATGGGCTCAACGGATAACTGGATCAGTCCTGAGTTTAATTATGAAACACCGATTGACTTTTCACAGAACTATTACTTCCAGGCATTAGCTACCAATCTGCGTGGTTTCGATCAGAATATACGAAACGGAAATACATTTGCTCTCATCAACAGTGAATTGAGAGTTCCATTGTTTAAGTATTTATTAAATCGTCCTATCAAATCAGATTTCATCCGCAATTTTCAGGTAATTGGTTTTGGGGATATTGGTACTGCATGGAATGGTACTTCCCCTTACGATTCCACCAATGCATTGAACAGAAAGGTGTTTTCTCAAGAACCATTCACTGTCGTTATTACCGTTCAAAACGAACCGATTGTCGGTGGATATGGAATCGGATTGCGCAGCAGAATATTGGGATACTTTCTTCGTGCCGATTGGGCATGGGGCGTACAAAACAGAGAAGTTCTTCCGTATAAGTTTTATTTTTCACTCGGACTCGATTTTTAATTCACCACCAATTACGTGTAAACAGTTTACCGCAACTGTTTGCGCAAAAAAAATTTCAACATGAAAAACCGAATCAAATCTCTTGCCGGAAAATATTTCTCTGATGTCGTTTCCTATAGAAGACACCTGCATAAAAATCCCGAACTTTCATTCAAGGAATTCAATACACAGAAATTTGTAGAAGAAAAGTTAAATGAATTTGGTATTACGAATGTGAAACGAATGGCCAACACAGGTGTCGTTGCAATCGTTGAAGGAAAAAATCCGACGAAGAAAACAGTTGCACTTCGCGCCGACATGGACGCACTTCCCATAACAGAAACCAATAAGGCCGAATACAAGTCATGCAACGAAGGAGTCATGCATGCCTGTGGTCACGATGTACATACTTCATCTTTGCTGGGAGTAGCACGTATCATTCACGAGTTGAGAAACGAAATGGAAGGGAGTGTCAAGTTCATCTTTCAACCCGGAGAAGAAAAACTTCCCGGTGGCGCTTCCATGATGATTCAGGAAGGTGTGTTGGAAAATCCAAAACCGTTTTCTGTAATCGGACAACATGTAATGCCTCAGATTGATGCCGGAAAAGTTGGATTCCGAAAAGGATTATACATGGCCAGTACCGATGAGATTTACGTTACCGTTAAAGGCAAGGGCGGACATGGTGCCATGCCTCACCTGGGTATCGATCCTGTATTAATTGCTTCTCATATGGTCGTCGCATTGCAACAAATCGTTAGCCGCAATGCAAAACCTTCTCTTCCTTCCGTTCTTTCTTTCGGTAAATTCATCGCTAATGGCGCAACCAATGTTATTCCGGATGAGGTTTACTTAGAAGGAACATTTCGTACACTGAACGAAGAGTGGCGCGACGATGCCCATAAAAAAATGAAACATTTAGCAGAAACACTTGCAGAAAGTATGGGTGGTAAATGTATTTTCGATATTCGCAGAGGATATCCTTTTCTGATTAATGATGATGCTGTAACAGATCGTTTACGCAAGGCAGCAGAAGACTTTTTAGGAAAAGAAAATGTAGAAGATCTGGAAATCTGGATGGCTGCAGAAGATTTTGCATTCTATTCTCAAAAAGCTCCTTCCTGCTTTTATCGCTTAGGAGTAAGAAATGAATCGAAAGGAATCGTTTCACCCGTTCATACTTCTACTTTTGATATCGATGAAAAAGCACTCGAAACAGGAATGGGATTAATGGCCTGGATGACTATTTCTGAATTAGCTGATTAGTTGATTCGTTAATTCGCTAATTAGTTAAACACTGCTGACCGGAGAAAATTAAGTAAAGTATGTAAACGATTAATTCTTTATTAAAAAGCCAATAAAAATTGTCTTTAAAAAAGTAAGCCCCTTGTTAGAGCAGCCAAAGAAAACGAAAACAATAATCGAAGAGGAGCGAGGGCCGTCCACGCACCGCGCGGCGATGGCATCGTCAGAAGCCACAAAGAGCGGGTAAAAATCGAGCCGATGCCGGAGCTGTTCGTTGGGTCTTTTTTCTTTTGCTTACTTTTCTTTTTGGTCAAGCAAAATGAAAATTAAGGATGTTTGTACCGGCCTTTGTTTTCTCCGAACAACAGTGAATTAGCTAATTACCTAAGCGTCAATCTTCGCATACTTCGCATTCTTCTCGATAAAATCTCTGCGAGGTGGAACATCGTCTCCCATGAGCATTGAGAAAATTCTGTCTGCTTCAGCAGCGCTATCAATGGTTACTCTGCGAAGCGTACGTGTTTCAGGATTCATTGTTGTCTCCCAAAGCTGTTCCGCATTCATTTCTCCAAGACCTTTATATCGTTGTATACCTACATTTTCTTCCTTCCCTTCGCCGGCCAGTTTTTTAACCGCTGCAATTCGCTGTTCATCCGTCCAGGCATAAATTTGTTCTTTTCCTTTTTTAACAAGATAGAGTGGAGGAGTAGCAATGTATAAATATCCACCTTCGACAAGTGATTTCAGATGTCGGAAAAAGAAGGTAAGGATTAATGTGGTAATGTGTGAGCCATCAATATCGGCATCGGTCATGATTACGATTTTGTGATAACGAAGTTTGTCGATGTTTAACATACGACCTTCTTTGCTTTCATCACGAAAAACTCCAAGAGCCGTATAAATATTCCGGATCTCTTCGTTTTCATAAATCTTATATTCCATCGCTTTTTCGACGTTCAGGATTTTTCCACGCAAAGGTAAAATGGCCTGAAATCTTCTATTACGACCTTGTTTAGCTGTTCCACCCGCCGAATCTCCCTCGACCAGGTATAACTCGCATCCTGATGCATCTGTATCGCTGCAATCGGAAAGTTTTCCGGGCAATCCTGATCCGGACAAAACGTTTTTACGTTGAACCAGTTCTCTGGCTTTTCTGGCAGCGTGACGAGCAGTAGCGGCAAGAACTACCTTATCGACAATCATTCGGGCTTCTTTCGGATGCTCTTCCAGATAATTGCTCAGCATTTCACTCACGGCCTGATCAACAGCACCCATCACTTCATTGTTTCCCAATTTAGTCTTCGTCTGTCCTTCAAATTGTGGCTCCGCAACTTTTACAGAAATAATAGCTGTGATACCTTCACGAAAATCGTCTCCTGAAATTTCAATTTTCAGTTTTTCAAAAAGTCCGGATTTATCGGCATAGGATTTCAGTGTACGTGTTAACGCTCTTCTGAATCCCGCCAAGTGTGTTCCACCTTCATGGGTATTAATGTTGTTTACGTATGAATATATATTCTCCGTAAAACCGGAATTGTATTGCATGGCAACTTCAACAGGAATTCCACTTCTTTCGCCTTCCATGTATATTGCTTGGGAGGTAAGTTTTTCGCGGTTCTCATCGAGGTATTCTACAAATTCTCTCAAACCACCCTGACTCAAAAAAGCCTCTGAAGGAAAATTTCCATCCGCATCGGCCTGACGCGTATCGGTAATTTTCATGCTTACTCCTTTATTCAAAAAAGAAAGCTCTCTCAAACGGGTAACTAAAATATCGTAGTGGTAATCGTCTGTAATGAAAATGGTATTATCAGGAGTGAAAGTAACTTCCGTTCCCGTGCGATTCGTTTCACCGATAACTTTTACGTCATACATCGGCTTCCCGCGCTCGTATTCCTGAATAAAGATTTTTCCCTCGCGGTGAACTTCTACTTTCAAATGAGTAGATAAGGCATTCACGCACGATACACCTACACCGTGTAATCCTCCTGAAACTTTATAAGAATCTTTATCGAATTTACCACCGGCGTGAAGGACAGTCATAACAACTTCCAACGCACTCTTCTTTTCTTTGGAGTGATAGTCCGTCGGAATTCCACGTCCATCATCTTTTACACAAATTGAGTTTCCCGGTAATATGGAAACATCAATGTGCTTGCAATATCCTGCCATCGCTTCATCGATGGAATTATCCACGACTTCATATACGAGGTGATGCAGACCTTTCAATCCGATATCTCCGATATACATGGCAGGCCTTTTTCGAACTGCTTCGAGTCCTTCTAGTACCTGAATACTATCGGCAGAATAATCCTGCCCGTTTTTCTTTGCTTTTGCGTCTGCTGTTGGTTCTGTGTCTTTCACCTGTGCTTTTGTCAGTTCACTCATTGTAAATTCTTAGTTTCCCCCAATCCCCCGAATGCCTTCTGAAAGGACAAACAATAAAAAAGCTGATTCTTCAATCAGCATTTCTTACTCTTCAAATATAATGAATTAGCTTGATTTTTACAAGATTTTTGGAAGTATTATAAACACATTGAAATGCATACAATAAATTGAAAATCAGTGTATTATACAAATAATTGTCAAATCAAAAAGCAGTGTCTGTTGAATCTGAAATCAGTATTCAATTTCGAGATCAAATTTCTTTTTTAACTCATTTAACATCGGATTTATTTCAGCTAATTTTTTAAATTTTTCCGACGGTGTATATGGATTGTTGTCATCTTTCTGGGTGACATTTACTTCAACTTTTAAATCAATTTTAAAATTAGAAAGATTTTTTCTCAGATAAGTAAGCAGGTTTGTTTTATTTTCGTTGAAATCTTTTTCCATCGATACACTGTCAACTACAAATGATATCATGTTTTCAGATTCAATTTCAGGAGCACGTTTACTTAATGCAATGGAGAGAGTCATTCGACCTTCTTTCTTTAGTTGCTCGGCATATTTTGTCCAGTAAAGTTGTAACGATTGTAAATCGAATGGATGCGAAAGTTCCGGTAAACTCTCTGTGACGATTACGTCATTTTTTTTTTCACCCTCTGAAGGGTTTTTTCCACTGATAGAAATCGTCTTTTTTCCGGTCGTTGCGCCACTAGTTTTTTTTGGAGCGCTGACTACAGGTGGTATCGTTTCTGAAGTTGACGGTTCTGCTACTTGAGAAGGAAGAGAATCAGCAAGCGGACTCGGACTCAATCCCGGACTCAAACTCAACCCCGGACTCGGACTCAATCCCGGACTCGGACTCAACCCCGGACTCAAACTCAACCCCGTACCCAAACTCTCCGTTTCCTTACCTCCTATAGAACCCGCTGCTGCCTGTTTTGAAACGACTGCAGCGGGACTAGGTGCGGAGGGTGTTGTCTGCGATTTTAATTCAACTTTTTTTTTGACAGGTTCGTTTTCCGAAAAACTTCCTGTACACATTTTCAGCAATGTCAGTTCAATGTGCAATCGCTGGTTCTTGGCTGCTTTGAAAGTAATATCTGCTTTCCCTGCAAGATCGAGTAGGTTAAGCAGCCAGGATGCTTCACAAAAACGTGATTGCACTCTGTATTTTTCTCTTACGTTCATGCTGACTTCCAACAACGGAAGCGTAGATTCATTTTTGCATACAAGTAAGTCGCGAAAATGAGAAGCTAGTCCATTGATAAAATTGTGAGCATCGAATCCCTTATTTAGTATTTCATTGAAAGTTAAAAGACAGTTGGAATAATTCCCTGCATGTAAATCATCTGTAATTCGGAAATAATAATCGTAATCTAAAATGTTGAGGTTTTCAATAACGGCTTTGTAAGTAAGTTTCTTGCCGGTAAAACTCACGAGCTGATCAAAAATGCTTAGCGAATCACGCATGGCGCCATCTGCCTTTTGAGCGATAACATGCAAGGCATCGTCTTCGGCATCTACGCCTTCTTTATAAGCAATCTGCTGAAGTTGTTTAACGATGTCTTCAACGCTGATTCGGTTAAAATCAAATATTTGACAGCGCGATAAAATGGTAGGAATGATTTTATGCTTTTCTGTTGTAGCCAGAATGAAAATCGCATAATAGGGCGGCTCCTCTAATGTTTTCAAAAATGCATTAAAGGCATTCGCAGAAAGCATGTGAACCTCATCAATGATATAGATTTTGTATTTACCCAGTTGCGGCGGATAACGCACCTGCTCAACCAATGCACGAATATCATCAACAGAATTGTTGGAAGCAGCATCGAGTTCATAAATGCTGAGGGAATTACCATCGTTAAACGATTTGCAAGAAGGACAATTATCACAGGCCTCTACATTGGCACTGATATTTTCGCAATTGATGGTCTTTGCTAAAATCCTTGCCGTAGTAGTTTTCCCCACACCACGTGGACCGGTAAACAAAAATGCCTGAGCAAGGTGATTGTTGCTAATGGCATTCTTCAATGTTTGTGTGATGCCCGGCTGTCCTACAACTGTATCAAAGGTGACAGGCCTGTATTTGCGGGCGCTTACAATAAACTTATCCATCTGAATCGGAAATCAATTTTGATTGTCAAAGATATTCAAAAAGTCCGGAATTGATAGCAGGATGTTAGGGTACTTTATCTGCTACAATTTTTTTATTTCTTGCATTCATTCGTGAAACATCGGGTATATCGCAAGCATTATTCATCTTTCAATCCAAATTGCGCGTAAAGTTTTCAACAAATCGCTGTATTTATCAACACTAGCGGTTGAAATCATTGTGCAAATCTTTACTACTGTATACTTTTACCCCGATTCAAAATATAATACATCACTAAAAACTAAAAACAAATGAACAAAGCTGAATTAGTTGATGCAATTTCATCAGAAGCGAAGATTACAAAAGCCGACGCTTCTCGTGCATTGCAAGCATTCATGAATGTAACATCGAAGACTCTGAAAAAAGGTGAGCGCGTAGCTCTCATCGGCTTCGGTACATTCACTGTAGCTAAGCGTTCTGCACGCAATGGCCGCAACCCACAAACAGGCAAGCCGATTAAAATCGCTGCTAAACGCGTTGCGAAATTTAAAGCCGGTGCTGAATTATCAGCAAAGGTGAAGTAATTATCACCTGCGTAAAGAAAGGGGCTGTCATTGGATGACGGCCCCTTTTTTTTTGCGGGAGAGGTAATGCAAGAGTTATTGGTTGTTTTGGGGTATTGATTTTTGTTTAGCAAAAAAGTAATAAAAAAAGGATTTAATTGCTTACATGTTTTAATGCTCCTCTGTTATTGGAAGCACAAATGTTTGATTACTGAACAAAACCATTTTTATTAATTTATTTTTACCAGCTGTTGTTCGTGATTTTATTTCACTTAAAAACCCTGCTGAATTAATCTTTCACAATCTTTCCTTTTTTAATTACAACATTTTTAATTGTAACTTTATATAGGTAAATTCCTTTTGCAAGATGTTCTGTGTTTAAAGAAGCATAACCTGAAAATTGTTTTTGCAGAATTATTTTTGATGTTGCATCATAAAGGGTAATGTCAGAAATCTCTTTGTTTTTAACAGTAATATTTAATTTATCGTTTACGGGATTAGGAAAAACATTTACATCAAATTCATTTTTTAAATCGTCTGAAATGCCAACACCGGAAGGTGCATATTTCCAAAAATCTAATGTATCATGGTTGTTAAAATCTAAGAACCCACCTGTACCGCAGTAGCCAGCAGAGTCAATAGCAAATGCAACCGCATTAAATCGGGGAGTAGGACCGCAATCGGCTATGGCTGTCCATGAATTTGAGGCAGGGGAATAGTACCAGAAATGACTGAAGAAATTTACTGCAGGATAAGTGATTGAGCCGGTTCCAACGTATCCCAGATCATTTAAAACAAAACAGGTTAAACTTGTTCCGTTGGTAGGCAAATCAGCAATTTGAGTCCATGTATCACTTATAGGATCATATTTATAAAAATCGTTTGACGAAGAAAAATAATAACCGCTTCCCATGTAGCCGTAATTCCCAATGGAAAAGCCAACTCCGTTTTCCCTGGGCCCTCCGGGAAAATCGCTTTTTTGTGACCAAGTATTAGCAATTGAGTTATACTCCCAAAAATCCTGGTAGGTTGGAGTAGTCTGGTCGTAACCTGTGCCAACATAACCTTTTGTTGCGATAGCAAATGCAGGTGCTGCATACCTCGCATTACCACCAAAATTGGCAACTTGCGACCAGGTGTTGTTGCCTTGATTATATTTCCAAAAATCTTTTACAAAGCTATTTCCAGACATATTTACTTTCCCACAACCCACATAAGCGATGTTATTTATTACAAAGCAGGATGCTGCATACCTGACAGTCCCTCCAAAATCTGCTACTTGAGTCCAGCTATCATTTGCAGGATCATAACGCCAAAAATCCTTTAGTACTGTTTGCGTTTCAAGATTCCTGCCCGTTCCAATAAAGCCATAATGGTTTACAGAAAATCCTACAGCACTCTGGCGGTTCATTCCTCCTACATTTGCTTTTTGATTCCATACGTATTGTGCAACAGAAACGTTCACTGATGCAAGCAGCAGAAAAATGATTAGTAATTTTATTTTCATAAGTTCAGTATTAAATAAGATTATATAATTCGAGTTCAGCCCATAAGTGCAATTCAAAGAAAGTAAATTTTCATCCAGAAACCTAATAGATTTCTGGTAAAAGTTTCGTTGAGAAGCGTAATTATTGGAGTGTCTATCTCAAAAAAACACACCCACCTCAGAAGTGAAAAAACGTATCAGATTGAAGCTTTAATAAAAAACGGATTTAACCAGAAGTTAATAGCAAGTTTGCTTGGGAAATTGCCTTCAACAATTAGCCCGGAATTTTAAAGAAATATTTCAAGCGAAGACAAGGCGCCTTTTAATATAGAGCATCTAATGGCCAAAGCCTATTGTCCGCCACCAAGTTCATTAATTTTACTTTCTATTTGTTTATTGTAATCTTCTATTTGTGTTCGGTATTGGTCAGTGTCCTGGGAAATTGTTTTGTAAAGTAATTCATAGCTTTTTATTCTAAGCTCACAATATTCCTTCAATAGTTTGTTCTTAATTCTAATTTCGACAGGCAAGTTCAAGTCTTCGAAACTGTCAATTAGCTTTATGTTTTCGTTCCAATAATAAATTCCTCTGTCTTTAATTTCGTAGAGTATTTTATCGTTAGGTGTGTTACCGTGGCAAACTGTAAACCTCTAATGCCATTGCTTCCATTGTAACGAACTCCTTTATTTTAACATCGTATGTTGCAATGTCATTAGGTAGTTTTCTATAAACAACAAAAGAAGAAGCAAGAATTAGAGTTGTTAACAAACCAATTGTCCCGAATTTCAGTTTATTATCGTTAGGTTTTTTTAAGCTTGGAATTAGAGCGTAACCAATAACAAGTCCTCCAAGTAGACCACCAATGTGAGCAGCATTGTCAATGCCGCCTTTGAGTCCATAAATTAAATTGTAGCCAACAAAAACTGCAATACTTGTCAATAAAGCTTTTCTTGCAGCTTTCTCTATTAAATTTGTTGTTAGCATTGCAAGAAAAACACCATACATACCAAAAATAGCACCTGACGCACCGGCACTTATGGTTAAATCGTGCAACCATAAACTGGCAAGACTTGCTGTAATTCCTGTTAGCAGGTAAGCTGAAATAAATCTTGTCCTTCCCAAATGAGGTTCCAATCATACGCCAATATAAACTAGGGCATACATATTCAATAACAGGTGTAAAACACCAATATGCAAAAAGCAATTTGTTATTAGACGCCACCATTCTCCTTCTAAAGTCACAGGTCTAAAGTTAGCACCCCAATGCAACAAACTTTCATTGTCCGGTTGCATAAAGTTTACACCATTAATTACCATCAAAATGAAAATAATAATATTCAAGTCTAATAGGATGGGAGTAATGAAAAAATCTCTTGTTGGCTTGAAAATAGAAAAGAAACCTTTGATTTGTTCAGTCGTTGTTGCAGGAGGCAACTTTAATATATCTTCCTCTTGTGAAACAAGTTTTTCGCTTAGTTCTAAATATTTTGTAGCAAGTTCTTCTTTCGTTAAGGTCGGTTTTAATTCTTCAAAATTACTAATGAAATTGGCGACATTCTTCTTGTTTTTACCCCAGTCCATCATTTCACTTCCCGTCGATGCACTTTGAATATTTGCAACTCCATTTTCTATTTTGATTTTAATTTCTGCATTCCAGGAAAACATTCCTTTATCGGTATAAGCAATAAGTCCATTGTCACTCAGGTAGCCAACTTTCCAGCCTATTTTAATGGCTGTCTCATTTGCAAGAGCAAGAAATTGCTGTTGTGTTAAACCGTTAAGAGGAAAATCCTCAATGTGTTTTGGTGTGAATCCTATTGACATATTTTGTGATTAACGATTAGATGTTAGGTGGATTTACAGCTCGATAGGGTTTGCGAGTTTAAGAACTTGACGTTTTCGGAGTACATTACTTTCAACTAGTACAAAAGTTTGATTGGAAAACTGAACTGCATTTAACTAATGAACCGCCAGTTTCTTAAACGCTGTTTTCATCTGTCGTTCTGTCTGTCGAGTTGTTGTAGACCTTGTTTACCTTGTGTTTCATTTTCTTTTTGTCAGTGGCTTGTGTGCCGGGTGATTAATTTTTAATAAGGCTTTAGGAAAAAAATTAAAAGACATTCTTGGGTCAGTTTTCCAAACACTTTAAAAAACTTTGGTCTGTGCGGTTGTTTGTGCGTTTTTTAAATGTGCTTGCAAATGGGCATGATTAAATCTTGATCAACTTAAATTCAATTAGTATTTCTGTCAGTAAATTTTCAAAATCGCTGTTAATGCTTTTTAGGCTCGTTGTATAATCAGTTTTGAATGACCTCAGGTTATGAAACAATAAACATCTAACTTTATATAATGATTTAGGTGCATCATTAGGGATTTTATCCTTTGTCAATCCAATTAATAGGTCACAAGTTGCTTTTAGATTCTTTTTCAAAGAAGAGTCCACATTTTTACTATAATCATTAAATAATTTTACGATTCGTTCTTGTTCCTTTGTTAAAGTCATTATTTCATCCTTGATATCGTGAAAGTTTTCATTCGGGTCTTTAAATCTGCTTGTGCTAATTGTTAATTCATTTTTAAAAATCAAGTCGATCAATAATTCTATTATTTGATATAATAAATGAAATTTCACTAAAGGATGATCTTGAAACGGGATTAAATCAAGCAATAAATTATTTACATATTCATTATCAATGAAATCATTTGATACTTTTTGAATATTTATTTTATTACCGCTTGGTATATATTCTTTTTCAATATTTTTGGTATTAAAATCGACATGATAAAAAAGATTGAAATTGTTTTGTGAAAATAGATTAAAACCTTTACTGTAAAAGTCAACTATATAATTTTTTATATCGAATGGTTGATTATATTTTATTGCATAATCATTCAGGTAATTTTTATATAAAATCATTACGATCGTGTTTTCGCCATAAATTTTTTCAATATAGGTGCCATCACTTATTTCATTAATTTTTATTTTATTATAATAATTTACATCGGAAATTCCATCAAGTAATTTTAAATATGCATTGTAAGCATATGGCAGAAAATATGGATTTTTGGAATAATCGTGTTCATTTGTCAGGAAGGATTGAATAGGAAATATCCAACCTAATTTACCTTTGCAAGATAATTCAGTAAGATTTTTATCGGTGATTTGAAAAATGTTATTAGCAGCTAAGTTCGGTTTGTAAAATAAAAAAACATCGAAATCTTCCGGTGGAGTATTGTCGGATTTTTGCAAAGGATAATAAAATAAAATTTCGTTTTTAGCCTTGTCCTTTGCAACAAAAGCCGAATGCTTTTTAACGAATTTGATTTTATCTATTGCAAATTCAGTCCCATCATCATTGAGCAGTAAAATACCCATTAAAGAAACTCAACTTTATAGGTTTGAAATGCTTTGTGAATTGTTTTATGGATATTTAAGTAAGAATCAAGTTCAGGGTTAAAGAGAGATTTAAAAAAGTAATAGAAATATCGCCTTTGACTATTTCCTATTTTTTTGGAAGTGGTTCTAATTTTATCCATTATTTCTATTAAATCAGTAAAGACCTCATCGGAATCTCCGCCAAGCTTTAGTTTTTTCATGTTAACGATAATTACATCGAAATCTTTTATTTGTGCTGTATCCTCGAGTGTCCCAATAGCAGCCCCAAATCCAGTCAAGACTGCCCCTTTACAAAATATTTCTAAAGCCGAATTTCCATATGGTTGGTTTATTTTTTCTGCGATATCCGATTCTTTGTCAAATGACCATTTCGTACTTAGCGCTACTATTTTTTCAATATAACTATGATACGTTAAAACAAAATCAAGAAACAATTCTTTTTTCTGACCTACTTTTGACAATTTTTCTAAGCTTTTTACATCTTCTAATAATGAACTTTTATCAATTGCTAATTCATCTTTTTCAAGATAGCTTTGAAAACCATCAATAATTTCATTGAACTTGTATTTCCCAACACCATAAGATTTTGACCCGTCAACTTCTTTTAATAATTTTACCCCACTAATTTTATTGTCTCCAATATAGTCTTGATATAAAATTTCTATTTGATGTCTTACAGACATTGGAGTCTGACCAGTATTTAATGTTAGCATTCTGTATAGAATACCAATTTTATTCACTCCTATAAATATTTCGGCACGTAGAGGTCTATTATGAAACGTACGCAAAACATCTGTTTCACCTTGTTTTTTCAACTCCGCTTCTAATTCTAATAATTGATAAGTTCTTTGCAAACCGTCAAGTATAATAACTTGTTTCTTTTGTATAAGTTTTGTTATATCCGCATCCGATATTTTTTCAATTTCAGATAACTTTAATTGCTTTCCAACTGCTTCTTTTCTAATCGCAAGACAAATTGGAGGAATTGTACAACCTTGTCTCAAATCATTTCTCAATAATGAATATACAGATCTAGAAGATTTGATTTTTTTTCTTTGCATTTCATTTTTATCAATAATATCAGTTGCAATTGATAAATATTCCTTTACGGAAATTTGAATTAGAACATTTAATGCATTTATTTTATTATCAGAAATTTTTGATAGGATACTTATAGCCATTTTTCTCTTATTAGATTTATTTTATAAAAAACGTATTTGCAAATTCAACTTTAAATAAATATTGCCATCTGCATGGTACACCTTACCGAATTCATGTCTTGTACTGCTTGCAGTTTCAAGTTTCGTATTGTTAAATAAATAGTCTTCAAATTGATTGCGGTTATAAATGTGATAGCAAAGAACATCTCCATTTTCTTTAACTACAAGATAACCACCAGTCGCATCATATACTCCTGTCCATACTTTGGATGGCGTCATTCCCAATGCTACATCAGTTAAAAATCGTTTGATTTTATATTCGTAAAAGGTATGAGCAAATTGATTATCGTAATTCAGGGGATTATTTTTGTTGATATTCTCAGTAAGATCTTTCGTTGAGTTCAAACTTGTAGTAAAAAATGTTTTTAAGATCTCAGCCAAAATGTTTGGCAACAAACTATCTATAAGCACCAAATTGTTTTTGAAAACATCTTGCTCAAGTGTTGTGAACTTTAATTTGCCTCCTAACTTTTTAATCGCTTCCAGTCTGTCTTTTATTTTGCTCTTAGAATCAATTTCATTAAGTGTCTTTATTGCTTTTGAGTTTCCTTTGAAGCCTGTTACTTGGTAAATAAAATTTGTTGTTTTACCGGCATTTAAAAGGGTGGCTTCGCCACCCAATTGAGACTTTATGCTAAAACCTAATTCCGCTGTTTGGTTTATTCTCTGGTCGTGAATGACAATTCGAATGTCAGTTTTTGAAGTGGATTTTGCTTTTAGTGTTTGACAATTTACAGACTTCATAAATGCTTCAACTTCCGGGATGCTGAAAGAACCTGTTGAGCCTTTTATTTTTGCTAATAGTTTTGAAGATTGATCTGCAAAGGTTTTAACCGGTATTCTTAATTTTTCTTTGCCGTCTGAGATAATTACTAAATCTCCGTTTAATTCATATTCAAAATTACCGCCACTTTCATTTCGAATGATTTTAATGATTGGATAAAATAATTCTTCAACCTTGTTAAGGTCTGCGTCACCTGCAAATAGTTGTTTATCTCCTAATAGTTTGAATAAAGCATATATTTCACTCCATTCCCCTTTATTTCCTGTTATCATTTTTTTTGATTCCGATTGTTTCTAAAATTTTTTTTGCTGTTGCTTGAATTGCAGGTACAGCAACAGAGTTGCCGAATTGTTTATATGCGGAAGCGTCAGCAACTGGAATAATATATTTGTCCGGAAATCCTTGTAGCCTCGCCCATTCTCTTGGAGTCATTTTACGAATGCCTTCCCTATTAACAGTTCCTTTAATATGAGTTGTAGGAGTGTAATCGGTAATTCTGTGGTCATAAACTAAGTTCCTTTCTCTTCCCATTCCGCCAACCACAATGGCATTTGCAACCCCTTCGTCAGGGATTATTTCAAATCCGAAACCATTTCCTTTGCTTTCATGTCTTGCTTTATGATTTATTAGTGTTTGAACATATTGAGTTGACAAGAAGTATTTTGTTGCCGGAACCTTTTTCTCTTTTACATCAGCAAACTTTACTTTTTTCTTTATTGGTTTTGGGTATTCAAAGTCAGTAACTCCTTGGTCTTTTCTAAATCCAACAATGTAAATACGTTCACGATGTTGTGGAACTCCAAAGTCTTTAGCATTTATTATTTGAGGTTCGGGAACAAAGTAATTAAGGTCGTTACGTAAAACATTTAAAATCGTTGCAAGAGTTTTGCCTCCATTGTGATTTCTTAACCCCTTTACATTTTCAAGAAAAATGGCTTTGGGCTTTTTCCGTTTTATTATTTCTGCAACATCAAAAAACAACGTTCCTCTAGTGTCTTCAAATCCGCCACGCTTACCGGCTATTGAAAATGCCTGACAAGGAAAACCGGCACATAAAACATCAAATCCGTCAGGAATAAATTTTTTGGTTTCTTCTTTGGTTATGTCACCAAATGGAACTTCACCAAAATTTGCTCTGTAAGTTTTTTGTGCGTCTTTGTCCCACTCGCTGGTAAAAACACACTTCCCTCCTAAATTTTGCATTGCTAGTCTGAACCCACCAACGCCGGCAAATAAGTCAATGAATTTGAATTTATAATTTTCAGGTGTTGGAAATGGAACGTCATTAACTTCAAAAAGAAGCTGCTGTAAGGCATCTTCGGCAGCTAAACTTAAATTTTCTTCTTCATTTTTGTATGTTACATATTCTTTAATGGCTTTCTTTGCTTCCTTGTTGAAATGCTTAGAAACTCCATTATCAATATTATGAAGATAATGTGTGATGATAGCTTTCACATGATTAGTCGAGTTTGGCTCAACTAATCTTAATTGGAAGCCTTTTACGTCAAGCTCATCGATGCTTATTTTCTTTTTTAGTTTCATTTATTACTTCTATAATTTTGTCGGTGCAAGTTCGTGAATTTTTGATTACATCCTGTCCCCAAAACCGTAAAACTTTCCACCCTAATATCAACAAATAGTCATTTACTTCAATATCACGTTGTATGTTGCGCATTATCTTTTTATACCAAAAGTTCAGATTGGATTTGTGGTCTTGTTTATGCTTTTCCCAGTCTTTACCGTGCCAAAACTCACTGTCAACAAAAATTGCAAGTTTATATCGTTTCATTGTCATGTCGGGTTTACCGTAAACAGTCTTATCGTTTTTTCTGTATCGGTGACCAAGTCGCCAAAGCTCTTTAGCTAAAGCGGTCTCAATTTTTGAACCTGTCGCCTTAACTGCTTGCATATTTTTCCGTCTTTGTTCTTTGGTCAATTTGTCCATAAGTTCAAAGTTGGAATTATTGTCCTGATGTTGCGTAAAATAAAATGTGCTGCAATATGTATCGGGTTCCGGAGGTCTTTGCAGCTCTTTTTATTTTGATGTAGTGTTGGCATTTAGTATGTCCGTTTAAGCACTTCCTGTTATGGGGTGTACGGTCGTTATTGCATTACTCGCTAACAATGAAATAAATTTAACCCTTCCCACCCTTCTCCTAAATCAAATTATCCATTCAACCTTACTTCGCTCTATAAACCGCCCTTTTTCTTTCGGTATTTCAGAGAGTTTGATTTTAATAATTGCGTTTTCAATATGTTCGTTTGTAATATTTTTAGGTATTGTCAATCTCACTTTTGAATTCGATTTATATTAAACTTTCAATTTCTTCAAATGCCTCATTACCTCCCGTTCCACTTTATCAAAGTCCGGCAAATTTTGTATTTGTTCATTCATAGAACTTTCCCAACGGCCTCTGTATTGCGGTAGTCGTTCTACCAGTTTTTTTTGAAAATCGGTAGGGTTTAATTTTTTAGTTGAACATTTGTTTGCGAATTCCTTTAAATACAAATTCACATCCATACCATGTTGTTCCAACAAATACCATATATCGTAAAAATCACGAGCCTGCATGCGTTGCATAACTGTACGCATTTTTTCAACTAATACTTCTTCTAAAGGATAACATAAAAGTTGATGTTCTTTTAAATCAGAATATCCAATTAAAGCGGTTTGCATTACTGGCTTAAACTCTATTTTTTCACTTTTAGAAATATCAATTTTCACTTTTTTATTATTTCCTTGTCCCCCCAACGGCCCAATGTAAGTGATGTAAAAATTAATTCCACCTCCCGATTCTCTATCGGGATCTTGTTCATTGTTGTCAATGATTTCAAGACGAATATTTGCTTCCTCCAAAACGTATTCAAACGTTTCTTTAAACCAGGCAAAAATTTGTTCGTTTGTTGCTTGCGCTGAGCCTGCGCCACCCTGAGTTTCCCGAAGAGTCGAAGCATCATTGTTTAACAAAGTAAAATCGAGGTCCTCCGAAAACCGGAAATCTTCAAAATATATTTTCTTTAAAACAGTTCCGCCTTTAAATACAATGGTTTTAGAAAGTTGCTCGTGTTGTGCAATGCCTTGCAATATCCACGAGAGCATATAGTCTTTTTCTATTTGTTGGTCACGAACACCTGCTTCACGCGCTTTCTGTTGTATTTCGCCAGGTTTAATCATGTATAAATTGCAGACTTAATTGTTTCTGTTTCTAAATTTTGCTGAATGCTCCATCTGCTAATCATTTTTCCAGACTTCGGTAATTCCGTATCCAGTAATACATAAGAAGCTGTTTTTGCTTTTTGTAATTTATCTGTGATGTTATTATTTATTTCCAATAATTCTAAAAGAAACCCTAGTCGTTTAATAACTGCTTGTGATTTGAATTTTTTTGTATAGTCAAGTAGTGTATCAAATTTTAATTTTTCTTTCGAAATGTAAATCGCTCTTGCTACTTCAACAATTCCCCCAGCATAATCGGGCTTAAACAAACAGTCAACAATTGTTTTTTCAAGATCTGAACATTCTACTTTATTAAAATTATCTATCCATATTTTCTTGGCTCCAAAAAAATGACTTTGATTATGATAGATAAATTGAAAAGATACGTTTTTTATCTTAATTACTGATGGTCGCATTTGTTTTGAAACAACAATTTGTTCTTTCAAAGATGGCTGCGTAATTAGGTTGTGGATTTGCAATGCAGAGTAATAACCAATATAATATTGGGTATTATTTATCAAGTGTTCTGCTATTAAATGCCAGTCGGGCATAAAGTTTTCAGCATTTGCTTCATATGGTATGATGTAATAAACTCCATCTTTTAATCTCATCAGAAGACCACGCTTTGTCATGTCACTAAGTAACTCCCGTAGTGTGCTTTCCTTTGAATCAGGCAATGCATTGTAAGCTGCTCTATAGTCAAAGCAAGTCTTTTTCTGTTCATTAAAATAGGACAGGAGTTCGTTTGATTGCGTGGAAATATATTTACTTTTCATAGTGTTTTTGTCAGGATAAACCTGACAATATTGATACGAAAGATAAGTTATTTTTTCTTTTTTTCTAAAAAATTATGTTTTATATCGTAATTGTCAGGATAAACCTGACATAAGTGATATGAAACATCATTACTCAATGATCATTATCCTAAAAGAAACTATTTTCCTATGTCGAAGGACTAATTCCATGTTGGATTATCTGCTGGCAATTTTAAATTTGAAATTTATGGATCTAATCATTTTAATGAAATATTCGCAACCGTTAAAAAGCTTACCTGTTTCATACTTGAAATAAAAATACTTCCCCACCTACTCCCCCCTAAAAACCGCCTTCCTCTTCTCCAAAAACGATTGCACCCCTTCTTTGAAATCCGCCGTCAGCCCTGCCTGGGCTTGGAGTTTTTCTTCTTGCTTTAATTGTTCTTGCAGGGAATTTGTCATGGAGCTGTTCAGTAATTGTTTTGTTAAGCCAAGTGCTTTAGTTGGCATTTCAGATAATGTAACAGCTATCTGCCAGCTTTCTTTTTCAAAAACATCGTCTTCAAAAACTTTATATATCATTCCTATTTTCTGAGCATCTTCTGCACTTAGTTTTTCTCCTAACATCATCAAGGCAGTTGCTTGTTGCATGCCTACCAGACGCGGAAGAAAATAGGTTCCGCCACTGTCGGGTATCAAAGCGATTTTACTAAAGGCCTGGATAAACGTCGCCGACTTGGCTGCAACAACAATGTCGCAGCACAAGGCCACATTCGCTCCGGCTCCTGCTGCAATTCCATTCACGGCACACACTACGGGCTTTTTCATTTCTCTTATACCCAGTATTATCGGGTTGTAGTGCTGATCTACAATTTGCTCGATCGTTCTTCCATTGGGCTCTATCGCTTCCGATAAATCCTGCCCTGCTGAAAATGCTTTTCCCGTCGCACTGAAATAAACGGCGCGCACCTTGTCGTTGCTGCTGCAATCTCTCAATGCTTCCTGAAGTCCCAATGCCATTGCCCGATTAAAGCTGTTAAACTTTTCCGGACGATTCAACATTATTTTTCCAACACTTCCCTCAATGGTATAGTTAATCATCTGCTTTTATTTTTTAATTGATTGGTGATTTAATTCTCTCCTTAATGAAGGAAAGATAGTAATTTTATAAAAATTAGTTCAATTCTCAATGGCATTTAAACTGATCAAACGGTTCTCTGCATGCATTGCAAGTATACAGTGCCTTACATGCCGTTGAGCCAAACAAACTTACCAACTTCACATCTGTGGAGCCGCAACGCGGACATGCTGCTTGCCGGTCACCCGATATCAGATTCTTTAAACTCCTCTTGCCCGGTGGCGAAATCCCGTATTTTCTTAGTTTCTCTTTCGCTTCTTCATTCATCCAGTCTGTCGTCCATACCGGTGAGTAAACCAGTTTCACTTCCACATCTTTAATTCCCTGCTCGTGAAGTTTAACCTTTATCTCATCTTCAATCGCCCGCATCGCCGGACAACCACTATACGTCGGTGTTATCGTAACAATCACTTTCTCACCTTCCACTTCAACCGAACGTAGAATTCCCAATTCCGAAATGCTAATCACCGGAATTTCCGGATCAGGAATTTCTGATAAAAGAGAAACAATACTTTCTTTTGTATGTGTCACCGGATGATTGTATTAAAAAAAGTTTGATAAGACGAAAACAACGCAAACGACATTACCACTCAGCACCCGGATAGGACCTCGGAAGTATTTGCATCTCTGCTAAAATATGTCCAAGATACTCTGTATGATTTCCTAATATACCTCCTGTGATCATGAAATTATCTTCCGGAAATACGAGTGTCGCTTGTAAAAAAACTTCGCGAATTTTCTTTTCCCAATCTTTCTTTACTTCATGGAGATCAACAGCAATTCCTTCTTTGATTAGAATCTTATCCGTTTCATTCATCAAAAATAGATCGCCAGTATATCGCCACAATTCGTTGAGTGCATGGTTGATTTTTTCATGACTCTCTTTCGTGCCATCGCCTAATCGGTATGTCCATTCTGTAGCGTGACGTACGTGATAAGCCACTTCCTTAAATGACTTCTCCGCCAATCCTGCAAACATCGCATCCTTACTTTTTTTCAACCTATCGAAGAAATAAAATTGAAAAGTACTGATGAATAGCTGTCGCAAAATAGTTTGTGCAAAGTCACCGTTCGGCTGCTCTGCCAGCAATGTGTTTTTATATTCCCTCGCATCACGGAAAAAAGCAAGTTCATCTTCCGTTCTTTTTTTCTCTTCCAAACTTCCTGCATACGTTAAAAAAGCGCGTGATTGTCCGATGAGGTCGAGTGAAATGTTCGTCAGTGCAATATCTTCTTCTAAAATAGGTCCGTGTCCGCACCATTCACCCAGACGTTGACCAAGTATCAGACTGGTATCGCCTATGCGGAGAGCATACTCCGATATAAATTCATTCATTGATTTATTCATGATACAACAATGCTTTATTCAAAACTAACTCCGGGTGTTTTATAAAAATTCGGGTGACGGTAAATCTTGTCATTAGCCGGATCGAAGAAAGAGGATACATCTTCCGGTGTACTCGAAATAATGTTTTCTGATAAGACTACCCAAATACATGTTGCCTCATTTCTGCGTGAATAGACATCGCGCGCATTCTGCAGAGCAATTTCTTTATCCGGAGCATGCACATTTCCTGCATGCTCAAATGGTAATCCTGATTTCTTTTGTAAGAAAACCTCCCACAAAGGCCATTGTGATGAACTCATAGTTTTTTTATTATGCAGCTACTTGTTTAGACGACTGTTTACGCGCATATGCTTCTGCGGCTTCTCTTACCCATGTTCCTTTTTCATGCGCATCATTGCGTGATTGTAAACGTTCTTTATTACAAATTCCATTTCCTTTAATCACATTAAAGAATTCTTCCCAATTGATTTCTCCATGTTGGTAGTGCTTCGTCTTTTCATCCCACTTCAAATTGACATCCGGAATTTTTATTCCGATATTTTCGGCCTGTGGAATTGTACGGTCAATAAAGCGCTGACGCAAATCGTCGTTGGTATAACGTTTCACTTTCCAGCGCATCAACTCGGCTGTGTTGGGTGAATCTTTATCGGAGGGACCAAACATCATCAAGGCCGGCCACCAAAAGCGATTGACAGAATCCTGCGCCATTGCCTGCTGCTCTTTCGTTCCTTTCATCAAAGTTGCAAGAATTTCATAGCCCTGTTTGTGGTGGAAATTTTCTTCCTTACAAATACGAACCATCGCTCTCGCATATGGTCCATAAGAACATTTAGCTAAAGCTGTTTGATTTACAATAGCTGCTCCATCAACTAACCACCCAATCGAACCCATATCGGCCCACGAGAGCGTTGGGTAATTGAAAATGCTGGAGTATTTCGCTTTGCCGGAAAGTAAGTCATTGGTCAATTCGTCGCGACTAACATTTAGCGTTTCTGTTCCGCTGTAAATGTAAAGACCATGTCCGGCTTCATCCTGAACTTTTGCCAACAATACTGCTTTACGTCGCAAACTCGGAGCGCGTGTTATCCAATTTCCTTCAGGCAACATTCCTACAATTTCAGAATGCGCATGCTGACTCATTATTCTTATTAGTTGCTTGCGATATCTTTCCGGCATCCAGTCTTTCGCCTCTATTATTTCTCCACCGGCAATCTTTGCCTCAAATTGTTTTTCTCTTTCCTGTTCAGTCATAAATTTTTATGTTTTTCTGAATTATTTAGGTAATCAAATATTAATTGATAAGATTTTTGTTCAGTAAATCTCCAGGATATTACGGTTGCAATAAATGATTAATATCAGTTAAATTAAACAACAGTTAATAATTGGATAAATAGGGATTTATGGCTTTAAAGATAAGGATTTTGAATAGATTTTCCACATTTTTTTGCATACAAATACTGCTCTATTGCAAAGAAAACGAACAAAATCCTTCCCTAAAGAGTCGGGATAATTTTCTTACTTGCAGTGATTTTCATGTCCTCCGAAAAAAGAAAAATAATCATCTCAGTCGTCAGTGACCTCGTTACCGATCAACGTGTTAACCGGGCCGCTACTGCCTTGCATGAAGCCGGTTTTCTGGTAACACTCGTCGGAAGACGCAAAAAAAGCTCTTTGGCTTTATCCAAAAGACCATATTCCACTAAGCGATTCTACTTGCTTTTCGAAAAAGGTCCTCTTTTTTATCTCCATTATAATTTTAGTTTATTTATTTATCTCTTATTCAAGAAGGCAGATGTTTATTTATCGAACGACCTCGATACTTTGTTGGCCAATTACCTGGCGTCGAAATTGAAGGGTGTAAAGCTGGTCTATGATAGCCATGAATATTTTACCGAAGTTCCTGAATTGGTTTCGCGTCCTGCCGTGCAAGCCATATGGTTGAAACTGGAAAAATGGATTTTCCCGAAACTGAAAAAGGTAATGACAGTGAACGATTCTATCGCTTCTTTCTACCGGAAAAAATACGATGTCCCTGTTCATGTTGTAAGAAATTTGCCAGTCAAGTCAACCCAAACATTCCAAAAAGAATCCCGAAAAAACTGGAATATACCCGAAGGCAAAAAGGTATTTTTATTTCAAGGCGCCGGAATAAATATCGATCGGGGTGGGGAAGAGGCCATTCGTGCAATTCAACGTGTCGATGGAGCGGTGCTGCTTTTTATCGGCGGCGGTGATGTATTAAATAATCTGAAAGCTTTGGTAACTTCCACTCATGCTGAAGAAAAAGTTTTCTTCATCCCTCAACAATCTTTTAATGAACTTTTACGATTTACAAGCATGGCCGATTTCGGACTTACTTTGGATAAAGACACGAACCTGAATTACAAATATTCTCTTCCAAATAAATTGTTTGATTACATACAGGCGGGACTTCCGGTATTGGCAACAGACCTGCCGGAAGTTAAACGAATTGTTGAACAATACGATGTCGGATTAATCACGCCATCGCTGGAAACCGATGTACTTGCCGCAAAAATGCGTGAAATGATGCATGACGAAGATCAACTTGCGCGGTGGAAGAAAAATTTAAATATTGCTGCTTCGGAACTCTGCTGGGAAAATGAAAAGAAAAATTTTTTAGAATTATTTACGGATGTCGGCTAAGCCCTGTTTGCATGTTATTTCATTTGATGTTCCTTCTCCTCCGGATTATGGTGGAGTTATCGATGTGTTTTACAAACTGAAAGCATTAAGCAATGCCGGAGTCAGGATTTTCCTGCATGCTTATGAATATGGACGCAAGCCCTCAATAGAATTAAACGATTTTGCAGAGGAGGTTTACTACTACCCGCGCATGACGGCAAAATCACTTTTGTTCAATACCTATCCATACATCGTTCTCACACGCAATTCACCGGAATTAAAAGCACGTCTGTTGAAAGACGATCATCCGATTCTCATGGAAGGACTTCATTCAACTTTTTTGCTGAACGATCCCGCTTTTGCCGAGCGGAAGATTATCGTGCGTACACATAATGTCGAACATGACTATTACAGCAATCTCGCCCGCGTAGAGAAGAATATTTTCAAACGCTATTATTTCTACAATGAAGCCGGTAAACTAGCCAAGTATGAATCTGTTCTGCAGAAAGCTTCAGCTATTGCAGCCATTTCACCGGCTGATACGGCTCACTTCATGCATTCGTTTAAGCATGTGCATTACATAACGGCCTTTCATCCTTTCGAGAGTGTAGAAATCAAAAGCGGTAAAGGTGATTTCGCTTTTTACCACGGTAATCTGCATGTGGGAGAAAACAATGAAGCGGCTTTGTATCTCGTCGAAAAAATATTCAATGATCTTCCTTTTCAACTAATCATTGCCGGAAATAGACCTTCCAGGGAGTTGGTGAAAGCAGTAAGTCTGTCAAGAAATGTTGTTCTTAAAGACGACCTGACTCATCATGAAATTCAAAAACTCATTGCTACTTCTCAGTGCAATGTCTTACCTACATTTCAATCGACCGGAATAAAACTTAAATTACTGGCAGCACTTTTCAGTGGTCGAACATGTATTGTTAATACTCCCATGGTGCTCAATACCGGATTGGAGTCATTGTGCATTATCGCTGATACGCCCGATGAAATGAAAGCGCACATTACAGAGACCATGCATAAAGGAGCTTTCGATAAAGAAGAAATTAAAAAACGAAATGAAATTTTACTGACTGATTTTTCGAATGCTGAAGGCGCAAAAAAAATTCTGCGTTGCCTTCATTAAAATTTGATTCTTAAGGATTAAATTAATTGAATTATTAATCACGGTCGTCCGGGTAATGCAAAGGGCGGTACTAACATCCTTACTTTTCTTTTTGCTTGTCCAAAAAGAAAAGTAAGCAAAAGAAAAAAGACCCCACGCACAGCTCCGGCATCGGCTCGATTTTATCCCGCTCTTTGTGGCCTCTGACGATGCCATCGCCGCGCGGTGCGTGGACGGCCCTCGCACCTCTTCGATTATAGTTTTCGTTTTTTTTTGGCTATTCTAAATAGGGGTTTACTTTTTTAATGCCAATTTTTATTAGCATTAAATAAAAATTAATCATTTTCAAGTTCTGCTTAATTTTACCCCGATAGCAGTGAATTAATAATTCACCAATTTACTGTCGATGATACGACCCTTCTCACATTTGATAATTCGCGCCGGAAATTTTTCTATCAGCGTATAATTGTGCGTGGCCATCAATACGGCTCTTCCTGTCTTGCTGATGTCAAAAAGAAGACGCATAATTCCTTCCGAAGTTTCCGGATCAAGATTTCCTGTCGGTTCATCGGCAAGAATAATTTCCGGATCGTTTAACAAAGCGCGTGCAATTACAATTCGCTGTTGCTCCCCGCCGCTAAGCTCATGCGGCATCTTGAATCCTTTGGTGCCTAATCCCACTTTTTCTAAAACCTCATTGATTCTTTCATTAATCTTATTCTTGTCTTTCCATCCTGTTGCCTGCAATACAAAAAGTAAATTGGCATTCACTGAACGGTCGGATAAAAGTTGAAAATCCTGAAAGACGATTCCCAATTTTCTTCGCAGGTAAGGAATCTGACTTTCACTCATGTCATGAATTTCAAACCCTGCTATACTGGCTGTTCCCTCTTTTAAATTGACATCACCATAAATTGTCTTCAGCAAACTGCTTTTTCCGCTTCCTGTTTTACCTATCAGATAAACAAACTCACCCTTTTCAATTTCGAGATTGACATCTGATAAAATCAGATTCACTGATTGATAAATGTTAGCATTTGTAATATGAATGATTGGTGATGACATGGGTGATTTATGTTGTGGGATGTGTTTTTAATTAACAAATAGTATTGAATATTTCCGAAGGGTGAATTTCATATTTTCCGTGAATGAATAAGTCAGCATTGAAAACAGTTGCAATTTCAAAATTACAATTGAATATAATAAAGTTAATCGATCAATTTTGTGAACAATCTTAATTCGTATCAACTTTCCAGAAACTGTATTTTTCCAAATGGCATCGAATGAATGATTTCCAGAATTTCTGCTTCCCGGTTGCCCAATCCTGCTTTTGTTATGGCCTTTTCAGGACGATCGACCCGGAAGTAAGCGAGAAGAGTGAATTTATCATCCCTTAATTGCACATAATCCGGAATTTTTTCTGTCCCTTTTACCTTGAGAATATACATGGCGCAAATGTACAAAAGAAAAAATGTTTATTCTGCCACTATCATAGTGCCGGTCGGAATCATTTTGCGACAAAAACAGGAGGCAAATAAAAAGCTATTCCAAATATCATTGTTGTCCGGCTAACGAAGCACTATCGGAAACGAAGATCCATTAACCGTTACAGTTGCATTGGCATCACATGTTCCATTACCATAGTCGAATATTCGCGTAGATTTTCCGGAAGGCGTTAATTCAAAAATACCTTGTTTGATGTATGGACAATTTAAAGCGATATGCAATCCGCTTGTAATATTTGCCGTAAAGGAATTTCCACTGAAATTAGTACCATTCGCATTTCCTGTTATTACATATTCATCGTCGCGCCAGTCGATTGTAGTGCTCTCTCCTGCTGTCCATTCACGATTACGATTGGATGTCCAGCTCATAGTAGCTCCCGCAGTATTTCTCAATTGACCATTCACAGAAATGGAATAATTTAAGTGGTTGGCAGCATTCATTCCCAGATTTGTGACCGTCTTCGTTCCCGTAACCTGAAACATGTTAGTAGTATCATAGCCAACATAATAATTATCGAATGTAGTAGTGATTACTGTACCCGGATTTCTATATGGGCCGGTGTAAGTAATGTTTATGATGCCTCTTCTGTACCTATTGTCTGAACATGTAACACCCGAACAACGGCAATTAACCGGTCCAAAGTCGACCGTAATAACTCCTCCTGTTCCGCTTGAGTCCGGTGTCACTGTAACTTGTGCACAACTGCTTAAAAAACTATTTTGTGGATTTCCTGTTTTATAGGTGCTCAATGAACCGCTCTCAACTGCTTGTGACGAAATGTTATTGGCATCGTTGAAAACCGATTCAGCCAGTGCATTGTCTGATGAAGTTGTTGTATCATATTCAACTTCTACTTGTTTTTCTTTCTTACAAGCAAAAAAAACAAAGATGCCGTTGATTAACAGCACGACTAACACAATGATGTTTCTCATCTGATAAATTTTTTTAAGTTTCTTCTAATATTCCGGATATTAATAATGACTTTTTAAGTTGATCTTTTTTAGGTGCTAAATTTTAGTTCGTTTATACTCCAAATTGACCCATGTTGTTTCCGTGTTTAAAACTATGTTGGTAAAAACAGTCTGATTTCAAGTGTATTGCCGTGTAATTCAATAATTTTGAAGGAATTCACGTTTCACATTCAACTTTCATTTATCTCAATGATGACCAGATTCTTAATAGTGGTTTTGCTTTTTCTTGATTTCAACGTTCTTGCTCAACAAACTGCCATTTTTCTTGATCCGGAGAGGCACTACCAAGCCGGTCTCGATTTGCTCGAAAAGCAAAAATTTGGCGCTGCTCAGAAAGAGTTTACACAGGTGCTTAGCTCCCGTGAAAATATTTCAGAAATCACCCGTGGAAATGCAACTTTTTATTCGGCCAAATGTGCATCCGAACTTTTTAACAAGGATGCCGAATTCTTGCTACTTTCTTTTCTCAATCATTATCCGGCGAATACCAATTATCAATCCGGGGTGTTTGAATTGGGCAACTATTACTTCAGACTAAAGCGATATAAAAATGCTATCGATTGGTTTGGTCGTGTAGATCAATCTGATCTCGAAGCTGCGAAAAAGGATGAAATAAACTTCAAGCTCGGTTACAGCTATTACAAAACAAACGACCCCGATAAAGCCAGTAAAGCATTTTATACGATGAAGGATGGAAATACAAAGTATGCAACTGCTGCTCAGTATTACTATGCTCACATGGCTTATGTCAATGAAAATTATGAAACAGCATTAAACAGTTTCCTTAAGTTGAAAGACTCAGAAGCATTTGCTCCCGTAGCTCCTTATTACATCACACAGATTTATTATAAGCAAGGCAAATACGATGAAGTCCTGAAATATGCGCCCGGTGTTTTAGATACGGCCTCAACCAGAAACGGTCAGGAGATTTCAAGAATGGTCGGCGAGTCTTACTACCGTATGGAAAAATACAAGGAAGCAATCCCTTACCTGATCGACTATGAAAAAAATTCTCCTGCATCCGGTAAAAATGATTTGTATGCAATTGCCTTTTCTTATTACCGAACCGGTGATTACCCTAAAGCCATTGAGTATTTTCAGAAAGTTGTGCAAGGAAACGATAGCATTACACAAAATGCTTATTATCACCTGGCTGATTGTTACCTGAAAACATCCGATAAGAAATCTGCACGGACAGCTTTTCAATCAGCAGCTAAGTCTGATTTCAATTCTGCTATTCAGGAAGAATCACAGTTTAACTATGCAAAGTTATCGTATGAATTGTCATTTCAATCTGTAGCGATTGAGTCATTCCGGAATTTTCAGAAAAATTTTCCTAACAGTACTTATGCCGGACAAGCAAATGAAATGCTTATCGATGTGTATGCATCCACTCATAATTACAAAGATGCCATCGTCGCTCTGGAGGGAATGAAAAACAAAAGCGAAAATCTGAAATCCGCTTATCAAAAAGTTCTTTATTATCGGGGAGTAGAATTATACCTCGATGGTAAGTTAGACGAAGCAATCAAACTTTTCTCCAGTTCACTTTATTATCCTCTAGATCAAAAACTGGCCGCTATGGCAAATTATTGGAGTGGAGAAGCATTTTATAAGTTGAAGAATTACGAAGAAGCCATTCGCACCTATAGCGAATTCCTTGTCACTCCCGCTGCTATTCGAACAAAATATTATAACGTCGCCAATTACAATATCGGTTACGCTTTATTTAAGAAAGAAGAATATGGAAACTCTCAGATGTCTTTCCGAAAGTTCATTCAGGAAAGACCTATTGCGGACGCAATCCGTTACAACGATGCTTTATTGCGCATCGGTGATTGTTTTTTCATGCTAAAAGATCAGGCAAGCGCACTTGATTTTTATAATCAGGCCATTTCCGCAAATGGTAAAGCCGGTGATTATGCCATCTATCAGAAGGCCATTATCCTCGGTGTTCAAGGGAGAATGAATGATAAAGTAAGTGCTTTGGAAAAACTATTGGAAAAATATCCGAAGTCAGTTTATTATGATGATGCACTTTTTGAGGCCGGACAAGCATCTCTTATTGGTGGTAATAACGATGATGCTTTGAAATATTACCGCAAAATCATTACGGATTATCCTTCCGGTACTTTTTCACGTAAAGCTGAACTTGGTGAAGCATTGGTATTTTACAACACCAGACAAGATGAGCGTGCAATGACGGCTTATAAGAATATCGTAAAGAAATATCCAAACACAAATGAATCCCGTGAAGCTTTGGTTCAAATTAAAAATATTAGCGTCTCCCAAAATAAGGTTGACGATTACCTGGCCTTCGTAAAAAACATTCCTGAAGCCGATGTTTCTGATGCTGCTGAAGATTCGCTCACCTATGAATCTGCTGAGTTGCGCTATACACAAGGTAATTGCTCACTTGCACAAGCTGATTTCGAAAATTACTTACGCAAATTTCCAAACGGCATTTTCCGGTTGAGTGCAATCTATCTCAAATCAGATTGTCTGTTAAAGGATAAAAAATATCAGGAAGCCCTTCCCGGATTTGAATTTGTAATCAATCAGCCCGTCAATAATTTTACGGAGAAGTCCTTGTTAAATGCCGGTTTAATTAACTACAACATGAAAGAGTTTAGCACGGCACTAAGTTATTTCGAAAAGCTGGAGGAAATAACTAAATCAAAGGATAATATTGTCGCTTCATTGGCCGGACAGTTGAATTGCAATGCGAAACTTACTGATTGTGCAAAAACACTTTCTGTTACCAAAAAAATAATTGAATCGAATGTAGCTGATAAGGACCTGATCAATGAGGCGCATCTTATTGCAGGTAGATGTCATGTTACCAATAACAATTTATCGGAAGCGAAATCCGAATTATCACTCGTCGCCAAACGTCCTAACAGCGAGATGACAGCCGAAAGTAAATACCTGCTTGCCTACATTGAATTTAAGAATGAAAACTATAAAGAGTCACAAAAGCTGATTCAAGAAATACAAAAGCAGGTTCCTTCTTATGATTACTGGATTGCAAAAGGTTTTATTCTGTTGGGCGATAATTACCTCGCCCAGAAAGATACTTTTCAAGCAAAGGAGACTTACAAAAGTATCGTCGAAAATTATGAACCGGAAAGTTCCGACCGCGATGATCTGAAAGAGATAGCAAGAGAAAAACTCTCAGTTATTGTTATCGCTGAGGAAAATAAAAATGCCGAGAAACTTAAAATGCGTAAAGAACTCACTGCGCCAAAGGATTCAACAGAAATAGAAAATTAATTTCCCAATAATTGTAAAGTGCCATTGAACAAATTTAAATCGAAGTAAATTATGAAATTAATTATAAAAACCCTTTTCTTATTTCTCGTTCCTGCTTTTCTCTATGCACAGGATGAAAAAGATAAACTTGGAGATAAGGAATACATTATCGTAAAGGATTATAAACCGGTTTTGGGCGAATCACTCAAGATTTCCGAGAGCCCGGATGGTGATACAACTACTTCGAATCCACCGGAGATGGAATATTCTATCCGTTCCAGAAAAGCCACTACAGACTATGAAACATCTGTTATTAAGGCAGTCAATATCAAGGATGAGCAATTGGATAAACTCTATCGTTCTTATGTCAGACTCGGATTGGGAAACTATACTACTTACAAAGGCGATTTATATGTCAATGCCTTGCGATCTAAAAAAGGCGCGTTAGGACTTGCATTGAATCATCACTCAGGTAATCCCGGATTAAAGGATGTCGGTCCTGCCGGATTCAGCAATAATCACGGAGGAGTTTTTGGAAAATATTTTTTCGAGAACAGCACTTTTTCAGGAGATGTAAATTACGATAGAAAAGCGGTGCATTATTATGGTTACGATACGAATGACACCATCATCAGTAAGGATTTATTAAAGCAACGATTTAACAAATTCGGAATAACGCTTGGCTTCGGCAGTAACTATTTGTCGCGAGGTAATCTGGATTACAATTCAACTTTCGGCTTCTCCAGTCTGTCAGATAAATTCGATGTCACAGAGAATGATCTATTGTTCGCAGGCAAAGCAGGGAAAATGGTAAGCGATTATTATATAAGTGCTGATTTTTCTTTCAACTACTTCAGTAAATCAATTGCCAGTGGAGAAACGTTATCTCTGAACAATAACCTCAACAGAAGCATCGTATCCGTTACGCCAACAATTACCTTCACCAAAGAAAAAGTCTATTTGGTATTGGGTTTAAATCTCGGAATCGAGAAAAACCTCGGAACCGATTTGCACCTGTTTCCGAAAATTGATGTTTCCGTTCCTATCGTAGAAAACGTCATGTATGTTTTTGCCGGGGCGAACGGAAAAGTTGTAAAAAACAGTTACCAGACAATTGTGGAAGAAAATCCTTTTGTGTCTTCAGCAATCGTTCCTTTCAACACGATTAATAAACTCGAATTAAAAGGAGGATTGAATGGAAACTTTTCTTCATTATTTTCCTTCGTGGCAATGGTAAAATACACGACAGTGGACAGGATGCTTTTGTATTACAACGATAATAACAACTTCAATAAATTTGACGCATTATATGTCGATGGTAAGGTTTTAAATCTTCACGCTGAATTAGCTTATACGAAGTCAGAAAAATTTTCCGCCAGCCTTCGATTCGATCAATACAGTTATTCAATGAATCTGAACGAAAAGGCCTGGCATAAACCAAGCTCAGAAGTTGTCTTGAGTTGCAAATACAATTTATGGGATAAACTTATTCTGAATGCATCAATCTATGCTTCCGGAAAATACGATGTGCGTTTCCAGAAAAATCTTGGCTATACTTCGGAAAAAGTGAAAGGATACATGGACGTAAACCTGGGTATCGAATACCGTTATTCCAAAATACTTTCATTCTATGTCAATGCCAATAACCTTGGATTTGCACGATACTATCGATGGTATAACTATCCTTCTGAAAGATTCAACATTCTCGGTGGACTTACTTATTCATTTTAAAAATCTCTAAACCAAATTAAGTCCAAAAAAAAGACCGCCACTAAGACGGTCTTTTTCATTTTTACTTGAATCAGCAATTACTCTGACTTCATTTCTTTATGCTTTTCTGTTTCACCTTTTGCATGATCGTGAGCGTGATCACATTTCATTCCTTTTTTCTCGCACTCAGCTTTTTCTGCCGCTGTACAATCTTTCTTTGTCATCTTTGAGCAATCAGCAGTTGATTTTTTGCAACAAGAACGGGAAGGAGCACTTGCTTTTGCATCGTCTTTTAATTCTTTCACATCAGATTTAGCATCTGACTTTACATTGGTCATTTCTTTCTTTACTTCTTTTGTTGGCTGTGAAGTCTGTGCATTTACAGTTACCGCTAAGAAAGCCGTAAGAGAAAGGAGGGCAAATAATTTTTTCATAGTTATATAGGTTTTAGATTTTTCTTATTACAAAGATAAGCGATTTTCGTGCCGTTAATTCATTTCCATAAATGGAAGTTCGTTCTTTAACATATCTTCATCTTACGGCAAAATTTCGGATTTTGTTATAATAATGGGTATAAATTCCTTTTCTCTTTAAAATTAAGAAGTTCTGTCTATTTTCGCATCGTCTATGGACTATTCAGAAATACTAAAAGTCGCTTTTCAAAGTATAAGAAGTCAGCTGCTTCGCACCATTTTGACAGCCCTGATTATCGGAATCGGCATCATGGCACTCGTCGGAATATTGACTGCCATTGACGCCATAAAAGGTTCTATTACCGATAATTTCCAAAGTATGGGCGCCAATTCATTTACCATTCAAAACCGTGGAATGTTTATTCGCGTTGGGAATCAGGGTAAGATGCCAAAGAAATTTAAACCCATCGAATATCATCAGGCAATCCGATTTAAGGAAGAATTCAATTTTCCTGCAACCGTTTCTATCAGCACTCTTGCTTCACGGATCGCTACCATTAAGTTTAACAATAAGAAAAGCAACCCGAACATACTTGTTATGGGTGGAAATGAAAACTACCTTAATACAGGTGGTTACACCATTGAAACCGGCAGGAATTTTTCTCTTCAGGAGGCAACCAATGGTGACAATGTTGTAATTATTGGAAAAGACCTCACCGAGAAATTATTTGTCGCTACCGATCCTATCGATAAATTAATTACTGTCGGTAACAATAAATACAGAGTTATCGGTACGCTGAAAGAGAAAGGTTCTTCCATGGGTTTTGGCGGAGATAAAATCTGTATTCTGCCTTTGTCAAATGTGAAGCAAAAGTTTAACAAGCCCAACCGGTCTTACTCTGTTAATGTCAGCGTCAATGAAATGAAAATGATGGATGCAGCAATTAGTGCTGCAACCGGACTCTTTCGAACAATCCGAGGAGTAAGAATTGGAGAGGGAGACACATTTGAAATTACTAAAAGCGATAACATTGCCAACATATTAATGTCTCAGATGAGTAGTGTAACGATTGCGGCCACAGTAATCGGACTTATCACTCTTTTGGGAGCGGCAATTGGATTAATGAACATCATGCTTGTTTCTGTTACGGAGCGTACACGGGAGATTGGTATCAGAAAAGCGCTTGGTGCAACTCCGCTTATCATTCGCCGGCAATTTCTTATTGAAGCAATTTTAATATGCCTCATCGGTGGATTGTTAGGAGTAATATTGGGAATTTTAGCAGGCAATGGAATGTCATTAATCCTGGATTCGGGATTTATTCTACCGTGGAAATGGATATTACTCGGACTCGGATTATGTTTTTTCGTTGGACTGATTTCCGGTTATTACCCGGCTTCCAAAGCCGCTAAACTCGACCCGATCGATGCACTCCGATACGAGTAAAGGGGTAGTTATTCATTCAGAGATATTATGAAAACAAAAAAAGGGCGAAAATTTCTTTTCGCCCTTCTTATAGATTATAGATCCTGAATTACTCAGCGATAACTTCGAAATTCACTTTCGCTTTGATGTCTTTGTGCAAGTTTACAGTAGCAGTATACAATCCAAGCGCTTTGATGTGTTCTGTATCGAGGTGAATTTTCTTACGATCAACGATTACATCATGTTTAGAAAGAGCATCAGCGATTTGTAATGCTGTAACAGAACCATAAATTTTTCCTGACTCTCCAACTTTAGCACCGATCTTAAGAGTAATTGCTTCCAGTTGTTTCGCAACCGATTCAGCAGCTCCTCTTATCTTCTGAGCTTTATGAGCGCGTTGTTTTTGCGTTTCAGTTAAAATCTTTTTGTTGGTTTCGTTGGCAATAATTGCCATGCCGCGTGGAATCAAATAGTTCCTAGCATATCCGGGGCGAACCTTTACGATCTCATCGGCATAACCGAGATTATCTAAGTCTTGTTTTAAAATTACTTCCATGTTTCGTCCTCCTTATTTTAAAAGATCTGATACGTAAGGCATAAGCGACAAGTGGCGTGAGCGTTTAATTGCTTGTCCGATCTTACGCTGAAACTTCAATGAAGTACCTGTTAAACGGCGAGGAAGTACTTTTCCTTGCTCATTCACAAACTTCATAAGGAAGTTAGCATCCTTATAGTCGATGTATTTTATGCCATTCTTCTTGAATCGGCAATATTTCTTTTTTGACGTGTCAACCGCAGGTGGGTTGAGGTAACGTACTTCATTTCCTTGTGCCATCGTTTTGGTTTTAAGCTACTTTTTCTTCTTCTTTCTTAAGCGCAGCATTTTTACGCTTTTTTTCGTTGTAAGCAATCGAATGCTTATCCAACCTGACAGTTAGGAAGCGCATTACTCTTTCATCACGTTTGAATTCAGTTTCCAGTCTGCCTATTAGCTCGCCTTCACTCTTAAATTCAACCAAGTAATAAAAGCCCGTGTTTTTTTTCTGGATCGGGTAAGCCAGTTTGCGTAATCCCCAGTTGTTTTCAAAAACAATTTCGGAACCGTTGTCGGTGAGGATTTTCTTGAATTTGGTGACTGTATCCATCATCTGTTCCTCCGAAAGAACAGGTGTCATGATAAATACCACCTCATATTGATTTAACATTATAAACGGAGATTTTTATTGGGCTGCAAATGTAGATAATTATCAGTAAAATACAAGAATGATTGGAAAAATTTATTCAAATAAAAATTCATCGCCCCGATTGTCGGAAAATTGATGGTTTTTTGTCTCGTTTTTTCAAACTCCAATCGGGTGATTTTATTTCTCAAAAGTATCTCAAAAGTTGATTTATATTAAAATTACGATGTTTTTTTGACGATTGCCGACTTTAAATTTGGCTATCATTTTTTTTCGAAAAAAAAATCGAATATATTATAAACATATGTTGATAACTCCTTGACATGAGGGGACTATATTCTATCTTTGTACAAGCGTTTCCACTCAATTATTAAAACCCCCTCGCCCCTCAATTTGCTGAAAATGAGTGTCAGGGTTGATCTCCGGTATAAAAGTACCGGAATGAGTGACTATCGCCCTAAAAATTGAATATCTTATGGCTGAAAAGCTGAAAAACTATACTCTCGGTCGCTGGATTGAAGGAGAAGGTTCGGGAACGGCATTGGTTCATGCTGTTACCGGAGAAGAACTTTTTCATTCTTCCAGCAAAGGGCTTGATTTTGGCGCCGCTTTGGAGTATGGTCGAAAACACGGAAAGTCTCTCCGTAAAATGACTTTTCATGAACGTGCCCGCATGCTTAAAGCACTTGCACTTCATCTGAGTGAAAAAAAGAAAAACTATTACGCTCTTTCCGCCGCTACCGGCGCTACAAAAGGAGATTCATGGATTGATATCGATGGCGGAATCGGAAACTTATTCGTCTATGCCAGTAAAGGCCGACGTGAACTTCCTGATGAGCCCTTTTATGTCGATGGCAACATGGAAGTGATTTCAAAAAATGGCACCTTCGTCGGACATCATATTTGTGTTCCTTTAGAAGGTGTAGCTATACACATCAATGCATTCAATTTTCCTGTCTGGGGAATGTTGGAAAAAATTGCCGTCAACCTTTTAGCCGGTGTCCCTGCTATCGTGAAGCCGGCAACATCAACGTCTTTTCTGACCGAGTTAGTTGTACGCGACATCATCGCATCGGAAATTCTTCCCGAAGGCTCTTTGCAGTTAATCTGCGGTTCCGTTGGTGATTTATTTGATCATCTGACTTGCCAGGATGTCGTTACTTTTACCGGATCTGCAACAACCGGAAAATTATTGAAAAGTCATCCTGCTGTTGTCAACAATTCTGTTCGATTCAACATGGAAGCAGATTCATTGAATTGCAGCATTCTCGGTCCGGATGCAACACCAGACACAGAAGAGTTTAAATTATTTATCAAAGAAGTTTCAAAGGAAATGACCGTTAAAGCCGGACAAAAATGTACGGCAATACGTCGCATAATTGTTCCGGAAAACCTTACGGAAGATGTTATCAAATCCCTCAGCGAAAGACTGAAAGGAACCGTCATCGGCGATCCTGCAGTGGAGGGTGTTCGCATGGGACCGTTGGTCAATAAAGGTCAGGTCAAAGATGTAAAAGAGAAGGTTAAACAACTGATGAAATCCTGCGACATCGTATACGGTGATCTTGATCAGGTAGATGTAGTTGGTGCGGATAGCGAAAGAGGTTCTTTTATTTCTTCCATGTTATTGTATTGCAAAAATCCATTGAAGAGTGAAGAGCCACATTCCATCGAAGCATTTGGTCCGGTAAGTACTGTTATGCCTTATAGAAATACTGAAGATGCAGCTACTCTCGCTAAGATGGGTAAGGGTAGTCTGGTTGGCTCTGTATTTACTGCTGATAATGTTTTTGCCAAAGAAATTGTTTTAGGTGCAGCAAGTATGCATGGAAGGATGCTTATCATCAACCGTGAATGTGCTGCTGAATCGACAGGTCATGGATCACCATTGGCTCATCTCGTTCATGGCGGCCCTGGTCGCGCAGGAGGTGGAGAGGAAATGGGCGGTATCCGAGGTGTTTATCATTACATGCAGCGTACTGCTTTGCAGGGATCACCTACAACACTTACAAAGATTCTAAATACATACTTGCCGGGTGCGGCGATAAAAGAAGATGTCATTCACCCATTTAGAAAACACTTCGAAGAAATACAGATTGGAGATACACTCATTACACATAAACGTACCATTACCGAAGCCGATGTTGTCAACTTCGCCGGCATTAGCGGTGATCACTTTTATGCACACATGGACGAAACTTCTCTTGAAGGTTCGATCTTCGAAAGAAGAGTTGCACACGGATATTTTGTCATTTCCGCAGCTGCCGGACTTTTTGTTGACCCTAAAAAAGGTCCTGTTTTAGCAAATTACGGATTAGATAACCTTCGGTTCATTCAACCCGTATATCCGGGCGATACCATTCAGGTAAAACTTACCTGCCAGCGTAAAACCAAAAAAGATGATCGCGAAGGACAAATTCCTCAGGGCGTAGTTGAATGGTACGTTCAGGTCTTAAATCAGCGAAATGAAATCGTCGCTTTAGAAACGGTTCTAACCTTAGTTGCTTGCAAAAATTCAGTAAACCATACACACATAAACTCTTAAAAAAACCAAGCCATGTTACTTTATGACACCCTTGATCGATTCGAAAAGAAATTCGGACACCTGAAGAAAAAAGGTCTGCGCATTAACGGTTTAAAAATGATTGATCCCAAGCGTAAAAAGCATGTGATTGATATCAGCCGCCCGTTGATTTTTGATAATCGTTTGTTGCCAAAGTCTTTTGAAGGACTGGAAGTTAAAGCTATCATTCACGGTGATCTGCCTACAGAGTTTAAGATTGACAGAACCAAACCTGACTGGCAAAAGAAGGAGTACATCTGGTCTCCTGAACGCTTCGAGAATTTCGTTGACCGTTGTGGTCCGGAAATCAAAAAGCAATTAGGAAACCTAAACATGACAAGAGACGAAATGCTTTCTGCACTTTGCTTTGGTGATTACGAAGCCCATAAAAAGAAGACAGAGATTCTTGTTCTTGAAGGCAAGGTTCCAAGCTTTCAAATTAATTAGCTTATTAGCTAATTCGTTAATTAGCTAATTATCGAAGCAATGTATTTTTATTAATGTAAACGCGAATTAGCTTATTGTTGAAGTACCTAATTAACTAATTTACAATTTAACTAAGAAATTAACGAATTAACTAATTAGCTAATTAGCGAATTAACCAAAGTAGTAAATAGCAAGAAAGAATATGTCAGGCAGTGTTGACGTAAAAGTTACCAATGGGATCGCTACGATCACCTTTTTTCATCCTCAGAGTAATTCATTGCCTGGGGAAATTTTACGGAAGCTTGCCGGTGAAATTGAAAAGGCGGGAAAAGATGCTGCTGTTAAGGTTATTGTTTTGAGAAGTGAAGGGGAGAAGGCATTTTGTGCAGGCGCTTCTTTCGATGAATTGGTTTCCATTAAAGATTTAGAGCAGGGAAAAATTTTCTTTTCGGGTTTTGCGGCTGTGATCAATGCAGTGCGTAAGGCGGATAAATTTGTGATTGCACGCGTGCAGGGAAAAGCGGTTGGCGGAGGAGTAGGAATTGCTTGCGCTGCAGATATCGCCTTTGCACATGAAAGCGCTTCCGTAAAATTAAGCGAGCTGGCAGTTGGAATTGGTCCTTTCGTTGTCGGTCCGGCAGTAGAAAGGAAAATCGGCAAAGCTGCATTTACGGAATTAACCATCAATGCAACAGAATGGAAGCCGGCAAGCTGGGCAAGAGATAAAGGAATGTATGCAGAAATTTTTTCTTCAGCATCAGAAATGGACGTAGCAATAAATTCCCTTACTGATAAACTGATGACAAGCAATCCCGAAGCCATGTCACTTTTGAAAAAAGTTTTTTGGGAAGGCACAGATCATTGGGACACACTTTTAAGCGAACGCGCAGCGATGAGCGGCAAACTTGTACTTTCCGAGTTTACAAAAAATGCAATAGAACGTTTTAAGGCGAAGTAGTTTTTTTTCTACATTCCATATTACTCCAATCAGGGTTTTCATAGTAAGTTGTTATTACTAAAGCAAATTTTTTTTTTAAAACGCGGAGGCGCGAAGAACTCGGAGTTGCACGGAGATGTAATAAAATCTCTCCGTTTACTTCCGTGCCCTCGTATGTTTGAAAAATGATGGCACGTAGATTCAACAAGTTTGCGATAAAATTTGCCCCCACCGTGGCGCTTAGCTTTTTTAAAAATTACCATGGAGGCACGGAGGGCATGGAGTTTCACGGAGTCGAAATGTAATTCTCCGTGCAACTCCATGCCCTCCGTGTCTCCATGTTTTATTTTAAATTGATTCGAAGACTTACGTCATCAGCAAATTTTTTTTTAACCACAGAGGCACGAAGGGCACGGAGTTGCGCGGAGATGTAATAAATTTCCCAACTAAAGTATATCATTCAACTCATCCAACGAACTAATCTCATAAGTTGGTTTCTCTTCATGTGGGATTTTTCCCGGATTGAAATAAATAGCATCCCAACCTGCTTCTTGCGCTCCCAGAATATCAACAACCAATCCGTCGCCTATCATCAGGCATTCCGAGCTGTTTGCATTTGCACTCTCTGATGCATACTGAAAAATTCGTACATCCGGTTTTTTATAGCCCGTATGTTCGCTGATGATGATGTTCTTGAAATATTTGTTTAAGTCGGCCGAACGGAGTTTTATGCTCTGAGCTTCCTCAAAACCATTCGTGATAATATGCAACGTATACTTTTCTTTCAGCGAGGTGAGTACCTGGTGGGCATGAGGAAAAAGATGATTTTTTGTTGGACCGATTAATACATAATCCTCCGACAAAGCCGGCGGTGCCAGATCGGCATCGAGTCCCAAGTCCCAAAAGGTGAGAGAGAATCGTTGATCACGCAATGTGACTTTGTCTATTTTTCCCAACCGATATTGCTCCCACATCATTTCGTTTCGACTGCGGTATTTGTCGAAGAAAACTTCAAAAGAAGGAACACCTAATTCTGTAAGATTGTGTTTATGAAAAAGCTCATGTAAAGTTTCTGCAGAGTTTTTATCGAAATCCCATAGGGTATTATCGAGATCGAAGAAAATGTGTTTGTATTTTTTCATTTAATAATCTCTTGAATCGATTGTATATGCGTTAACTGGAAAAACGTTGTAATGAGTAGCGACCAGCACGTAATCGAAATAAACATGTATAATAATATTTTCTTCCTGTTTTTTTCCAGACGTGCCATGAAAAATGTTCCTAAAGGAATAGAGAAAATAACAGGTGTTAACGCCGCCAGCCCTACCAAGCCATATCTTTTCCAGATTCTAACCATACGGCGCGAACGTTTAGAGAATATTTTTCTTTGTGGCATATCGTGCCCTACATATTGATAGTGGATCTCCAAGTGCTCCGGAACATCGGCAACGGGTTCAGAAAAAAAACCTTCTCTTTTTTTCTTTCTTTTGAAGAAGTAAACCCTAATGTTATGCCATGTTTCTATCAGCCACTCACTGAGATGCATGAAAATAACGACACCAATCATTCCGCCCATAATGGCATACAGGTTTGTTTCAAACCAAGTGAAGTCGTAATTCTGATTCATGTAAGCAAATGAAGGACCGAATGCAAACTTTACGCTGCTGATTAAAATCAGGGTCAATATTTTATAAAGGTCTTCCATCCGTGGCTCTTTTCACCTTCTAACTAAATTCTCATAGAATATCCATTACGATTGGGCTCAATTGCGCCAACAGGATTTTCCAATCAACTGTTATATTTTATTTCCAAAAGCCAGGTCGCCCGCATCACCAAGTCCGGGTACGATATACGATTGAGCGGTAAGTTCCTCATCAATAGCCGCACACCAGATGGTTACATTAGCCGGCAAATTACGTTTTACATATTCCACTCCTTGTGAACTTGCAAGTGCACTAACGATATGCGTATGACGCGGCATTCCTTTTTCTAAAAGTGCTTTATAGGTCATTACAATGGATGAACCTGTGGCAAGCATGGGATCGCAAAGAATCAGTTCGCGGTCAGCTAAAGCCGGACTTCCCACATATTCCAGTTTGATGTCGAAGGTGCCATCTTTATGATGCTTTCTGTATGCACTGATGAATGCATTGTCTGCCTGATCAAAATAGTTTAAAAGACCATAGTGCAGCGGTAGTCCGGCTCGCAGAATTGTCCCAACAATCGGTTGATCAATCAACATAGGAACAGAGGCTATCCCTAATGGCGTAACTACATCACGTTCTTCGTATTTTAAGGTCTTGCTGATTTCATAAGCAAAAATTTCACCGATACGTTCCAGATTTTTTCGAAAACGCATTCTGTCTTTTTGAATTTGAACATCTCTCAACTCAGCAACAAATTGGTTGATGATGGAGTTATTTAGACTTAGATTGTGAACCATACAATGAGTTATTTTAGCCAGCGAATTATTCCGGGTAGATTGTTTTTTCTGATTTGTAAATATACAACTTCCTTTGAACCAAATCCTTTATAAAATCGGGCCAGATTTAGGTCCATAGAACCTTCAAAATCAAGGTAGACTTCCTCCTCGGAATGGTCTCGAATAAAAGAATCAATTAATTGACTCATGGCTCCCGATTCTTTCGCTTCTTTATTGGTAGCCGAAAACAGAAAAATGTAGGAGTGAAGCGATTGAAGAAAAATTGCTCCTGCAATCAATTCCTGAGATTCATTTCTCACTCCTCGTACTTCCAGTAAATTCTTTTGGGATGCTTCATTTAATAATTTTTCAAATACCAGGTAATCGGCTGATTTCAGATTTTCAATTCCCGCTCCCTTGTTTTCCTTGAATAATTGAATAATTGCAGAAGGAGCTATATCAGTAATTATTTCATTCTTAGTTTTTATTGCTTTCTTAATATTTCTGGAATGATTTTCAGAATAATTACTTCTGATGCCAACATAATCATCGCCCAGAAAAAGATGATGCGTCAATTTTTTATGCGTGGAAAAGCCATTGAAATCTTCAATAAGATTATCGGTGTTTAATTGAATCTCAATCAGCCGGAATTTTTTTGGAATATGCATTAAAAAATCCCGCAATATGTTTTCCTTTTTTTCTTTCTCATTACTAAATAACCCGAGTTGCTGGGTAAAATAGGGCTGAAATAAATAGTGTATTCCAAATTTACTCCGGCATGTCAGAGGGAAAACGGCTGAATAATCGTCTTCTACAAGTGCTTCCCAATTCGGACAAACAATATCCAAATACCAGGAAGTTGCATAGATAATTCCATTGGGCGAATCGGCGATCAATGCATCCCATTTCTTTTTATCGATTTCCGTATGTCTTAAATATCGGATCAATGGATAGCGGCTTTGATGATGTCTTCATATACACCTTTCCATCCTTCCCATGGTTTTTTGTCGCTGAGTGATTCATTGTGCCAGAGCAAAATGAAGGTGCCGTTTACTGCTTTTACTTCTTTTATCAACGGACCGACATAGCTCATCGTTTCTGCCGGTTTTATTTTCATGTAATATTTCAACGTCGCATCCATCACCATGAATGGGTGAATTCTCAATCGCGTTTCTGTTTCTCTTCCCAGATCGTAAAAATAATAGGATGTGCATATACCTGCACGGAAACCTATTTCACCTGAAAAGCCCATCGTATAATCGTCCGTTATATCCGCCTCTATCAAGTTTCTATATGTATCCGGAAAATTCAACTTTAAAAAATGTTGGCGACTTTTGGTTACATCTCTTAAAACCACTTTCTCGAGACGCATTTGTTCCAGTAAAAGTAATGTGGGATTTTTATTGGATTCAAAAGAAGGATGAATTCCCGTATCCGAATAATCGGCAATGGATTTAATGAGTGATTGAAATTTTCTCTTGCTGATAGAAACGTTTTTATCGTTTTCTGCATAGTCGCCAAGCAGAAAAAAATAAATCATGTCGAAATTGTATTTTACCCTCATCTCAGAAAGCATATCATACGTATCGTATGGATCTTTTTTTTGACCCAATAATACTGCTATCCGTTCAACAAAATCTGAAAATTCGAAGGAGGTTAAAGAACGCATCAATGCTCCTCCGGTACGAATGAGCCCTTTTTGTTTGTAGGCCCAGGCATTATCAATATCAACAGTAGAAATAAAACGATAAGATCGTTCTCTGAAACGGAGTTTAGGAAAAGTTTCTTCGAGTATTTTTTTTATTTTCTGTGCCCAGATGTTGACTATTGGTTTATTGAGAAAACTTTTTTGAAAAGCAAGACTTTCACTCGCATCGAAGCGTGCAAATTTATCGGGCTTGAATGGAAGATATTCTTCATACCTGCTAACCATGTAAAAACTCGCAGCAAAAGGATCAAAAGGAATTACATATTTTGGATGTGTAGCGAAAAATGCTTTTACATCGTTCCACTCGAAAACCGCAATATCCTGACGCCTGATTTTTTTTTCGAAGAGTAAATCAGTTGAGTAGAAAAAAAGTTCTTCTCCAATTTGCTGACGGCTGTAATTTAATTTCGGGCCGGTGTGAAAACTAAAAGCATCGGCATCGGTTGTCAATTCATAATCGATACCGATCAGGTCTTTCAAAACGAGATCAAGCGTGTAACTTAAACGATTGGTAATAGTGGTTACGTAAACAAGCATTTTCAGGATTTATAGCAAGCCTTCATCCGCAAAGCTAAAAAATCCATGTTGTGTAACGATAATATGGTCAAGAACATTTATTTCCAAAACCTTTCCCGCCTCCGATATGTTTTTGGTCAGTTTTATATCCGCAGCGCTGGGCTGGTTATTGCCCGATGGGTGGTTATGGCAAAGAATGATCGAAATGGCTTTCTGATCAAGGGCTTCCTTAAAAATCATCTTCGGATCGGCCACCGTCCCACTCATTCCTCCGATACTGATTTGTTTTTTGCCGATGATGATGTTGGCCCTGTTGAGGAAAATGGTCCAGAATTCCTCATGCAAAAGGTCGCCAATGATGGGTTGCATGAGATCAACTGCTTCTCTGCTGCAACTGATTTTTTCAGAGTTCGGCTCCTTCAGTTTTTTCCTTCTTTTACCTAATTCAAGAGCTGCAACTATTGATAAAGCTTTTGCCTCGCCAATTCCTTTGAATTTTTGGAGCTCCTTCACATTCAATCTGCCTACTTGATTGAGATCGTTGGCATATTCAGCCATAATTCTTCTTGCCAAATCAACAGCGGTTTCCTTCGCATTTCCACTGCCTATCAGGATGGCAATTAATTCTGCATCTGTCAATGAATGTTTTCCTTTAGAAAGCAATTTCTCTCTCGGCCTGTCTTCCTCTGCCCACGCCTTAATGGGTAAATGTGTTTCCATTCTGCAAGAAACGAATTAGAATGCCGAATATCGTTTAATCTATGAGTGAAAAAAAAAGGGGCTCTTTTGGAACCCCTTTATTCAAAATATATTTACAAAACCATTTTATTTTAAATGGTTAATGTGCTGAGCTAATTCGCTCTTTAAATTCGAAGCTTTGTTTTTGTGAATCACACTTACTTTCGCAAGTCTGTCCAGCATAGATGTCAGTTTCGGAAGATTGGTAGTTGCTACCTTTTTGTCTTTCTCTTCCAGAAAACCTTTGATTGCATTACGAAGCGTTTTCGCCTGGTAACGGTTACGAAGTCTTTTGCTATCGCTGTTTCTAATGCGTTTTAAAGATGATTTGTGGTTTGCCATTGTAATATATTGATTACTAGTCTGTTAATTTTAATTTGACCCCTTCGATTGAATTTTAGGGACGGCAAAGATAGTAAATACTGTTTATTTTCCAAACCTGTCAACGATTTAATTAAAGGCATAAATTTCTGATTGAATTATTAATATTTGAGGGGCATCGAATATTACTTTACCCCTTAGAATGGTATTATGGGCGATAATAACGGTTTCTATGAAAGTTTTTCCCTGAATTTCTAATATAGAAAATTTATCAGGCAATTCGGCAGTCAAGAATTCTTCTAATTATATCAAATACCTTATTCTTATTCCTTTTCATACTTTTACCTCGAGAAAATGGATAAACAGGATAAAATAATAGTTGGCGTCGTAGGCATGGGAGCTATGGGAAGCGGAATTGCACAGGTTGCAGCCGCTGTCGGCCACAAGGTGCTGGTTTTTGATAACAATCCGGCTATGATCGCTAAAGCCACAGAAGACAGAAAACGGACTTTTCAGAAGCTTGTCGAAAAGGGCAAAATGTCAAATGAAGAAGCAGAAAAAATATTGAAATCTATTTCACCGGCAGATTCATTGGAGCAATTCAAGGATTGCGGAATTGTCATAGAAGCCATCGTTGAAATAGCAGAAATCAAAATGAAGTTTTTTTCATCTCTGGAATCCATCGTTAAAGACGATTGCATTCTGGCTAGTAACACTTCATCGCTGTCCATTACTTCCATTGCATCGTCGTGTAAAAAGCCGGAGCGTTTTATCGGTATTCATTTTTTTAATCCGGCTCCGCTTATGCCTTTGGTTGAAATCGTCCCAGGACTTGCAACTAATACTGCTACTGTTGAGACATCGCGCAAGCTGATCGATGGCATGAATAAAACGACAGTCATTGTAAAAGATACACCCGGATTTATTGTGAACAGAGTTGCGCGGCCGTTTTATGGTGAAGCCATTCGAATCTATGAAGAGCGATGGAATGGTTTACCTGAAGGCGAGCGCGGAATGGCAACAATCGATTGGGCCATGAAGGAAATCGGTGGCTTCCGCATGGGACCATTTGAATTAATGGATATGATTGGAAACGATATCAACTTTACAGTCACAGAAACAGTGTGGAAACAATTTTTTTTCGATGCCAGGTATAAGCCATCTTTAACGCAACGACGATTATTTGAATCCGGCCGTTTCGGAAAAAAATCCGGTCGAGGTTACTACGATTATTCTCCCGGTTCCATCATGCCTGAACCGGAAAAAAATGCCGAACTTGGAAAGCAAATAGTAAACCGGATACTTTCCATGCTCATCAACGAAGCGGCTGACGCTCTCTACTACAACGTAGCTACTCGCGAGGATATAGACATTGCGATGACCAAGGGTGTCAATTATCCAAAGGGCTTATTAAAATGGTGTGATGAAATTGGCGCTGGAGAAATTTTAAATACACTGGGTGAATTAAGAAATCTATATTCAGAGGATCGTTACCGTCCATCGGTATTGTTAAAACAAATGGCAATCAATAACTCAAAATTTTACAATAAATAATCAGAAATGGCAACAACAGAAGAATTAAAAAAAGCAATTGAAAGTGGTTACACTTTCAAAGGAGATAGCATTACTTTGGGTACAGCCATGTTTAACAAAGAAGCAATTCCGAATACATTAATTACTATTCCCTTAAGCGCCGTAAACCGACATGGACTTGTTGCTGGAGCAACCGGTACCGGAAAGACGAAGACTATTCAGCAATTCGCAGAGAGTTTATCACAAAAAGGTATTCCTGTTTTGTTGATGGATATCAAAGGGGATATCAGTGGAATTGCAAAACCCGGAACGGAAAATCCGAAAATAATCGATCGTCATAAACTAATCGGAAAAGACTGGAGTCCAACTCAGTTTCCTGTAGAATTAATGTCAATCAGCGGAGAGAAAGGATTACGCTTACGTGCAACTGTTTCTGAATTCGGTCCTGTTCTTTTTTCAAAAATACTGGAGTTAAACGATATTCAACAAGGCGCGGTAGCAATCATATTTAAATATTGTGACGATAAAAAAATGCCTTTGCTCGACATCAAAGATTTCCGTCAGGTTCTTCAGCATCTTTCAAATGAAGGTAAAGCGGAGTTACAGGCATATGGTCAAATCAGCGCGACAACGGCAGGAGTAATCATGAGAAAATTACTGGAGTTAGATCAGCAGGGAGCGGATAAATTTTTTGGCGAAAAATCATTTGATGTCGAAGATTTATTGCGTCATGATAAAGATGGAAAAGGGTTCATCAACATTTTACGATTGATTGACATGCAGGACAAGCCGAAACTATTTTCCACGTTTATGCTTTGTTTGCTTGCAGAGATCTATCAAAAGTTTCCGGAACTCGGTGATAAAGCTGCTCCTAAACTCGTCATCTTTATCGATGAAGCCCACCTGATTTTCCGTGAAGCTTCCAAAACGCTTATGCAGCAATTGGAAACAGTCATTAAGTTGATCCGTTCCAAGGGTGTTGGGATTTTCTTCTGTACACAAATTCCGGGAGATATTCCGGATAATATTCTGAGTCAGTTAGGTTCCAAATTTCAGCATGCCATGCGTGCCTTCACTGCCAAAGACAGAAAAGAAATTAAACTGGTAGCGGAAAATTATCCTTCAACGAAATTTTACGATACCGAAACATTGCTCACAGAATTGGGAATTGGTGAGGCCTTAGTAACTGTATTGGATGAGAAAGGTTCTCCGACACCGCTTGCTCATGTATTATTATGCGCACCACATTCTCGTATGGATGTATTGACGCCGGCTGAACAGGATGAAATCGTAAATAAGTCAGAAATTGCCGGAGAGTACAATGAAGAGACCGACCGTGATAGCGCATATGAAATGTTGAACAAGAAGATTAAATCAGCTGCCGAGGACGAAGACGATGAACCGATAAAAACGGCTAAAGAAGCGAAGGAAGAAAAAGAATCTTCCATCTCTGAAAAGATTTCCGCTGTGAGTAAAAATCCTATGGTGAAGACTGTCATGCGAGAAGTAGCAAGGGGTGTATTCGGAATGTTATTTGGTAGTTCTACCTCACGTCGCCGCAGATAAAATGGATGGAAAAAAAATAGCCGAGAAAGTTGTCGAGAAAATGATGCGCCATGACGGATTCAGTCAATGGTTAGGCATTACCGTAAATGAAATTTCTGTTGGACATTGCAAACTTAGCATGAAGGTCAGAAAGGAAATGCTAAATGGTTTTGATATTGCTCATGGAGGAATTACCTATTCACTTGCCGACAGCGCCCTCGCATTTGCTTCCAATAGCCATGGCAGGAAAGCCGTTTCCGTCGAAACGGGAATTTCTCATACGATTTCTTTAAAAGAGGGTGATGAGATTTCTGCTGTAGCGGAAGAAGTTTCGCTCAGCAATAAAATCGGAATTTATAATATTACAATTTCGAAAAAGGATGGTACTGTTGTAGCTTTATTTAAAGGAACAGTTTACCGCACATCCAAATCATGGGATGTGTAAAGCAAATTTTAAAATTCTAGATTGTTAAATGAAAGAAGCATATATAACAGATTACATTCGAACGCCAATCGGAAGCTTTGCCGGAACTCTTGCTTCAGTAAGAGCAGACGATTTAGCCGTTATCGTATTGAAAGAACTTGTCAGAAAAAATCCCTCAGTAGATTTTTCTGAAATTGGCGATGTCATTTTAGGTAATGCCAATCAGGCCGGAGAAGATAACAGAAATGTAGCACGAATGGCTTTACTCATGGCGGGTTTGCCACTGAGCGTTCCCGGTGAAACAGTCAATCGGTTATGTGCTTCAGGTTTGTCGGCTGCAATCGCTGCAGCACGGGCTATCTTCTGCAACGATGCAGATCTAATGATAGCCGGTGGAGTAGAGAATATGACCCGTGGCCCATGGGTTATGTCAAAAACTTCCACACCCTTCGGACGCGACGCACAATTGTTTGATTCCAGTTTTGGATGGAGATTCGTCAATCCCAAAATGAAAGAAATGTATGGTACAGCAGCAATGGGAGAGACAGCAGAGAATCTTGCGGAACGTCATCAGATTTCCAGAGAAGATCAGGATATGTTTGCTTTCAGAAGTCAGCAAAAGGCCAAGTCAGCAGCAGAAAATGGTCGGTTCAAAAAAGAAATTGTCAGCGTGGAAATTCCCGGCAAAAAAGGGAGTATCACTCTTTTCGAAAAAGATGAGTTTATTAAACCGGACACAACAGTCGAAGGATTGTCTAAATTGAATACGAGTTTTAGAAAAAACGGATCGGTGACAGCAGGTAATTCATCCGGGTTAAATGATGGAGCCGCTGCCTTATTACTGGCTTCCGAATTGGGGATGAAAAAATTTAATTTAAAACCGTTAGCAAAAATTATCTCATCGGCAGTTGTAGGAGTAGAACCCGACATTATGGGAATCGGTCCGGTTGAGGCGAGCAATAAGGCCATCAAAAAAGCAGGACTAACATGGGACAAGATCGATATCATCGAATTGAATGAAGCATTTGCATCGCAGTCACTCGCATGCATCCGTGCATGGAATTTAGCGGACGACGACATTCGCATTAACCCGAATGGCGGTGCCATTGCATTAGGTCATCCACTGGGAATGAGTGGTGCGCGCATCCTTGGATCTGCTGCGATTGAGCTGCACGAACAAAATAAAAAGTATGCATTGGTGACCATGTGTATTGGTGTTGGTCAGGGTTATGCAGTTGTCATCGAAAAAGTAAATTAGTATTCTCTAACCTCTCTTTGTCTCTCATGTGTTTTACGCAAGCGAAGAGACACAACAAGAATCACCTGAAATGAATATTTACGAATTTAACGGATATACACCTGTCATACACGAATCTTCATTCATTCATCCGAATGCGACAGTAACGGGCAATGTAATCATCGGCAAAAATGTTTATATAGGTCCGGGCGCTGCATTGCGCGGTGACTGGGGCGAAATTATTATCAGCGATGGCTGTAATGTTCAGGAGAATTGTACGATTCACATGTTTCCGGGAGTAACGGTTTTGTTAAAGGAAGATGCACACATCGGTCACGGCGCAATCATTCACGGCAGTACGATCGGGAAAAATGTCCTCATTGGAATGAATGCTGTCATCATGGATAATGTTATTATCGGCGACAACAGTATCATCGGTGCATTAAGTTTTGTTCCGGAAGGCATGCAAATTCCAGAAAGGAAAATTGCTGCCGGGAATCCTGCAAAAATCATAAAGGACGTAAGCGATGAAATGCTTGATTGGAAGAGTAAGGGAACCGGTTTATATAAAGAGTTGCCGGCGGAATTATTCGCTACTCTCAAACCTTGTGTGCCGTTGAGAACCATTCCGGCTGATAGACCTAAGCAACAGGATTTATATAAGAGTTGGAAAAAAATTCTTTGACAAACAATCTATCCTCATTTTTAAAAGTCGATAAGCTGTTTAGGAAATCAATTCTTGATTAATCGAATTGATTGAACAGATTCACCATTTTCTAGTTGAAGTACATAGATGCCTTTGCTGAGTCGGTTATTGCTTACTTGCAAATTGATCTCGTTGAAATTCGTAATCTCAGGCAGACTGGTAACAACTCTTCCTGTAATATCAAATAATGTAATTGTATTAATAGGGTACTTTGAGGTGCCTGTGATGTTCCATTCTTCTTTGGAAGGATTCGGAAATGCTTTCAAATACAAGGAAGAGTTTTTTATGACCTGTATTGAAGAAGAAAGTGTATCCAGTACAAGAAAGCTTCCCATCATACCATCGTCTTCATGATGCAGTAAATGACAGTGATACATGTAGGGCACCATTGCATCTGAAAAAGTCTCAAAGCGTGTAATAAATTCGATACTATCCCCCGGCAAAACAAGCACAACATCCTTGCGGCCGGATTCATGGGCTGGTGGAGGATTTCCATTAATACTCAAAATATAAAAATGCATATCGTGAATATGGATAGGGTGGGCAATTAACGTATTGTTTACCCATTTCCAGATTTCAACATTGTTCAGGTACGTTGTCACATCGATACTGCCCATATCAAATTTATCTCCGTTGATGTTGAACGGTCCTTCGGCACGGTGATTCATACTATCTGCATTTAAATAAAATGTGCGATTTGTATTGACAGAGGAAATGTTCCAGGCGGTATCAGAAATAAGTGAAGTCGGAATAGTTGTAACACCATTCGGTAAAGGAGGACCAACAACCAGTTGCAATACATCATAGTCGGCTCCATTTCTGAAATTAAGAGAGTAGTAAGGAATTGTATCAGCTCCGATTCCAACGGCTGAGGAACCGTAAATTCCTATAGGTAATTCTGAGCCGAAGTTTCTGAGGAAAAATGTTTGTCCGGTCATTCCCTGTAAATCAACTAATATTTCATAACGTTCGCCCGGACTCATTCTGATTCTGTCTGCAGTGATTGAACTATCTAACAAGCCTCCATCTCCACCGATAATTTTAAAACTCATATTGGAAGAAAAGCCGAACTGATAGGTTCTCATACTGCTTCCATTTAAAAGGCGCAATCTGACAACTTGTGCGGGAACGTTGAGATAGGGATTGAGTGTTCCATTAACAAAGAGTGCTGTATCATCTTCGGTCGCAATAGCAATTTGTGTAAGGACGTCGAATGCTTTTGTCTGAACGACAAGCGGGAAATCATCTACACCATAAGTTCTGGGTAATGTTATAGCTGCTTCGGCACTATCTTTAACAATTAGAAATCCGGCGATCCCTTTGCTTACATGTAAATCTGTTTTGCCATCACCATGCGGATGATACCAGTAGGTGGCTGCATTGTTTCGTACTTTAAAAGAGGGACTCCAGGTAGTGGAAGGACTAATGATTTGATGCGGCCCGCCATCATTTTGAGGTGCAACATGCATACCATGCCAATGTATCGTCGTGGAAATATTTAAATTATTCGTGACATTTAGAGTGATGCTATCGCCTTTGTTGACAATTAGAGTGGGAGCAAGAAATGGTCCGTTAATTCCATAAGTTGGAGTATTTGTCCCTGGATAAAAACTTTGTGTTCCGGATTGAATGTTGAGGTTGAAATTTGTTCCGCTAAGTACCGGTGGTATGATAACAGGGTTTTGAGCAAGACCAATTGTAACACTAAATATTAGTATTGAAGTCAGGATAATATGCCTCACAGTATTTTTATTTTTGGTAAATTATTTTTTTGCTGATAACGATTTCTTTTCCACATATGGAGATAAGCAGAAGAGAAGGTAAAGACGCAGGAAGAGTCAGTCTATAGGTATATGGGTTAATCTCCGTGGAAAAAAGGAGGCTGCCTCTTACATCGTGAATTTTTATTTCAGAAAACAGGGGAGAGATGTCTGTCAAAATAAGTTCGTTGCCGATTATGTGAAAATCAGGATTAGAAGCAGGTAAATCGGATATTCCGGAAATAGTATCGGCGGTTACGATCCATGTTAACGTGTCCGGAGCTAAACCGGAATTTACATCGTAAAGTAAATAGCGGATTGTTGCAGTACCATAGACTGTTAATGGTTTGACGTGAACACTCATTAGGCCGTTGTCACCGGGAACGATAGGAATCATCGTGCCGCTATCGATTAAAGAAGGGAAGCAGGCACCATTATCGCAAATATAAGCGAACCATTCGATGGGAGTAGTATCTGTTAATTTCTCCCAATGAAAGAGGAGAGTGTCTTGCCCGGGATGTACCTGAGTGATATTGAGGACAGCCCATGAATTTAGAGGTGTAAAGCTAATGAGTGTATCATTCGGAGAGTTATAATAACTCTGCGAAAACAAAGGATTAGCAACTGCAATTAGAAATGCAGTTGCTAATCCTCTGAGAATTGATTGATACGTTTTAGTGAGCAACATGAATTCTTTCAATAGAAGACTTGTTGTTTGCATTCAGGCGAATCATATAGTTGCCATCAGGTAAAGCAGATGTGTTATATGATTTGCTATAATTTCCATTGATGTTTTTTTCGTCAGCAACTAAAACAACTTGCTTGCCGGTAACATCGAGAATTTCAATACTTAGATCGGTATTTTCATTTAGCTTTAAGTTTACAGAAACGTTTTCAGAAACCGGATTTGGATAAACGCTGAAAGAAGATACTCCTGCAGGTAATTCAGGGATTGCAGTAGTTGAAGCAATGAGGGCAAGAATGGAGTCTTGCATAATGCTTAGGTCACTGTTGCTGAAACTAAGAGTCGAAAACATAACACGGTGATCGCTTCCTCCAACTAACACCACTGTAGGCATTCCGAAGCCTCCATAATGAGCAACCATTGTCGCTCCGCTATCCATTGCAGAATAAAATGGAATGCTGTTATTGGTCACCCATGACATTGAATAAGCACAGGTAGTTGTATTGTTAAAAGGGAAAGCATATCCTTTTACTCTTCCGGGATTCGTTGCATTAATGTTATCTGCCATACCCTGAATGGCCTGAGCAGGAGGAGGGCATGAACCACAATTAGGCATATAGAAGAATAAAACTACGGCATTACCTGCATCCAGGTCGGCAAATAAATGATGGTATGTTCCATTGCAATCATTTCCGGAAAAATCCATTGCATTTTGTGCTTTTAAAGCGGTAGAGGTAAAGAGAAGTGTTGATAATATTGCTGAGTAAAAGATTATTTTTTTCATAGTTGTTTTTTATTGAATTGTAATTGTTTGATTTATGATAATGAACAAGTAATTACCAAGTAGGCAATGTACATTGTCGAAAAATATCTTTCAATCAGATTCTAAAAACACTATTTAAAAGGAAAAGCGGATAGCTGTTACAACTATTAGGTGGATGAAAAGTAGAATATAAAAAATTTGAAACAGATATTTTTCGGAAATTAAAAATATCAGACTTGTTAGAGAAGTAATTTTTTACCGGCTGTTTAAAGTCATTAATTGAAACAAGTAACGACTTTTGTTGAACATTTTTTAATTTAATATAAGCGTTTATGTCTTCGCAGCAATTTTTTTTCATGGTCTTGCTACCACAAGGACAATCATGCTTATCGGTCGAAATGAAAGAGATGGAGCTAAGCTTTCCGCCACAGAAATGCGCAGAAACTGTTACACCTATTACAGGTATCAGGTAAAAAAACAGTAAGAATACTATTCCGATTTTTTTCACGATTATAACAAAAATATGAAAAATTTAATCAGAAAACGACAACTAAATTTATGATTTTTTATCAGATGAAAATTTCTGACATATTGATGAAAAAACGAAGTTTAATTCATTTTTTTGAAAAAAGGGGAAGTAATTAGTTTAGTTACCGATTCTTTTTGATATCGAACAGGGTAATTAGACAGGTGAAAAATCATCTAATAATTATCGATATTACTTAGGAGATTCTAGACTTCACAAATAGGAGAAAAAAAAGCCATATTAATCCTTTAATCAGGAAAAATAGAAATCCTGCAAATCCTATACGCTTAAAAAATGTTTTGATTTCGGGCTTCACTTTAGTGCGATAAAATTCCTTTATAACATCGTTACAAGGTATAAATAATTTAAGTAAAAATTTAACTTTTGGGGGTGAAAATGGCAGATAAATTTATTCTAATTTAGGTTATTGTTTTTATTGATTTCATAAGAGATGAATATTTTATTTGCTAATGATAATATGATAAAAATCAGTTTTAATTATGATACAATTATTCATTATTATTTTTCTTAATTTGATCTTTGTTGATTATCTAAGTTGGTGCCTAATAAGATTCTTTCATTTGAAATGAGTGAACATATTTATATGAATGCATTGCTCTATGACTTCATCGTAGTTGTATTGCTATCGTTGGTTATCGGTCTCGAGCAGCGAAGACATCATATGGACGAGGATGAAGGTTCTGATTTGCTATTTGGAACGGATCGGACTTTTACGTTTATTGGAATATTCGGTTTTGTTTTATTCCAGCTTGATACTATCAATAAAGTCCTGTTCATGGCAGGTGGAGCCGTCATTGCCATTTTGCTGGCGGTATTTTATAAAGAAAGAATCGCCCATCGTCAAAAGTACGGGTTGACTTCAATCATTTCCGCTTTAATAACTTATTGCCTTTCACCAATGGTTATCACACTGCCAAAATGGTTTACTCTATTGGTAGTCGTAACTGTTTTAATTCTTACAGAGGTGAAATCTGTGTTTTTTGCCATCAGCAAAAAATTTGACAAAGATGAATTTATTACCCTGGCAAAATTTATCGTCATTGCATTTATAATTTTACCTAATCTTCCTACAACTCCTATTTCACCAAAGTTGCCTTTATCGTTATACGACTTATGGCTTGCTTTGGTTGTTGTCTCCGGAATTTCTTATGTCAGCTATCTATTGCGCAAATTCTTTTTTAAGAACTCCGGGATTATTATTACCGGAGTGCTGGGCGGATTGTACAGCAGCACTGCTGTTACTTTATTGCTTTCCAAAAAAAGCAGAGAGAAGTCTTCTAAGCCGCATGAATATGCCACAGCAATTATTAGTGCAATCGCAGTTATGTATATACGTGTATTCCTGTTGCTTTTTATTTTTAATAAATACATAGCAGCAGAAGCTTTTGTATATCTGGCCATTTTCTTTGTAGTAACATTTGCCGTTGCTTTATTTATTTATAGGTCAAGTAAATCTTACAGTCTTAAAAAAGCTGAAGAGCCTAATTCTCAAAACCCACTCGAGTTTAAGATGGGATTGCTATTCATGTTTTTTTATTTATTATTTTCTTTTCTTTCGCAATATGCAGTTCAATTTTATGGTAATGTCGGTATTCACATGTTAGCATTCTTAGCCGGATTTGCCGACGTCGATGCATTTGTCATCAATCTTGCTCAAGGTAATTTTACCTTCGATATTTCATTTTCATTGGCAGCCGTTTTACTTGTGACAACTTCAAATAATATTGTAAAGTTGATATATTCGATTTTCTTATCTGAAAAGGAAGCCAGAAGGCTGCTTATATGGGGTTTTGGTGTTGTAATAGTTGTTAATCTTGTCGCTTTGTTATTCTTAATAGCAAGGTGAAATGAAGCTAATCCTCTTTATTAATCCCTGTTTTAAGGAAATCCGTCAATCATTTCTTTACTACGACCAATATAATTCGATACTATCATATTAAGTAGTAAATTGCAATATAAATCCATTAATCAATATTCTAATTTTATGTATTTCAGATTTATCTTTTTTGTTTCTTTTTTAATTTCATTTTTTGCAAATGCCCAAAATTCTTACCTCAAAGTAATTGGTAAAAACAGCGGTGATATTTTTTATGATATGGATCAAACAACTGATGGAGGAATAATTTTCGGAGGAGTCTACAATTCTGAATACTACCTGACCAGGTGCAATTCATTTGCAGATACAATTTGGACAAAAAAAACATTGGATTCAACAAACATTGGTCTTTACAAAATGTGCTCCCTCAAAGATGGTCGTTTTGCGATTTGCGGGACGGATTACAATCAGGGTTATGAGCAAGTGGGTTTGGTTGTTACAGATTCTTTAGGCGCTGCCCCTCAAGTTTCTTATTTTACTTCCAGTGCATGGGGTGTTTATGATCGTGACGTATATGCCATGCCTGATTCCGGATTATTGTTAACTGCTTACGAAGATGGTTATACCTGTTCCAATACAATGAATATTTATCGCCTCGATAAAGGGTTGAATTCCGTTTGGGATTATTACGTGGGAACCTGTGATGCCGATGTTCTATATTCAGAGGGTTTCAGCGAAGATAATTTACGTATGCACATGCTAAGAATGCATTATATGTATTACGATACTTCAGGAAATTTCCTGAATGATGTTCCTGAAGTAATTACAATTGACACAAGCCATTCAGTTGTTTTTGATTCAGTGTATGTAATGGAAAAAAATTTCAACGGCATTATTGATATCAGTAGCGGTGGTGTTTTGCTTTTTGGCAGGCAAGATACATTAGGCAGTCAGCACATTTGTCTGATGAAGATATCCGCTAATGGCACAATTCAATGGACAACCAACTTAGGTTCTGTTTACGATGAATTTCCTGTTAATGTAGTAGAGACGAATGACCATGGATTTGCAATTTTATCTACTCAAACTATACCCGGTTCCAATACCGGAGTCGACCTGTCTTTTTATAAAATTGATGTTAGCGGACAGCTTCAGTTTTCAAGAACATATGGAAGTACCGGAAATGAAACGGCAGTGCGGATGATAAAAAAGAAAGGCGGATCGTTGTTAATTTTAGGAAGAACAAACGGTTTTGGAAATAAAGTTAACATGGTCATTCAGCTCGATAGCTTAGGACAATTAAACACCAATTATCAGATTAATTCCATCTCAAACCACTACTGTATCGGCGACACAGCTATACTTTCTGTTTCACCTGGCGCTGCAAGTTATTTGTGGTCATCCGGTGATACAACATCTACTATTCGCGTAACGACAACGGGTAATTATGAATTAACGGTTATCGATTCTGCAGGCTATCCTCATATCGTTCCGTTCTTTGCAGTATATTTTGATAATCCACCTAATGCTGTAATCAGCGGTGGACCATTGACTATTTGTGACGGACAATCCGTTCAGTTAAGTGTACCTTCAGGTACAGGTAATTTTTATCAATGGTTTAAAGATGGCACTCTTATCGATACTGCAAATTTCAGAATTTATAGAGCCGGAATTTCCGGAAACTATTTTGCAGTAGTTTCGAACGCTTGCGGTATTGATACATCTTTAACTGTTTCGCTGAATGCTTATTCCAATCCTCCCATCCCGCAGGTAACTACATTCCCTTCCAATCACGTTTGCGTGACAACACCTGTATACCTGACAACAAATAATTTTTCCGATTCAATAAATTGGGGTTGGTCAGGAAATCAAGCTTCGGGTGATACGCTTTTTCTTTCTAATCCCGGACGATATTTCATAGCTGTTACTGCAACGAATTCTTTTGGTTGCGTGTCACCGCAGCAGAGCGTTCAGGTTATTATTGATGGTTTCCCTCAAATAGACCTGACCGATAGCTCAAAAAACATTTGCATTCCCGGTTCTACTTTATTACCATATTCCTATTCCGCCAGTTTCGGGACATTTACTTACATGTTAAACGGAAATGTTACTAATTCATCAACTTATCCATACAATTTCTATGCTTATAATAGCGGTTTGTATTCTGTAAAAATGACAAACTTCTGCGGCGCAGATTCTGATTCCGTTGTTGTCATAGCAAACTTCAAACCTGTCATTGATTTTTTTCCGGATACGCCAACAATGTGTTCAGGTCAGCCGGTATTGTTGACTTGTCTGACCGGTGGCGAGTATAAATGGATAAAAGTTTGGGGCAATACTGTTGTTTCGACGGATTCTGTTTTTAGTGCAACAATTCCGGGATATTATTATCTCGAGGTTACAGACACAAATACCAATTGTACATCCTCAACAGATATAAACATTCTGACTTCACAAGATACTGCACTTTCTCTTTTGCCTTTAATGGATACATTGCTTTGTCCGGGTGGGCAAGTAACTTTCGATCCCGGAACTTTCGATTTTTATTTATGGAGTACAGGAGATAACAGTTCTATTTTAACTCTAACCAATACAGGGTTTGTGGATACAGTTAATTATTCAATAACTGTCGTAGATTCGATGAACTGCGCCAGCGCTGATACTTTTACGGTTATTTTTGATTTGTGTAATGTCGTTCAGGAAAGCCCCGAAAACTATACGTTATCAGTCTATCCAAATCCTTCCTCCGGTACTATGACTTTCGAAATTTTGGAAATAAGTATTTCTGAAAATGCAGAATTCTCACTCGTTGATTTTTCAGGAAAAGTTGTTTTTAAAAGTGAATTTAAGGGGGAGGTAATTAATGTTGATACCAAAGATTTTGCATGTGGTCACTATTTTTATTTGGTAAAACTAAAAGCCGCTAATCTAAAAGGTGTTGTCGAGTTTGTAAAATAAATCAACGAATACAAGTTGGATGCATTGATTTTAAATTATACCCCAAGTCTCCAAAATTATTATTTAATTTCTTATCCGATTTTTTAAGAACTTTTTACAAATGATTTATGCCTGAATAGGAGGTGCTAAGTCGAAAATCAGGATAAAACAGGCAAAAAAAAATCCGCTCGTTTTGAGCGGATTTTTGATTCTTAGGTAAATTATTAAACAAGCTGTACGTTAACAGCGTTTAAGCCTTTCTTGCCTTCAGTTACATCGAATGTAACCTGATCACCATCACGAATTTCTCCCATTAAACCGGAAGAGTGAACGAAGATATCTTCGCCTGTGCTAGTGTCGTTAATAAATCCATAACCTTTTGAATAGTTGTAAAATTTTACTGTACCTTTTTTCATTACTGTATTTTTTTTAATAATTAATTATGTAAATGTACGTATTAATTATGAGGCAGTTACATAAATTTCAAATTAAATTTAAATACCTTTATTAAACGCTAAATTCAGACAATTGAATTTTTTTTTCAGGAGAATTTCCTCATAATTGTCTTTGTCCAAACGAAATCATGTAAAATTTTTGATGAGATATCCTGAATTATTCACTGAACGATTAGATTTTATGAATGTCAGAATGCTGCATCAGGGTAACAATTTTAATAAAATAACCATCTTTAAGAGCGTTGTCATACAGAAATGCAATTTAAATCTTTGACTATTTAAAAAGACCACTATTGCAATGGCTTGCAAAGAATGGTTGTACGGAAGGGAAAGAGGGAAAACCGTACAGCCATTTGGCGCAAGCCATTTTTTTTATTCTCACTGGTTTTTTTCATTATCTAAATTTTTAAAGATGCCGGACTCTGCAAATGCCGGAGCCCCGGGGCAGATCGTTCTTCGATTTCAGGCGCCCTTGGGGCAAATATTGTTCTTTGTTTAACGGCTTGAAATCAATTATCCGGAAAATAAATTAACGACATGAAATTAATTACCGGAAAATAAGATCACAAAAGCCGACCATTAGGGCTTTCGTTGCCTAAAAATCCATGTCGATAGATTTACATTCAGAAATGAGTCAGCATTACAGGAAAAATATACGGAGGATAATTCAAAGAATCGCTTTATTAATAACCCAAAATCTTTTCCATTATTTTTTTCACCTTATCAGCATTTGGAATCATTCTTTCTTCCAGGATAGAGTTTAACGGAATTGCTGGTAAATTTTCCGAACCAATAACTTCAACAGGCGCATCTAAATATTCGAAGCAGTTTTTTGAGATGAATCCTGCAAGTGAAAGTGCAAATGAATTGTTAACCGGTTCTTCTGTTACCACGAGACAGCGTCCGTGTTTCTTGGCAGAAGCTAAAATAGCTTCTTCATCTATAGGAACGAGTGTACGTAAATCGATAATTTCAATCCTTCCCGGAAAATCTTTAGCGGCATTTTTTGCCCAGTATACGCCCATTCCATAAGTTATAACAGACAAAGTTGATTTACCGGATTGTGTCGAAGGATCGACTGTCGTTACCATTCTTGCTTTGCCGAAAGGAATAATATAATCTTCATCCGGTTCAATCGTTCGTGCATCTTCTGTGCCCTTTATTTTCGACCAGTAGAGTCCTTTATGTTCAAGGATGATGCAAGGATTGGGATCGTAATAAGCGGCTTTCATCAGTCCTTTTAAATCGGCACCTGTAGATGGATAGGCGATTTTAATTCCGCGAATATTCGTAAGCACACTTTCCACGCTACTTGAATGATAAGGTCCTCCGCTACCATAAGCGCCAATAGGAACACGAATAATACAACTCACCGGCCATTTTCCATTGCTCAGATAATACGAGCGACTCACTTCAGTAAACAATTGATTTAATCCCGGCCAAATGTAATCTGCAAACTGAACCTCTACAATGGGTTTTAATCCCGCAGCACTCATACCGACTGTACTTCCGATTATAAATGCTTCCTGAATAGGAGTATTAAAAACTCTGTCGTCGCCAAATTTTTCTGCTAAGGTTGCAGCTTCACGAAAAACTCCACCTAAACGTCCACCAACATCCTGCCCGTACAACAAACATTCTTTATGCTTCTTCATTAATTCCTGAACAGCAAAGAGCGCGCAGTCAACCATTACCGTTTTTTCTTTTCCTGCCGGTTCGCGTTGTCCTTTTTCTTCCGTTACGGAAGTAGGTGCATAATCGTTTTTAAAGAGGTCTTCGGGATGCGGGTCTTCAGCACGGATTGCTTTTTCAAAATCTGCACGCACAATAACTTCAGCACGTTCGCGTATCGTTGTTAATTCTTTTTCTTCGAATCCCATGTCATTCAGTGCAGCTCTGAATTTCGGGAAAGGATCTCTTTTTTTATGTTCTTCCAAATCGTCTCTATACCATTCCCGTCTTACGCCGCTGGTATGATGAGCAAGCAAAGGAACTTTTGCATGTATCATAAACGGTCTTCTCTCCATACGAATCAACTGAAGAACTTCGCGTATCGTTTCATAGGATGCGAAAAAATCAGTACCATCGATGGAACGTACTTCCATTCCTTTAAAACCTTTCGCATATTCAGCAGCATCCATAGCGCGAATCTCTTTTGCACTCGCAGAGATATCCCATTCATTATCCTGAATAAAATAAAGGATAGGTAACTTTTTTAATACAGCCATTTGAAAGGCTTCAGCAACTTCTCCTTCTGTAATAGATCCGTCACCTAGCGAGCAAACAACTAGCGGTTTGTCTTCTGATGTATAATCCGCAATCCCGGTTTTTTCTTTGTAATGCAAACCCAATGCAATTCCTGTTGTGGGAATTGCCTGCATGCCTGTAGCTGATGACTGGTGAGGGATCTTAGGCATGTTGTCACGCTTAAGCGAAGGGTGACAATAATACGTCCTTCCGCCGGAGAATGGATCATCGCGTTTTGCAAGAAGTTGCAACATCAACTCATAAGGTGACAATCCAATGCCCAATAAAATACTATCGTCGCGATAATAAGCAGAAAGAAAATCTTGTGGTTTCAATTGCATGCCAAGTGCCAACTGAACAGCTTCATGTCCGCGCGAACAAGCATGAACATATTTCTGAGTGATTTGCGATTTCTCTTCGAAAAGGTCTGACATAGCACGAGCTGTGCACATCAATTCGAATGCTTTAGTAAGCGTTTCTTTATTGAGAGTGTTTTTCTTCTTCGTTTCAGTTTGCATGGAACAAAGCTAAGAAAAAATGGAAATTAGCTAAATGGCAGGTTGTTAGTGTTTTAAGCAACGCCTTCTTTCATTCTTTCCGCATTTTCTGCAAGCTGAAGGGCGCCTATCATTTCAAATATATCACCGTCAATAAAGTTCTGAAGGTTGTACATCGTCAACCCGATACGGTGATCGGTGATGCGACTCTGTGGATAATTATAAGTTCTGATTTTCGCCGAACGATCTCCGGAGGATACCATCGTTTTTCTTTTTTTCGATTGTTCTTCCAACAATTTATTGTGCTCGAGTTCATACAATCGCGAACGAAGTACGGAAAGTGCTTTCTCGTAATTTTTTATCTGCGATTTCTGATCCTGACATTGTGCAACAAGTCCGGTTGGCAGGTGTGTGAGTCGTACAGCCGAATAGGTAGTGTTTACCGACTGCCCACCCGGACCGGAAGAGCAAAACAAATCCTTACGTACGTCATTTGCTTTGATTTCCACATCGAACTCATCGGCTTCCGGTAATACCACAATTGTTGCTGCTGATGTATGCACGCGCCCTTGTGTTTCTGTCTGCGGAACACGTTGAACGCGATGCACACCGCTTTCATATTTAAGCACACCATATGCACCATCGCCGATGACGTTAATAATAATTTCTTTAAACCCCCCCGATGTTCCAGCGGCAAAATCAACTAATTCTATTTTGAATCCTTTTCGTTCGCAGAATTTTGTATACATTCTGTACAATTCTCCGGCAAATAAACTGGCTTCGTCGCCTCCTGTACCGGCACGAATTTCCATGATTGCATTTTTGTTGTCTTCCGGATCAGTAGGAACAAGCAATAATTTTATTTCCTCTTCAAGTTTTTCATTCAGGTTTGACAACTCGTCTGCTTCCATTTTGGCCATCTCACGAAATTCTTCGTCTTTTTCATTGGCGACCACATTTTTTGCATTTTCGAGATTACTTTTTACAAGTTTGTATTGATGATATTTTTCAACGATTGCTTTCAATTCTTTGTATTCACGGTTTAACTGAGCAAAGCGTTTCATGTCGCCCATTACATCCGGCGAACTTAGTTCTCGCTCCACATCTTCAAAGCGTATTTTTATAGATTCTAATTTATCTGACAGCATTTTTTTTTGTTTTTAATTATTAACTATTTATCGAATGATTGTAAAAGCTAATCAAAGAATCAGCTAATGAACGAATCAACGAATTAGCTAATTGTATTCAAAAGTACCATCACTTGTAACGATACTAAGTTTTTTACCGTGAGCTGATTCGCAGCGACCGATAATTTTTGCTTCAAGATTAAATGAACTTGCTGTTTCAATCATGAAATTCGCATATTCAGCGCTACAATAAACTTCCATCCGATGACCCATGTTAAAGACTTTATACATTTCTTTCAGATCTGTCTTGCTTTCGTCCTGTATCAATTTGAAAAGTGGGGGAATGGAAAATAAATTATCTTTTATGATATGAAGATCGTTTACAAAATTTAATATTTTCGTCTGACCGCCACCACTGCAATGAATGAGTCCATGAATTTTACTTCTGTGTTTTTCAAAAATCATTTTCATTACAGGAGCATAAGTACGGGTAGGGGAGAGTACAAGCTTTCCGACGGAAATTTCTTCCCGGTATTGTTTATTTCCGGATGAATAGTTTACCGTTATTTTATCAGTCAGTTTTTTACTTCCGGAATAAACAAGGTTTTTTGGAATAGAATTATCAAAAGATTCCGGATATTTTTCGGCGACAGATTGATTAAAAACATCGTGTCTGGCAGAAGTAAGTCCATTGCTTCCCATTCCGCCATTGTATTCGTTTTCATAAGTGGTTTTTCCGGATGATGAAAATCCTACGATCACATCTCCACTACGAATATTTTTATTATCGATCACATCCTTACGTTTCATTCTGCATGTTACAGTCGAATCAACGATGATTGTCCGAACAAGATCTCCTACATCGGCTGTTTCTCCGCCTGTGCTGTAAATGATTATTCCATGCAACCGGAGCATTTCTAAAAACTCTTCGGTACCATTTATTATGGCTGTTAAAACTTCTCCCGGAATTAGGCTTTTGTTTCTTCCTATGGTTGATGAAAGCAAGATGTTATCTATGGCGCCTACGCAAAGCAAGTCGTCTATATTCATAACAATGGCATCCTGTGCAATTCCTGTCCAGACAGAAATATCTCCGGTTTCTTTCCAATAGGCATATGCCAGAGATGATTTTGTACCGGCTCCGTCGGCATGCATAACAATGCAATTTTCATTGTTGCCGGTCAATAAGTCAGGCACAATTTTGCAAAATGCACCCTCAAAAAGCCCTTTATCGAGCTTTTTTATTGCTTCGTGGACATCTTCTTTAGTAGAAGAAACTCCACGGGATGCATATTTTTCAGGTGTATTCATTGTAATCCGATTACAAAGGACGAGGTTATTCTTTTAAGTTGAAAATATTCAATAAAAAAAGCGCCCCGTTACTGACGGAGGCGCTTTTCTTAATTTTTTAAAGCTACTTAACTATGCGGATTCTTTTACCGATTCGAAGGTCTTTCTCATCGATTCCTTTGTTTAATTTTTTCAGGTCAGACGCTTTCATTCCAAGATTCTTAGAAAGAACTGCCCAGGTATTTTCGCCTTTCTCCACTACATGGAATTTTTTATCGTATTCTGAATAATCACCATTCATGGTTACTTTTAATTCCATTCCTTCCTGAATCATTTCACCTTTCAGGCCATTCAATGTTTTCAAATCTTTTAAAGACATTCCATATTGTTTGGCAACTGTATTGTAGGTATCGGCTTTCTTTGCTACATAGATTTCACCCGGACCTTGAATAGCAGGGATTGCATCTTTTGCCGCAGCATCCGAAACAGGAGTTTCAGAATGCGGAGCTTCCTTTGCTTCAACCTGAATTGCTTCTTTCGTGTCTTCTACCGGCTTTAATGCAGCATTCGCAGTGTCTTTTATTTCTGCTTGTGGTGTTTGAAGATTGATATTATCAAGTGCACCTTGTCCTTTAATATAATTTGTACGCAATACTTTAAATTCAGTACGACGATTCATCTGATGTGCTTCCTCTTTTAATTTTTTTGATTTCAGATTTTCGATAAACTCATCTGTTAATACATCACCTGATTTAAAACTGCCCTGATCTTTAGTAAGAGCTCTTGGTTCTCTTTGTCCATAACCAATTGCAGTTAAACGTTCTTTTTCAATTCCCTTTTCAACAAGGTATGCGACAACAGATTCTGCACGTCGTTGAGAGAGCGTATCGTTGGTCATAGGGATTGGGCGAGAGTCGGTGTGAGAACCCAATTCAATAACAATGGTTGGATTGTCATTTAAGGTTTGAACCAAGCCATCTAATGCTTTTCTCGATTCAGGGCGCAGATCCCATTTAGATACATCGTAATACACTTCGGGAAGTTCGATAGCACGTTTAGTTGAACGTAAAGCGAAATCGAATTCCCCGACAAAGTCTTTAGATACTTCGAGGCCAACTGTTGATACTTCGAAAAATTTATTCAGGTAATCAGACATAGTAGCGGAAATCTTATAAGATGTTTCCGGTTTCAGGTCGAATTTGAAAGTTCCTGTTTTATCGGTTTTGAAAGGAATCGATGAGCCGTCGCTTCCGAACATTTCAATCGTAGCATTTTCGATGTTTGCTTTAGAATCGGCATCGACAACTTTTCCGGAAACAGTAAATATGAGTGGTTGAAGTACCCAGGAGTAAATATCATCTCCGCCTTTACCACCTTCGCGATCAGAAGAAAGAAATCCGCGATCACCGTTTTCGTCAACGATGTAGGCGAAGTCATCATGCGAACTGTTGACAGGGAATTTTAAATTCTCAGCAGTTTCAAAAGCGCCGTTTGATAATTTACTACTGAAGATGTCGAGCCCGCCCATGCCGATATGACCTCTTGACGAAAAGTAAAGAGTGCCATCAGAAGCGATGTAAGGGAACATTTCATCCTGATTGGTGTTTATTTTATCACCTGCATTTACAGGCATTCCCCATCTTTTACTTTCTTTATCCCATTTAGAGAACCAGATATCTTTTCCACCGAAACCACCAGCCATATCAGAAGAGAAATAAAGAGTTTGTTCATCTGAAGAGAGCGAAGGATGTCCGACAGTAAAACTATCTGCTGCTAATACTACAGGAATGGGTTCTTCCCAAGTCGCGCCTTTTCTTTTTGTAAATAAAATTTCACATACACCGATTTTTCCTTTTTCAGTTTCGCAGCGAGTATAATACATGTCATTTCCTTTCGGGTCCATAGTAATACCACCTTCACTTGAATTTGAATTGATGGGTTCAAGAATTGGTTTTGGGCTGCTCCATTTACCTTTCTTATCTACGGTTGCCTCGAATAAATCCTGAAACTTCTCTCCTGTCCAACCGTCGTTGTTTTTACCGATTGCTTCCTGACGGGCAGAACTGAAGATAATGTGACGGTGGTCTTTGTTAGAATAGAAAGCACCGAAATCTGAATATTTTGTGTTAATAGCTGCCGTATTATCCAGACGGTGACGGGTAGGTTTGTCTCTCCACTTTTGCGCTTGCTCGCAAGCTTCCACACCATTATCACCGGCAATATCGCCCGGCTTGGCTTTAAGATAATTGTTGTATTGAACGATGGCTTCATCGTATTTCCCATTCATTTTTAAGGCATCGGCATAACGAAGGATGGCCATTGGATCCTTGTAGTTTGCTTTGATTGCTTTTGCATACCAGACTTCCTGATTGTTGTAATCATTGGTAAGTCGGTAAGATTCTGCAACCTTAAAAATGATTTCAGCTTTCTTTACTTTGTTCTTTTCTTTCGTGAAAGCTTTCTTGTAGATGATTGCAGCATCGTAATAATCACCTTTAGCGAAAGCTTGATCAGCTTGTAAGACAGATTTTGCCTGGCCAAAAGCACTTGTAGCTGCAAAGAAGAAGACTACAGAAAAAAATAGGCGTTGAATAATTTTCATTTTATCCGATTTGGTTTTAGAGGAATTTTCACTCTCAATTAAGGCAAAGAAAAAAAGAATTTCGATGATAACAAACAGAGATATATTAACAACTGACATTGGAAAAAACGTCTGTTGATTTGTAATTGGTAGTTAGTAATTGGTTATAGTTGTCAGTAGTGGAGTTCAGACGGTTTGTAACGATTGAAACGTAAGTTTTTTACTTTGGTTTTAATTGTATAAAAAAAATCAAACCCCGCGACAAGCGGGGTTTGCAAAGGGCTCATAAGAATTTTTATTTACTTGTTGACCGGATTACCTGATTGTAACAAGTTCTCTGTATTTAGCCATAGGCCAGAGTTCATCGTCGACGATCATTTCCAGTTTATCAACATGGTCACGAATTTCGTCGAAAAACGGTCTTACTTTATCGCAATAGGTAATGGCTTTTTCTCTCATATTTTCGATTTTATTCGCCTTTTTTCGAGCTTCTGTCATTTCATTCACTTTTGACCGAATCGCACTGATATGTGTGCTAATTTCACGAATCATTTCTAATTGAGTGTTAAAGGTTTCAGCCGGTAATTTAATGGCGCTTAATGCTCCTGCATTTGTCGCCAATTGTGTCTGATAGCGCAATGCAGCTGGTAGAATGTGGTTTATCATGATATCGCCCATCACTCTTGCTTCAATCTGAATTTTCTTGATGTAGGTCTCCAGCATAATCTCATGGCGGGCTTCCGCTTCACGGTGACTGAAAATATTCATGGTTTCGAATAACTTCAGCGAAGATTTACTCACATAAGCATCCAAAGCCAACGGTGTAGTTTGGATGTTTGAAAGTCCGCGCTTTTTCGCCTCAACTACCCATTCGTCGCTATAGCCATTTCCTTCAAAACGGATTGTTTCCGATTCGATAATATACTGACGAAGAACTTTCAAGATGGCTTCGTCTTTTTTGGTTCCTTTTTCGATGAGTACATCAACCTCTGTTTTAAATAAAGTGAGCTGATTGGCAACAATGGTATTCAATACCATCATAGGATTCGAACAATTGGCAGAAGAACCTACGGCACGGAATTCAAACTTATTTCCTGTGAAGGCGAATGGAGATGTCCGGTTTCTATCGGTATTGTCGAGTAAGATTTCCGGAATTTTCCCGATGTTCAGCTTGAGAGCGGTTTTTTCATCGGCCGACATTTTTTTGTCGTGAACAGACTGAACAATTTCATTCATTACTCTAGTCAACTGTGCTCCTAAGAAGATTGACATGATTGCCGGTGGAGCTTCGTTAGCTCCCAGACGATGATCATTGCTTGCAGATGCAATACTTGCACGCAGCAGATCGGCATGTTTATAAACTGCCTGAATCGTGTTAATGAAAAACGTAAGGAACATCAGGTTGCTCTTCGGAGTACTTCCAGGCGATAACAGGTTTTTTCCTGTATTGGTAGATAAACTCCAGTTGTTATGTTTCCCACTTCCATTGATTCCTGCATAGGGTTTTTCATGCAACAATATTTTCAAGTTATGACGACGCGCAACTTTATCCATCAGGTCCATCAACAAAGCATTGTGATCTACGGCCAGGTTGGTTTCTTCGAACACGGGCGCACACTCAAACTGACTAGGAGCAACCTCATTGTGTCTTGTTTTTAAGGGTATTCCAAGTTTATACGCTTCCGTTTCAAAATCGAGCATAAAAGAGTACACTCTTTCAGGTATTGAACCGAAATAGTGATCTTCTAATTGCTGCCCTTTTGCCGGTGAATGTCCGAATAGTGTTCTTCCGGTGATCAACAAGTCGGGACGAGAATTCAGCAATGCAGTATCGACAACAAAGTATTCCTGTTCCACTCCGAGAGTAGCAAAAACTTTGGTGATGTCTTTATCAAAATACTGACAGACATCCACTGCTGCTTTGTCGAGTGCGTGAAGTGCTTTCAAAAGTGGAGCTTTATAGTCGAGTGTTTCTCCTGTATAAGAAACGAAGACTGTAGGAATGCAAAGAGTTTTACCGCCTGCAATCTCCATGATAAATGCAGGTGAACTTGGATCCCATGCTGTATAACCTCTAGCTTCAAATGTGTTTCGGATTCCACCGCTTGGAAAACTGGAAGCGTCCGGCTCTTGTTGTGCCAAAGCATTTCCCGAGAAATGTTCGATGGCTTTTCCGTCCTGAAGTTCAAAGAATGAATCATGCTTTTCGGCTGTCAACCCGGTTAATGGTTGAAACCAATGCGTATAGTGTGTGGCCCCTTTAGAATTTGCCCATTCTTTCATACCAAGAGCAACCTGTTCTGCCATCTTCCTGTCTATCTTCTCTCCATGTTCGATAGCTGCAATTACTGCCTTATAGGCATCACGCTGCAAGAATTTAAGCATGGCTTCTTTATCAAATACGTTAATCCCAAAATAGTCAGAAACCTTACTGGAAGGTGAAGTTACCTTAACAGCTGGTCGACTTAATGCTGTTTCAAGTGCCCTAAAGCGAATGTTGCTCATAATTTTACAGAATTTTTAAATTTTTATTATTTTTTTGCTAATGTATGCTAAAAAATAGGGGGGTGTCAAGAAAAAAGATACTTTTTTTTGAACATATACCATGAATTATAGGGTATGTTATTGAAAAGTGATAGTTTTCTTACAGATTTAACAAAAATTGGTAGTTTTTATACTTTTGAAATAGAAGATAATTCCTTTACTGATAAAAGTTTGATTTTTCGATAAAAACAAATTAACTATTCTCTAAAAATTTAGTTGTTATTGAAAAGAATTAGAAAATAAAATAAAAAAAGGGACGAAACGCCCCTTTTTAAAGTAAAAATCTGTAAATAATATTATTTGTTACCTAATTTATATAGGAACTTGATGTGAGAAACCACTGCATGATAAAATGTAGGTTGTTCCAAATAAACCAGGCCATGTTGCTGGCATGTTGCTTTTACAATTGGACTTAGCTGCGGGTAATGAACGTGGGAAATTCTTGGAAAGAGATGGTGTTCAACTTGCTGGTTGAGTCCGCCGGTTAAAAAGGACAATAACTTACTTCTTGATCCGAAATTGGCAGTAGTTAAAACCTGATGCACAGCCCAGTCGTTTTCCAACACTTCTTTATCGGCTTCCATGAAATGAGTTTCTTCAACTGCGTGAGCTAATTGAAAAACAACACTTGTTATCAGGCCTGTTGTATAAACCCATATTCCGAATCCAATAAGGAAGGTGTACCAGGGCATTATTTGTAAAGGAAGCACAACAAACACACCTACATAAAAAATCTTTGTAAGCCAAAATCCAATATGCGTTTTGAAGTCGAATTTAATATCCGATTTGGCTGCAATGCTTTTTCTAAAATATTTCATGATGTCCAAAATAAATATCCATCCGAAATACATAAAGCCGTAAACGACTACCCAGTATATATGCTGATAACGGTGATAAAATCTTTTTTTCTGATTGCTGGTCATGCGCAGAAATGGCTCTGTCATAATATCATCATCGTGACCATCTACGTTTGTAAAAGTGTGATGGATCATGTTATGTTTGATATTCCATAAAAACGAACTTCCTCCAAGTAAATTCAATGTCATTGCAGCAACTTTGTTGACAGATTTTTTTGGAGAATAACTTCCGTGCCCTCCGTCGTGCATGACATTAAAGCCGATTCCGGCAGTCATTAGTCCGAAGAAAATACAAAGCAGAACTGCAAGCCAGGTAGCAGGTGTAAAAAATACAAGTACTACATAACAGGCAATAAATGAAATAATATAAAATGCACTCTTCAAGTAGATAAATAGACTACCGTGCGTTTCAATTTTGCGTTCTTTAAAGTAATTCTCTACGCGGCTTTTTAAGTCTGTGTAGAAATCAGAGCTATTTCCATTAAATTTAATTGTTGCCATGGGAGTTAATATTTTATAAAAGTGGGAATAAAAAGTTGATGAATTACTTCTCGGTTCAAAGTTGTTCAAACATCGGACCGTTAATATTCTTTACCACTTTTTCTTTTTAAAGCCTTCTTTCTTTTTATCGGTACTTCCCCATCCGCGTGAAGATTTTTCACTTCTTTCACCTGATGGTTTGTCTTTCCATTCCCTTTTACCGGAACTGCTGCCGGCTCTTGAACTTGAACCCGATCTTGATCCGGAACCAGAACCCGATCTTGAACCTTCACCGGAACCATAGCTTCTTTTTTTAGGAGCTTGTCCGGAAATATCTACTCGAACTTTTCTTCCTTGAAAAACTTCACCTTCGAATGCGGCAATTGCCTTTGGGAGCATACTTTCAGGCATATCGATAAAAGAATAAACACCTTTCACGTCTATTCGTCCGATTTCACCGGAAGTAATGCCGGAGATCTCAGATATGTAGTCTTTCATCGATTGATCTGTCAGTCCGTCCATCGAACCCAGATTAATAAATAAACGTGGTGTGTTGTTTCTATAGCTTTGATTTCCTTTGCCCGAATGAGCAATATCCACGTTTAAATCCGGTGCTTGTCTGTATGCGTCTAGAAAACGATTGAATTCGATACTGACCATTCGTTTAATCAAATCTTCTTTACTCAACTCTTCAAATTCTTCGAAAACAGGTTTTAAATATTTTGTAATTCCTTGTTCGTTGACTTTTACGTGATGAATTTTTTTCACCAGGTTCATGAGTTGCGTTTCGCAGATTTGAACAGCATCAGGGATACGGGCGAGATGAATTTTAGCGTTCATCTTTTTTTCGATGTATCTGATTTTATCAATTTCTCGCATGTTAACAAGAGCGACAGAGATACCCGATTTTCCGGCACGAGCGGTACGACCGCTTCGGTGAGTATATCCTTCCGGTTCATCGGGAAGGTTATAGTGGATAACGTGAGTAATATCGTTTACATCAATTCCGCGTGCAGCTACATCGGTAGCGACGAGTACATCGAGGTTGTGATTTCTGTAGCGGGCCATTACTTTATCGCGTTGTGCCTGTGTCAGGTCACCGTGAAGAGAGTCGGCATTGTAACCGTCTTTCGCGAGGTTTTCAGAAATGCGTTGGGTGTCGATTTTTGTTCTGCAAAAGATAATTCCAAAAACTTCAGGAATGGAATCTAAAATTCTTTTGAGAGCGGAATACCTGTCGCGTTCTTGAATGACATAATAAAAATGTTCGATGTTTCCAGCGCCTTCGTTTTTCTTTCCGATAACGAGTTCGAAGGGATTGTGCATGTATTTGCTGGCAATGGTGCGAACTTCTTGTGGCATGGTCGCTGAGAATAACCAGACACGTCTTTCTTTCGGAAGGTGGCTAAGAATTTCATCGATATCTTCCTGGAAGCCCATGTTCAGCATTTCATCTGCTTCGTCGAGAACGACGTAGCGGATATTGCTCATGTTGATGGCACCTCTGTTGATGAGGTCAAGCAAACGTCCGGGCGTTGCAGCAACGATGTGCGTGCCTTTTTTAATTTGCTTAATTTGTAAAGCGATGCTTGTTCCGCCATAAACTGCAGTAATGTTTGCAGCGCGATCGAATTTGCTGTAATTAAGAAGGTCCTTTGTAATTTGCACACACAATTCGCGTGTTGGTGCGAGGATAAGAGCTTGTGTTAGCGGTAGGTTGAAGTCGACTAGCTCCAATAAAGGAAGTCCGAATGCTGCTGTTTTGCCGGTGCCTGTCTGTGCGAGGCCGATGAAATCGCGGTCGTTTTTTATTAGTATTGGAATGGCTTGCTGCTGGATGGGAGTAGGTTCTTTAAACCCTAGCTCTTCAATGGCTTTCAAAACATTTTTTCCAACACCCAATTCTGGGAAGGAAATCATAGATGATATTAAGTATTTTGCAAAGATACGAAATAGAATCCGTTTTTATTCGATTAGTATTCAGTGAATAATGCGAATTTGTGCAGAAAACAATGTTAGAAAAGCAAATTGGAAAAATCAGTTGAAGTAAAGCATAAACAAACGATGTTTTTATGGCTCAAATTCAAATCTTTTTTTGCGGAGAATAAATCCCTTAATCGACGCATTTATTGCGGTGATTAATTTGCTTTTGCGGAGAATATGCTTTATATTCACCGCATAATTAGCGGAGAATATATGTATTTATATCAACAAAAAAGCTGGCCAAAATTTACATGGGACCGGAAAAAACTCATACAAATTCTCTCAGAAGTTAGTCACCGACAGGGCAGACTAATAGGTCGAATGGAAGGATTAGGTTTTTCTCTAAAAGGAGAAGCGGTGTTGCAGACGATGACTCTCGAAGTCCTGAAATCAAATGAGATTGAAGGGGAAATTCTGGATGCTAATCAAGTCCGCTCATCTATTGCAAGACGACTTGGAATGGATATAGCCGGACTTATTCCTTCGGATCGAAATGTAGAAGGGGTAGTTGAAATGATGATCGATGCAACACATAATTATGATGTACCATTGACAGAAGAACGACTTTTTGCATGGCATGCTTCGCTTTTCCCAACCGGAAGAAGTGGAATTAAAAAGATTGTTGTTGGCACCTGGAGAAAGAATAGTCCGGAAGATCCTATGCTAGTCGTTTCCGGTGCAATGGGAAAAGAAAAAATCCATTTTCATGCACCGGAAGCAAAAACATTGCAAAAGGAAATGAAGCAGTTTATACATTGGTTTAACACAAACAATGAACATCATAAATTAATAAAAGCTGCAATTGCACATTTATGGTTTCTAACTGTTCATCCATTTGAAGATGGAAACGGGCGAATAGCCCGGACAATTGCTGACATGCAATTGACGCATGCCGATGGAATTCCTAATCGATTTTATAGTATGTCTTCTCAGATTCGTATTGAACGAAAACTATACTATGAAATACTTGAAAAAACGCAAAAGCATTCTTTGGATATTACAGAATGGCTTGAATGGTTTCTTGCATGCCTGGATCGCGCATTAATTGCTGCGGAGGCCAGTTTATCAGGAGTGATAAAAAAGTCGCAATATTTGGAATTGTTTAATGCGAAACTTCTAAATGAGCGGCAGAAAAAAATGATTAATAAAATTCTTGACGGATTTGATGGAAAGTTGACAACATCCAAGTGGGCTAGAATTCTCAAATGTTCTCAGGATACTGCACTTCGAGATATTCAGAATTTAATTGATCAAGGAGTATTGGAAAAAGAACAAGAAGGAGGCAGAAGTACAAACTATAAATTAATTTCAATATAAATTTTTTATCACTCCCTCACAAACTTCCTCACCACCCGTTGATCTTCTGTTTGCATATCGATAAAATAAATACCGGTAGCAAGTGACCCGGTATTTATTTCCACATAGTTTCCGCTTTTTAGAAAAGAATAAGTTATTTGTTGTTGTTGACCGATGGAATTGAAAACATCTATTTTC
>JANNBB010000041.1:0-17158 GCA_031385005.1 Bacteroidota bacterium
TAACGAATTAACGAATTAACGAATTAACGAATTAACGAATTAACGAATTAACGAATTAACGAATTAACGAATTAACGAATTAACGAATTAACGAATTAACGAATTAACGAATTAACGAATTAACGAATTACTTCACCTTCCCTGCATAACTCCAATCGCGGGTATCGATCTTCACCACCTCGCCTGTATTGACGAAAAGGGGAACATTCACGATTGCTCCTGTTTCCAGTGTAGCGGGTTTTAAAGTGTTGTTAGCCGTATCGCCACGTACTCCGGGCTCAGTATAGGTAATTTCCAGTTCAACAAAAGTCGGCGCTTCGGCTAAAAGCGGTTGATCGTTTTCAAAAGCAACCTTCACTGTCATTCCTTCTTTTAAAAACTTGGCATTATCACCAAAAAGGTCTGAAGGAATATAAATCTGTTCGAAAGTATCGTTATCCATAATGACGATGTTATCGCCTTCCGGATAAATGTATTGCATTTCTTTATATTCCACACGGGCTATTTCCACTGCCTCTCCCGCACGAAAACGGTTTTCCGCAATTTTTCCGGTCTTCAGGTTTTTCATTTTCACCTGGTAAAATGCACGCAGGTTTCCCGGTGTACGGTGAATATAATCTGTAACGAGGCACAATTCACCATTATAGCGTAAAATACTGCCTACTTTAACGTCCCCTATATCTGCCATTGGATTAAAATTTAATATTATTTGAATGTCCGCGAAAGTAATGAAATTGCCAAACTCAGCCAAATTTATCCTGATTTGTTCGATGATTTTTTGGAGCGGTTCTGAATTACTTTCTGCAAACAGTCTTCCCGCTATCACTCCTTCCTTCGTCAGTCGTTCTATCGGGGCTAGTTAACAAAACGATAAATATTTAACGACCGGCATTCGTTTCAAACATTTACCTTTGAAATTCTTATGAAAAAATTGTTTGTACTATTCACCCTGTTTTCAGCTTCAATTAATAGCTTTTCTTCAGGACTCGCGGATTCTTTGAGAATAACAGTTTCCGGCTATGTTACAGATTCCAAGGATCATTCTCGACGACTCGACGATCTAATGATCATCAATCTGCGAACTTCGCAAGGTTCTTTCGGACGATCCGACGGCTACTTCAAAGTCGATATGCTTCGAACAGATACCATCCTTGTAGCTTCAACCGGATATGAATACAAACATCTTTATTTTGGCGACTCGGTTATTAAGTCACAGTATTTCATCAATGTTCAGATAATAAAACTAAACGTTACTTTAAAAGATGTAAACATATTCTCCCCGCGCGATTTAGAATCCATTTATTCCGACATTCAGAAACTCGGATACAACAAAAAAGATTTTGAAATCAGCGGTATCAATGCAATCGAAAGCCCCATTACTTTTTTATATCAGGAATTCAATGCCCTCGAAAGACTCAAACGCCACAATGCAGAGCGAATAAACAATGAGAAACGAAAAGATCTCCTTCGTCAACTTTTAGCCAATTACGTCGCAGCCGACATAATCAACCTCGACGATTTTGAATTCGATGATTTTATTAATTTTTGCAATGTACCCGAAATGTACATGAAGCAATCTACTCAATATGATTTCTGCATTTACATCAAACGAAAGTTTGAAGTCTATGCGATGATGAAACAGAAATAATTTGATGATTCGTTAATTCGTTAATTAGCTAATTAGCGATAGCTAAAAATCTGGTGAGTATTTACAAATGCCAAATGCCAGTCATCGCAAGCCAAGGAGATAACGTAAGTAAATCTCAGCGGGATAACTATTTTAACTGTAAACTTTTTTCAAAACGAGTCAGTGTTAGTTTGGAGATTCGGATTTAAGAAGTAGTTGACTTATTCATATTATCTAAATAACCATAAACCGTTTTCGTGATACCTGAAATTATTTCGGTAAGTTTAGGAATGCTATTCCCACTGGTCATGATAGTTAACAAATATGCTTTTCCATTCATATAAATTATGCCTGATTCATGTAGCTGACGAATAGAATTTCCATCATTCCATTCACCGAATTTATGGGCAACAAGTGTACCTTCGGGTAATCCGGCTTTCAATCCACCTGTAAAATCGGTTTTAGTAAGAAGTTCAAATGCAAATTCAGAATGATCGTGATTCAGATAGGTCCCGTTGTATAATACTTTTAAAAAGGTTGAATAATCTTTAGCGGAAATCGTATAGCCCATCGAATATACATCAGGAATAGGTATTCCGAGATTATCATAAGTTCTTTTATGCTCATCGACATCTAATACTTCATGCAACAGATTAGTAGCGTTATTATCTGAGTAACTAACCATATACTGTAATAATTCCTTTACTGTATATGAATTACCAACTTGAATTTGTTTAGAATTGAATGTTTGAATGCGTGTTGTTTTTAATTTTTGTGAAAAGGTCAAACTCTTATTTAAAAATCCCGGACTTTTCTCTTCCATTTTCAGGAAGGTAACTAACAACCCTAATTTCAAAAGTGAAGCGGGATGATATAGCTCATCAGGATTTATACACATCCAGTTACCTTTAGTAAAACCTCTTAAATAAACGGATGCGGAAATGAGACCGTTGGAGTTTTTATATTCTTCTATTTTTCTTTCTAATTGTGCTTTTAAGGCTAGGTATTTGTCTCCTTCACATTCAGGTTCGGCATAAACTAATGGTCGCACATATTTGTATCCGTTTAGCCGTTCTATTTTATAGCTGCATAAATTGGATTGGGCTTCTTGTGTATGGCCGGAAATGACATAATCTGTTTTTGCCGTACTTTTAAAACTCTGTTTGCAGAAATAATAGGTAACGGCAGAGCTGACTATTGAAGTAGCTAACAGTAATAGGAATACGTTTTTGTTTTTAATCATTTTGGCTTATGCTGAATTTTAGTCCACCCGTAAATATATTAAAAGAAATTGTTTTTTTGAAAATTCCGGTTACTTTTTTTATTTAGTTGAAAATAGGTTGTCCACAAGAGTAGGAATTTCATCCTATTAGGGTGCTAATATGGTCGTGTAGCATGAAAATCAAAAGAAGTTTAAAGAAAGGAGAATCTCCGTGAATACAGGGGAGCGTTTAATCTTTATCTGCTAGCGGTTTGTTGTTTTTCTTCAGTTAAATTTTCCGTTATATTTCGGGTCAAAGTCTACCATCCATTCAATACCATACTTATCTCTAAACATACCAAAATATGAACCCCAAGGACTGTCGGCAATAGGCATTTCAATATTTCCGCCTGTTGAAAGACCGATAAATAATCTGTTTGCCTCTTCTTTACTTTCTGCACTAATTGAAATTTTACTTCTGTTCTCGTTTTCGTTGACCTGACCCATAAATTCCGGGATGTCATTAGCCATTAAAATGTTTTTGCCGATAGGCAAGGCAATGTGCATTATTTTATTTGCATCATTTTCTGCGACTGGAAATTCAGCGCTTGAAATATCTTTGAAACGAATAATTTTCGTAAACTCTCCTCCAAATACTGATTTGTAAAAAGTGAACGCCTCTTCTGCATTTCCATTGAAATTGATGTGTGGATTAATTTGTGCCATATATTTTAATTTATTTTAATTTATTTTAATCTTTCTAATTTTCCTTTTCGTTTAACTATGTTCTTGTAATCCCATTGTGTTTTTTCAGATTTTTCAAGCCATCTTTTTAAATCAGTTGCATTAATTTCTGCTACTGAATTATAAAATATAGAAGCATCTTTAAATTTTTTACCTATCACACTTAAATTTTCTTCTTCAAAATCAGCTCCGCTCCAAAACATTAATCGTATGCCTTTTTTTTGTTTGCTGTATCCAACAATTGGATTGCCTTCTAAAAACCAAACCGGGTGTGCATGCCAAATTTTATTTTCTGCATGGTTTAAATGCTTGTCGATTAAAGTTGCTAATATATTGCAAATCTCAGCTTCATCTAATAACTGATTATACTCTTGAGTCTCTTTGTTCATCGTTACTCAAATTTTGTCATGGTTGCTTTGGAAATTTTGTCATGTCCATACAGAAAACTTCCCAAGTGTGTCCGTCAAAATCTTCAATGGTTCTTTGTTGCATAAACCCGTAATCTTTCATCTCACTTGGTTCAGTTCCTCCAGCTTTAAGTCCATTGGTCAAAATGCTATTTATTTCTTCTATGTTGTCTACTGATAAAGAAAAAAGTGCAGCTAAACTTGATTTTGTGTCTGCAATCGGTTTGGTAGCAAAGTTTTTAAATTTTTCATGTGTCAAAATCATTACAAAAATGTTTTCACACCAAACCATACATTTTGCTGTATCGTCTGAAAATTGTGGATTGTTTGTAAATCCTAATGCAATATAAAAGTCCATAGATTTTTGAAGGTCTTTTACCGCTAAATTGATAAATATTTGTTTTGCCATGTTATTATATTTGTTGAATTTAAGTTATAACTTCATTTATGCATCCGGGATATTGGGTTCTACTAACCGTTTTAATTTGTCTAATGATTCTTGCCAACCTAAATAACACATTTCAATAGGTATTGCTTCAGGTATTCCTTCTTGTGCAGCAAATAACTCAGTCCCACATAATACTTTTTTTAATTCTATTGTGGTAATCATTTGTCACGGTAAATTTGGATCATCAAATATATCAGTATATTTTAGCAATTCATTGGGCACAATTTCTAAATATTCACCGCCAAATGAATGTTCCTTACCTGTTGTGAAATTTATAAATGTCATTTTGTATGAACCACCAATTTTAAAATCTATATTATGAATCCTACATAAAAATCCATAAGGAGGTAGCCAAGCAGCCATTGCATCTGCATCGGTAAATGCTCTATATACTTTTTCTACCGGTGCTGCAAAAACTCGGTGCAACTTTACGATATTATTTTTCATTTTATTTTTTTGTCAGATTTTAAAACTTTATTTCTTTGAATCTGCATGTGCTACTCTCGCCATGAAGAACTGCCCGTCCAAGTTAGCAGAAAGTTTCAAAGCAACAGTTACATTGTTTCTAATATTCATACTCAAGTTTCTTTAAAAGTCGTTCTTTAAATGCGATATTATTTCTTTCGCTCAAAAAATATTTCTTGTCGTGAAGTGGCGGATATGAATACTTGCCTGTCTCTAAGAAGTCAAGTTTAGATAGTGCAAGCGATTGCACAAAACTGTCATTGTCATCAAGAAAGTCCATTAGTAAATCTATACTTTCCATGTTTTGCAAATCAGTCACCTGATTAAGATGTGCTGTTCGCACAAACTTATTCGGATGTTCTTTTAGTTTCCGCAAAAGTTCAGGATAGAGTTTATCAGAATTGATATTCCAAATTGCTCGGCCGATTGTAAGTTGCCAACTGAAATCATCAGTTGTTTCGTATAACTTGTAAAGTTGGGGAAGTGCTTTTTCATCTTTCAACTCTCCAGCGGCCGGAATAATTATTGAGTTTCTTTTGTCCAAGTTATCTCTGATTAAACCTTTTGCAATCTCTTTTTCCTCATCTGTCATTGTCTGAAAAAAAGAAGTATCAATTTCTTTCCTTCCAAGCCCAATAGGTTGAACAAAATGATTATAATAGAAGTCATTAAAAGCAGAAGAATAATTTCCGCTGTCAATGTCTATATTGATTTTATATTCTGATTGTTCTTTTTTCACTGTCTGATTTCTGTTTGTTTCTTGCAGTCAGTTTGAAGCTCCGATCCCGCCAAAGCATTGCATATAACGGCAGTTCGTGCAAAAACTAAAAGTAAAAAAATATTTTCATACCCACAGTACCTCTAAACCGGAATAGGACCGGAAAAATAATTTCGTACTACTCATGTCCTCTTTAGATTTATGAAGTAAAGATAAAAAAATTATTCATGAAACTTGGTTTACAACATAGAAGGGATTAAAGAAGTTTTAAAAAGAAGGGATTAGATGCACCACTGTTCGTTTTACCACAACTGTTTGTTAGAAGCACCACTGTTTGATTACCGAACAAAGCCCTTCTTTTTAAAATTTCTTTTAATCTTATGTTAGCTGCATGTGCCTCTCTCACGGTCAATGCTGCTCATGGCTTTTGCACTATCATTCGTCTGCCGAAGGATTGTTTGTTGTCAACTGTTACCACATAATTATAGATGCCGTTTTGTAAATCGTCTGCACTAAGTGTCAAAGAATTATTCCCTGCCCAAAGTTTTGTCTTTATTTGTTTAGAAACAATTTGCCCCAATGAATTATAAATGTCAATTTGAATTGCTGCGTCTGAATCAAGTGAAAAATTTATTGTTGTTGTGTTGTTGAATGGGTTTGGAAAGTTTTGTCCAACATTAATTTCACTTTTTATTTGGTTGTTAATCCCTGTTCCTATTGAGGTAACAGGTTGTTGCTGTGTAACACAATGAACCATGCCGCCATTTTCGTATAGGTTTCTACAATCAATCCCTACAACTGTTCTGTTTGGATAAAGTGCTTGAATGATTGCATTTGCAACTGCATCGTTAGGGTCGTTATAGTTTGGAACTAACACAACATTATTTGCGATGTAATAATTGCAATAAGAACCTTTGTAGCCCAAATTATTTCCGTAAGTAGTTACTACATCATTTTGAGTTAGCGGCACATAAACTTTGTGGTAGGCAACACTACTAACATTGCTTGCAGCATAAAGAGTTGCGATGTCGGTTGATGAAAGTCCCCAGTAAAGCAAGTCGGCATTATTCATTGTTACTAAAGTGGTGTCGTCAGCAAACTTGGCAAAGCCGTCTATGTGTGCATCGGTAATGTCATCGGGGCTTAAAAAACCGTCTAACCAAATAAATTTTGTCACTCCCAAATACTGTGTAAAAATATTTTCTGCTTGTGTCTGTGTCATGCCCGGGTTTCTAATAGCTAAAGCACCATTTGAATTGGTCTGTGTTAGTATTGAACTTTTGGTTGCCATAAAAACTCCGTTGCCGTCTAACTCGCAGGAACCGCCTTCAACAGTCATAACTGAATTTAGATTTACTACCGTCATGCCTATTGCTGTGGCTACGCTTGTTGGAATAGGATTACAAAGACTATAGTTGTAGTCGCCACCCCAACCATTAAAGCCCCAATCTTCAATGTTTAAATTTCCTCCTGCATCTCTCACGAAATTTGGTCCATTGTCTCTTACCCAAACATCGTTGGTTGGAAATAATTTGAAATCAATGTTAGTCAAACTAACGCTTGCAGCCGTCAACAAGTTTATAATTCGTGTTTGTTCGGTTGCATTATAGGCAATGATGTGAACTTTTTCGCCACCCACCAATGCACTTGTCATGGCTACCCAAGTTGAATCTAATCGGTTGCGATACGCCATGCCATACTCGTGATGATGTGGCCACTGTAACCAAGTGCCTTCATGCGGCAATGTCTCTGCTGGCATATTGTAGCTCTGTGAAAATAAATTCATCGTCATAGTTGTCAGAAGAATTGAGATTGAAAATATTATTTTGCTCATGTTATTGGATTAAATATTTTTTGTCAAAGATAAAGAATGAGTCCTTAAATTTTATGATGCACTTTCGGTCGAAGGGGCGAAGCGGCATTGCAGCTAACGTCAGTTCGTGCAAAAACTAAAAGTAAAAATTATTTTCATACCCACAGTACCTCTAAACCGGAATAGGTCCGGAAAAATAATTTCGTTCTATTAACCTGTGCACTGAGCCCCAGTGGATAAAGTCGAAAAAACAGTTTTTTCAGCCGCAATATTAGTTCTTTGTAGCCAAAAATGTTCATAATCCTCCTAAAGTTGTAAATGAAATATATTAATTCGAATTCTCCTCTGTTCTTTTTATCTCTTTGTTCAGGAGGATGCTTTGGTATCATTCTACCACGCTTACCGGAAAAAGTAAAGCCTGCTCTCGGAAAATTGCCTTTTGAAACCTCATTTTATATTTATTATTCTTTATAAGATATGCGAAACAAAAATTATTTCAAATGAACGGAGTGAGAAATTATTAACGGTTTTTGAACAGTCTGATGAGCGGCGTATTGCCGCAGCACTTTTTATCAAAGATAAAAATTAAAAGAGAAAAAAGTGTTGTGGCAATACGGATGTTAGCGGCCGTTTCCTTCAATCACTTCATATATATCGATTATTTTATTATTTACTTCAATAACTGGATTAACGAAAATAATACTCATTATAGTTTTGTCTGATTTTGTGATTCTAGTTGTAATTCCAAAACATTGCATTTTTTTATTTGTTGTTTTTCCAACGTATTCAAAACGTTTATAAGCATGCGCAGTACCAATTGTTGCCGACCTACTAAGAATATTAATTGCCTTATTTATACTATCTACATTAAAAAAATAATAATTAGTGTCAATAAATGTCCATGCTGTAACTATATTATTGTTCTTGATAAAATTTAAATAGTTATCAATATTATCAAATGCCTTCCACGCCTGATCTAATTCTTTTTTATCAAAATAATATTTAAATTGATTGTTAATATCATTCTCATTATCAAAATTTATGTTAATTCCATCATATTTATTAATCATTCCAGGATCGAGTCGTTTAAAGAGCTGAGTTGCGCAATATGAAGCAAGGACAATTTTATCAGCGGTGGTGTCTATTAAATATTCGGACCCATCAACATTTAACTCAATATATTTTTTGTTATTGGAAGGGTTGCTGGATTTAAATTCTTCAAACCCAAATGTTGCAGATTTTCCACCTATTTCAGAAGCAATTTCTTCGGCTATCTGTTTATTGTCAAATAATTGCTTGGTGTCACATGAAACAAAAAGAATTGTTATTAAAAAAAGTAATTTTGGAAATAGTTTCATTGAATGGCCGCTAACGTCAGTTCGTGCAAAAACTAAAAGTAAAAAATATTTTCATACCCACACTACATCTAAACCGGAATAGGATCGGAAAAATAATTTCGTTCTATTAACCTGTGCACTGAGCCACAGTGAATAAAGTCGGGAAAACAGCTTCTTCAGCCATTTTTTTAACTTTTGAAGCGTAAATTGTTGATAGCCCACGATCACACTAAAACGATTAGCCCAATGCGGTTACGAATCTATGCTCGGACACTACAAGAAAATCCGCCCTGAACAAACATTCATGGGCCACTCTTTTACACTATGAACCGCCGTATGCGAGGTCCGCATGGGAGTTTATCCCGCTTTTCGCGGGAGTGGTGTGAGAGGCCTACCCTATCAAAGAAATTCGGTAGGGCCGTCTACTCGATTATGCGCATACGCTATTTCACGTTTTTCGCGCTATGGTGAATTCTAAGTATAGAGATTTTGTTTTGAGAGATAATCCTATAAAAAATTCGATAATTCCCTAAAATAATTTCACGAAAAAATTCATCATTTTTTTCCGGTATAATTCGTCCTGAATAGGGGAAATTCTCTAATTGATCAACAGAGGCAATAATTCTTTCAATTAATCTTATTGCATAAAGTTTTGAATCTTTTGCGATGTAATCATAAATATTCTTTAAATCAAGTAAAGCAGTTCTACTCCAAATTATTTTGACCATTGCTTAACTCTTTTCTTAACAGTAGCGTGGTCGATGGTTCTACCTTCATTTACATCCTTTAAACCAACTTCGATTTTTTCAAGCACTATTAATTTTTCAATAAGATCATCCAATTTAATAATATTTGGAAAATCGTTTAATGCCTGTATGATTGCTTTCTTTCTCATCAAAATAGATATAGATTTTAAAAGTACAAAACATTTATCAAATTAGAAAATAGTTAATATTTCCCAGCTGCTAAGCGTTGAGCATAACGGTTAGCCTTGCTTCCGGGCACGCTGTTTTCTTGAATCGAAGAAAGAACTTTCTTTGCCTGGTAGCAATGCGATGTGTGCGCCTTGAATGTCAAATATAGTTCTTTAAAAAGAAGAAACTCAACGGGTGAAAGTCCCTGTAACACGGGAGTAACGTCCCGAAGTTTAGCAAGTCGCAAAGTCTGTCCCGTTTTTTACGGGAGTGGTTTATCGTGAGGTATGCACTGAAGTAAGCGAGATTGCGAATGTTTGCACTGACGAACAGAAACTGGATACGAGGCATAGCTGAATGGATAAGGTAGCACAGCATACTAAAGTCCGAAGAGTACAAAAGTTCAGCGATGTAGATCCGGCAGGAGTAAACGAAATGGGTATTTGACTTACCGAGGGAGGTCTTCGCGTCTACGGGTTAGACAAGCGAAGAAGTCAGCAGAGGTCATAGTAGTTAGGGGTAACGAGCCAATGGAAAGATTGGAGGACTCACGATCTAACGAAGGACTGAACATAAAGTGGTTCCAAATGATGCAGGGATCGTCCCGCTCTGGGCGGGAGAAGCTCTGCGATAAATGGAACCAAAGAAAATTTAATGTAGTGAACAGAGAAGATGATTGAACGCGTAATCAACGTAAGGAATATGCAAGAGGCATGCATTCATGTGATGCGGAACAAAGGTTCTGCAGGTGTGGATGGCATGCGCGTAACTGCGCTGAAGGATTTTGTTCGGGAGAACAAAACCAAGATAGCGCAGGCATTGAAGAACGGTGATTATAAAGCTCAAGCGATTCTCGGGGTATCCAGCCCCAAGAGCAATGGAAAGATGCGACTGCTGGGAATTCCAACAGTGGTGGATCGATGGTTACAGCAATGCGTGGCACAAGCGATTACTGGAAGGACTTTTTCATATTATTGAAAAGTCTTTTTGGAGAAACCTCGCCGATAATATTGAAGTATTTTTCAACTTATCTTAAAGCAGAAAAAACTGGAAAGGGGACGAGTATAAAAATGTATAAAAAATTAAAGGATTACGCTTCGTGTAATAACACTTACATAATCCTTTAATTTTCCCTCAATGGTTAAAATTTTTCAACCACTTTTAGTAATTTTTTTTAAAACTTCTTTTTGACTATTAAAAAGAACGGACTGCACGAACATGCCAAGGTACTGGTTTGTAGAAACTCGGTTGAGTACCATCAAAAAAGTATACAGTCATGGAGTAGTTAGGGTCTCCTGTCTCAGTGGAGCTCCAATAAAAACTTCCTGTATAACCTAAATCCCATTGAACCTCGGTAAATCCACCAATAGCAACTCTATTGACATAAAGTTTACTTAATTCAACCAAACTGGGTAAGTACCAATCGCTATATCCGCCAAAAACCAGACTTGCACATGCTTCGGCTGCTATTCCAACCGTACCGCAACCATTTACAATATCCAGCGTGTTCTGGTTGCCTGTACCTAAAGCAACTTGGTCTGCTCCGGTAATTCCTGTTCCGGTACAACCCCATTCAGCCATTGCCAGGTCCTCAGGAGTTGCAATAAGCCCGTGAGGAACGCAAGGATCATAGCCCGGATCACCGGATTGAAGGATGTAAGCAATTTTTCCTCCCTGATAATTTGCTCCGATCGTTAACAAACCAGCGGCGCCAGGATTTACATTAAAATTGTTATCATCGCAATCTCCCATGGGACCAACGCCACAAGCATTGTTAGGATAATAACCATCGCCATCCTGATCGTCTACACGAACATCACCATGAGCCTGATGTGCAGGCCATGCATTGATGCTGATATTAATAATCTGGGAACCGCCAGTACTGTTCCTGTGACAAACATTAATTTTACCGGAAACCTTGTTTAAATCTGTACCAGTACCATTCTGGTCCATTGTAGGATTGGTTTCATTTTGTAATGCTTCCTTTTGACAAGAAACGATTACGGAAAATCCAAATACTAATAATAATAAAGTAAAAATTTTAATTTGTTTAATTAGTGTTTTCATTTGTTTATGTTTTTAAAATTATTTATCGAAAGTATATAAATTTATTAATAATAAATACTGGAGAGATAATTTATTTTATTTATGCTAATTTTTAGCTGTTTTTGAATCATTTTATTACTTTAATTATACTGAATTAGCCCTGTTTTAGCACTGTTTTAGGGGATTCTTGTTCTGAATTATTTATTTTCTCTCACTATTCTATAGCATAAAATTGCTGATATAAATGTTACTGGATTAAAAATAAATTATTTGGTATTTGTTTTTGCTTTTGCTTTGAGATTGCCAATGGTATTTAAAGCGAAGAATAAAACGAATAACCAAAGAATAATATTTATTATTTTTTTTGGTATATTAAGATTAATATCCTTCCTTTTAATAAAACGTAAAGTCTGTCCCGTTTTTTTACGGGAGTGGTTTATCGTGAGGTATGCACTGAAGTAAGCGAGACTGCGAATGTTTGCGCTGACGAACAGAAACTGGATACGAGGCATAGCTGATCGGCAAATTGGGGACACTTGATAGCTGGGTGCGCAACCGATTACGTTACTGTATTTGGAAAGACTGGAAGAAACCCGAACGCAAGAGAAAGAATCTTATGCGTCTCGGAGTTTACCATCATGCCTATGCATGGATCCGCACGCGAATTGGTGGATGGGCTGTTGCACAAAGTCCGATTCTAATAACCACGATCACACTAAAACGATTAGCCCAATGCGGTTACGAATCTATGCTCGAACACTACAAGAAAATCCGCCCTGAACAAACATTCATGGGCCACTCTTTTACACTATGAACCGCCGTATGCGAGGTCCGCATGGGAGTTTATCCCGCTTTTCGCGGGAGTGGTGTGAGAGGCCTACCCTATCGAAGAAATTCGGTAGGGCCGTCTACTCGATTAGCGGTTCGTACTTTCATTCCTTGTATTTGTTATGTATCTCAATAAGAAATTCATGCCCCTGTTTTGCCATTTTGTTACAGAATTCATCAGCAATTTGTTTCTGTCCGTTCTCATAAAGAAACACAACTAAGTCAATGATGTGTTTGTTGTCAATGGATGAAAAGTAAGGAGCAAATTGTATTGAGTTCAAAATTACTCCGACATGTTTAGCAGATTCATTTGAATTGCCTCGGTCTTTAAGCTTGATAAGATTTTCAATGAGATAATGAGAGTGAAAATGTTTATCGGTAATGCCGCTTGATTTTAAAACCAACTTAGTGTAAGTGTCGTTTAATTCGGGAACGAAAACAAGGAGATTAGAAAGTGCTGCTAAAACTTTTTGTTCTTCTTCTCCAGTTGCATTTTCATATTTCTGAGCAAGGTAGTTCCATAAATTGAAAATTATTTCTTCAAAGTTTTTTGCTTCACCACCATTCAAGCTTTTCAAATAACCTTCTTGCCTCCAAACAAAATTTACAACTTCAAGAATACTTGTGTGATTTCCCTTGTTGAAAAGCATTGTAAGCAAGCCATCTGTTTGTAAATCTTCAAAACCCCAAAAGTAAAAGGCAACAATGTGTCTGATAATTCCGTGGTCGTAAAAACTTTTTATCTGAATGTCACTCTTAATTGCTCTTTCATAGTGAGGGTAGAACAACTGATATATGTCTTTGTTAAATGGTGGATTCCCGAAGGCAAATCCACTCAGAAAAGCAAGCCACTCTTTGTCTTCAAGTTTGTAATATTCTTTTACTTTATTGGTTATCCAATCTATGTCTAAGAAATAAAACTGTTGGAAATGCCAACCAGTGAGAATGTAACCGTCAATTATTCCTTTCTTAAAAGTTTCTTCCAGCAAATCTTTTATCTCTTTCTCCCATTTCGGTAAATTATATTCTGCCTTTAAGTTTCTTGCTCTCCTAAGTGAATAGTCAAGCAAAGTTCTCAGGGTTTTACCAGCAGTGGAATTCAAAGAATAGGTTGGATAATCCATATTCGTTTGCTTAAAATCTTCAACTGGCTTCAATCTTGGAACAATGATTTCAAGAATGTTCTTTGCAATTGTTAGAAGTGATAAATCAAATGCGTTGCTGTCTGATTGCATTCCATCACTCAAGAGATTTCCAACCGAACCTGTAACCCAATCTGCATTTGCTCCCCAACCATCATTCTCCAAACGAAATTGTCCTGTTGTAAATTTTTCGTTTGAGATATACTCTTTGTAAAAATTCAAAACCTTTTCCCAATTGAATGACTTTTTATTTTTCCATGCTTCTCTAAAACCATTGGCAATATGGTAAGCATAGATGTAGGGAACATCCTTGTAAAGTTCAATCTCGTCAGAAAACTTTTGTGGCTCGTTTTGAACGGCTACACTTAATGAGTTTGATAGTCCGTCAATAGTTGGTTCTTCCCAACGGTCTTTTGGTTTAAAACTGTGAATGAACTTTACAATTTCTTGATTGCTTTTTTGAAGTATTTCTTCTACGCTGAAAGGAGAAATCGAACCAACTCTTGTTTTTATGACACCCAAATTTTCATAGTTTTCGTTAGTTAAGTTTTCTGCTTGTGAAAGTTTTTCGTAGCTGTCTTTGAAAGGTGCAATGTTTCTTAATGCAGAATACCAACGCAACTTCCAATAATCAAGATACTTCGGGTCTCTATCTTCTCTTTTATCCTGATGACCTAAATCAATTATTTTTTGAAGTGTTGTGATTTCTTCTTGGCTCAACAACATTTGGTTTTTATTGAGCATTTCATAAAGGTCTTTATCAAAACTGTGGTCGGAAAAAAGCAGCATCGGGTCATTCTCTTTTACAATTTCCCAAAACAAACTTTTACATGCTTCCCAATTCTCTCCAATTACAAACAGGACTACTCTGCGGAAAAATGGTAGTCGATATTTGTTATCAGTGGCAAAAGATTTTAAAAGTGAAACTCCTGCTCCCTTGTCTTGTTTAACCTTGTCATTAAGAAGGTCTCTAAAAATTAAAGAAAATACTTCAACAACTTTGTCTCCGTGATGGTAGCGGTCATTTAGTTTGCTTATCGTATCGTCTGAGAAAGAATAGTATGAACCATTTGATAAAGCGATTGTCAGTATTTCAATATCAAACTCGTTGTCTTTGTGCCCTTCATATTCCAATCCCAAATCTTTCAGAAAATAAATGAAGAAAACTTTCACTTGTTCGTTAGTAAGACTTTCAAACTTCTCTATTGTTTTTCTTCCAATGATTTTTTCATTATTTTCTTTTTCTGAAATTTCAATGTTCAAGTTTTCTGCTTCAATCTCAGCTTTGCTGTGGTAGTTCTTGTCTTTTATCTTGAATGAAAAGTTAATTCCTCTTGGGAAATCAAATCTCAGCGTTTTAATTTTTTCCGCTAAGTCAATAATGACATTATCTGAACAATGAGAAACAACTTTTTCAGTGAGTTTTTTATCAATTAAAGCATCTGTTAAATAGTGCATGTATATTCTTGAACGGTAGCTTTCGGAATCAATCCCTAATATGCCTTCTTTAGCAACTTCAATTTTCTCAATAGTGAAAAGATATTTTAAAATCAATTCTGCTTTTTGAATGTCCTTGGCTGTCGGGTTTTCAGAGAGAAATTTTGGAAGCAGATTCTCACATATCTCTGAACTTTGCATCATTGTATCAAAACTTCCTTTGAGCCAAGTAGGAATAAAGTTCAATGTCTTTAAAGGAATTTTTTCTTTAGGAAGGTTGGTCAATATCTTGATAAACAAATACCAAGTTCTGTAATTGTCAACTGGGTTTTGAGACGCATTATTGATGATTGAAATTATTTCATCAATGAGTTCAAGGGATTGTCCATTCTTGATTTGAAGTGAAAGTTTTTCAAGATAGATAAGAGGTTCCCAAAACGGAATTTGAAAACCTTCTTTTACTTGAACTGGAACAGGATTGTTTTCGGGCTTGAAAACACCTTTTCGCTTTAAAATTTCAAACCAACTTGCTTTATCAAGTCGCTTATAAAAATCACGTTCATAGGAAATGTCAGAATCAACAAGTGCTAAAACAAAAATAACTTGTTCTTTCGTTGGCTTTGACTCCTTGAGAATAAATTCGATGGTATTAAGGTTTTGGATATATGAGCTTTCACCTCTTTCTGTCAGTTTATCATATTCAGGGTTGTAAACTTTTTCCTTTACTTTATTTCTTATTCTTTCTTTCCTTTTCTGATTAATATTTTCATCTACCTTTAAGCTATGAGCTGTCTGTAAGAAATAAATCAGTTGATTGAGAGTTGTGTATGACTGAATGTTATTGCTATCAAAATCTACTTTTAAATCTGAGTGTATTTCTTTTTTGTTATTGGCTTTCTGATAGAAATCCTCAGTGTTATTTGATATAAAAAAATAGTGATTGCCTTGATTAAGTTTTGCATAATGAATTAGAGAAAAAACTATTATAGCATCTGCTATACTGCTTTTTTTATGAAGCGGTGCTTTCTTAGCAATGCCGTCTGATACTATTCTATCCTTAACTTCTGGATACTCAGGTATGATTTCACTTTGAAGAATTAAAATTTTAGCTCTGTTGAGTTGGTCGTCTATTATTTTTCGTTGGGTCGCTGGTTCTTTGTATTCTGAAAAAAATGCTGAAGGAAGAATTTCCTCGGCCATATTAAAGAATTCACGAAGTCTCTTTTCTCTCTCTCCAACTTGTTCTTTTTCATGTTTACTCCATTCATCAATAATCATTTTTGGAAGAAGTAACTTCACTTCTCCTCGTTGAATCCATGGTTCAAGATAATCAAGTTGATTCTCAATTTGCCAAGATTCATCCAATGAATAAATCCAAATGTTACTATCAAATGTTAAGTAAATCATTATTTATTAAATACTGTGTCTGTCTTTAGCATGACCGCTAACGTCAGTTCGTGCAAAAACTAAAAGTAAAGAATTTTTTCACACCTATAAAACCTTTAATCCGTAATAGGATTGAAAAAATAACTCTGCTCTATTAACACCTTTACGCGCCCATAGTGTACAAAGCAATAAAAACAGCTTCTTAAGCCGCTTTATTAACTTTTTGAAGCCAAAAATGTTCAAAACCCTCCGAAAATTGTAAGTGAAATAGATTAATCCGAATTCTCCGCTGTTCTTTTTTAGTCCTTTGAGCAGAATGTGATCCATACTCCATTGTCGTTTGATGGTTCCGAAGGGATGCTCTACTATCTGTTGTCTTAGTAGATATTTCTTTAAATCATATTTTATCCTATTGCCATTTTCCTCCATTGCTTTCGCATACTCGGATCGTTCCAAGATTCTTCCTCGAGGAATTGTCGTGCATTGTGATCGAACCGGACATGTCGAACACGCTTCGGTTTTGTATTGCTTTATTTCAGTTACATACCTTTTATATTTCTTCTGATACCGGTTTCCATTGGTGGTCAACACTTTTTCCTGCGGACAGATATACTGATCCTTCTCTTCAACATAGATAAATTTATC
>JANNBB010000053.1:0-17295 GCA_031385005.1 Bacteroidota bacterium
CCTTCGCATACAGCAATCAATACGGATGATAACAATGTTTGTACGACTGATGGCTGCAATCCAACGACTGGAGTTTATCACAATTCAATTAATATCGATGACAACAATGTTTGCACGACAGATGCTTGTGATCCGATTTCCGGTCCATTGCATACGGCAATCAGTGTTGACGATAATGATGCTTGTACAAATGACAGCTGTGATCCTGTATCCGGCCCTTCGCATACAGCAATCAATACGGATGATAACAATGTTTGTACGACTGACGGTTGCAATCCGACAACAGGAGTTTATCACAATCCAATGAATGTGGATGACAACAATGTTTGCACGACAGATGCTTGTGATCCGATAACAGGTCCATCGCACACGGCAATCAGTGTTGACGATAATGATGCTTGTACAAATGACGGCTGTGATCCTATATCCGGTCCTTCGCAGACAGCAATCAATACGGATGATAACAATGTTTGTACGACTGATGGCTGCAATCCAACGACTGGAGTTTATCACAATCCAGTTAATGTGGATGACAACAATGTTTGCACGACAGATGCTTGTGATCCGATAACAGGTCCATCTCACACTGCAATCAGTGTTGACGATAATGATGCCTGTACAAATGATGGCTGTGATCCTGTATCCGGTCCTTCGCATACAACAATCAATACGGATGATAACAATGTTTGTACGACTGATGGTTGCAATCCAACGACTGGAGTTTATCACAATCCAATGAATGTGGATGACAACAATGTTTGCACGACAGATGCTTGTGATCCGATAACAGGTCCATCGCACATGGCAATCAGTGTTGACGATAATGATGCCTGTACAAATGACGGCTGTGATCCTGTAAACGGTCCTTCGCATACAACAATCAATACGGATGACAACAATGTTTGTACGACTGATGGCTGCAATCCGACAACAGGAGTTTATCACAATCCGATTAATGTGGATGACAACAATGTTTGCACGACGGATGCTTGTGATCCGATAGCAGGTTCATCGCACACGGCAATCAGTGTTGACGATAATAATGCTTGTACGATAGATGCCTGTGATCCTTTTGCAGGGCAAACTCATACAGCAATTAATGTGGATGATAACAATGCCTGCACAACAGATGGGTGTGACCCGGTAACGGGAGTCTATCACAATCAAACAGGATGTAGTGTCAGTCTGTCAATGAAAATGTATATCGAAGGGTATTACAGTGGCGGTGGACTTATGCAAAATGGTTTAAATGCAAATAACAATAGTGCGGGTTGTTTGAATACAGATTTCGTTGGATTATCATCAGACTCTACAGATGTGGATACAGTAAGAGTAACCCTTATGAGTCCAATTGCTCCTTACAATCCGATTGACAGTGCAATTGGAATTTTAAAAACGAATGGAGCGTTAAGTCTAGTATTTTCTTCAGCAAGTCCGGGGAATTATTATTTGAAAATCAATCACAGAAACAGTATTGAAACATGGAGTGCTTCAGCAATTGCATTAGGTGCATCAACTACATATGATTTTACAGATGCATCGAGTAAAGCTTATGGAAACAATCAGCAAGATCTTGGCGACGGGAATTATGGAATATTCAGCGGGGATATTACAGATAGTAATAATGGATTTGGAGGTATTATTGGAATTCAGGATGGAATTGTAGAATCCGCTGATTATAGTGATATGGAAAATGCAGTGAGCATTATAGCTTCAGGATATGTCATAGCAGATATAACCGGTGATGGAATTGTGGAGTCTGCGGATTATGGCTTAATTGAAAATGCTGTATATCTGATTCGAATTGTAATCCGTCCGTAAAGTTTATCAGAATCAGGTCTGAAAACCAATCACTGAAAAGTATTTCATTTTATGGAGAACGAGTTTCGGATTATACAATTCTATTCATAAATATTTGATTTACGAATCAGTTTATTGGAATCGTCTAATGGATTTTGAATTGTAAAAAAGAAAGTGTATATTAGAAAAAGTTGTGTTATATTCTATTTAATAAAAAAGTCTAATGAAAAATAGTAAAGTAATTAGTAAGGTCATTTTGTGTTTGTCAATTATCCTGTTTTTTTCGTTAAATGTGTTTTCGCAGGAATCGCTCTGGAAAGTATCAAATAAAAAATTTATAATAGGAGAGAGATCAGGAGTGGTTGAAAAATACGTATCCTATGAACTCAATCTTCCCGCAATGATTCTTGCGTTGAATGGCGTAATTAATGAAGATCTTCCCGGAGCATTTGCATCAGGACCGATTATTTCATTGCCAATGGCAGATGGAACATTTTCCAGTTTCCGTGTTGCAAGTGCGGCGCTGATGCCGAAAAATCTGGCAGATCAGTTTCCTTCTATACGTACATTTTCTGCTATAGGAATTGATAATCCCGCTGCCATAGCAAAACTGGATTATACTGAGTGGGGATTTCATGCCATGATTATGGCACCCGGCAGTTGGGTGTTTATTGATCCGGCCAATCAGGGTAACACTTCTCAATACATATGTTATAACAGAAAAGATTCTCGTCCTTCCACTTCCTTTTATTGCGAGGCCATGAATTCCTTTTACGATCAACGAATAACAACACCAACTCCTGAAATATTACTTCGCACGAGTGGAGATTCTTTGAAGACGTATAGACTTGCTGTCGCCTGTACAGGAGAATATGCAGCTTTTCACGGAGGAACAGTGTCAGGAGCGTTGGCTGCTATTAATACTTCCGTTAATCGGGTAAATGGAGTTTATGAAAATGAAGTTGCCGTGCGACTGGTACTGATTGCCAATAATAACCTTATTGTATATACTAATTCAGCAACCGATCCATATACGAATGGAAACGGAAGCACGATGCTTGGACAAAATCAAACAACTCTGACAAACATAATCGGCTCAGCGAATTACGATATTGGCCATGTGTTTAGTACCGGTGGCGGTGGAGTAGCTTATCTGAACAGTGTTTGCAATTCAAGCAACAAGGCGGGCGGAGTAACCGGAAATGGCGCTCCTGTCGGAGATAACTTCGATATCGATTATGTAGCACATGAAATGGGCCATCAGTTTGGTGGCAATCATACGTTCAACAGTGTAACAGGATCTTGCAGTGGCAATCGCTCAAGTGGAGCAGCATATGAGCCGGGAAGCGGAACAACCATCATGGCCTATGCGGGAATTTGTGGAGTTGATGATATTCAGCCACACAGCGATGCAATTTTTCATACGAAGAGTTTCGATGAAATCAAGATTAACATTACTACAGGTACAGGAAGAACATGTCCGGTTAAAACGCTAACTGGTAACACGGCTCCGGCAATTGCAGTTTCTGCTAATTATACCATTCCGCTGAATACCCCTTTTGTGCTTACCGGTTCGGCAACGGACGTGAACGGTGATCCGCTAACTTATTTGTGGGAACAATATGACCTCGGTCCATCAGGCGCACCGAATAGTCCGAGTGGAAATGCACCAATCTTCCGCGTGTGGACACCTACAACAGTCAATTACCGGGTGTTTCCAAGAATGGAAGATTTAGTGAAGAACCAACAAACTATGGGAGAAATTTTACCAACATATGCACGTTCTCTTAACTTCCGATTGACAGTCAGAGACAACAGAGCAGGTGGTGGCGGAGTAAATCACAACGACACACCGGTAATACTGACAGTGAGTAATACGGTAACTCCATTTAAAGTAACGATACCAAATACGGCAGTTTCCTGGCCGGCACTTACTTCGCAAACGGTAACCTGGGATGTTTCTTCAACAGACATTTCTCCCATCAGTTGTGCGAATGTAAAAATTATGCTTTCTGTCGACAGTGGATATACTTATCCTTATACGCTACTTGCAAGCACACCGAACGATGGAACAGAAACGATTACTCTTCCAAATGTGGTTAGCACGAAAGCGCGTATCAAAGTGGAGTCCATTGGAAATATTTTCTTTGATATATCCAATGTGAATTTTTCGATCACGGCTCCTGCGGTTTTGACGACAATTACAACTTCAGCACTTGCTTCAAATACACTTTGTGCGGGTGGAAATGTCAATGTCAATTTTACAATCGACGCACCCGCCAATGCGGGAAATATTTTCACTGCCCAACTTTCTAACGATACAGGCGGCTTTGTCAGTCCGGTAAGCATTGGAACAATTACATCAGCAACGGCTGCTACCATAGCCGCAGTAATCCCCGCTGCTACTGTTGGAGGAATTGGGTATCGGATTCGTGTAGTTAGTTCAAATCCCATTGTAATAGGATCGAATAATGGAACGAATATTATAATTTCTAAATTACCGCTTACACCGGGAGCAATAACAGGTACTGCAAGCGTTTGTCAGGGCCAATCGGGTGTGGCATATGCTGTTCCGCTTATAACAAATGCAACCGGATATGTTTGGACACTACCATCGGGAGCATCGATTGCTACAGGAGCGAATACGAATTCAATCACTGTTAACTTTTCGGGTGTATCAGCTTCCGGAAGTATTACGGTGAGAGGAACAAATACAGCATGTGGTAATGGTCCGGTTTCAGCTTCATTTACTGTTACTGTAAATTCAAATGTAACTCCGGTAGTCAGCATTGCGTCAAGCGTAGGTAGTACGATTTGTTCAGGCACGAGTGTTACTTTTACTGCAACACCTGTCAATGGTGGAACGACGCCAATATATCAATGGAAAAGAGGTGCGACTAATGTCGGAACTAATAGTAATCAATATACAACAACGACATTGACTAATGGCAATATCATCACCTGTGTAATGACATCGAATGCACCATGTGTGAGTGGAAGTCCTGCAACATCGAATGCCATAACGATGACGGTAAATTCAAATATTGCAGCAAGCGTAAGCATTGTGGCAAGTACAGTTAATACAATCTGTACAGGAACAAGCGTTACTTTTACAGCTACACCGATCAATGGTGGAACGACTCCTACTTATCAGTGGAAAAAAGGAGCGACGAATGTCGGAACAAACAGTAATCAATATACAACGACAACATTGGCGAATGGAGACATAATAACTTGTGTCATGACATCCAATGCAACCTGTGCGACGCCAAATCCTGCAACATCGAATGCAATTACGATGACGGTAAATGGAGCACCGACAATTTCATCATTTACGCCTACAAGTGGAGGACCCGGTACAATGGTAACGATAAACGGGAATGGTTTTTTCGGAGCGACGTCTGTTAAATTTAACGGCATAAATGCTACCTATATGGTAATAAGTAACAGTCAGATAACTGTTGCAGTTCCGGGTTCATTGGCGAGTGGAATTATTTCGATTGTTACGCCCTGCGGTACAGGCAACAGTGCCGGAAGTTTTACAGTCAATTCTTCATTGGTAACCTTGAACTTGAAATTATTTCTGGAAGGTTATTATCAGAATGGAGAAGCGGCAGGAGGGATGATGAATAACAATTCAGGAACAGGAGGATTAATGAAGGTGCTTGGAATTTCGCCGAATGTAAATGATGTGGATACTGTATATGTCAGTGCGATGAATGCGATAACTCATACGCAGGTAGACAGAAAAGCAGGCGTGCTACATTTGAATGGAAGTGTGAGTGTCACATTTTCCAATGCTGTAAATTCTTCGACGTCATATTACATAAGAGTAACGCATAGAAATGCATTAGAGACGTGGAGTTCGGTTCCTGTATTGTTGTATAATATTTATGATTTCACGACGGCGCAGTCGAAGGCCTATGGAAATAATATGATACAGACATATGACAATATTGGATGGGCCTTTTACAGTGGCGACATTTCAAGTGCGGTAACCGCAACGCAAGGCATACAAGATGGAATAATTGAATCGCAGGATTATGGAGATATTGAAAATGCATTGGCAATATCTTTAAATGGATATGTATACAGTGATATAACAGGCGATGGATTGACGGAATCGTTGGATTATTCATTAATAGAAAATAATCTGTTTTATGGCCTGATAACCATACACCCCTGAAAAAAAGGCATGGTTGCTACAGAATTCTACAAATCAATTAATTATAAAAGAAAAAAAATAATCAAATTGTAAGGAATGATGCGATTTTTATGTGTTTTATTGCTGAAAATCCCTATTATTGCAGCGGTTTAATTAGCTGATTTGTTAATTCGTTAATTCGTTGATTAGCTAATTAACAAACCAGCTAATAAACGAATTAAAAAAAGGTCCTGTGGCCGAGTGGTTAGGCAGAGGTCTGCAAAACCTTGTACAGCGGTTCAAATCCGCTCGGGACCTCAACCGAGACCGCCATCCTGTCAAGGATTGGCGGTTTTCGCGTCTAAGGCCCTTTCTGAAATGATTTCGAGCGTCGTTTCCGCTCCGTTCCGTCCGCCACCGCTCAGAAATGTTTCAATAATGTTTCAGTTTTTGGGAATGTTTCAGTTTTCTTCCCTTTTGCCTTTTACAGCGGGATAAAATTCTTAACGGTTTTCATAATTATAAGTTTAAATGAAATAATCAACTATAGCAAAGGGGTTGAAGGGTTTTTGTAAGTGGAACTTCGAGTGATTATCTTGTCAAAATGAAATTTACAATACTGCTTCTGTTCCTTGGATTTTCCGTTATTGTTTTCGCTCAAGATTCAACATTTATTTCTCAGGGTGTTCCGCTTGTTAGAACATTTGAAGAACCAAAACCATTTTATGAAAGTCCGTTCTTCAACACCATTGTTGGAGTTGTGATTGCAACCGTGTTCACTTTTCTTGGTCAATACATTTCTGAGAGAAAACAAAAAAGAAAAGAAAGATTCCAAGAAAAAGAAAATCTCCTTATTCAACTTAAAACCATTAAAGCCAATGCAGATTCACTCCTCCATTCAATTATAGTTTCTGCTGCCGGATTAATGCAAGCGTTCGAGATTGAAGGTGTAAACATTCAACTTAGCACTGGATTGATGCAGCAATCAATCAACAACCGTCTTGCAGCTCAAAACGAGTATTATAAAATCCAATCTGAGTTTGTAAGACACGTTTATAATTTTATGACTTTTAGTAAAGAAGAAACTTTATTCCAGACGGACATATTTGTTTTTAGACACAAACTCTTGGAACAGCCTCTTGACCGGACACAACATTCAAGGTTTGATTCTTTTATTCAAACGGAGGTTATCAATACTTGTGTTCAACCAATCATCAACAACATGAATCAAGTCATAATGAAAATTGAAAGATCATGAGGAGATTTTATATTAGTGTTTTACTTCTTCTACTCTCAGTAGAACTCCTTTCACAACCACCAAAGAAGAAAGCTCCGGTCAAACCAATTATTCATGTTCTAAAAGTTGATACTCCTATACAGGTGAATATCATAACTCTTCCTTCAACAAGAGATACTGTTTTCATTGATGGGATTCCTACAATTAATATTAAGCAAGAGGAGAATTATTTCAAGGATTATGTTGCTCCATTGATTGCCCCACTTTTTACTCTGTTAGGTGTTTTTCTTGGTGTCTGGTTGAACACCAGAAAGGATAAAAGGATTAAGAGTGAAGAAAGAAAACAAAAGCGTATTGATGATTTGACAGCTCATAAAATTAAAGCTGAAGGCCTAATCCGTGATTTAACAAACCATATTCTTGATGCAAGCCAAGCAAGTACAAATATCAATATTTGGAGGAGTGTGAACAATGTTGAAACATTGGGAGGAAAACATAACTATGATAAACAGATTGCAAAGTCAGAGGAAAGCTTGGAATATAATTCTAAAAGAATATATGAAATCCTTTCTGAATTCAGAACAGAGGTTGGATTTTTTCATACTCATTTCAGGGAGAATATAATGTTTGAGGAAATGGTTGAAACACTTAATGAATTTGATCCTCAAATTGAAGAGTTGAAGAGGCCGCTTTCATTTGATGAATCACAAAAAGCAGGTAATAAGTTTGTTAGAGACTTTGGATATTTCACAGGAATCGTTCTCAAAAGATTTACTGACTTAATGGATTACTACTTGAGAGAACTTCCTGAGAGAAATGATAGTCAGATAAGGGAATTTGAAATTAATGTTTGGCATGATGGAACAACATTCACAACAGAAGTCCCACCGGAAAATCCATCCGGATCAATTGAGGAACAATTGGATAATCAAGAACCAAAATCATGAAGGCATTCTATATTTTTATTTGTGTTTTATTTTTAGAACACCATTCTTTCTCACAAACAGGAACCTTTCTTGCTCCTGCTGACAATAAACCAATAACCTTTGAAATAAAGAATCCGGAGAAACAAATTTGGGAGCAGCCTTTATTCACCGGACTTATTGGAGCAATGGTTGGAGGCTTGATTGGATTTCTTTCATCTTTAGGAGTTACAAAGTATAATTTAAAGAAAGCAGCAATCAAGGATTTAAAAGATGCAAGAGCAGAACTTGCTTCCTTGTTAACCAAACTAAGAATGTCTGCTTTGGCTATTTATCATCATAACTTCTATTATAATTTTTATAGATTGGAATTAGCCACAGCATCACTCACGTCTGAGCAAACTGTGTATAAGACAAAATCCAGAGATGATTTTTTCGAAAAATCTCATTCAGAAAAGAAAATCTTTGACGATTTGGTTGCAGACTCCTCCAAGTATATTTCCAAGTTTTACTATTACCTCGATGAAGAGGAAATAAAAGAATGCACTGCTTTACTTGTGAAAATTACACAAGTGAGTTTTAATCATTTCCATTATATTAATTCAAAAGAGGAGATCGCAAAACAAATTCATATTGACGAATATTGGAAACTTGGTCAAGATAAAAATATTGATGATGCTTTGGTTCGACCAAACATAATTGACAGTTTTGTTGTTCCAATCTCAACCATTTTAAGAAATAGAATTAGAAGGATGGACGGACATTTAAAACATGGCAGTTGATAGATTTAATCCTAAGGAAGCTGAAGGAAGTGAAAATGATATTAAAACAATCTTAAGGATAATACACTTTTTAGATCGGTTTGGTTTGTAACAGATCAACAATAGAAATATGTTAGACAGAAAACTTAATGAAAAAAATAAAATACACCCTGCAATTGTAACCTCTGCACGTTCGTTATATCAAAGACGTGACATGGACAAAGAAGTAAGCTATACAGTAGGCAGATGTATTATTACGTTTGAAGATATAATGGAACAGATACGCCAATGTATTCGCTTAATGATGGAGAATCAAGGGTTGAAGAATTCTTTTTTCACAGAAGTATTGTTACATGATTCAACTGCAAAAAGTTTAATTGATTATTTAAAAGCATTTATTATTGAAATATATTCTAATCAATGGTCAGATAAGAACGCTGTAGAAAAAGGTAAACACCCCATTCAAGAATTTGTAGATAAGCTGTTCGTTAAGTTGTATGATTCAATGAATGTAAGAAACGACTTAGCACATTCAAACTATTGGCCAATATATGATGGTGAAACACGTTTTCAAATGAAGCGATTCAAAGTAAAAGCAAATGGGTTACAGGGCATAGTTGAAACAGAAACTACGCAGTATGAATTTTACATTGTCATAGCAGAATTTCAATTCTTGGCACATGCACTTTACACAATCAATATTTTTTATCTTTATCTAAATTTTAAGCTTACCACAAATGTCAAGTAAAGATTTTGAAAATAGAGAGATGGATGTAGAATCCAGTCTCAAGCGTTATGTTCCAAATATTTTTCAGCTCCTCGAACCTGAACGAATTGCCTGGGCAGATATATCCAAAGGATATAAGAAAAAGGTCCTAAGCAGAATGAAGGAGTTGGAAGAAAAAGGTACAGAAACAATTTCCGTTGAAACATCCTTCTTAGATATCGTCACCCAACTATTAAATGGCAAAGACCATTATTATAATCTCTACTACTTCATCAATGATATGATGTTTGCGGACTTCATTCAGTTGATGACCGCTGAAGAGCGAAAGCTGGTTAAAACTACTATCTACAATCTGGTTGTTCAATTTAATAGAACTTATCGGAATTATGTTGGCGAACTCGCTGTACTCTGGATATACAAAAAACAAGGATGGACATTACTTCGAGTCGAGGAGCCCATTGATAATGATAACCCAAAAGGAACCAGTATTGATTTTACCCTGGTAAAAGATAACAAAGGTGGATATGTTGAAGTTGTCAATATTGAACTTAACGAAAAGAACACTTTCGACGATGAAATAATAAGTAAGCATATCACCGGAAAGATTGAAAAGAAATTAGCTGATTATGCTGAGAGTAAAAAGCCAGTCTTCCTTATTCCTGTTATTTGGGGTGAATATGCTATGATAAAGAAAGTCAGTGACTGGTGGGAGTCGAACAAAATTAAGATAAAAGATGTTTCTAACTTGATGGCTTTTCAATCCTATTCCGCATCTGACGGTGAACAGCAAGTCCGATTCGGTTATATTAAACATCTTATTCCCCTCACCAATCCTACAGATGAAACCGCTATCAGAAGCTAACAAAGTCAAGCTCAAAGAACTTAATTCTATTCTGAAAGAGTTCGTTAATGTCGGTGTGAGTATAGAACGAAAGTATCCAATCTCTCACGATGTTTCTGAATTTTTAATGGTCCGCTTTAACTTGTTTTCACGGTTCATCCACTACACCGAGTCTATCACAATTTTAGCAGAGCATTATGATGTAAATCCTACTATTGACAGTAGCATAGGAATAATACTTCGTTCTGGATTGTCGGATTATCTTCCAATGATTTACTTAGATAATCTTCAAACGAAGAAAAATAAAAGTAAAAAAGTCGAACAGCAAACCAGAGCATTCCTGGCCGACCATCTATCAAGTGCCATGTTATATCTAAAACAAGGGGCAAGGTTAGTAGTTGACTATAATGGTAATCCGTTAACCGATGTTGATTTTAGAAAAGCTCTACGAAGATTGAAGAAGGATTATTTCCCCTATTTTAAAAAAACAAAACTTAACTATATCAGCACTGACAGCAATCTGAAGTACAAAAAAATTCAGATTAGACTTTTTGAGATAGTTGATGAAATGGTTCTCGAAGAGAAAAGTTATAAGGACGGACACAGAAATAAAAATTTCTTACAACAGATGGATGCTCAATCTGCGTATGAATCATATCACTGGTATTCCAAGTATGACCATTATGGAATTTTTACCAATGACTTTCAGACGCAGGATATGGATATGCTTTTCAGACTGGCTTTTTCCGGAATACGGTTTATGTTGATTGGAGCCGTATTGTGCCTTAGTCACATGCAGCATAATTATAAAGATGTTGATGTAAACCAAGAGCAAAAACAAATGGCAGAATTATTCCAGAAATACTACCATACATTAACAGGCCACAAAAATTAGTTACGATGAATAATACAATACAACAACATTACATTCCTTCAACATATGTTGCAATGTTAGACTTATTAGGTTTTCAACAATTAGTTGAAAACACAACTGATAAGGAACTATCCAATATGTTCGAAAAACTCACTGAGATAGTAGCAAGCAGTCTCAACTACACATTAAAATACGAGAATGGAGAAAGGGAATTTGTAGTAAGTGGATATCAGACCATAAACTATCTTATAATCACTGATACGATTGTAATGTGGACCAATGATAGTTCATACGGTCATTTTCACGATTTAGTAACTGCTGTTAAGTTAGTATTCTATCATTGCTTTAAACAATATTTGCCAATTAGAGGAGCAATTGTTTGTGATTCAATTACTTTTTTTGATAGACAATTGCCAATCACAAAAAGGTATATAGAAGCAAGTGTAATTGGGAAAGCAATACTCAAAGCATATAAGTTAGGAAATTCACAGGACTGGATGGGCTGTTATATTCACGATGATTGCATTACTAAAAATGACCAAGATTTAACAGCGGAGATACAAAAGGGTGGTTCGATAAATAACTTACCAATGAAAGAATTTGATGCGATGAATTTCAGAGAGAATATAATTAATACAGATATTCCATTCAAAGAAGGTGTGAAAAAAGGACATGCTATTCAGTGGGTGAAAATGGGAGCTAATATTGAAGCCAAACCTGAACAGGTATTAGAAAATTTTGAATATAAAAAAGGATACAATGGCGAGGAATCCGTCAAAAAGAAGATTGAGAATACTGTGAAATTTATTGAAATAGTCACTTCTAACTCGTACAATACTTAGAAAATTTAACTCTCTTTTGCTATTAGCATTCAACACAAGGTTTGGACTCTTGCACCAAAGGAAATATAACTTCCAGAGAAAATTAAACTGAGGCGGATATAGTTTTATTTTCATTTTATTAGGTAATAAATGTTTATATTTAAAAAATTACATTCTTTATTTGATGAACAAATCATTAAATAAAGGGCATGAAAATATGTATTAAAAAAGTAATTCAATCTATTATGAAAAGAAAAGAACGAATTAAGGAAAAAGTTATTGAGAGTTGGAAGTATTATCCAATATCCCTTTTATCGCCATCAGTATTTATTGTTATAGCTTGTGCAATAATAGTATTTTTTATTCAACAAAGTCTAACTGATGGGACGGCAAAATATTTATTAGATTTTTTATGGAAGGCAGCTGTTGGATATGCAATAAAAGAATTAATGGTGATAACATCAGGGAATCCCGATATAGTAACACTACTTACTTCACTTAACAAGGTTTATTATTCTTTGGCAAAACTCAAGAAGAAAATAAATTCTTCAGTATATGTTAATAATAAAGAGACATTGGACTCAATTGAAAATATTGACACTGAAATTGAAGTAACAATGGGAAGATACACCAAGGATTATGATGTTATTAATTTTGCACAAGAGGCAAAGTATATTGATGATGTTAAAAAGAGAATTGATGCTCAAGGGGTTGTTCCTTCACAACCTTTACTTCAAGAGCTAAATAAAAGAGTGGAACGATTGGAAAATAGTGGGTATTCTGAAACAAGAGGGCTAACAGGAACAACAGACCAACATTATTTTGTAAAGAAATAACTTCATGTCTACAAAAATACTTGCTGCAAATATGTGGGATGTATGGCATCTGGGGAATCCAGATAGTCGTTATCAAAAATTTCTAAGCTCTGGAAAGGATAAATTTAAATCTTATATAGAGAATCTTTTAATTTACGACCAAGCCATTATTCCTACACAAGATTTTCTTTCGTTAACTATTTTGATAGGTGTGTTAGGTGAGGACTCTATTCAGGACTTAATAGCTTCAGGTAATTTAAAATTTGTCCGACTAAAGGGGGCTTTTGCATATGTAGGTAACGGAGTAGGTATAGAACCCTTTGAAATGTTCAGCGGCGAAAAGGAAAAAGTTTATAATGCAATGTGTTCTGATTTGGAATTTGCAATTCACTGGGCTATCAATGGACTTACTGAAAAGCCAAAGGATAAACACTTATTAAAAAAAATAGCTGATAATACTATCGAGGTTGACTCAAAATCTATATCTACCAATGTTAAAGATGAAACATATAAAGACATAAGCTCAAATCAAAACATCCCTGCTGCGACGTACTTATTTTCTGCCTCTGCCAAAAGCTCTGCCGCGCTTCGTTTCCCGGCTGCGACGGACATACCAGCAGCTCTTGTCATCCTCCCCGCCCACCTAGAAAACGAAGCATCGGAAGGATTTCTAACTTTGCGATATGAAAATTAAAGACAAATGGTTGATAAGTCCGTCGCAGCAGGGGGGAGCAAGTATGACGAAATTCAAACAGATTATTGATAGAGGAACACGCATAAATAAAGAATGCGGCAAACTATTTTTTACAATACTTGATTTCAGAAATGCTACAGACTTGTTTGCTGATCCAGATTTTGACGGTGATCCGATCAGAGTTAAACCGGTTTCCCAGGAAACTGACTTAACAAATGTGGTCGGTGAAGAGGAAGAGAATACGGAGCCGGTTATTGATGATGAGTCACTATAGGTCTTTAATAAAAATCATACTATCATCTTATTGTAGAAAAAAACTCAAAGACACAACTTTGTTTCAATTAAAATCGCGGTAACCGAAAAGCGTTAACAGAGTAGGGGAATTTTTAAAAATCTCATTATGAAAAAAAAATCAATTTTATTATTTATCTTATTTATGTCAACATTTAATTTTGTGTCTGCGCAGTTTGCCTATAATGTTCAAACTGTTACAAGCAACCCTTTATATAGCGATCGGATTGCTGATATTTCTGGAGATGGGACAGGAGTATCATACGTTTGTGGAAAATTTAATGGTTCCATGAATCTAGGTGGTTTAGTTATTAATAGTTTTAATGGAGCAGGCGACAGCGATTATTTTATTGCAAAATTAGATGCGATGGGTACATGTTTATGGATCCAACGAATTGGAAATATTTCGAATCAGACAGGAATTATTCAAATTTATTATTATGCAAGTGCTGTCTATGTTTGCGGCGGATTTAGCGGAACAATAAATGTTGGTAGTTCTTCGATTACTGCAAATGGCGGGAATGATAATTTTATTGCAAAATTTACAACAGCAGGAGTCTTTCAATGGGTTTCAAATACCAATGTTCTACTTGTATCGGGAACAACAACTTTAAATGGACTTGCTGTGACTTCAAATGGTATTTATGCATCTTACACCAATGGAGTCAGCAATGGGGGTGTTTTAAAAGTTGATATTAATAATTTGCATGCGGTTTTGTGGAAAGCTGATTTTACAATTTCAGCAAATGTTGGCGCAACAACTCTATATAATAAACCGTATGATATAGCCGTAGATAATAATGGCATTTACGTTTGCGGTGCCTATAAAGCAAAATTGATAATGGTCGGATCAGGCATTGCAAGTTTTAAAAACGCCTCAGGAACAACTGTACTTAATTTTTCTTTACCGGTCAGCAACTCGGCAAATGCGGAAATGGATATGTTTCTTATTAAATACGATAATAATGGAGCATTTAAATGGGGTAAGAGTTATGGGAATAGCAGAGATAATGGTGGCTGTTATGGCTGGAGTGATGAAGCAACAGGAGTTACATTTAACTCTCAGCAAAATTGTATTTATTTAACCGGTCATTTTATTGGAGCCACTGGAGCACCGGCAAATTTTGGTTCAGGTTTTTCATTGGTGCCTAACGGCGGTGCAAATACAACAGATGTTTTTATCAGTAAAATTTCTGTTAGTACAGGTACAACAATTTGGGTAAGACAATTAGGTGGTACAGATTGTGAGTCCGGTGGTTCTGTAACAAGCGATAATACGGGTAACGTTTTTTTGACCGGCCGCTATGAAACTAAATTTAGTATACCTTGTTATGGCATTTTATCTAATTTTTACCCAAGCGGAACTTTTATTGCCAGATACAATAGTTTAGGAACCATTCAATGGCTGACTAATATTGAGGTTTTGGATAATTATAATACTGCAGTAGCTAACGGAGGTAATTTTAATATAGCTTGTGATAACATTGGCAATGCGTATTCAGTTTTGAATGAGTTTTCCGGCAATGTTTATCCAGCCGGTAGTAATGTTTTGACTTCTAGCGGAACGGACGGATTAATAAGTAAAATTAAAGCAACACCTAGTGCAAGTGCCGGACCAGATGTAAGTTACTGCTGTGGCTCCGTGGTTATTGGCACGAGCGGATTGCTAGGGTGTACTTACTCATGGTCTCCGACAACCGGGTTATCCAATGCGTCGTTTGCAACACCGTCTTGCACAGGTAGCGGTATTTATACTGTTACTTGCAACAATGGTGGATGTATCACCACAGATAATGTTATTGTTACAAAAGGTGTAAGTTGTTGCAAAATAGAAAAAGCTGATAATGCAAACAGTGATGCTTCTTCAATTTATTATTCTATTTACCCTAATCCTTCATCAACCAATGCATCCTTCTTTGTCGAATCAATAAATGCGGATGAAAAAACGGAAACGAAACTTTCAATTTATTCTGTTGAAGGAGCATTGGTAATGCAGAAAGTATTATTGGCAGGTGGAAAAGAAGAAATTAATCACAATCTTACACCCGGCCTTTATATAATCATTCTTCAATCTGCAAGTGATTCGCAAACCTTAAAATTAACAATAGCAGATTAATGTTATTTTGAATTTTCGCTTGGAAGGAGTGTGTCCTGAATTATCCTTTGTTGTATGAAGGATAAATGTATAAATTGAGATGAAGGAAGATAGAAAATAAATCTATCTGACCCTTCGCAATCGGCTTACAGAAGCAGGTTGCAAACCGCCTTGCTGGTGCTTTAGGTTAAGAGCTAAAGGTATTGAGCGTGCAAGGAAAAAGTTCTATAAAAGGACTAGGTGGGTATACAAGAGATGAATGCAAATGAACCTCTGATTAAGCATCGTGAAAGCGAACATTTTGTCGAAAGTGGGACGTTCCGTCTTCCCATGATTTATTGTAAAGGATAACTGTAGTGCTGGTTACAAGACAAACGGTGTAGAAGAGGCATGACTTTTATACGGGCTCAATTCAGAAACAGGAGAAGCTCATTAACGATGCGCGGAATGCTCTGTAGGGATTTGAAATAAGTCAAGTCAACAGAAAACTACAGCTCAATTTCCATCACAGATGAAAAGATGCGTTAATGAGTGGCAGATGACACGATAGTGGTGAAGAAGCGAATGTAATATTCGTGGAGCGAAGCGTGTCAGTTATTCAGTTGAAGAAACAGTAATAACTTTAAAAAAATTAAAGGAGGTTGCAGTTGCTAACAACAAAATCAAAGGCAGATTGAATAACAAGAGTCGTATGCAGGGAGATCTTCACCTACGGTTCTGTGAGAGGATTAGATTGAAATATCTTTTCCTACTCGACCATGCCAGCGGCTCTTGTCATACTCCCCACCCACCTATAAAACACAAATATGCTTCGTTTTCTAACTTTGAGAGATGAAAATTAAAGACAAATGGTTGACGATTCCGTCGCAGCTCGGTGGCAGGGGAAAAAATAATGAAAAAAAGATATTCATTTATTCTAAAACTAACCCCGGCTGCGACGGACATACCAGCAGCTCTTGTCATCCTCCCCGCCCACCTATAAAACACAAATGTGCTTCGACGGACATTCGTCCGTTGTTTTTGTACTTCGAATTCTCTCAGCAACCTAGCTGTGGATATTCATCCACTTTTCAACGCTCATCGACTTACAAATAGTAATCTAATTTGCTAAGAAGTAATCACGTATTAAAGAAATTCCTGCTTGACACAGTAGTAACAGGAGGTGTCAGACAATCAATTTCCAGAACATTGGGCAGCCCATAATAATTACGAGCCGAGCTGAATAAGTAATCTTCTTCATTGTAAACAATTTTATCTACTACCGGATTTCGA
>JANNBB010000010.1:0-2788 GCA_031385005.1 Bacteroidota bacterium
AATACGGGCGGACGGAAGCCGTGTTTCAACTTTTGTTTTTCAATGTTGCTTTTGTTCCGGCTTGACAAACTACTTTGAACTTTTGTAATTAACTTCATCATCAAAATAAAATTGGGCATCGGTTGCCGGGGCGGACGGAAGACTATTTCCCGTACTGCAGCCAAGCCCTGAACGTTAATTGCAAGCTGGGTTCCTTCAATATGCAGCGTTTCATTTTTAATTGTTTATCCTCAATAAATTCAGTGCAGCTTTTTGGTTTGACACTGTATTTAATTTGTTGCAGAAATTGTAACTGCTTTTATTTTGGCTTGTAGTTTTGGGTGGACGAAGTGAGTTACTGCGGTTGAAAACAGTTTTCTAAATCTGGCGGCTGTTACTTCTTTTCAGTTTACAGTTTTTTTGCTTTGGGTTGCTGTGGGCTTTGACAAAGGTTGTGGTGTCTGCACTTTTTAGTTGCCCTTGCTCCTATTTTTTTTGTTGGCAGTTTTAATTTCATACCGCAGGTTAAAGTGCTTTTGTTTTTAGTTACAGTTTTTGGTGGACAGTTTGGCTTTCTGCTTTTTAAAAAACAGTTTTTAAAATCATACTTGGCTTTCAAGTGTTTGCTTTTTTTGCTCCGGTTTTTTACGGCAACAGTGGTTTTATTTTTATGCAGGCATTTTTTTGGTTGGACATAGTGACGATTTTTTTTGCAAACATCCTTTTACCTTTTTAACAGCATTCAGACTTTTAATGCAGGCAGTTAGTGGCTTTTTTTTAGTGCATAAGCCTTGCCGCCTGCAATTAACATTGGGTTTTGCGCAATACGGGCGGACGGAAGCCGTGTTTCAACTTTTGTTTTTCAATGTTGCTTTGGTTCGGGCTGGACAAACTACTTTGAACTTTTGTATATAACTTCATCATCAAAATAAAATTGGGCATCGGTTGCCGGCCGGACGGAATTCTATTTCCCGTACTGCAAGCAAAGCCCTGCCCGTTGTGTGTAACCCTTAAGCGACACTATTCTCCGAATGAAAAAGAAGAAAGCTCCAAACAAATTTGACAGCTTAGTTGAGCGGCTAATTGAAGAATTTATAAAAATTCCAAATTTTGATTTGACTTCAACCGATGAGGTTGCAAACAAAGCATTCAATATAATAACTTTTAGAATTGCAGAAGTGACATCATACAAAGAATTGGTTTGCCAACACTTTATTCCTGCAACAAACAAAGCAATATTTGACGCACAAAAGGATTTTCAGAACTCTAAGTATAAATTTCTCTTAAAGACAAGAGATTTAGATTTCAAGGAAACATTGCATGACACAGTTCGACTTGCTTATGTAGGTCTTTTTCACAAACTTGAAAATTACATTAATGACGTAATCAGACTTCCTGAATTAATTTTTGGGGAATTATATGAAACAGAAGGAACAGTCGCAAAGTGGGCAAAGGACAAGTTTAAGTTTGATATAAAAGATTGGCAACAATTCTACATAACCCATAAAATTAATTGGATTTGTAATTGTGTAAAACATAAAGACGGCTTTCCAGTTAAAGAACCCAAACCGCTTAGCTTTAAATATGCTGACGAAACTCAACGCATAAAAGTTTCTCCAGATGATTTTAAACATGATTGCGAAATGCTAATTAAATTTTATCCTGTTTATATACAAGCAATGTTCATGTTTGCTCAGCATAAACTTGCGACAGAAAAACCACTCATAAAGGAGGAATGGGAACTTTCACCAGGCTTTTATGAAGAACAACTTCAGAGATTAAATGACCTTGACGAGAAAATGAAGCAATTTGTTGAACTTCTTAAAGGCATGGCGGAATAGGGCTACACACAACAAAAGGTTTTGTGCAATTGGGGCTGGACGTTGAAACAATCATCGGCAATGCATATCCAAGCTTTGGTTTCGGCGGACGGAATTCTGTTGGGCAGTAGTTCTAAACTTCAGCTTTTAGTTATAAATTTAGCTTCAGTTCCGGGCGGACAGTTGGTCAATTCCCCAACTGCACAAAGCCTCGCCCGTTGTACGCTATTTACAAAACCGCTTTTCAACTATGAAATTATTAACATTCATTTTACTGGTTTTACTTTCAAATTTATCTTGCCAATTTCAGACTAACTTGGATTGCAAAAGATTTAAAACTGGCCGTTTGAAAATTTATTCTGAATTAAATAACATGACTTATTCAATCATTAGAGACAAAACCAAACAATTTGAGACTGAAAAAGAAACCGGCAGGGAGGCTGAATGGGAAATCATCTGGTTAAATGATTGCGAATACAAACTAATACTACTTAAAGATAATTCCGGTATATTAACAAGTGGACAATTCAAAACTGCACCTTCATTCATTTATAAAATAATTAGTACAACTAGCGATTATTACATTTTTGAAACACGTATTCCTCCGGCAATGCAATTAATTACCGACACAATATTCTTAGTAAAATAGTGCATAAAACAGCGTACAACATTGGGTTTGCTGCAAGGCTGGCTGGACATTGGAGCAATTGGGCATTTTACCGCTGTTGTGCTTCATCTGGGCTGGACGTACATTGTTGGGCTTTTGTTTGTTAACCTGTACTTTTATATCTTTAATCAGCAGCGGTTCCGGGCGGACTCAGCAACTATTCCAGCCCTGCAAGCAAGCCCTGCCCGTTGTAGGCAATTTTATTGACCACCCTAAATATTGTTAACATGGGAAATATTACTTTAGTCATTCAAGAATTTGGACTCGATATCAAAATTCCAGTAGAGGAAGTTGATGAAAATACATATAACTATCCAATTCC
>JANNBB010000063.1:0-23087 GCA_031385005.1 Bacteroidota bacterium
AGTCAGGACGGAAGTCCTGACTCCACTCTCCACTCGGTAGTTGAATCAGAACTTTTCTAGTTAGTGAAGTCGGGACTTACCGAGTAGAGTCAGGGCTTACCGAGTGGAGTCAGGACTTCCGTCCTGACTCCACTCCAATCAACATCATATATTGGTTTTAAAACGTCACCCACCTCCATACCTTTCATCTATGGGAACACGTCATCGTAGGGAGCATCAGGATGATCCGCTACATTTTATTACAACTGCTTGTCATAACTGGTTTCACTTATTCAGCTCGCATAATTATTTTGAAATATTACGTGATAGCATGATTTTTTGTATTGATAAATATGAAGCTTCTCTTTGCTCATATGTATTCATGCCAAATCATATTCATTTGATTTTATATTATGAAAAAAATTATTCGTCAAAGGAAAGCAAGTTTTCAAAGTATGGCAGGATCGATTCGATGATTTTTCTCTTTTCAGACCCAAAACAATTTTGACAAAGCTGAATTATATTCACCAGAATCCGGTTAGGAAAAATTATGTTGCCAGACCAGAAGATTACTTGTATTCCTCTGCTTCTTATTATTCCGGAAAAACAAAGCAATTTCTAGAGGTCAAACATATCTTTGATGTAATTGGATGGGGAAATGCATATGAATATGGGATAATCTGGCGGTGAGATGGCTGTATGGAAGAATTTAATAAAAATGTCCTGACTCCATCAGATAAAATCTAACTATTTGACTTCTAACTTTTGGCTTTTGAATCCTACTCTTACTTTTAAACAATTGACTTTTCTTCCTTGAACATTGATTATCTTTACCCTGCATGTCCAGTTTCTCCCACCTCCACGTACACACACAGTTTTCCCTGCTCGACGGGGCCGCCGATATTTCCAATTTGTATAAAAAGGCAGTCAAAGACAAAATGCCTGCCCTTGCCATTACCGATCATGGAAACATGTTTGGTGTTTTCAAGTTCGTTGCCGAATCTTATAAACACAACAAAGACGGACAGGTGATTAAGCCCATTGTCGGTTGTGAATTTTATCTGGTAGAAGACAGGCACAAGCAACAGTTTACCAAAGACGATAAAGATAAACGATATCATCAGTTGTTTCTTGCCAAGGATTCGGAAGGATATAAAAATCTCGCGAAACTTTGTTCGCTGGGATACATGGAAGGTTTGTATGGTAAGTATCCTCGTATTGACAAGGAGCTTGTTTTAAAATACCACAAAGGACTCATTGCCACTACCTGTTGTTTGGGCGCTTCTGTGCCGAGAACAATTTTACGTTTGGGAGAAGCCGAAGGAGAGAAGGAATTCAAATGGTGGCTCGATCTTTTTGGAGAAGATTATTATATCGAATTGCAACGTCACTTTATTCCTGATCAGGATAAAGTCAATGTAGTATTGTTGAAGTGGGCAGAAAAATATAACGTGAAAGTAATCGCTTCGAACGATTCGCATTATGTCGATCAAAAAGATTCTAATGCGCACGACATTCTCCTTTGCATTAACACCGGCGAAAAGCAAAGCACTCCTACGATGAAGGAATTTGCTGACGACGATGTTTCTATGAAAGGCAAACGTTTCGCTTTTTACAACGACGAATTTTATTTTAAGACAACAGAAGAGATGAGCAAACTCTTTTCCGATGTCCCGCAAGCCATCGATAATACCAATGAAATCGTCGGAAAAATCCAGCCGCTGAAATTGAAGCAAGACATCATGCTTCCGCATTTTACGATACCCGATGGATTTACTTCTCAGGACGAATACCTCCGTCACCTGACGATGATAGGCGCCAAAGAAAGATACAAAGAAATTACTCCCGAGATTGAAGAACGTTTGAACTTCGAATTGTTCACTGTCAAGACCATGGGTTTTGCCGGATACTTCCTCATCGTTTCGGATTTCATTCGTGCCGGAAGAGATCTCGGTGTCTTCGTCGGTCCCGGCAGAGGTTCTGCCGCGGGAAGTGCAGTCGCTTATTGCATTGGCATCACCAACATCGATCCAATAAAATACAATCTTCTTTTCGAAAGGTTTCTCAATCCGGATCGGAAGAGCATGCCCGATATCGATACGGATTTTGATGATGTGGGCAGACAGAAGGTAATCGATTATGTTGTCGAAAAATATGGCAGAAATCAGGTGGCGCAGATTATCACCTACGGTACGATGGCAGCAAAAATGAGTATCAAAGATGTTGCTCGCGTACTCGATTTACCTCTTACAGAATCCAATGCACTTGCTAAACTCGTCCCCGAACGTCCGGGAATTGAATTAAAGAAAATTATTGAAGGTCCACTCGAAGGACTCAACAGCGACGAACAGGAAGACGCTAAAAAATTGCGCGCAATCTACAATGGCGACGATTTGTCTTCCCGCGTTCTCAAAGAAGCCGTAATCCTCGAGGGCTCTGTTAGAAATACCGGTATCCATGCGGCAGGAATAATTATCGCTCCGAAAGATCTGACCGATATCATTCCGGTAGCGACATCCAAAGAAACTGAATTACTCATCACACAGTTCGACGGCAGAGTGATCGAAGACTCCGGTGTTATCAAAATGGATTTTCTCGGATTGAAAACGCTGACTATAATCCGAGATGCATTAATTCTCATCGAAAGAAATCACGGTGTTAAAATCAACATCGATGAAATTCCTCTCGACGATAAAAAAACACTGGAATTATACCAGCGTGGCGAAACGAATGGAACGTTTCAGTTTGAGTCTGCCGGTATGCAGAAATATTTGAAAGACCTGCGACCGGATAAGTTCGAAGACCTGATTGCCATGAATGCCTTGTTTCGTCCCGGGCCACTCGAATACATTCCCGATTTCATTGCAAGAAAAAATGGCAAGCAAGCCGTTTCCTACGATTTGCCTGCTATGGAACTCTATCTGAAGGAGACCTATGGCATCACCGTTTATCAGGAGCAGGTCATGCTTCTTTCGCAATCCCTTGCCGGCTTCACGAAAGGAGATGCCGATACGCTTCGTAAAGCGATGGGTAAAAAGCAGATCGATGTGTTGAATAAAATGAAGTCGAAGTTTGTGGAGGGATGCAAAACCAATAATTACGACGAAAAAATCTGCGAAAAAATATGGACCGACTGGGAAGCTTTTGCTTCTTATGCTTTTAATAAATCACATTCTACATGTTATGCTTACGTCGCCTTTCAGACAGCATACCTGAAGACGCATTATCCGGGAGAGTTTATGGCTTCCGTTCTTACGCATAATCTAAGCAACATCGACAAGGTTACTTTTTTCATGGAAGAATGCCGTCGCATGGGCGTTCCTGTGTTAGGGCCGGATGTCAATGAGAGTATTTATAATTTCGGTGTAAACAAAAAGGGACAAATACGTTTTGGATTGGGTGCGATTAAGGGAGTAGGGGAAGCAGCCGTAAATTCAATAGTAGAAGAGCGTCAACTCAACGGCCCTTATAAATCGATCTTCGATCTGGTAAGACGTGTCAATCTCCGTTCAGCAAATAAAAAGACTTTTGAAAATCTGGCTTATGGCGGCGCCTTCGATTCATTCCCTGAAATGCATCGTGCTCATTTCTTTCATATCGAAAAAGAAGGCAGCACCTTCCTCGAAAAAATTATCAGATACGGAAACAGTTATCAGGAGTCTTTAAATTCATCTCAACATTCACTCTTTGGCGAAAGTACAGGAACTGAAATACCAGAGCCAACAGTCCCTATTGTTCAGCCATGGGAAAACCTTGTTCGTCTGAAACTCGAAAAAGATGTAATTGGATTTTATGTATCCGGTCATCCGCTCGACATGTACAGGATTGAAATGAATGAGCTGATTAAATATAAAATCAAAGATCTGAAGGAAGGCATAAAGGTTAAAGGAAAGGAAATCGCTATCGGTGCCATGGTTACTCAGGTTAATCATCGCATAAGCAAAAACGGAAAGCCATTTGGAAGCTTCACTATCGAAGATTATGACGAAGCCCATGAATTGGTGCTTTTCGGAGAGGACTACCTTAAATTCAAAATGTGGCTCAATCCGGGGGAATTTGTTTTTATAAAGGGCAAACTTCAGGACAGGTATAACCAGCCGGGTAATGTTGAGTTTAAGATCAGTAACATGCAGTTATTAAGCGATCTGAGAGATAAGGTTTTGAAAAACCTGACGATAAAAGTTCCTATTGATAAAATTGATGCTGCCTGGATGGATAATGTTGAAGATGCTATTGGCAGGGACGAGACTTTTTCCAAAGGGAATTGCACGCTTAAGATCAAAATTTTCGATCCGGGTGATGATAAGATGATGGTCGATTTACCCTCTAAAAAGTTCAAAATCAATCCTCATAACGACCTGATAGAAAGTCTTCAAAAAATAGCGGAAATAGAGTTTTAAATATTTCCCTTTTAATATCGTTTGTGACGTATTGTCACGCCCGACTCAAAAGGTCTGGTAATTGTTAAACACAAAGACATTCAAAAAATTACTAATTTTATAAAAAACCAATATTATGGCAATTGAATTTACAGATTCCAATTTTGATGAACTCGTTCTTAAATCAGACAAACCCGTATTAGTTGATTTTTGGGCAGAATGGTGTGGACCCTGCCGCATGGTAGGGCCAATCGTTGAAGAACTTGCAAAAGATTTTGAAGGAAAAGCAGTTATCGGAAAAGTCAACGTCGATAACAATCCGAATATATCCATGAATTACGGAATACGAAACATTCCTACTCTTCTCATCTTCAAAAACGGTGAAATCGTCGACAAACAAGTAGGCGCAGTTCCAAAGTCAGTTTTATCCGGAAAAATTAACGCACAACTCGTTTAAAGGATTAAATCTAATTCTAATGTTAAAAGTCAGAAGCTAAAAGTGAAAAATATTTTAACTTCTGACTTTTAACTTATTTTTGAAATCTAAATTTCAAAATCTGAAATCATACATCTGAAATCTAAATCTGAAATCTGAAATCGTACATCTGAAATCTGAAATCAAATCTTCAAAATCTGAAATCATACATCTGAAATCAATTTTTCTTCAAAAAAACTATCAACTAAAAAATGCCTCTCGATCAACACGAAATACAAAGACTTGGACATCTTGAGTTAATGGCGCGTCAGGTTGTGGAGGGATTTATTACCGGATTACATAAGAGTCCTTTTCATGGTTTTTCAGTTGAGTTTGCGGAGCACCGATTATATAATACCGGCGAATCTACCCGTCATATCGATTGGAAACTTTTAGGACGGTCAGACAAACTTTTTGTAAAGCGTTACGAGGAAGAAACCAATCTGCGTTGTCAGTTGATTATAGACAATTCTTCTTCCATGCATTTTCCTGAAGAGGGCAAGTCGAAACCATTAAACAAAATTAATTTTTCGGTTCATGCCGCGGCGGCAATTGCCTACATGTTACGTCAGCAACGCGATGCAGTGGGAGTGAGTATTTTTTCCGATACGATTGAATTGAACACTCCGGCGCGCTCCAATTCCATGCATCATAAAATGCTTTTTGCCGAAATGGAGAAGCGGATTGCTGATCCTGGGATTCAGACAGGCAAAAAAACAATGGGTGCGCAAGCGCTTCATGAAATTGCAGAGACCATACACAAGCGTTCGTTGGTAATTATTTTCAGCGACATGATGGATACATCAGAGAGTCAGGAAGAATTGTTTGGTGCATTACAGCATTTGCGTCACAACAAACATGAAGTGATTCTTTTTCATGTTACAGATAAAAAAACAGAGGAAGAGTTCAGATTTGAAAACCGTCCGTATAATTTTGTCGACGTCGAAACGGGCGAGCAGATAAAGGTTCACTCCAATGAAATCAAGGACATCTATATTAAGGCCATGCAGGATTTCAAGCACGAACTCAAGCTCCGTTGCGCGCAATTTCGCATCGATTTTGTGGAAGCCGACATAAATGCGGGTTATGCAAATGTCTTACTTCCCTACCTGCTCAAGCGCGAGCGAATGGGATGATGGATTAAGGAAGAAAATAAAATCCGCCCGGATTTATTCCAACCGTAAAATCATCAATTAAATTTCCTGAAACATTGTATCGGTAAACTTTTCCTTCTTGTGTGAAGTTGCCGGCATCGGCAACGTAAATTTCGTTGCTCGCAAGGTTTATTCCCAATCCATAGAAACTATTGCCTGATGCCGCTATGAAAGGCGCGGAGGGAAAGGTATTGTCTGTTACATTCATTTGGTAAACGTTGTTGAATAGAAAGTAAAGAGAATCTTTTCCGCTATTCATACAAAGACGGTTGAGATAGTCCGTTACGGCAAATGTTTGGGAGAATTCAATTTGCTTGCTAACGGGTTCGATGCGAAAGATAGCCGCAGGAGTAGTCACATAATCCCCGCCGCACAATATCCAGAGTTTTCCATTTACATCTTCCTGAATGGAATTAGCGCCTTTACTGATCAAAATGCTGTCTGTAATGATATTTGTGAAAGCATCGATTACAAAGAGGTAATCAGAAAGCGAATTGGTCACATACACTTTATTGTCTGAAACAACCATCTGTTCAGTTGACCCCGTCAGCTGTATAGAACCCTGAATCATATTGTTGGCGGTATTGACTATTGAAATGCTGTTTGCAAAAAGATCAGAAACGTAAGCTTTGTTGACGTCGACCGTAACAATGTAACGAGGCGAAGTAAACCCTGTGATCGTTGTAGTGCGCTTGAGAGTGAGAGGATCGCATACTTCAATTTTACCGGAATTATTGACGACAATGTATAATTTTCCATTTATCACATTCATGCTTTGACAAATATCGCCCAGGGCCTGACCGTTTACATTTTGGAAAAGGTCGTTTTTAATAGTTTGGTCGGAAGGGTTGTAATAAGAGATGGAAGAATTCCCGCTTTGAAAACCGCCTTCGTTAGAGATATAAATTCCACCCTGACCGGCAATAAAGCCCGAGGTTGATACTGTAGGATTTGTTTTATCTTTTTCGCAGGAGAAAAAAACAGTTGTAACGATTAATAGTAGTAAGTTTTTTTTCATATTATTTATTTGATTAGTTTGTGAAATGCAATGGATAGTCCGCCTTCAAGTGAACGCTGTGGCATAGGGCGGCCTTTTATTAATTCATAATTGGTGTTGAATAGGTTGTTGCTCCGAATAAAAACATTGATTTTACATTCGGTAAGTTGAAATGATTTTTCTATTCGGATGTTATCTACCGAATAGGGTTCCAGCCATGCGGAATTGTCAGATGTTGTATACCGGTATCCGGCAAAAGTTCGATTGAAATAAATTCCGAATGAAGCGTAGGTGATGAAACAATTTATATTCTGTGAATACAAGGGAACATAAATGAGTTGTTTATCAATGGAGGCATCATTCGTTAATAAAGATTCTACTGTCGAACTTTTTGTATAGAAATAGTGGAGGCCGGCTCCGGCAGAAAATCTATTTTTTGTGTAGAGATAACGAATGCCGCTTTCAAATCCATGACTGTTAACTTTTAACAGATTCTCCGGTTTCCAGTAATAATTGGAAAAAGGATACCAGGCAATCCAGTTATTGATTTTTTTGTAATAGCCGGTGAAGTCGATTGTTAAATGCGATGAAAATGTATGAGTAAAGAATGGAAGATCGAAAAGATTGACTTCCGTACTTGCTTCATAACTATATCCGGTTTCCGGTTTTAAGTTGGGATTACCGCCGGATCTCCAGTAGAGGTCGTTCAGTGTTGGGTTTCTGAATACACGTGAAACAGAACTACGAATCATGCATCCGGAAATGGGAAGATAATTGATGCCGGCTGTATAAGTAAACGGAGGATTGTTAAGTGAGGAAAATTCTTTACGCAGATTAAGGGATATCCGTATTTTATTTGTCAAAGACGAGTAACGATATAAGACAGAAAAGGCCGGTTCGGAAAGTGATGCTTTGGATAATTCATAAGTAGAGTCATTGTAAGAATAGGAGTAAGTAAATCCGGATTGAAGCAAATGTCTTTTAGATAGATTTATTTCGCAAGTTGCTTCATTGATGAAACGGTTGGAAGTATTGTCGGAAGGGTATAGGATGAAGTCGTCGTTATACACCTGGCGTTCTTTAAAATATGCCGAACGAATTGAATAGGTAACATTTTTTTTAATGTGTTGTGCTTCCGCAGACAAACGCAGATTCTTGTCAATTTGATAAGCGTTTGAAATAGACTGAAAGAAGGAAGGAGGAATTAACCTGTCGCTGAAGGATTTCCAGATGCGAAAATTCAGCTGCGTAGATTGACTGAGTATAAAATAATGCTCATTGAGTATTCCATATTGTTTCAGGCGAGAGTTAATCTGAGTATCGACATATTTTTTTGCCGGATCATAAAAGGTGTAATTGTTTTTTCCGAATTGATTGTACAGTTTAAGTATGCTGTAGTATTTATTAAGTCCGATGCTGACACTGAATTGTTCGCCATACGTTGAAAAAGTATTGGCTGATATCCCTTTGTAAACACGTATGCCGCTTTTAAAATCAGATTTATTATTGAGTTGAAGCGTTCCGGAAACAGCACCGCTTCCTCCAATTGCGGAGGAGCCCCCATATTGAATGTTTACATCTTCAAATAAAAAATTCTTGAGTAAGGAAAGATCGGTAACGCCATTGAGTGGACTGGCAAGCGAGAATCCATTCCATAAGGTTGCAGTTTGATAAGCACTTCCGCCTCGCATGCTGAGAGTCGATAATGCACCGGGGCCGTAACTTTTGAGGTAAATGGCGCTGTTGTCACTTAACAATTCCGTTAAAGAAGTATGTGTATAACGAGCTAATAATAAGGAATCGTATGCTTGTTCTTTCAGTCCGTTGTTAAACCGTTTATATTTTGTTACTTCGATATTCACGGACTTCAGATTAATAATAGAATCTGTTTGTGCATGAATAGCAAAGGAGATAAAACAAAAGAGAATAATTACAGCAGTCTTCAATGATCAAATTTTTAGATGCTTTATAAAGCAGAGATCAGTCTGACTGTAAACAGCAGAAACTGACATCGGCTTTAGTTCGCGAAAGCATTGTCAAGGTGTTTAGTCAGGTCTCCTGGCTTCCCTTTTTTCCGGAGCCTTCCCGTAAGCAAACCTACAGTGGCAAAAATTCCGAAAAAGAATTGAAGGGTTACAGTTGCGCGTCAGCCCGTGAATTGCACACGGTTCCCTAAACGACTGAACGGAGGTAAATATACGGAATGCAATTTCAAATGCAACAGCATATATTTAGGAGCGAGTAGACCGGCCATGTTTTCGCATTTTTTGTTGATTTAAAAGGAATAGTTCAGTGAATGAAGAGCATTCACATAATGTTCATAAAAGCAGGTATTAATGGGTATCTTTGCATAAATAAATATACCGGCGGTTAACTTAAAATAAAAAACCATGAAAAAATTAATGTCATTAGTAATTGTTGCATTATTTTCGAGTGCAACGTTTGCTCAGGATAGCAAAATGCAGGCAGCCCCTGCGAATGCTCCTACAAAAATGAAACACGAGTGTTATATGATGAAAGAAGGTGCATTGATGCACTGTATGGGTGAAAAAGCGGAAGCTCAGCAAAGTGAAGTAAAATTGAGAAATGGGTCAATTATTTTTCCCGATGGAACAATTAAATCGGAAAAAGGCGAGTCCTCAAAGTTGGAAAATGGTCAGTGCATTGCCATGACAGGAGTAGTAGGAAATTGCGATGAAATGCATATGAAGCATGATAAAATGTCGCCGCATATAAAAATGGTGCCTCAGGATAAACCTGCACCGGTAAAAAAAGAAGTGAAGTAATTTTTAATAGATTTTCAATGAAAAAGCTGCCATCTGCCGGGGCAGCTTTTTTTATAGGTATTTGTGGAAAGAAAGGGTGTAATTTGAAATAAATAAATCAAATTTTAGCGCACTTATTCGGCTGAAACAGAAAGGATAGTGAGTAAAATGACACAGGAAAGCATAAAAATAGGACTAAATACAAGGACAATAAGTTTGCATAAAAATAAAATTTTGCTACTTTTGCACTCCTTGAAATAATACGGTTCGGTAGTTTAGCTGTTTAGAATATCCCGCTTGTGGCGGGAGGGTAACGGTTAAACGAAAGAATAGAAAAGAAAATGAAATTAAAATAGTTAATACGGTTCGGTAGTTCAGCTGGTTAGAATATCCCGCTTGCGGCGGGAGGGTCGCGGTTGAACTGAGGGATTGAATAAAGGAAATTAAAATAGTTAATACGGTTCGGTAGTTCAGCTGGTTAGAATACATGCCTGTCACGCATGGGGTCGCGGGTTCGAGTCCCGTCCGGACCGCCTTCAAAAAGCTCTCTTAGGAGGGCTTTTTTCTTTTAAAATGATTCAATTTCAATGTTTTAAGTGATTTATATAGATTGTCCATTCGGTTACATTATCCTTGAAGTGGGGTAGAAATACTCCTAAGTGAGGTAGAATTTTTTCAATATCCCTTTTAAAATGATATTCGGTTTTCAACTCATCCTTTCTCTATTGCTGTAATTAGTGCTTTTCTTAATAATCCTTATAATACTCGTTTATAAGGCTGAGGACTTATAAAAGCTCTTTATAAGTCTCTTGCCTTATAATATGGCATTATAAGGTTTTTAATATATATTCGCTTAATGACCAAAACGGCTATGAATAAAGTTGCTATTATAACTGGAGATATTATTGACTCACGATTAATCAAACCCAATGAAAGAGAAGAGTTATACAAAGGGCTGCATGGCTATATAAAAAATTTAAAAGAAGAAGGGTATATAAAAAAGTTTGAATTTTTTCGAGGGGATAGTATTCAATGTGAAGTAAAAAAAAGTAATCAATCATTACGGGTAGCTCTAATGATAAAGTGCTTTGTAAAATCATATCGCACGAAAGAGGCAAAACAAAAAACTACCATTGGAATACGAAAGTTGAAGCAATTTGATATTAGATTATCAATTGGAATTGGAAATGTTGACTTTTCTAATGTATCACTTTCACGTTCAGATGGAGAGGCTTTCTTATTTTCCGGAGAAGGATTAGATGAACTAAAAAGCACTCGACAACAACTGTATTTTAAATCGAAGGAAGAAGTAATAAATAAAAACATAGAATTACCAATTATGTTACTTGATGCAATTATTCAAAAATATTCCTATTACCAGGCAGAAGTAGTTATGTACAAGTTGAATGAAATGAAAGAAGAAGAAATTGCAGAGCAAATAAAGATTAGTCAATCGGCCGTAAATCAGAGAGCGGGACTGGCATTTTGGTATGCAATAGAACGTACAATATTCTTTTTTGAAAATCATAAATTTTAGAAGATGGAAGCATATTTTAATCTTACAGATGGTACTTATCTAATACGTTTGGTAATAGCCCATATAGCTACAGACTATATTTTTCAAAGTAAAAGTATGGTAGAGGCAAAGTACAATAAAGCTTATAAGTCTCCAGCACTATATTTCCATTGTTTAGTTTCAGTAGCCACCTCTTGGTTAGCGCTTGATTTGAATTTTGGTTTCTCACTTTGGCTTGCAATCAGCATAGGTATAAGTCATTTCTTTATAGACATTGCGAAAATTAAATTGGATAAGAATCGAACATTTATAGCCTTTTGTCTGGACCAATTGGCTCATATGATTGTTATAGTTATTGTTTGGCTTTTACTAATTGAAAAATTTTCAAATCTTCTTGAAATGGTTAAAGGCTATATTCATGATTACAAATTCCTGTTAATCGTATTGGGATATCTTTTTATTATTTGGCCAGCATCATACTTAATCAAATTTGCAATTTCCAGCTTACATCTCTCTGCGACTCCTAACCCGCCATCTCCAACTATTAATCCGCTTGCTCAAGGTAGTGTTGCTACAAACGCAAGTTCACAATTGCAAGCAACACAAGCGGATGATATTTTGATGAATGCCGGAAAATACATAGGTATTTTTGAAAGAGTAATTATTTTAACTCTTGTGTTATATGGAGAATATGAAGCAATAGGTTTTTTAATAACCGGTAAATCAATCGTAAGAATGAACAGCACAAAACAAACCGAATACGTTTTAGCTGGAACATTATTAAGCTATGCAATTGCGATATTAACTGGAGTCATGATTAATTGGATAATTAAATTTATATAACCTATTAAATATTTTTATTGATAATGGTAATAAATTAAAAACTGTTGTAGAAATAATACTCATGACTAAACCCAATTATAACCCCAACATAGATACCTTTTTAAAAATTTATTCTCAGAGTCTATTAAGCACTGGTCTAACCAGGGGATTAGACGAAAGCACTTATATCCAAACCCGTTTAGATACATCACTTAAGGAGGATGTGCTAAAGGGTAAAAAGAAATTAGTTGTATTAACTGGTAATGCCGGTGATGGTAAAACTGCTTTTATACAGTTGATTGAAGCAGAAGCAAAAAACAAGGGTGGTCAATTCAATTTAACGACCGACAATGGATGCAAATTCAAATACAATGATTTTGATTTTGAAACTCTCTATGATGGCAGTCAGGATTTTGAAGGAATGAGCAATGACCAATTACTCAAAGAATTTTTCAGCCCATTTGAAGGTAACATAGAACCCAAAGCAAACATTGTAAAAATTATTGCAATTAATGAAGGAAAGCTTAGAGATTTTTTACTGGGGAAAAAGGAATATAATTGGTTAGGTAAACAGGTGCATCACTATTTGGAATATGAGAATTACAAATTACCTGATTCACTTGCATTCATTAATTTAAACAACAGAGCCATTGTAGAAATTGAAAATTCAAATTCCATTTTTGATGAATTGCTAAATATCATTTTGGATACTGATGAAAAGCAAGATACATGGGCTGCTTGCAAACCGGAAAATTGCGAGTATTCAGAAAAGTGTTACATTAAGTATAACATTGATACTCTTAGGGACAGTAAAAAAGGAGCTATTGTAAAGCAGCGATTAAAGGAAATTATTTTAGCCATTTACTTAAAGAAAGAGAAGCATATTACTATGCGGGATATTCGTTCTCTCATTTCATTCATTCTTTTCAATAAATACAATTGCAGCCAACTACAAGCAAGCATTGATGCTGGGGAAAATCTGTTAGACAGATTTTATTATAACAATGCTTTTAATAAAGAAGAGCAAGACAGAATGGTTTCTATTCTACAGGATGTGGATGTAGCTGATATGCCTTTGCCCAAATTAGAAAATCAGTTGTATTTCCTTAATCCTAAAGTTGAATTGGCAGACGGGTTGTTGGAGAAAGGAAATTTAATAGCCAACCCAGACTTAAATTATTTAGAAGAATATTTTCTAAATAAACCAGAAGGTACAAGCGATAGAGAAATAGGTAAAACGGAAAGTGCCGATTTGTTTTTATCCTCTTTAAAAAGAAAAATATATTTTGAAGGAGCCGATAAGTACATTGAAGAACAATTTGCAGTAAACCATTATTCATTTTTACCTTACAAATATTTTGAACGCTTTGTTTCATTTCTCAAATCAGGTGCTGATGATAGTTTTCAGTTGCGAGATGATTTGGTTTTATCAATCAGCAAATCAGAGAAAATATACAATGACGAAGTTGGCAGAGAAAATGTTTGCATCAGTAGCAACAGTTTAAAAAAATCTTCAACAAAAGCTTTTTATGGATTTAAAGCAGCCGACTTTGAAGTAGTGTTGCCCGATGTAGGAAATCAAACGGATTATATTGAATATTTTCCTGACCATATCATTTTTCGTCATACAGATAAAACAGCAGCCTTAGAAATAAATATTGATTTATTTGAAATCCTCATGCGGATAAAAGAAGGGTATGTTCCTACATCTATAGAAATAAGAACCTTTTTCTTAAACCTTGAAATGTTTAAGCGAAGAATTTTAGCTAAACGTTCAACAAAAGTTTTCCTTACTGAGGATGATTCTAATTTATACTCATTTGAAAAATCAGCATCCGGCAAATTGGTGTTAAGTAAAATTTAAAGAAATAATTATGGCTCTTGATAGAAAACAAAAAGCGTTTAGATATTTTTCTGTAATGCCCTTTGATGCCAACAACATTAACTTTGAACAAGCGATAGTGCGTTTGTTGGTATTATTACATACCAAAGGAAAAGTTATTGCCAAAACAAATAAAGACACACTCTATCCTGAGTCATTGGTGGAGATTGTAAAAGACAACAAAAATCACTTTGAAGGAATTACAGACCCCATTCGTGAACGCTTAATAAAAAATTGGATTACATCTGATTTTGCCACCACCGTAATTGAAGGTAAAGGCAGACAAGGCAGGCCAAGAATTTCAAACCTCAAACCACTGCATTTAAGCACTATCAAATTACTTGACCCACGAATCAGAAGCCAGGACAGAGATGTAAGTATTTTTCTTTACAATGTTTTCAAAGGTACAGCAGTAGCCAGCGACAGCGATTATTTAATGTCATACTTGTTGGAAGGGACAAAACGTGATGGGCAATTTAATTTGATTGCTGATGATTCAAAATTTAATGAATTAGATATTGAGACTCAATTTTTATTACGGCTATTAGACAACTTCAAAGTTGACCTTCCATCCACCAGTGCCAATCTGGTAGCGGATTACAAATTTTTGTGTGAGGCACAGCAAAAACAATTTCTAATTGATACAATGAAATTGTTGGTGTATAAAAATTCTGTTCCTCGTAGAGAACTTTTTCACTACATCACTGTGTTGTTTAATTTTCACACAGCACTTTTTGCAATCAAATCTTTCAATCAAATTAATTCATTAGTTGAAACACAAAAATTAAAATGCAGTACTTGTGTAACCATCAAAGGTGAAAATGATTTCAATAAACTTTGCAAATGTGAATTCCAACCAAAAATATTTGTTGATTTAACTTTAGGTCAAGACCGCCTTTGTGATGCGCTTTCAAAGAAAAATGTAGAGAGTGATTACAATGAGATGTATAAATATTTCAAGTCGCATTACAAATTAGTTAAGCTGAGTGAGTTTGCAAAAACACAGGGAAACAACAGCCCTACGGTAGAACAGCTATCAGGATATTTAAGCAACCCTGCATTAGAAGGTTTTTTTAATTACAAATTAGCTGACATCACAGCCGATGAAGATTTAAAAGACGACCCAGATGTACAAGCCATACTGCAAATGAGTATTCCGGCAATTGATAAGTATGTTGAAATTCTTTGCAACGATAAATCCAATTGGAAGAATTTAGTTTCAAGGCATAAACGGATGATGAGTGGACTTTGTAATATCAACCGTGAGGATGGGTTTTTACAAGGCGGCAGGGGAAGACAACGCAAATATGTAATAGGTAATTTACTTTTAGAGGTAATGGTGCAATTAGCGGTTGTGAGTGCCGACCCGAAAGGATTTAAAACACAGCCCATCACCATTGTTTCTTTTGTAGAGTGGCTTAAAAACCGTTACGGAATTTATATCAATGAATGGATAACAGGTTCAGACAGCCCCGAAACAGCGAAGGCATTAAACAATAATTATTTAGCACTCAAGGAAAGGTTGAGGCAGTTAGGTTTCTATACAGACCTTTCTGATGCCTCTAATTCACAGGTGATTAAACCACGGTTCAAGATTGAACCATTAATAATATAATACAGGTACGATGTATGGCAAAAAAAGCTAAAGAAGCAGTTGCAGATACCATTGAGGAAGTTGAAATTCCTGATGGAAAAATAGCAGACTATATTACTGGAAAGTGGGTGAAGGAAAATGAACAAGAACAAGTTCGTCAAAACTTTGAACGAACATTGGTAGAGGAATATGAATATTCTGTAAAAGATATTCGTGTTGATTTCTCAATCAAAATTTGGGAAGGTGATAAGCAGAAAACAAAAAAAGCTCCATTAGCAATTACGCATAAAGATAAAGAGGAACCTTACGTGCTGATACTTATTGCAAGTCCCAAAGCTAACCCTACAGATAAGGCAGGGGGCGCATCTGAATTAGAACAATGGTTAGTAGATATACCAACTGTTGAGTATGGATGCTGGACAAATGGAATTGAGAATATTTTCTTTCAGAAAAAGAAAACAAAATTTGAAACGGATGTTTTTCCTGTAAACGATTTTCCTCGTTTTGGTGAAGATGCCTCTTCAATTTACACCACCGACAGAAGGAGATTAAGAGTAGCGACAGGAAATAATTTGCTGTATGCTTTCAAGCGTTGCCACGATTACATACATGCTAATCAGGGAGGCAGCAAAGAGCAAATTTTTTGGGAGTTCCTCAAATTACTATTTGCGAAAATTGAAGATGAATCACATTCAGGCAGACCCCGTTTTGCCATCCGTAGTGCGGAAGAAAGAAACGATTCAGATGGACAGAAAGAAGTAAAGGACAGAGTAGAAAAATTGTTTAAAGAAGTTAAGAACAAACCTGAATTTAAAGGGTTGTTTGATGCACAAGCCGAAGGCATTTTATTCAATCACGAAACTGTTTCATACATCGTAGCGCAGTTAGAGAAATACGATTTTATTCATTCATCAGTAGATGTAAAAGGAGTTGCGTATGAAACCATTGTAGGTCCTACTTTGGAGGGAACAAAAGGAGAGTTTTTTACTCCACGAAATGTAGTGAAGATGACAGTGAAAATGCTTGACCCCAACCCTGGTGATAGAATTTATGACCCTGCATGTGGCACAGGCGGTTTCATTGTAATTGCTTTTAATTATGTAAGTGAAAAACTACGTCAAAAACATAGAGCCAAATGGAAGAACAAAAACAAACCGACAGAGGAAGAAGAAAAGAAATTGTTTAATGAAATACACGAAACAGGATATAACATATTCGGAACTGATTTTAATGCCAATTTAGTGAAGGCTGCACAAATGAATATGATAATGAATAACGATGGCAGAGGCGGTTTGTATTCAGTCAATTCATTAAAGGACCCCAACAGTTGGGCAAAAGAAGTAAGCCAGAAAATACAATTAGGAAGCATGGATTATGTAATGGCAAATCCACCCTTCGGTGCAAAAATTAAAATTGACAGCAGAGAGATTTTGGAGCATTACGATTTAGCCCACGGATGGAGTAAAACGGAAGATGGAAAATGGCAACAAGAAGCCAATGTGAAAAATGCGTTGGAGCCCGAAGTTCTTTTTATAGAACGCTGCGTGAAGATGGTAAAACCAGGAACTGGAAAATGCGGCATCGTATTACCTGACAGCATACTCAGCAACCCAGGCTATGCTTATGTAAGGTTTTGGATTTTGCAAAACTGCCAAGTGCTGGCAAGCGTTGATTTACCGGTAGAAACATTTTTGCCAAGAACAGGAACACAAACAAGTGTACTTATTCTCCGCAGAAAAAGTGACCAGGAGAAACTGATGGAAAGCATGAGTGGAGAAATGAAAGCGTATGATATTTTCATGGCTAATGTGAAGAAGGTAGGTAAGGACCGCAGAGGTAGTTTTGTTTACAAAAAAGATGAGAAAGGAAGGGAAATAATAAGCCGTGAATTATACAAGCCATTTGCAGAATCATCCATTCTTGACTTTTTACCAGTTGTTGAAACAACAGGAAGAATTGTTGACGATGAACTGCCCGTAGTCGCTAATCAGTTTAATTCATTCATTAAATCAAAGAAATAGACAACATGAATGCAATTGAATATTTTAATCCAAACAAGTTTATTGTCTCTTCTGAGATGTTTAGTAAAGGTGAATACAGATTGAACTCAGATTTCTATGAAGCTCTAATTACAAGCAATAATTTTCATCAAACAGAAACATTTCCACTCAAGCAAATCGCTTTCATTTCGCATCCGGGAATTACAAGACGGAACTACATTGATAATCCTAAGTTTGGGCTTCCTTTTTTATCTACTTCCGATATGCAATTTTATGAAGCAGCCGACAACAAATATGTTTCAAAGGAGTTAAGTAAAAATTTACAAGATTACATTGTTGCGGAATTTACAATTCTAATAAGCCGTTCTGGAACAATTGGAAGTGTTGCAATTGTTGATAAGCATATTAAAGGTTGTGCTGTCACAGAACATGCGATAAGAGTTAACTTGAATGACAAAAAGCATTTTGGATTCGTATATACCTTTTTAACCTCAGAGATTGGACAGAAAATAATTAAAGGTCAAAAGTCAGGAGCAGTAATTGATGAAATCTATGATGCTGATATTGAGAATTTGGAAATCCCGTTAGTAGGAGAAAAAATTATGACGCAGCTAAACGAAAATATTTAAGTTGTAAAGCAAAATAGAGAAATAGCTTTTGATTTAATAAATAAAGCAAGGCAGTTTGTTTACAAATTCAATGACTTACCTGAATTGTTAGAAGAAAAGCATGAAACTTTAATTAGAATAACAAACCTAACAGAGTTCAATGATAATTTCAGATTAGATGCTCACTTTTATAATCCAATTGCTGAAACTGCTGTCAAGAATATACAAACATTTTCAGCACGTTATGAAAATCTATATGATGTTGCTGATTGCTCATTCAAAGGAAGCCGTTCAATAAGAAACTATGTTGACAAAGAAAAACATGGAATCCCATTTCTATCAGGCAAAAACATAATTCAAGTCAGACCTGATTTCAAATACATTTCTACATCGGAGACAAACAACCTCAGTGATATGATTGTAGAAAAAAATCAAATTCTTATATCCCGTTCAGGCACTTTAGGTAGAACAGTTTTTGTTTGGAATAACTATGAAAACTTTGCAGCTTCAGAGCATTTGATAAGAGTAGTTCCAAATTCTGAATTAGTGGATGAAGGTTATTTGTATGCTTTTCTTTCTTCTGATTATGGCTATCATCAATTGCTAAGATACAAACACGGTTCTGTAATTGACGAAATAACGGAAGACCAAATAAGTGAATCTGTAATTCCAATTCCATCTGATAAACAACAAAAACTAATTGGTAATTTAGTTCGACAAGCATACGATTTAAGGGCGGAAGCAATACGTTTGGAAGATGAAGCCCAAACACTTTTAACCCAAGAACTCACTAAAGAATAAACAATAGCACAATGGTAATAATAACGCAGGAAATATTTTTTGAAGAAATTGCACAAGCAATTTTCAATGACTTAAAAGCAAAACTTTTACTAAAGCAAAAGAACCATTGCCTAAGGGTAGATTATCTTCCAAAAGATGTAATGAACTACACTTGTGAAAAATTAAATTTTGACAACGACTTAAAGAAAAAAGATGTTGAAGCGTATGTGCTGACGGATAAAAAACCAAATGCCTTTGAAGTAGAAAGTGGAAGGTTGATTGAGTTGCGTAACCGTCTGGAATTTGGAGTGCTGGTCATTTTTATACCGCAAGGGTTTAAAGGTGCAGCAGAAGATAGCTATGATATCCACACCTTTGAGGCCTACGATTTGGCAGGTGTTTTAAATGAACACAAGAAGGATTTAATCAATTGCTTTACAGAGGAGCAGCAAAAAATTATCAAGGCAATTTTTGACACCACTCCTGCACGAAAACAACGCATTGAAAATCATTTACGTTATTTATTGGCACTCAAACAAGACGGTTGCACATGGGAAACTGCCGGGGCTTACTTGCATTATCTCAATCTCATTCCAGATTTGAAATTGAAAGAAGATGATGTGCAAGCCCGTTTGCTTCGGAATGGTGAGTGTGTAGAAAACCTAAGTGATGCTGACAAAACAATTTTTTTAGCCATTGATGCATTGGTGAATAAAGGATTAGACCCCGAACACAACAAAATAAAATCCCATATATTAGAGTTTTTCCGTAACCAAAATCAAGTTCAAGTAAAGGAATGGACAGAAATAATATTACAGGATGCAGATTGGCTAAAGAAAATCAGTTTTGATAAATGGAAATTCAAAGACCTTGCAGGTGAGCAAATAGAACTTTATTTAGAACCATTCAGAGATAAAGAAGGAAATCCGCTTAGTACAACGGGCTTGACATTGGAAGGAGATAATTTGTTGGCTACAAGTAACAGCAAATTAAAAGTAAAGTGGAGAACCAACCCTCGAAAAACACCAAAGGTTTCTCAGTTTGTAATCATTTTAGAGAGAGAAGAAGATACTGATGCCAGCAACGAACTTCACCGCAAAACTGCCAAAGGCACAACAGAACAAGCCAATTTCCCATTCAAAGATGTTGAATTAGAACCAGGTGAAGAATGGTTAGTTCAAATTCGTGTTGTAGCCTTAGATGAAAACAAAGCTAAAATTGCAGAAGACATCAGCGAACCTTTTTATTTAGGAGGCGAAGATAGCGATACTACAACTGGTGAAACTAAACGTTATAATAGAATACGAAATATAGCTGAAGCTACATTCAAAGCCACATATCGTTTCCGTAAGGAAATTGAAATCGAAAGTCAGGGATTAGAAACAGGAAGAATTTTAATGTATCGCATCAAAACAAATCCGCGAGAAATTTATCAAATACCTCTCAATGATTTGTTATATGAATTGGAAAGAAAAATATTACAAGACCCATTCAGTGGCGGTGTGTTTGAAGTGGACATCATCAACCGAGGTTTTATTGAACACGGTGATTTTATAGATGGCAAGATAAATCTTTCCGTTTTTAAGCCTGAGTTCAATTCTTTTTTAGAAACAAGGAGGGAATTATTTCATGCTATCACTTCTGTTGATGCAGCTGCTGTTATTGAAACTCTTGATTTAAGGAATTACCAAACACAAATTGTTGAGTATGCAAAGGCATACCAACACCTTACCTATATAATTTCTGATGCAATTAATAATTCTCCTGATGCAGAAGTAAATAATCTGCTCACCAATACTCATTTACTTCATAAATTAGATACCATCCACATCAAATTAGGTTCATTAGACGAACCTGAAGAAATGATTTTGCTTGCACCTACACATCCTTTAAAAATGTTATGGCTCCTTCAATACCAGTTGATGTTGTTTGATTGGAGCAATCAAATGAACGGTATGAGTGAAGATGCAATTCGTAAGGCAATTGACATCGAAGGATTTGAAAAAATACTACCTCTTAATTTACCAAATGCTTTATCATTTGAAAAAAATACATTTTATGTAAATACTGATGTATTAGATTTGTTTTGGAGCATTTTCCCGAAGAGTACTACAACTGATATTAGAAAAGTAGTAGCAATGATTTCAAAAGCTTTGGGATACAAAAATGATTTAGGGAACATTTCTTCTGTAAGTCCAGCACAAATAGCAGATAGGTTGTGGAGATACCTCAGACACCATCCCTATATAAAAACATTGAAATTAAATGTACTGAACCCTGGTGATGGGTTGCTGTTTTTAAATACCATCCGAGAGTTACAGAATATGGATGATTTCAAAAACATGCGCTACGATATTACTTTCTACGGTACACTGGGCTATGAATTGATGGGAAGCGCATTTGATGAATTGATGAGTGATAAAATACTTACTGAGGGAAGCAGACCCGATGTAGATGATGAATTATTAGAACCAAGCCACAATCCATTGTTCCCGAAATTATTTTTCTCCAAAGTAAAAGTTGCTTCTGATAAATGGACAGAAGTTCAATTCAAAGAAGCAAATGTTACTGTTATCATCGACCAGTTTGTAACAAAAACAATTTCAAGACCGGCAGGAAATGTTCCCGGCTGTTATTTCCTGCATGGACTATTAGCGGAGTATCGTTCAGAGTTCAACATAATGAATGAAGCTGTAACATGGAGCAGAAAAGTAGTGCCTTCTAAAACATCTGAAATAACTGAAGGAAATGAAATAAGTGATTTGATTTATCATTCAGGACTTAACTTTTTGGGATTATCTTGTTCTTATTTTGATTGGGGAAAATCAATTGACCACTTACCTACAATACAACTTGAATTAGAAAAACAAGACCGCCATATTCTTTCTCAAATACACGATAGAAGTGATTGGGTTTTTACCATTGACAGAAATTTTGGGATTGAATATTTTGATAATCCTGCTGATGCAAACCCTAATTTGAAGAGTTATTTGATTGATTATACACCTGAATTTATGGATGGTGTAGGACATCGCTTAATTGTTTCAACTGGTTGGTTAAATGAGGTTGAAAAACTTATTGAAGACGGATTGAACAAAATAAATATTCCAACATCGTCATTTAGGGCAGTGAAAATTTTGGACATTATTAAATCTGTATCAGGCAAGCTGGCACTAAAACTCATTAATAATCCAAACAATGCGAGAGAAATAATTGGTTTGGCAATTACAAGATTAGCATTAGAGAAAGAGGGTTTAATGAATGACAGTGTTTTAATTCCGGTAGATACTCACATAGATATTTTTTCTCAAAGTAAACGCAGAAATATCGAAGAGGAAATAACAGTGAAGCGGAGTGATTTGATTTTAGTTTCGGTAAAGAATGGTAAACTCAATTTGAATTTAATTGAAGTGAAATTCCGTTCAGGTGAAGGAAACATAACAGAGAGTTTGTCCCTTAAAGAAGAAATTGTAAAGAAAAATGAAAACTCTGAAAAGGCATTTAGAACGAAATTCATTTCAGATGATACTAACCCTAAAATTGATGTTCACTTAACAAACAAATCACTATCAACTCTAATAGGATTTTATTTAGAGAGAGCCATCCGTCACAACTTTTGCAATAACTCTACAGTGTTAAAGCAAATGATTGAAGCTATAAACAGAGGCGATTTTGAGATTGAGTTTGAAAAATCAGGCTACATTTTTCATTGGGCTGGGACTACCAAACCCGTTGATAATTATAAAGGGAATATGATTTATGAAATAGGCAACAAAGAAATTGCAGAATTGCTTGAAATAAGAGATACTGAAATTGAAGAACCAGCCGACAGCACACCCTTGAACACAACAAGTGGAACTGAAGTTTCACCTATTTTAACACCTCCAAAGAAAGAGGATAAGGATAAGAAACCCACTGGACAACCCACTGATGAAAAACAGAAAACAGAAGGCGCTACACCGCCAAACGTTATTTCAGAGCAACCATCCCAGGAAACTGACTATTCCGGTCCATATTGACCCCCCAATTCCGGAGCATACTGACCCACCTATTCCGGCCATGTTGACCCACCCCTTTTTAGAAAAGAGAATGACATTCCGGCAATACTGACCCACCTCATTAGGTGACATTCCGGC
>JANNBB010000047.1:0-16988 GCA_031385005.1 Bacteroidota bacterium
GTTAAAGGTATTGACCCACTCAATCGCACCGTTAGCTTTTTGCATTTTAATGACTACATAATCAAAATTAGTAAATGCGGAAAAAGTTGCTCCACAAATATAAAGATACAAAGAATCCATTACCATATCAGCCGCCTGATCGCGGCCAATACCGGCACCTGACCAGGATTGCTGCCACAATCTATCGCCGTCTTTATTGTATTTAGTCACGACAAGATCTGAGCCCGTGTTTGAAAAGGATTCAGCAGTGGCTACGTAGGTAAAATCATTATCAGACAAGACAGGAGATTTAAAAACGGAATCGGAAATACCCGAAAAAGCAGCCCACTCGCGCAAGATGGCAGGGGTTTCAGTAGAATAGGATGTTAGAGAAGAGAAGAGAAGAGAAGAGAAGAGAAGAGAAGAGAAGAGAAGAAATTTTTGCGCTGAGGTGATAAAGTAGTTTCATGGTTGTGTGATTTAGTAGTTAGGGTTGGTTAATAACAATGAAAAAATAAATTTCTAAAATCGTGTAATTAAAAGATTGATTGAACGATATGCTTTAGTAAATATATAGAAAACTATTTTGGATTTGCAAAAATCCGGAAATATTTTTTAGAATTCTGAAAATTGGAGAATAAGTGACACCTAACAGAAGTAATTTCCCGTTATATGTACTATTGGATGAAAACACATTCCACAATGAATTAAACATTTGTACTTTAATAATCCATAAGGTCTCTTGCAAGACGATGTTGCTAATAGTAAATCGTCTTTTCTCACTCTGTTCATGCCTTTGCTATCTCTGTTGTAAAATCCGACCTTTCATATTAACCACAGAGGCATCAAAGGTCTGAACAGAGAGAGCAAAGAAGATTAAATAATTCCTTTCCCTTCACGAATTACAACCGGAGCTTCAGAGGTGCAATCTACAATGGTGGAAGGATCGAAGCGACTGGGTCCACCGTCGATGATGATATCCACCTGTTCGCTGTAGTGTTCCTGGATTTCATGCGGATCGTTCAGGTATTCTTCTGTTTCTTCACCGATTTGAATCGAAGTAACCATTAAAGGATTTCCCAATCCTTCAATGATAGCGAGTGCAATCGGATTATCAGGAACACGAATACCGATTGTTTTCTTATTCGACTTGAAAATTGCCGGAACCTGATTGTTGGCATTCAAAATAAATGTAAATGGTCCGGGAAGCGAACGCTTCATCAGACGGAAAATTTCTGTACTAAAGGGCTTCGTAAAGGCGGAAATATTTCCGAGGTCATGACAAAGAAATGAAAAGTTCGCTTTTTCGACTTTAATATTCTTTATCCGGCAAATTCTTTCTATTGCCTTATTGCTGTAAATATTTCCGGCAATAGCATAAATGGTATCGGTGGGAATGATAATGACTCCATCATTTTTCAACGTATCAATAATCTGCGAAAGATGTTTTTCGTTTATCGATGTGCCAAAAAATTTTAAGTAAGCAGCAGGCAAGGAGAATTATTAAAACAGAATGTAGAAATTATTTGCTTGAAACAGGAGTGTTGAACTTTTTCGCATCGGATAAAAATTTCTCCAGACCCGAATCAGTAAGTGGATGCTTTAGAAGATCCAGAATTGCAGAGAGGGGACAAGTCGCTACATCGGCGCCGGCTTCCGCACATTTGATAATGTGTAAAGGATTACGAATGGAAGCGGCGAGAACCTGTGTTTTATAATTATACGTTCGATAAATATGAACAATCTGATGAATCAATTCAACACCATCCTGATTGATGTCGTCCAGCCGGCCAATAAATGGAGAAACATAAGTAGCACCTGCTTTCGCTGCCAGCAAAGCTTGTCCGGCTGAAAATACGAGTGTACAGTTTGTCCGGATATTGTTATTGGTGAAATATTTAAGGGCTTTCACACCATCTTTAATAATAGGAACTTTTACTACAATTTGTTTATGTAATGAGGCGAGCATTTCACCCTCTTCAACAATTCCTTTGAAATCTGTTGCTATAACTTCAGCGCTTACGTCACCGCTTACTAAATTACAAATGGCGACATAATGCTTTAATATGTTATCATGGCCTGTAATTCCTTCTTTGGCCATGAGCGAAGGATTGGTAGTAACGCCGTCAAGAACGCCAAGATCTTCGGCTTCTTTGATTTGTGCAAGATTTGCGGTATCGATGAAGAACTTCATTTTTTAGTTTCTATTGGAGCTAAATTACATTTTTTTTGAATGAAAAGAAAAATGGGTAAGCCCCCTACATCGCACCGCTCAACCACATATCCTTGCTCCGTTCCCGATCTGGGGAGATTAGCAGGAGCTGGTCGTGTAGGACTTACCCGCGGCGAAGGTAAACAAATGGTTTAAATAAATCGAAAAAATCTGATATTTAGGTTCAATTGCAATTACCTAACGTTCATTATTATCCCTGAATTCTATTTGTTCATTCATCAAATTCCTTTAGGTTTGCAAAATATTATATTTTAATGGAAACGAAACGTACTCAACTTAAGGTAGCTATGAATTACGGTGCCATTTATGGCCTGTCTTCAATAGCTGTTTTTTTAATTTTCTATTTTATTGGTACCGATGTACAATCCAAAATACCTCAATGGATCAGTTATATTTTACTTATCGCATTAATCATCATGGGCATTAAGTCTCACCGCGATGATGATTTGGAAGGCTATATTACTTATGGAAAATCGCTCGGAACGGGAACTTTAATCGCTCTTTTTGGAGGCGTCATTACCGGTTTTTTTACACTTTTGTTTTTCACCTACTTAGCACCTGAAATGGTCCAGCGGATTTTAGATGAAACTCAGAAAAATCTCACTGAGCAAGGTATGTCGGAAGATCAAATTGAAATGGCACTCAGCTACTCTAAAAAATTCATGACTCCTATGTGGTTATTTGTTTTTTCCATTTTGGGTTCTGCATTTTTAGGATTTCTTTTTTCATTATTTATTTCCATTTTTATGAAAAAAGAACAAAACCCGTTTAATTCAAACATTGGCTGATCCATACGTGAATATATCTGTTGTTATCCCTTTATTTAATGAAGATGAGTCACTGAAAGAGCTTTGTGATTGGATCGTGCGTGTCATGAATTCAAATAATTTCAGCTATGAAATTATTCTTATCGATGATGGCAGTACAGACCGTTCCTGGGATGTAATTGAAGAACTCGGTCACACAAACTCAAGCATTAAAGGAATACGCTTCCGTAGAAACTATGGCAAATCTGCGGCTTTACACGAAGGTTTTTCTGCCGCAAAAGGGGATGTTGTCATTACTATGGATGCCGACTTACAAGATAGTCCGGATGAAATTCCTGAACTCCATTCATTGATAATGAAAGATGGTTTCGACCTGATTTCCGGTTGGAAGAAGAAACGCTACGATCCTTTATCGAAAACTATTCCTACCAAGTTTTTCAATTGGGCTACCCGCAAAATGTCGGGTATTAAAAATCTACATGACTTTAATTGCGGACTAAAATCCTACCGTTTAAATGTGGTGAAGTCAATTGAAGTTTATGGCGAAATGCACCGCTATATTCCTGTGATTGCCAAATGGGCAGGATTCAGAAAAATAGGCGAAAAGGTTGTTGAGCACAGAGCCCGAAAATATGGCACAACTAAATTCGGACTCGAACGATTTATTAATGGCTTCCTTGATTTAATCTCGATTACATTCGTTTCCCGCTTTTCCAAAAAACCTATGCATATTTTTGGTCTGCTTGGTTCCATTATGTTTTTTATCGGATTTGTTGTCTCTCTTTACCTGGGACTAAGTAAACTCTATTGCGTTTACCAAAACCTTCCGGCAAGGTTGTTAACTGATCGACCTTCTTTTTATATTGCACTTACTTCCATGATCATCGGAACACAATTATTTCTTGCCGGTTTTATCAGTGAACTCGTTTCCAGAGCTTCAAACGATAGAAACAAATATATCGTCGAGAAGAAAACTAATCTGTAAATTGGCCTATTCATTTTAAACTAATCAGATTTGAAAATAATCATCATCGGTCCTGCTTTTCCTTTGCGTGGTGGTATCGCCGACTTTAACGAAGCGCTTGCAAAAAGCCTGTCGGAACAAGGTGATGATGTTTCTCTCTATTCTTTCTATTATCAGTATCCGAAAATATTATTCCCGGGAACATCCCAGTTTGCAGAAGGTGAATCGCCGGAGAAACTTATAATAAAATCTACGCTAAGTTCTATCAATCCATTCTCCTGGTTTAAAACAGCTTCATTAATAGCCGGAGAGAAACCGGATTTGGTCATCATACGTTATTGGTTGCCATTTATGGCTCCGGCACTTGGTACTGTTGCCAGGTGGCTTAGGAAGAAGAAAATTCCTGTCATCGCTATTACGGATAATATTATTCCCCATGAAAAACGTCCGGGTGATAAACAGTTGACACAGTATTTCATTAATCAGTGTGATGGATTTATTACCATGTCGCGAGAAGTACTTCAACAACTGAGTTTATTCACCACAACTGAAAAAAAGGCATTTATACCTCATCCCGTTTACAATATTTTCGGTGATGCTATTCGAAAAGTTGATGCAAGAAATAATCTTTTGCTTTCTCCGGATGATAAAATCGTACTTTTTTTTGGATTCATTCGTACCTATAAAGGACTGCAAATGCTTTTGGATGCCATGTCTGACGAAAGAATTCGGAATCGAAAAATAAAATTACTCGTGGCGGGTGAATTTTACGAAGATGATAAACCTTACCACGAGAAAATTGAAAACCTAAATCTCAAGCAATCGGTTATCCTACATACTGTCTTTATCGACAAAGAAAGAGTAAAGGATTATTTTTGCGCAGCGGATATGGTCATTCAACCATACATGAGTGCTACTCAAAGTGGTATTACACAAATCGCTTATCACTTCGAACGTCCAATGCTGGTCACCAATGTTGGCGGATTGGCCGAAATCGTCACCGATAAGCGCGTTGGATATGTAACGGAAACAAATCCGACTTCCATTGCCGATGCCATCTGTGATTTTTACGATAATGGGAGGGAAGCAATGTTTTCAAAAAATGCTTCTGTAGATAAAAATAATTTTACTTGGAATAGTTTCATTATCGGCTTGAAGAAATTAAAAGAGTCATTAAATAAATAATATGCGGAACAATTTAATATTATCACTCCTGTTATTTTTCGCTCTTCCGTTGAAAGGAGCTAAATTAAGCGGAATTGTTACAGACAATAAAAATGTTCCTTTACCTTTTGTTATTGTTTATGTTTCCGGTACAAGCTATGGTACAACTGCCAACAATGAAGGCATCTATTCACTCGAACTTCAACCGGGGACTTACGATATTTCATTTCGAATGATCGGTTATGTTCTTATAACAACGAAAGTGGTCATTGCCGAGTCTCCTGTGAGACTGGATATTCAATTGCCTGAAGAAACTATCAAACTGAAAGAAGTTACAATAAACGCCGGTGAAGATCCTGCCTATGCAATCATCCGTAAGGCACAAGAGAAGAGGAAGTTTTACCGTGAGCAGGTGAAATTGTATAAAGCCAATGCTTATGTCAAATCAACTCAACGACTTGTAGGATTTCCCAAAAAAGTGCTAGGGCAGAAAGTAGAAGTGGAAGAGTACGTTGATTCGGTAACAAAAATATTTTACCTGAGTGAATCCGTCTCCGAATTATTTTTCAGTGCACCGGATAAATATAAAGAAAGAATGATATCCAGTAAAGTGAGCGGTTCACCCAGGACTTATAGCTTCAATCAATCAACCGATGTGCTCATCAGTTTTTATGATAACCTGGTTTCAATCGGGGAGCTCACACCAAGAGGAATCGTTTCTCCCATTGCTTCCAATTCTCTTTTCTATTACAATTTCAGACATGAAGGAACTTTTTATGAAAACGGAGTGTTAGTCAATAAAATAAGTGTGATTCCCAAACGGCGCTTCGATCCTGTTTTTACAGGTACTATCTATATCATGGAGGATACCTGGCGCATTTACAGTACCGATGTAACGATTACCCGCGAGCAGCAAATGGAATTTATTGATACGTTTCACATCAAACAAAATTTCATCCGCGTTAACGATGAAGTTTGGATGCCTTTCAGTCATCAGTTCGATTACAGTTTCAATTTCATGGGATTTAAAGGTGGCGGCGTCGTTCTTGGTGTATTCAGTGACTATTTTCTTAATCCTAAATTGAACCGCTCATTTTTTAATGGCGAGGTAATGTCTGTCGAAGAATCTGCGAATACAAAGGATACGGCCTATTGGAAGGAAACCCGTCCTGTTCCACTTTCTGCAGATGAAATTTACGACTATACCAAAAAGGACAGTACGAGGATTATTCATGAGTCCAAACAATACCTTGACTCTATGGATAAAATTTCGAACAAGATTTCCTTTTCCTCTTTTCTCACCGGATATACCTGGGAAAATAGCTACAAACACAAATCTGTTTCTGTGGTTACACCTTTTCAACGGATTAACTTCAATACAGTAGAAGGATTTAATACAGTTTTAGAAATTACCTATAAAAAAAGGCATTCCGATGAAGATCCCCGGGAGTTTTCCATTACTCCTGGTTTACGTTATGGATTCTCAAACACTCATTGGAATGGTAATGTGGTTTTTTCCAATCGATATAATGCTCATCATAATTCTGTTTTAGATATTGAAGCCGGAACTGATGTCGAACAGATCAATAACAAAAATCCAATCAGCGAAATGTTGAATTCGATGTATTCTCTTTGGGCTGAAAAAAATTACATGAAGATTTTCGAAAGACAATATCTCTATGCTTCTCACAGGACAGAATTAGTAAATGGTATTTCTCTCCGCCTGACTGCCGAGTATGCTAAACGATCGTCACTTTCGAATACAACAGATTACAGTTTTATTAATGTAAAGAAGCGAGACTACACTTCGAATGATCCATACAATTCAACGACTGATGAATTTAAATTTAACCGGAATGAAGCATTTACTTTTGAAGCAGGTTTAGCATTTCGTCCTGGACAAAAATACATTACACGTCCTGAAGGAAAATACAACCTGGGTTCAATTTGGCCTGTAATTCGGTTAAATTATAAAAAAGGAATTGAAGCTCTCGGTAGCGACGTTGATTTTGATATTATAAGAATGGGAATCGACGATGAAATGAATCTCGGACTTTTTGGAAAAATTACTTATCAGGTCGTATATGGTAACTTCCTAAATAAAAACAAATATTACATTCCTGATCTCAAGCATTTCAATGGCAATAAAACCTGGTTTTCTGATTTTAGAATTAATGATTTCAAAAATCTTGATTATTATCAATACAGTACAGCCGGGGCTTTTTTAGAAATTCATGCAGAAGAAAATTTCGGCGGTTTTTTTCTCAACAAAATTCCTTTGATTCGGAAGCTGAAATTAAGAGAGATTGCAGGTTTTCATTTTTTGCACACAGAATCACTTGACAGATATGCTGAATTTAGCGTGGGTGTAGAGAAACTAGGTATATTTAGAGCCGAATTCTATACTTCCTTAACCGATGGTAAGAAAGGAACAATAGGATTTCTTGTCGGCCTCAAAAGAGTATTTGGTAACCGATAATATTGCTGTTAATAATTAAAATTATAAAAACGATATTTAACTAAATGGCTAAAAAACGAAAAGTAGTAAGTAAAAAACTAAGAACTTCTGTATCAATCGATCATTCGCAAAAGAAAATAATTGACCCTATTGCTTATATGAAGGCGTCAAAGCGGAAAAACAAAAAATCTTATACAACTTTTCTCAAAGGTCTTCTGCATAGAAAACTCAGAGGATTAGATGGTGTGGCCATTAAACTGAACAAGCAAGCTTTTAAACGCATTGATTGTCTCGATTGTGCCAATTGCTGCAAAACAATGTCTCCTACCTATAAGAAATCAGATGTCAAAAGAATTTCAAAACATCTGGGAATGACGTTTCAGCAATTTCACGATAAGTACCTGGAGAAAGAAGGGAAAGATTACATGAATAAGAGTTTACCCTGCCAGTTTCTGAAAAAAGATAATAAGTGCGGAATCTATAACGTTCGTCCAACAGATTGCAGCGGATTTCCACATACACAATGGAAGGATTTTAAACTCTACATCAGCGGTACGCATATTCAGAATTTTGAATATTGTCCGATTACGATGAATGTTGTTGCCCGTTTACATGAAATCGTGATAGAACAAGGACAAAGGAATCTGAATGTGAAAAACATTTGATTGAATGAACGTGGATTAATGTATTGAAAAGCAAAGTAGGATTCTTTAATTAGCTGAATTATAAGTAGATAGCTTGATGGACGTTTGAATTCTCTTTCATCTAATTACAGACTTCTTATCTTTAACAATCCAATAAAAAAGTCGACATTATTTCATTTATTTGAATTTATTTGTCATCGGTTTTATAAACAAGAATCAACACATTAAACAAAAAAAATAATGAGAATATTATTTACAATCACTTTTATTCTGAGTGCAATTTTGCAAAGCCATTCACAGGATACAACAAAGATTGAGCCCGGTAAGAAAGGGTTTGGAGTTTCTGTTGAACAAATACTTCCTGAATTCCCGGGAGGCGACGACAGTCTGCAAGCATTTTTAAAACAGAATATCGCTTATCCCAGAGATGCAAAAATTAACAGAGTACAAGGACGTGTTTATATCGGATTTTTAGTTGATAAGAAAGGAAAGATTGCCAATCCAAAAGTTTTAAGCAGTGCATCGAAGGAACTGGATGAAGAAGCCATGCGTGTTGTTAAAATTATGCCTGAATGGAAACCGGGAACAAAGGGAGGCAGCGCTGTTGATGTTCAATATATTTTACCTATTGATTTCATTACACCGCCGCTTCAAGAAAAATGATTTTTGATTTCAGAAAAAAACCTAAGCAATTACAAAGACGACTTATGAAAAAAATATTACTTACCATTATTATTGTTTATTGTTTCAATGGTATTGCAGTAAATGCCCAACCGGTTGTTACAACAATTCCCGGAACAGGAAATTTAGCTTATGGTATTTCTCCTTCCGGAAATTATGTGACGGGAACGATTGGCTCCTCCGGCGGTTTTCTTTACCGGTTAAGTGGTAATGTATACCAAACGATAGGAGGGGAAGAAGCTTATGATGTTACCGACCTTGGAAAAGTTGTTGGGACATACCTGGATACAAACTACCAATTCAATGGAGTCCCTTTTCCGATTGCCGGTTTTTATGAAGCAGGAAATTGGTCAACTCCTGGACTAATTCCTGGTGTGGTTCCATTTAGTTCAACACAATATTCTTATGGTTATGGAATTTCTGATGATGGCTCGAGCATGTGTGGAATGGTATGGAGAAACGCCGGAACTACGCGTGCATTCACGTGGAATACAACAAGCGGATACTTTTTATTAAAAGATCTCAATCAAAGTGCAAAGGCCATGTGCATTTCCGGCGACGGAAGTGTTGCCGGTGGATGGGTTCAGGGAAACCAGCGATTACCCTATTTTTGGAATCCCGATTCCAATTTGCTCGATCCAAACGGAGGTGAGGTGCATGCGATTAATTTCAATGGATATTTAATGGTAGGCACTGCAAGCGGAAATGCTTTTTATCGAGATTCTTTAAATGGATTGCAATATCTACCTGCAGTTTCCGGAGCGAATGGAGCAGATGCTTACGGTGTAAGCGACAGTGGAGTCGTAGTAGGGGAATATACCACAGGTAACTTTCCTCCATTTACAAGAAATGCTTTTATCTATTTTCCGGGTATCGGAATGCTGGATCTACGGGATTACCTGATTAGTCAAAATGCGACCAATGTGCCTTCATCACTTCAAACTGCTTCCGGAATATCAAGGGATGGTAGAACAATAATTGCATTAAATACTTTTCCTTTTACCAGTTTTGTCATTACACTTGATAGTTTGCCAACAGCAATTCCAAAGAACTTAAAGCTTAAAGAATCGTTTATTGTTTATCCGAATCCTGCTACAAGTGGAAAAATTTTTATCAGCGGACAATCAATAAGCAACAACCCTACTCTAAAAATTACGGATGCACTCGGAAAGGAAGTTCGTTCCATAGATATTCAACTAGCAAAATCGAGTGAATTTAATCTTACGATTGATTTAAAGAGTCAGGAAAATAATTATTTACCTGCAGGCATTTATTTTCTTTCTCTGATTTCAGAAGGAAATAAAATTACACGCAAACTAATAGTCGATTAAACGAAAATACACTTTCCGATATTTTGATATAGTTAACCCATTAAATTAAACTAAAAACAAATTCAATGAAGCATTTATTATCATTATTTTGCGCAGTGCTAGTTCTGGCATCGTGTAATAATTCGAAGCCGGAAGAAAAGAAAGAATCCGGACTACTTTACTTTGGTGATTCAATTACAACGGATGGCGCAACAGAAGCGACTCAATTAATTTCCCTGTTAGAAGCGAAAGATTCAATTCCCGTCAAACTTAGCGGTAAAATAACCAATGTTTGCCAGAAAAAAGGCTGTTGGATGAAAATGGATTTAGGGAACAATCAATCTCTTCGCGTTACATTTAAAGATTATGCTTTTTTTGTTCCTAAAGATGCGGGTGGAAAAGAAGTTATAGTTGAAGGTTATGCTTATAACGATACCATTTCAGTAGAAGAACTCAAACATTATGCAGAAGATGCCGGTTCAACAAAGGAAGAAATAGAAAAAATAACTGAACCGGAAGTGGAATTTTCATTCGAAGCCAATGGGGTAATCCTAAAAAATGAATAAAATTATTTCTTTCATTTCATTAGCTGTTCTTATTCTTGCAATGACTTTCTCCTGCAAGAATAATGCGGATGAAAAGCAAGCTGCAGATACTAAAATTGCTGATTGCGCCAATCCGGATGCTGTAAATCCCAATGGTAGCAGCGAATTAGCTTTGCTCATGAGAGAAATGACCACCTTTACACAAAGCTTAGGGGAAACAATTCGAAAAGATTCGCTTATACCATTTCCTGTTCACTTCAAAGCCATTCATACTGCAATACCAACTGACTCTACCGTCAAAGGCGATATTTTCACAGGTCATGCTGATCTTTACCTGAATGCCCTGGATATCCTTTACAAAGGTGAAAAACAGGAGCGGATTGAAAATTATAATAACCTGATTACATCCTGCATCAGTTGTCATGAGAACTTTTGCAGAGGCCCAATCAAACGAATTACCAAAATGAGAATTTCTTAAATAACATAGTGCTTGGTATTCATAATAGTTTCTTCTTTTTTAAAATTAGAGTAAATACTCGTAAACCTACCACAATAAAATTCTGATGAAATCAAAACTACTTACTTTCCTATTATTTGTCTCCTTGTCTGCCGGTGCACAATCATACTTTCAAAAATTAGTTGGTGGGAATTTAGGTGATAACATTGTTATTGCTTCAACTCCGAATGCTTATTACCTGCTTCACAATATGTCAACTCCCGATTTCGTCACCGAGTTACTCAAATTCGATTTGTATGGAAATTACATGTGGGGAAAAACGTATTATTTTTCATTTGGCGCTGCAAATAATTACCGGATATTTTATGAGAACAATGCGCTTTATGTTACCGGAGGTCACCAGAACAATGGCTATAAAAACTATTATGCAAAATTGGACCTCACCGGTAATGTAACCTGGATCAAAGAATTAAATTACAACGACATTAACGTTAATACCCGCATCCTTAGTTTTAATGGAGGGAATTTATTAGTAGGACACCGTGATTATATTGGATCGGCACCTGACTACACTTACGATATTACTTTGACGCAAATGGATGCATCCGGTAATGTTACCTGGGGAAAAGCTTATGGAGATGACAGCTATGACTTCCTCGCCAACTCAGCAGTCATCACATCCAATGGTGAAATAATGGTTGCCGGAAACTATGGTCAAAGATCGACGTATATTTTTTCTCCCATGCTCGCCAGGTTTGATGCTTCCGGAAATCTTCTTTGGATGAAAACGTTCAATGACAGTACAGGAAATTTCACCAATTTTCGTCCAAGCGACATTACAAAAACATCGGATGGTAATTATATATTAATTGGTTATTCTGACGATGTCACATTTAATAAAGATGTTCATATTATTAAATTTAACGATCAGGGAAATATTCTTTGGTCAAGATGTCCTTCTCAGGCAGGTGCTAATGAATATGGAAAAGCTATTATCGAAGATAGCCAACACAATCTGGCTTTTGGAGGTGTCTATAATTTTTCCGGTTTATATGGTGATTTCATTGGCAAATTTGATTTAAACGGAAATTTTCAAAGCGCAGTAAAAATTGAAAAGACTCTCGACTCTCCTTTTTTATTCAATGCAATTTATAATGGATTGGGTCAAGATCTTGTGGAAAGAACCGGATTCGGTTATGCCTATTCAACAGTTTTCACAACTACGAATTTCTCCTATAAACATTGCCTGATTACCACCGATTACAACGGACTAATTTCTTGTACATCGTTGTCAAATGCCTATCCATTTACAGTTCAAAACGAATCCTGGGCCATGACAACTTTTTCTGTTCTTCCTACAGCATTAACAAACATTTCCGGAACGTCTATTACTATTCTCGATTCCGCTAAGACCTATCAGGCATACAATCTATGTCAACTGGTTACAGCAACGGACAGGAATTTGGATAATAAATTTTCATTTGAAATTTTCCCTAACCCTGCTAACAATAGTGTTTTTGTAAAATTCGACGCTGAAGTTTCCGGCCAAACTGACTGGTGTATTTATGATTCTTTTGGAAGAAAAGTAAATAGTGCGGAAAATATTTCTATCGATAACCTTAATGAAATAAAAATCGATTTGGAAAATATCTCTGGAGGAATTTATTTCATCAAAATCAGCAATGAAAATAATACTCGCACCGTGAAATTTGTGGTGAGGTAGTTTTTTTTATAAGTGAAAAAAGGCAATACAATGTATTTTTATTTATGACTTTAGAAGAAAAATTCAAGAACATATTTGAGCCCGAGTTAATTCAAGCAATTAGTTCAACCGCGAAACAAATTAAGGTACTAGCGGGCCAAACAATTCTTGAAATTGGTCAAACAGTTCGTATGATGCCATTAATTCTTACCGGACTGGTCAGAGTTTCCCGAATGGATGAGGAAGGAAGGGAACTTTTGCTTTATTATATCAATCCAAATGAAAGCTGTGCAATGACATTTACTTGTTGCATGCAGCAATACCCCAGTGAAATAAGCGCAGTAGCCGAAGAGGATACCCAAATGCTGGCTATTCCAATTGCAAGTATGGATTCTTGGCTTTCTGAATACCCTACCTGGAAAAGTTTTGTGATGCGAACTATCAGAAACCGTTTTAATGAATTGCTGAAAACAATTGACCAGATCGCTTTTCAAAAACTAGACGAACGATTGATCACTTATTTGAATGAAAAATCGAAAAGCACCGGTTCTGCACTTATCAACGTTTCACACGAACAAATTGCCAATAGTCTGGCAACTTCCAGAGTTGTCGTTTCAAGGTTACTCAAAAAGCTCGAAAATGACCAGAAATTGCTACTTTATCGCAACCAAATCAAGCTTTTAGGTGAATTGTGACATTAGTCACATTGGTTGCCATTCATAGACGGTACATTTGCAGGAAATATTTTAAAATCTACTGCTATGAAAAAAAATATGGGTTCAACCGACAAAACTATTCGAATCATTCTCGCTTTATTAATTGCCGTTTTATATTTCACCGGTGTTATTCCCGGAACTTTAGGAATTGTTTTAATGGTATTTGCCGGAATCTTTGTGCTGACAAGCTTCATAAGTTTTTGTCCGCTATATGCTCCCTTCGGATTTTCAACTTTGAAAAAGAAATAAACCCTTAGTAGTATTTGTCACAATTGCGAAAGCATTGTTTTCATTTATTATTCTTAAAAATACCGCTATGAAACTCGAACAAATATATACCGGCTGTTTAGCGCATGCAGCCTATTATCTGGAAAGCAATGGCGAAGCAGCCATTTTCGATCCATTGAGAGAAGTACAACCCTATATGGATAGGGCAACAAAAAATAAAGCAACTATTAAATTCGTTTTTGAAACTCATTTTCATGCAGATTTTGTTAGCGGTCACCTCGATCTGGCTAAGAAAACAGGAGCGAAAATTGTCTATGGTCCAACAGCAAAGCCGGCTTTTGAAGCAACGATTGCTCACGACAATCAGGTTTTCAACATTGGAAAATGTCAGGTTAGAGCTATTCATACCCCCGGACATACCCTGGAGAGTACAACCTACCTAATTACTGACGAACAAGGTATTGACCATGGAATCATAACCGGTGATACCTTATTTATCGGTGACGTCGGTCGTCCTGATCTTGCACAACATGTTGTTGCTGATTTAACCGAAGAAAAACTAGCCGGATACCTTTACGATTCGCTCCGGAATAAAATTATGCCGCTTCCTGATCACCTCATCGTTTATCCCAATCATGGTGCAGGTAGCGCATGCGGAAAGATGATGAGTAAGGAAACAACCGATACATTGGGTAATCAGAAAAAGTATAATTATGCTTTGAGGAAAGATATGGGCAAAGAGGAATTCATTAAAACTGTTCTCGCCGGTTTAATGCCTCCTCCCGGGTATTTTCCAAAAAATGTTTTAATGAATATTAATGGTTACGATAGCATGGAGCAGGTATTGCAAAGAGGAAAAAGAGCGCTTAAGGTTGATGAGTTTGAAATTGTTGCAAATGAAACACATGCAATCATTCTCGATTGCAGGTCTGCACAAAAATTCTCCGTAGGATTTATTCCAAATAGCATAAACATTGGTCTGGACAGTAATTTTGCCATGTGGGTGGGTGAATTAATTACCGATATCAAACAGGAAATATTATTAGTGACGGAAATTGGCAAGGAAGAAGAAGCGATAATTAGGCTTTCACGAGTCGGATACGACAATGCACTAGGATATTTGAAAGGTGGATTTGAATCCTGGAAAAATTCAGGCAAGGAAATCGACAGAGTTGACCGCATTTCTGCTTCGCGATTTGCTGAAGTCTTACAATCTCAAAATCCTGTTGTAATGGATGTCCGAAAAAAATCAGAGTTTGATTCGGAACACCTGATTGGTGCCGTTAATATTCCGTTAAATTGCATCAATGATCACTTGTCAGAATTTCCGAAGGATAAACCTTTTATTTTGCATTGTGCGGGAGGATACAGAAGTATGATTGCAGCTTCCATTCTTAAGCAACGTGGATTCGATAATTTCACTGATGTCACCGGTGGATTCAATGAAATCAAGAAGGAAAAAGTTCCTGTTACCGAATATGTTTGTCCAACAACCTTACTATAAATTATGAAAAAGTTTATTGCCTCTTATTGGTTAACTGTAGTTGGATTCCTGATAGGTGGAGTTGGCGGTTACTTATACTACCATTTTGTCGGTTGTTCATCCGGAACATGTGCCATCACATCCAAACCGGTTAACAGCACACTCTATGGAGCAATGATGGGCGGACTTTTTCTTAATTTATTTCAGAAAAAAACTAAACAAGTAAATTAATAATTGAAATTCTTATGAAAGAAAAAGGAACAATAATCGATGTTCGAACACCTGCTGAATTCATGGGTGGAAATGTGGCAGGAAGTATCAACATCCCGCTTCAGGAAATCAGTAAGTGTCTGGATGAGATAAAAGAAATGCAAAAACCACTTATACTTTGTTGTGCCAGCGGAAACAGAAGTGGACAAGCTGCTGCTTATCTGAAAGGCGAGGGTATTGCTTGTGAAAATGGAGGAAGCTGGATGGATGTTAATTATTTAATTACTAAAAATTAAATTGATGATAAAATTATTGAAAAGTATTTTGGGACTCGGTCCAAAAGTTGATTTAAACGAACTTTATAAAAATGGCGCCCAGATAATTGATGTGCGTACAAAAAGTGAGTATCAACAAGGTCATATCAAGGGTTCCATTAATATTCCCTTACAAAGCCTGTCGGGAAGTATTTCGAAAATAAGCAAGGATAAACCGGTTATTACCTGTTGTGCAAGTGGTATGCGAAGCGCTTCCGCTAAAGGCATTTTAAAATCGAATGGCTTCACTGAAGTACACAATGGTGGCGGTTGGATGTCGTTAAATAATAAGATCAAATAATTATCAAATTCATATTTTGAAAACAACAGAAACAAAACAAACTTTTTCCGACATTATTCAGGGGGAGACACCGGTGTTGGTCGATTTTTTTGCCGAATGGTGTGGACCATGCAAACTGATGAAGCCAATTTTAGTCGAATTGAAATCGATGATAGGGGATAAGGCAACAATTTTAAAAATTGATGTGGATAAGAATCCTTCTTTATCTGCCCGCTATCAAATTCAAGGAGTGCCAACATTAGCAATTTTCAAAAAGGGAGAAATCGTTTGGCGCCAGAGTGGTGTTATTCCGGCTTCTCAACTATTTGCATTACTTAACAAACATATAAATTCATAAGCTATGGTAATTACTGACTTGTTGTATTCGATGGTTGCGAATAAATGTCCTCGATGCCATAAAGGAAAGATGTTTGAAATTAATAATCCTTATAATTACAAAAGGGGATTGAAAATGAATAATGTCTGTTCGCGATGCCAATAAAATTTCAACCCCGAGCCCTGGTATTATTTTGGGGCCATGTATGTTTCTTATGCATTGACGGTTGGATTGGGTGTACTGTGGTGGATCGGATTTTCCATGTCAGGTGATTATGAATTCAGTACTTTTTTTATCTCTCTGGCGCTTGTAATATTTGCTGTTTCGCCATTAACGTTTCGATGGAGCAGAGCCATTTGGCTTAACTTTTTTATTCGATACAATAAGGAGTATGAATATTAGTGCAATGCTTTTATTCAAATAGCACGCATAAATCCATCGTGAAACCCCATGGTTTTAAAAATACACGCATGAAGCTTCAAGTAGTTTTCGATAACATTTGCATCTGCCGTGACG
>JANNBB010000059.1:0-29332 GCA_031385005.1 Bacteroidota bacterium
AACATTCGTTTCTATCTGCTCCACTCCCGTATGAACCGTATCGCAAATGCTTCCAACCACCGGTCCTAGTTCGTAATTGGGATTGTTGGGCAAACCATAATACGTTCTTTTTCCACCGAGATAAAAACTGAAAGGTTGGTAGTCGCATGCCGAACCCAGACTATCCGGATAATTAATAACACCCAGATTCATGTTGTATTGATTATACACAGTATCCGGATAGGGATAGCCGGGGAAGCCCCAGTCGTAAAAGCAACTATAATATATCCTTCCATCGGGCGCAAGACGCACCGTGCCTCCTTGTACCGGTTCGACTACAAAACCCAATGTGTCGCAGCTGGCAGGGATGTTTGCAGATGTTAAATCGTATTGCAATAAATAACTTGTATCCTGTGTAGATGAACGACTCGTTGATATATAAAATTTAAATCCATCAGGCGAATAAGCGCCACTCCAGAAAAATCTGTTATAATTACTTGTCTGCTGCGGGAAAATTATTTTGGGATTGCTAATAATCCCTGTGCAGCGATCAAAATCATATTCACACATAAATCCACCAGAATGTACTTGCATTAATTTATTCCCGGAACTATTAAATACTATACTCTGAATACCGGCATTAACAGAATTATTAAAGGGCTGAATAATTGGTGAATAAATACTATCAGATATAATTAGATATACATAAAATGTATTATCAGTTGCACCACTATTATTTTCTTTACTAAAAAGCCACCAATCTCTTCCGTTGCCATGTTTTATAGCTGTCACACAATCTGCATTACGGAAACCATTCAACTGAATGTTTTTCTGAGTCACTGCTCCTAATCCGCCATTCTGGTTCATATCAATCGTAGAATAATAAAACCCCGGTGTTGATAAAACTACACCCATAGAAAATAATAAATATTGATTATTTTTACACGGGTTTGTAATTATTGTTAACTCATTGTACCATCCTTCCCCATAAATGCTATCACCATTCTGCATTAATACATGATTTCGATTGTAAACTCTGCCGGCCACATTCCAATTGTTTCCTTTTGTACAAGCGTAGAATAATAAATTACCTATACTATCGCAAATACTTGTGGAACTACCTCGTGAATCCATTCCGGATATTATCGGGATTGCTGTTGAATTGAAATCAATTCCCGCACTATCCCCAAATATCCAAATGCTGTTACGATCTTGTGCCGGTAATGAGTCAGTCGCAACTATCAAAACAAATGCGAGAATAAGTTTTATCATGAGATTATTAAAAGTTTTTAAAAATAAATCGCTTCTTCCTCGCACTAAACCTACAACCCATACATAGCAATCATATAAGCCATCGCCGTCATCGCTGCACTGCCCAACAGCAATTCACGTTTGTTTACGTTTTCGAAAATGTCTTTATCGGTGTGGTGAAAATCGAAGTAACGTTACGAAATTACTTCCGGTCCGAGAAGGGGTAGGCCTGTTTTTTCAAGAGATGATGTTACGACTCTTTGATTTCCCTTCGATTCTTCAATCGCTTTTTCCTGTTAAATATTAAGTCATCGTTTTGGGTTCAATCATCTCTTAACCGGTTTAAGGCGACAATTAAAAACTAAAAAATACTAAAAAATGAATTATTTCATGATTAATGAGCTTTTTACCTTAAATATAGATTATTATATTTAACTTTACGTCGATATGTTTAAATATGGGTTTCCCTAATTAAGATTGGCAAAATGATACAAATAGAAAAATTCAAGGCCGGAAAATTTGTAAACGTTATTAATTATAAAGCCTTTTCACCCGGAAAGATAAACCAATCCTATAGCTGGACGGATTTTGAATTGACCAATATGGTTGATGTAGCTACACAAAAAATTGGAAGTCTTGATGCATGGAGTGAACAAGTTCCAAATATCGATCAGTTTATCAGAATGTATGTTTTGAAGGAAGCGACAGACTCAAGCAGAATTGAAGGAACACAAACTACGATGCAAGAAGCATTATTAAAAGCGCATGACGTATCGCCGGAAAGACAAGATGATTGGATCGAGGTGCAGAATTATATTAAAGCAATGAATGATTCCATCGATCAATTAGAAAAATTGCCTTTATCGTCCAGGCTAATAAAGTCTGCTCACAAAACACTTTTGTCAGGAGTAAGAGGCGAAGATCGTCAGCCGGGAGAATTTAGAAGAAGCCAAAACTGGATCGGAGGCAACTCAATAAATAATGCTGTTTTTATTCCTCCAATTTTCTCGGAAGTAAATGAATTGATGGGCGATCTTGATAATTTCCTTCACAATAAAAGTTCAGGGCTTCCTCATCTGATGAAAATTGGTTTAGCACACTATCAATTTGAAACGATACTTCCATTTTTAGACGGTAATGGAAGAATAGGAAGATTATTAATAACGCTTTATTTAGTTGAACAGAAAATATTAAGAAAACCTGTTTTATATCTTTCAGATTTCTTAGATAAAAATAAAATTTTATACTATGATTATTTAACCGAGGTAAGAAGAAAAGGGGACTTAGTAAGATGGTTAAAATTTTTCCTGACAGGGATAATAAATACGGCAGATGATTCAATCAGGGTATTTAAAGAATTAATTATTTTAAAAAGTAAATGCGAAGGCAAGCTCTTTCAACTAGGGAAGAAGGCCCCGAGTGCAAAAATATTATTAGATTATATTTTTCATCAACCCACATTTGATGCCGAAGATTGCGCGAAAGCTACAAAGCTCTCTTTGGTGAGTTCTTACAGTTTAATAAATGACTTTATACGAATTGGAATTCTTAATGAATTAACAGGGTTTAAACGAAATCGTATTTTTTATTTTTCTGAACTATTTTTGATTTTTAATTCAAAAAAATAGTAGCGTAAAAATGACCTGTTTTAAAATAGTATAATATTAAACAAGACAGAAAATAAAGATGCTTCTGTAAAAGATTTAAAAATATGTTGCATTTTCCTTGCACTAAACTTATAACCCATACATCGCAATCAAATAAGCCATCGCCGTCATCGCTGCACTGCCCAATAGCAATTCACGTTTGTTTACGTTTTCGAAAACGTCATTATCGGTGTGGTGAAAATCGAAATAACGTTGGGAGATTACTTCCAGTCCGAGCAGAGGAACACCCAATTTTTCGAGTGGTGATATATCCGCTCCATCTCCGTCGCCTGTAAATTTGTATATTCCATAGGGTAGAAACAACGGTGCCCAGTTTTTTATTTTTTGCTTTTGCTCTTCTTTCATATTCAATCCAAAACCTACAGGTGTGAATCCACCCGCATCACTCTCGATTGCACCACGATGAATTTCATTCTTCTGCTCTGCAATGACCGCATACTTTCTCCCTCCTCGTAAACCATTTTCTTCATTCATAAAAGCGATGGCGCGAATCGTTCGAGAAGGTTTTATTTTTGCCGCTTTTAATACACGGATCATTTCAATCGTCTGTACAATCCCTGCTCCATCATCGTGTGCACCTTCGCCACAATCCCAGGAATCCAAATGCCCTCCGACAACAACATACTCTTTTGGGAATTCGGATCCCTTAATTTCACCGATCACATTATAAGAGAGTACACTGTCCATAAAATGACAATCCTGCTTCAGAAAAAATTTCGTCGCATTGTTGGCTCGTAAAATTCTGCTCAGTAAATCAGCCGCACGGGTACTGATGGCACAACATGGTATCTGTGGAATCGAGTCCTTATAACGCATGGATCCGGTATGCGGGAAGTCGTCGGTAGCATTGGTCATAGAACGACAGACTGTCGCTATCGCACCATATTTAGCTGCTTCGCTCGGCCCCGCCCAACGAAAACCAACTGCATCACCATAAGCTTCGAAAGGATTTATTTTGGCTTCGTCGAATGGATAATTAAAGAAAACAATTTTTCCTTTTACTTTCTCAGCTCCGAGTTTTTTAAAATCTTCAAAGTCGTTAATTTCTATTACCTGAGCTGTGATTCCTTCTTTCGGTGTTGCAATCGAATTGCCAAGTGCAAGTATAGGCACCGTTGTTTTATTTCCATTCGCCTCAACAATAACTCCCTTTTCTTTTTCTCCACGAATCCATTTGGGAACCATTACTTCCTGCAAATAAACGGTGTCTGCTCCTGCTTCAATCATTTTTTGTTTTGCCCACAATACTGCTTTCTCTGCCTGAGGTGAACCGCTTATGCGCGCACCGATGTTTTTCGTCAAGTCACGCAAGTTGCTATATGCTTTTCCATTTACCAGTGTTTCAGTAAATATTTTTCTTAATGCAATTGAATCATTGTTCTGGCCTTTTGAAACAAGTGTTACAAAAAGCAACAAACAAATAATAATCTTAACTTTCATACAAGAGTTTGTGTTTAGGATCCTGAATGGCAATGTAATAAAAAACATTAAACAATATCAGGTTACTATGGGGTAGCAGATCTCTATATGATTTTTATTACCACATAGGGACATAGAACACATAGGGGATTATAATTTGATAAATTCTACCCTTCTGTTCTGGGCTTTTCCTTCCGGTTTTTGATTGTCGGCAACAGGTTCTTTTTCACCTTTGCCATCGGTAGTCATTCTCGATTTATCAATATTGAATTCAGAACTCAGGGCATTCTTAACAGCTTCCGCGCGGCGTTTGGATAAATCCAGGTTAATGGTTTCTTCACCGTCACTATCGGTGTGACCGAAAATTTTTACTTTGACGGTTGCGTTCTCCTGAAGAACTGTTGCAATGTCTTTTAAAACTCCATATGATTCCGCTTTAATGCGATCACTACCGGAATCAAATAAAATTCCCGAAGTGCTGAATTTACCTTCTGTGATTAATTTATTTCTGGTATCAGGTGCTCCAACAGCCAATTTGATATCGCTGATCAGGTAGCGATCGGATGTTGCGCTAAATGAACCCAAAGAAAAACAAATGTTGTTGTAACTGGTTCCCGCAATAAATGCACGGGGAAGGTCCCAAACTTTTTCCTCGTTCATATAAACACGTAAGCGTGTTTTTTGCCTCCAGATTGAAACATGTACAAACGGATGAGTCTTCGAATGAAATTGTGCTGTAGCTGCATCATTTTTCATTACCATCGATCCTTTGTCAAACGTCTCATAAGAAGAGGAACCCGTCCCTCCTCCTGCACTCGTTGGATGAAAGCTTAACTGAACACCATCGCGCTGACTTACTTGTCCGTATTGTTTCCATGTTTCAAATGCTTGCTTGGCATCCGCAACTTTGCTTATGTTCGCAGAGAAAGATGTAGAATAATAACTAAAGTCTTCCGGGCATGCCAATTCAAACTCGAAAGTAAAATTTTCCGGAAGAGCGGTTATAAACTCAGGGATAAAAACACCTTCTTTCAGTAGCGACAACCACTTGCCTGTCCGGCCTTCTACAGTTACCAATTCTCCCGTCGAATTTGTATTCCACAGTTGAGGAAAGTCGCCGATAGCATCTTGTGAAAAATCTTCTGACACCAGAATTTTATCTCCCGGCATAAAATCAAATTTACCATAACTCTTCAATCCTACAGGTTTCGTCGATGCACTGTTATTTTCAGTACCCGATGATTTTGTCTCATCCGATTTTTCATCCGATTTTTTTTTATCGTCTTTCTTCGATTCTTTCTTAACTCCTTCTTCCGTTTTATCAATTCCTTTATCTATTCCCTGATCAACTTTCCGGTTGACACGGTCTTCAACCTTCTTCTTGACTTTATCTCCGATATTAAAGTCGATTTGAGCATGAACGTTTACAAAAGGGAAAACAAGGAGAAATAAATAAATAATTTTTTTCATGGCTTTATGTATGTAAATCAAATTTAATAATCGCTTGTAATCTTTCCAAATAAAAATAAAAAGTAAGAAACTATGCTTAAATAATGAGAAAATTGTATAAAAACAGAGAGAGGGAATAGCTCATTCCCTCTCTCCGGTTCTGGTTTGATTAGTTATTCAATCAACTTTACAAAATTAATGCTGAATAATCAGTTTTCTTACTACTCTGAAATCATGGTTTTCCATGGTCACGAAGTACACTCCATTCTTCCATTCAGATGCATTTAGGTCGAGTTTTTCGACGGTACTTGTAAGGCGCACATTCTCTGAAAGGACAACTTGTCCAAGCATATCTGTCACAACAACTTTTGCAACCGAATATTTTCCTCCGCTGATTTCCGCCAAAAAATTTGCCGAAGCCGGATTCGGATAAATAGTCAGTGTTGGATTTGTTGCAGCAATTTCCTCCACAGGCAAAGTAAAGTTCATGGTAAACTGGTAGTTGATGTTATCACCAAAATCAGGATTAAACGTTTTCAAAATTGTTCCGCTAAATGAAGACCGTATTCTGAAAAATCCTGTTCCTTGTGAAGTGTTGGCCCAGAAACTAAGTCCGTCGTCACCATTATCTGTCATGTAAATTTTATAACAACCAGCCGGTAAATTCAGCGTATCAGAATAGGTCGTATTCGCTGCAGCACCAACCCGGTTCAACATGGTTACTCCCGATTCATTTTTGATCGTATATGAATTGTTATTCGGAAGGTTATTCGTTTTGAATTCGAATACCAATCCGCCTACATATAAATCCGGAATTGCAAATGCCGATGACATGGTATCATTTGCGTTATACTGATCTGCGACTCCGTTTGGATTGCTTAAAGTAACAACGAATCGTTCTATCGGTGATGTCAACCAGTTGGGTGCAGGTAGTGTCACTAAATCGGTATCCAGAAAATTGAGGTTGCCTGTCCATTGGAAAGTGGACATCGTTCCTCCATCTCTTCCATAATTAATATCGAGCGAAGTCAGAGGTGCTGATCCTGTGTTTCGGATCACAATTATCGGATCATCGCAAAGTGGATTGGTTCTGGTGAACTCAACACGCTTCGAAGGAGAAACAATAGAATGTACGGAAGCATCTGTTGTAAAATTCGGATCTCCATAACTCACGAGTTGATTATTGACCCGGTAATTGGAAGCTCCCGGATTCGCATTGAACGGTAAAGTGTAATCGAGTGTTACTGTCTGGCCCGGTGTTACAGATGGAGTTAGTTCAAATTCTTTTAAGATAACAGCTGCACCCGGACACCATCCGGCACGGTCGTAAACCCATGTACCGCCTTGCGGATAAACCGGGTTTGTAGCGCATTCAGTCCATACGGCTCTCGAAAAATTTGTTGTGCCATTTAAACTGATTGTATGAAAACGCGAAATAAATTCTCCTTGTTGTCCGTGTCCGCTGATGGCCGAACGAATTTTATACTGAGAAGCATTCGGAGATAATGTAATACTGCGCGGCTCAAAATACTCATTCGAATTGATCTGCTGATATGAAGGAGAAACCCATGAGCCACTTGGCCATATTTGTGAAATCGATTTTACATTTCGTGGCGGTGTTCCTTCATAAAAAACAAAATAGATGTCGTTTTGCTCTTGATATTTCCCATCTTCCATTGCTAAGTATCTGTCACCTTTCAAAACAGGTGCAAAATCCGTTACATCAATTTCCCAATCTTTTCCATTCAATCCATCAAGGTCGAGGTTGATTCCATAAGGTGTAATAAAATTGAGGAGTTCCACATACATCGGACGCTTGTCATAATACTGCAATTGATCAACATCGATTGTGTCCTGAGTAGCAACGACGACTGTATCTACTATAGTACCGGAAGAATTTCGGATGTAGTTATTTCCTGCAGGCCATACATAGGTTGTATCGAGAACGACCAGACTGTTATTGACAACCGAATATGAAATGACTGAGCGTGCCGCACTGATAGAAGAATCCAGAACAGTATAGTTTGTTGTAGTTGTAGTGTAGACTCCCTTCACGAATGTAATATCAGGCCTGTTTGTTGTTGAAGTAAAGTTTCTGTGGAGATCATTTCCACGGGCAACTTTCCTGGATGGATTAATGAGTTCGGCATCGTAACCATTCGGACTTGAGTCAGTAGCGACGTTGCCGCTGCTTTCATTTAATTTGTAATACGTTTTCAAAAATGCATAATCAGGATGTGCAGGAGTAATGTCGTTGAACATGATACTTTGAATAGCAAGAGAGTCGAGGTCCTTATTCCAGATACTTACTTCATCCAAAAGTCCACGGTAAGCATTTCCGCCGTTAAGCGTTGAACCGATCATTAATTTTTTCAAATCAATCAAGCGTGTTTTTCCGGTGTCGCTCATCCAAAGATGTCCGTTGAGGAAAATTTTCATCTCACCTGAGATGGCGTTTTTTGTAAACGCCCAGAAATTCCATCGTCCACGGAAAATGTTATTGCTATCAAGTTTGTTTATTCTGTCATAGGAAGATCCAACGCCTCCGCAATCCCAGTAAATATTTGAGTCAGACCATGGCAAATGAATATTCACCTGTTTGTTGTTTGAATAGTCTTCGCCATAAATTATACTTGTATTGGCAGGTAAGATTGTTGAATCACCGTTTGCCCAGAAAGCGATGGTGATTTTATCTGTAACAGACGAAAACCACGATGAATCCGGTTTTAGAAAATTTCTGTTTCCGCTAAATGAAATCCATGAGTCTCCCTGATTGGTAATAAGTCCGGATGGAAATGATGTGGTATGACCTTCAACCAGATTTCCTGTTGAAGTAGCTGGAAGTGAGTATGTAAATTCTACTATTAGATTGGATGTTCCATCCCAGTTGAAAGGAGTAGAAAAATTAAATGAAATAATTCCTGTTGAAGTAATTGGTGTGTTTAAAAAATAGACAGTTGTAAATCCATCCGTTTCGGGTGAAGAAGCTGATAAGGAGTCCTGAGTAGTTTTCTTTATTCTGATGCGCAGATTTTCTACAGCACTTCCTGTGCTTAATATTTGCAGTTGCAATCCGGTAATATTTCCGGCAACTAATCCGGATGAAGTTAACTCTGATGCTTTCCATAAATACTGCGAACGCTGTACATCAGAAATCGGGGAAAGCGGATGAGAGAGACTGGCAACTCCGTTTCCGGGAGTAGCGGTAATTTCAGAAATGATGCTATCGTAAGTTACTGCTTGTTGCGTGTATTGAACATAAGACCAAACAGGATTGTTTGTGGAGTAAAAAAAACTGTCGGTATTATTGGTGATAACATAAGAGCCAATAGTTCTCTTGAGTGAATCCGTTTGCGATGAATCAACGATGTAGGTATAACAATTGTAGTCCCACTCTCCACAACCTTTATTTCTGTCAGTTGTCGTGGAGATGAGTCCGTTTTTGCATCGCATGCGATAATGCATGATGATTTTCTCATAGCTTTTTGTACTATCGTCAGGAAAATGAAACACACCTGCACGCATGGTTGTGTCGAATCGCAGCGTTTGAACGATGGTTGTGTCACCGGTACTTGCATTGACATTTTCTGTAAAAGAATTAATGGCTTGAACAATTAACGAAGTGAATAATGTAAGGAGTAGTATTTTTTTCATTTTTCTGAAATAATGGAGTGATTAATAATTCCTGCTTTGGGGGAAATGAAGATATAAAAATATTTGACGGAAAACATTGTAGGGAAATTTAGAAATACGATTAAACTTGAATTCTTCGACCGGGAATTAGTCTGATTTTTCTTCCGATTTCTCTGTTGCTTCTACTTCTCTATTTTCAATGATTTCCTCTTCTGTTTTTTTATTGAATCGATTCTGGAAAATCATAAAAATAAATATTCCTACGGTAATGGATGAATCTGCAACGTTGAAAACCGGTCTGAAAAACTGAAACGGCTCTCCTCCAAAGAATGGAATCCAGGAAGGATATTGGCCATTAACAAGAGGAAAGTAAAGCATATCTACTACCCTGCCTTGAAGAATTTTTCCATACCCGCCTTCACCGGAAAGAAATTTTGAAAGATGATGTGTATCGTCGGTAAAAAAGAGTCCGTAGAATGTGCTATCGATGATATTCCCGATTGCTCCTGCAAAAATCAAAGAGAAGCAGGTAATTAAACCAATGTGTGCCTTTTTTTTAATGAGTCGCAACAGATACCAGCCGATGACTCCCGAGGCAACGATTCTGAAGACAGTTAGAAATATTTTTCCTGCCATGCCTCCGAATTCCAAGCCGAATGCCATTCCATTATTTTCTGTGAAATGAATAATGAACCAACTGAAAATTGGAATTTCTTCTCCGGGAAATAAATGAGTTTTGATCCAGATTTTAGAAATCTGATCGAGCAGTAGTACAGAAAAAACAATTAGTGCTGAGCGACGCATGTCTTGTTACAAATTGAAGATTGAAAACTACTTGTTGTACTCTAATAAAAAAACTTTTAGATTGGCATTTGTTCATGATAAAGTTCGATAGCAAACATCACCTGTTCGCCATCGAACTTTCCTTTTTCAACAAAAAGTTTCTCAATCTCTATATTGATTCAGTTTCGCCTCGATGCTTTGTGTAGTATGCGGAACGGCGCGAAGACGTTCTTTCGGAATTAATTTTCCGGTAACACGACAAATGCCATATGTTTTATTCTCGATTCGAACGAGAGCATTTTCGAGTTGTTCGATGAATTTTTTCTGACGACTGGCAAGTTGTCCGGCTTCTTCTTTTGCAAGTGAGTCGGAACCATCTTCTAATATTTTAAAAGTACTCGCAGTATCGTCTGTTCCATGATCATTAGCGGCCGTCATTTGTGCCTGAAGGGAGGTCAATTCCTTGCGTGCTTCTTCCAGTTTTTTATTGATGATAGCACGAAATTCTTCTAACTCCGTATCTGCATATCTGTTTTTTCCGGTTTCTTCAGGCGGCTTGCTATCTCTGATAATTGCACGAGCCGGTTCCGGACGTCTGTTTACAGGAATAGGGCGAGCTACCGATGGACGGTTTTGGGAAGTATTCGCTTTAGGTAAATCTTCTTTTTTCTCAGGCGTTTTTGCGGGAGGAGGAGTTTTTACAAGTTGTTTTACCGGCTTAACAGGTGTATTTTTTGCTACGACTTTTACTGCTTTTTTCGGTTCCGCTTTTTTAGCAACAACTTTTTTTGTTTCCTTTTTTATAACCTTGGCGGCTACTGCTTTTTTCTTAGGCGCCGGCTTAGCGGCAACTTTTTTCTTTGCAACGGGAGCAGATTTTTTAACCGGTTTTTTAGCGGCCGGACTCTTTTTAGGTTTACTCTTAGAAATAACTTTAGATTTAATTTTCTTTTTGCTCATAATAGAAACTGTTTATGGGGGATTTGATGGCGCCGTTAATTCAACTTAACGGAATTATGTTTTTTAATGCTTATACGTGTTTGTATATCTTCATCTACCTCTACATTGACCGAATCATCGCCATCCAGCCGGTCTACCAAGTCGAGGTTAGCTGCTAAAGTTTCGGCGCAAATATAATCTTTATTATTAATCAACGAACTCCGTATTAAGGCATGTTCAAGTACTTTCAGATCGATCTTATCGGTGACTTCAAAGCCCCTTTCTTTCCTCAAATTCTGAATTCTGTTAATGAATTCCCGGGCAATTCCCTCTTCTTTCAGCTCATCAGAGATGCTGATATCAAGGGCTACAGTCAGTTTTCCGTCATTCGTTACCTGCCAGCCGGGGATGTCCTCGGAGCTGATTTCCACGTCCTCATCGGTTAGGATAATTAACTGATTTTGGAGGGTTATTTCAATCCTTTTTTCTTGCTCGATTTGCTGAATATCGGCCTGACTCATTTCCACGATTAAAGCTGCCGCTTCCTTCATCAGAGGGCCTACTTTTTTACCAAGTACACGGAAGTTTGGCTTAATTTTTTTCACCAAAATTCCGGAAGCATCATGAATATATTCGATATGTTTTACATTCACTTCAGCGAGAATAAGGTCTTTTACTGCTTCGATCTTCTCACGGAATCCCTCACCTACAACAGGCAAAAGAATCTTATTGAGTGGCTGACGAACACGAATATTTACCTTTTTTCGAAGTGACAATACCATGGAAGATATTTTCTGTCCAAGCTCCATGCGCTCTTCCAACGCTTTGTCTACGAGGTCTTGCCTGTATTCCGGGAAATCAGCCAGGTGAACGGAACCGGCTTTTCTTTTACCCGAAGCTTCGTTTAAATCACAGAATAAACGGTCGCTGAAAAAGGGTGCTACAGGCGACATAAGTATTGCTACCGTTTCCAGACAAGTGTATAGTGTTTGGTATGCTGAAATTTTATCTTCGGAATAATCTCCTTTCCAGAAACGGCGACGGCTTAATCGTACATACCAATTACTGAGATGTTCGGTTACGAAATCAGAAATTGCACGTGTAGCGCGGGTCGGTTCGTATTCTGAAAAACTCTCGTCTACATATTTAATGAGCGAGTTGAGTTCAGATAAAATCCATCTGTCTAACTCATGCCGTTGTGCCGGCGGCATTTCTTTTTCATTGAAAGTAAAACCGTCGATGTTTGCATAAAGAGCGAAGAATGCATAGGTATTATAAAGCGTACCAAAAAACCTGCGTTGTACATCGCCAATGCCATCCGTGCTGAATTTTAAATTTTCCCAGGGCTGTGCATTGCTGATCATGTACCAGCGGGTTGCATCGGCTCCGTATTTATCAATCGTTTCGAAAGGATCCACTGCGTTTCCTAAACGCTTCGACATTTTATTTCCGTTCTTATCGAGAACGAGTCCGTTGCTGACAACATTTTTATAGGCAACCGAATCGAAAAGCATCACTGCAATGGCGTGAAGCGTAAAAAACCAACCACGTGTTTGGTCGACTCCTTCGGCGATAAAATCTGCCGGAAAGGATTTTTTAAATTCATCTTTATTCTCGAATGGGAAATGCCATTGTGCATAAGGCATGGCGCCTGAATCGAACCACACATCGATGAGATCCAATTCGCGCATCATTTTTTTTCCTGAAGGAGAAACCAAAACAACTTCATCCACATGCGGACGATGCAAATCGAATTCTTTATCCGATTTCAATTCGTTTTCCTTCATAAAGCCGGCCTTCACCGACTTTTCAATTTCGGTTGAAAGTTCTTCGAGTGAGCCGATACAGATTTCTTCCATACCATCTTCCGAACGCCATACAGGAAGAGGAATTCCCCAAAATCTCGAACGGGAAAGATTCCAATCGACCAGGTTTTCCAGCCAGTTGCCGAAGCGACCTGTTCCTGTTGATTCCGGTTTCCAGTTAATGGTTTTGTTTAACTCCACCATCCTGTCTTTCATCGCTGTGGTCTTTATAAACCACGAGTCGAGCGGATAATAAAGTATTGGCTTATCTGTACGCCAGCAATGCGGATAAGTGTGTTCGTATTTCTCTGCCTTAAATGCTTTGTTTTCTTTTTTAAGTTTGATGACCAGACGCTCATCTACAGTCAGGTATTTTTCTCCACCTTGTTTCTTTTGTTCCGCTTCCTTTTCTTTTTCGTTCAGGTATTGTTCCTTCACAAATTCTCCTGCAAAGTCAGTTACTTCTGATGTGAATTTCCCTTGCTTGTCAACGAGAGTTAAAGATCCGACACCATTTTGTTTAGCGACACGGAAGTCATCTGAACCAAAACTTGGTGCAATATGAACAATCCCCGTTCCGTCTTCAGTCGTAACAAAATCACCGATGAGAACTTTGAATGCATCTCCATCCTGAGGTTGTGCAAAGGGAAGTAACTGTTCGTAACGAAGGCCTTCCAATTGCTTTCCGGAATACTCTGCTACAATCTGAAATGGAATTGCTTTATCACCTGCCTGGTAGTCTTCCATTTTAAGCTCAGCATTCTTTTCGGGAAAATATTTTCCGATCAGGTCTTTCGCTAAAACGACGGTCTCCGGTTGGTGTGTATAGGCGTTGAATGTTTTAATTGCGCAATAGGAAATGTTTTTTCCTACAGCCAAAGCCGTGTTCGAAGGGAGTGTCCACGGTGTAGTCGTCCACGCCAGTAAAAACGTTTCTTCGTTATTGTAAAGTGGCTTGCTCAATTTGAATTTAGCAATGACAGTCGTATCTCTCACCATCTTATACGTACCGGGCTGGTTCAACTCGTGAGAGCTTAAGCCGGTTCCCGCAGCAGGTGAATAGGGCTGTATCGTATAACCTTTATATAAAAGATCTTTCTTGTAAAATTCTTTTATGAGGTACCAGCAAGATTCTATGTAGTCTGTTTCGAAGGTGATGTAAGGATTTTCCAAATCGACCCAATACCCCATTTTGCGGGTAAGATCGTCCCAGACATTCTTATATTTCATTACCTCTTTACGGCACTCATTGTTGTAATCGGCAATCGATATTTTTTTACCGATGTCATCTTTACGGATACCCAATGTTTTCTCTACGCTTAACTCAATTGGTAAACCATGTGTATCCCAACCACCTTTTCGCTTTACCTGAAATCCTTTTAATGTCTGGTATCTGCAAAAAATATCTTTGATAGCCCGAGCCATCACATGATGAATACCCGGCAATCCATTAGCAGATGGTGGTCCTTCATAAAAGGTAAACACCGGTTTACCCTCACGACTAGAAACACTTTCTTCAAATGTATTTTCCTTGTCCCATTTCCCAAGAATTTCTTTCGAAAGTCCGGGAAGATCCAACTGTTTATATTCTTTGTATTTAGACATTTAGATTAGTATTCCTTAAGTATAACTCTAAACTGACATTAAAAAAATGGCTGCAAAAATAAGAAAAAAAGAGTGATTTTAGGAATATAAATGATAGTTAAACAATCAAAAAAAGCCTGTTTTGATAAGATAATGTGCATAATGATAATTGAAACGGCTCAAAAAGCGCTTTTATCTTATCCTTCGTTTTTGATTTCGTTTGAAACACCTCGAAATTATCGAATTCCGGGTTCTCAAAAAGCGGGTTAATATTGTTGAAATACTATTTGAGTAGTCGTTTTTCAATCATCCATTGCTGGGTTTGAAAAACTGCTTTGGTGAAATTCAACATAGAATCCATGCGTGATTTATTTTCAATAACAGAACAGTTTTTTGCATCCGATGAAATCTTGTAAAGATCTGTTTTACCCTTTCTGAAGATGCAATAATCACCTAGTCCGAAAGCGCCATAGCTTTCATCATAAGAAAAGGTAATAAACTGCCGCTTCTCTTTCAACAGATCGATACCGAAAGTATTGTTTGAATAAGGCAGATTAAGTAGTCCAAGTACTGTAGGGAAAATATCGATCTGACCCCCGAGTGATTGGTTTATTTCAGCAATAAAAAAAAGTTTAGGTGCAAAAACGATCAAGGGTACATGGTGGTAGGTCACGTTTGCATCTCTGTCGCCCAAAACAGCTCCGTGATCTCCCGTGAAAAGAAAGATGGTGCTATCGAACCATGACTGTTTGCTGCATGAATGAATAAATTCACCGATTGACCAATCAGCATATTCAACGAGCTGCTCTCTGATGTCAGTCGATTGCGGCTGAAAAGAAATCCCAGATGGAATTTCATACGGACCGTGATTGCTTGCTGTCAGCACGCCTGCAAAAAACGGTTTTTGATTTTTTGCTACTTCGTTGAGGTTGCCGACTACTTCTCTGAAAAGAATATGATCGGGAATGCCTAATGCATTTATTACTTCTTCACTTTTATAATCTTTCTGACTGATAATTTTTTGAAAACCATTGGCTGCAAGAAAGCCGCCTGCATTATCGAATTGCTCATCGTGTGAAGTAAAAAAAAGTGTCTGATAACCTTTCCCGGAGAGTGTCCGGGCAAGGCCGCTATAGTCTTGTTGATTATTCAGGTCTTTCATATGGTGATGCTCGGGTAACGATGGTGTTCCGAAAAAAGAAGAATACACACCATTGAAAGTATGAATGCCATCAGAATAGAAATTCTCAAACGAAAGTGATTTGTTGAGCAAACTATCCAACATAGGGGTTTTGTTTCCGTCTCCACCAAAATGTTTAAGATTGTGGCTACTCATGCTTTCCATCAAAACAAGAACAACATTGAAACGACTAGCAGGTTTATCCGGAACAATTTTTCGTTCTATTGGAGAACTCGCTTTATTTGTTTGCTGTATACCATAATAATTCTGAACAATAGAAATAGCTTGTTCGTTTTCCATAAAATTAATGCGACTGTTTTTATTGTTGAGTTTTTCGAGTCCGCTCTGCATGAAAGTAAAAACCGGATTTAAACCAAGCTGGTTTGTCAGATTGTATTCACTCGTAAACGCTGTGCCCCAGCGAATAGGTGATTTCAATGCCACTCTGCCACGAATGGCTAAAAAGGTGAAAAACAAAAACACAACATAAATGCCTGTGACGGCAAAACGATTAAGAGAATAATCTTCTGCTGAAAGAGTTCTGTTTCGAATTCTTTTTATCGCTTTATAGAATGCATAAATCACCACAACAAGAAAAATAAGGTAAGGATAATTCCGGATATCAGCGAAAACGAATTGCATCATCATCCCCGGTGTGTTTGTCCACTGCATGGCGGCAATCGTGAAGCGAGTTTGCTGATGTTCAAACCAGGGAACATCTGCACAGATGATTAAAAAACTAAGCGAATAAAACAAAATGATATAAACGAAAATTATTTTTGAGGTAAATCGAAAACCATTTTTGAAAAAAGACAGTATAAAAAAAATCAAAACAGGTAAAGCCAGTAAATAACCACTTACAACGGTGTCGAATTGAAGTCCGGTCAAAAACGAGCGGGCAATTACCTCGTTGGGGATTCCTGCTGCCGACTTGTAATGAAGCAGAAAAAGTGCGATTCTGAAAAAACTAAAAAAGAGAATTCCCCACAAATACGTTTGAAAAATAAAACGAAGTGGAGAGGGGATTTTTTTTAGCATGAAAAAATTTAATCGATAGTCGCTATAACTTTTAACTCGATAGCGATCGGAGTAGGCAAACAATTTATCTCCAAAGTTGTACGGCAAGGAAGGTTATCTTTAAAATAATCTGCCCAAAGTTTATTATAAATCGGAAAATCGTCTTTCATGTTTGTCAGGTAAACGGTAACATCTATGATGTTTTCCCATTTGCTACCTGCATCTTCTAAAATATACCTGACATTTCTGAAAACAGAATGGCATTGTTCGGCGATATCATAACTTTTTATTTTTCCTTTTTCATCGAGAGTAACTCCAGGGATTTCCTTTTTTCCTCTTTCTCTTGGGCCTACGCCGGAGAGAAACAGCAAATTGCCGACACGTCTTGCATGTGGATACAAACCAACCGGCTCAGGTGCTTTGGATGAATTTATTTTATCGCTCATGATTGTATTTATCCTATCGTGAAAAGAATTGTATTAATTGAATCTTCTTAAAATTGATCTAACCTGTTTGATGTAATCGCCTTCGAATAGGTTAATGTGCACCAACAACGGGTACAAATTATGAATATCCGACCGTTCTTCAAAACCGGGAGTCAACGGAAATTCTGCATGGTAAGCATCATAAAAAACCGGATCAAATCCACCAAAAAGTCTGGTCATGGAAAGATCCATTTCCCGGTGTCCGTAATAAACTGCAGGATCAATTAAACAGGGCTCCCCTTCGCTTCCGGTTATGAAATTCCCATTCCATAAATCACCATGTAAAAGCGCCGGTGATTCGAGAGGAATCAGTGTGTCAATTTTTGTGTAAACCCTTTTGAAACGATCTGCATCTTCACTTAACAACGTGCCACTTCTCATTGCGATGGCAAGTTGCTTTTCAATTCTTTCTTCAATAAAAAAATCAGCCCATTTATTATGTTCCCTATTACTCTGCTTTAGTGAACCGATGTAATTATCCTCTGTGAATCCATACCGTTGAGCAGAGAACCTGTGGAGTTTTGCTAAAGAAACACCAAAGTTTTCCCAGAATTCCATTTTCGTTAATTTGGACTCAATAAATTTTAAAATGATAAATGACTGCCCTTCCTCCTCGCCTGTCATTATAACTTCGGGAATTGTAAAAACGGCTGCCTCGCTCAGAAAAGAAAGACCTTTCGCTTCAGTCTCAAACATCAATGGATAACGAAAAGCATCATTTGCCTTCATGAAAAAAACTCCTGCACTTGTATCAATTTTTGCAGATAGATTAATGCTTCCTCCTGATAATGGAGTAACTCTCTTTATATGAAGTTTTTGGCGGATCTTATGACCCAGACTAACTTCTACGTGCCGCAGGAAGGAGGATGTTAACATAGGTATTTGCGGCAAGGTCGTAAAAAACACTTGCAATTACCAGATTGCCCGGCAGATAAATTAGCTCTTTCCTTAATCGAAGAGGTGTGAGGGCCGTCCACGCACCGCGCGGCGATGGCATCGTAAGAAGCAACAAAGAGCGGTTTAAAATCGAGCCGATGCCGGAGTAAACGTGGTGGTCTTTTTTCTTTTACTTACTTTTCTTTAGTGAAATATAAATCAGCTAAAATTTTCTCGTCAGAAATACTGCCTTTTTAAATGTTCGGTTGTTTCCTGAAAGATCAAAACTGTTTGCCAAAACGATGTAAATACCCGAAGGCGAGATTGTGAATTCATCATTTAAGCCATCCCAGGTTACAAACCCTTCACTACTCGTCGTGGCTCCTTCGAGCAATTTTCTTACATGTTTGCCATTAAAATCATAGACATTCAGCGACAGTACGGTTCCGGATTGCGGGTATGAATAATGGATGGATAAGAAATCGTTGTAGCCATCATTATCAGGAGAAAAAACCTCCTCACCAACGTTCACTTCGCCACCTACCGACACTAGAACTAACGACTGAGAATTACGATACCCGGGGGTCGCAAATCCGGCCGTAGCTGCCGTTGAATGCCAATTAAAATTGTTTATTGTTTGCTTTTCATCAATTCGTTCGAGAGATACTCCTTTGGGATCTGCGATAAGCGGGAAATGCATCTCTTCATTGAAGGTCATTGAATCAATCAGGTCTCCTGAATCGTCAAAAATTATTGCCCGTCCATTGTCGCTGTTAAAGTCCAGCATGGAATTTATGTTTATGAATGCATACTCATCCTTACAAGTGTAAAACTTTTTGATATTTTCTTTATCCTCTGTAAGTACTAAATAGCTCCCCGGAAACAAGATCCTATTTCCATCGGTAATTTTCCCGTCTTCCCTAACAATTGAAAAATCCTGATCATCGCTTTCTGCTATCGTCCAGTTTTTAATATCGATTATTTTATTCGAATGATTATAAATTTCCAGAAAATCGTTTCCCCCTTCAAAAGGATTAAATAAAATTTCATTGACAATTACATCTCCCTTTGCCGCCTTTTCGGAAAAACCCAAACGAATTTGTTGAGTTATGTCTATTGGATTGCCCGGACAATCGGTCAGCGAATTATTAATCTGCAAGGAGTAAATACCTGCAGAAAATGATAAAGAAAAATGTAAAACTACCGTATCATACTCCGGTGAGGCGGAAATCGAAACAGGTTGAATAAAATTCCCGGCGTCACCATCGACACGGTAGTTATTTACATCCAGCGCAGTAGCCGAAACCGGCTCGCTGAAATTGACTTGAATGGTTGAACTATCTGATAAAAATGCATTCGTAACAAATGGTGCCTGAGTGTCAGAAAAAACTGCGCTTACACTATTCTCAATTCCCGGAGTCCCATGCAAGGTACTAACAGATGCTTTCCAGTTTTTGATATTTACACAAATAAAATTTTCATCAATCCTTTCAATACTCCATCCTCCGTCATTTTTGTTTTCATCGTTATAGCTTTTGTCGCTGAATGAAATTTGTGAAATCAATTCATTGTTTGGATTTATTAATTTCAACTCATCACCTGAATCATTGTTGAGTGAAGGAAGCCCGTCAACCGAAATTGAATTCGATATGCTTGCAAACAACAGGGAGTCGTCCGCATCATACAAGACAACAAAATGATGTGCGTCTAACCTAAAATCGCTTAACGAACCATCGGAGCTTCCATCTGTTATTTTCCAGTTTCTCAGATTAACCGAAGAATCGGAACGGTTATATAATTCAATGTATTCTGCATATGGAAGCGGACTTGCCGAAGCCGGCTCAAAATAAATTTCGGAAAAAACGACGTCATTACTTTTGCCAATTGAAATAGGATAATAATTGAAAGCGAAATCCTGAGTCAACATCGGGTTCATCGCAATATCTTTCAATCCGGACACTGTGAATCGATAATTAATTCCTTCAAGGAAATGTGAATGAAAAGTTATTCTGTATACAAGCGGATTCAAACTATCCTGTTCGAGTAATGACGGATTTCCAACGGTATTGTCCACCGTATAGTTCGCTAAATTTCCCAACGAAGTAGCTTCTATCGGTTCCGAAAAAAAGACAGATAAAACAGAATCGGATTCTACATTGATCCCGGTTATTGAGGGAGGAATTGTATCCCTAATAAATTGCCCTACATAAAAATCATCGAAATAAAAGTTGCTGATATTGCCAATAGTATAATCACAGCAAACACCAATATAAGCAGCAACATTGAAAAAGGTGTCCGATCCTGTTGCCTCTAATTGATAATTTTCACCTCCACTATAATCTGTGGAGATGGTCCAGTTACCTGTTGAGCTTCTAAAAACTCTTACTCCTACATTAAAGGAACCGGCTATATTTCCATCAAGTCCCCGGCAGACAGAAGTGATAGACGTTCCATTTTGCCTGAACAATTCAATGGCGTCATTCGATAACGACTCGCCGAATCTTAAAAAATAACCGTTTAAGGATTGCTGAAGATCGTATTGATCAGAGGCAAGATAAACTTTGGAATAATTGGAGGTAGAAGGTGAAAAGCCAAGCTTTATAAAAAACCTCCATTCAATGGAATCGAGGGAGGTTAAATTGGCCGGAACCGAGAGGTAAGAAAATCCGGCCTGGACAGCATTTAACTGTAACTGTCCGGCCGGATTGACGTAAAATTCCGAATTATTGCCGCTCCAAACAGGGGCAATTGTGAAATCACCATCATCGAAATGATCTTCAACCTGAGCATTGACTTGCGCAAGTAAAAAAGAAAAAATCATCGTCAGGCAAATTTTCATCAAACGGAATGTGTTATTTTACGGGATCAAAACTACAGCGTCAAACAGCGTTTTCAAACACTGTTTATGCTGGATAATTAATTAACCACTATGAAAGTTGCAGTTGTAGGTGCTACCGGTATGGTAGGACAAGTCATGCTGAAGGTATTGGCAGAAAGAAATTTTCCAATAACCGAATTAATTCTTGTTGCCACCGAGCGTTCGGTTGGAAAGGAAATTGAATTCCGCGGAAAGAAATACAAAGTTGTTTCCATGCAGGATGCCATAGCGCAAAAGCCCACATTGGCACTTTTCTCTGCCGGTGGAAATACGTCGCTCGAGTGGGCTCCTAAATTTGCAGAAGTTGGAACAACGGTAATCGATAACTCATCTGCCTGGAGAATGGATCCCGGTAAGAAATTAGTAGTCCCCGAAATCAATGCGAACACATTATCAGCCAATGATAAAATCATCGCTAACCCCAATTGCTCAACCATACAAATGGTGATGGCACTGGACCCTCTTCACAAAAAATATAAAATTAAACGAGTCGTTGTTTCTACTTATCAATCTGTTTCCGGTACAGGGAAAAAAGCGGTTGATCAAATGTTTAACGAACGGAAAGGTGTTACAGGCGAAATGGCTTATGCTTATCCGATCGACATGAATGTGCTTCCGCAGATAGACATATTCCTCGACAACGGATATACGAAGGAAGAAATGAAGATGGTAAATGAAACGCGTAAAATTTTAGGTGACGACTCCATTCAACTTACATCAACAACTGTTCGTGTTCCGGTAAAAGGTGGTCATAGCGAAGCCGTCAATATAGAATTCGAAAAAGATTTTTCTATCGATGATGTCAGAGATATTTTGAAAAAAACTGCCGGAGTTGTTGTTTTAGATAACCCTTCCAATAAAGAATATCCGATGCCATTATATGCAGAAGGAAAAGACGAAGTTTTTGTTGGCCGTATCCGTCGTGATGAGTCGCAGAAAAATTCGTTGAATATGTGGATCGTTGCGGATAACCTGCGAAAAGGCGCCGCTACAAATGCTGTACAGATCGGAGAATATTTAATACAAGCCGGTTTGTTAAAATAGTTGGTTGTATTTTTTCCTGATTTACAATGCCCGGAACAATCTATTATTCTTCTCCGGCAATAACCTTCAGATTTATTTTATCTCGGATCAATCTACTTGCCGGATACCAGGAGGCAAATAATCCGATGAGGCAAACCGTAGCGAATACATAGATAAAATCTTTCGGATTCATTTTTACAGGATATGAATCAATTACAAAAGATCCAGAACCGCTGAGTTGGATGAGTCCGAATTGTTGCTGTGCTACACAAAACACCATCCCTATAAGCAATCCGGCCACAGCGCCAAAGACGGTAATGATCATTCCTTCCGTTAAAAATATTTTTCTTAAAAAATGAACATCAGCACCCATGCTGCGATAGATGGCAATGTCCTTCTTCTTCTCGATTACCAACATCGTAAGTGAGCTTATTACATTAAATATTGCAATGATAAGAATGAAAGTTAATATCAGGAAGACGGCCCATTTTTCAGAACGCATGATTTTGTAAAATAGTTCATGCTGCTTGTAACGATTTTTAACAGAGAAATTTTTTCCTGCCAAACTATTTATCGAAGCTATAACTTCTTCTTCGTTGGCGCCGGGCTTCAGTCCAACTTCCAGCGATGTTAGCTTATTCTCATATTCAAAAACATCGCGTGCAAAGCGGATAGGAACAATGATATACTTTGCATCGTATTCCTGCTGAATGGCAAAAATTCCCGATGGAGAAATGTAGCGCCTGTTAAACGATCCTTCAGGATCCGTCATCGATGTTGCCGAAGGACGCGCGCCATAAATTTCTAGTTGTCCGAATATGTTACTCAAATCGATTCCCAAATTGTAAGCAACACCGGAACCAACAATGGCATAATTGAATTCCCCGTTCTTCAGCATAAACGTTCCGTCGATCAGCATGGAGTCAAGACCCGACATCTTGCGGTAATCGTCGCTTACACCTTTTAGTTTTACAATTAGCTGTTTATTATGATACTTGGCAAGAACACTCTCCTCTGCAACTTCTGTAACATAGGCAACTCCGGCAATATTTTTCAGTTGTTCGATATTGATTTTATCCGTTGTAAATGTTTTTCCTTCTAACAGTTCAATGCGTAAATCAGGATCAAAGGAATTGTATAGGCGTAGAATGAGATCTTCAAAACCATTGAAAACGGAAAGTACAATGATTAAAGCCGCCGTACCGATAGTTACACCGATTGCGGAAATCATTGAAATGATATTAATGACTCGCTGAGATTTTTTACTGAAGAAGTAACGACGGGCGATGAAAAGAGAAAGTCTGTTATTCATTGCTACAGCTTTTAAATTTAGCTTAATCGTTATGTAATCATTCTGCCAATCAACTCTACTTCCAGGCTTTTACTATTAACCCCGTTCCGGTTTTATGTTCGATAACAGTGTCTGCATAATTAAGAATAAAAGAAATAGGATATGCGATGATATAATAAAATGGAAGGAGGATAAAAAACAGTTTGGAAACACCCAAAATCTGAATCGGATATTTCATCGACAACCGCCAGGAGATTTTTCCGGGGGAGCCATATTGATACCGTGCATACGTTTTAGTGAAGCCGGCACTTTTTAGTTTGTCCTGAATTTCATTGATGTTATAGCCATCCCGAACATGCTCTTCAATAAAAGATGATGCTTCATCGTCATGAACATCGCTACCACCCTGATCGGAAGGCGTGGAAATAACCAACATAGCTCCCGGTCGCATAGAAGCATAAAAGTTTTTAAAAACCTGTACGTCTTCCTCAATGTGTTCCATGACATCCACACAAACAACCAGATCGAAAGAATTTGGCTTTACATATTTGGTAAGATCCTGAACTTCGAAACGAACATTCGATGCGCCGATTTTTGTAAAGAAGTTGTTGCAATCAGCTACTTGCTCATCTTTTACATCTACCGATGTAATTTTCCAAGCCGGATTTTTCGAGTTTAACCAAAAAGTATATTGTCCAAAACCCGCACCCGCATCCAAAACATCCGTAGCGTTTTTATTTTCACTAATCCATTTGCGCAATTCTTTATGAATATGCCAGGCACGAAGAAGTAATAAGTCGAGTAGCCTGTAAAAAAGCTTTCGTAAAAATGGTGTTTTATTAAAAACATTGCCGAGCGAACGCTTAATCGGATCGTATTGCATGAGTGAGCTTTAGATAAAGCGCGAAGATAGGTTAAAAGTAATAATTTAAAAGCAAAAGTCTGAAGTCAGAAATCAAACGTCAGATATTAGAAATTAGAAGTAGGTAAAAAGTCAAAAATTATTCTTCTGCTTCTTTTTGAGGAGGCTTGGTGCTATTAATCAGCTTTTCGATTTTTTCTTGTTGATCGAGGGAGTCGTCGAGGAAGAACTTAAGCTCGGGGACGATACGTGCCTGGTGGCGAATTTGATTGCCAAATAGTTTACGTATTTCTTTGTAATGTTTCTCGATTTCTTCTATGACCTTAGAAGAGTCCTTTGTGCCAAATATGCTGAGGTAAACCTTGGCTATCCCTAAATCCGGACTAACCTTTACGTTGGTAACCGTAACAAATGCTTTTCCGAAAAAATTATAGCCTTCTCGTTGAAAAAGCTCTCCGATTTCCTTCTGAAACAGGCGGTTATATTTCTGTTGTCTCGTCGAATCCATCGTGCGAAGGTAGACAAAAACTTGTATGTACTAAGTACTTAGTTTGGAGAACATAAGAATTCCGTTTAGGATTATAAAAGCTAGTTTTTTTCGCATTCATACTCTGCGTTTTCAGATTTTGTGAATTTCAGAGTACTCTTTTATGGGAATTATTTTAATAAAATAACCTTCTTTTAGAGCGTTGTTGTGCAGAAATACAATTGTAATCTTTGACTATTTAAAAACGACTATTGCAATGTCTTGCAAAGAATGGTCGTGCGGATGGGAAAGTGGGAAACCGCACGGCCATTTGGCACCAGCCATTTTTTTCCATTCTAATTACTTTTCTATTTACTATAACTATCATAAGATGCCGGACTCTATATAAGCAGGGAGTCCCGGGGCAGAGCAAACGTTCTTCGTTCTCAGGCGCCCTTCGGGCATGTATTGTGTCTTGATTACCGGTCTGAAATTGAACAACGCTGAATTTATAATCGCAAACGCTGACCATTTGCAGTATGGTTTCATATTTTGAGCTCTTTACAGAAGGAGTTCAGATAACACATTTTAAGTTAATCTTGAAAACTAAGTACAACATACTAAGTACTTTCCATTACATTTGCGCAAGTGAAAAATTACATCCGCATTCTGCGATTTGTTGGTGCCTACAAGGGCTATGCTGCATTGAATATCGTTTGCAACATGCTCTCTGTCGTTTTTTCGCTTTTTTCTCTTACGATGGTCGCTCCTTTTTTAAACGTCCTTTTTAACCAGGCCGAAAAATATGAGCAGGTTCCTCTTAATTTTTCTGTCAAATCACTGATTGGAAACTTCAATTATTATTTAGGAAATTATATTGACGAACATGGAAAAGTAAATGCCTTGTTGCTGATCTCAATTCTCGTTGTCGTTCTCTTCTTCTTCAAAAACCTCTTCCGTTATCTCGGCATGTACTTTATGGCTCCTATCCGCAACGGTGTTGTAAGAGATTTGCGTGATAAGATGTACAATAAAATATTGTGGCTCCCTTTCACCTATTTCTCTGAAGAACGTAAAGGTGATCTCATTTCCCGCATGACATCCGACGTGCAGGAAATTGAATGGAGCATTATGCAATCGCTGGAAGTCATCTTCCGTGAGCCGCTAACGATTTTGCTTTTCCTTGGGACAATGGTTTTCATGAGTCCACAGCTATCCGTATTTGTTTTTGTACTTCTACCGATTGCCGGACTTGCCATCGGACAAATCGGAAAAAGTCTGCGCAGGACTTCGGCGAAAAGTCAGGCGAAGATGGGAATACTACTGGCAACGATAGAAGAAACTCTTTCCGGACTTCGCATCATTAAAGGGTTTACTGCTGAAAAATTTTTCAGCAATAAATTTTCAAAGCTTAACAATGAATACAGAAAACTGATGATCCGGCTTTACCGCAAACGAGACCTCAGTGCGCCAATGAGCGAATTCATGGGTGCAGCAGTTTTGGTAATCGTCATGTACTTCGGCGGCCGTTTGGTGTTAGGTACGGAACAAATGTTGGAGCCATCCATCTTCATCGCTTTCATTGCTATCTTCTCCCAACTTATTCCGCCGGCGAAAGCTTTTAGTGATGCCTATTCGAATGTACAGCGCGGACTTGCTTCCGCCGAGCGTATCAACAAAATTTTAGACGGAGAAATTACCATTGCCGATAAAGAAAATGCAATTGCCATTGATGCCTTTAAAAGCACTATCGAATATAAGAATCTTTCCTTTGCTTATTACAAAGGAGAATCGGGTTGGGCCTTGAAGGATATCGATCTGAAAATTGAAAAAGGAAAAACAGTCGCTCTCGTCGGACAAAGTGGTTCAGGAAAAACAACGCTTGCCGATATGCTCCCTCGTTTTTATGATGCTGATCAGGGAGATTTATTTATTGACGGAACATCGATCAAAGATTATAAAATCAAAGACCTTCGTGAGTTAATGGGAATCGTAAGTCAGGAGAGTGTATTGTTTAACGACACCATTTTTAACAACATTGCATTTGGACTAGAGAATGCAAAAGAAGAGGATGTTATTTCTGCTGCAAAGATTGCCAATGCACATGATTTTATTTTGCAGATGCCAGATGGTTATCAAACCAACACAGGCGATCGTGGTAGTAAGATGAGCGGCGGGCAACGTCAGCGTATCAGCATTGCACGAGCGATTTTGAAAAATCCCCCCATCCTCATATTAGACGAAGCCACCTCCGCGCTCGATACAGAAAGCGAACGTCTCGTTCAAGATGCCATTATCCGACTCATGAAAAACCGGACGACTCTTGTTATCGCTCACCGTCTTTCTACCATTCAACATGCAGATGAAATCATCGTTATGCAAAAAGGAGAAATCATCGAACGCGGAAAACACCCGGAGTTGATTGCAAAGGGTGGAGTTTATAAGCGGCTTTTTGATCTGCAGGCATTTGTTTGAAAAAATTAAAATTCGCAGCTTTTGATTATTAATTTAACTTTTGATTTCTGACTTGTTTATTTGACTTCTATCTTTTGACTACTGACTTATTTTTTTGATTTTTGAATTCTCCATTTTAAACCTCATCCACCCCCATTATATATCCTTTCGCCAAATTCCCCTTCATCTAACACTATAATCTAATCTTCTATTAAAAACTTATAATACCTTACTAATCTCAATCCTCTAGCCATGAAAAAAACCTACTCGTTATTATTGATTTTGTTTTCTTTTTATTCCAAAACTATTCATGCACAGTTAACGGGAATGATTCCCAATCAGATTACTTTAGGCACACAAACTCTTTCGACAACCATTACCGCAAACAACTTATTTGTTGTTACCTCTACACCTTCTGGTAACCTCAACGAAGCGTATCTTTATCAGGGAGCCCAACAAATTAATCTTTATAGTGTTTTTGCAGGAATAAGCGCAACGGTAAACGGTCCGGATAGTTGTACAATTCAAAACGCCCCTATTCCTATAAATGCTCAAACAGGATTGTACAATCTTGTTGTTAAAACACAGGACGCATTTGGACAAGTAATTACACAGGATACTCTTCAATCTGCTTTTACAATTTTACCTCCTGATGGTTATTTGCAGGGAACCGTTTACGAAGACATCAACTTAAACAGACAACGAGATGGAAGTGAACCCGGAATAAACGGTTTTTACTTAACTTTACAACCGGGGAATCAATATTATACTTCAGCAGTAAATGGTAATTTTTTAATGCCAGTTGCTAATGGAACGCACACGGTAACAGTAAATAATATAAATAATAACTATACTGATTTGATGTTTCTCTCTTCTGATTCGGCTTCCTATACGGTTACAATGAACAATGCCAACATTGGCGGATTGGATTTCGGAATGCGAAGAGGCTTAACCGGATTGGCGCCTGTGCAAAGTGTCGGGGGAAGAACAATTAATTTTACTGCAACCTCCCGTGGACTTTTCAACGGAACCGGATCCGGTAATATCGGTTTTGGGTATCTACATAATTCAGCTAGTCCAGATTATTATTATTTAACTTCTAGTAATGTATTGGATAGCAATACATTCACTTTTAACATTCCGCTTCCTTCGAACGCCCTATTAGGAACATATCATTTAAGAATTTATTTATCGGGCTCCAATGGATCTCATTTTCTGCCAAATTGTTTTACTGTTGTACCATACGATGCATTTTTACAAGGAAACATTTATTTTGATATTAACCAAAACGGTTTGAAAGATACTCTGGAACCCGGACTTCCCAATGAAAGGGTAAATATTCTTCCGGATTCAGGTGCAGGGTTCTCTTCTCAAAATGGTGATTACTCTATTGCTGTACTTAATGGAAATCATACAGTATCTTGGACGCCTACTCCGACAAGCATCTTCCAGCTTTCTTCTGATAGTGCAGCCTTTTCAGTAAACAATACAGGAACAGTAACCGGTTTAGATTTCGGACTTACCACTACAAATCCCGATTACACCTGTGATATTCAATTAACCGGCGGTTTTCCGCGTTGCAATTCAGGAGTATGGTATTATCTCAATTATGTAAACAAGAGCAACATTCCGTTTAATGGTCGGGTGTATTTGGTAAAAGATCCTTCCTCTTCCTATTTCTATTCTACAGTTACGCCTTCCTCATTCAGCGGCGATACTATTTTCTGGAACTTCATCGGCTTAATGCCATTTACTCCTTCTACAATTCAAGTTACATTATTCATCCCGGGTTCAGGTGTCCTGAATTATCATGCAGGCATGATAGCAGAAGATGGTTCGGGCGCTGTTCAGTTTACTGACTTAGCTACGCTCTCTCAAACCATTCTTTGTTCTTTTGATCCAAACGATAAATCGGTAACTCCGGAAGGTGTAGGACAAGAACATTTTACACTGATGGCAGACTGGCTCGAATACCTTATCCGTTTTCAAAATACAGGAACAGATACGGCCTTTAACGTCACCATTTTTGATCACCTGAGTAATGATCTTGATTTGAATTCATTCGAATTGTTAGGTAGTAGTAGTCCGGTTTCAACTGAAGTCAGACAAAACGGCGAGGCCATCTTTACCTTCGCCAATATTCTACTTCCGGATAGTAATATAGATGAACCAAACAGTCACGGCTTTGTGAAGTACAGAATTAAAATGAAACAAAACGTTCCTGATTTTACTACTGTAGAAAACACCGCTTTTATTGTTTTCGATGCCAATGCGCCTATTGTTACGAATAC
>JANNBB010000009.1:0-65319 GCA_031385005.1 Bacteroidota bacterium
GATAAATTTATCTATGTTGAAGAGAAGGATCAGTATATCTGTCCGCAGGAAAAAGTGTTGACCACCAATGGAAACCGGTATCAGAAGAAATATAAAAGGTATGTAACTGAAATAAAGCAATACAAAACCGAAGCGTGTTCGGCATGTCCGGTTCGATCACAATGCACGACAAATCCTCGAGGCAGAATCCTGGAACGATCCGAGTATGCGAAAGCAATGGAGGAAAATGGCAATAGGATAAAATATGATTTAAAGAAATATTTACTAAGACAACAGATAGTAGAGAATCCCTTCGGAACAATTAAACGTCAATGGAGTATGGATCACATTCTGCTCAAAGGACTAAAAAAGAACAGCGGAGAATTCGGATTAATTTATTTCACTTACAACTTTAGAAGGGTTATGAACATTTTTGGCTACAAAGAGTTAATAAAGCAGCTGAAGAAGCTGTTTTTGCGACTTTATTCACTGTGGCTCAGTGCACAGGTTAATAGAACGAAATTATTTTTCCGGACCTATTCCGGTTTAGAGGTACTGTGGGTATGAAAATAATTTTTACTTTTAGTTTTTGCACGAACTGCCGTTATGCGAAACCTATAGGCGACATTGGAACTTCAAACATAGGATCTTTGATACGAACAGTTAAAAAAATATAAATTTAAAAATTAAACAAAATGAAAAAAATTCTACAAACACTCATCTGCATCTTTAGTATAAACATGGCTGATGCACAATGGACAACAGCCAATCTCTCTGTAGCGAGAACTTCTTTAAGTGCGACCACAGTTGGCACCAAAGCTTTTTTTGCTGGAGGATATACTGGTTCTGCTTATTCTTCTAAAGTTGATATTTATGACAACAGCACGAGTCTCTGGACAACTACGAATCTCGTTTTAGCAAGACGTAATTTAAGTGCTACCTCTGTTGGCACCAAAGCTTTTTTTGCTGGAGGGTTACCTGCTCCTGCTCCTGGTTCTCCTGCTTCTCCTACTTCTATAGTTGATATTTATGACAACAGCACCGGTATGTGGACAACAGCTGCCAGTCTCTCTACAGCAAGATATAATTTAAGTGCCGCAACAGTTGGCACCAAAGCTTTTTTTGCGGGAGGGTGGGCTTCTTTGAATTCTCTTAGTTCTGCAGTTGATATTTATGACAACAGCACCGGCCTGTGGACAACTGCGAGTCTTTCTATAGCAAGAGCGGGTTTAAGTGCTACCACCGTTGGTACAAAAGTTTTTTTTGCGGGAGGTATGACTGGTACTTCTTCTTATTCTTCTGTAGTTGATATTTATGACAACAGCACGGGTCTGTGGACAACAGCGAATCTCTCTGTAGCAAGAACTAATTTAAGTGCTACCGCTGTTGGCACAAAAGTTTTTTTTGCGGGAGGGCTTATTGGTCCGTCTACAAGTCCTACTTATTATTCTGTCGTTGATATTTATGACAACAGCACAGGTCTGTGGACAACTGCGAATCTATCTCAAGCAAGAGCAGGTTTAAGTGCTACCTCTGTTGGCACGAAAGCTTTTTTTGCGGGAGGGCTAACTGGTACTTCTACAAGTCCTACTTATTATTCTATAGTTGATATTTATGACAACAGCACAGGTTTTTGGACAACCGATAGTCTTTCTGTAACAAAAAGTTATTTAAGTGCGACCTCTGTTGGCAACAAAGTTTTTTTTGCGGGAGGGACATATAGTAGTGGTTCATCTGGCTCTTCTTCGGTAGTTGATATTTATGATAATACTATTACAACAGGTATTAATGCTATAAATGATAACGAAGGTTTAGAAATATATCCGAATCCTGCCACCAATCAATTGACAATTGATAATGATCCCAATTTAATCGGGATGAAAATTGAAAATGTAGCGATTTATGATGTAAGTGGTAGAAGAGTTTACAGTGAAAATCTCGGTACCTCAAACTTTATTCCCGAAATTACCATTGATGTTTCAAAATTTTCAGCGGGAGTTTATCTCGTTAAAGTTCAGTCAGCAGAATTTATTGCAACTAAAAAACTTATTGTAGAAAAATAATTTAGTGTTTGATTGAATGACACAACTTCGCATTGACAATCGGGTATTCGCATAACATGCGTTTGGCAAAAGTGGGGCATTTGTACTTGGCTCATCAGTTGTACTTTCTATTAGCATTCTACCAACTTTAAACAACAGTACTTTCTGCTCCCCACCTTCGCCAAGCGCAAAGCCGTTATCGGTAATTTTAACGTTCCGATTAACCGACAGTGCTAACTCAAACATTTCTCAAACAATCAACGATAAATAAACTTAACCTGATGCAACAAAGAATTTTTCTTCTTGTTTTTTTTCCTTTATTTTCTTGCGGGCAAACGACCATATCATTTTTCTTTCCTCCAGCATTAGAATTCGTTCTGCCAAAAAGCGAATGGAAGAAACAAGGGTTAAGTTACGATGAAGCGATGTGGACACCTTCAATAAAGAAATTGGTAAACTCAAAAAAAGGAATTGTGATTGACTTAAATTGCGACATAGTTCAATATCTTGATTATAACCCCGATTCGCTTTTTGTTGAATCGGAACGCGAATTGAAATATAAAGATATTCATTTTTCAAAAGAACGGATTCATGGCTTTACTCTTTACTCAATTAAAAACGATGATAAAAATTCCGCTCCTTTTTATTATTCAGTTGTTGCGATTCACCCGGAAGGGTACTTCATCTCAATGAACATTACTGTTACAAACCTTAGTAAGAAAGAATCTGATTCTGAAGTAAGAAGTATTCTCAGCAATGCAAACATTCTTTCACCTAAGCAAATTGACCAAAAAGTTGGATTGCCAATGTCAGCGAATATTAACAGAGACAGTTTGTTTAAAGCAAGAATTGCTAAGATACGGAATGAGTATAAAAAATATTATAATTCAAGTCAACTTAAAGAAGAATTAAGCAAGTTAAAACCCGATGATATTATTCCAGAGGCGTATAATAATTTCAGTTATGAAAAGACCTATCTAATTTCAAAGAATGTTATGACAGGCAATTTGAGTTTAGATGAAACTTTGGATTTAGGATTACTTGACAAGAGCAGCCCTGATTTAAAATATTATGAAAAATACATTGGAGGTATTCATGGAGAGTATATGAAATCAATTCCTATTGCAATGAAAAGAAATTTAGCAGGCATAATTAACACGGACAATTTTGACGGATATTTTCAAGCAAAATACATGGCATGCAATAAAGGAGATACAGTTTTTTGGAATACAACTCAATATTTAAAGGCAGATTCGTTTCTACTTATGTCATTCAAGAAAATAAATGGCAAATGGCAACTTTGGTATAATTCTTTTCCATTTACTCTAACCAATTCTACAGAGGCAATTATTAAACAAGATTATTCAGGCGAAACAAAAGGATGCGATGGTATGACTACTCATGATTTCCTTTTAATTTGCTCAGCAAATAATTTTCAATCACAAGAGTATTGGATTGGTTTAAGTTCAAATCCAAAAACAAATTTCTTTACAGTCAGAGATACATTCTCATCAAATGAAAATTTTCAAATCACTTATTTCATCAGAGACGTTAACTATCCTCATGACAGAGTTTACACCGCTGATGTTTCAGATTCTACTCTTTATACATTTGACATCAATCAATCATTGAAGAATAAGTTTACTTATGATTACATAATCTCTAAACCAGAGCTGAAAAGTTTAATTGATTCTAATTGGTTTTCACCTTCAAGAATGGAGGATTCGGAGGAAGAAAGAGAAATAGTTGTTGTAAAAAATGTTACAGTAAAATATCTTTTTAATTGGCAGCCCGAAAACAGAGTTTATCAATCGGTCTTTCAATATAGCGATATTGACAATGACGGTTATGAAGAAATTTATCGTTTTGCAATATCAAACGGAAAAATTGTTTCGTTAAATATTTTTGAAGAAACATCCACAGGGGTTACTATTTTCCCCTCTGATGACAACACAATAAAATGGATTGAGAATACAAATTACTGTAAGGCAATTCTCAGAATGTCTTTACAGAAAGAGAATCTTTTAGCAAGGATAAAATAACAAGTTTCAAACAAACTATCTGCTAAACTCCAATAACACATTTTCGTCAGAACAGCAAAACTGCCGATAACAAACACATTACCGCAACGTTTTTTCTCTTTTAATTTTATATTTTTGTAAAAAACGCTGCGGCAATACGCTGAACGTCGTCAGACTGTGCAAAAACCTTTCATAATTTTTCTCTCCGTTCATTTGATATAATTTTTGTTTCGACCATCTTTAAAGAACAATAAATTTTTAATGGGGTTTCAAAAAGGATTTAACAGAGAGCAGACTTTACTTTTTCCGGTAAGAGTGGAAGAGATGATTCCGGAAGAGCATCCTGCTCAATGGACTAAAAAGGAACAGCGGAGAATTCGGATTAATATATTTCACTTACAACTTTAGAAGGGTTTTGAACATTTTAGGCTTCGCAGAGTTAATAAAACGGCTGCACAACCTGATTTTACAATTTTTTTCACTGTGGTGCAATACGCATGTTAATAGAGCGAAATTACTTTCTCGGTGCTATTCCGGTTTAGAGGTAGTGTGGGTATGAAAATATTTTTTACTTTTAGTTTTTGCACGAACTGACGTTAGCGGATATGCATAAATCCCTTGTCGCAAATTGAAACTTAAAATGAGAAATAGCATTTTATTAATTACCATGATATTTTTACCAATCTTAGCCTTTGGACAAAAAGATTCAACAACTATTGATTTATCAATGATTCAAAGATGCTGGACAAATTCGAGAGAAGAATCAGCTCAATTTTCAATTTCTATTTTTCGTCCATGTGACTATAAATCGTTTCCACTAAGCAGATTTAGAGATCGAATACAATTTGAACCTGACGGTGAATGTTCCTATCTTTACCTTGCACCCAATGACGCTCATCATATGGTTACAGGCAAATGGATTTACGATAAACTAAAACAAAATATTGAAATAACAGATACATCCGGACATATTGCATACAAATTCAAAGTGATCTCAATAAGTAAAGATATGCTCAAAGTTGAAGAACAAAGATAATTAATTGCACATCCGCTAACATCGCATTGCCACAACATTATTTTTTGACTCTTTTAATTTTTATATTTCGGTAAAAGATATTGCTGCGGCAATGCTTAAACGTCAAACTGTCTAAAAACTCACACCAAATTGTGCACTACTTTTCTGGTAAATGGTAGTACAAAAGTGTAAGCGAATTATATTTGCTTTATGCAATTTATACAAGGAAAAAACAGAGCTCAGAGTATTCTTTTTCCCGAATCGTTGGATCAGGTTATTGATCAGAATAACGAAGTACGCATGATCGATCTTTTTGTTGATAGTATCAATCCCATGGATTTTAAGTTTATTTTGAAAACTTCGATTGAAGGAAGACCTTCTTATGATCCGAAGGATTTGTTAAAACTTTTTGTTTACGGATACTTGAATCAAATCAGATCATCACGAGCATTGGAAAAGGAATGCAAAAGAAACATTGAACTCATGTGGTTAATGAAGCAGCTTGCTCCGGACCACAACACCATCTCTAATTTTAGAAGAGACAATGAGAAAGCGATTCGACAAGTGTTTCGTTACACCGTTAGCATTGCCAAGCAATTTGATTTGATTGGCGGAAAATTAATTGCGGGTGATATCACTAAACTTCGGGCACAAAACAGTAAGAAAAATAATTTTAATGCAAGGAAGATTGAACGTCACCTGGCTTACATCGACAATAAACTGACTGAATATAATGAAACACTTGAACTGGCCGATCAGGAGAACAAACTCATCATTCAAAAACAAATTCAAAAGCAAAACGATCGCAAAAAAAAGACAATTAATTTGACGTTGCAAATACAGAACAACTTTTGACTTTAATAAAACCGATAGAAAACAAGTAGCCCCAATTTTAAATTATGCCCCTATTAATTCGTCCCAATTATTTACTATATTTGGGACGAAACTAAACCAATGGAAAGACCAATTGTAGAAAATAAAGTCGCTGAGGCTCTAAAAAAGCTACAAAAAGGGAGTATTCTGTTTGTGGATGACTTTTTGGATTTCGGCAATTCCGAAAGCATTAAAAAGGCACTATTTAGACTTGAAGAGAAGGGCTTGCTGGTTCGCTTGGCTCACGGTATTTACCTATACCCTAAAACTGACAAAGACTTGGGCGTATTGTATCCTTCCGCAGAAGAAATCGCCATTGCCATTGCCAAAAGAGATCGAGCAAGAATAGTTCCGACAGGTATTCAGGCATTAAACAAATTAGGTTTATCAACTCAAATTCCCTTAAAAGCCGTTTTCTTAACAGATGGAGCGGCAAGAAGTATTAAAATCGGAAGAAGAACAATCACATTTAAAAAAACAAGCCCCAAAAATCTGTTAGCAAAGGGCGAAATAAGCAGTTTGGTAATTCAGGCTTTGAAAAGCATTGGTCAAAATAAATTGGAAAATGAAAGTTTGAAAAAATTGCAAACTATTTTAAGAAAAGAAATAAAGGAAAATATCTTACACGATGCTAAACTTGCACCGGCTTGGATAAATAAAATATTAATGAGTGCAGTAAAATGAAATGAATACAGCGTGGTTAAAATTATCTAAAGAAAGAAGAATTGAAATTCTAAATCAAGCAAGTAATACTTCGGTGTTACCTGCAATAGCTATTGAAAAGGATTGGTGGGTAACTCTATCTTTAAATGCTTCATTCTCTTTAAAATATTCATCTCATATTGTTTTTAAAGGAGGTACCTCATTAAGTAAAGGCTGGGATTTAATAGAAAGATTTTCAGAAGATATTGATTTAGCTATTGATAAAAAATTCTTTGGCTATGACGACCATATAAGTAAAAATCAAATCAAAAATTTAAGAAAACAATCTTGCGAATTTATCTCAACTACATTTTTAGCTGATTTAACAAATAAATTTACCGAATGGAATGCTATCAATGAATGCAAGTTAAATGCTCAACCAATAAATGATTCGGACAAAGATCCACAGGTAATAGAAATTCATTATAATTCCGTTTTTGATAATTCCGACTATTTGCCACAAAGAGTTTTAATAGAAGTTAGTTCACGTTCTTTAATGGAACCAAGTGAGAACAGAGAAATTAATTCAATAATTACTTCTGTGTTTCCTGACCAAGCATTTAGAACTGAGCCATTCAGTATTTCGACAGTTTTACCGCAGAGAACATTTTTAGAAAAAATATTTTTATTGCACGAAGAATTCTCACAGGAAACTGCTAAAATCCGCATCGACAGGTTATCAAGGCACTTGTACGATTTAGAAAAATTGATGGACACAATACACGGGAAATCTGCTATCAAAGACACCGACCTATATAAAAGCATTGTAACGCACAGAGAGAAATTCAATGCGCTTCGTGGACTTGATTATGCAAATCATATTCCGAGTAAAATAAAAATTATTCCCCCGAGTGAAATAATCAACGAATGGGAAAAGGACTATCAGACAATGGCAAAGAATATGATTTACGGAGAACCATTAAGTTTTGACGCTTTAATAAAACGAATAGAGGAACTACAAAAAAGAGTGAACGAAATAAAATAGCCAACGCATTTTGCAACCACATTTAAAAACAGCACAATCCATCACACAACCAAAGTTTTTAAATAAGCTTGCAAAGCCAACGCACAACTACAGACCGTAATGGACAGACAAACACGACCGAAAAAAAAACGCCCTATAACAGCACCTTGGCAAAAAAGAGGGTTTTGTGGTTATATAAAGTTCAGTTCATCTATTAAACTTTTGTGGTGGCTTGACAGTTTTGTGCTTCTAATCCCGCTTCTTCGCCAAGCCGCAAACCATCGTCAGACTGTGCAAAAACCTTTCATAATTTTTCTCTCCGTTCATTTGAAATAATTTTTGTTTCGACCATCTTTAAAGAATAATAAATTTTTAATGGGGTTTCAAAATGGATTTAACAGAGAGCAGACTTTACTTTTTCCGGTAAGAGTGGAAGAGATGATTCCGGAAGAGCATCCTGCTCAATGGAATAAAATGGAACAGCGGAGAATTCGGATTAATATATTTCACTTACAACTTTAGAAGGGTTTTGAACATTTTAGGCTTCGCAGAGTTAATATAACGGCTACACAAGCTGATTTTACAGTTTTTTTCACTGTGGTGCAATACGGATGTTTATAGAGCGAAATTATTTTCTCGGCGCTATTCCGGTTTAGAGGTACTGTACAAAATGGCATGTGTAAAATGGCTAAAGAAAAAGTACCGGGAAAATTCGAATCTTTTTCCGCACTGGAAGTTGGTTCATCCGTAATGTATTATTACATTCGTGATTGAACAAGAAGAGCCGTATGAATCGAGAGGTTCACGTACGGTTCTGTGAGAACGTGAGGGTGAAATTACCTTGCGTGACTCGATTAGCGGTAATAGCGCGGGTGCGGCTCAAAGACTCCAATTCTCATTTTAATTTTAAAGAGCAGTGCATTATTATTTTGTGAAACCATTGTGTAAAATCGGAATTTTAATTTGTTGACGACCACCCTGCTTACTTTACCAAACCCCGCTTTGAGCAAGTTGCAGGTGCTAAACAATGCAGATCGTCAGTTGACCAACCGGGCCAGCGCAATACATGCAAATCGTTAAATGTACAATTGCCGGTCTCCCGAAATCAGTAAGCAGCCTTTTTTTAGTGAGTTATGCGCAGAAAAAATTGTGTTGAGGAGGAGTAAAATTATCGCAAGCAAAAGATTTGCTCAAGTCGTTTCGATTTCAAGGTAGAAAGTTCACTTTCATAAGACTGAAGATGGATGGCAGCAGGGCGGAATGAAATTTTCCTTTATTATTTCACGAAATTTTAATATTGGAAAACACAAGTAAACGAACAAAAGTTAATTATCTAAAATCGAACTCCAATTTTTATTCCGCCCCACCGGTGTATTATTCCAGTGTTATATTCTTTCGTAATAAAAGACTGGCAGTATTCAAGATAAATTTTATAAAATTCGAGCACAAGTCCGAAGTTGGTTTGAAAAACTGTTCTCGTTACATGTTGTGATGCGATTGTGTAAGGGCTGTCACGGTTAAATAATCCCCCTTGCAATGTTGCATTATAACCCACCAGACTTACCAATGGTTGTGCATAGCAATAAAGTTTAAATTTATTTTCAGACTCACTTGCACACGATGAAAACGGTGAATTGAATTTTCCTGCAAAAACGGTACATCCAACCTGTACATTATCCATCAATGTTCCCGCCTGTATTTTTATAAGAGAACTAAACAGAAAAATATTTTTATAATAGTATAACTGCCGCTCATAACTCAATTCATAATTTAAAACCACATCGTTTTTAATTTGATGTTCCCAGCCAAGCGGTTCAATATTTTTAAGCCATTTGTGAATGGTTTTCTGCATACCTTCTCCAAAAGCAGCCGTACCTATAACTCCCGTGCTTAACGTAGTGCTTAATCGCCGATGATGCAACGTATCAGTAGAAACCAGAAATGTTTTAAGCATAATGTAAGCGGCAAAAGGGCGGTCGTTGTAAATAATTTCAGTGTGGCGGATGCTTGAAGGCGTAAACCCCGCATGATCCAATGTCAGCCCGTAAGTGGCGCAACTTCCCTTTAATTTCGGCAACAATACCGTAAGCGGATTCCTTCTCAATGATGGCGCGGCTAATTCAAAACTAATTCCCTGCGTATAGTAATAATCGGTAGCTGTGAAAAAATCATTTTCGTAATGAAAACGAAAATAACTATCGCTGCTCATACATCGGTACGAAGCGGTGTTATCAATAGTTTGCGAAAACAAGGATAAGGGTATCCTGCAAAGCAAAATCACTAATTTTTTAAAACGAGGCACAATTCATATACGCTGAATTGCCTGATTCGGATTCCAAAGAATTCCTAATAAGCTGTTATTTTCAAAAAAAAGGTTTTATTTCCCAAATCCAACCTTTATTGCTTCTCGTATATTTCTTCAAACAAATAATAATTCTAATAATTAAAAAACTAAAATGTTATGTTAAAAAAATCAATCTCAATTCTTGCAATTGCAGTAAGCATATTGGCAGGAAACGTAAATGCTCAAGATAAAATGAGCAATGAAAAAGGTGTAATGGTAGGCGGTGCCATGATGGTAAAATCAAAAAACATTGTTGAAAATGCACTTAACAGTAAAGACCATACCACATTAGTGGCCGCTGTTAAAGCCGCAGGTTTGGTAGAAACACTTTCAGGTGCGGGTCCGTTTACCGTGTTTGCACCAACTAATGAAGCTTTCAATAAATTACCTGCCGGAACTGTTGACGGCTTATTGAAACCGGAAATGAAAGATAAACTCACATCTGTGCTTACTTATCATGTAGTGGCAGGTCGTTTCACAGCCAAAGATTTAAAGAATGGAATGAAACTAAAAACCGTGCAGGGGCAAGAAATCACCATCACCAAAAATGGAAATACCTTGATGGTGAACAATGCAAAAATTGAAATTGCAGATATCATTGACAGCAATGGAGTTACCTATGTTATAGATTCGGTTTTAATGCCGAAATAAGAAATCAGGTTTTAAAAATTAAAATTCCTTGTTGCAGCTGGCAACAGGGAATTTTTTTTACACGATAGTCTTGTTCAGGTTTGATATTGAAATATAATTTTGACCATTAATTTCCTTTCCATTGCATCGTTAAACCCAAATGCTTATTGATACCTGATAAGAAATATACCGAAGCAGAACTCGTAAGTTTAATAAAGAAGAAAGACAAAGCTACTTTCAATAATCTTTATGATAATTATTCAGGGGTTTTGTTTGGTATTGTTATCTAAATTTTAAATCAGGAAGAAGAAATCTCCGAAGAGATTCTTCAGAAAGATTTTATTAAAATCTGGCAAAAAATAAAAACTTATGACTGCTTAAAAGGAAATCTTTTCATGTAGATGCTTCACGTTACATTGCGCAATGCCGCCAATGCAATCGGGAATCTAAAAAACACTGCACTGTCAAATTTCTTCAGCCGAATTTCTCATCGAAAGGGTCGCGTATCGGCAATTTCAGCAACAGCTCGAAAACTAGCGGTAATCATCTGGAATATGGTAGTTAAAAAAATGCCATACATTCCTCAAACCGAATATCAGTTCCTGGACCAGAAAAGAAAAAAAATCACTGCCATGAAAAAACTAATTGCTAAGTTTGACATATCGACTAATGATCTTGATTTGCAGGTGTGATATAGGGAGTTATGGAACGTTAGTCATAATAATACAAACGATGAGAACATATCAATTCGTAAAATATAATGAAATTACATCGTTAGACAATTTAATTGCCCAAACCGGCGGTGAGACAACTCTTTGCTTTGACTTTGAGGACAGTATTCAAGATTGCTTAAATCCCAAAAACACAAATATCCTCAAGGCCAAGTATAGAAATTATTTCAAAACCATTATCAACAAATGCGCACTCCATGTTAATAAACTTAATATTGGAATTAGAATAAATGGAAGCGAGTCTCAGGAGCAACTATTGGACATCCTTGTTTTAGCTGAAACGAAACATGTTTCTACTATCTTTATTCCTAAAGTAAGCAAATCGAATCAAATTTTGACTTTGCAAAAAGGACTTGAAAAAAATGGAGTAAGTTATAATGAAATAATTCCGGTTATTGAAACAAGGAATGGATTGATTAATTTGGAGGAAATATTTAAAATTAATTTAAATAAAATTGGTGGTATTGCTTTTGGACATTGTGATTATAATTTAGACAACTTAAATTTTCCATTTTTTCATCAAGATTCAAGAGAATATTGGACTTGGATAACAAAAATATCTGAATTTGCTAAACCGTATAATTTGCGCATTGTAAATTCCCCATTTCTACAACTTGACAATAATAAATTTTTCAAAAATATGTTAAATCTATTATTTGCAATTGGCGGAAACAATGTTGGTCAAATTACTTTAACACAAGAACAAACTAAAATCTGCAATTCCTTTTCGGGAAACAACCAAAACAGTATCCTTCCAAAAATATTTAATAGACTTGACTTAAGAGTTCCGGCATTATACGCTGAAAACCTTATTGAATCTTTTGAAAAAAATACCAACAACAAAGGATTTGCAATAAACAACGAAAGAACAATTTTATCACCGCAAGAATATATTTCAGCGAGAAAATTTCAGCGCAAAATTGATTTTCCTGAAATAAATTTCACATTTGTTGGAGGTTGCTTTCCGGTTCAGGGAAATTTGCCTTTTGAAAATCTTTTCCATCAATTACTCAAACATAAAACGGAGAACATCAGAGGCATAAAATTTAATGTAAATATTATCAGGTATGAACGCTTTAAGAATTGTATTTCTAAAATCGTATCATACAGAGAAAACAACCCGATTGACATACTTGCTTTTTCAATAAGACCAGAACCCTTTCTTCGTATGGTTAAATTGTACTATAAATTCTTAGACAACTCAACAGGCAAAAAAAAATGGGCATTAAATCTTGCGTTATTTAATAATGTTAACCCTGAAAAAAATGATTTACTTTCATTAGACGCACGATTCAATACAATAGATTACAAGGATGCCTCAATAGTACACAAAAAATTAATAGACCTAAATTATCTTTTAGGATCAATTCTTGGCAACGATTATTATTCATTAAAAAAATATTTGAACCTAATAAATGAAGTAATAGATTTGTGTAGAATTAATAATATTAAGCTAATAATTTTGGGTCCACCAATAAGGACAAACACATTGATGGAAAAATATTTATCCAAAAAGCTTGACAATTTTATGGGTAAGTCGTTGAGTATTTCAAAGGACAATTTTGTAAGTGGCTCTGACCTTTTTAAAAAGGGGGACCGATTATTTAAAGAAAATGGAATTTATGCCAATGAAAATTATCACGAATTGATTGCTGAAAGACTTTTGGAGAAAATATTGCCGACAGTTGACAAAATTGCACCCCCTATCATCAACTACCCCAAAGGCGAGGATTCGCAATCCATAAACATTTTTCCTGTTAATCAAACATGAGGATTTCAAATCAAGTATTTCGGTAAAAAGCCCGCACTTTGGGTAGCCGCAAACCGTAAAATAGCATCTTTAAACAACACAGAAAAAAAGCACATAGTAGCAAACCTAATTTCACTAACGGGTCTTATTTCTTGGGAATTTATTCAAACAACTTCTACAAAATTACACTTTGACTGGAACGATGTTTTGTGGACAATCATTGGTGCTTTATTGTTTCAACTAATATGGATTGTAACTCCAGACAGATATAAAGAAAAGTATGAATGAACTTCAATAAAAACAGACGCAAATCTAATTACTTTGCAAAATCTACTTTATTGAAATGAATTACATTGAATAAATGAAATTAATTAAACGATAAAAAATGTTATATTTGCAAAGAAATCATATTTTAAGAAAGAACATTATGATAAAAAACTTTAAAAAAACAGAGTTGTTAATTCTATTACTAGTTGTGTTATTAATATTTGTTTCGGAATATTACTACACAGTTTTAGGGGATCATGACAGGGCAATATTTATCGGTTTATGGCCACCTACAATGCTTCTATTATTAATTTATATAAATTCTAAAAAGCAAAAGTAATATGAAAGATTTTGACTTAATAATACTTACGTGTATAGTTTCAATTTTATTTATTGCATTTGGAATAGCTACTTATAACGAATTTTCAAATGCAGCGAAAAAAGATGAGAGGTAGTTTTAACCTTTAGAAATTTTATAATTACATTTTAAAAACAACTAAGGAATTTTTATATTCACAACTTTAGTGTTTTTTACGGTTTTTCATCGAGGGATAATTCGATAAATTTTATCACTCAATTTTTCGGTCAAGCTGTAGCAGTTGAAGGTAAAATAAAATCACAATTATTTTAAAACCAATTAAATACCGATTATTGTTTGGGAAAATTTTTAACCCATAGTTTGGCCCGAGAAATATTGGATTAGTAGGGTTGAACAAGTACACAAGCTATTTGATTTGTTCAGGGTTAATCTATTGGTTAAAATGGTTACTTTACAGAAGCTTTCTAATTTTCTAAACCGATTCAAAAAGCAGTAGACTATAATATTTATTCGCACTAAAGTTAAATTAAAGCTTATTAATTTTAGTGTAAGCGACCATGCAATAAAAAAAGAAAAAAATGACCGGATACATAATATTAGCACAAATCATTGTAGCAACTTCCGTTGCTTATGTTTGGATATTTCGATATGATAATATTATTAAAGAATTTAGAGAATTTGGATTAAATGATTTGACAAGAACTTTTGTAGGCGCAGTTAAAATATCCTTAGCCACATTATTAATTGTTGGCATTTGGTATCCTTTATTATTACCTATTTCTTCTGCTCTTATGGGTTTACTAATGCTTGCTGCGCAATATTTTCATTTCAAAATAAAAAATCCTTTTAGTAAATTATTTCCTTCTTTATTATTATTAATCCTATGCATTTTTATAACGTTTACTTCTTTAAGTATTCGTTAATATGAATTTATATAACACATGTATTTTTCTTTCAAGTTTTTCTTTTCTGGCATATGTTATCTCATATTTTATATCTCCCCATATGAAAAATGAATTCAGACGATTTAAGTTGGAACGATTGGGCATGCTAACAATCCTCTTAGAGTTTCTCGGTGCTCTTGGCTTATTAATTGGGTTTTTATATAAACCTATTTTATTAATTTCATCCGGCGGACTAGCATTACTGATGTTTTTAGGAGTATTGGTTCGAATAAAGGTGAAAGATGATATTTTAACTTCTTTACCGGCGGTTTTATTTATGGTTATAAACTTCTATATTATGATTGCAACGATAAGAAGTTAAGTAAATTATTTATTCCCACACAGAACCATAATTGTAACAGTTTGAAGTTTATTAATGAAAGCAAATGTGGGAATTATTATAATAACAAGAGAGATGCGCTGTACAGTTAAAATATTTAAAGAAGATCAATAATTGCCGGGAAAATAAAATGAAAAAAACGTTCTTAACAGCTAATTGGGAAAACTTAATAATGGCCAATTATGAAATCAGTCCTGATGTGTTGACACCCTATTTACCACATGGAGTTGAATTAGATTTTTACAACAATAAAACTTTTGTGAGTCTAGTAGGTTTTATGTTTAAGAAAACAAGTTTGTTTAAGATACCCATTCCATTATTAGGAACTTTTGAAGAAATTAATCTTAGATTTTATGTTAAGCGACGGGACGGAAATACAATTAAAAGAGGTGTCGTCTTTATTAATGAAACCGTACCCTATAAACCGGTAGCATGGTTGGCTAATAAGCTATATAAAGAGCATTACATAGCAATTCCTACGAAAAGCGAGATAACAACTGTCGATGCGAATAAAAACATCTGCTATCAATGGAAAATAAATAATAGATGGAATAAACTTGAAGTGAATGCACTCGTTAACAAAACCAATATGCTGCCAAATAGTATGGAAGAATTTATTTTTGAGCACTATTACGGATATACAAGATTAAATCATCAACGATCACAAGAATATAAAGTAAATCATCCAAGGTGGTACATCCATGAGGTCTTGAATTATTCTATCGATTGCGATTTTTTATCGATGTATGGAAATAATTTCGCTTTTTTAAATAACCGTGAACCCGAATCAGTAATTATTGCAGAAGGGTCGCAGGTAAGAGTGAACTGGAAACGAACAACATTCTAAATTACTTTTTAATGGAACAAAAAGATATCGATAGAATAATTGAAATGGCATTAGAAGATCGCACCCCGTTTGAAGCGATTAAGGCACAGTTTGGAATGTCAGAAAACGACGTAGTCATACTGATGAGAAAAGAATTAAAACGCAGCAGTTTTAATTTATGGCGGAAACGCGTTCACAGTGGTGTTAGTCAAAAGCATGCAAAAAAAAGAAATTCAGGAATCGACCGGTTTAAAAGTAGTCGCCAGAAAAGCATTTCCATAAACAAAATAAGCAAGCGATAAATGGAACTGCAATTTTCTTCAGACTATAATTCGATAATTGCAAAAATTGATCAGATTGATCCGGTGAAATATGGTAAAACCAGAAACTATGTTAATGGTGATGTAACATATTTGTCTCCCTACATTTCGCGGGGTATAATAAGCACCAGACAAATTCTGGAGAATGTAATGGCAAGAGGGTATAAAATTTCTCAAATAGAACATTTTGTTAAGGAACTCTGTTGGCGAGATTATTTTCAACGCTTAGGCCAAGTAAAAGATTTAAATATAGAAATAAAACAAATGCAATTCCCCGTTTTGAATTATGAGATTTCATCAGAAATTGTAAATGCGAATACGGGAATTTTAGGAATTGATCAAGCAATAAAGCAGCTATACCGGTATGGTTACATGCACAATCATTGCCGGATGTACACGGCTTCTTTGGTTTGCAATATTGCCAAATCGCATTGGTTAATACCGGCAAAATGGATGTATTTTCATTTGCTGGATGGCGACTGGGCAAGTAATTCCTGCAGTTGGCAATGGGTTGCCGGTACTAATAGTAGTAAAAAATATTTCGCCAATCAGGAGAATATAAATAAATATACAAATACAAATCAGACAAATACATTTTTAGATATATCGTATGAAGCAATTGAGCAAATGGAAACGCCCAAACAATTGTTGGCTTTACAAAACATTACACTGGAAACAACATTGCCGCAGGCAGATTTAATTCAATTTGATATAAACTTGCCAGTTTTTATTTATAATTATTACAACTTAGACCCTATGTGGCATAAAGGAGAAGCAGGCAATAGAATTTTACTTCTTGAACCCGAGTTCTTTTCTACTTATCCGGTTAGTAATAAGTGTATTGAATTTATGCTAGCGATTAGTAAAAACGTGACAAACATACAAGTTTATATAGGTTCATTCGAATCATTTTGCAAGTGATAAATGTAGAAATAACAAAAACAAAAAATGAACATTGGAATTCTTTTTCCGCATCAATTATTTGAACAAAATGCACTTGCCGGAAAATGTAAGACAATTTATTTAGTAGAAGAAATTTTATTTTTTAAACAATATAATTTCCACAAACAAAAAATTGCTTTTCACAGAGCAAGTATGAAGTTTTATCAAGGCTTTCTTCAATCAAAAAAAATTAAAGTAGTTTACATAGATTCATTTAATGAATTGGCTGATATAAGAAAGCTAATTCCGCATTTAAAGTCAATAGGCATTCATAGTTTTGATTATATTGACTCAACCGATTACTGGCTGGAACAAAGGATTGAAAAGGCATGTACTTCTCAAAATGTTAATGCGAATAAAAATCACACGCCTTTATTTATTAATTCAACAGAAGAAATTACAACATATTTCTCCGGTAAAAAGCGAATGTTTCAAACAGATTTTTATAAACACCAGCGGCAAAGCAGAGGAATATTGTTGGAGGCAAATCTTAAACCAATCGGCGGTAAATGGACTTTCGATGACGAGAACCGGCTGAAATATCCTAAAGATAAAACACCTCCTAAAGTAAAATATTTAGCGCCCAACGAATTTTATTCTGAAGCCGTTCAATACACTCAAAAATATTATTCGCAAAATTATGGGAAATTAAATACGGATTATATTTATCCTACTACTTTTGACGAAAGCAAGAAATGGTTAACAAATTTTTTTCAAACACGATTTTCTGAATTTGGTGCATATGAAGATGCAATCGTCTCCAATCAATCAGTTTTGCATCACAGTGTATTAACTCCCATGTTAAATGTTGGTCTGTTAACACCCAAGTATGTTATCGACGAAGCGTTGCAGTATGCCGGTAATCATGAAATTCCAATTAATTCATTGGAAGGTTTTATCAGACAAATTATCGGTTGGCGGGAATTTATCAGAGCTGTTTATGATTTGAAGGGGAAGAATGAGAGAATCCAAAATTACTGGGGCTTTACACGAAAAATCCCTTCTTCATTCTGGAATGGAACAACAGGAATTGAACCAATTGATTGTACGATAAAAAAAATATTAGAAACCGGTTATTGTCATCACATCGAACGATTAATGGTTATTGGAAATTTTATGCTTTTATGTGAGTTTGACCCGGATGAAGTATATCGATGGTTTATGGAATTATTTATCGATGCTTACGATTGGGTAATGGTGCCCAATGTTTATGGAATGAGCCAATTTGCCGATGGCGGTTTAATGGCAACCAAACCCTACATTAGTGGAAGTAATTATTTAATGAAAATGAGTGATTATAAAAAAGGAGAATGGCAGAATATATGGGACGGATTATTTTGGCGATTCATGCATACCCATCGTACTTTCTTTTTGCAAAATCCAAGATTAGGAATGTTAATAAGAACTTTTGATAAAATGTCGGAAGTGAAGAAGAGCACACATTTAAATACTGCTAAAGAATATTTAAAATCAATATCAAATTAAAGTATTAATTTAAATCTAAATCTCAAGAAATGGAAGTCACTACAGAAACGTTAAAGCAAATACTAGCGGCATTCAATGCACACGATCTTGATGCAATTATGGAATACTTCTCCGATGATTGCTCATTCGATTTTCCAAGAGGCCCTGAATCTTTCGGACAACGCTTTATCGGTAAAGCACAGGTGCGAGAAGCACTTGAAGGTCGTTTCAAAGGAATTCCTAATGTCCACTATGGAGAAGATCTTCATTGGATTTCAACCGAGGGCAACCGAGGAGTTTCAGAATGGACTCTTACCGGAACAACAACTTCAGGGATTAGTGTGAAGGTAAAAGGGTGTGACCTTTGGGAATTTCGCTATGGTAAAGTTACCCGAAAGGATTCCTATTGGAAAATAGTTGAGCCGACTATTAAATAAAGCATTGTATATTAAATTAAGTCTTGTACTGCTAACACACAAATCAGCTCAAATAAACCAGAGAGTATTAAAACCGTTCGTTTCTAATTTTATTATACCTTTTAAACTAAATTCAACTCTAATTCATAACACCAACATTCGTTGCATATAAGCTGCTGCTCCAATTAAACCATTATCTTTATTAAAACGTCTTAGAACAATCAAGTTAAATAATATGAAAATACTTTTTAAGCTAATAGCCATCAGCTTGGCAACTATCAATACAAGTATTGCTCAAATGAATCCCCTGATTACTTCGTGGAAGTTGAACATTACTGGTGCAACAGGTTATCTGGGTTATACAAGCAATGTAAAACAGGTTCTTTATTCTGCAACCAGCGTTTACATTAAGACAAATGATTTGGCTGATTACATTCCGGTTAATGCAGGATCCGGTACTGGTCAGGTAGATTGGTGGCCAAACAATCCCTGGTTTCCCGATAGCATGGGTTACACTTTTCGGTTTCGTTTGAATCCAACTCAAAATACCGGAACCCCTAAAAAGCCACCCTATGGTCATATAGGCCTTTGGGTTAATGGAGTTTCTGTTTACAATCCTTTGGATGCAAAAAGTTATAACAACGATACAACCTGGTTTCAAAATGCATTTTATTGGGAACATTTATTAGCAGAAACATTTGACAGCTGCTGGGGTCATCCAAATCAATCTCACGAATATCATACCCATCAAAGCCCCTCTTGTGTATATGACCAGACAGATAGCTTGAATCATTCTCCGATTATTGGTTTCGCCTTTGACGGTTTTCCTATTTATGGTTGTTATGCATATACGAATACCAATGGAACCGGCATTATAAAACGCATGAGAACCAGTTATCGGATGAGAAGCATCACCGACCGAACAACTTTGCCCGATGGTACAGTTTTAACTCCGGCACTCTATGGACCTTCTTTGACAACAATTCCATTGGGTGGTTATCAGGAGGACTTTGAATATGTACCCGGCCTTGGCGACTTAGACGATCATAATGGAAGATTTTGCATAACCCCGGAATACCCTTTAGGGATCTATGCATATTTTGTAACACTTGATTCAAACTTAACTCCGGTTTATCCTTATGCAATCGGTCAAACATTCTATGGCGAAATTATTCCAACCGATGGAAATATGGGACCCAATTCAGGATATGTAACCATCAATGAAACGGTTATAAATTATAACCCTTCTTCATCATTAAATGAAATTGAAACACAAATGGATCTTCAGCTTTTCCCAAACCCGGCAACTGACCATATTAATTTCCTGCTGAAATCAAATGACTTCACGAGTGTTTTGAAAGGAGAGATATTCAACCAGACCGGTGAATTGGTATATAAAAATGATGTAATTACAAACAGATACTATTACTTTACAACAAGTCATTTGTCATCCGGTATTTACTATTTTAAAATTACAAGCAACTATAAATCGTTCACCACTAAATTTATTGTAACTCAATAAGAGTAAATTTCACATAATATATTTTCAGCCAACAAAAAATTTTCAGATTTCAACGATTTAAAGAAATGTTATTTAAAAAGTTCTCATTTTAACATTTTGTAGCCATAACTGCATTTATTAATACTTTAGGAAGATAGGCCAACATTTCAAGCCAATTTATTTTCCTTTTTAATGAAGCTATAAAATGATAACTTTATACTAAGAAAAGCATAGTACTTAATGAAAACAATTCCCAATAATGCTTTTCAAAAATGCCTTCACTTGAGACAATGAATGGCTTCAAGATGAAATTATTTTACATTTTAATTAAGTGTTTAACATTGTTATTTTAAAAATATAATTATGATTCAAGAAATATTTCATTTAAATCCGATTTTGTTTACTCTTCTTATCACAATTATTACAGTAGTTGTTTTTATTGTAGGAATGCTTATAGCAAGAAAATATTTTAGCTATCTGTTTTTTAAACCTGAAGATAATCAGGTTGCCAATATTATGATGCGCCAATTAGGAACTCTCTTATCGGTACTCCTTGCTTTTGCAGTTATTTCTACCTGGCAGGATTATGAGTTACAAAGAAGAAATACAGCCGAAGAAGCAAGTATAATGGGGAATCTTTATCGGGATAGCAGAGGAATGGATATAGAAAAAGAAAAGGAAATTCAATATTTACTTATTAATTATACGAAAGCTGTAGTTGAAGATGGTTGGCCTAAAATGCTAGAATGCAAGGAAAGTAAAATAGCCTGGTTAGCTTTCAATAAACTTTATGGTGCTATTATCCGGTATTTACCTGCAAATGCAAGAGAACAGATTGTTGAAGCCCGTATGATTCAGCATTTGAACGATATGGCAAAATTCAGGAGACTTCGCCATCTTCGAAATGCAGATCCGCTAATTCCTAATATACTTTGGGCATCTATTTTTTGTGGAACAATTCTATTTACTATAAGCGGTTATTTTTTAAGATGTCAAAATATGAAATTACAAACTATCGTTACCATAATATCTGCAATTTTATTTGGTGTAATATTTTCAATGCTGCTTCTCTTTAATCATCCATATTCAGGAAGTCTGCAAATTTCCCCTTCTCCAATTGAAAACTTACTAAAGGATGTTTACCATATTGCTGATATAACGGAGAATTTAAAATAAGTTTAATAAAAAAGTTAAACGAGCACATAAAATAAAAACTTCTGTTCATTTATTAAAATAATTTAATGGACAATCTGTTCCTTATTATTTTTATATTTGGTAAAAATTCACCGACATACTCAGGATTTTTAAAATAGAGGTTTAGCAACTTTCGTAAACTGATTTCTGGGTCTAAAAAATAAAAGAGGACAACGAATGCATCCATTAAATCCGATTTTTGCAATAATAATTTATGGCATCGCTTTTATTACTGCACATCTGATTAGCATAAAATATAAAATTATCAATACGAATGTCAGATATGAAAGCATAGACGGGTTAAGAGGATTTCTTGCATTAGGCGTTTTCATTCATCATGCTGCAATCTGGCATCAGTTTCTTCAAATTAATAAATGGGACTCTCCGAAGTCTAATCTATATAGTCAATTGGGCCAGACGAGTGTCGCATTTTTTTTCATGATTACCGCCTTTTTATTTATTTCAAAATTACTAAACACAAAAAATAAAAAAGTTGATTGGAATATTTTGTTCCTGTCCAGATTCTTCAGATTAGTTCCAATGTATTTTGTCTCAATATTCGTATTAATAATTATTGTCATGATACTGAGTAATTGGCAAATAATGGTTGGACCGGAAATTTATTTTAAACAAATATTTAGCTGGCTGGCTTTTACTATACCGGATACCCCGGATATTAATAATTGTGCTTATACCAATATAATTATCGCAGGAGTTGTTTGGTCACTTCCTTATGAATGGTTGTTCTATTTTAGCTTGCCAATTCTTTCACTGTTAATTCTTAAAAAAAACACATCAACATTTTATTTATTAATTAGTTTGCTTTTTATATATGGTTTTTACAAAATTAAATATATTGAAGGGCAGCACTTACTTTCATTTGCCGGAGGAGCCATATCACCATTTTTAATAAAATATAGTCGAAGAAAGGTAAATTATAACTCACCTGTTTTCAGTTTGATAATTTTGCTCTGTTTATCAGCATTAATATTATTTTTCAGCACCTCCGGTGATTTTATCAGTAAACTTTTAATTATAGTAGTGTTCAACTTAATCGTTTTAGGGAATAATGTTTTTGGCATTCTTAAAAGTTCAATATTGAAATTTTTAGGAGAAATAAGTTATAGTACATACTTAATTCATGGTATAATTCTCTTTGTTGTAATGTATTTCTTTTATGGACTGCAAGAGGCGGCAAATTTATCGTCCAATAAATATTGTATGTTAATATTTATTACAACTCCCTTTGTTGTCTTGATAAGTTTTATAACATATAAAACAATAGAAAGGCCATTCATGGATTACTCAAAGAGAATCAATCTCGATAAAGTAAAAGATCAGTTTATAGTGATTTTAAAAAGTTGGGGTTTAAGAACGAAATCTTCAAAAAATAATTAGCAATTTTGTATTTGTGAAGCTAATAAATATAAGAAGAATATTTAAATAGAATTATGCCCTGTTTAAAAATCAATTATATTTGAAGGATGAACCCCAACTGGACCCAATTAATTATTCGTACTGTTGTTAAACAAAAAAAAGGAAAAACCAACAGTAAAACAGAATTATCTTCTTTTGAAATAGCACGCGGTTATAGAGAGTTGAAGATTTCTGTACTTTCTTTTTTCAGTAATTCTTTACTTATTGTATTAGGAATTATTTCAGCGGCATTCGGGCTCGAGGGCTTTCTGCTTCCCAGTAAATTTATTGACGGCGGCGCAACTGGTATTTCTCTTCTCCTTAGCGAATTGAGCGATACACCACTTTCGGTTTTGCTTGTAATCGTAAATATCCCATTTCTGATTCTTGGCTTGAATGTTATAAGTAAGCAGTTTGCATTGAAAGCTGCGTTTGCAATTTTGGGACTTGCATTGGCCGTTGCAATGATTAATTTTCCGGAAGTAACACATGATAAACTTTTAGTTGCCGTCTTTGGAGGTTTTTTTCTTGGCGCGGGCATCGGACTTTCTATTAGAGGAGGTGCTGTGCTTGACGGAACAGAAGTGCTTGCGATTTACTTTAGCAGAAAGCTTGGAACAACAGTAGGGGATATTATTATCATTATTAATATTCTTGTTTTTTCTTCAGCAGCCTATTTTCTTTCTATCGAGACAGCTTTATATTCTATGCTAACATATCTTGCTGCTTCCAAAACACTTGATTTTGTTATTGAAGGTATTGAGGAATACACAGGAGTTACAATTATTTCTGTCAGGGCAGATGAAATCAGAAAGATGATAATTGGAAATTTAGGTAGAGGGGTAACAGTATATAAAGGTAAAAGGGGTTTTGGCATGCATGGACATACTGACGAAATCGACATTGTCTATACAGTGGTAACTCGTTTGGAAATAAGCAAACTCAATACAGAAATTCAAAAAATTGATCCAAACTCATTTGTGGTGATGAGTAGCGTTAAAGACACGAAAGGCGGAATGATAAAAAAAAGACCATTGAAACATTAAAGCAAAAAATTAGTCAAAACTATACTGCAATAAAAGAATTTTGTAAATTTCGAATAATCACCAACTAAAATTAATCTATCAAAGTAGCATTTGTTCATAATCAAAGGCAATAAATATTATATTTGGTCTTTATTATAACACTTTAATAATATCCAAAAGCAGGTAAATGAAAAATGTATTCAAAATTGCATTCGTTTTTTTTTCAAGTGGCATATTCTCACAATTAATTGCACAAGAGCAACTAAATAGCTTTGTGACGAAGGAATTTAAAATGGTTTACCCGAGTCCATGGAAAACAGACACAACCCGGCTTATGGGTACGGAGGTGTTTGTATTTGCTCCCAGAGAAAACGAAGATGATCAGTTTAGCGAAAACGTGAATGTGCTTATTCAGAATTTGGAAGGACAGAGCATCGATCTTGAGAAGTATAAACAAATTACCGAAAAACAAATTGCCGAAGTAGCAACCGACGGAAAAATATTCGAATCTTCTATTCTTAAAAATATCCATGGAGATTATTACAAAATAATCTATTCCATGACTCAGGGAAAATTTAATCTAAAAATAACATCCTACTGTTTTATTAAAAATGATAATGCGTATTTAGCAACTTTTACTACAGAGGTCGCTAATTATGAAAAGTATAAAGCAATAGGAGGGCTCATACTCGACTCATTTGTGGTATTAAAATAAGTGAAAGGATTCATTAGATGTTATTTTTATGACATCAACCCCGCCGGGAACAAAAAAATTATATACTTTTAAGATTGAGTTATAGAATTAAGCGAAAAAACCAGTGTATATTTTATAGTTAGCGGAAATAGTAATTATAACTTATATTATGACGAAAACAGACGCTGATTTCATAATAATTAGCCACAAAACTCCTTTAAAAATTTTATTTATTATTTCAACATGAAAAACATAATTACCTTTTTTACTTTTCTAATAGCAGTAAATGTTTGCCTAGCACAGGAAAGCCTTGTTTCAGATAGTACTAACAAAAAGTTAGAAAAGTATAAGCCGAAAATATCGGGTGTGCTTCAGGTTCACTACCTTGAAGAACTTAACACTAACGGTGACACCATTCGTGATCCTGGAGGTTTCAGAATATTGCGAGCAAGGTTAATTGCTAAAGGTGACATCAACAAATTTATTTTCTATGAGTTAATGATTGATCCTCGAGCACCCGAGCAGGGTGGGATTTTACGCGATGCATTTATCGGCTTTCGTGTAATAAAAAATCAGACAATTCGTGTTGGTCAGCAAAAAACTCAATTTGGATGGGAGAACCGCCAATCGATTACAGAATTGTATACCGTAAATCGTGCAGAAATGTCGGACGGACTTTCAAGAGGAGAAAACTTGCGTGATATTGGTATTGGAATACTTGGAGACATTAAATTAAATAAAAATTTCCGCATTGAAGATGCAATAACATTTACTAATGGGGCAAGGTCTAATGTTGCAGGACCTTTTGATTTTAATACTAAAAAAGCATTATGGGGGCGAGTTGGAATTCGCTATAAAAAGGAGGATTTAACAATTCGTTTAGGAGGTTCTTTCGGAACCGGAGGAATCAGATATTTGTATGATAATTTGCTAGACCCATCTGATGACCTGTATGTTAACTTCAATCGTATTGGAGCCGATATACAGGTTGACCATAAATATTTTTTCCTTGCAAGTGAATATGGAAGGGGGAAAGATAGAGTAAGTGATACATTGTACGCTGAACCGAAAGGATACCAGGCCATACTTGCACTAAAAACAAAATGGAAGATTGGTCCACTTGTTAAGTATGATATGTTTGAAGAAGAGTGGAAGGTATTAACCATTGGTGCTTATTACGGAAATCCGAAGGATAAATTTAGAGTACTTATCAATTATGTGTTCAGGGGGAACATCAACGATATTCCACAAGGACATGACGATAGATTATATATTCAAATGCAAATTGTTTTTTAAAAGAAATCTACAGCTAATTGCACCTACAAGAAATTGGCGATTCAGTGGTTAAATGAAGCATTTGCTTCATATCAAGTTCACTGCTAGTAGACCGTTTTGTACTACGAAATCGCCAACTTCTTGTAGCGGCCAAACGCTAATTATTTTTATTGGAATACAAATGCGATACCGGCTAACTTTAATTATACTATGTGCACTTTTCAAAAGTTTATCTGCGCAAAGCTATTTATTGCCTAATGAAAAATTAATCATTTCATTCAAAACATTCAATGAAAAAAAGGTTGTCTTAGCTAAGGACACATCAAATAAATATATTGCTTACCGATTTGGTACAATGGAAAAGATCGAATTTAGCTTTCCCGAAAATTTAAGCGATAGTTGGAAAAAATTTACCTATTCATATTATTTACGAGGAGGAGGAGAAGAAAACGAAGGACTTGACTTAAACTATCTTTGCTTTATCTTCGGAAAATACAAATACGTAATTTATGAAACGTACTCAGCAGCTGACGATAAAACAAATTGTGGGATTAAGATTATAGATACCAGAACAAATGAAAGAACGGAGATAGAGGGTGATCCTAAATCAATAGAGGGTAGTTTGATCGACTTTAGGAATAGTGAACTCATTCAGGTAGGCGAAGAATTATTTGATTGATTTTAATTCGTTCATAACCATAAATTATTAAGAAAAAAATATATGAAAAATACGATAAAACTAATTTTCTGTATACTGCTTACGGTTGCTGTAGGCGCTATTTCAGGCATAGCCACTTCCGGTAGTGTAAACGATTGGTTTGTCGGAATTAATAAACCGACTTTTAATCCACCGAATTATTTATTCGGTCCCGTTTGGACAGTTTTATATATTTTGATGGGTATTTCTTTGTTCATGATTTTACAATCACAAAACAACGATTTAAGAAAAAAGGCAATTACTATTTTTTGTATTCAGTTAGTTTTAAACTTTTGCTGGAGTTTTATATTCTTTAAATTTCACCTGATTGGACTGGCATTTGTAGAAATTATTTTAATCTGGGTAAGCATAATTTGGATGATTCTTACTTTTTCGAAAATCAATAAAACAGCAGCATATTTACAAATACCATATTTACTTTGGGTTAGTTTTGCAAGTGTTTTAAATGGCGCTATTTGGTATTTAAATTGAAATAGTATTTCTTATCTTGAAGCGGGAAAACTTATAGGGTTAAAACAATTCATAGCCGTTTTTTCCAAGATTATTTTAAAGATTCACTCAAATGAAAAGCATTATTTCAATCATAATAGCATTGATTTTATTTTTTCATTCAACAAGTGCGCAGGTTCCAAACCCCGCATTGAGTGGCTACTGGCAAAACTGGAATGATGCAAATGCGCCCTATTTACAACTCGACAACATCGACTCCCGTTATAATATTATCAACATAGCATTTGCCGTACCGCATTCAGGAACTGATTTTCAAATGGAATTTATTCCCGACCAGGTAATTCCCTCCATTCTAATCGGACAAATTCAAACGCTACAAAGCCAGGGAAAAAAAGTAATCATCAGCATTGGCGGAGCAAGCGCTCCGGTTTCATTAGACACCCAAACGAAGCGTGACACTTTTATTAATACAATTAATAGTATCATTAGTTCCTATGGTTTTGATGGAATTGATATTGATCTGGAAGGAAATTCTCTTTCAGTTTCAGGCGGAACCATTGCTAATCCTGCCGATAATAAGATCATCAATTTGATTTATGCAATAAAACAAATCATGCAGGATTATTTTATTGCAAATGGAAAACGTTTAATTCTTACTATGGCACCGGAAACAGCTTATGTTCAGGGAGGTCTTTCTGCTTATGGTGGGATCTGGGGAGCATATTTGCCTGTCATCGATGCATTACGCGATTCAATTGAAATTCTTCACGTGCAGTTATATAATAGTGGAAGTATGTATGGCATAGACGGCAATATCTATTCGCAAGGCACTTCTGATTTTATTGTGGCAATGACCGAAGCAATCATACAGGGATTTAATACTGCAGGTGGAATGTTTAATGGTCTTCCGGCAAACAAGGTCGCCATTGGCTTACCCGCATGCACCGCTGCAGGCGGAGGTTTTTCCGATACATCAATTGTTAAATCTGCCATTGATTATTTGCGAGGAACAGGCCCCCGGCCAGGTTCATATATATTAACTCAAACAAATGGCTACCCGACACTTCGCGGAATGATGACCTGGTCCATCAACTGGGACGCCGTTAACACTTGTGAATCTGCTTACCAGTATGCTCAGAATTTTGAAAATATATTTGGGATTTCAACGGGTTATGTTTTATCGCAATCAAAATCGGTATCTTTCGTCGTAACTCCCAACCCTTCATCAGATTTCGTTTCATTTAAGTCCGCTTCATCAGATTTAGTTGGTAAAGAGGTCTTTATTTATAATTCAATCGGTGAATGTGTTCTGAGGAAAAAAATCTCAGCAATCAATGAATCTATCGAAGTTGCCAATTTGCCAAATGGTTTATATTTAATAAAAATTCAAAATAGATTGTTAAAATTTGTCAAACAATAATTAAAGAATCTTTCAGCTTTTTTTGAGTTAAATTAAAAAGTATGAAAATCAATATTGATACACAATGTCAACCCAAAATCTCATACAAATTTCTTTACTTGTTGACGATTACGATAAAGCAATCGATTATTACACGAAGAAATTACGTTTTCTACTTATTGAAGATACAATTTTAAGTGAAACTAAAAGATGGGTAGTAATTACACCCGGAGGATCAAAATCTTGTCGGATATTGTTGGCTAAAGCCGCAAACGATGAACAACTTAGTCGTATCGGAAATCAAACAGGAGGTCGTGTGTTTTTATTTCTCCATACAGACGATATTATGACCGACTATAATAACCTATTAAAGGAGGGAATAAAAATTGTCAGAGAACCAATAAAAGAAGCATGGGGAACTGTACTTGTCTTTTCAGATGTATACGGTAATCTTTGGGATCTTATTGAACCCAAAAACAACAAAAATTAAATTATCTCAAAAGGAAAATAATAATGTTGAAAACTAATTTAGGTCGACTCAGAATTCTTGCTTACATGGAAGGAATAAGTTTTATTTTATTAATGGGAGTTGGAATGCCACTAAAATATTTTCACGGAATGCCGACTCCTAATTTGTACATTGGAATGATTCATGGAATTCTGTTTATCGCATATTGCATTTGGGTTATGATTGTTAGAGCCGAGAAAAAATGGAACAATGGTAAAACCTTCTGGGCTTTACTGGCATCATTTCTACCTTTTGGGACATTTGTTGCGGACAGAAAATTATTCGTAAATTCGAGCGAGTAAGTCCAGCTAAAACATTTTTAAATAAAAATAAAATGAAAAAATTAATTATTCTGTTTACTTCCCTGACGTGTATAATTATTGGTACAGCCTTTAAAATGCATACAGATGTATATAAAGTCGAGGTGGAAAAAAGTGTTCTTGAATGGTATGCTGAAAAAGTAGGTGGCAAACACAATGGTACAATTAAGCTGAGTCAAGGCGAAATCAGCAACAACCACGGAAACTTAAACGGCAACTTTGAGATTGATATGACATCAATCGAAAACAAAGACCTGACAAATGAAGGCAGTAAGGCTAAAATAGAAAAGCACCTTAAGTCAGCGGATTTTTTTGATACTGAAAAATTTCCCAAAGCAACATTTGTAATTACTTCTTTGACAGCATACGACACCCCGACAATTAAAGGCGCTACACATAAGGTAACCGGAATGCTGACAATAAAAGATAAAGCAAATGAGATAACTTTTGATGCAATCGTTAAACCGGAAGGACTTAAAATTTATTGCGAAGGAACAGCCATTGTCGATCGCTCTAAATTCGACATTAAATATGGTTCGAAGACATTTTTTAAAGATATCGGCGACAAAATGATTTACGATGAGTTTAAGCTGAAATTCAATATTGTCGCCGAAAGAAAATAGCCAAAAATATTTTATTTCAGAAACCACATCGATAAAAACGGTGTGAAAAGAATGGTTATTTGTACAGAAAAGTAAATCGCTTTTCACTCAAAGTAATTTAACTATTTTCTTTTCTTTGCTTTATAGTATATATTGCAAAATGAAATTATTTTTTCGCTTACTATTTTTATTTATTTTAATAACCGGCTTTTGCAAAGGAGAAAACTCAACATCGCTGCTTAAAAAGGGGTGGAGCGAGCTCGTTAAGGATAATAACGACGCTGCTTTAACTTATTTCGGACAGGCACATCAGCAGGCGGTATATGAAAGGAACATTGAAAATAGCGCAAATGCTTTATTAAATATCGGTATCTGTTCCTATGGAGCCAGCTATAGCCAGGGAATTCATTACTGTTTATTGGCGATGAATGAATATAAGCGTCTCGAGAAACAGTTGCCACAAATTGCATTAACAGGCAGAAGTAAATGTTTGCAATTAATAAGTACCATAAATTCTCGCCAAGGGAAATACAAGGAAGCCATTGTTTTGAGTAAAGAAGCAATGATAGGTTTTACCGATTCTAACGATACAACAGGATATTTAGGATTAATTTATAACAGTTTGGGCGATGCATATTCGAAACTGAACATGGTTGATTCTGCTGAGTATTTTCACCGACTTGCATTAGAGGAAAGAATACTTACCAATAACACAACCTATTTACCGGGCTCCTATGTAAAGGTTGCTGAGATAGAATTGAAAAATGGTCACGCCCCATTAAGCAAATCTTATCTCGAACGCGCTTTATTCATTGCTGATAGTACCGAAAATCGACAGGCACAGGTTTCAACTTTGATTGGTATTGGTAAATGGTTTATTACCTCAGAGAATAATGAAGAGAAGGCAGAAAGTTTATTCCTTAAAGCCAAGGATATTGCTTTAAACCTATCAGATAAATCCTTTTATCTCCAGGCACTCAATCAACTTTTATTACTTAAAAAAAAGCAAGAAAAATTCAATGAGGCATTGATCTATGGTCAGGAAATACAGGAACTAAAAGACACTCTTGCAACGTGGGAAAAAGAAAGAGTAACGAAAAGTCTTGAAGTGCAATTTGGAGTAGCGGAAAAGGACAGGCAGCTAAGTATCATTCAGAAGGAAAAGGACATTGCTTTGCTAACCGGTTATTTGCTATGGATTTCAATCGGATTTATTTTATTAATCGCTGCAGGCATTATTTTGTTTTTGAAAAAAATTAATAGACGCGACAAATTATTACTGAAGGCCAAAGAAGAATTGCAAAAAATTACGGAAGAGAAGAAAAGACAGAAGGAACAACAATTGCAAAATGAAATCGAATTTAAGGAAAGCCAGTTGAGCGCATTGACCGTCCAAATGCTTCAGAAAAATGAATTACTGCAAGAATTAAAGGAAACACTTTCTACTGAAAAGGATTCAGACAATAGTAATCCGATTAACAAAATCATTAATAAGGGCTTAACGCAGGATAAAGATTGGTCAGATTTTAACAGGCACTTCGAAAGCATCAATAAAAATTTTTATTCAAGGATAAGGACTGCTTACCCTGATATCAGTCCGAACGATTTAAAAATCTGCGCGCTTATTAAACTGAATTTATCGATCAAGGAAATGGCTGCGATTTTAAATATTTCCCCTGACAGTGTAAAAACGGCGAGGTACCGCCTCAGGAAGAAATTACAACTGAATTCTGAAGATAATCTCACCGATTTCATCTTAAATCTAAAATAAACGGACTTTGTATACTAACTGATGACGAGTTTTCCCACTTTGTCTACACCATGTCTACCCGAAATATTTGTAATTACCCGTCGTTCAATTTAGTTTTAACCCATCAATTTTATGGAAAAAATAAGTTAAATTCACGTCGTTATGAAAAAAACCATTACTCTGTTTTTTATTGCTTTTTCACTACAAGCAATTCTATTACAAGCTCAGCCGATTACTAATAATGGCTTTGAGCAATTAAACTCTGATGGCACCATTAGCTATTGGGGCAATGTTTATATTTTTTCGGCTTGGTTTGACTCTTTAGGAGTCTCTCATACCGATTCTATTATTTATGATGGACCGTTTTATGCCCCGACTTATGATGCTCATTCAGGAAGCAATGCTTTGGAATTAAGAAATGCCTGGAACTTCACTACCAATACAGGTATTGTAGGTGCTGCGGGTTTAGATAATGATACAGTTTTTTCATCGTGGGGTGCATCCAACATGATTCCCACGAATGCCACTCCGGGTAATCCATTTGAGCCACTGAGTCTTAGTTTTTATCATAAATATTTTCCGGTAAATGGTGATTCTGCTTTTGTTGAAGTTACTTTATGGGATAGCAGCGGAAATCCTGTTGCAGAAGGCATACAGGTTATAACAGACGCCAATTCGACTTTTACTTACAGTTCCGTAAATTTGAATTACTATACTCCGGGAAGTGCAGATTATTACAGCATTATCATAAGAAATTTTTACACAGAAATTCCCGGCTATCGTGAACCAAGTCTGGGTACAAGACTTATCGTTGACGACCTTGAATTTAATTTTGCCGCTGTTGGAACAAATACTGTTCAAACAGAGAAACAAATTGCTGTTTTTCCAAATCCGGTAAGCGATAAAATTAATATACATCTTAATTCAGAAAAAAACAGTTCGTATAAAATATATAATGGAACAGGTAAATTAATTTTACAAGGTAGCTTATTTGAAAATAAATCCGTTGTTTCTCTAAATAATTTTGATGAAGGAATATATTTCATAGAAATAATTAACGGTAAAGAAATTTTAACGGAAAAGTTTATGGTGAACAAAAATTAATCTATTGATCCTCCTATAATTTCCTTTTCAAGCTTTATAGTAAATTACCGTGTGTAAACTGAAAATATTTTTTAGTTACACACGGTTTTTTTATATTTGAATTAATAATAAAGCTAAAATATATAAACATGATTAAAGGTGTTCACACAATGTTTTATAGTTCCGATGCAGCCGGACTCCGCAAATTTCTTCAGGAAAAACTGGGTTTTAAAGCGAACGATATTGGTGGTGGATGGCTCATTTTTGATTTACCCGAAGCCGATATGGGTTGTCATCCGGCTGATGAAAAAAATGGCGCTCCATCCGGGATGCAGGATATTTCATTTTATTGCGATGACATAGCTACTACTGTAAGCGAATTAAAAGCAGAGGGAGTAAAATTTAAAGGTGAAGTAGAAGACCATGGTTATGGTTTTGTAACTTATTTTGAAATGCCGGGCAACTTTTTTGTTCAGCTATATCAACCTAAATATAAAAAGTGAGAACTCTACTCTAAATTCAGATTATCTGAAATGACTGTCGAATTCAATTTCAATCAATAATATTGTCGTAACCGAAGTATAAAAAAGAGAGAATATTTATAAAAAGAAGAAACTTTGTTATTTGAAAAAAATTCGAAAACGCAAATTAGGGCTTTTTTATTTACATTAACTTGGATTTGTGAGCAATTCGATTATTGCAGATCAAGTCTTAATCACCGGTTTTCTACAAATACAAGATATTAATCAAAACCTAATTGATATTTAGTACCTTTATATGTACAATGAGGTTTAATAACCATTTTTCAAAAAGTATTTCAGTTTTATTGCTGTTTACAATTGTGCACATGCACTTATGTTCATTCATGTGTTCTTTTAACTCCGGTGGTTGTTGTAATGTAAAAAACAAATCAAGCAAAGAAGGGTCTTGTTGCAGCAAGAAGTCAGGGTCCGATCAAAAGACAAACGACTGCCAGAATTTGCACTTCTCTTTTTTTAATAAAACCGGACAATTTTTCTCTCAGGATATCACTTCGTTGTATTATTTTCAATCAATAATAAACGCCATAACCAATAGCAGTCCGTTTTTAATTGTTTTTCAAAAAACAGATATACCGTTATATAATATTTTTCATCCCCCATTACCGGCGAATGATATAAGGGTTTTTATACAGAGCTTCCTCATTTGATTTTTGACTCATTGTGATTCACGCGGCAGAAATATTTCTGACCGCGCTAAAATATTTATACCTATTGTAAAAATAATTTAAACAGTTTAAAAAAATAAAAAATGAAAAACGTAATAAACATTATTGTTTTATCAATTCTATTCACCTTAAATGCATGTGCACAAAACAAGGACGCGCAGAAATCTAAAAAGCAAATAGAGGAATCGAAAATATTTGAAAGTACACATGCAGATGTAAAAGCACAAATTGCAAAAACACTTGCGGTATATTATTTATTAAAGGATGCATTGATTGCAGATGATCTATCCGAAGCAAAAATTCAAGCGAAATCGTTTAGGAAGGTGTTAATCACTATAGATATGACAAAAATGACAGGCGCGGAGCACACCTTTTTTATGCCATTACAAACAAAGCTTGATTATGATGCAGAACATATTCAAAGCGCACCGGAAATCGAGCATATGCGAGAACATTTTTCTTCTTTTTCCAATAATATGTTTAAACTGGTGAAAGCGTTTAAAGCGAATAACGGGCAGTCTGTTTATTTAGATTATTGCCCAATGCAAAAGGCAAGCTGGTTAAGCAACGAAGAACCAATTAAGAATCCGTATTACGGAAATAAAATGTTAACCTGTGGAAGTATAACAGAAACAATAAAATGATAACAATTGAGGGTGTGGTACAATTTGTACCACATCCTATTATTAAAATCAATAAATATGGAAAAAGGTCATTCTAATCATTCACCAACAGTTCATAATTCTTCGCACCAATTAACCGAAGCTCATCATGACCATCATCAAATGATGATAGCCGATTTTAAAAAACGATTTTATCTGACATTAATTCTAACATTTCCCGTTATGATTTTGTCTCCAATGATTCAGGAGTGGTTTAATTTTCAAGTTTTATTTTCCGGATCAGAATATGTTTTATTTGTTATTTCAACTGTTATATTTTTTTACGGGGGATTTCCATTTTTAAGTGGTTTAATTGATGAAGTTAAGAAAAGAGCATTAGGCATGATGACCCTAATTGCTGTTGCTATAACTGCAGCATATGCTTACAGTGTGGCAACGGTTTTTGGTTTGGAAGGAATGGACTTCTTCTGGGAACTCTGTACCCTAATTTTAATTATGCTTCTTGGACATTGGGTGGAAATGAAGTCGGTTGCAGGTGCATCTAAAGAACTTGAATTACTTGTTCAACTTATACCTTCCTCTGCGCATATGATTATGGATGAGATGATACATGATGTTAAAACGGATTCACTAAAAGAAAATGATTTAATTCTGATAAAACCCGGAGAAAATGTGGCCGCAGATGGGATAATTTATGATGGAGAAACTTTTATGAATGAAGCGATGCTTACAGGAGAATCGGCACCCGTTAAAAAACAAAATGGTGATAAAATTATTGCCGGATCTATTAATGGCAATGGTTCAATAAAAGTTAAAGTTACGCATGCTTCAAAGGACTCTTATTTATCAAAAGTAATTAAGTTAGTTGACGAAGCGCAAAAATCAAAATCGACAACCCAATTGCTGGCCGATAAGGCAGCCAAAGTACTTACAATTGTTGCTTTGGCCGGAGGTTTTGCTACATTGTTATTTTGGTGGTTGATAGCTAAAGAATCTTTTGTGTTTGCATTGGAGCGTATGGTAACAGTAATCGTTATTTGTTGCCCACATGCCTTAGGTTTAGCAGTACCTCTAGTCGTAGCGGTGTCAACATCGTTGTCGGCAAAAAAAGGGTTACTCATTAAAAGCAGGACCGCATTTGAAAATGCAAGGAAAATTACAACAATTATTTTTGACAAAACAGGAACACTTACGATAGGAAAATTTGAGGTTTCAAGAATACAAACATTCAACCGGAATACTACGGAAAATGAGATTGTACGTCTTGCAGCAGCATTGGAACAAAATTCTGAGCATCCAATTGCCACCGGGATATTAGCCAAAGCAAAAGAAATGGGAATTATTATTCCTTCAGTTACATCATTTAAAGCCATAACAGGAAAAGGGATCGAAGCAGTAGTTGAAGGAAAAGAAATTAAAGTTGTTAGCCCTTTTTACCTGAAAGAAAACAAGATTACTTTGCCCGATAATATGTCAAGCGAGAATAACGGTACAATTGTTTTTGTTATTATCAATGGTCAGCTAATGGGAAATATTGCATTGGGAGACAAAATTAGGCCTGAATCCGCAGAAGCCATTCAGATTCTTCATGAAAATGGAATAAAGTCACTTTTGCTTACGGGAGATAATTCGGTAGTTGCAAAAAGTGTTGCTGAAGAATTAAAAATGGATGGATATTTTGCTGAAGTATTACCACATCAGAAGCTGGAAAAAATCAAAGAGCTGCAAAGTAAAGGGGAGTTTATTGCAATGGCCGGTGATGGAATAAACGACGCACCTGCATTAGCACAAGCCGATATTGGCATTGCCATAGGCAGCGGCAGCGACATCGCCGCTGAAACTGCGGGAATCGTCTTGGTTAACAGTAATCCGAAAGACATAACCAGTTTAATATTATTTGGCAAAGCTACGTACAGGAAAATGATTCAAAATTTAATATGGGCGACCGGATATAATGTAATTGCATTGCCTTTAGCAGCCGGAGTATTATATAAATGGAATATTATGCTTAGTCCGGCCGCCGGTGCTGTATTAATGAGTTTAAGCACCATAGTAGTTGCCATTAATGCAAAAATGCTTAAATTAAAATTTGCATAAAGCAATCACAAAGAATTATAGCAGTTATGAAATTAGTTGAATTAGTATGTAAGAGAGCCGTCATCAAATCAAGAATTTCACTATTCTTTTTTATTATTTTAATGAATTTATTTGTAAGCGTTAGCGCTCAAAAGCTAATTCACTATGAATTATTTATTAATGATACAACAGTCAATTACACAGGGAAACAGGTAAAAGCTATTGCAATTAACGGCCAAATTCCCGGTCCCGAGTTGGTGTTTACAGAAGGGGATACAGCTGAAATTATTGTCCATAATCTAATGAATAAAGAAACGTCGATTCATTGGCATGGATTAATTTTACCAAACGATCAAGATGGAGTTCCATATCTCACTTATTTACCAATAAAAGCTCATAGCACTTTCAAGTACTATTTTCCAATTGTTCAAAACGGCACGTATTGGTATCATGCACATACAGGATTACAGGAGCAGATCGGACTTTATGGAGCACTAATAATTAAAAAAAGGGAACCGGAACGAATCAGAGAATACACCGTTTTGCTGAGCGATTGGACAAACGAAAGACCCATGGAAATTATGCGCTCTTTAAAAATGGCAAACGATTGGTATGCCATAGAAAAAGGATCAACACAAGATTATGGTGCCGCAATCAAACAAGGCTTTTTAAGCACCAAATTGAAACAAGAATGGTTACGAATGTATCCCATGGATGTAAGCGATGTATATTATAATGCAATGCTGATAAACGGAAAAACAAAAATTGATTTACCCGAATTTACTGCAGGAGAAAAAATCAAACTTCGTATCATCAATGGATCTGCATCTACTTATTTCTGGTTGCAATTTTCAGGTGGAAAAATGAGCGTGATAGCTAACGACGGAATGGATGTAATTCCTGTTGAGGTCGATCGAATGCTGATTGCAGTAGCTGAAACATATGATGCTATAGTCACAATTCCCGAAAACATGCAATATGAATTCAAGGCAACTGCTGAAGATCGAACAAAATCTGCATCATTATGGCTTGGAAACGGAATGAAAATGGAGGCGCCTATTTTGGAGAAGCTGAAATATTTTGAAGGCATGAAGATGATGAATGCAATGATGAAATTTGATGGAAGCATGGATGCAATGGGAATGGAAATGAGTAATCAGCAAATGGATATGAATTCAGTAATGTATCCGGAAATAACCGGAGGTGAGAAAAGAGAACAAGCCAAGATGGAGCATCAACACACTAGCAGCAGCGCTCAAACTAATTTAACAACACTGAACTATGCCATGCTAAAGTCCGTTGATAAATCAATTGTAAAAGATGAGCCACAAAGGGAATTGAATTTTACACTCACTGGAAACATGAACAGGTATCAATGGAGTATCAACAACAATACACTTGGCGATACTGCTAAGATTTTAATTCGTAAAGGAGTGAGGGTGCGAATTATTTTGAATAATCAAACAATGATGCGCCATCCCATGCATTTGCACGGACAATATTTCAGACTCCTAAATGGACAGGGATTGTATTCACCTTTGAAAAACGTATTGGATATAATGCCAATGGAAGTAGATACAATTGAGTTTTCTGCCAATTACGGCGGTGACTGGTTTTTTCATTGTCACATCCTATATCACATGATGAGTGGAATGGGAAGAGTTTTTTCTGTCGCCGATTCCACAGCTATTGGAGAAACTTTATTACCCAAAAAGACATGGAAAAAATTTATCAAAGATGAATACATGTGGCATTTTACAACTACACTACCGGTTCATACAAATGGAATATTTCCCCATGTAATGCTAATGAATAAATATTATGTAATTAATGCGGAAGCGATGTTAAACTATAAAGGCCGCTTTGAATCTGTTGGACATTTTGCCAGATTTATAGACCAACGCCAATTCCTGAAAGTATTTTTGGGAGGCGAATTTCGCCAAATGGAGGATAAGCTAAATCAAGACCACAACTCCCGGGAATACAAAATTGACAACAGAAGGGTTTTTACAATTGGCATTCAATACATATTACCCATGTTTGTTCAAACCGAATTCCGACTGGATCATAATGGTCATTTTTATTTTCAAGTAATGAGAAGTGATTTAGCGTTAACAAATCGATTACGAATGGATTTAAAATGGAATACCGATCAGGAATTTGATGCAGGATTGCGCTACATAATTTGGAAAAGAATGTCTTTATCTGCAAATTATGCAACACATTATGGAGTCGGTGGCGGGATTACATTTTCATACTAACCGGAAAGTTGTTTGTTGAAAATGCAAATGTGTTGAACATTTTTCTTGAATTTGAAACTAGAATACCCTTGATTCTTTTATTATTTTTTCTCAGCTCACTAAAGAGCAATAAAAAATTGGAGATCTATTCGTGTAATTTTGTTTTGAAAAAGACACAAATCCAGCAACTTGAAGGGCTTAAGTCAAGGAGTTGACAGGATGCAATCAAGAATTGATTTGTTATTTATGGAATTCTGGCACGTTTCATGTCTTGAGTTTTTAAATAACGCTTTAATCCTTAATCCAAGATGAAAAAAACAATTCTATTCGCGATATTATTTATCGCCGGACATGCTCATGGAGCAAACGAAAAAACGGTTAAGTCATCCGTAAAAAAAGTCACTGTTTTCACTCAGGGGGCCCAGGTTTTCAGGAGCTCAACTGTTACACTTAACCAGGGAACCACAGACCTGGTTTTTTCCGGAATCTCTCCTTTTATTAATCCGGCAAGTGTTCAGGCAGGAGGAAAAGGAAATTTTGTAGTTTTAGAAGTCAAACACAATATTAAATACCCCGAGCCGCCAAAGCCCAAAGATGGCACCCTTCCTAAAGAAATTCAACGCGAAATAAATTTAATTGAAGACTCATTAACAGAATTTGGATTTGTTAAGGATGAATTGACAGAGCGAAAAAGCGCTTTACAATTGGAAAAAGATATGATCTTAAAAAACAAATTGGCCCTTAGTGAAGGAAAAAGCGATTCACTTCCTATTTTGAAACAAGCAATGGAGTTTTTTCGACTTAAATTATCGGACATCAATGCCCAATTGAATAAGATAAAGCGAAGTGAGAAAAGTATAATCGCCGGTACTACCCGACTGAATGCACGTCTCGCTGATCTCCGCACCTACAAAAACAGCGAGGAACCAATAGTAAAATATGAACCCATACACGAAGTAATTGTTTCAGTCAGCGCAGATGAAGTTGTTACCGTTAATGTTGATGTAAGTTATATGGTTTCACAGGCAGGATGGACACCTTCTTACGATCTGCGATCAAGCACCTCTTCTGAGCCCATTCAGTTGACTTATAAAGCAAATGTTTTTCAAAATTCAGGAGAGGACTGGAATGATGTAAGACTTAAGCTGAGCACCGGAAATCCTAATCGCAGCAATATAAAACCGGCTCTGCCACCCTGGTATATAAATTATTTTACCGGTACCCGCGAATCAGTTCTTCAGCTTTCAGCAAGATCTAAATCTCCTCAAAACACGGATGCCGGTAATGTTGAAATGGATGCGGTCAGAAAGGATTTAAATGAAATGTCCCCTGCTCAATCTGCTGCAAATTTTTCTCAATTGGTAGAGACAATGACTAATGTAGAATTCGACATCAAACTTCCTTACAATATCCCTTCAGACAACATCACACATATGGTGTCTATTAAGAAAAGTGAATTACCATCTGAATATTATCATTTCCTCGTTCCCAAAATTGAGAGTGAGGCCTTCCTTGTGGCAAGAGTAACCGGTTGGGAAAATTTGAATTTATTACCGGGCAGAGCCAATGTTTTTTATGAAGGCACTTATGTCGGCGAAACGGTTTTGAATCCCTCAATTATCAACGATACCATGGAACTTGCTCTTGGTCGCGACAATGGCATAACGGTCACACGAACTAAGCTCCCTGTAAAGGAAAGCAATAAGCTGATTGGCAATGAAGTCACAAAAACGATTGTCTATGAGTTGAGAATGAAAAACAATAAATCGAAATCCATCAACCTTGTTGTTGAAGATCAAATTCCGCTCACCATTAACAAAGATATAAAAGTTGAAATGAAAGAAACCGGAAAAGCAAATTACAATACAGTAACCGGATTGTTGAAGTGGAAAGAAACAGTTGGCAGCAAAGAATATAAAACATTGCGATTCTCCTATGCCGTAACCTATAATAAGGATATGCCATTGAGCATGTATTAAAAGGCAAAATTATTTTTATTTATTTATTCTGAATAGTCCTTGTCATTCTACGAGGGCTATTTTTTTTACAACCATTTTTAATTGAAACAACGACAAAGTATTTAATCAAAGAATTGAACAGCTTATGTTAAAATTCATTTTAGGTTAAAAACCAGAGAAAATGGAAGAATATTTAAACGTCAACCGAAACTTGTAATAGAGACAACTAAAATATTTTACCTTTATTATCGTTTTCGCCATGAAGGAAATAAAATATGCATAAAAGATACTTGTTAATTTTTTACTTTTTCATTTATTATTTGACGCTCTATCCTCAAAATGCGCAATGGATTACGAAAGCATCAAACCCATTTACCACCGGGGTAGCAGCAGCCGTGAGCTTTTCAATAAATGGAAAAGGATATGTTTGTTCGGGAGCAATCGGACCAACGGAAACAAGGAGTTTATGGGAATACGATACACTAACAGATACATGGACAGCTAAGACATCAATACCCGGTTTGGCACGTGATCGCGCATTTGGATTTTCTATAGGTAACAAAGGTTATTTAGGTACAGGACTCTCTTCGGGAAATCAGCTTCAGGATTTTTGGGAATATACTCCTTCAACAAATTCATGGTTACAACTCCCCGATTTTCCGGGTGGTCCGTGTATGGAAGCAACGGGATTTTCTTCCCTAACTAAAGGATATGCTGTTGTCGGAATTGCATTATGGGAATTTGACCCTTCTAATAATACATGGACAGCAAAATCGCCATTCCCCGGACAACCGCGATCAAGGGCAATCGGTTTTATAATTGCGGATATAGCATATTATGGAATGGGAAATCCGGGAACTACTTTTTCTGACGAGCTTTGGGAATATGATATTACCAATGATTCATGGTCTCAAAAATTATCTATGCCCTCGATTCAGTTTTCTAACAGAGATTTTCCGGTTGCCTTTGCAATTGGAAATAATGGATATGTTGGTACAGGCAGATCACTTGCGGGATCCGTTGATTTCTGGCAGTACAAACCGGCAACCGATAGCTGGTTTCCCATGCCCGACGTTCCCGGATTTACACGCTTTGCAGGAATTGGTTTTTCAATTGGTTCTGTGGGATATGCCGGATATGGGGCCTCTTCCTCAACACCGCTGAACGATTTTCATGAATTTATTCCGGACACTTCGACAACTGGAATATTAAATTCTAACAACAAAAATGAAATTGTCATTTTTCCGAATCCTTCTAATGAGTATTTTTATTTGCAGCTTGCTCAGGAAGTAAAAGTGAAATTTGAATTGAACGATTTATCAGGAAAAATTTTGCTTTTGGGAACGACAGAAGCCATTCAGACAAAAGTAGATGTAAGCGACATAGCCCCCGGAGTGTATTTCTTGAAATTGATATCAAATTCTTCTAAAACTATATATCTGAAAATCATTTTAAATTGACATAAATATTTTTATCCAAATAAATCTAAAAACAATTTTAATTTATTTTGTTTCTATTATTTAAATTGTATGATTAATTACATAAAGAATACAAAAGCATAAAATCATGCAGATAGATGAAAGAGTTGTTATACTCATGGCATGTGTATAATCCGCATACTTATTATTTTGAACAGATTTTATAAACCAAAAAAGAAAATAGGCAATTACAGGTGTAAGACAGAAAATAAAAACAAGAAACTGGTTAATGCTGAAGTATAAATTAAAATAATGATAGGCAACTGCACTAGCTGCTAAGAAGAGACTCGCTGAAAAAATAAACGTACCTGTTATTCCTAGTTTATAGCTGATAGTATAATCACCGCGACCGGCATCCTCTTCGTGCTGATAAATCTGGGTAAGCGGATAAAATCCTCCGATTAACAAGGAGGCAAGCAACATGCATTCAATGTTTTTATTACTAAACCAGGAAGAAGAAAAAATGTTTTCAGTGGACATATTAACTAGTAAAAAGGTAAACCCCCCTTGAAAGAGCATTACCACCAGCCATCCAATAAAACCGTATTTTTTTAATCGAATCCTTTTCCAGCTATATGCTTTAGATACGGCAATATAGACGAGCATTAAAAAAAATAATTTCCAATTTATTAGCAGACATAAAAGCAATCCTGTTATATCGAGTAAAATGCTCACTTTGTATAATTTTAAAGTAGCAGGAGGTGGGTTTTTTAATCCGCCAATGCTTCCTTTATCATTATCCATGAAACTGTTATAACTGTTACTGGCAGGATAAATAAATAAATGCAACACAAAAAAGATGATTAATGAATTCAATAAATCAATTTGTATAGTTTGGCTAAGGGCAAATAAGAATATAGGCAACAAAAAAAAAGAAAAAGGAAGCCGAAGATGTAATAACGTATCCCGATCAAATAATGAAGAATTTTTATTATCCATACCGATAAAATACTCAATTTGTTTTGATTACCTTTACAAAACTACATTATTTTCCCGGTAAAACTTACGGGAGTTTTTATTTCAATTGTTGCATCTATCAACAATAAATTTATTTTTTGAATGTGTACGTATAGTAATTAATTATTTGAGCAGTGATTACACCTTTTATACAATCAATCGGCACCGCAGTCCCGCCCAATGAAATTTCGCAGGATTTGCATTATACAATCCTGGAATCAGCAAATGGAATGAGTAGGGGAGAGAAGCTGCAGCTCAGAAAAATATATAGCCGAAGCGGAATAGAGTCTCGTCACAGCGTGCTTTCTGAATTTGGAAAAAGCGATAGTGAAAAGAACGTTTTATTTCACCCGTCAAATTTATTTCCGGCTTTGTCAATTTCAAAGCGGATGGATTTATTTCAGTTATATGCGGCTGCTCTATGTGAACAGGCCGTTCTGGATTGTTTTAAAAATCTGTCAGAAATCAAATTGACACAAATTACACATGTTGTAACCTTTAGTTGTACCGGGATGTCTGCACCCGGTTTGGATATACAATTAGTTGAACGATTGGGACTAAACCGCAATGTAGAACGAACATGCATTAATTTTATGGGATGTTATGCCGGTATTAATGCTTTGAAAGTTGCCAATCACATTGTCAAATCCGAACCCCAAGCAATTGTTTTAGTCGCAGGAGTCGAATTGTGTACGCTTCATTATCAAAAAAACGAAAAGCAAGATCAGGTTGTTGCCAATGCAATTTTTGCTGATGGCGCTTCTGCATGTATTGTAAGTGCAAAAAGAAATGATTTAAAGACTACTTCACATCAATTAGCCATTCAAAATTTTTATGCAGAATTCGAACCGTCCGGGAAAGAGGAAATGGTATGGACTATCGGTGATTTTGGTTTCGATTTAAAATTGAGTGCTTACGTTCCTAAACTCATTCTGGAAAACATTCATTCAATGATGGAAAAGCTTTTCGAAAAAGCCCGAATTGCACGTACGGACATCGACTATTATGCCATGCATCCGGGAGGAATGAAAATTCTCGAAGCATGCGAAGAAGCACTGGGAATTTCAAAGGAGCAAAATCAAAAATCTTATGATGTGCTACGTAAATATGGGAATATGTCATCTGTGACCATCTTTTTTGTCCTAAAGGAATATTTAAAGACAATCACCCAAAATGATGGAAACAAGAAAATATTATGTTGCGCTTTTGGTCCCGGACTAACAATGGAATCAATGATTCTGGAAATAAATTAATTATGCAGCCTGATTTTTCTGTACGGTCGACACTTCCCGAAAAAATGGATGATGAAAGCGTTTCTATTTCAGAAATCCATCAGGCACTTATTGAATTGGAAAAAATTAATCGTCTGCTCGGCGGGTATAATGTTGTTTTCAATGCGTTAAATAAAATAAAATGGCCGAAGAGATTAGTAACAATCATGGATCTGGGTTCAGGTGGAGGGGATATGCTAAGAGCAATTGCAGAATGGGCAAAAAAGAATAACAAGCAGGTTCAATTGATCGGTGTCGACAGAAATCCGGTGATGACAAAATTTGCAAATGAAAAATCAAATGAAATATCCAATATACAATTTATTACTAGGGATGTTTTTGATGACAGATTATTAGAATATAAAGCCGACATTACCATGTGCACATTGTTTTGTCACCACTTTGATGACGATAAACTTGTGGCGCTAATCAAAAGAATGTGCGAGCTTACATCGTATAAAGTTATTGTAAACGACCTCGATCGAAATTGGTTTGCCTATCATTCTTTCAAATTGATTTCCGAACTATTTTCAAAATCTGCTTTAGTAAAATATGATGGACCACTTTCTGTTGCAAGGTCGTTAACAAGAGAAAACTGGATTTCTATTTTGGAGAAGGCGCAAATCACAAATTTTACTTTGGTGTGGAAATGGGCATGGAGGTGGCAACTTATCATCAATAAAGAAACCAATGCCTGAATCCTCAAACAATAACGAATATGATGTAATTATTGTTGGAGGCGGATTGGCCGGATTGGTATCTGCGAATTTGCTTGCAATACAAGGGTGTAAAGTATTGCTTGTCGAAAAAAAAATGTTTCCTTTTCATAAGGTTTGTGGTGAATACGTGAGCAATGAGGTATTGGTTTTTTTACAATCAATTGGCTTCGATCCTTTTCTTTTCGGAGCATCTGTAATTTCAAGACTAAGAGTTTCTACACCGTCAGGAAAAAATTATTTTTCCAAATTAGACCTGGGAGGATTTGGTTTAAGCAGATTTATAATGGATGAAGGATTGTTTAATTTGGCTCTTAAGAATAATGTAATCGTTAGATGCGAAACGAAGGTAGTGGATATCGCATTTGATAAAAATATTTTCACCGTAACGACAAGCAAGGGTGAAAAACTTATGGCTAAACTGGTTATTGGCAGTTATGGAAAAAGGGATACGTTGGATAAGAAACTGAATAGAAGTTTTTTTCAATCACATACGGGTTATCTTGGAGTAAAATATCATGTAAAAACGGACTACCCTTTAGATGAAGTGGGACTGGACAACTTCAAGGGAGGTTATTGCGGTATAGTGAAAATAGAAGAAGACAAGTATAACATTTGTTATTTATATAAAAGAAGCAGGAAGTTTAATTTTAATTCTATTCGTGAGTTAGAGGAAAACATTTTATTTGGCAACCCACGGATAAAAGAACTATTCAACAATTCGGAATTTTTATTTTCAGAGCCGGAAGTTATTAATGAAATTTCTTTTGACTCGAAGGAGCCGGTAGTGAATCATATTTTTATGTGTGGTGATGCCGCAGGATTAATTACACCACTTTGTGGAAATGGTATGTCGATGGCGATTCATTCGGCAAAATTGTTGAGTGAATTGATTACTGAATCTAAGGTTCTTGAACAAAATTCAATTTCTAAGGAGGGCAGAGATGCCCTTGAATTGAATTATCGAAAAGCATGGAACAAAAATTTTAATAAGCGATTAATTATCGGAAGAGGAATTCAGCGACTATTCGGAAATTCGTTTTTAACTGAAGCGGGAATACGTTGTATTCATGCAATTCCGACTTTGGAGAATTGGTTAATTGCTTCAACACACGGTAAGCCCATTATTTAAAAATTCGAATGATAATACGGACATTTAATTCAATTTATCAAAATTTCATTTCATTTAAGCCCATTAGCATAAAAACGTTTATTTATTTGTGATACTTCTGTGATACCGTCTCATGATTTTTGTTTAAAATTATTACAAACCCTTATTTAAACAAAAAATTATGAAAAAATTGAACATTAGTTTAGCCGGATTAGCTTTTGTATTCATCGTATTTACAGGATGTAAAAAAGATGGTATTAATGAATTAAGTGGATCTTCAATTGCGGAAAGTGTTGACGGAGATGGCGCTTTACAGAAAAAAGGTGGCAGCGGTGCTGTTTACATTATGGACAATGCAGTTGGCGGAAACAACATACTTGTCTATGCAAGAAGTTCATCCGGACAACTGACAAGTGATGGGGCATACTCAACCGGTGGAAATGGAAGCGGAGGAGGTTTAGGATCGCAAGGATCTTTGATTATTGAAAAAGATTATCTCTATGCATGTAATGCCGGTAGTAATGAAATTTCAGTCTTGAGAATGACAAACTCCGGATTGACTTTTATTGATAAAATATCTTCTAATGGAGTACGTCCAATTAGTGTTACCGTTGATAAGGATATTCTATATGTTTTGAATGCAGATGGTTCAGGAAATATCAGTGGATTTAATATTCTTCCGAATCATCATCTTTCACCTATTGCCGGTTCTACCCAACCGTTGAGTTCAATGGCAAGTGGACCAGCTCAAGTTGAATTTGATCATTCAGGTAAGCAACTTGTAGTAACCGAAAAGGCAACGAATAATATAGTAATATATGATGTTAATAATTCAGGTGTAGCATCCATGGGTGTTGTGCATCCTTCTGTAGGAGCTACTCCATTTGGATTTGCTTTTGAAAAAAGCAACACACTAATCGTATCCGATGCTTTTGGTGGAAATGCAGGGCAAAGTGCATTAACATCCTATTCATTAAGTAACAGCGGAAATCTTAGTCTAATAACAGGACCGGTTGCAACGACTCAAACAGCAGCATGTTGGGTTGTGGTTACAAACGATGGCCATTATTGCTATACAACAAACACTGGTAGTGATAATGTTTCCGGGTATTCTATACAAAATTCAGGCGCCCTTACTTTATTGAATCCAAATGGTATTACAGGTGTTACAGGAGATGCACCAATCGATATGTCATTAAGTAAAAACTCACGCTTTCTCTATACGCTCAATGCAATGGGACATACAATTACTATGTTCGAAGTTGGTCAAAACGGGTCTTTAACATCTTTAGGAGAATTAGGCGGAGTACCCACGGGAGCTGTTGGTATGGCTGCAGAATAAATTAATTACATCAAATTATTAATAAATAAAAAATTTGGTTTTCGGTTTCATAAAAAGAGGTGGGTAGTGATTGTACTACCTGCCTCTTATTTGATTGTATCGAAATAGTTTTAAAGAATGCTCAGGAATAATTTGTATGTTTATTAAATTATTTTTGCGGCAATACCTTTAATTTATTTCAGAAATTGAATTATAGTTGAATCTAAACAGGGAAAAAAGAATCCAATAAAATTTCAGGAATGAAAAACATTTTAATAATCGAAGACGATGTATCAATAGTTGAATTAGTTGATATTCATTTAAAAGACATTCATTGCCTGACTACAAAAACCTACACCGGCAAGGAAGGCCTTGCCACTGCTTTGAAAAACAAATACGATTTAATTATTTTGGATATTATGCTTCCGGATATAGAAGGGATAGAAGTATGTAAAAATATCCGTGCAGAAAAAAATTTCACACCCATTATGATGTTAACGGCAAAGAGTGAAGAGATCGATAAAATAATTGGCCTGGAAACAGGAGCAGATGACTACCTGACAAAGCCTTTCAGCATAAGGGAATTTCTAGCACGTGTAAAAGCCATTTTACGTAGAGCAGAAATCGATGTAAATAGTAAGAGAGTTTTAGAAGAAGTCATAACTTACGGTAAGCTTTCAATAGACCCTCAGAAGAGAAAAGTGACATTAGACGGAAACAAAATTGAATTGACACCTAAAGAATTTGAGCTCCTGTATTTATTTATGTTAAATCCCGGAAAGAGTTATTCCCGGGAGGCACTTTTAAATATTGTTTGGGGATATGAATTTGCCGGGTACGAACATACAGTTAATTCACACATTAATCGGCTGCGTACTAAAATTGAGAGTGATCTTGCCTCACCGGAATATATATTAACCACATGGGGAGTTGGATACCGATTCACAGACGAAAAAAAATAATGATGAAGAAAAATATTTTTAGTAGTTTATTTTGGAAGATATCGGCGGTATTTTTCATTTTACTTGCAGTAGTGGGAGTGACATATATATTAATAACGGTTAAACACTCCAATAATTATTTGGATGAAGTTAACCAACGCCTTAATCACAATACTGCAAGGAATATTGTAGAGAACTCAACACCTTTTTATAATGGAAAGGTTATTCAGCCGGCTCTCGAAGAAATGTTTCATCACGTTATGGCGATCAATCCAAGCCTGGAAGTCTATTTGCTTGACACCACCGGTAAAATTATTTCCTGGTTTCCACCGGAGAAAAAAATTTCCCTCCAATCGGTAAATATGAAACCGGTACTTGAATTTATTAATGATAGTATAGTTCGTTGTATCAAAGGCGATGATCCGCTTAATCCGGAAATACAGAAAGTGTTTTCTGCTTCGCGTTTAACGATGAATAACATGTTGTATGCTTATATTTACGTTGTTCTCGCCGGTCAGGAATATCATGCTGCTTCCGAGTATTTGTTTGGAAATTATATCATGCAAGTTGGATTGCGAACAATGTTAGTTACCATGCTTGTTACTTTACTCGTTGGATTGATCATTATCAAAATAATCACCCAAAACTATTCTAAGATTATTTATGTGATGCAAAAATTTCGCCAAGGTGATTTGACAGCTCGCGTTAAGGTGCAATCATCCGGTGATGAAAAACAATTAGCGGAAATATTTAATGAGATGGCAGATATTTTAACTGGAAATATCGAAAAGCTTAAACAGGTAGAAAACCTGCGAAGGGAATTGATTGCTAATATTTCTCATGATTTGCGGACCCCCATTGCTATTATTCGCGGGTATGTTGAAACGTTACAAATGAAAGAAGAAACGATTACTGTTGAAGAACGAAGTCGCTATATCAATACAGTTAGAGAAAGTGCGGAAAAGCTCGACAAACTCGTAAATGAATTATTTGAACTGTCTAAACTGGAAGCTAATCAAGTTCAGGCGAAGAAGGAACCGTTTATTATCAGCGAACTCGTAAGTGATATCAGCAATAAATATCAGTTAATGGCAAAAGAAAAAAATATTACCATCAACACTGTTTTATCAAAGGATACTCCTCCTGTTTTTGCTGATGTTTCACTCATCGAGCGAGTCATGCAAAACTTAATTGATAACGCATTGAAGTTTACCCCTTCAGGAGGAAATATTCTGATTAAAACGTTAAAGAGCCACGATAATAATATAGAGATATCGGTCTCAGACAGTGGAATTGGTATACCTGAAAACGAGCGAGAACAGATTTTTTCCAGATACTACAAAGCAAATAATTTTACCGATTTGAAAAATAGTACCGGATTGGGATTGGCAATTGCAAAGAAAATTCTGGATCTTCATAATTCATCGCTCGATCTTATCAGTAAAGAAAATTCAGGCAGTTTATTTATTTTTCGCCTTCCTGTTTTCGAAAAAAACTAAATATTTTAAAACACTCTATAAAATTACAAACAAATGAAAAACAATATTCTCCAGGCATTTTTAATAATTGGTTTTATTGCCGTAGTTCAGTCATGTAAAAAGGATGATGAAACAACTTCCGGCGACAAGGATTTGTATAACGCTATTAGCAGCACAAGCGGCTATACTTATTATGTAGGTACACCCGGAATAACAGCTGCTGCCGGCAACAGCCCACACGGTTTTGAACGTGTACGCTTCAATGCCATAGCGCAAGCAGCTTTGGATTCGACAGGAAAATTACCGATTGGAGCTTCATTCCCGACAGGGTCGATTATCGTAAAGGAAGTCTATCCTTCTGCTTCAGGAAGTCTTAACCTTTATGCAGTCATGAAAAAAGATCCGGGTAATGGCAGTGCTGCAAGCGGTTATTTATGGGCCGAATACAAGACAGATGGAAGCGCAGCGGTTAGCATTTCTAAAAATGGTTCCGGATGTATAAGTTGTCATACCGGTACGCCGACAAGAGATCTTGTAAAAAGTTTCGACTTGCACTAGTCGTTGAAAAGTGAAATAAATTTTAATAAAACGAAAGAGCTGATATTCAATTATTGATAATCAGCTTAAATTATTTTTCTACAACGAAAACACTCTCGACACATTAAATCCAAGACGAATGCCCATGTCATTCCATTGTGAATCTGTGTGTGGGAAAAATTGACTCTCTACAAGTCCGAAGCTATTGGTAAAATGCACCTGGAAAACGTGTCCGCCGGTTTCAACTTCATAGCCAATGGAAAAAGTATCGTAATATTTTTGTGAAGGAGAATAATCGTTTATACGATATCCGTATTCGGCAGTAATGGCGGAACGATTCGTAAATTTAAATCGAAACATTCCCGAAATACCGTAGGCATCGTTTTTATCCGAAAGATTTTCAACCAGGTTGTAGTGAACAAACCACGGCGCTACCTGCAAAGAAAATTTCTTTGAAAACTTTCGTCCCATCATTAACTCATAGCAATAAGAATACCGGCTGGAAGCGAATTCGTATTTATCAATACCGTTGACAAGTACGTTTTTAAGAGCAACATAATAAGCGCCAGCAAAAAGAGTTACACTTAGTGGTGTTTTATTATCTGTTGTTTGTCTGATGAGTTTGAATTTTAAAAAACCATCAACAACTTTTTCATACGAACTTCTTCCAATACCAAACATGAGTCTTCCATTGGGACTATATTCCAGACTCAATCGAATATTGGCTGCACCATCAATACCCCATGCACCATAAGAACCTGAATTTACCGGACCAAAACGGTGGGAGATACGGAAGTCAAGCGTCTTCGGTCCAACAGTTTCAAGCGTATGTTGATTAACCAGTCGGGTTGTTTTAAATGTGGCAATAACAAAATCTTTTTCTCCTGTACCGGCAGAATCAAGACTGCTTAAGAGATCCTGAGCATGAAGTTGAGTGCCGATAAATAAAGAGAGTAGTGTAAAAAGTATTTTCATAAAAACAGTTTTTGGTTTTTGAAGTAGAAATAATTTATGAATGTGCGTTTTACAATTTCAATATAAGCAATGGAAGCCATCAGATTTTATAAAGATATTGCATTTAGTTTTGAGGTTCACCTCTGTTCACCCAGGCTTGGATTTTTTGAATATCACAATTATCAAGGGATCCACCACCGGGAGGCATGGGACTGAAAGTCGGTTGGTGAAGAATGCTCCCTAACAGATCGCCATTTACTGCAAGGTCAAAAGTCGAAGTGTAATCATCGAGATTAACGTCTTGTGTGTTTCCTGTTTTATGACAACCGATATCAGCAGCTCCGCAACTACGATTGAAAATAGCAGAAACTTCACCGTTAAAAGTAATTAAACCCGTTGTATCACAAACAGCAATCACAGGATTTATTTCACTGAAGTTGTCGTAATAGCAGCTATTTAAAAATGGAATGGATAAGAGAAGAATCAAGAATATTTTTTTCATATGCATTAATTGTTTTTTGCACCTTGTTCAATCCAGATGTATATTTTTTTAATGTTGTCATCACTAAGCGGACTTCTTGGAGAAGGAGGCATGATATTATTACCGGAAGCAGTAATAACTTCATACAGCTTACTGTCGTCGGCTTTTCCTGCTTTCACATCACCATTGTTTATCACATTATCATAACCGATTAAACTAAATTCTTCAGCATTATCGCCATGACAGTTGCTTGAACCGCAGCTTCCTGAAATGATACCTTGTATCTCGCTGAACTTTATTTCAGGAAGAGCATCCAGATTTGTGTCGTGTTTGCATCCGAACCCAAACAAAACAGAGAAAAGCAATAAAACAGGGGTTTGGATATTTTTATATTTCATATCGGAGGGTAAAATCCGGATGTTTTGAGGTTCGGTTGGCTAATATATTGAATGAGCAATTGATTACCCTTAAAAACATATTGAACAGGAAAAAACAGCTACTGAATCGGTAAAAAATGCACTATTCAAAAGTGCGATATTATTGAACAATCAGCTTTTGTATTTTATTCATGGAAGGGCTTTCCAAAAGAATAAAATAAATACCGGCTGAGAGGTTATCCGGCAATGGAATTACATCGTTATTTTCTCCGGTATCACTGATTTTGCTGAGCAATTCTATTTGTTTGGATCCCTTTGAATCAAAGAGAAAAACTTTGAATGACTCGTTTTTTAGGGTATTGTAGTGGACATAGAATTTTTCATTGGCCGGATTCGGGTAAATTCTCACATCATCAGAAGTTTTAATTTGATTTATGCTATTCCCTGTAGAAGGGAAAATTTGTTGTGTGGCCGTATAAATGTAGTCGCCTGCCGGACTGCCGGTTCCATTAGCGGCATTTCCGGAAAAATACATAGTCAAAGGGCCGGCTGTTGTATCCGGAGAGGTCCAATTAAAGGTAAATACGGCAGAATCCTGAAAGTTTCCGCCATTTAAGGTATGAACTACATTTCTTCTGGAAATTCCGGAAACAGTTCTTGTTTTAATTTGTGTATGGACAGCATCAGTAATAATCAGTGTTCCGCCATTATTATTTACACTATTCAGGATTTCTGCACCCATTCCAAATAGATGATTTCCGGTTCTGGCCACTTTTATGGAAATCGTATAGGTAGTCATGGGGTCATATTTCCAGTTCACCATGTTACAAGTCGCAACAACAGAACCGCCTCCCGAGTTAAGGGCAAAGGAGTTGTGGCAATTAGTCGTATTACAGGTGACCTCTCCCGGAGCGCCATTATATCCGGCTTTACCGTTATCGTCCATAACAGCCGAAGACAAGGCAATAATACATGCGGAGAGAAGAATGATGGAGGTAAAAATTCGTTTCATTAACTTTACGATTGATATTTTTATGATTTAGTTGGGTAGGAGGGAAAAAGAAACATTTCCGACCGTAAAAATAATAAAAGGGATTCTTATAAATCGATTTTTTTACAAATAAAGAAAAATAAAATGCTTTTTCCGCTAGTATTGATACTTCAAAAACAAATGAGATTTCTTAGCTATTGAAGGCGCAATTAATAAAAAAAGTGAGCAGAAATCCACCTACCTTTTTTGGTTTTAGCCTACACGTTTTATCTTTTATCGCTAGCACGTTGTGCACACGAAGAGCTTGAGTCATTTCAAATGTGTACGTTAAGTATAATACATTGTTGTTTAAAATCCACCAACTATTTTGAGATCATAACCAAATATGAATTGTTTTTATTTCGTTTAATTTTTCATTCGGTAAAGCCAAAGTCTAATTAATTACTGATCCTTAATAAAAGTCATTTCATCTTTGCCCTCTCCACTTGCTATTAGTCTTAAATAATAACTACCAGTCTGCAAACTCGAAGTGTTAATATTGGTAGAATGTAAGTTAGGATCAATTACATAATTGTAACTAGAATTACTATTAAATGGACAAATAGAAAAGTAAGCCGAACTTGACTGCTTTACTACATATTCTATAGTAATATTATTACTCGTAGGATTCGGATTTAAGGATTTTATCTGAAATTCTTTTACATGAATTAATATTTCATCATAACTAGTAAAACCATCACATTTGGCGATTACTTGCAGCTTATACTTATTTGTTATTTCTGGAGTAACCGTTAGATTATTACCGGAATAAATCAAGTTACCTGTTTCATCATGCCAATTATAAAAGGCATCTTCATAAATCGTTTCAGCATTCAATTGTACAGATTCTTCAGAAGTAGTTGTTTTATCATTGCCCCCATCTGCGATAAATAAACTCCTTGCTGGTTTTTGAATTCTATAAGTTTCTCCACCAATAAGTTTATGATTACTCATTCTTCGTTGCATAACTCCTAAAATATTTCATCGTAAATAAATTAGCTAAATTGCACCAACTCAGGTATTCAATGAAAATTGATCCTGTTTTAGTAGGACAATAATGATTATTTTTATTACTTTTATCTATAAACATTAATTCGAAATTTAAATCATTATTATGCGTATTGCACTTTTCTTTTTTCTTCTTTTTCCTTTTCAATTAAAAGCCCAACAATTGGATTTTTTCCATTTCATTTCCATCCCGGAATTCATGGCTTACGATGTTAAGCAAACTTCCGACGGTGGCTATCTGATTGCCGGAGGTATTCATAATATCAATGGTGGCGATTTTATTTTGGTAAAAACAGATTCTTTAGGAAATGAATTATTTACATATACAAACGATCGCTTCAATGGAATGGATGGCTCCAATGTAATTTATTCGCTGGAAGTTGTCAAGAATGAAATTTACTTAGCAGGAGGGATTCAACTTTTTTTTGGTATGCCACAGCAAATTTACATCGTAAAACTCGATTCCCTCTTTAACAAAATATGGGAAGTGCAAGACTCCGGATTAGGAGGTATTTCAGTAGCATTAAAAACAAGATTGAGCAATGATGGAAATCTAATTCTGTCTGGAGAATCTTCATCAAGCACTACAGTTAAATTGTATGCAGCCAAAATTGATACCTCCGGAAACTTTATCTGGAAAAATTACTTTCAGATTCATAAAAATGGAACAGGATTAGATATTCTTCAATCAAATATCAATGAATATATTGTTGCCGGTGCTTATATCATTACAACTGGGCCAAACATCGATACATCTGCCTCCTTCCTTTTCAGTTTCGATAGTACTGGAACCATTAACTGGTATCATGAGTATCCGGATACGATATATAACGGTTTTTCCTCGGTATTGCAATCATCAGATGGAAACATTTATTGCGGACAGTATTATGCGCCAAGATATACAAATCCTTCAAATCCTAACTCCGCTATCTTTAAATTCGATTCATTGGGGAATCTTATTTATCGAAAAGAGTTTCAGAATGCTGATGCTTGGTACGTGGGTCTTGCTGAAAGAACAGATGGTGGATTTATTGTAGCTCACGATTTTGCGGATGTCTTATTTTTGAATAACCAAGGAGATACTATCAGCTCTCTACATTTAAATCCAGGATATCCATTAAAGAGCCTGCTTCAAGACAATAAAAATGGAGCTGTTTTGGTTGGTCACTACCAACCCAATGTAGGCTGGCCTTATACAAGCTATATCATGAGAGTGTCTGATACTACAATTACGGGTACAGAAGAAATACCGGAACAAAGTTCTGTAATGGTTTATCCAAATCCGTCTTATGGTTTGTTCGCCATTATGTCCGGTTATCTGAATAATCCCATAGAGGAGGTAGAAGTTTATTCCTTATCAGGAACCTGTGTGTACAAAGTCAGCGAAGGACATGCTGTATGCTCCGTGAAGTTGAGTCCCCTTGAAGGAGGAATTTATTTTGCAAGAATCAAATTAAAGAATAGTATGGTTCCAGTTATTAAGTCAGTTATCATAATTAAATAATCCATTAACTCCTAAATCTATCTGCCATGAAAAAACATTCGAAATACACTTTCAAAATTGTCCTATGTGCAATTGTTTCTCTTTCATTCCTAAATAGCCGAGCGCAAGTAAAAGGATTGTACGTTGATTTTTTTGGTATTTATATCCTACACGATGCAACGCTGAAAACCAACCTCATTAACTATGCGACGGCGAATGGATTTAACTACCTTCTCCTCTACGATGTAAATGGTAAACTATTATCAGATAATAATTTTCAATCGTTGACATGAAAATGAATATTTCCTTTGGTGATCGCTATAGGTATTATATTTACCGAGGTATATTTTATTTATACGGTATATTCAGGATTACCCGAAATTAAGCTTAATAAAACAAACTATGAAAATACTGATCATTGAGGATGAAAAACAGTTATTGGAATCAATAATGACTTTTTTGAAAGAGTCGGGGATGAATTGCGATAAAGCATCGAGTTTAGCCGAGGCGGTAGAAAAAATTGATACGGCAGAATACGACTGCATAGTTCTCGATATTGGTTTGCCTGATGGGAGCGGACTGAAAATTATTGATGAAATGCAGAAAAAAGATAATCAAACGGCTATCGTAATTGTGTCAGCGAAAAACTCATTGGATGACCGGCTCGTAGGACTTAATTTTGGTGCGGATGATTATATCACCAAACCCTTTCACATGCCTGAATTGGTAGCACGAATTAAATCGGTAGTAAGAAGAAGAACGGTACAGGAAAAAAATGAAATATGTTTCAACGAGCTCCGTGTCGTTCCCAATGAAATGCTCATGTATGTGAATAATAAGATGATTAGTCTTACTAAGAAAGAACATGAATTACTCGTTTACCTCATCAGCAATCCTAACAAGGTGCTCACCAAAGAATCCATTGCTGAATTTTTATGGGGAGATCATGCCGATATGGCCGACTCATTCGATTTTATTTATAGCCACATAAAAAATTTAAGAAAAAAAATTACCGATAACGGAGGAAACGATTACCTAAAATCGATTTATGGTGTTGGCTATAAATTTGTAGCAGAATGAAATTACTAAATATCACCAATCGATACTACATCATCATTGCCTTGGTACTATTGTTATTAAGCAGTGCTTTTCTTGCTTACCGTGTAGTTTACGTGGTTGACAATGAAGTTTCGGAACACATGCTTTTTGAAAAACTGGAAATTGAAAAACAACTGGCTTTACAAGAAGATTTGCAAAATATCCACTTCATCGTTGGCGATCGGCTGGAAATAAAACCTATTGAGAAGTTCACCAGCTTTCGCGTTTCAATTAAGGATACCGTTATATATGATTTATATGAAAAAGAAAAAGTTCCTTACCGGCTGCTTTCTTATCAGCAATTAGTGAAAGGAAAGAGTTATAATATTAAACTTGCAAGAAGACTTACAGAAAACAAGCAGTTAGTAAGTGGAATATTTATCTCCTTATTACTCGTATCAATCGATATCATCATTTGTTTTTATTTTTTGAATCGGTGGTTCTCCAGCAGAGTTTGGAATCCGTTTTACAAAGCACTAAATATTCTAAAAAACTTCGATGTACAAAAGGGTGGCAATGTAAAATTTCAGAAGAGTAAGGTTGATGAGTTCAACACGCTTAACACAGAACTCGCCAAACTTACAGATAAGGTTACACGCGATTACAGAAACCTTCGCGAATTCACCGAGAACATGTCGCATGAAACGCAAACGCCTTTGGCTATCATTCGATCAAAACTCGAAATCCTTTTACAAAATTCTCCCTCAGAAGAAAATGCGAAACAGATATTAAGCACACTCGATTCTGTCAACCGATTGTCGAAAATGAATAAAGGATTGATCATGCTTACACGCATTGAAAACGAGCAGTACTCCGGACAACAGGAAATTCATTTAGGGACACTTATTCATAAACACCTCGAAGATCTCGAACTATTTATTACCTCCCGCGATATTCAGGTTCATACAACTATCGATAACAATGTTCATATCCGGATGAATCCTCATCTTGCCGGAATTCTTTTTACCAACATGCTGTCCAATTCAATCAAATACAATAAAAATCATGGTGATCTTTTTATAGAAGTAAGTCAGGATGGTATTAAGATTGCCAATAGCGGAGAACCCTTAATCATTCCCGGACAAGAAGTATTTGAGCGATTTAAAAAGGGCGACGCTCCCGATTCAGTTGGGTTGGGTTTGGCAATCGTCAAGAAAATAATCGATCATCAGGATTATACCATTCACTATGAGTATGTGAACAACCTCCATACTTTTTCCATTCGCTTTGAAAAAGCATCCATTCATATAGAAGAAATTGAAGCGTAAAATCAATTTTTTTAAGAATTAATCTTTTTTAATTCTGACGCAATTTCTGTATCTTTGGAAGGTATGTCAGACAGGCTTAATCACGAGTGCGGAGTGGCTTTGGTGAGACTTTTAAAGCCTCTTCCTTATTACTTAAAAAAATACGGAACTTCTTTTTTCGCTCTGAATAAGCTGTATTTGTTGATGGAGAAGCAGCACAACCGTGGACAAGATGGCGCCGGTATTGCAAATATCAAATTTGACGTAGAGCCGGGAACACGTTATATAAGTCGATCCCGGTCGAATGATAAACAAGCAATCAAGGATATTTTTTCAAAAATTCAGCAAAAATTTGAGGAAGTAGCGAAGAAAAACCCCGGCTTATTGAACGATACTGCCTGGCTGAAAAAAAACATGCCTTTTACAGGCGAATTGTGGCTGGGGCATTTGCGCTATGGAACTTATGGCGGCAACAGCATTGAAGCTTGTCATCCTTTTCTCCGCCAAAATAACTGGATGACCAGAAACCTCGTGGTTGCAGGAAACTTCAACATGACGAATGTAGATGAGTTGTTTAATGACCTCATCGCAATAGGCCAGCACCCCAAAGAAAAAGCGGATACCGTAACAGTCATGGAAAACATCGGACATTTTCTCGATGAAGAAAATGAAGAGATGTATGCAAAGTTCAAAAAACTGGGTAACAGCAAACAAGAGATTTCACCGTTGATTGCCGAACACATGGACATTGCAAATATTCTTCGCAATTCATCTAAGAATTGGGACGGCGGGTATACCATTGCGGGCTTACTCGGACATGGTGATGCTTTTGTTTTGCGTGATCCATCGGGAATTCGTCCTGCTTATTATTATAAAGATGATGAGATTGTTGTTGTTGCCAGCGAAAGACCCCCGATTCAGACAACATTCAATATCCCTGTTGAATCAATAAAGGAAATTAAACCCGGACATGCATTAATAATTAAGCGCAACGGAAAAATTACTGAAGAGAAAATAAAAGAACCCTTGCAACGGCTGAGTTGTTCATTCGAACGTATTTATTTTTCTCGCGGAAGTGATATCGATATTTACAAAGAGAGAAAAGAATTGGGGCGACTGCTTTGTCAGCAAACGTTACATTCAGTTAATTACGATTTACGAAACACTGTTTTTTCATACATTCCAAATACTGCGGAGGTTGCTTTTTACGGAATGATGCATGGCATGGAGGATTATCTGCGCGATGTAAAAAAGAGAAAAATAAAAGCTCTGGGAGCAAATCTGAATGATGAGCAGTTGTCTGAAATTCTTTCCATCCGACCTCGTGCAGAAAAAATTGCAATCAAGGATGCGAAGTTAAGGACCTTTATAACGAATGACAATGATAGAAGCGACATGGTTGCCCATGTTTATGATATCACTTACGGCACTATCCGAAAAGGAATTGATAACATGGTTGTCATTGATGATTCCATCGTAAGAGGTACAACTTTGAAGACGTCTATTTTGCGCATGCTTGATAGATTAGAGCCGAAGAAAATAGTCATTGTGAGTTCTGCTCCACAAATTAGGTATCCCGATTGTTATGGAATCGACATGGCGCGCATCGGCGACCTTGTAGCATTCCGTGCTGCGATTCAACTGCTCGAAGAAAACAATCTGGAACATATTATCGATGAAGTTTATGATCGGTGCAAAGAACAATTGGAGAAAAATATCAATGACATGAAAAACTTTGTGCGTATGATTTATCAGCCCTTTACTCCCGAACAAATCAGTGCAAAAATTGCCCAACTTGTAAGGCCCGAAGAATTCAAATCAGAGTTGGAAATTATTTTTCAGAAAATTGAAGATTTACATAGTGCTTGTCCGAACCATCGTGGCGATTGGTATTTTACAGGAAACTATCCGACTCCGGGAGGAAATAGAGTGGTGAGTAAAGCTTTTGTGAACTACATCGAAGGAATCAACGAGCGCGCTTATTAATTTTTCGAAATGGAGATTTTCCATTTATATTTCAAAGCGGTTTAATTTCAAACTGATAGACAAAAAACAATACATGCCCCGTGGGCGCCTGAGAAACGAAAACGAATTCTCTGCCCCGGGACTCATGCTTATATAGAGTCCGGCATCTTTAATAAATATAGATATTGAAAATAGAAAAACAGTGAGAATGAAAAAAAATGGCTTGCGCCAAATGGCCGTACGGATTACCCTCATTCCCAAGCGTACGACCAATCATTGCAAACCATTGCATTAATAGTCTTAATTAAATAATCAAAGATCAAAAATGCGTTTCCGAATGACAACGCAATAAAAGAAGGTTCTTTTATTAAAATAGTTTCCGTAAAATAATACTCTGAAATTCACAAAACCGGAACACTCAGAGTATAAAAAATCGAAAAAATTTATTTGCTTATAACAAGTTTCAACTCAGCAGATGTGTCGTCAGAAAAAAACCGTAAGTTGTAAAATCCATTACTAAGTGCGGAGGTTTCAAGGTGAAAACTATTTTCTCCTGCCGGATTTTCCCCAAGAGGAATACTTAAAACCATTCGTCCGCTAACGTCTAAAACATCTATGGTTACATCCGATGATTTTTTTAGAGAATAATTGATTGTAACAATTTCTGCCGAAGGATTAGGGAAAACGGATAATGAATGGAAAATTTCTTTTTCAGGAATTGCTGAAGTAGCGAAAGCGAGATCGATTGCATCTCTGATATATTGAATGTCGAATGTAGGATTAAAACCAAGTGCATTATAAAAAACAGAATGATTCACTCCGCCGAGGATGACGATTGTAGGCATTCCGAATCCACCGTAATATGCAACTTCGTGCCCACCGTCAAGAAAGAATGTACAATTGATTCCATGTGCCCATGCCATCATCGTATCGCAACTGAAGCCATTGCTGTAATCAATCATGTAATATTTAAATTTTCCCGGATGAGAGATCTGATAATCGTTATGGATTGTATTCAGATCGGTTGCCGCAGCAATACACGTTCCACATTGCATGACAAACTCCAGCATTATCACATAGCCACTGTCGAGTTCGCTGAATAAGTTATGCGTAACTCCGGTGCAATCGTCCTTTGTCCAATCTTGAGCAACTGTCTGCGCATTTCCGACTTGAGAGAAGGACAATAGGAGAATGAGTAGGAGGAGCTTTGTTTTCACTTACTTGACTTTGTGTTGATCAAAGATAGAGATTTGTGAGTTGAAAATCCAGTTGTTTTATTAAAAATTTACCATGGAGACACGGAGAGCACGGAGTTTCACGGAGGTCAAAGTCTATTCTCTGTGTCCCTTCGTTTTTTCAGGGGCCTAGTTGACGCATATTCGATAGCTATTGGGATTGGAATCCTGTTGTAGAAAAAATCGTTTACAGAGAGCAGGGTTATTTATACAGTTCCGCACCGAATTCTTATGACTTACCATCTGCCTCAGATGTGATCTGTCTTACACCGTTGGTAATTTCAACATCGAGTGTTAATTTTATTAATCCTTGAAAGGCTGATTCGTTAGCTTGGGTATCCGAAGATTACGAAAGTAATGAAAGGCGAGGAGCGACTAAGGATGTAATAAAATCCACAGCACAGAAACAACGGATGGATATCCGAAGCAGTTGTTTTTTTATTTAATATTGATGAACAAATCCGACACAGTGGGAGAGATCTAAAAAAATAAAAACAGCGAAACTTCAAATAAAATGTCCTTTAAAACAATATTATTATTCTCAAGTATCATTTTTTTCTCCTGCAGTAAATCAAAAAATACCTGGCTGGTAGGTACATGGGAGGTTAAACAGTATTTAATTAATGGAAATGATTCTACAAGTGTGTTTTTAAATGACCGATGCCATGAGTCATTATTGTTTTTAACTGAAAATAATAATTCAAGTTTTGGTGGATCAAATTTTAATGATAGTTGCTTAACAACTGGCAACTATGAGCTAAATGATGAAAACAACCAATTAAGTTTTGGCTTTTTCACATGCGCGTGGAGGGTGATTGGTCATTGGGGGCGAATTGATATTAACCAAAGTTATAAAATCACTTTTTTATCACCTTCATATAATGAAATATTAATGGAATTATCTACAGATAATATTTATGAAAAAATAATTTTGATAAAAACAAAGAAATAAAACATGAAATTTTTATTTCAATTATTTTTTATTTTCAATTTCCTAAAAATGCTTTTTTCCAACTGTGACGTACTTTTTCATCACCCACCTATAAAACACTGACTTGATTCAGACATCCGTCTGTTGTTTTTATGCAGTGGATTTTATTCCGCCGTTAAGCGCTCAGCGTCTTTTGGTAACCATTGAACTTTTTCAGATGTTCTATGGTAATGTAATCAGTGTAAAACAATCGTTTATTTATTTTAATAGATAATATTTTTCCGGGAAATTCGCCCGGCAAGAGATAATGATTAGGTTATTTTGAACTTCTTTGAACGGTTTTGATTCCTGTAAAAATTGATTTATGGCTCATTATAGTTTCTTATTTGGATCAAATTTTTATAAAAATGAGCCACAAATTGATTAATAAAGAGCTTTATAATAATTAATATGGCTCAAAATATTACATAATAGGGCTCATTTTGTTTGATATTTGATCCAAAAGTTTTATATTTATGAGCTACAAATTATTTAAATGTCTAAATCAAGCAAAAATAGAAGCAATTTGATACTTGAGTTTGTCGAATCGAACCCTTTTTGTTCATCGAAGGAAATTCATGATGGACTTAGTGAGAAAATTGGGTATGCAACCGTTAAAAGGATTCTGCAAAAGCTACTTGCAGAAAACCTGATCACAATAACCGGTAAGGGTAAAGGGACTAAGTACGAAATCAGTCAGGCGTATAAACTACTACATCCGATTGATGTTGAGCAATATTTCCGGAAAGAAATTGATGAAAGAATTGTAAGAAGAACTTTTAATCTTTCTCTGATCAGAGAAACATTAAGCGGCGTTTCTATTTTCTCAAAAGAAGAATTAGGACTCCTGACAAATTTGCAAATTCAATACAAAAAAAATATTTCGAAATTATCAGCAACAGAGTACAATAAAGAACTTGAACGTTTAGCCATCGACTTAAGCTGGAAATCGTCGCAGATTGAAGGCAATACTTATTCTTTATTGGAAACAGAACGACTGCTTAAAGAAAAGGAAACCGCTGCCGGAAAGACGAAGGATGAAGCAGTCATGTTACTAAATCATAAAGCGGCATTGGATTTCTTAATAGCCCATCCTTCGTACGTAAAAATAGTAACAGTTACAACAATTGAAAATATACATAGTATCCTCATTAAAGATCTTGACATTTCACGCAACATCAGGAACAGTATAGTTGGTATTACGGGAACCAACTATAAACCTTTAGATAATGAGTTTCAGATTAAAGAGGCATTGGAGGATATGTGTATAGTGGTAAATGGAAAAGAAAATGTTTTTGAAAAGGCATTGTTAGTTTTAGTCTTGATTTCTTACATCCAGCCATTTGCTGATGGGAATAAAAGAACGGCAAGAATTATCAGCAATGCAATACTGATGAATTATAATTTCTGTCCGATTTCTTTCAGGACAGTTGATTCTATTGATTATAAGAAAGCCATGTTGGTATTTTATGAGCAAAACAACATCAGTGCATTTAAAGAAATCTTTATTAATCAATTTGAATTTGCCGTTGGAACATATTTCTAAAGTTATTATCATTTGAGAACAGAATCAAGATAAAATGTTTTGCTCCCACAACTGTGACGTACTTGCTCATTACCCACCTATAAAACACTGACTTGCTTCAGACATCCGTACGTTGTATTTGTGCGTTGGATTTATATCCTCAGCACAAATACAGCGGATAAATATTTATCGAAGTGGCTGTTTTTTTATTTAATATGGATGAGCAAATCTCGCACAGAGGGTTTGTGAGTTGAAAAACCAGTTGTTTTATTAAAAATTTACCATGGATATGGAGAACATGTAGTTTCACGCTTCTAGGATTTTCCGATAAAATTTGCATCCTCTGTAACGCTTGGCTTTTTAAAAATTACCATGGAGGCACGGAGGGCATGGAGTTTCACGGAGTCGAAATGGAATTCTCCGTGAAACTCCATGCCCTCCATGGTTTAAAAAACTTAGTACGGAAGTAGCAAAGAAAACACATAAGATCTGTGTTTAATAAAAATCACCCGATTTTCAAAGAAGTCATGAATATGGAGCCCATCACTGTCTACGCTAGAAGTTTTACTAAGCGCGCGTCTTACACATTATTAAGGGAATTTATTTTAGATGAATCACGAATAAAAATACAATTACACTTTTTATTATTTTACTTACTTTAATTCAACAGCACTGTTTCAATGAATTTAAGAAAATAATCACCTGTTCATAACTTAATTTGACTTTGACTATTTTTTTTCTTTTGCTTTGTAATAAATTTTTTAATTATGAAACTCCCGAACTCCCGAACTCCCGAACTCCCGAACTCCCGAACTCCCGAACTCCCGAACTTTTTTAGTATTACTTTTTTTTCTTAGTTTTTTAGTTAAAACAACTTCAGCACAAATTCAAATCACACCCATTGCAAAATTCTATCAAGGCGGACAAAACATCTCATGTCACGGTGCAACGGATGGTAGGATTGATCTGGTAGTAGTTGGCGGAACAGGACCATACCTTTTTAACTGGAGCAACGGCTCATTCAATCAGAACCAGCAAAATTTAGATACCGGTGTTTATACGGTAGTAGTAACAGATGTCAATGCTCAAACAGAGTCGGCTACTATTACTTTGTATCAACCCAATGCACTTCAGGTAACATTGGAGCCGGTTGTCTACGATGGCGGCTATCACATCACAGCCGCCGGAAATAACGATGGCGTCATTGA